>JAEZMV010000010.1 GCA_023414875.1 Bacillota bacterium | reverse complement strand
TTCCTAATAATAACTCCGTTCGACTTGCATGTGTTAGGCACGCCGCCAGCGTTCATCCTGAGCCAGGATCAAACTCTCATGTTTAAGTTTTTGATCCAGTCAGATAAACGTTAGCCAGATGATTATTACAATCATCAATTGCAACTCTTAAAGTTGCTCAAGCTATCCTGTTATCTTTACTGTTTTTGTGGTTGTATCAATACTTTCATATCAATACGGTTCGTGATACATCATCACTGATATATCTAATGAAAAATCTTACTTTAGAGCTCATGTGGAACTCTAAATATTTTAGAATTTTCAGGGTTGTTTTACTGTTCAATTATCAAGGTTCATTAGCCTTAACGTCATTCTTACTAGATAAACTATGTTTCAGCTTATCAAGTTTTCTTAACGCGTCAGCAAAATTAATGATATCACAAGCGAATATCTTTGTCAACAACTTTTTGAGTTAAATTATTTAATTTTTTAAAAAAATATATTAAAATTAAACAACGTATAAAAGAACTAGCCTTTTTATTACAGCAACTTATGCTAGAATGCCCTCAAAACAGGCATTCTATTCTAATACAATATTAACGCCCATAAATGAAAAAGTATATAAAAGAACGATTAAGTATAATTTTCATATATAATGATATATGAATGTTTATATTTGCTTTAAATAGTCAGACTTTTCCTCTTTATTTTTTCTATTAAACTTTATCCAGCTGGCCGCAAAATCTACTGCCGAACAAGTTCTCTCCTGATGACACTCCTCCATATGGTTTTTGATATAGGCTTTTGTATAAGGCAAACCACAATGCATTTACCGCATAATGATATTTCTTTATTAAAACCTCTTTTGAAATCTCTCTTGCTTTCCTTTGACATTTTTCGGCATCATAGTACTCCTCCCTGGAAGTGTGAGGAAGCGCTTCATAACCCAGACTATGTAAATATTCCGCACCTCGAATAACTAATTGATTCTAAAAGGACTTTTGCATCATTTTAAGATACAAAAGCCCTTCGCATATTATATTTTTTATACTTATTTAAATTTACCCGTGATGGAGCCATATTGTAATACATGTCCCTCCATCTTCTTAAGTAAATCTCTTTTACCGGAATCACTTTCCATATCTAATAATGTATCTAGAACATATATCTTATATTGATATCTATGAGATCCAAATGGAGGATTCGGACCCTTATATTTATGTTTTCCGTAGCCTATACCCTGAATTGCATCATTTAAGGCTTCAACTTTCTCACCGTGAGGAATGGCCGCCGGAATTTGTTCCATTACAGGAATATTCCAGATAACCCAGTGATTATAAACTCCCATAGGAAAATCAAGATCATCCATTATTATCGCAATTGATTTAGCCTCCGGTGAAACGGAGGAAAGCAAAAAATCCGGAGAAATGTCCTCTCCCTGTCCTGTATATTTTTTCGGAATGGTACCACCATCTTCAAAAGCACTGCTTGTAATAATAATATTTTCCTTTATGTTTAAATCAAAGGAATTATATCTGCGTATGAAGAAAAAACCTAAGGCTAAAAACAATAATAATCCTAAAATAATAAAAATTGGTATGTGTTTTTTACTAATTATAACTTTTTTCATCATTCCTTACCCTCTGCTAAAATTTTGTTATAAATCGTAGCATAGGCTTCCTTATCTGTCAATCCATATTTACCCAGCCCATATTGAAGATACTATTTAATAGTATTTAGACTCCGTGATATATTCATCTCGATCTTTTGTCACACACTCTCTTTTGATACCTGTCTCTCAACTGCCCTGTTTGGTATACCTGGTTGAACTGCCTGGGTGTTTTTATCGTTATTTATCTTTTTACTATTACGCTGTCGATCAGACCATAAGCCTTAGCTTCTTCCGCATTCATAAAATAATCACGATCCGTATCCCGTTCAATTTCTTCTATTGTTTTTCCAGTAGTTTCAGCAAGGATTCTGTTCAAGCGTTCTTTATTGCGTTGAATACAATCAGACATAATTTTAATATCACTGGCTGAACCCTTTAAACCACCTGATATTGCCGGCTGATGTATCATTATTTCAGAATTTGGTAACGCAAATCTTTTTCCGCGACTTCCCGCAGCTAACAAAAACGAGCCAAAACTAGCAGCAAGACCGATACATATCGTAGAGATATCACATTTGATAAATTTCATAGTATCATAAATTGCAAATCCTGCCGTAACGGAGCCACCTGGGCTATTAATATAAAAGTTAATGTCTTTCTCCGGATCCTGAGCTTCTAAAAATAGCATCTGTGCAATGATAATACTTGCTGAGGCATCAGTTACCTCTTCTCCTAAAAATATGATCCTATCTGCCAGTAACCTTGAGAATATATCGTAGCTTCTTTCACCTCTTGCTGTCTGTTCTATAACGTAAGGAATCATACTCATGCCGCCATCACCCTACCGTTCCAAGAATATATCTTATTTTTAACTGGAAATTTTCTGCTAATTCTAAAATGTGAATATGACTTATCTTGCCTTTGTCTGGTGTTGAGAATTCCGATATTTCTATATACCATAGGCGTGTAGTAATATAACTGTCTAAAGGCAAGGGTAAATGCCTGCTGTGATTCATAACCAGCTTCAAACGCTATTTCAACTATACTTTTTTCTGAATGAACAAGATTATCCGCTGCTTTTTCTAACCGAAGCTCTCTTATATATCTGTGTATTGTTTGACCGGTGCTTTCTGCAAACATACGATTTAAATGATATTTGGAATAACCAACTGCTTTCGCAATGGTCTCTAGCTTGATGTCTTCGTCCAGGTGATTTTCTATATAATCAATTGTTTTCTTAATATGTGTTGATTTTTTCATCGTTCCACCTCCAGATGAATCATATTATATCAAAACTTCGATTCCTATGTATTAATAAAAAAAGCGATTCCTATAAAATATCTTATAATCGTAATCTCCTAGGAAAGAACACACTTCTAAAAACGAACTATGGTACGCTTTACGAAATGATTTTTATTAAATAAAAAAATACCCACCGGAAAACCAGTGGATATTACCTAATTTTATGAACGGAGAAAGAGGGATTTGAACCCTCGCGCCGGTCACCCGACCTACACCCTTAGCAGGGGCGCCTCTTCGGCCTCTTGAGTATTTCTCCAAGAAACTGAACTTATATAATATAGATTCAATTTTCCAAGCATTTATTATGCTGTTTCTCTGTCATTTCTCACAGAGACAAAACCTAGTATAACAAATGACCATTCTTTTGTCAACTGCTTTGCATCACTATTTCATACAAATTATTACCTTGTGAATCTATTACAACAATTACCGGAAAATCTTCTACATAAAGCTCCCGGATTGCTTCTGTTCCTAAGTCATCATATGCAATTACTTTTGATGCTTTAATCTTTTTGGAAAGTAAAGCTCCGGCTCCTCCCACCGCAGCAAAATAAACAGCTTTATTTCTTACCATGGCCTCGATTACTTCCTTGCTTCTTTTTCCTTTTCCTATCATACCCTTTAAGCCATTGTCTAAAAGTAAGGGAGTATATTTATCCATTCGGCTGCTGGTTGTGGGACCTGCCGATCCGATTACCTGACCTTCCCTTTCCGGCGTAGGGCCAAGATAATATATTATATTATTTACTAGGTCAAAGGGAATCCTCTTACCTTCCTTCATTGTCTCAAATAATCTCTTGTGCGCAGCATCTCTTGCTGTATAGATCGTTCCTGTGATATAGACATAATCGCCCGCTTCAAGACCGTTAACTACTTCTGTATTCAGTGGGGTTTTAATATACTTATCCATATTAATCTTATCCTTCCCAAATAAAAACCATTTTATTAATCGCTTGCTTATCTTTCGGATTTATTTATAGCCTCCTGGTGACATGACGGTTTACATGACAACAGATATTAACAGCTACCGGCAATCCAGCAATATGGGTTGGATAGGTTTCAATATTGACTCCGAGAGCTGTGATTATACCTCCAAAACCTCCCGGCCCTATCCCTAACTGATTAATTTCTTTCAGAAGGTCTTCTTCTAATCTGCGAATATGTTCCAGTTTTGAGGATTGATTCATACTCCTAGCCAGTGCCTTTTTAGACAAAAGTGTGCTTTTCTCAAAGCTGCCTCCGATACCCACTCCAACTACAATCGGCGGGCAGGCATTGGGTCCGGCCAGACGTACAGTCTCAAGTACTGCCTGTTTTACCCCTTCTTCACCATCCGAAGGTTTTAGCATATAGACCCGGCTCATATTTTCACTTCCAAAGCCCTTTGGTGCAACTGTAATCTCCAACTGATCTCCCGGAACAATTTCATAATGAATAATGCCCGGAGTATTATCCTTTGTATTATTACGAAGAAGCGGATCGGATACGACGGATTTTCTAAGATATCCCTCCTGATAACCCTGACGGATACCTTCATTGATAGCATCCTCTAGCTCCATTCCCTCGATATGAACCTGTTGTCCCAATCTTATAAAAATGATTGCCATACCGGTATCCTGACATATTGGTATGGAATCCTCTGCGGCAATATCAAGATTCTCTCCAAGCTGATTTAGGATTTGTTTACCAAGTACCGAGGATTCTTTTTCAATTGCTCCCCTAACACGCTCCTCTACATCAGAAGCCAACTTATAGTTGGCTTCAATGCACATTTCTTTTATGTTTTTAATAATCTCATCCGTGTGTAAATATCGCATGATAACTCCTTATAGGGATAATCTTTTATACTAATTCTTCTTCTGACAATATGAAAGTTGTTCCTTTGTTTATCCTTCCAAAGAATTTGCCTTAGATATAAATTATTCTTACTCCGTAAAATTATTATTACTATAAACTTTCTTCAGGTTTCCTAAATGATTACTCTTCCCCGTGTTCTTCCTCGGAATCCTCTTTTACTACCTGATCTTCATAAGATTCCTTAATCTCTACCTGTCCATCGTTTAATTCATCATAATCATCAAATTCGCCTTCGGGCAGATCTGCAGTTTCTATGATAACATTCTCTTCATCGAGTTCTTTTTCAAGATTCTTAAGAATGTCATCTTCGGAGGTAGCGGTATTGCTTTCCTTTACCTTCGCAAAGCTTGCAACCTTTATGTCAGTATCTGTATCAATTGAGATTAGCTTCACTCCAGAGGTGATACGCCCAAGTACAGAGATATCACTTACCATTAAGCGTATAATGATTCCTTCTGTTGTAATAAGAATAACTTCATTCTCTTCATTTACAGCCTTAACGCCTACTACATCACCGGTCTTTTCTGTAATCTTATAGCATTTTACACCCTTACCACCACGTCGTTGTACTGTGAACTCTTCCATCTCGGTACGTTTTCCCATACCATTTTCTGATACGAAAAGGAGGTACTGACCTTGCGTATTGAGCTGCATTCCTACAATTTGATCATCTCCGGTTAAGGTCATACCGATAACACCCATTGAGGTTCTTCCGGTAGGTCTTACATCTCGCTCATTAAAACGGATGCACATACCGTTCTTGGTTACTAAAAAGATATCCTTCAAATGGTTCGTCGATTTTACTTCAATCAGTTCATCATCTTCTCTTAAACTGATTGCCTGTAGACCGGATTTTCTAATATTCTCATAATCCCTAATCGGGGTTTTCTTAACAATACCATTTTGGGTTGCCATAAACAGGAATCGGTCATTTTGATATTCCTTTAAAGGAATAATTGCAGTAATCCGTTCTTCTGGCAACAATTGAAGTAGGTTAACAATTGCAGTACCTCTGGCTGTCCTTCCGGATTCCGGAATCTCATAAGCCTTGAGTCTGTAAACCCTACCCTTATTCGTAAAGAACATAATATAGTGATGATTTGTTGTCATTAAGAGATCTTCGATAAAATCCTCTTCAATGGTTTGCATTCCCTTAATTCCTTTACCACCCCTATGCTGACTCTTGAAATTATCAATTGTCATACGCTTAATATATCCCAGTCTTGTCATCGCAATTACGGTAATTTCATTTGGTATCAGATCCTCCATAGAAATATCAAATTCATCAAAGCCAATGGAGGTTCTTCTTTCATCACCATATTTATCACGAATAACTGTTATTTCATCCCTTATGACACCAAGCAGAAGTTTTTCATCAGCAAGTATCGCTTTGAATTCTGCAATCTTTGCCATAAGCTCAGCATATTCATTCTCAAGTCTTTCTCTCTCCAAACCGGTCAATGCTCTCAGTCTCATGTCAATGATTGCCTGAGCCTGTGGATCGGAAAGTTCAAAACGTTCAATCAGTCGTTCCTTTGCAATTCCACCATTTTGAGAAGAACGAATAATTGCAATTACTTCATCAATATTATCGAGCGCAATCAATAATCCCTGTAAAATATGAGCCCGCTCTTCTGCTTTATTTAAATCGTATTTGGTACGTCTGGTTACAACTTCCTTCTGATGCTGCAGGTAATAATCCAGCATTTGATACAGATTTAGAACACGAGGTTCATTATTAACAAGTGCCAGCATGATAACACCGAAGGTATCCTGTAATTGGGTGTGCTTGTATAATTGATTTAAAATGACATTCGCATTAACGTCTCTTCTAAGCTCAATTGCTATTCTCATACCGGTACGATCAGACTCATCACGCAATTCGGTTATTCCATCAATTTTCTTATCCTTAACTAGCTCTGCTATTTTCTCAATTAGACGAGCCTTGTTAACCATATACGGAAGCTCCGTTACTACGATTCGGTTCTTTCCGTTTGCCATGGGTTCAATATCTGTAACAGCACGTACCCGTATTTTACCCCTACCTGTACGATATGCCTCATTGATTCCGGTTGTCCCAAGAATCTCTGCTCCGGTCGGAAAATCAGGTCCTTTAACAATTTGCAATAATTCTTCAATATCGGTTTCTCTGTCTTCTTCGATATGATTATTAATTATTTTAAGGACACCATTGATAACCTCACGCAAATTGTGAGGAGGAATATTGGTCGCCATACCTACAGCAATTCCTGAGGTTCCGTTTACTAATAAATTCGGATATCTGGATGGTAATACATCCGGCTCTTTTTCTGTTTCATCAAAGTTCGGGGAAAAGTTAACGGTATCTTTATTGATATCTGACAGCATTTCCATGGAAATCTTACTTAGACGTGCCTCTGTATAACGCATCGCAGCAGCTCCGTCACCGTCAACTGAACCAAAGTTTCCATGACCATCTATCAGAGGATATCTGGTAGAGAAATCCTGTGCAAGCTTAACCAAAGCCTCATAAATAGAACTATCACCGTGAGGATGGTACTTACCCATGGTATCACCGACAATACGCGCACATTTACGATGCGGTTTGTCCGGTCCATTATTCAACTCTATCATTGCATATAAAATTCTTCTTTGTACCGGCTTTAAACCATCCCTTACGTCTGGCAGAGCTCGGGCGGCAATTACCGACATGGCATAATCGATATAGGACGTTTCCATTGTTTTTCTTAGATCGACGTCATGCACCTTATCGAAGATATTCTCATCCATTTCATTTCCTCCGTTCAATCTGTTCCGGGAATTACTAATTTATCCTTGTATTCTCAGATGTCCGTACTTTATAAATAACAAGTAAATTGGATAACCAATTCATCTTGTAAATTCTCTTTGGTCTCCGGACCTTTTAAATATCCAGATTCTTAACATATTTTGCATTAGCTTCAATGAATTCCCTTCTTGGTTCTACCTTATCACCCATTAGTGTGGTAAAGGTAAGATCAATTTCGGAAGATTCTTCCTCATCCATGGTTACACGAAGAAGTATTCTTCGTTCCGGATCCATAGTAGTCTCCCATAGCTGCTCCGCATCCATTTCACCAAGACCTTTATATCTTTGTATTTTATTATTACCGTCTCTGCCTAACTCTGTGAGTATCTGATTTAACTCATCATCACTGTAAGCATATCGAACTGTTTTATTTTTTTCAACCTTGTAAAGAGGAGGTTGAGCCATATATACATATCCCTGTTTAATCAATTCCGGCATAAAACGGTATAAGAAAGTAAGTAGTAATGTGCTTATATGCGCACCATCAACGTCCGCATCCGTCATAATGATTATTTTGTGATAACGCAATTTTGTGATATCGAAATCATCCGAAATACTTGTACCAAATGCTGTTATCATTGCTCTAATCTCATTATTGACCAATATTTTATCAAGCCTTGATTTTTCTACATTAAGTATCTTACCTCTTAAAGGTAATATCGCCTGAGTTGCCCTGGAACGTGCTGTTTTTGCTGAACCTCCCGCAGAATCTCCCTCAACTATATATATTTCGCATTTTGATGGATCCTTATCGGAGCAATCTGCTAATTTACCTGGTAAGCTTGTACCTTCTAATGCAGTTTTTCTTCTTGTTAAATCTCGAGCTTTTCTAGCTGCATCTCTCGCTCTTTGCGCCATTACTGATTTTTCACAGATCATTCTTGCAACCTGAGGATTCTGTTCCAGAAAATAGGTCAATTGTTCACTTACGATACTGTCTACCGCTCCTCTTGCCTCACTGTTACCCAGCTTTTGCTTTGTCTGTCCTTCAAACTGAGGCTCAGGAATCTTAATACTGATAATAGCTGTTAACCCTTCTCTGATATCTTCACCGGAAAGGTTCGCATCACTTTCTTTAAGAAATTTCATATTTCTAGCATAATCATTAAAGGTTTTTGTGATTGCATTTTTAAATCCGGCTAGATGTGTTCCCCCCTCTGGTGTAGTAATATTATTTACAAAACTGTAAACACCTTCTGTATAAGAATTGTTATGCTGTAAAGCAACTTCAACATATACACTATCTCTTTGACCTTCACAATAAATAATATCGGAATATAGCGGATCCTTATGACGGTTCAGATATTCTACATATTCCTTGATACCACCGGCATAATGAAATTCCTTTTCTTTCACTACTTCTTCCCGTTTATCTCGTAAAATAATTTTAATATTCTTTGTTAAGAAAGCCATTTCACGAAGTCTTTGTTTTAATATCTCATAATCATATACGGTTTCTTCAAATATTTCCTTATCGGGTAAAAATGTAACTGTAGTTCCTCTTTGATCAGTATCTCCAACCTCTTGGAGACGATTTATAGCTTTACCTCTCTCATATCTTTGAAAATATTTTTTTCCTTCTACACAGATATCTACTGTAAGCCATTCAGATAAAGCATTTACTACTGAAGCTCCTACACCGTGTAATCCTCCGGATACCTTATATCCTCCACCGCCGAATTTACCGCCGGCATGAAGAATGGTGAAAACTACTTCTACTGATGAGATACCTTTTTTCTGATTAATTCCTACCGGGATTCCTCGACCATTATCAATTACTGTAATGGAATTATCCTCATTAATTGTTACAATAATTGTATCGCAATAGCCGGCTAATGCCTCATCCACTGCATTATCTACAATTTCATAAACCAGATGATGTAAACCTTTGGAAGATGTTGAGCCAATGTACATACCAGGCCGTTTTCTAACCGCCTCCAAACCTTCTAATATTTGAATTTGTTCTGCACCGTAATCATTACTCATATAAAATCCTCCAGTTTTTTTGGAGGTATAACCTCCATTTCTTTGAGAAATAATTATCAATTTTTTTGGTAATTATATCTTTATTTTATCATTCAATAATTAATTATCATTGATAACAGTTCCATTTACCACATGAAAAATCTTATTATATTCAAATCTATGATTAATAAACTCTTCTAACCCGGTACAAGTAATGATTGTTTGAAGATCTCCAATGCTGTTTAACAAATGTGTTTGTCTCTGTCTATCTAATTCCGAAAGAACATCATCCAGTAAAAGAATGGGATTTTCCTTTATTACTGCTTTTACTAAATCTATTTCTGCAAGCTTACAAGATAATGCAGCTGTACGCTGCTGACCCTGTGATCCGTATTTTCGTATATCAACATCACCTAACATAAAGCTAAGATCATCTCTATGAGGACCTACATTGGTCATCTTCAAACTTAAATCTCTTTCTAGGGATTTTTTTAATTTTCCTTCAAAATCCTTTATTATTACATTTGGCTCATATTGAAGAAATAATTCTTCCTTCCCACCGGTAAGTTTCTTATGTATTCCAAACACTAATTCATTCAGCCTCATAATAAAATTATCTCTTGTTTCAATAATTTTACGGCCATATTCCATCAGCTTTTCATCCCATACATATAGTGTATCCAATAAACTTCTATTAAAACTTATTTGTTTCAGTAAGTTGTTACGCTGTGCTAGAACTTTATTATAGTTTGTCAGATGATTTAAATATATTTTATCAAGCTGGCAAAGTTCTAAATCCAAAAACCTCCTTCTTTCACCGGGACCGTTTTTTATTATATATAGATCCTCCGGCGAAAAAAACACAAGGTTAAGCATTCCAAATATTTCACCTTGTCTTTTTATCGGGATTCCGTCTATGGCAACACCCTTTGCTTTATTCTTCTTCAAATGCAAGTCTAATTTATGTGAAATCTGGTTCTTCTCAAGTATAACTCTGACATGAGCTTCTTCCTCATGAAACATGATTATTTCTTTATCTTTGCTTCCTCTATGGGATTTTGTGGTTCCACAAATATAAATTGCCTCAAGAATATTCGTTTTTCCCTGAGCATTTTCTCCATACAATATATTTGTCCCACTGGAAAATTGCATGCTAAGATTACTGTAATTGCGATAATCTTTTAATTCTAATGACTTTACAATCATATTAGCACCAACATTTCCTTTAGCATCAATTTTATAGTAATAAAATAAATATGATTTATTTTATAATTTGAATCTGTTCTCCCTGATATTCAACAATGTCACCATCATGGAGTTTCTTTCCTCTTTGTACCTCTACAACCCCATTTACTTTAACCTGACCCTCAACAATTTCAATTTTAGCATCTACGCCGGAATCAACAAGCCCTGCAGCTTTTAATGCCTGTCCCAGCTTAATATATTCTTCTCTTAATTTAATTTGATGCATTCTCCTACTTCCTTTCAGCTAATCTTACAATTTCTGATATCAGTCAATTGTAAATGCTATGCCATAACATTAATATTTACAGGTAAAATTAAATAAATGTATGACTGATCCTTATCACGGATAAAACATGGAGCCTTTGCATTAATCAAATAAATATCTACTGTCTCATCATCAATAACACGTAAAGCATCCAGAAGGAATTTTGGATTAAAGCCAATGATAATATCCTTTCCTTCAAGTATGATATCGATTTCTTCATTCATAGATCCGATTGCTGTATTAATTTTTAACTCAAAGTTATTATTTTTAATATCAATAATGATAGGTTTTTTATCTGTCTCACGAATTAATAACGAAGCTCTTTCAATACAATTTTGAAGTTCTTTTTTATTAATTGTCACTTTCGTTTCGTAATCACTGGAAAGCATCTGATCAATTCTGTAATATTCCCCCTCAATTAATCTGGTTAATACTACAGTATCATCAAACTCAAATAATGCATGCTTATCTGTAAAGAAAATATGCACCAGAGAGGAAGCCTCTCCTGATAATATCTTACTTATTTCATTCAATGTCTTACCTGGTACTATTACCTTTCTATCTTCATAGGAATCCTTCAAATATATTTTACGAATAGAAATTCTATGTCCATCTAAGGATATTACCCTCAATTCATTCTTATTAATCTCAAACAGCTCACCTGTCATTATTTTATTACTTTCATTATCTGAAATTGAAAATACGGTCTGTCTGATTACTTCCTTCAGAGTAAACTGGGATATAATGACTGCGTTTTCTTTTTCTATCTTTGGAAGAGAAGGAAACTCTTCACCTGATCTACCTGAAATTGCAAACTTAGCTTTTTCACAAATAATTTCAGTCATATAGTTTGAATCTGTTGCAATACTTACTTCATTTTCCGGGAGCCTTCGAACAATCTCTGAAAAAACTTTTGCATTTAAAGCTACTATACCTGTTTCTATTACGTTTCCCTTTACCAGAGTTTCAATTCCCAGCTCCATATCATTTGCGATTAGCTTAATACATTGATCAGTGGCTTCAATAATTAAACATTCTAATATAGGCATAGTTGATTTCACGGGTACTGCTTTCAATACAATATTAACACTATTTAAAAGATCCGATTTTTGACATTGGATTTTCATCTGTGTATAAACTCCCTTCGCTTTAAATATATAAATATATAATAGATTCTTAGTAATATTATTAATAAGCGTTGTTTATTTGTTGATATCTGCTTTCCTAGCTTAAGAATCAAGGTTTACAGCCATAGATAACCATGTAAATAAATTAGTTTATGTATGTGGAGTAATTTACTAATTATAATATACATATTTTGTAAATGTATTTATAAACAGAATATCAACGTTTTATCAACCAAATATCAACGGACTTATAAACTGCTTTAATCAGGATTAATTTTCTTTATTAAAACGTCAATCGTATTATGTAAGGATGAATCTTTTTCTATGTCACCTGCTACCTTGTCATAACCGTGCAGAACAGTAGAATGGTCCCTGTTTCCTAAAGATTTACCGATATCAGTAACAGAAAGATCTGTTAATCTGCGACACAGATACATTACAATCTGTCTAGGATATGAAATATTTCTACTCTTATCCTTAGAATAAATCTCTGCAGGAGTTATATTATGGTGTTCTGCTACAACTTCTACTATTAAATCTGCTGTTATTACCTTTTTCTCATTTGGTGAAATAATATCCTGAAGGGCTTCTTCTGCAAGAAGAAGATTGAGTTCTCTCTTTTTTAATCTGGAAAAAGCAACAATTTTAGTTAATGCGCCTTCCAACTCACGAATATTAGATTTGATATTGGTAGCTATATAGCGAAGAACTTCTTCATCAATTTTAAGACCATCAAGCTCTTCTTTTTTTCTTAAAATGGCCATTCGGGTTTCATAATCCGGTGACTGGATGTCCGCTAAAAGACCGTGTTCGAATCTGGAACGGAGCCTGTCCTCTAAAGTAAGCATTTCTTTAGGAGGACGATCACTGGAGATGATGATTTGTCTCTTTGATTCATGAAGAGTATTAAAAGTATGGAAAAACTCTTCCTGAGTTCTTTCTTTTCCTATTATAAATTGAATATCATCAATAAGGAGAATGTCAATGGAACGATATTTCTCCCTAAATTGATTTGTTGTATTCTTTTGTATAGATTCAATTAGCTCATTCGTAAATTTCTCACTGGTTACATATAAAACCTTGGTATCCGGATTTTGATCCAAAACAAAATGAGCAATGGAATGCATTAAATGTGTTTTACCAAGTCCGACACCGCCGTAAATAAAAAGAGGGTTATATATTTCACCCGGATTTTCCGCAACTGCCAAAGCGGCAGCTCTCGCAAATTCATTATTACCGCCTACCACAAAGGTATCAAAGGTATATCTGGCATTCAAAAAAGTCGGTCCGTTATTTTTTTTCTTAACAACGACTGGCTCAACAGTAGTTTCTGCAGAATCTATCTGACTTTGAAGAATGAACCTGATTTCATAAGGTTCACCCATGATTTCTTCTATGGATACTTTCAATAATAGCTCATATTTATTACGAATGATATTGATACTCGGAGGTCCTATACGCTCATCGTTAATCAAAATTGTAATAACATGATCAACTACATCGTATACTTTAAGTGGTTTTAACCAGGTAGTATAGGATACGTCAGTTATTCCATATTCTGAAATCAGATATTTTAAAATATCATCCCATTTTGATTGAATTAAATTTTTCATTATTGCCTCCACAAATACTCACATAGATATATATTATAACAAATTAATTAAATTTTCAATGGTTATTATGCCTTTCTTTATTTTTCATCATAATGTGGAAGAATGTATAAAGATTTTAACATTATAAACAAGCATTAGATGTTAATAAAATAAAGAAAATAGATAATAATAATTTTTTAATATAACATATTATCCACATAAGAAATAAAGTTATCAACAATCCTATATATTAATAGGTAATAATTATGTTTTCCACATAGTCTACTAAGCCCCAAAATCAAAATATTTACTTGACGTAAAGGGGTATAGCGCATATAATAGACGTGATATTCCAAAATATCTAGTACAATAGATAAATTTCGCTTATCAGATTGCACGGTAGTGTTAAAGGAGGTGCAGAGTAATGAAAATGACATTCCAACCGAAAAAGAGATCTCACTCTAAGGTACATGGATTTAGAGCAAGAATGGCTACAGCATCCGGCAGAAAAGTATTATCTGCTAGAAGAGCAAAAGGAAGAAAGCAATTATCTGCATAGGTCGCAATTATGTGACCTTTTCTTCTATCATTAACTATAAAAGCTGTATAATAAAGGTTTAATTCAGATATCATGAACTAGGTAGTAGTTCATTCTATTTGTAAAAGAAAAGGCTAATCAAAAAATGAAACAATCAGAATCATTAAAAAAAAATCAAGATTTTAAAGAAATATATAGTACCGGAAAATCATTTGCGAATAAATATTTAATCATGTATGTAAAAAGGAATAAGACCAATCATAACCGAATTGGAATATCGGTAAGTAAAAAAGTTGGAAATAGTGTTGTGAGACACAGAATAACCAGATTGGTCAGAGAAAGCTATCGATTAGCAGAGGATAGCGTGTTAAACGGATTAGACATTATCGTTGTGGCAAGAGTAAGTGCCAAAGGGAAAGACTACAGTGATATTGAAAGTGCAATGTTACACTTGATAAAGCTCCATAAAATTGGAAAAGATATAAATAACATCTAAACAGATAGAGAGAATTAAATTGTAGGGGTATAGAAGTGATTATAAAGAAAACATTTATATTTATGATAAAAATTTATCGAAAATATATATCACCTCTTAAGAGAACATCAAGCTGTATCTATACACCTACTTGCTCTTTATATGCAATTGAAGCATTGGAAAAGTATGGAGCTATCAAGGGAACATATTTAGCTGTTAGACGAGTATTGAGATGTCATCCCTTTCATAAGGGAGGATACGATCCGGTTCCTTAAAATCTCTCAAGTATGTATTTGAAAGATTGTAGATTCAAAATATAATTTGGACAACAGCTCTAAGGAGGAAAAATAATTGGTGGTTACATTTTTAACTAAAGGTACGGGATTTTTGGGCCCGATTGCTAGCTTATTAGGCATGATTATGAATGCAATATATGAATTTTTTCATTTGTTCGGTATACAGAATATTGCATTAACTATTTTTGTATTTACATTTATTACAAGAAGTTTAATGCTTCCATTAACAATTAAACAACAGAAATTTACGAAGCTTTCATCCAGAATGAATCCAGAGCTACAAAAGATTCAGGCAAAGTATAAAGGTAAGAAAGATGAAGCTTCTTTAAAAAAACAACAGGCAGAAACACAGGCTGTATATCAAAAATATGGTGCAAACCCGACCTCAGGATGCTTGCCTCTTTTGATAACCTTGCCTATTATGTTTGCGCTGTATCAGGTAATTAATAATATTCCTGCTTATGTAGACCAGGTAAGGGATATGTATGAACCGATTGCTAACCAGATTACTTCAGTTGAAGGCTACAAAGAAACTCTGAAAACAGTAGCAGGAACGGTTCGTGGTGCTAATTATGAGTTTCCTACCATTAATTCCATTATTGATGTTTTGTCCAAATTTAACAGTAAAAATTGGGAGCTGTTTACAACTAGTTTTGCCAGTATTCAGGATGCAGCGGTAAATAGCAGTACAGTTGCTCATACCGTAAAAGATATACAGAATGTTAACAGCTTTTTTGGTTTAAATATTGCTAACAATCCTGGACTTAAATTCCCTGCTATTCTAATACCAATTATCGCTGGAGGATTGCAGTTTATTCAGGGTAAACAGATGCAGGTAAAGACTAAGGATGCCAATAAGGATAATCCAGCTGCTTCTGCTATGAATTCCATGAATTATATCATGCCGCTTATGTCTTTATTCTTCTGTATTACGTTTCCGATCGGTATCGGTTTATATTGGATTGCAACCAGCTTGTATGCGATTGTTCAGCAATACTTTGTAAACAAATATTTAGATAAAGTTAATGTAGATGAGTTAATTGAAAAGAGTCTGGCAAAAGCTACAAAGAGAAATAAGTTATTAGAATCAAAGGGATATTCTGTTCAGGATTTAGCTAAGAAACAGACAAGATCCATTGAAAGTAGCGTAAAAAATGATACAGATGAAAAGCAGGAGGTAACAGAAGAGCCGGCAGTAAAGAATCATGTAACAAGTCAGAACTCATCTGGAGCAAAAAGTATCTCTGAAATAGCAAATCTTCTCAAAAACAGAAGTGATAAGGGGGATAAATAGCAATGGATTGGAAAGAAATAACTGCCAAAACAGTTGATGAAGCGTTGACAAATGCTATGCTTGAGCTTGGTACTACAATAGATAATATTGAATATGAAGTAATAGAAAAAGAAACTAGCGGTTTTCTAGGGATGTTTGGTAAACCGGCAAAAATTAAAGTTAGAATAAAGGCGAGCACAAAAAATACCACTAAGAAATTCCTTGACGATGTATTCAAGGCTATGGGTATTAATGCAACTGCTGAAGTTATTTATGATGAGGAAAATGCTACTGTTGAAATTAACATTGATGGAGACGAGATGGGAGTTCTTATCGGTAAAAGAGGACAAACTTTAGATTCTCTTCAATACCTGGTAAGCCTTGTAGTAAATAAGAACAGTGAGAACTATATAAAAGTAAAATTGGATACAGAGAACTATAGAGCCAGAAGAAAAGAAACTCTTGAAAACTTAGCGAAGAATATAGCATTTAAGGTTAAGAGGACAAGAAAGCCGGTTTCCTTAGAGCCAATGAATCCTTATGAAAGAAGAATCATTCACTCAGCATTACAAAATGATAAATATGTTGAGACATACTCCGAAGGTGAAGAGCCATATCGTAAAGTAGTAATTAATATCAAGAAAACCTTAAGAGATTCTAGGTATTCGAACAATAAACCAACAAACGGTTATCATAGGGAATATAGTAAGGATGGAAATAGGGACGGACAAAAGAACTTCCATAAGCCTTATAATAACAGCAGTAAATATAATAAGAATTACAGCACAGATTATAAAAAGGATTATGAAAAATATAAAGAAAGCAAAGAAAAGAAGGAACAACCGGTGGAGACTGTTTAAAGTATTGTATGTATGTTGAAAAAGGGGTGTCTTAAAAGTAGAGCATACTTTAAGACACCTTTTAATCTTATAGAAAATTGAGTCCTATTAGATTTATTAGTCAAATTATTGACCACAATTAAGTCTGCCAATGCAGACTTTTTGTTTTTATCATTCTTATCTTAATTATTAAATATAATTGAGGATATGAATTCATATTGAAATTTTATAAAAAATATAATAGTATTTTGTAGGATGGAGGGATGATTATGCAGACAGATACCATAACGGCAATAGCAACCGGCTTAAGTAATGCAGGAATAAGCAAGATTCGTATCAGCGGTAAGGATGCATTTAATATAATTGATAGAATCTATAAATCGAAATCAGGAAATAAAGTATTGTCAAAGGAAAAAAGCCATACCATTCATTATGGTTTTATTATTGATGAAGAAATGATAATCGATGAAGTGATGGTTTCAATTATGAAAGCACCCGCCACCTATACAAGAGAGGATACAGTAGAGATTGATTGTCATGGCGGAATTGTTGTAACAAGGAAGATGTTAGAAACTGTGATTAAATACGGCGCAAGAATAGCTGAACCCGGTGAGTTTACAAAGAGAGCATTCTTAAATGGAAGAATTGATTTATCTCAGGCTGAAGCTATCTGTGATATAATTCATGCAAAAAATGAAGTATCCTTAAAGAACTCGTTGAACCAGCTACAAGGAAAAGTTCTTTTTTTAATAAAAGAACTAAGAGAAAATATTTTACGAGATATCGCATTTATTGAAGCTGCACTTGACGATCCTGAACATATTAGCTTAGAAGGATTCCAGGACGAGCTTGAAAAACATATAGATCAGGAATGCCGTTTCATCGATCGTTTGATTAAAGAATCAAGAAATGGTAAAATAATGAAAGAGGGAATAAGGACAGTTATTATAGGAAAACCGAATGCCGGGAAATCAAGTCTTCTTAATTCATTAGTTGGAGAGGAAAGAGCTATAGTTACAGATATAGCGGGAACAACAAGAGATACCTTGGAGGAGACTATCAATTTAAACGGTATTATACTTAATGTAATTGATACGGCTGGTATTCGTAATACAGATGATATTATTGAAAAAATAGGTGTAGATAAGGCTCTTCGTATTGCTGCAGATGCGGATTTAATTGTATTTGTTTTGGACTCTTCAACCGTTATGGATGAAAATGATATAACAATATTAAAGTTGATTCAAGATAAAAAAGCAATTTTACTACTTAACAAGTCTGATTTAGAATCAAAAATAACGATAGAGGATATAAATACTATTTCAAATCAACCGGTTATCAGTGTTTCAGTGAAAGAAAATACAGGGCTGGATGAATTTGAAAAAACTATTAAAGATATGTTTTTTGGCGGTGAATTATCTTTCAACGAAGATATTTATATAACCAACGAAAGACATAGAGAAGCATTTGTCAGTGCATTAGAAAGCTTAAAATTAGTAAAGCAAAGTATAGATTCAGGTTTACCCGAAGATTTTTATTCCATTGATTTAATGAGTGCATATGTGACTCTGGGGAAAATCATAGGTGAAAATGTTGAGGAAGACCTGGTAAACATGATATTTAAGGAATTCTGTATGGGAAAATAGAGTTTTTAAAGTATAAAATTCTAGGGAAGAACTGTGAAGTTTTGCACAAGGTTCTCACTTGCTGAGATATAAAACTCATCCAAGGAGTAAGCATGAATAGATATTGTCCGCTGATAGGCGGTTTAGAACGGAGGAAGAGTATGTCATATGTTTATGAAGGCTATGATGTGATTGTCGTAGGTGCAGGTCATGCCGGTTGTGAAGCAGCCTTAGCTTCAGCAAGACTCTCTATGAATACATTGCTATTTACTGTTAGTATGGACAGTATCGCTATGATGCCCTGTAATCCCAATATAGGTGGAACTTCAAAGGGCCATTTAGTTAGAGAAATAGATGCTTTGGGTGGAGAAATGGGTAAAAATATTGATAGAACCTACATCCAATCTAAGATGTTAAATATATCAAAAGGACCTGCTGTTCATTCCTTACGTGCTCAGGCCGACAAGCAAGAGTATTCTAAAAGAATGAGAAATATATTAGAGAATACACCAAATCTGACATTAAAGCAGGCAGAAGTAACTGAGATATTAACAGAAGATAATAAAATAACAGGTGTGAAAACTTATTCCGGGGCAATCTATCCTTGTAAGGCAGTTATATTATGTACGGGAACATATTTGAATGCAAGATGTATCTATGGTGAAGTAGTAAATAAAACCGGGCCAAACGGCTTACAGGCTGCAACCCATTTAACCGATTCATTAATGGCATTGGGTATAGAAATTTACCGATTTAAAACCGGAACCCCGGCAAGAATTGATAGAAGATCTATCGATTTTTCTAAAATGGAAGAGCAATTAGGAGATGATAAGGTAGTTCCGTTTTCTTTTACAACAAAACCGGAGGATTTAAATAGAGAGCAAGTATCTTGCTGGCTTACCTATACAACTGAAAAAACCCATGAGATAATAAAGGCAAATATTGATCGATCTCCTCTTTATTCCGGCGATATCAAGGGAACGGGGCCGAGATATTGTCCTTCCATAGAAGATAAGGTGGTAAGATTCGCTGATAAGGACAGGCATCAGGTATTTATTGAGCCTGAAGGAAGCTATACAAATGAGATGTATATCGCGGGTATGTCAAGTTCTCTACCGGAGGATGTGCAATATCAAATGTATCGCTCTGTGCCAGGTTTGGAAAATGCTAATATTGTACGAAATGCTTATGCAATTGAATACGATTGTATTAATCCGATGCAGCTTAAACCTTCCTTGGAATTCAAAAAAGTTGATGGTTTGTTTGCAGGAGGTCAATTTAATGGTAGTTCGGGTTATGAGGAAGCAGCAGCCCAGGGTCTGGTTGCAGGTATTAATGCAGCCTTAAAATTGTTAGGCAAAGAGCCTCTGATTATCGACCGATCGGAGGCTTATATCGGAGTACTTATAGACGATTTGGTAACGAAAGAAACACATGAACCTTACCGGATGATGACTTCAAGGGCAGAATATCGTCTTCTGCTTAGACAGGATAATGCAGATATCCGTTTAACAAAGAAGGGGTATGAAGTAGGTTTAATTGACGAAGAGAGATATCATAAGCTTATTGAAAAGGAAGATAGGATAAAAAAGGAAATACATCGACTGGAGACAACAAACGTTGGTGCAAACAAAGAAGTACAGGAGCTGTTGGCAAAATATGATAGTTCTGCTCTAGGAACAGCTGCTACATTGGCAGAACTGATACGCAGGCCAGAGCTTAGTTATGAGCTTCTCGAACCAATTGATAAGGAACGAAAGGTGCTTCCTGAGGATGTAATTGAACAGGTTAATATTAATATTAAATATGATGGTTATATAACAAGACAGTTAAGACAAATTGAGCAATTCCGTAAATTAGAAAACAGACGAATACCGGAAGATATTGACTACATGAATGTTCCAAGCTTAAGAATTGAAGCTAGACAAAAGCTAAATAAATTCAGACCTATTTCTATCGGACAAGCATCCCGAATCTCTGGAGTATCACCGGCAGATATCTCTGTATTACTAGTTTATCTTACTCAGATTAACGCGGAAAAAAATAATGAAAGGGGTTAGTCTATGTTATTTAACCAATATTCTGAAATCGAACTATTGAAGGGTGGAATGTCAGACTTGGGTATGGAGCTGACAAACCTTCAGCTACAGCAGTTTATAGATTATTATGAGTTGCTTACCGAATGGAATACTGTTATGAATTTAACTGCTATTACCGAATTCAGAGAGGTTGTTAACAAACATTTTATTGACAGCTTATCATTAGTTAAGGTTTATAGACCACATAAAGATAAAATATTAGATATGGGAACGGGTGCAGGTTTTCCTGGTATTCCTTTAAAAATAGTTTTCCCAGAAATTGAAATTGTATTATTAGATTCCCTGAATAAAAGATTGGTATTTTTAAATGAAGTCATATCAAAATTAGGTTTAAAGAATGTAGTAACACTTCATGGTAGAGCGGAAGATTACGGAAAAGATAGAATGTACCGGGAGAGCTTTGATGTATGTGTCTCCCGAGCTGTAGCCAAGCTATCCTCACTATCCGAGTATTGTCTTCCCTATGTAAAAAAGGACGGGTTATTTATTCCCTATAAATCAGGAAATGTACAGGTGGAGTTGGATCAATCAGTAAATGCATTGAAAATTCTTGGAGCGAAGGTCGAGAAAGTAGAAGAGTTTCAGTTACCGGGTACCGAAATTGAAAGAAGTCTCGTAGTCATCCGGAAGTGTTTTCTTACACCTAAAAATTATCCAAGAACAGCAGGAAAGCCATCCAAAGAACCATTATAAAGGGTTAGAGTGTCAACAATTAGGTGACCTTTTGACACTCCAATCCTGGAACCATTATAAAAATGAGAGGGTTGAGTGATTATGATGATACAGGGTAAGATATTATCTTATGGAGATGATCTGGCAGAGGTTTTTCGTATCAGAAGAGAGGTTTTAGTAAAAGAATTTGGTGTTTCTGAAGAAAACGAGTTTGATGGACTCGATGAACATGCGATGCATGTTATAGTGTACGAAGAGGATAATCGAAAAACTTTATCCGGGGAACTGTCAGAGGAGAAAAAAGCAGTTGCCACCGGAAGAATTGTATATGATGGGATAAGCTGTGAAATAGGCCATATAGCAGTGTTAAAGGAGTTTAGGGGTAAGAAATATGGTGATTTCACAGTTCGTATGTTACTTAACAAAGCATTTACTGGCGGTATCAACGAGGTAGTAGTTAATATAGATCCTATATTAGAGAAGTTTTATCAAAAGATAGGATTTAAAAGAGTATCAAGTTCTAATAAAGAAGAATTTTCACAATTTAAGATGATTATACACCCAGGTGATGCTGTATCTTTATGCAGTAAAACGGTGAAATTTAATTAATATTTCCTACTTACCTAAAAAACGCTTTAAAAATATCATATTATGTTATATTATATTAATATTAGTATTTTCTGATTTATACCAGTTTAGTGCATTTTTAGTACTTTGATATTATGCATTATTGTTGCCTGAACATAGAAAAGGAGACTATATTATGTATGACAACAATTTGGATCAAAATAATAATACGGATATCTCAAATCAAGAAAATAAATCGCCAAGCCTTTTATTAAAGAGTTTAGCTATTGATTTTGAAGAACAGCTCTATTCTGTTAAAATTCAATTAAAATCACAAGAAAATCTTCTTCAGGAGAAAGTGTTAGAATTAAGTGAGAAAGAAAGAGTTAAAGTTCACAATCTAGATTTATTTTCACCAATTTATAGTAAGTCCTATAATACTGTAGAGTTGGAAGCAATGATAGATCGTCTGAAACAACGGATCGATGTTCTAAAACAAGAGCAAAGCAAATTAGTAGAAAAAATAAGTGGATTAAAAGAAGCAGCTCAATATATAGATGCTCATATTAGAGAAAAAGAAATCTTAGATACAGATAGCGAAACAGATGATAAATCTAAGATAAGTGATAAGGGTTTAAGTATACTAGAAGCTCAAGAAATCGAGAGACAAAGAATAGCCCGAGATTTACATGATACTACTGTTCAGAATCTAACAAGCTTAGTTCATAAATCTGAGCTATGTGTCAAGTTGATTGATATTGATTCCATACGAGCTAAATTGGAATTGAATGCAATGTCAAATACATTAAAGATGGTTATTAATGACATGAGAGGTATAATATATAACTTAAAACCCATGACACTTGACGACCTTGGATTAACCATAACGATACAAAGATATGCAAATCGTATCATGGATAGTAATAATATTCAGATTAAGGTTACTGCAAATGAAGAAACAATGAGTATTTTACCTGTGATTAAATTAACTTTATTTCGCATTATACAGGAAGCTTGTAATAATGTAATTAAACATGCGAATGCGTCATTAATTCATATTAATATCGATTATGAAGATCATAAAGTTACGGTCTCAATTAAAGATAATGGGTTAGGGTTTAATAAGGATACTTTAGAAAATAATACAGAAGAAGATACCTCAAGCTTTGGACTTTCTATTATAAAAGAAAGAATCTCTTTATTGTCAGGTACATTAAATATTCTATCAGAAAAAGGTATGGGAACAGTAGTTACGGTTTCTGCACCATTAACAGTATACGAGGGGGAGAAAGATGAGTAGGCCGATTCATATAATGATAGCAGACGATCATTCAATGGTAAGAGAAGGGATAAAGCAATTATTAGAATTAGATGGAGATATCGTAGTTAGTTGTGAAGCAAATAACGGAAAGCAATGTATAGACTTATTGGATGAAAAGCAAACAGATGTTCTGCTTTTAGACATTAATATGCCAAACATGAATGGACTTCAGGTTTTACAATATATTAAAGAATCAAAAATTGATGTGAAGGTTTTAATATTAACCATTCATAATGAAGTCGAGTATTTGATGAGAGCAGTTGAGATAGGAGTAGACGGATATGTTTTGAAGGATTCAGATTCAACTTTGTTGAAGAAGGCAATTAACTGTGTATATAATGGAGAAGTATTTATTCAGCCTGAGCTATCACCGCAACTAAAAATAAAAATGGAAGAGAAGAACAACTCTTTGAATAACATTGATGATTCATTAACAAAGAGAGAGATTGAAGTTTTAAAATTATTAGCGGAAGGCTTATTCAATAAAGAAATAGCATATATGCTAGCCATCAGTGAGAAGACAGTAAAAAATCATGTGTCTAATATATTTAAGAAGATAGATGTATCTGATCGAACACAGGCAGCCGTATATGCAATTAGAAATAATTTTGTTGATATATTTTAATGTATGTGATATAGCGGAATGTTTCACGTGAAACATTTCGTTTTTTATTTATTAGGATTAGGGTGTCAAAAGCCATACAAATAAATAGCATTCGTCATATCTGTCCAAGTACTTACTTGACATATAGATTAATAGTGTTTCACGTGAAACATTATTGACAAATTAGTTATATCTATATTCTTTTTAAAGAGTAATCTAGTAAATATTAATATTTAGTAAATTTATGCTACAAAAGTTTTATAATTTTATAGATATAATCACAAAATGATGCTATAATATGTTTTATGTAAGTTTTATGGTTATTGGGCAAATAATATGTGATTCACAAAGGATTCATAAAGAAGCTCTGGGAGGATGGAGTTATATGGCAAGAATTATCGCAATAGCAAATCAAAAAGGCGGTGTTGGAAAAACTACAACCGCAATTAACTTGTCTGCATGTTTAGCAGAAAAGAACAGAAAAGTTCTGGCTATTGATATTGATCCCCAAGGAAACACCTCTAGTGGATTAGGTATTGAGAAGAATAAATTAACAAATACAATTTATCAAATGATAATTGGTGAATGTACTTTAGAAGAATGCAGGCTACATACACCAATCAAAAATCTCGATATACTTCCTTCAAGTGTTAACCTGGCCGGGGCAGAAATAGAGTTAATTGGGGTTGAAGGAAGAGAATACATATTAAAGAAAGAAGTAGAGAAAATACGTGAAGAGTACGATTTTATTATTATTGACTGTCCACCATCACTCAATACATTAACTGTAAACGCTATGACAACAGCAGATACTGTTCTTGTACCAATCCAATGTGAATTCTATGCTTTAGAGGGACTTACTCAATTAATGCATACTATAAACTTAGTAAAACAACGACTCAATCCAAAACTAGAAATGGAAGGTGTAGTCTTTACTATGTTTGATGCAAGGACTAATCTTTCTCTTCAAGTAGTTGAAAATGTAAAAAGTAATTTAAAGCAAAACATTTATAAAACAATTATTCCGAGAAATGTTCGACTAGCGGAGGCTCCAAGCCATGGTCTGCCAATTAATTTGTACGATCCTAAATCCGCGGGAGCTGATGGATATCGTCAATTAGCATCTGAAGTGATAGAAAAGGATGAGTCGGAAGCTTATGCAAAAAACGAAATTGGTGAAATTAAGTATAGAAATAGAAAGTAATATAAACAATTTGATTTTATTTGTAAGATATTAAAATATATAAGGAGGATATATATGGCTGTAAAGAAGGGTTTAGGAAAAGGCCTTGATATCATGATTCCAGAACAAATCATTGAAAATACTGGTGATATAAAAGAGAATGTTTCACGTGAAACATTTATACATATAAGTGATATTGAACCAAATAAATCACAACCACGAAGAAAATTTGATGAAGATGCGCTTCAGGAGTTGGCGGATTCAATTAAGCAGTATGGAATTATTCAGCCGTTATTATTGCAGAAAAGGGATAAATACTATGAAATAATAGCTGGAGAAAGAAGATGGCGTGCAGCTAGAATTGCTGGACTTAAGGAAGTTCCTGCAATTATAAAGGATTATAGTCCTCAGGAAATAGTAGAAATTGCATTGATTGAGAATATTCAACGAGAGGATTTAAATCCGATTGAAGAGGCCCAAACATACCATAGATTGATTCAAGAGTTTCATTTAAAACAAGATGAAGTGGCGGAGAGAGTCTCAAAGAGCAGGGCTGCAGTTACGAATTCAATGAGATTATTAAAGCTGGATGAGCGAGTACAACAAATGTTGATTGACGAAATGCTGTCCAGTGGACACGCACGGACTTTACTGTCAATTGATAACAACGATATGCAATATAATATTGCATGTAAAATATTTGATGAAAAATTAAGTGTTAGAGAGACCGAAAAGCTAGTTAAACAGATGTTAAAGGAGAAACCACAGAAAGAAGAAGCAGCGGTAACGATCGAGGATGAATTTATATATCGAGATTTAGAGAATAAAATCCGTAATATCATAGGTACTAAGGTTTCAATACACAAGAAACAGAAAAATAAAGGTTCCATAGAAATTGAGTACTATTCAAACGAAGAATTGGAGCGGATTATTGATTTATTTGAATCTATAGTATAGGAAATTACTAATGTAAAAATATGTATATCATAAAATACAAATGGAGGAACGGATTATGAACATAACAGAACTAGTAAAAAACAACTCAGAATATTTTATTCTGGGATTAGCAGCTCTCTCACTGCTTCTTTTAATAATAGTAATAATTATAACCATTAAACAGAATAAGCTGAACAAAAAGTATAAAAAGTTTATGACAGGTGGTAGTGGAGTAAATCTGGAAGAACAGGTTATAACACGATTCTCAGATATTGATACATTAAAAATAAATACCAAAAAACTGAACGAAGAGCTTGCAAAAGTAAAAGAAAATCTTCTAATTGCTTATCAAAAGGTAGGTGTAGTGAAGTATGATGCCTTTAAGGAAATGGGAGGAAAGCTTAGCTTTGTAGTAGCATTACTGGATAAGAATAATAATGGTATTCTTATTAACTCAGTACATAGCAGTCGAGAAGGTTGTTATACTTATTTGAAGGAAATAATAAAAGGGGAGTCCTTTCTTGAGCTTTCTGAGGATGAAAAAAAGGCCTTAAATCAGGCACTTAATAGTAATAACTTTATGGAATAAACGAATTCTAAGGATGATACATCCCTTATATAGAATAAATGAAAGCTCGCAGCCGGATAACCGATACTGCGAGCTTTATTATATATACTACCGAATAATTCTATAATTATTAAATTATCTAGTAGGTAATCTTAATACTTACTTACGTTTCTTAGGTACATTTCCTTTACCATAATAAGCTGTTAGGTATAGATCTTCTAATTCAGAGACGAGAGGAAGTCTAGGATTAGCTGTTGTACACTGATCACCGAAAGCAAGATCTGCTAAAGGAGTAACTTTATTAAGGAAATCTTTTTCATCAATACCATACTCTTTTAAGGTAGCTGGTATTCCTAAGTGACGATTAAGTTCTTCTATATCCTTAGCTAACTGCTCTACAGCTTCTGCATTATTTTTCGGGTTTTTACCAAGTTTCTTCATTAACTCAAAGATTTTATCTCCCACAATATAACTCTCATATTTCGGGAAGGAGGTAAATTTAGTAGGGCAATCAACACCGTTATAACGCACTACATGAGGTAATAAAATTGCATTGGCACAACCGTGAGGAATATGATATTCGCCACCAAGCTTATGTGCTAAGGAGTGATTAATACCGAGGAAAGCATTGGTGAAGGCCATACCGGCGATTGTAGAAGCATTGTGCATCTTCTCACGGGCGATGGGGCTGTCGGCTCCCTTATCGTAAGACTCTTTCAAGTATTTGAATACTAAGTCAATTGCATGTATAGCTAAGGCATCGGTATAATCAGAAGCTACGATGGAAATATAGGCTTCAATGGCATGAGTTAATACATCCATACCCGTCCATGCGGTAGACTTCTTAGGAACGCTCATTACAAAATCAGGATCGATAATTGCAACATCAGGTGTCAACTCATAATCTGCTAAAGGATATTTCTTGTTTTCATTTTTATCTGATATAACTGCAAAGGAGGTTACTTCTGATCCGGTACCGGAGGTTGTTGGAATTGCAACAAATTGTGCTTTTTTACCCAAGGCTGGGAACTTGTAAGTACGCTTACGGATATCTAAGAATTTTAAGGACATATTCTTAAAGTCTGCATCGGGGTCTTCAAAGAATAACCACATACCCTTTGCTGCATCAATTGCTGAACCACCACCTAAGGCGATGATAACATCAGGTTTAAATTTCTTCATTTCTTCAACGCCCTTAAGGATAGTATCAAGGCTTGGATCTGGCTCAACCTGATCGAAAATTTCACAGTGTACATAATCCGGACGTTTTCTTAATTGATACAAAACCTTACTAACATAACCCAACTGGGTCATGGATGGATCAGTTACGATGAAAGCTTTTGTTATATTAGGCATTTTAGCTAAATATGCGGTTGAACCGGATTCAAAATATATTTTACTCGGAACCTTAAACCATTGCATATTAACCCTCCTCTTAGCAACGCGCTTATAATTTACCAAATCTACTGCAGATACGTTATGCGTTGTTGAATTACCACCATAGGAACCGCAGCCCAAAGTAAGAGATGGCATATTGGTATTATATAAATCACCGATTGCTCCATGAGTAGAAGGAGAATTAACAAGGATTCGGCCGGTTCTCATTCTTGCTGAGAAGGTCTTTATTACTTTATCATCCGAAGAATGAATTACGGAGGAGTGTCCTAAACCGCCGAGATCGATCATTTTCTCACAAAGCTGATAGCCGCTTTCTAAATCCTTTGCTTTAATAACCGCAAGCACGGGTGACAATTTTTCTTTTGATAATGGATATTCCGGACCAACACCATCTAATTCGGTACATAATATCTTTGTGCTTACAGGGATTGTAATTCCCGCTAAGGCAGCGATAGCAACAGGCGGTTGACCAACGATAGCAGGATTTACTGCTCCGGTATTTGCGTTGATTACAATAGGCTCAAGAAGCTTGATCTCTTCCTTTGTAGCAAAATAACATCCTGCTTTCTTCATTAAATCTACAACCTCTGCATAAATCGGTGCTTCGATTATTGCAGCCTGCTCAGATGCGCAAATCATTCCGTGGTCAAAGGATTTGGATAATACCAAGTCATTTACGGCACGTTTTAGGTTAGCGGTCTTTTCAATAAAGCAAGGTACATTTCCAGGACCTACGCCGAGTGCCGGTTTACCACAGGAATAAGCCTGCTTAACCATACCGGAGCCACCGGTGGCAAGGATCATGGAAACGTCCGGGTGATTCATTAATTCTCTTGTGGCATCGATTGACGGATATTCAATCCACTGAATACAATTCTTTGGTGCGCCTGCCTTAACAGCTGCCTCATAAAGAGTTTTAGCAGCTTCTTTGGAACACTGTTGTGAGCTGGGATGGAAACCGAAGATGATAGGGTTTCTGGTCTTAATACAGGTTAAACATTTAAACATGGTAGTTGAAGTAGGATTGGTAACCGGAGTTACACCTGCGACGATTCCAACCGGCTCAGCCACGATCATATAATCTTCTTCTTCATTATCTTCTATAATTCCAACGGTCTTTTGATATTTGATGGAATGCCAAACATATTCGGTAGCAAAGATATTTTTTGTGATTTTATCTTCATAAATACCTCTATTAGTTTCTTCTATAGCCATTTTAGCAAGGGTCTGTTGCTTTGCAAGTCCTGCTAAAGCCATTTCATGAACGATGTTATCAATTGTCTCTTGATCTAAGGATAAAAACTCATCTAATGCGAGAAGTGCATTTTTTACTAAGTCGTCAACATGCTCCTTAGGAGTAGGTTGTTGAGTGGTCTTGTTCATATATAATTCCTCCTTTTTATTGTTAAATAATTAACATAATGGTTATGAGATGAATATAACAGAAAAAAAATCATTTGTAAATATAATTGTTAAAAAAATAACAATCAAAAATTTTTCACTAATCATAAAAAAAGTATGAAATATATACAATAAGTATTGTAGTTTCATAAAATATAGTATATGATGAATAAAATTTTCTAAACATATTAAAATAAATTGGAGCATTTAACCAAAAAAGGGGGCTGAATTATTCCTAGTCCCTAAGTACGATTGTAAATAATAATATAATATTAGAATATAATAGTAACTGAAGAATGCTTTCCATGGAAGGGGATTAAAATGAGAATTATCTCATTAGATTCGGTTAGAGGAGATGAATTACTTGCTAAAGATATCTTTAATAGAAATGAATCTGTTTTAATGACAGCCGGATCGGTTATAAAAAAAGAGTATATAAGCAGACTAAAGGAATTGGATATTGAGTATATCTATGTTGAGGATGAAATTGCCCAGGGTGTAAATTTAACAAATAGTCTGGAATTACAGATAAAAGAACAGTGCCAGGATGCAGTAAGAGATATTCTATTAAAGTATTCCTATCATAATAATTCTGACCTGGAAGAGATTAAACAGATCGCAGATGAGATTATTTATGATATTATGATGGAGCCAATGGTAATTTATAACTTATCCAGTATCCGTGAGAAAAGTGATAGTACTTACTCTCATTCATTAAATGTATGTGCTCTTTCAGTTATTTTGGCTTTTAAACTTAAGCTGACAAAAGCTAAAATAAGAGATATAGCAATAGGATGCCTTTTACATGATATCGGATTCACTTATATTACAATTGATTATCATGATTTAAAAATTGAAGATTGTTCGGAAAAAGAATTGAAAGAAATAAAAAAGCATATTATATATGGGTATTCTGCTGTAGAAAAGATGGACTGGCTATCTCCGACAGCAAAAGATATTATTATCAGTCATCATGAGAGACTGGACGGAACAGGATATCCATTTCATTTAAAGAAGGATCGTATAAGAATTGGAAGTCGGATAGCTGCTGTCTGTGATGATTTTGACAGTAAGGTATACGGAAATTTAACAAATAAAATGAAGGTTCATGATGCGATTGACTACATAGTTAGCCAAGCCGGTAGACTGTTTGATTTTAAAGTTGTTAAAGCATTTGTGGATTCGGTTGCAGCCTATCCAACCGGTTCTCTTATATTGACCAATCAAGGTGAGACAGGAATTGTATTACGACAAAATGTACAGTGCCCAACCAGGCCGGTTATTCGTATTATAAAAAATAAAGAAGGAAATAAACCATCCGAATGGGTTGAAAAGGACTTAACAAAGGAGCTTACGTTATTTATTACGGATACGATCTCCGAGTAATTGCGGTATAATCGGTGGATATTCTGCAAAAAATGTGGATAAGCTTCTCAAAATATCCTATCAGCGTTGATTATGCATACTTCCTTTTGACCGTTTTATTAAGGGCTCTTGCCAGCTGATGCAAAATATGATATAAATAATTATTACATGAAATCAAGCAGGGAAACGTAGAATATAATAAGTTTAACGGGCAATGAATGGAAGTGAGAAGAATGCATAGCTATTTAAGAGCAATCGGATTTAGTAACATTAATAATAGAGCAGAATTAAATAAACTTTTGGAATCCATCACAGAGAATCCTACAAAAATGAGTACGATTCAAATTAATGAGGAAGAAAGTCTGACAGAGCTTACTTTGGAGTACGGTGATGGTATTGGGATCACCATCCGTGGAGAGAAAGATAAAGATAACATATTTCATATGGAGCATTATTTTCCTTGTATCAATGGTCAGAATATAAGTACGAGAGAAGAAGTAGGCATTAATAAAAGAGTAGATGCAGAGGCCTATACCGGGATGTGCGATGATTTTAGATTAGGAGTATCGTTAATCTTTTATCTTCAGAATGTAATAGAATTTCTTGAGAAGAAGCACCAGAATATGCCGATGACTACACCCTTTCCCATTACATTAGCCGCATTATCATTAGAAGGCAAGATACTTCTGCCAATTGAAATGGATGAAGTCCAGGTGCGTAATATCAGCGCAGAAACGAAGTATCGTAATAATCTGATTGCTGAAGCGAAAAAAGGGAACCAGGATGCAATTGATAGCTTAACAATAGATGATATCGATACTTATGCGATGGTATCGAGAAGAGCGAAAAAAGAAGATATATATTCCATCGTGGATACTTCCTTTATCCCGTTTGGATCAGAATCTGATAATTATAGTGTGATAGCAACGATTACGGAGAGTAATTTGATTGTGAATACACAGACAAAGGAAGAAATCTATGATTTGCAGCTGGTATGTAATGATATCAACTTCAGATTATGTATTAACAAGCAGGATTTAATTGGTGAACCGATAACAGGAAGACGATTTAAGGGAAATATATGGATGCAGGGAAGCATTGCCTTCTCCGAACAGGTGAAAGACTAAAATTAAGCTGGAATAAGATTTATAGCTCTATATTAAATTAATATAGAGCTATTTTCTCGGAGTCCTTTAGGTGTATAGGAGGTAAAATGCTAGGTTTCTATTATCTTAGTTATTGACTTAAGAAGCAGGAAATAGTAGAATAACTATTGCGAGTGTGCTTGTAGCTCAGCAGGATAGAGCGTCCGCCTCCTAAGCGGAAGGCCGTGGGTTCGAATCCCGCCAGGCACGTTATTGATAAAGGATAAGGATGTTGAATTTAAACCGTAATAGGAAGGGTTTAAATTCAACATCCTTTTTGTTCGTTAGGGTTTGAGTCCAAAAGACCACAAAAATCAGAACAGAATAATAAAACTAAAAAAAAGAATAATATTCCTTATAACACGTTCCATTATATAACTTTACATTTAATTAACAAAGTCTAAACGATATCGTGATATTTACGTTAAGTAAAAAATGTTATTTTAATACTGTAAAGAGAAGAGATAAGAAGAGAAACTTCTTTCAGGTATTGTTTGTGCCGCCGTCAGCGGCGGAATGGAGGTAAATATGAAGAAAAAAATAAAAATGTTTGTTGCACTTATTATGATTAGTGTATTAATAACGGGAGCATTAACAGCATGTGGAAATGATGCAAAATCCGGAAACATAACAGGAACAAAGGATTTAAGCGGGACAATTACTATGGCAGGTTCCACCTCAATGGAGAAGCTGGCGAATGCAGCTGCAGAGGCATTTATGTTGAAATATACCAATGTCCTGGTTTCACCCGAATTTACCGGATCCAGTGCAGGTATAGAGGCTGTTGTTGCAGGAACTGTAGATATAGGAAATTCCTCAAGAAATTTGAAGAACACGGAAATCAGTTCCGGAGCTATTGAAAATATTGTAGCTATTGATGGAATTGCAGTAATTGTTGATAGAGCAAATACTACTTTAAGCCTTCATAAAGATCAGTTAGTACAAATTTATAAAGGTGAAGTTACAAACTGGAGTGAAGTAGGCGGAGCAGATCAGCCAATCGTTGTTGTAGGAAGAGAGTCAGGTTCAGGTACCAGAGGTGCATTTGAAGAGCTTCTGGAAATTGAAGATATGTGCAGATACTCAAATGAAATTAACAGTACTGGCGGTGTATTAGCAAAGGTTTCTTCAATTCCCGGGGCAATCGGATATGTATCCTTGGATGTTATTGATGACAGTGTTAACACAGTAAGTATTGATAGCATAGAACCCACCGAAGAGAATATTAAGGCAGGTAATTATTTACTTAGCAGACCCTTTGTAATGGCTACGAAAGGTGCGATCTCAGAGCAGAGTGAATTAGTTCAGGCTTTCTTCGAATACATGATGTCAGAGGAAGGACAAGAGCTTATCAAGAACGTTGGATTAATAACCGTTGATAAATAATTGATGAGTTAACACATCATATGCAAAGGAAGAGTTATCCGATGACAGAATAATTCTTCCTATAGCTGCTAATAACATGATAAGGAGTTTATATGAGTGATAAGAATTTCTCCATTATAGGTAGTTATAAAACTAAGAATACCGTAGAAAGGACTGCAGCATTTGTTTTTATTGCCTGTGCTTTTTTTGCTGTTTTGGCCGTTTTTTCTATTACTTTATATATGATAGTAAGCGGTACACCAGCAATTTTTGAAGTCGGTTTAAAGGAAATATTATTTGGAACGGTTTGGAAACCGAACGCAGCAGATCCTAGCTATGGAATTTTGTATGTAATTTTAACATCAATTGTTGGTACTACCTTGGCTATTTTGATCGGAGTACCAATCGGTGTTATGACTGCGGTATTTTTAGCAGAAACAGCTCCAAAAAGACTGGCAGGCATCGTTAAGCCGGCAGTAGAGCTATTAGCCGGTATTCCATCCGTAATTTATGGACTGTTAGGTATTTTGATTTTAAATCCATTTATATATAAGCTTGAGCTGGCTCTGTTTAAGGATTCTCCAACTCATCAATTTACAGGAGGATCAAATTTGATCTCGGCTGTTCTCGTTCTGGCAATCATGATTTTACCTACCGTTATTAATATCAGTGAAACTGCACTGAAAGCAGTGCCTCGCCACTATAAGCAAGCATCTCTGGCTTTAGGTGCCACGCATATTCAGACAATCTTTAAGGTGATTCTTCCGGCAGCAAAATCAGGTATTGTTACGGCTGTTGTCCTTGGAGTTGGGAGAGCCATTGGTGAAGCCATGGCAATCAGTTTGGTTGCGGGAAATGGAGCAAATCTACCCTTACCCTTTAATTCGGTACGTTTTTTGACAACTGCAGTTGTTAGTGAAATGTCCTATGCTTCGGATACACATAAAAGAGTACTATTTACCATAGGATTAATTCTATTTGCTTTTATTATTATGATAAACTTGGTATTGAACAAAGTAATGAAGGGAGGCAAGAAAAATGCCGATAACTAACAGCATTTATGATAAACGCCCAAGACCATTGGAGGGTTTCATACACGGCATTATATATCTATGCTCATCCATTTCGATTTTCCTACTAGCAGGAATTGTAGCTTACGTAACTTTTCGGGGGATTTCCTCAGTAAACTGGAGATTCCTAACCACAGTACCGAGTTCGATCAAAGGAACCTTTGGTATAGCTGGAAACATTATAAATACACTTTACATTATCATTATAACGCTGATTATAGCGATACCTTTCGGTGTGGGTGCTGCAATTTACTTGAATGAATATGCAAAGCCGGGTAAGCTGGTTCGCCTCATTGAGTTTACGACAGAAACACTTGCCGGTATTCCATCGATTGTCTTTGGTCTGTTTGGTTATGTATTCTTTGGTCTTACGTTAAAATTAGGCTATTCTATTTTAACCGGATCCTTGACGCTGGTACTTATGGTACTTCCTTTAATAACAAGAAATACACAGGAAGCACTAAAAACAGTTCCCAATAGCTATAGAAGCGGAGCACTGGGTATCGGAGCAACAAAATGGTATATGATTAGGACGATTCTATTACCATCTGCGATGCCGGGCATTATTACGGGTATTATTCTATCCATTGGGCGTATTGTAGGTGAATCGGCAGCCTTATTGTTCACCGCCGGGAGTGGTTATCTGCTTCCTAAGTTGGGAAATTATGGGGAAGGCCTGGTAGAAAAGATATTACAGCCAGGGGGAACTTTAACGATTCAACTATTCCTGAGTATGGAAAAAGCAAAATATGATGCGGCGTTTGGTATAGCCCTTGTCTTATTGATAATCGTATTTGCTATTAATATGTTAACGAAGTTCTTATCACATAAATTTAATGTGAATAAGTAAAAGGATTGCCTGGAAGATAATCTTAAATTTGATTACAATTTATAATTTAAGTTGGAATCGTAGGAATGACACATAAATGGAGGATATATGATTAAGGATAAAATAAACACTAAAAATTTAAATCTATATTACGGAACAAATCATGCGCTAAAAAATGTTGATATGAATATAAAAGAAAAAGCGATCACTGCATTTATTGGGCCTTCCGGTTGCGGTAAATCAACCTTTTTAAAGACGTTAAATCGGATGAATGATTTAATACCGGGGGTAGTAATTAATGGAACAGTAACACTGGACGGAGAAGATATATACGATCCCAGAGTTGATACAACCTTATTACGCAAGAAAATCGGTATGGTATTCCAGCAGCCTAATCCATTTCCGATGTCCATCTATGATAACATTGCATATGGACCCAGAATTCATGGAATTAAATCAAAGTCAAAGCTGGATGAGATTGTAGAGGAAAGCTTAAAGGGAGCTGCATTATTTGATGAAGTAAAACACCGCCTAAAAAAATCAGCACTTGGGCTTTCAGGAGGTCAACAGCAGAGATTATGTATTGCAAGGGCATTGGCAGTAGAACCGGAGGTTCTTCTGATGGATGAACCAACCTCAGCCTTAGACCCGATTTCAACCTTAAAAATTGAAGATCTAATGTCCGAATTAAAGGAAAAGTATACAGTTGCTATTGTTACCCATAACATGCAGCAAGCAGCTCGTATCTCTGATTATACAGCGTTCTTCTTGGTGGGAGAAGTAGTGGAATTTGCACCCACTGATACACTCTTCACAAGACCTGTGGATAAGCGGACAGAGGATTACATTACCGGAAGATTTGGTTGATGCTATAGTTTGACAGAGGAAACCACATCCACTATAATCAGAATTATAAGGAGGTATTTTATGACCGCTAGATTAACCTTTGAACACGAGCTACAATTACTAAGAGAGAACTTAACTGAGATGGGACAGCTCATTGAACAGGCTATTGAAAAAACATTAGAGGCTTTTGAATCTCAGAATGAAGTGATAGCGAATGAAATCATTCAGGGAGATAGAAATATAAATGATATCGAAAAAACAATTGAATCCAGATGTTTATCCCTTATCCTGAAGCAACAGCCGGTAGCAAGAGATTTAAGAATTGTTACTACCGCACTTAAAGTGGTAACTGATATGGAACGAATCGGAGATCATGCTGCAGATATAGCAGAATTAATCATTCGAGAAAAAAGGGAGCCAATCTATAATTTGGTGAAACACATTCCGGAGATGGGAAAAGTAGCTAAGGGGATGGTTCATAATTCAGTTGCTGCCTTTACGTCATTAAATATAGAAGATGCTAAAAAAACAATAAAACAGGACGATGAAGTAGACGATTTATTCGATAAAGTTAAGGAGGAAGTGGCAACCCTTCTAAGGGCCTCCAGTGAGCATGTAGACCAGTGCGTGGACATCCTAATGATAGCAAAATACTTTGAACGGATTGGAGACCATGCGGTAAATATCTGTGAATGGACAGAGTTTCACGAGACCGGTTCAGTGAATAACATTAGAATTTTGTAAATAGGGGGTTATCATTTGGAAAAGTTATATGTAGTTGAGGATGATGAGAGCATTCGGGAGTTGTTAAAGATTGCGTTAGAAGGTTTTGGATATCGGATTCAAGCATACGAATCTGCGGAATCGGCTCTAATTGATATGAATGATGACAAACCTGATTTGGCAATATTTGATCTGATGCTTCCGGGTATGGACGGTTTATCTGCAATTCGTCTGTTAAGGCAGAATGCAAAATTAAAGAATGTACCGGTAATCTGTTTAACGGCCAAGGATAAAGAACTTGATAAGGTTATGGGACTTGACGTTGGAGCCGATGATTATATTACCAAACCCTTTAGTGTATTAGAGCTCGCAGCACGAATTAGATCTCTGCTTCGAAGAACAAATAAAGAAGAAGTGGGAGCTATCATAAATTTTAAGACGCTTATAATTAATCCACATACCAGAGAAGTAAAAAATGACGGTGAAATCATTGAATTGACCTATAAAGAGTATGAACTCCTTCTGTATTTGATAGAGCACAATAACCGTGTTGTGAGTAGGGACGAGTTATTAAATCAAATATGGGGCTATGAATATGATGGAGAAACAAGAACATTAGATATTCATATTCGAACCTTAAGACAAAAACTTGGTAGAGTAGGGACGGACTGTATTAAGACCGTAAGAAGTGTAGGATATCGGTTTACCGGAACAGGTGATTGATGAAGACAGCTATTTTTCAAAGGTTTATATTGATATTATTACTGGCGCTTATCCTAAGCGGCAGTATTTTTGGTGCAGTAATCAGTAACATTATTATTGATAAAACAGAAAAAGATATGCTTTACTCCGTTAGAATTGCGGAACATGGACTTAATTACAGTGGAGATCTGAAAGCTCAGGTAGATAGTCTGAAGGAAATAACAGAAAATGAAAGAACGCGTTTTACTATAATTGACATAGAAGGAAGGGTTATTGCTGACAGTAATATAAAAGATGGTTTAATGATGGATAATCACAGAGACAGAGAAGAAATTAAGGAAGCAATGAATCGAGGCATTGGATATGCAACAAGAGAGTCTGAAACCTTGAAGGAGCAGATGCTTTATGTTGCTGTTCTATCTGAAAATGAAAAGTATATCCTTCGTATGGCGGTTCCCTTTTCAGGACTGGAACAGTATATTGGCTTGTTGATACCCGCGATATTAATAAGTATCGGGATATCATTACTAGTTTCCATTATATTTGCACGGCGTTTTGCACGCTCCGTTACAAAACCTTTGATCGAGATTGCAGAGGAGCTGCATAAGCTAAAAGAAGAGAAGCCGGAATTTCATTTTAAAAATTATAAATATGATGAGATGAATATCATTGCAGAAACTACAATGCAAATGTCAAAATCAGTGAATGAGTATATGAACCGGATTGAGTTTGAGAGAATGGTTAGGCAGGAGTTTTTCTCAAATGTTTCACATGAATTAAAAACACCGCTTACTTCAATCCGAGGTTATCTTGAATTAATTGAAAATGGTATGGCAACCGATGAAATGATGCAGAAGGATTTTCTTTCAAGAATCAAAAAAGAGACCGTTAATATGACAAATCTAATTAATGATATTCTTATGATTTCACGTCTTGAAACAAAAGAAGCTGAAATCGAATTAAGTGAGGTTCGCGTATGTCCATTGGTAAGGGAAGTGTGCAACTCATTAGAACCTCTCGCACAGGAATGTCAGGTAACGATTAAAATGTCTTGTAAGCCGCTGATAATACATGCAAATGCACAACAGATAAGAGAGCTAATCAGTAATCTTTTAACGAATGCAATTAAATATAATAAACCCGGTGGATCAGTTAATGTTACAGTGTTCTTAGAGGCTAAAGAGATGATCATTATTGTTGAGGATACAGGTGTTGGAATCCCTGAGGATGCGAAACTACGTATTTTTGAGAGATTTTATCGGGTGGATAAGGGTCGTAGTAAAAAAGTAGGGGGAACAGGGCTGGGGCTTTCCATAGTGAAGCATATTGTAAACTACTATAATGGATCGATAGAGCTGGAAAGTACACTGATGGAGGGTACGAAGTTTACCGTCCGTCTACCTGTCAAACAGTTGTAAATACTAATCCTTTTTCCAAAATGTGTCGATATAGATGATACGAGAAATGTTCGCAAATACGGCGAAGATGGGGGTTTTCCGGAGATGGCAAAACGAATTAACATTATATTTTTTGGACTTTGTTTTATAGCGGCCTTAATGGGAGAAGCTTATTGTATTGTAATATTAGAGGGTGATTTATTCAGTACAGTATGCATAGGCTTCGTAGTTCTGATTACTGGATATTTGTTTATGGACTCAATTCGGAGTAAATTAGTACATAGCAGGGATAGTGGTAAATTTTATATAGATCATGTTCTTCAAGAAGAGAATGATCGATGGAATGAAAAATATAACGAACTAGTGAATTTACAAAAAGCTACCTATACTGCGACAAAGAAAAATGCGGCTATGCTTGAGCTACAATTTGATAATATTCAAATAAGGCAAGAAACAATAGAAAACAATATTGTAAGAGAACTTCATAAGATGGTTGAGTTGCAGAAGAAAGCCTTGGAAGGGCAGAAGAATGCTTTGAATCTGGAGATAAATTATAATAATGAAAATGCAAAGCAATTAATGCAAGCGATTCGTGAGGAAAGCATAAAGGATTCTTTACAGGAGCATGTATCAAAAATTCTGGATTTACTTGAGAGCAATCATGAGCTAATGAAGGAACTAAAGAATCTACCGATTAATTCGGAGATTAATGAAAATGCCCCAGAGTTATCCTGGCCCCTGAAGGAGGAGCCGGAACCTGAGGCTGTTGATTTTTCGGATGAGGAAGAGACTGTCGCTACACCTAAGGTAATACCTCTGTATACTGATCCGAATAAAAATCTGACATCGGATGAAATAGCAGAATTGTTTGCATCGGCTGGACAATAGGTTATAAATTTAAAAAATCATCATCTTTAAAAGATTTACGAAGAGATCTTTTTTTATAGTAGGCATTTCTACGTTTTAAACGGGGAAGCTCTACTAATATAAAATATAAACCAATCGCCAGAACAAAAAATCCAACAATACCTCCTATGATAATTGGCCGTAAGTTTCCTTCTGTTTTCTCAGGGGTTACTGGTTCCGGAATTGTTGTAGGAATTTTTTTGTCCACCTCTGTCTTTATTAAATAAGGGGAATCCTTCTGTATATAAAGAATATCTGCTCCACCAACATATTTACCATAATAGGTGTAGGAGATCTTTCCGATTACATTGTTTCCTTCTTTTACTACCGGTGAGCCGGAAGTGAAGGAGCTATCGTTACCGGAAGGTTGAAAGAAGGAGACCTCTTTCAGCGCATCCTGAAAGGAAGCAGTATTTGGAAGTACAAGATATCCTTTTGAATCGGTTACAATGGGTGAATCAGACTTGCTTAACAAAGAATTATAACGGGTAAACAACGGGGATTCTGTTAATGTCTGTGTGCTCTCCAGGTCTACAATCGGATAGATAGAGAAGTTATCAAAACCAAAATCTAAAAGCTTCTGCGTATCAGTATATTGATGCGCAGAGGTATCATCCCTCATAACAACGCAGATTAGTTCTAAATCTCCTCTTTTTGCAACACTTACCAAGGTATACTTAGATGTCGAGGTATATCCGGTTTTACCACCGATACAATCATCATAAAAGTAATCAACTTTTCTAATGAATTTATGATGATTTACCAGGTATCTGGTTTCTGATTGAAGGTTTGTCGGCGGTATCTGAGAGGTACGCGTTGAAAATATCTTACGGAAGGTCTCATTTTTCATTGCCTCCCTTGTAATTAAAGCCATATCGTAAGCACTTGTGTAGTGGTTTTCATCCTGTAAACCATGAGGATTAACAAAGTTAGTATTTAAACAACCAAGACTCTTAGCACGTTCGGTCATCATCTTTCCAAAACTCTCTATATCCCCGGCAACATGTTCAGCAACAGCGTAAGCAATATCATTCGCGGATTCTAGTAAGATTCCGTACAAGCATTGCTGCATGGTCAGCTGTTCACCTACATCAATCCATAAACGGCTGCTATCAGCCTCAACATCATAAACAGAATTCCTCGAGAAGGTTACGATTTCGCCCAGAGAAGAATTCTCAAGAGCCAAAAGTACCGTCATAATCTTGGTAATACTGGCAGGGTAGTGTTCATCATTAATGTTCTTCTCATACAGGATAAGTCCGGTGGAGGCCTCCATAACTATTGCTGATTCGGCATAAACACTGGGGCCGCTTGGCCAGACATCTGTACCGGCATCCTCAGTACTTGTAGCTTTGGCTCTGCTTGTTCCTGATAACGGGGAAATTGCTATTAAAAGGATAGTAAATACAGCTATCCATTGACGTCGTTTCATAAATTAACCATGCCTTTCGTTGTATAATGCAAGTTTCGATCTTTACCATTGTACTATAGATATTTACCAATTGTAAATAACAAAACAGAAATCAGAAGGAGTTTTTTACATTAACGGATGAAATTAGTCCTTTCTCTGTCTACCGGTGCCGGAATCGGAAAAGCATCCCTAGAGTATTCCTTTATCTTAAGCATCCAAGCCATATTATTGGCAAGATTCTTCATAATACTGATGCCCTCCGCATCCTGCAAAACCTCGCCTGGAGTACCTCCATGGATGACATTCCAGTAGAAAGAGGGTGCTATCATCATTTCTGATATCAGAAAATAATTATTAAGTTGATCAAATGTAGTAACACCTCCGGATCTACGAAGCACCGCTATCGAAGCACCAACCTTCAGACGCATTCTACCCCGATTCGGGTAAAAGAGTCGATCAAGAAAGCTTTTCATGGTTCCTGCTATGCTAGCATAATAAACAGGACTTCCAAGTAACAAGCCGTCCGCAGCATGAATCCTTTGCACAATTTCGCGAAGGGTATCATCGGAAAAGATGCAATGGCCTTCACTACAGCGGCCGCAGGAAATGCAGCCTTTTAAATCCATATTCCCTACATGGATAATCTCGGTTTCAATATTTTGTGTGGCTAATTCATCGCAAACTGTCTTAAGTGCGGTATAAGTATTGCCCTTTGGCTTAGGGCTTCCATTGATCGCTATAACTTTCATTGCCATCTCCTTAATATAATCTAAATTTTCTATAGTATACTACAATTAAGAAATCTTTGAAATAGGGTAGCGATTGATTTCACAGAATGTAGTAACAACGATTGATTTCACAGAATGCAGATAAGGATTAATTGACGAATTAGCGGTTAGAAACTATAATAGAAAGAGATTACAAACAAATGAAAGAAACAGATTTATTTCATATAGAAACTATTTTTAAGGAGACTAGCAAATGAGACTTAGAAATATCAAAGGCTCTAGGGAAGCTGTAGCTGAGAATGATTATGTAGTAAACGAGCCTGAACAGTATAAAGGAAAATGGAACACTTTGTTTGGAAATAATCACCCCATACATGTGGAAATAGGAATGGGTAAGGGAAAATTCATAATGCAGCTGGCAACCTCAAATCCGGAGATTAATTACATCGGCATAGAAAAGTACTCCAGTGTTCTCCTGCGAGCATTGGAAAAAAGCAAGGAGGTTGAACTGCCAAATCTTTATTTTATTCGATTTGATGCGGAATACTTAAACGATATTTTCGATCAGAATGAGTTAGGAAGAATCTATCTTAACTTTTCTGATCCATGGCCAAAGGACCGCCATGCAAGAAGGAGATTAACCTCAAAGGAATTCTTACACCGGTATAACGGCTGCCTAAAGAAGGACGGAGAGATCATATTTAAGACAGATAACAGGGATTTGTTTGAGTTCTCCTTAGAGGAAACCAAGCTTGCTGGATGGGAATTAAGAGAAGTTACCTTTGATTTGCATAACAGCGAGTATCTTGAGGGTAATGTTATGACGGAATACGAGGAAAAGTTTGTGGCGAAAGGAAATCCGATTCACAAAATGACCATATTTCGTAATTAACCGGTTAAAATCAGTATATACAGGGTGCTAAATAACGGCTATCTTCATAAACTGATAGAAACAGGTATGCAGGTGTATCAATGAAAAAAAATTGGAAAACAAAGATAGCAAAAGCTACCGGAGGAAATCGTAATTTAGACAAGAGAATGTTGAAGTTAAAATCCTCCTGGGATGAAGTGGAAGGAATGCTCAACAGCGCTGTTAAAAAAAAGAGAAAGTAGCTAAAAGAATTGTTATTAAAGTGATATTGTAATATGATTATTAACATCACATAATAAAGATAAGAAATGAGATACTAAATAACAATAGGATAAACTTTGGGTCAGATTTAATTCTAACTTAGAGAAAAGAATGGAGGAAAATAAAATGGCTTTTCAATTTACTGATGCGAATTTTCAAAAGGAAGCATTGGAAGCGGACATCCCTGTATTGGTAGATTTTTATGCAGATTGGTGCGGTCCCTGTAAAATGATTGCTCCCATAGTAGCAGAATTAGCAGACGAATATGCTGGTACCTATAAAATAGGTAAATTAAACGTAGATCAGGAGTCAGAGACAGCGGAGAAGTACCGTGTGATGTCCATCCCTACCTTAATCATATTCAAGAACGGAACACCGGTAGAAACCATAGTCGGTGCTGTTCCGAAAAAAGCATTACAGGATAAACTAGAGTCTCACAAATAAGCCACCTAATAAATCAAGTAAAAGATAAGCTTTATTAATTAATTGATGCTTTTATTCGATTTGAAGGAAATCAAATAGTGTTGTAAAAAGTTAAGAATCAGAGAATAAGAGGTAAGAAAATCCATTATTTTGAGACTTTTCTTACCTCATTTATAAAATGTGTTTATTTTTTTAAAAAAATAAAAAAAATGCTTGCAATTTGTCTTAGTATTATATATAATAACTTTTGCGTTCGGAAATAATACGCGCCTCTAGCTCAGTTGGTAGAGCACCTGACTCTTAATCAGGGTGTCCAGGGTTCGAGCCCCTGGAGGCGCACTTACAAAGTATCGGTTTGGCAGACATAGGAGCTGTTGGGTCGGTGCTTTTCTTTTGTCTTGATTTGTAAGGGTTTCAACCGATTCACAGCTCTGATACTTTTCTATGTGCGAATTCCTGAATTAAGAGGGGTAAGAGTAAAATAAGTCGCGGTAACGTGTCAATAATTTTGACATTATCGGCTTATTTTCCGGTTCTTAAATCATCAATAAACACTGTCTTTCTGGCGCTTTCAAGGCTAGGCACTAATTCCGTTTTATTCGTATCCTTTTAAAACCTGCAAAAGCATGTCAATCTGGGTATCAGTGAGTATGAGGATTTGTGATTATTATGAAACAATAAAAAGAGATTAAGCTTCATTTATTTTATACGCTTTGCGATAGGATGATCTTCATTCATTTGCAGTAAATCCCATAGATTTCCATATAAGTCCTTAAACACAGCAACCATACCATAAGACTGCTCTTTAGGAGCCCTTACAAACTCAATACCCTTAGCAACCATCTCATGATAATCCCTCCAGAAGTCATCGGTATTTAGAAATAAAAACACTCTTCCTCCGGCTTGATTGCCAATAAAGGGCTCTTGCTCCGGTTTAGAAGCTCGGGCAAGTAAAATAGTCGTTCCAACGGAACCGGGAGGGGATATTACCACCCATCGTTTATCCTGCTCCGGCTGATAGGTATCTTCAACTAATGTAAAATGAAGTTTTTTAGTATAAAACTCGAGGGCTTCATCGTAATCTTTTACTACAAGGGCAATATGTACAATCGATTGAATCATTTCATGGATCTCCTTTTCTGCTAAGTGTATTTTTCTACAGAGTATTTATCAAAGAATTATACCATACAATTCCAATTTGCTAAAATAATAAATTAACAAAGCATCATAAAATTAACATAGCAACATAAAATTATAAAACTAATAACTGCCTAGTATAAGGATTCAAGAGCGGTTAAGATTGCCTTCTGCTAGTTAGTAAAGATAGAATTCAAAGGAAATAAGAGTTATAACTAAACTACAGGTAAAGGAAATAAAATTAACGGCAAGGAAAGATTTGGTTGACATTAAATAAGGCATATGATACAATTTGACAAATAAATGAAAATAGAAAAAAGCAATGACGAGGAGTAGTACATATTTATCGGATTTTCAGAGAGAAGATGGTTGGTGTGAATCTTTAATCGGGAGATATGGAAGTAGCCTCTGAGCAGTGAACCGAACAAGAGAAATCTTTAGTAGACTTCAACGGAGTTTCCACCGTTATAGGGAAAACGGTATCGATAGTAATATCCGTACTGATAGGTTTTATCACGTCAGTAGGATTATCTTATCCGTACTGGCAGAGTGCAGAAGTAATTTCTGAATTTAGGTGGTAACGCGGAAGAGTATTCGCCCTAAGCTAAAGTAACATTTAGCTTAGGGTTTTTTATGTGCTTTTTTATCTAAAAATAATAGGAATGGAGGAAATAAGATGGAAGTAAAAGGAACAGAATTATTTGTTAAGGCATTAAAAGAGGAAGGGGTTGATCTGCTATTCGGATATCCGGGTGGCATGGCAGTTGATCTCTTTGATGCACTTTATGGAGAAAGGGAGATTGAGGTTGTTTTGCCTAGGCATGAGCAGGCATTAATCCATGCTGCAGACGGATATGCGCGTTCTACCGGCAAAGTGGGTGTCTGCTTGGTTACAAGCGGTCCGGGTGCAACAAATCTGGTTACCGGAATTGCAACCGCTAATTTTGACAGTGTACCGCTGGTGTGCTTTACCGGTCAGGTAGCGTCAAATTTAATAGGAAATGATGCTTTTCAGGAAGTAGACATCGTTGGGATAACAAGAAGCATCTGTAAGTATGCTGTGACAGTAAGAGACAGAAAAGATCTGGGACGTATTATTAAAAATGCTTTTTATATCGCTAGAACAGGAAAGCCCGGACCGGTGGTCATTGACATTCCAAAGGACATTCAGCAAGCCTACGGTGACGATGAATATCCAAAGGAGGTTAACATCAGAGGCTATAAACCTAATAACAGCGTACATGCAGGACAGATTAAGAAAGTAATGGAGGTCTTAAAGAAGGCTGTTAAACCGGTGCTTTTAATCGGCGGAGGGGTAAATATCTCAAAAGCGGGAAAAGAGCTGACAAAATTCTCGGAAATAACGGGAGTCCCGGTCATTACTACAATTATGGGAAAGGGTGCCATACCAACAAACCACCCCAATTATATAGGGAACATCGGGATGCATGGTAATTATGCTTCTAACCGTGCCATCAGCGAGTGTGATGTGCTGTTTTCCATCGGAACACGCTTTAATGACAGAATAACAGGTAAAATTAGTGAGTTTGCAAAAAATGCGACAATAATCCACATCGATATTGATTCTGCTTCCATTTCAAGAAACATTAAGGTTGATATTCCGGTGGTTGCCGATGCAAAAAGTGCAATTAAAATGATGTTAAAGGATGCGGTACCACTGGAAATTAGAGAGTGGAGCAATATGATCGACGAGTGGAAGAGGTCCTATCCTATTCAAATGAATCAATATCAGGGCTTAACACCGGAGCTTATCCTTAGAAAAATCAATCAAATATTTCACAATTCCATCATTACAACTGATGTCGGTCAAAATCAATTATGGACGACACAATATATCGAGCTGGATGAGAATAGACAATTGATTACCTCCGGAGGACTAGGGACCATGGGATATGGTTTTCCGGCGGCGATTGGAGCAAAATTAGCCAATCCGGAGAAAGAGGTAATCTGTATTGCGGGAGACGGCGGAATTCAAATGAATATACAGGAGATGGCAACAGCAGTGGCCCTAGAGCTTCCACTGATTATCTGCATATTTAATAACGGATATCTAGGCAATGTACGCCAGTGGCAGGAGATGTTCTTTGATAAGCGTTACTCTAGTACCTGTCTTAAGTATCGAAGACGTTGTAACAGAGATTGCCAGAATAAGGACATATGCTGCCCTAAGTATACTCCTGATTTTATTAAGCTGGCTGAAAGCTATGATGCAAAAGGAATCCGCGTGGAAAAGGCAGAAGAGCTTGAAGCTGCGTTTCGTTTGGCAAGAGAAAATACCCTGACCCCGACCGTCATTGAATTTATCATAGAAGGAGAAGCAAATGTACTACCAATCGTGCCGGGTGGAAAAGCCTTGAATGAGATGATCCTGGAATATTAGAGTAGGTATTTTAAGAATGCCCCAAGTTTGAGGGCTTTGAGGAAAGGTAGGATACCATGTTAAAGAAAAGATGGATATGCATATTTGTAGAAAATGAAATCGGTGTGCTGGCAAGAATAGCGGGACTATTTTCAAGCAAGTCCTATAATCTCGATAGTCTTACGGTTGGTGAAACAGAGGATAGTACAATCTCGAGAATGACAATTGGCCTGACAAGTGATGATATGACGTTTGAACAGGTAAAAAAGCAGCTGAACAGAACCGTTGAAGTTATTAAAGTAGTTGATTTTACAGAGATACCGATTCATAAGAAGGAATTATTGTTTGTAAAGGTCTTAAAATGCAATGAAACAGACAAAACAGAGGTGTTTCGAATCGCTAATATCTTCGGACTGACGATTATAGATTATGATAAGAACAATATTTTACTGGAATGTGTTCAGACGGAAGAGAAAAACAATGACTTAATTAAACTATTAAGTCAGAGCTTCTGTAATCGTATTGAAATTGTTCGAGGCGGAAGTGTTGCAATTGAGGCAATTAATATGTCAAAACGATAAAATATTTATACTTAACATTTTTTAATCAGCATGTTATAATAATGGTAAATCAAGCAAACACGGAGCGACGGAGCTTCGTGCTTTGCTTTTTTTGGTGCGCCCGGCGGGCGCACGTTTCAACGGGTGTAAGTCCCGAGTCCGCCTGGTAGTAGGAAGGACATAGCCAATGGCAAGGGTGTCGTGGGTGACTACGAATCTGAAGGAAGCCGGACGG
>JAEZMV010000008.1 GCA_023414875.1 Bacillota bacterium | reverse complement strand
TAGTTTTTCACGAGAAAGTCTGAACCAATGATACCGCTCGCATACAGCCCGCCGCCGTACACAATTGTTTGATATTGACCAAGGTCTTGTGCGCTGATCTTCGCCACATCAAAAAGGTCGGCATCCAGCGCCTCAGCAATCCACTGCGCGTATTGCTTTGTAGAACCGTATTTCGATTTGTATATAACCGCAGCTTTGCCCATATTGATACCTCCCAGATAGAATCCGCATTCATATTACCACAAAAAAACTGCTTTAGCACGCCTGTAACAGCAAAAATACTGCTGTATGCTTCCTCTTATCGGCAAGTGCGAGTATATACGGTAATCATACAACAACACGCGCTGAGCGACAAGCCGCCATTTTGCCACGTTCACCATTGATACATACTATCAAATAATAACAAGCTATATTAGCTTAAATAGCTTTTCGTCAGAGCACCTTAAAACCCGCTGCGGCGGGTTGTTGGTGTTTGTAGATTTATTTGTTATCATACTATATACAATTAAGAGAATAGAGCAGACTAGACGCGGATAAAAAAATATCGCAAACCACCGTAAGATGATTCGCGATATTGGCTGCGGGCACTGCCCGCTGGTCAGGGTGTTCATAAAGGAACATTGGCAAAAGTACGATTAAATAAGCGTTTTCTGACGGTCAGTAGTGGCATCTAACGAAAAGGAACATATCTTGCGGATATCAGAACCGAAACAATACTTATTTTTCCACTAGATGGAAAGTGAAATCCGTGTTGTCTCTGTTTACTCAAAACCCCGACTGTTCTCCTCTTTCTCCTTGTCCATCTCTCTTAGTATTTGTTGCTCATACTGATCGGCTTTTCTTTTTGCAAACGTTTGAATTTTTGGATTTGGATGCCTGAGTAATTCCTTAATCAAAATCAAACTCTTTTTTAAAGCGTTAGAATATTCGCCCGACCAAGAACTTGGGCTAAAATGGTATGATAATGATTCCAACACTAAGCAAGGATCAGGTGCATTATCCATTAAAGCAAGCGCCAAGGGATTCCATGATTGGAGATCTGCATTAGTAACAAATGGATTAAGGATTGAGGCTAAAAAATAATACCTTTCTTCGGGCTTTTTACTGCACCAATCCAACAAAACGTCTGTATCAATTTTGTTGATTATTATCCTTGACGAGTCATCATAAAACGCATTAATTACCTGCCAAGGCTGTTTCTCGTTGAAAAAGACATCTAATAATATTATTGGCTGTACTTTAGCAAAAGAATAAAGAACATCGCAACAATCAGAGGCGTAGATACTATAGTCTGTTAATCCTTTTTTTATTTGTTCACACAACTGTTTTGTTTGAGCTTCTACTTCCGGATCATTATTATCAAAACAGCACTCTACTATTTGCGATAGGTCGAATCCGATTTGCGTGTGATACGTATGCTTTATAAAATCATATCTGATAATTAGGCTACGCCCAAATGTAAGCATTTCCTCACTAATCTCATAAGGCTCTTTATTAAATATTCGCATACAAAAAATATCCATAGTTACGTTAAGGCCATCATGACTATTTAATAAAAGGTTAAGTATTTTTAGCAATTCGTTATCAGGTATTGTTTCGTGTGCTGCTCCAAATCCAATATGGTTATATTCATCTAGCGGTGCCTTTCCAAACTCGATTGAACGGATTAAACGGTTAATACCACGTTCATTTATTGGTACGCTTGTTTGAAGCCTAGGAAAGTAGTCAGCCAAGTCATTTTCAACAGTTTCGTCTAATATCGTTTCTACCAAATCAGGGTTCCTCTTGTTAAGCGCTTGCAGGAATCCCTCCAATAACAAGTATCCTTGAGGCCTCTTGGCAAGCAATATTTGTGCTTGAATCAGAGTCCACAGGTTGTACGGGCTTTCGCACGCCTCTGCTAATCCTTGGCCCAAAGAGAATAAGTGTGTGCTGTTTACTTTGATTGCTTCCGGTAAAATACTTATCAGAGTGTTATTATCACTAGCCAAATCTTTTCCAATTTCTTTAATTTCCTCATTGCCATGTTCTGCTTTAAGTAAATAATATCTAAACCCAGGAGAATTAGTGACATATGCTCTTGCTTTCTCTGACAGAGTTCGTGGCTTAATTTTATTTTTGAGTGATTCCAATCTTTTTAATAAATCTTGAGGCATTTTCTCTTTATCTCTTCCGATTAGCTCATAAAGCGCCATCCATCCTTGTCCCCATTCATCACCTAAATGCCCATTGTTTATTAACTGTTCAATCTCATCAATCATTCCGGCTCGAAATAGGCCCAAAAGGTTTTTTGCAAATATAGCTTTTGAACGATTGGAACTCTCAGTATCACCTGATTCAATGATGCCTTTAAGATATTGAATAAAGACAGAGTACCAATCTTTCTGTTCTTGGAAGGTTCTTGGATACAATCCAATATCTCTTTCACGAGCACCGAAATCATTAATAGAAGGGTATTCAAATCGCCCTGTTCTTAAGGCAGTATCAAGTAATGTAAATCCTAAGTCTTTATTATTTCCATTAACCATTTCAGTTATCACTTCAAGTCTGGTTTGGGCTGAGGCCTGGGTCCCTGATAACTTCATTTGAAACAAGGTTGTCAGCTTCCTAATCACTGGTTCTCTGTTTTCATTGGTTTTTTCTTTTTGAGCGAATAGAATTAAGAGCAATACACATCTTTTGAAAAGCTGTTCATCATAAGCAATTGAACATAAAATATTGGTGAAGATAATATGATGAGGATTTTGCCGCGAAAAAAACTTGTCAGCATCCTCGCTATGAACTATGTCCTCAATAGCCTGAAGTGTTATTGGTGGCAATACTGGAGCAATATTCTGAAAGATTCCAATATTACTATATTCAAGATTAGTTATATCGGCTAGCATTCCATTTGGCGATAGCCAATCGATAACTATCTTTTTAGCCACATCGCTATTATGCATATACTTAAGCCTATGTGAAAATGAAAACAACATCCTTGGGCAATCGTTAGTAAAAATGCTTTTCAAGCGATAAACTGGGATCTCTTCAAGTATACGATGAGCTAACCAGTTTGCTAGTGCGTGTGGAAGAACAGCTCTCCATTTACCTCTTTTTTGCATCAGGTTACGTCTCAATAATTCCGCGATGTGCCTATGAATTTCGGTTTGCGACAATCCTGATATCTTTTCAATTAACTCCATTTCTTTCATATCTTCAGAATTGAAAGAGTATACCAAAGCACAAGCTTTCGCGGCGATTAACAAATTCCGATCTAAGGATTGATTTTGCCAAAACAATCTATCAAACAATTGACTATCATTGAAAGTTGAAATATCATCACTGAGTTTTATTGTATTGGCCAAAGCAATAGCTATCCGAGCATTGCCTCCTGAAAACTTGGCAATCCTAAAAGCATTCAATTGACCTATGTCGGGAAACCGGTTCGTAAGCATTTCTCCTATTAGTTCTTGCGTAGAAGGCTCAATTTTAAAGACTTCGACTTCCTCTGTTTGATCTGTCTGAATGTCATACTCTATTGTGAGTAAACTAATACAGCTATTTGGCCGCAAACAAATCTTTGCTAATTTTCGGTGTAGTTCCGGCTCGCAGTTATCAATTATTAATATCGTTTTTTCATTTCTAGCGCATAAATCTTCCGCCATTGTCGTAGGGATTGGATCTGGTAATTTGCTCATATCAGTATAAATGGCTTCATCAGAATTTAATGCATATAAACCAACCCGTTCATCAAAAAGAGCTTGTGCGAGCCTTGTTTTTCCTACTCCGGACAAACCCACAAGTCTAACACATGAAGCTGGCATACTTAACGTCTGCCGAATCTTATTTATTGCCTCGGCAGGAGATGATTCAAGACTATTTGTTTCTGCTAGATTAAGAATCCTTACTCCATCAATCAGATATTTATCTTCTAGGCCTTCTTTTGAGTTTGACCAATTAGCATAAGGTTGCCATCCGTATAATTGTTTTCCAATCTTATTTCGTATCCATATAATAACAGACGGAAATTCATTAACCCAAGTTGCTATTCGTTGGCTATCATAAAAGTCACACTTTAACCTTCTGGCAGTTGCTTGATCTTTTACTGCTTCTATCATTTTAGTTTTACGAGCCATCATCATGGAGTCTGTTGTATCCGCTTTCCCACATGCAATAATATAGGCTCCACCTATGTCCGAAAGATCCTTAATACAGTCTCTAAGGATGCCTCGTGGTTTCATCTCTTGTATTATTTTTTCTCCTACTAGATCGTATAGTTTCACTTGAAAAACAGTATTGCTACGAGGAATAAATCCTGCCACTTTTCCATTTTCTAGACAAACCCTAACGTCAACACCTCCGTCTTTTGCATCTTGACTACCTCCGTATGTAACACAAGATGGAGAATGGTGTTGTTTTTTAAGTGTTGCTTCGCAAAGCTTGCCGATCAGTTCACGTAAATCAGAATCATCAAGCAGCTTAATATCTTCTTTAGTAATGTCAAACAAAACAATCACCTCATATACCTGTCCGTGGAATATATTAGCATGATAATTATAGCATGTTACCTTATCTTAAACTACTTTGATTTGGGCCTGTCCAATTCTTTTGACAATCTAGTACAAAAAAGCCGTCGATTTAAATTTACGGCTTTTTATGTTGTCGGGTGTTTATAAAGGAGCATTAGTGAAAGTATGATTAAATAAAGGTTTACTAACGGTCAGTAATAGCATTTAATAATATCTTTTAGATGATATTAGATAGTAGGCTGTTTTTCAAAACAATATATATCTTTACTTTGAACCGCAAAATTGATATTCAGAACACATTAATTGAGAAGCATGCCACAGAATCGCCAGACAGAAAGACTTATCAAAAGAATATTGCAATAACATATCGTGAATCTCATCGGCCTCCCATGCTTCGGTTATAGTTATGCCTTGTTGAGCGTTGCAGAGGATAACAAAATCGTTATATTCCTCTATTTTTGTTTCATATAAACCATATTTATTAAGTATCTGTTGGACGAACATTTCTCTAATATTATCAGGGCGTAAGGTTTTCGTTCCAACAACAGAGGTTCCATTAATATTATGATAGTTATAATCATTAGCCTTTTTTCCATGCCGAGCCTCAGCTTTTGTTTTTAATTCATCTACTGAAATTCCTTTTCCCGACATTGAAACAATTCTATCCATAACTTTTTCATATGGTGTTGTGAGCTGCGTAATTTCAATGCCTATAGAATGCTCTCCCTTTTTTAATTCAAAGTCGGGACGTTCTGTTTTTGTAACAATATAGTCAGCGAGAGTTGGTTTGCATATAAGATAATGAAAAAGTATACCATATTCTATTCTGCATTTATCATAATCGTTGTTTCGAGGAATATATAGACGATTACGTTCTTTACAAAATAGTTCATACTCATCATGGGAGAGATTATGTTCATAGAGGCATAACGATAACCGATCATATACTATAAATTTCCTAACAAACAATCCAAAAGATAAAGTATATTTAGCCTCAGAAAAAGATGAATACCCAAACGATTGACTATTGATATAATCTTCTGCAATCTTACCAATCCGCTTTTTAAATAATTTCATGCTACCTCAGCAACTTTACTAACATTTATTCGTTCTTATAATATTTAGTATAATTATACTACAAATATTTGTGTATGCAATGGAGGTCTGATGAAGTTAATAGAACAGATAAATAAAAAACCCGGCTGGATATTATCCAACCGAGCCTTGAAAAGTGGTCGGGGTGACAGGATTTGAACCTGCGACCTTTTACTCCCGAAGCAAACGCGCTACCAAACTGCGCTACACCCCGACGATGGAGCCAATGAGCGGGATCGAACCGCTGACCTGCTCATTACGAAT
>JAEZMV010000024.1 GCA_023414875.1 Bacillota bacterium | reverse complement strand
TTTCCCCTGCCTGCAGCTTTACCCATGTCTGATGGAAAGCACTTGGAATTCGGGATACGATACCTGCCATGATGATCAGGGAAATACCATTTCCGATTCCGTTTTCATTGATCTGTTCGCCGAGCCACATAAGGAATGCGGTACCTGCGGACAGGGTCAAAACAATAACTGTGATAGAGAAAAAGTCCTTGCTGACAACCGCCTGGCGGAACAGCCCCACGGAAAGCCCGATGGCCTGAACAAACGCCAATACGACGGTGAGATATCTCGTATACTGAGCAATCTTCTTTTTTCCTTCGGTTCCTTCCTTTGCAAGAGCCTCCAGGCTGGGCACCGCAATGGTAAGAAGCTGTAAAATAATCGAGGCCGTTACATAAGGAGTGATACTCAAAGCAAAAATTGTGAAATTGCTGAAAGCGCCTCCTGAGAACAGATCAAACAGGCCAAACAACCCTGTGTTGCCGCTGAATACTTCTTTGAGGATATCTCTGTCAATACCAGGCACGGGAATGTTTGAACCAAGTCTGAAAACTAAAAGCATTAACAATGTGAAGATGATCTTTTTTCTGATATCCGCGATCTTCCACGCCTGGCCGATTGTTTTTATCATGCTCATCTTAGATCACCTCTGCCTTTCCTCCGGCTTGTTCGATCTTCTCTATAGCAGTTTTACTAAATTTGTGAGCCTGAACGGTTACACTCTTTTCAAGATTACCCTCTCCAAGAATTTTGATTCCGTCAACAACCTGCTTTGCTAATCCCTTCTCCTTCAGAAGCTCGGGAGTAACCACGGTACCTGCTTCAAATATATTTAAGTCATCAACATTTAGAATGATATATTCTTTCTTCCAGATGTTTGTGAAGCCCCTCTTCGGGATTCTTCTGTATAAAGGCATCTGGCCACCTTCGAAACCAAGTCTGGTTCCGCCGCCGCTTCTTGAATTCTGTCCATTCATACCTCTGCCGGCAGTTTTACCCTGTCCGGTAGCTGTACCTCTGCCCTTTCTCTTAGGCTTTCTGGTAGAACCCTCTGCAGCTTTTAATTCATGCAGTTTCATTTCTCAACACCTCCAATCTTACACTTCTTCTATTTGTAAAAGATGCTTTACTTTTTCTACCGCTCCGCGTGTCCGAGGGGTGTCAGGACGTTCTACCGTCTGATTCAGCTTTCTGAGTCCCAACGCTTCGACTACTTTTCTTTGAAGTGGGGAAGCGCCTATGACACTCTTGGTTAACGTGATTTTAATTGTTTTATCTGCCATTTACGTCTCCTCCTTATCCAAGTATTTCTTCCTTAGTTTTCCCTCTGAGTCTCGCGATCTGATCAACAGTCTTAAGACCTCTGAGGCCTTCAATTGTAGCGTATGCCATGTTACCCGCATTGTTTGAGCCGATAGACTTCGCTCTTACGTCCTTCACTCCAGCAAGTTCCAATACAGTACGTACTGCACTTCCCGCGATTACTCCTGTACCGGGAGCCGCAGGCATGATCAGAACCTCTCCGGCGCCGAAAATTCCCAGATTCCTGTGAGGAACTGTTGTTCCTACCATAGGAACATATATCAATTTTTTCTTTGCATCTTCGATTGCTTTTCTTACGGCTTCAGGAATTTCCTGAGCTTTTCCAAGACCTACGCCAACATATCCTTCGCCGTTTCCGACTACAACAGTTACGCTGAATCTGAAGTTTCTTCCGCCCTTAACAACCTTTGCAACACGTCTGATGTTAACGATGGATTCCTTTAAGTCAAGCTTGGATGCATCAATCATATTCTGTCGCATTCCTTTTCTCCCTTCCTGTTAGAATTTCAGTCCGGCTTCACGTGCTCCGTCAGCCAGTTCTTTTACTCTTCCGTGATATAAGAATCCGCCTCTGTCAAAGGCAACGGTTTCGATTCCCTTTTCAAGGGCTCTCTTCGCCACAGCTTCTCCAACCAGCTTTGCAGCCGCTTTGTTTCCGCCGTATGCAGCCTGCGCCTTTATATCTTTATCAAGGGTGGATGCAGCAGCCAACGTTGTTCCGCTGACGTCGTCTATGATCTGAACGGAGATATTTTTGATGCTTCTAAAAACGCAAAGTCTTGGTCTTTCAGGAGTTCCGGACAGGGTTTTTCTGACTCTTGCATGTCTGGCCAGACGTCTCTCTGTTCTACTCTCTTTTGCCATTTATCTCACTCCTTCCTATTTCTTCTTACCGCCGGTCTTGCCTTCTTTTCTGCGGATTACTTCGCCAGCGTACTTAATTCCCTTGCCCTTATATGGCTCAGGCTGTCTCCACTTTCTGACGTTTGCCGCATAGTTTCCAACAAGTGCCTTGCTGATTCCTCTGACGATGATTTCCGTGGGTGTAGTAACCTCAGTCTGAATTCCGTCAGGGTCTACCATTTCGATAGGATGTGAGTAACCCAGGTTCATTACAAGGGTATTGCCCTTCTTTTCAGCTTTGTAACCAACGCCGACCATCTGGAGTTTTTTCTCGAATCCGGTTGTTACTCCTGTTACCATGTTGCTGATCAGCGTTCTGGAAAGTCCGTGAGCGGATCTTGCTTCCTTAACGTCAGAATCTCTGGTAACGGTCAGTACACCGTCATTAATCTCAACTTTTATTAATTTGCTGATCTGTTCCTGCAATTCACCTTTCGGACCCTTTACAGTAACAACATTGCTGTCGCTTACCTTAACCTCTACGCCGGCAGGAAGAGCAACAGGCAGTCTACCTATTCTTGACATCTTCTATTTCCTCCCTACCAAACATAGCAAATAACTTCGCCGCCTACACCAAGTTTTCTGGCTTCCTTGTCACTGATCACTCCGTTTGAAGTGGAGATAATCGCGATTCCAAGTCCTCCCAGTACCTTTGGCACCTCGTCGCTCTTGGCATAAACCTTAAGCCCCGGCTTTGAAATTTTCTTGATTCCACTGATTACTCTTTCTTTGTCAGCACCATATTTCATCTGAATTCTGAGGATGCCCTGTTTGCTGTCGTCTATCACGTCAAACCCTTTAATGTATCCTTCATCAGCTAAAATTCCCGCGATGGATTTTTTCATCTTGGATGCAGG
>JAEZMV010000013.1 GCA_023414875.1 Bacillota bacterium | reverse complement strand
ACCCCACATTTTAGAGCAGATTGGCGTAATAATGAACGCCGGGAAAGAAGGGAGAGGTACGATATGACAGATAAAGTATTTGATAACAATCAAGTAAGTATTGCAGGAGAGGTAATCAGTGATTTTATTTTTAGTCATGATGTATTTGGAGAAGGGTTCTATGTTTTGGAGGTTGTAGTAAGCAGGTTAAGTAATTCCTATGATATGATTCCGGTTATGGTTTCAGAACGTCTAATTGATGTAAAACAGGATTATAAAGGTAAGTTTGTAGAGGTATTAGGACAATTCAGATCCTATAACCGACATGAAGAAAGTAAAAATAAATTAGTGTTATCCGTTTTTGCAAGAGAAATTAAGATAGTAGATGAATTATCTGAAAATGCAAAACCGAATCACATTTTCTTAGATGGCTTTGTATGTAAGCCACCGATATATCGTAAAACACCGCTTGGCAGAGAAATTGCCGATGTTTTACTTGCAGTAAATCGTCCATATGGCAAATCCGATTATATCCCATGCATCTGCTGGGGAAGAAATGCAAGATTTGCAGAGAGCTTCACGGTAGGCGGTCACGTTCAGATTTGGGGCAGAATTCAAAGTCGTGAATACCAGAAAAAGATGAATGAAGTAGATTTCGAAAAGCGCGTAGCCTATGAGGTATCAGTAAGCAAGCTGGAATACCTCGAAGAGTATTAATATAGGAAGTGTTACGCGTTTGATAGACAATTATTCGTGTAAGTAATCAATAAGTAAATGTTTGAAAAAAATCAGCAGGATTGATACCGGTTGAAGCAGCCGGATGTCAATCCTGTTTTGTTAAAAACCGAAAAGCCTAATGAAAAAATGAAAGGGGAATTATTATGAAAAAAAAGATTTGGCTCTGTTAGATTATAGTGTTGTTATTTATAAAAATAAGCACCCAGAGTGATTGGTGCTTATTATCATACTGCTAAACAGTTTTAGATTTTCTTTGAATAACATTTTTTGTGTATAGATAACCGATGAAGGTTGTTATGATAATTGGAATATACGTAAACAGTACATTTTTATACGTTAAATCTCTAATCATCGAATATTCTCCCCATTCTAACCAAATACGCAATCCAAGTCCTATCATATTGGTAAAACTGATTCCTAAAAGTATATCTATTGATTTTCTTCTTGTTGTAGCACACAAAGCAAATCCAAGTATGAAGTAACAATAAATTAGACCAGCGTTTAATATTGATAATTCATATCTTAATGGAAATAAGAACATTGCCTCAAAAATCAAGAAAAATATGACAATGGCAAGTACTATACGTCTATTATTCTTTGACATCAATTCTATTTTTTCAAATATTTCTTTCATTAATACCTCCCTCTTTTTTGATTCTTTTTTGATTCTTTGTATTCTATTATACTACACAAAAATTGGTTGTCTATGCCTATATTGTGAAATATGTGTATCAGTCAATTTAGTAGCACTGTCTACCAGCAGGTGCTTTGCTTTTACTATATCTTTCTCAAAATTTGATAAATCAAGACTCAAATAACAACACTAAAATCTAACAGAGCCAAAGATTTAAATTAGTGGCTTTATTTTTATCAGTTATCTATTATACTATGGGGTTTTGGAAATAATAATATATACTATAGGGTTTTGGAAATAATGGTTGACAACATAATTATCCGGTGTTAATATGGGGTTACGAATATTGTGAAAAATAAATATTGCTTATGGTAGAGGCGCATTGTTTAAGAGTAAACTGCTGGATATGTCAGGCATAGATGAAAGCAGCGAAAGGAAACAATGCCGAAGTTATAATAATCCTGAATGATTATAGCTGGGCATATGGTGAAGATCCATATGACTGTCATCAGAAATGATGGAGCGCTGCCTAAAGAATATCTTACACTGCAAGGGACATGATTAGGGATAATTCTATCATGCTTCAATCAGTTATTCTTTAGTGTCGACTCTTCGGTCGGCTTTTTTTACGCAATTTTTACCATGTTTTGTAGAATGCAATGACGTTTGCACATAAATTCGTATTTTACATATTTAATAGGAGGAATGAAAATGGCAGTATTTAAAGGAGCAGGAGTTGCTATCGTAACACCCTTTACAAACAACAATGAGGTGAATTATGATAAGCTTGGAGAATTGATTGAATGCCAAATTGCTGCAGGTACAGATGCTATCGTTATTTGCGGAACGACCGGTGAAGCATCCACGTTATCCCATGAGGAGCATTTGGAGTGTATAAGGTACACAGTGGAGAAGGTGGCAAAGAGAGTACCGGTTATTGCGGGAACAGGATCAAACAGCACAGAAACAGCAATCTATTTGTCACAGGAATCAGAAAAATATGGTGCTGATGCACTTTTAGTTGTTACCCCTTACTATAATAAAGCAACTCAGAAGGGTCTAATCGCTCATTTTACAGCGGTTGCTAAATCCGTATCTGTGCCCATCATACTTTATAATGTACCGGGTAGAACCGGCTGCAATATATTGCCTCAGACAGTTGCTACTTTGGTAAAGGATGTGGAAAACATCGTTGGTATTAAGGAAGCCAGTGGAAATATCGCTCAGGTGGCTGAGGTTATGCAGCTGACCGGAGGAAAGATTGATCTATACTCCGGATGCGATGAGATGATAGTGCCGGTTATGTCCTTAGGCGGTATAGGTGTTATCTCTGTATTATCCAACATCGCTCCGAAGGAGACCCATGACATGGCTATCAAATTCCTTGAGGGTGATATTGTGGGCAGCCGTGAGCTACAGCTGGAACTTCTGCCATTAATTAATGCATTGTTCTGTGAAGTGAACCCGATTCCGGTGAAAAAGGCTATGAACTTAATGGGATATGAGGTTGGAGCACTTCGTATGCCACTCACGGAGATGGAGCCTGCTAACACAGAGCGCTTAGCAAAGGAAATGAATGCAGTTGGATTTAAAACCATATAATAAAAGGTGAGAAGGTATCTTTTCATAGGAGGAACGAAATGACAAATATCATTTTACGAGGATGTAATGGCAAGATGGGCCAAGTAATTACGGACATGGTAGAAGCAGATGAAAATGCAATTATCGTTGCCGGTATCGATGTTTCTCAAAACCGTAATAACAAGTATCCGGTATATCAGAACTTTTCAAAATGTAATGTGAAAGCGGATGTAATTATTGATTTTTCAGCTCCGATTAATATAGAAGAGATGCTGGATTTTGCTATAAGCCGTGGGATCGGTATTGTACTGTGTACGACGGGCTTATTAAAGGAGCAGCTTTTATTAATCAATGAAGCTGCTGCAAAGATACCGATTTTTAAATCTGCGAATATGTCCATGGGTATTAATCTGATCTCTAAGCTTTTGAAAGAGGCAGCAGTCGTACTTGCTGATGCAGGCTTTGACATTGAGATCGTGGAAAAGCATCATAATAAAAAAGTGGATGCTCCCTCCGGTACAGCGCTGGCTCTTGCGGATGCTATGAATGAAGCGTTAAATAATGAATACGAATATAAATATGACCGTTCGGGAGATCGTGTCATGAGAAGTAAGAAGGAAATCGGAATCTCAGCAGTCAGAGGTGGAACAATCGTAGGAGAGCATGAGATTATCTTCGCCGGAACGGATGAAGTAATTGAGATTAAGCATACTGCTTATTCAAAAGCAATCTTTGCGAAAGGTGCTGTTCAGGCGGCTAAATTCTTACCGGGAAATCCTGCCGGCATGTATCAGATGAGAGATATGATGGATTAGTAGTTTCAGTATATAGATTTAATTACCCCAAGTAAAATCCTTACGTTATAAGATGAGGACTATACTTGGGGTTTTTTTATCAAGAAAGACACAAGATGCTTGAATTGAAGGAGTTTTGCATATTAGATGAACACTCAAAAAGGTGCCCTCAGAAAGCAGAGTGTTTATCACAACAACAACTTAACTAGAATAGCGTGTGAATTATTTATCCAGAAGGAGACCGTTTGCCGCAATCGGTACTTAGGCTGTGGTAATGATTTTACTGCCACAGCCTTATGTACCGCTATTAGAAAAGTCATTAAGTTGAATTCTTAATTTAATGACTATGCAACCGAGTGGGAACGTGTCTCTGTTGGATAATAATCACACGCTATTTTGTTTACTTAAAAATGTGATAAGCATCAATAAATTGTATAGGGTACCGTACAATAATATAAGAGTCATCTAATTTGCTCAACTTGTACGAATATTACTTGCATTGACATAATATATTAGCATATGGGATAATCAACTATACAGATAAGGGAATTAGGCCTGGAATAGGAGCAGCGATGAGTATAAAAAGAAAATTAATTTTAATCGGAATATGTTTGGGCATTATACTGGTTGTATTTACAGTCAATGTCGTCAAAAAAATCAAGGACGATAAACCGGAAGGTACAGGGGAAGTAATCGTAAAGGAAAATGTGATTTCCCGGGCAGAAGCTTTTCGATTACTTAGCTACCTGGAGTATGACAAAGCTGCAAGAGAGTCCATACCTATTGGTATTACCTATGCAGATAGCAAAATGTCCGACTGGTATGATACTTTTGTGAATGCAGCCTGGAAGATGGGCCTCATTGAGGACAAGGTTACAGTCACTCCGAAAGAAGCGCTGACCTATGGATCCTGTAAAGAAATTATCGATAAATTAATTTTAAAGAATTCGGATTTTCAATCGGTTTATACAGGGTTAACCTTCGATTTTTCAAGAGCCGATGAGAGCATGCTGATTAAGGAATTCTTAGAGCTGTATGATGCAATACTTAAGATTATTCCCGACGAGGAACAGCTACTAAAGGAAGAAACTATGCTGGTTGTGGGAAGAGAAGTAACGGACGATGGCAAAGACAGAATGGTTACGGATTTAGGAAAGTATTATTACTGGAATGCAAAGAGCTATGAAATATATTATGAACAAAGCCCCAATGCAGAACAGCCGTCAGTGAAACCAACAGAGGCTTTAACAGAGAAGGAAGCTACTACAAAGGAAGCAACAGAAGCATTAAAAAACAATGGGAATTCTGTTAATCTTATCGACCAGTATATGGACAAAGGTATTAAGGTGCTTGTATGTAAACAGGAGATCATCTATATAACCTCAGTAACTACAGATAAAATCGTAATACATAATGTATGGATTAAACAGGGAGAAGGAATTCGGATTAATACCTTCATAAACGGTATTGATAAAAGCTTTTATGCGGTATCAAAGCTAAGTACACCGATTGAGAAGGTGATCGGTGATATCACGGTGGAAAATCAACAGGTGGTCCAGATCAGATTTAAACCGGATATGATTCGGGGAAAAGTGTTAAAGCTAGGGAAGGATTTTATTGAGATTCAAGGCTATGGTGAGGTACCGGTTGAAGAGAATTATAAGATTTATAAAATATACGGTGAGCTATCCATGGAACCGACGGGAAGTATTTTAGTCGGTTATGATAATACAGATTTTATTGTATCCGAAGGAAAGATCAGCGCTGCCCTGATTTCGGAAAGCATTAAAGCAGAGAATATTCGTGTTTTAATACACACCACCGGTTATAAAGGGGTTCAGCACGATAAAGTGGAGTTCACAGCATCTTCTGATTTTACTGTAAGTAATAAGAAGGTTGAAAAATCCTATAAAAAGGGTGAAATTGTATCAGTTGAACCGGGAGATGAGCTGTTAGAGGGTGGAAGGATTACTGTAAAAGCTGCTTCTGAGAAAGCCAAAATCGTGATTAAATCGATTGAACGCTCCTCCGGTAATCCTAGATATCGTGGTACAGTTGAGATAGCCAGTGGAGATCAGGGATTAATAATTATTAATGAACTTCCCTTAGAAGAATATTTATACGCAGTAATTCCAAGTGAGATGCCTACCAGCTATGGAGTTGAAGCTTTAAAGGTTCAGGCAGTCTGTGCAAGAAGCTATGCTTATAAGCATCTTATGGCTAATAGCTTAAGCGAGTATGGTGCCCATGTTGATGACAGTGTATCCTATCAGGTATACAATAACATCGCTGAAAATGAAGATTCTATCTTAGCAGTTAAGGATACCTATGGTAAGGTAATAGAGTATGACGGAACTGTTATTGTTGCCTATTACTTCTCCACTTCCTGTGGACATACAACGGAAGCTTCCACTGTTTGGGCGAATGACGTTAAATTACCGTATTTAAAGGGTAAGCTAATGTTGGTAGAGAAAGCTGGCGAAGATGCGCAGACGCAGACGAAAGCAGCGCAGTTGTATGAGGATTTATCCACAGAGGATAAGTTTAGAAGCTTTATTACTTCGAAGGACATTGTTACTTATGATAGTAACTTTAATTGGTATCGTTGGAAGGTAACAATGAATATCAAAGAAATAAAGAGTGTTATCGATAAGAATTTACTAAGAAGATACAATGCGAATCCTAGCCTGATTATGACGATGACTAGCAAAGCCGAGGATGGTAAGGAGGCTGTATTCGAAAGCATACCGGTGGAAACTGTAGGTGATATTGTGGATATCTCTGTCCTTAAAAGGGAAAGCAGTGGAATTGTATCTGAAATTTTAATTACAGGAAGTAAGGAAACGATAAAGGTAAGAACGGAGTATAATATCAGGGCATTATTAGCACCAACCTATGATACATTAGTCAGACAAGATGAGAGTAAAGTAGATAACTTAAGCTTGTTACCCAGCGCTTTCTTTATCCTTGATCGAAAAGAGAAGAGTAACAAGCTGAATGGTTTTACGATAACCGGAGGCGGTTACGGTCATGGTGTCGGAATGAGCCAGAACGGAGTAAAGGCTCTGGTGGATGCGGGTAAGAAATACGAAGAAATCGTAACTTATTTTTACTCGGGAACGGATATTGGCTTTATCTATGAATAACAGGCTCTTCGGTAGTAGTACGATATAGCTGCTTAATATTCTGTATTATGTTTTTATTTTCAAATAACAGGTTGAACTCAGCACCCAAAAATAAGATATACATGCAAAAATACATCCAAAGCATAAAAAGTACGATGGCAGTGAGGCTTCCATACATAGATGCATAATTGGAAAAGTTATCAATATAATACGAGAATGCGTATGAGAAGCCCATCCAGCCAGCGGCGCAAAGCATAGCACCCGGAAGCTCGTTCATGATCTTAGTCTTTCGATTAGGAATTACGCAATAGATCAATAAAAAGAATATAATTAAGGTAATAAGACCTATAATTGTCCGTAGGCTTATGATGATTAGGGCGGCGTTTGATAGTACCGGAAACTTTTGCTCAATCCAAAGAAAAAGGCGATTACCAAAGATAAACAGGATGATGGTTGCAATCAGCATCAAGGCAAAAAACAAGGTATATAAGGCAGAGGTTATCCTGAGAAAGATATAACGACGGGTTTCATTAATCTGATATACGGTATTTAAACCTCTCATAATAGCCAGAAAGCCTTTTCCCGCTGACCAGAGCGTGGAGATAGCGGTGACGGAGATTAAGGTTGTGGAGGCAGCGGTATCATAGATTTCGTCGATTACAGAAATAATTAAGGAATCTACAGCATTTGGGAAGGCCTGATAGAATATTTTCATCATATCACTTTCCTCTATAAAAAAATACTGCACAATGCAAAGAAGCAGCATAATAAATGGAAAAAAGGATATTATGATAAAAAACGCAGCCTGGGCAGAATAAGCTGAGATGTGATCATCCCGAAGTTTTTTTGTAAATATTCCTACTAAACGTAAGGTAGCTTTTATCATAATACAACACCAATCTTTCATATGATATGATGAATAGCGACAAGTATAAACGTATTCGGCGCGGAGAGTCTGCTTTGCAGACTCTTTCTTATTCAATAGGAAACTGCCATCCTATTGAATAAAAAGTATCTCCGCAAAGCGAACCGTAGTTCGCTTTTGGATGCGCACTCACGCGTAAGGTAATTATCACTTCGTGAACGCGTTCGGCGCAGAGAGTCTGCTTTGCAGACTCTTTCTATTTTCAAGTTCGCAAGCGCAAGTCACACTTTATTATATTATATGAGGGTATAATTTAGACTATCCATAATAATATTGAAATCAGAATTAAAGTATTTCAAAAAATGATTAATATCAAAAGCTTATATGGTTGAAGATGTCTGTATACAAATTTGAGATAGAGGATACATTTGAGAGCGGAGTAATCACTATTTGCCTTATACTGTCGAATCCAGAGTGGAAGGAAAAAATGACTGATAAAAAGAAAATAAATAATTAATAAAATATTTAAAAAATGATATTTTTATATAACTTAGTAAGGATAAACTCTTGATTTTTCTTGCTTTTATAGTATTATGGTAAGTAAGATGTAAAAAATGCTAAATAGTATATATTCGTGAAGGAAAATCCTTCAAAAATCGTGAAAGATTGAGGGAAAGCTTATGATTAATTTTGATGAAGAGATTGAGAAATTCCAGCCGAGCTTGGAGATTGAACAAGCAGAAGATGTTATAATTAATAATGATTTAACTGATATCACCGATATTTTCAAAGAATTACTGAAGCTGAATAATGATAGTAAGTAACGAAAAGATTAGAACGGACAGGTGGGGATGATATGATTTGCCCGAAATGTGGAAGTAATATGTCGGACAAAAAAAAGCGTTGTGATAGATGCGGTTTAGACTTAACAATTAATAGAAAAATCTATAGAACGTCCAATCTTTATTATAATAAGGGCTTAGAAAAAGCGAGCGTCCGCGATTTATCCGGTGCAGTAATGGCCCTTCGCAGAAGCCTTGATTTGAATAAAATGAACACAAATGCACGTAATTTGCTGGGACTCATTTATTATGAGATGGGGGAAACTGTTGCTGCTCTGAGTGAGTGGGTTATCAGTAAGCATTTGCAGCCGGAGAACAATGATGCAGATGAATATATCGATAAGGTGCAGTCGAATCCGACCAGACTGGATTCATCTAATCAGGCGATTAAGAGATACAATACAGCATTAACCTTTGCCAAGCAAGGAAGCGACGACCTTGCCATTATACAATTGAAAAAGGTAGTCGTTCTTAACCCACATTTTATCCGTGCCTATCATCTGCTTGCCCTATTGCTGATGAAAACAGGTGATAATGACAAGGCTAAAAAGTATTTAATGAAAGCAGCAAAAATTGATGTCTCCAATACTACAACGCTACGTTATATACATGAGCTTGAGGCACCTGACCTAGTAAAGGATCCGGATAGTAATCCGGAAGCGGAACAGAGTACTAAGGGGTCAATTATGCCAATCTCCTCGTACCGAGAGGATAAGCCGAATATAATAGCATTTATTAATCTGATCATCGGTGTTGCCATTGGACTTGCTGTCTTTGCTTTCTTAATACTACCGACCATTAAGAGTAATAAGACGGCAGAGGATAATTCTAATTATGTGGATTATGGCTCCGGGTTGGCTCAGCTGGAGGATAAAGAGAATACCATTACGACTTTAACAAGTGAGAAGGAGCAGCTGAAACAGGAAGTTGAACAGCTGCGCGCGCAGATAGACAGCTTTGTTATTCCTGAGGATAAAACAGCTTTATATGTACCGCTGTTTAATGCAATCGATCAGTATTTAACAGAGCTTGATAAAGCTGAAAATGACAGGGATTTTACAGCAGTTGCAGATCTCTTATCGACGATTGAGGCAAATCAGTTGGAGATAGAGACCTCGGTTACGCTTCTTAGTCGGTTACAAGAGATTACCTATCCGACCGCTGCTGCGGCTCATTACGATAACGGCCATAATCTATATGGTGCTGATAAATATGAGGAAGCATTAGTGGAGTTGGAGAAAGCGATGCTTTTCGACCCAACCGATGTAGATGCGGTTTATTTTACAGCAAGGGCTTATCATAAGTTAGATGATAAGGAAAAAGCCTCAGTCTATTATAATATAGTAATTAATGATTTCTCGGATCCTGATAGGAAAGGTAAAGCCGAGGAATATTTAGCACAGTTACAGGATTAATAGGAAATAATAACAACTCAAGATAAAATGATAGAAAAAAGACGTTTCATGAAGAAAGGCCATCAATGCCATTCCATAAAAGGTCTTTTTTCATTGCAAAAATATATGGAAACGATAAGAATTATGTGCGATAGGAGGGAATACAATGCAGGATGACAAAAGACAGAATAAGAATCTGATCAATATAGGAGGGGAGGGAACCACTTACGAGATATACCAACGTTGTCTGGTAATCCGGTTGAATGAAGAATTAGACCATCATAATGCGATTCGTATCAGAGAAAAAGCGGACAAGCTGATTGATCGCAATAGTATTAAACATATTATCTTTGATTTTTCCGGAGCTGGCTTTATGGACAGTGCAGGCATCGGTGTAGTGATGGGCCGATATAAGAAGGTCATTTTTATTGGGGGAAAAACAGCCGTGGCTAATGTGAATTCAGCCGTAGACAGGATATTTCGGTTGTCCGGTCTATATAAAATAATAGATAAGTATGATACGGTTGAAACTGCTTTAAATATCATACAAAAAGCGTAATTTGAGCTGCATCAAAGATGCAGCATGTGTGATTAGTGTTAAAAGGAAAGGGGATAAGAAAACATAATGAAGGATAAGAATGAAATGCGGTTGGAATTCGAAAGCAAATCTCAAAATGAAAGCTTTGCAAGAACAGTTGTAGCAGCCTTTGCAGCACAGCTTGATCCTACGATTGAAGAGTTAGCTGATATCAAAACAGCAGTTTCGGAGGCTGTGACAAACTCAATTATACATGGATATGCAGATCGTATTGGTATTATCAAAATGCATTGTATCATCTGTGCTAACGAATTGACGGTGGAAATAGCAGATGAGGGAGTGGGAATAGAGAACATTGAAAGAGCAATGGAACCTCTTTATACCACGAGACCGGAACTAGAACGCTCCGGAATGGGTTTTTCCTTTATGGAGGCCTTTATGGATGAATTATCGGTAGAATCAACGGTTGGAAAAGGAACAATCGTTGTTATGAAAAAAAAGGTTGGAAAAATTGAAAAAATGAAAGGGTATGCGCAGGATGCCAATCAAAAAGTGGTATAGCAGATCTTGTTAACGTTGGGGCTAACGGAAGAGGATATCAAAGTAACAATACGGATACGAATTATGAAGCAGGAAAGGAGAGAGATTTAATGTGGATACGCTTGAATTAATTAAGCGGTCAAGGGAAGGCGACAGAGAGGCGAGAGACCGTGTGGTTACTGAGAACGTAGGCCTTGTATGGAGCATTGTCAGAAGATTTGCAAATAGGGGGCACGAGATGGAGGATTTATTTCAGATCGGAAGCATCGGCCTTATTAAAGCAATTGATAAATTTGATTCCTCTTATGAAGTAAAGTTTTCTACCTATGCAGTACCGATGATTACCGGAGAGATTAAACGGTTTTTACGAGATGACGGGATGATCAAGGTAAGCAGATCCTTAAAGGAGACAGCTACAAAGATTAGAATGGTTCGGGAAAGGTATAGTAATTGTTTTGGCAGAGAACCAACGATTGAAGAAATAGAGGAAGATTTGAACATAGCAAAGGATGAAATTGTGATGGCGCTGGAAACCGGTGCAGAGGTAGAGTCACTCTATAAGACAATATATCAGGGAGACGGTAGTCCAATCTATTTAATTGATAAATTAGCAGAAACAAAGGATGAGAGTGAAAATTTAGTGGACAGGCTTGCATTAAGAGAGATTATCGCTTCTTTGGGTGAAAAGGAGCAGGAAATCATCAGGCTTAGATACTTTAAAGATAAAACGCAGACGGATATTGCAAAAGAGCTTGGGATATCGCAGGTCCAGGTATCAAGAATGGAAAAAAGGATATTAAAAATTATGCGAGAAAAACTAGGTGCATAATCAAAAAGAATACAACGAATACCACCGAATAATGTTAGATATTTCCAGTATAGTAAAAGATGTTATTCATATAATATAACCATAAAATTGAATATATAAAGAAAGCATCGGATAAAACTGATGCTTTTTTCATCTCTATGAGATGAAAAAAGTACTCCGTGTAGGATGCACATCATAAATGAAAGGTGATGTTTTATGACTGTGAAAAAGAAGATTATTTTGATAGCTGCCCTAATTATATTAGCAGCTCTTGTTATCATTTTAAGTGTTGGCTATTTTACTCAGGAACAAACCTCTGAGTATGATGGGACTTTAGTTAGAAACTATTTTTATTATGCATATAGTTTGCGGACTTAAGGGAAAGGCAGGGTGATTATATGAGTAATCAAAAGAAAGAAACAGTGTCAGGAGTATTAGGAGAACAGGATGCACAAAAAAGAAATGAAAAGTATAGTCAGTATGTTAAGCAGGTAACTCCTAAAAATAGTATTTTAAAGAACACGATTAAAGCATTTATTGTCGGAGGCATTATCTGTACCATAGGACAGCTGCTGATCAAGTACTATATGTATCTTGGTGCAGGTGAAGAGACAGCAAAATTATACAATACAATATCACTGGTATTTTTATCAATACTATTTACCGGTCTCGGTTTATATCAGAAGCTGGCTAAGTTTGGTGGAGCGGGTACCCTAGTACCTATTACCGGTTTTGCTAATTCGGTAGCAGCTCCGGCAGTCGAATATAAAAAAGAAGGACAGGTCTTTGGTATTGGATGCAAGATATTTACGATTGCAGGTCCGGTTATATTATATGGAATTTTTTCTTCCTGGATACTTGGCATAATCTATTATTTGCTAAAGCAGTTTGGTGTATTATAAAAGCTTTGTGGGGCTTGGAAAGATAAGGAGTTGTATTATGTCGGAGAATGATAAAAATCAATCAAAAATGGTTGGGAAACAAAGCGTCTTATTTATAAATCCTCCTTGTATTATAGGAGCTGCATCTATTGCAGGTAAAAAAGAAGGAGATGGACCACTGGGAACTCTGTTTGATGTAATACAGGAGGATCCGCTTCTAGGGAAAAACAGTTGGGAGGAAGCGGAAAGTGAACTCATGAAACAGGCAGCAGGAAAGGCACTTCAAAAATCCGGACTAAAGAATACGGATATACGCTATCTGGTCGGAGGAGATTTGTTGGGACAGTTAATTGCGACCTCCTTTGGTATTCAGGAACTAGAGATACCAATGATTGGTATCTATGGAGCTTGCTCTACCATGGGTGAGGCTATGTCTATAGGTGCCATGCTGATTGATGGTGGGTTTGCTGATAAGGTACTGGCGATTACCTCAAGTCATTTTGCAGGGGCTGAGAAACAGTTCCGCTTTCCACTCGATTATGGAAATCAACGGCCATATTCTGCAAGTTGGACGGTTACAGGAAGTGGAGCGGTGATTTTGGCGGACAGCAGTAACCTAAAACATAATCCCAATGAGCCGGATGTTGTTATCAAAGGTATCACCACCGGAAAAATTGTAGATTACGGCTTAAAGGATTCCATGAATATGGGGGCGGCTATGGCGCCTGCGGCGTTTGAAACGATTAAACAGAATTTTGAAGACTTAGGTGTACAACCTGATTATTATGATAAAATCATTACTGGAGATTTGGGATATGTAGGTAAGAATATCTTAATCGACCTGTTAAAGGATAAAAATTATGATATCAGTGGAAACCATATGGACTGCGGAATCGAGATCTTTGATAAAGATAGTCAGGATACTCATGCCGGTGGTAGTGGTTGCGGTTGCTCTGCAATTACGTTTACCAGTTATATTTTGAAGCAACTAAAGGATAGAGCTTGGAAGAGAGTGTTATTTATTCCTACAGGTGCTTTATTATCTCAAGTAAGCTTCAACGAAGGCAAATCAGTGCCGGGAATCGCACATGCAGTAATCGTAGAAGCGTTATGATAGCTTTGGAATTAGAGTCGATAGAATTGAAGGTTGTTTAAAAGGAGTTGATCGAATGGATTATTTGAAAGCATTCTTGGTGGGTGGGGCAATATGTGCAGTTGTTCAGATATTACTAGATAATACAAAATTAATGCCCGGTAGAGTTATGGTTATACTGGTGTGCATCGGGGCTGTGCTTGGGGCAGTTGGTATTTATGAGCCATTTGCAAAATGGGCAGGAGCAGGGGCTGGCGTACCCCTTACTGGCTTTGGTAATGTTCTTTTTAAGGGTATCAAAGAGGCTGTGGATAAGGATGGTTTCATCGGCATCTTTAAGGGTGGTTTTACCTCATCAGCCGTTGGAATATCCTCTGCTTTGATATTTAGCTATATAGCTTCGTGGTTCTTTAGTGCAAAAATGAAAGCATAAGAAATAAATAAAGAATACAACTCAATGTGGAGCCCTATATAGGTTAGTGATGTTTATTACACCTTAGGTATACTAAAATAGCATGTGATTATTTTGATTAATAATCGACATGCTATTTTTTAGTGATTGATATGATGAAAATTCTAAGCTTTTAATCGAGCAAAATCCGTGTTAATGAGGTGAGGTTAGCGCATTTCTTAATATACTATTCAACATTTCGTCTTCATAATCATCAGGTTGCAGCAGGTCCTCATCATACGAATTATCATTCGTGTTCTCTTCAGGAAGCGTCGGTTCGTTCTCATTATCTGGTGAAGTTATATTACCTGTATGAAGGGTACAGGATTTGCTTGGAAGAATATATGGAGTATCGTAGGTTTTACCAATTTCTGTTTTATTCAAGTAAACAGTTTCTTTTACGCTGCTGATCGGGCAGTTTTCCGTAGCTAGGGAATGAGACTCAGTGCATATCGGAGCCTTTACATGAACATTACATAGATCTGTTGGTTCTGTTCCTTTTGCAAAATACTCAAGCGCGGTAGAATCTCCTCCAACATATTGATCACATAATCCTTCTACTGCAAGCTTACCTGACTTCGTGCATATTCTCACCTGTTTTACTGAATCGGGAACAGTGAACTTTTTCTTTTCCAATTTCTTTTTAATATGAATTTGCTCCATGATCTTCTTCCAAATCTTACGCTGATAGGTTTTCTCGGTCTGACTAAAATTATTGTCAAAGCCTGACCAAACAGAGGCAGTATAATAGGGTGAATAACCAGAAAACCATAAATCGTTATAATTAGAAGTTGATCCGGTTTTTCCTGCAATTGGCATATCCACTTCCGTAAACTTTACAATCTTGCCGGTACCGATATTAACTACATCCTCCATCGCACTTGTTAAAAGAAATGAAGTAGATTCCTTCATTACTTGCTCTCGCTTCGGCTTCTTTTCTAATAGAACATTGCCGTTACGATCTACAATCTTTGTATAGAAAGTAGGTTCTGTATATACTCCACCGTTTGCGATGGCCGCATAAGCTGCTGTTAATTCTAGATTAAGTACCCCATCGGTCAATCCGCCAAGTGCCATTGGAAGATTGATATCGGACGTGACTCTTCCGTCTTTCTCTTTTCTGGATTCTATCAAGGTGGTGAAACCTAATTTTAATAAATAATCATATCCTACCTGCGGTGTAATTTCTGCCATGGTTTTTACTGTTACAATATTCATTGAGTGATAGATACCTTTACGTAAGGTGCTTAAACCTTCATATTCGTTCTTAGAGGTCCAGTTACTCACCTCTGTTTTGGTACCGGGATAATAATACGGACCTGCATCATCCTGTACGCTTGCCAGAGTGAAACCACCCATATCAAGAGCAGGAAGGTAAGTGGATAAGACTTTATAAGTAGAGCCTGGTTGACGTTTTGTTGAGGTTGCACGATTTAAGGTCCGGTTACCGGTTTTCTCTCCTCGGCCACCTATGATGGCAACTACCTGACCAGTATACTGATCCATAACAACGAAAGAGGATTGTGGCTGAATGGTAAATATCACTTTTTTACCGTCAACAACGTCGCCCTCCTCCAACATATCCTCGCAGAAGGCATCTACCTTAGCCTGCATGTCATCTTTGTCCAGACAAAGTAATGAAAATTCACTATCTTCACTATCTACATACAGATTATCCTTATCATCAAAGTCCTTATAATATTCTAATAAATCATTTGGCTGGTAATGTATGGTGGTTCCATCCTTTTTCAGAACGGAAAATTTAAAGGTGAGGTCCCAGTAGGAAATACCCATTTCTGGGAAATTGGCTTCATCCGCATAAACCTCATCACAGATCTTTTGTATTTCAGGATCCTGATTCGTGTAGATGTTCAACCCAGTGGTATAGATTAAGTTGGCAGCCTCGGTCTGGGTGTAGCCTTTCTCTTTCTGGAGATCCTGTATCAACTCATCGATTAATGCATCGACATAATAGCTGTAATAGGAGGAGGTATCCTTTTCCTCATTAACGGATTGAATTTTGGTATATACATCATCGGCCATTGCTATGTCATACTCCTCTTGAGTACAATACCCTTGATCCAGCATCTCCCGAAGAATTTCATCCCGTCTTTCTTTATTATTATCCGGATGCTCGATTGGATTACGATAAACAGGCCACTGGGTGATAGCTGCTATGGTTGCCGCTTCGGATAAAGTTAATTCACTGGCATCCTTATTAAAATAACGTTCTGCCGCAGTCTGTATTCCGTAGGTGCCGGCGCCCAGATTAATAGTGTTGATGTAATTTTCCAGAATTGTATCCTTATCCAGCAGATTTTCTAATTGAATAGCCAGATATTGCTCCTGTATTTTACGTTCCAGACGGTCAACAAAAGTTGCTTCCCGGCCACCCTCAAAAACTTGGTTTTTTAATAGCTGTTGTGTAATTGTACTGGCACCTTCACTAAAATCCCCAGAAAGAATACCGGTTACACCGGCACGAAAAATACCTCTAACATCAATGCCGTGGTGTTCAAAAAAACGCTCATCTTCGATACTGATAAAGGCATATTTCACGAATTCGGGTAAATCTTTTAATGATACAAATTCCCGGTTTGCATTAGCACCAATAAGCTGTTCGATCTCATTTCCTTCTCGGTCATACACCTTGGTTGCATATGCAGTAGGCATAACATTAATCTGTGATATGTCAGGGGCGCTGTCAATCAGTCCCTTCACATAGCCGAAACCGGCATAAGTGCCTACAATAGCTATAAAGATAAATGAAACAATACATAACCGGAATAGTATAATGCGTGATTTTGAAATCATCCGTTTTGTTGTTGATTTTATATTATGTTGTTTATTTTCAATACCTTTCTTACTATAATCCATAAAAACCTCCAATCACAATATATCTGCCCTGCTGATCAAATGAGATTTTAAGAAGCAAAAGCTTAAATTGTGTAATAGTACGCGATAAGCAAAAGCAGCTTATCTCCGCGCAGTACGCGATAAGCAAAAGCGGCTTATCTCCGCGCAGTACGCGATAAGCAAAAGCTCGAGAACTGCGTTCTCTCGCTCGCGTTGCTCAGACTAAACTTATCATACTGTCCATGAAGCAAAAAAGATTGCTTCAGTCCAGTTTGATACGCTTAGTCTTTTGCTTATCGCGTACATTATAACAAATTTTTGGGGTGAAATAAAGTTAAATATTTGTGATACTAATATAATAACCAAAATATGGGAGTATAGTCTTGAGTAACTAAATTATTATTTTATAATATAGTATATTTCGTGTTTTTAATACCATGAAAACAAAGTAATTAATGTTATTTTATGGAAAAAGTACACGATACGTGAAGATATGTCGAAATATAACGAACACAATAATATAGTGCGCTAAATTTCGCTTTAATAATAGATATTATCTGTGTATAATGAGATTTGTCAGTTATTTTCTGTTATTATTATATTTTTTCGGGGGTAGTGGTGATGAAACAATTACAGTTACTTTTTAGCAATGAGGTAACTCTGGAGGATGACAGAATAATGAAACTTGATTATAGTCTTTCAGAGAAGATCTCAGAATCAGAACCAAGAGAACCATATTATGGGATAAAGATTACAGGGGTCCTGGATGGACTGGTTGAATCTGATGAAATTCCCGGTATTTCAACGTCAAAGGAGTTTGTGATGAATATCATCAAGAAGCTCTGCCAATTTGAAGTGACGCCGATTTCCATGGTAGAAATCGTGGATGAACTGGTAACACAGGGGCAATAAACAAATTCAGAAAAGGTGCACTTCACCATTTAATAGGGTGAAGTATACCTGTCCTGATACTTCCAAAGTAGCGGAACCATTTGTTAGTTCTGCTATTTTTTTTATGAAAAAATCCTGTCTGCTTGGAGGTATCAGAACGGTCATTTTTACAAGATCCGTATATTCAGAGGATAGTGTGGTGATGTGCTCCTGTCCGATAAAATATTGAATTTTACCAATTAGATTATAGTCCGTTGTAATCAGAAACTGAATTCCAAGCTCCTTTGTAATTATAATGCTTTGATTTAAGCCTTCGATTACTGCACTTTGGTATGCCTTTACCAGGCCACCGGTTCCAAGCAAGGTCCCACCAAAATAGCGGGTAACGACAACAACTATATTAGTAAGCTCATATGCGAGCAATACATCTAACATTGGCCTTCCGGCCGTTTTACTCGGTTCACCGTCGTCAGAGCAGCGCATCAGAGAGCTGTCGTTACCTATAATATAAGCGGAACAATTATGTGATGCATCCCAATACTTTTTCTTCAGACTTTCAATAAAGTCTATCGCTGCTTCTTCTGTTTCTACGGGCAAGACAGATGCTATGAAACGTGATTTTTTCATAACAAATTCTCCGCTACCGCCTTCATAGACTGTTTTAAAGACTTCCTTCATAATGGAAATCTCCTTTCTTTATCAGTAAATGTAATTCCTTCAAGAAAGTAATTATCTTTTTATTAAAATTAGATACGACTGTTGATATAATTAAGCCTTTTATGTTATCATATCAAGAATAGGAAATATAAGGCTGATGAGGTTATACGGTAGGAGGTTAGTGTGAATTAAAAAGCAATATTCACAAAGCGAATTAGAAAATTCGCTTAGGAAGAACTACGATGTTCGTGCAACGGCACTCACACCTTGTTCTTCCGGTGTTTTGAGCTGCATCAAAGATGCAGCATGGGAGGTTATCTTGAAGTTAAAATATATATCATGGCTGCCATCAGTGCTTATCATGGCAACGATTTTTTACTTTTCCGCGAAACCGGATACAAACTCAAATGAAAGCAGCATGCTGATTACAAATCGTGTAATAAAGCTGTATGAAGCATTAACGGATACGCAGAATCAGAATGATATCAGTATAGAAACAATGGAGCAAATTAATTTAATCATTAGAAAGACAGCTCACTTTTGTGAGTATGCTCTTTTGGCAGCTTCCTTTGCACTCCACTTCATCTTATGGAAACAGAAGGGGAAGAGGTTATTTATTGCTCCGGTTATATTGGCATCACTATATGCTGCGACGGACGAATTTCATCAAACCTTTGTTCCGGGACGCAGCGGACAATGGAAGGATGTTTTTCTGGATACAAGCGGTGCAGTGATAGGGTCACTGATTATATTTCTTATCGTTGTATCTGCCAATCGTAAGAAGGAGAAGTTGCAACAAAAATCATTAGACAGCAGTAAACCGATTTAGTTCGTTATCATAGGTGTATTCAATCGAGGATAAGGTTGTCTCTATATGAGTACGTTCAACGTTTAAGCTTTTACATAAGTCCTCCAGATTGCGATATTCATCACGTAGCTTGGTATTGATAAAGCTTAATAACATAAATGGATCCTTTGGCAATATCATAGTTATCTCCTTAACGTATTAGTATCTATACTTTTTTATTATGCACATTCTTTCTTGTTTTTCAATACTTACCTAACAAAAATAAATCATCAAGGGGTGATTTTCATGGACTTATTTGATTATATGAGAGGTAACACAATGAAGAAGGAAGCTCCATTGGCTTCCAGACTTCGTCCCACTACTTTGGAGGAAGTGGTAGGGCAAAGACATATTATTGGAAAAGACAAATTACTATATCGAGCCATTAAAGCAGATAAGCTAAGCTCGATTATATTTTATGGCCCTCCGGGAACAGGAAAAACAACCCTGGCCAAGGTAATTGCGAATACAACCAGCTCCACCTTTACACAGATAAATGCTACCTCTGCAGGAAAAAAGGATATGGAAGCGGTAGTAGAGGAGGCAAAGAATAACCTTGGAAGATATGGTAAGAGAACCATTCTATTTATAGATGAGATTCATAGATTTAATAAAAGCCAGCAGGATTATCTGCTTCCCTATGTGGAGGACGGTACTGTAATTTTAATTGGTGCAACAACAGAAAATCCTTATTTTGAAGTGAACTCAGCGCTACTTTCCCGTTCCATTATTTTTGAATTAAAACCACTGGATAAAGAGGATATCAAAACGCTATTAAAAAGAGCTGTATATGATCATGAAAAAGGCCTGGGTGCCTATAATGCAGTTCTTGATGAGGATGCCTTGGAGTTCTTGGCTGATATTTCGAACGGAGATGCCAGAGCCGCCTTAAATGCTATTGAGATTGGAGTACTGACTACGGAACGAGCCGAGGATGATAAGCTTCATATAACTCTGGAGGTCGCGTCAGAATGTATCCAGAAGAGGGTTTTAAGATATGATAAGGGTGGGGACAATCATTATGATACTATATCCGCATTTATTAAGAGTATGAGAGGATCTGACCCGGATGCTGCAATCTACTATCTGGCAAGAATGCTTTATGCCGGAGAGGAGGTAGCTTTCATTGCCAGAAGGATTATGATTTGTGCTTCCGAGGATGTCTCTAATGCTGACCCGAATGCACTTGTTGTCGCAACGTCAGCTGCACTTGCGGTAGAACGGCTCGGAATGCCGGAGGCCAGGATCGTGCTGGCACAGGCAGCCGCTTATGTTGCTTGTGCTCCAAAAAGTAATTCGGCGATCTGTGCGATTGATGAAGCAACAAGCGTCGTAGAGAATGAAAAAACAGCGACCATTCCATCCTACCTGATGGATGCTCATTATAAGGGAGCAGCAAAATTAGGGCACGGAATAGGCTATCAGTATGCGCACAACTTTGAGAATCATTATGTCAAGCAACAATACCTTCCGGAGGAGATTAAGGATCGTATCTTTTACAAACCCTCTGATAATGGTTATGAGAAGCAGATACAAGAATATTTTAGGAAAATAAAAGGGGAATAGTGTGAAAAGAATTCAACAAGTTGAATTCTTAGTAAATATAATAATGAATTCCAGTGGAAATTCATTATTATATTTACAGGTTTTCTATGAAGCATTTGCGGCAAAAGCAGCCATGCTTCGTTAGTGTGAATTAAAAACTTCCGGCGTTTTGAGTTGCATCAAAGATGCGGCATAAGTATTTAGTGTGATTTTTAGAACAATTCAAAACACCTGTATTATTAACCGATTAGTTGTTCCCTATTTCTTATTTATCCGAAGGCTTTGAAGTATCCGAAGGATTCGAGGTATTTAACTTAGTTGCGTCCTTTGGTAAATCATCTTTATGAACCATTTTATAAAACGTGATAAATCCATATATCATGATGGGGAAAAGAATGGTACAAAATACACTTGCCAAAAATAGTCCATTACTGTACTCTGATGCAAAGAAAGCTGATATCAAGGAAATCAGATACATGGAGGCTATTAATACTACACCTATTAAGGCTGAGATACGCTTTACTTTATTCATATAGGATTCCTTTCTGCGTATAGTAGATATAAATTAGTATTTGTTATTATTATATAGAATGATTTATCAAAAAGCAAGAAACTAGTTGATCAAGCGTTTATTGGCAATCCCTCATTCGCCTTCTAAAGTTGAAAATACATCTAAAGATTTTAAGTAATTATGCCGAATAATAATAAAAGGTATTTTTAGGAAGCAAGGAAAATCGCTGAACAAATGGATGTATTAATATGAGTAGAAATGGAGGGAGATATATTGCAGCTGGAAGGCTTATATGAAAACAAAGTATTGTTCTTTCCCAGTCAAGGAACTGATAATCTTACGTTAAAGGATACGAGTAAGTCCGATAATACGAAGCTTGACTTCTCAGAGGTGCTGGCAGAAGCACTAAAATCTGGTAACTCCGTGGAGAAACCAAGTATAAAGGATAACTATGAACTGCTTACTAAGGATAGAAAAACTAGTAAGGTACCTTACTCTTATCTCGCTGATGAGAAAGGTGTTATACAATATAACGGTGTAGTTTTTCAATGTGATGAGAAGAGTAACGCACTTTGTCTGGGAGACATGAGTAAGAAGGATAATGTTCTTACCATCTATTTATCCGGTGGAGGAACCCTTAAAGTAAACAGGGATAGTATTAGCAGCTTATCAAAAGCAATCGGAATGTTCTCACCGGAGGATGTAAAGAGGATTTTAGTTGCGATATCAACCGATGCAAAGCTAAAGGGTAAATTAAAGGAGATGGAGGATGAGGTCTCGAAGGAGCTAGAGAAGCTCTCTAGCCATGAGGATCAACCATTTTGTATTAAAGATCAAACATAGCATAACAAGTCAGAGGGGCTGTCATAGATTACAACAGCCCCTTGGTTATATGCATTATACCAGGGTATCATCCTTAAGAGCCTCAATTAAATTGGACTGATAAATCCTTCTGGCTCCAAGATAGTTGGCGAAACCAACTGACAATAATATAATGACAGCAAAAATGAAAATAGGTAGGGCAGGTATCTGCTGGGTAAATTCCTTTGGTGTGATTAAGCTTTCATTCAAAGCCATTGCTATCAGAGGAATGTTTATGAGCATACTAATCAATATCGGCTTAGATCCTAAGATTAGGGCCTCCAGAAATAGTACCTTCTTTATGCCGGGAGGAGCCAGACCTACGGAAAGGTATCTGGCAAATTCTCTTTTTCTTTGTTGTATATGACCAAGAGCATTTGAGAATACATTTGCAAGGCCGATACAGACGAATAACCCCATCAACCCGCCAATAACCAGCTTATAAGCATTACGGAACTTAACATTATTTTCTTCATCTTCAATTCTATTATCTATGTCATATTCATATTCAGAACCGATCAGACCTTCAAGGGCTAGTTCAATCGCACTGATATCCTGTTCAGAATTCACCATAATATTATAGTATCTTATAGTAGGGTTGAAATACTCTTTGAGTGCTTCATAAGTGCTTTCCGACATAATCTGTAGCAATGAAAAGTTTGGGAACTCTTCTTTAAGCTTAGGCATCTGATCTGTCTCTGCGGCTAGTGTTACCTGAAAGACATCGGAACGCTTTCCATCTACTTCGTTTTCCGTCCACAGCACAAGGTTATCATTTCCTTCCGATTTTAGATAAGGAAGCATGATACGGTGGCGTCTGTTACTGTTAATGAAATCCCAGATGGTATTAACAACAATAACGCCGGGCTCAGTAGTTGATACCGAATTGGTATCTGCTTGGACTTTTGAAGAATACTCATAAAAGCTTTTCTCATCTAGGATTAGGGTGGGTACTTCAATCCGGTATCGTCCATCTTCAACCTTTATATTTAATGCCTTCGGCTGCTTTAAAGCACCGGTATCCAAAAGTTCATTACTGAACTGGTCCTTCGTCAGATAAGTGTAGGCGGTTTCCTTTCGATAGGAAATACAGCTTTTAACTCCTGGGATATCTCTAATACTGGTTAAGAAAGCGTCCTTTTGATCTCCTGTGTCTGTGATAGAAAGCATAAGATCCCATTTATCATGATAACGTTCAAAATAGGTGTATTTGGTGCTGAGACGTGAGATAGTCTCTAAGTTAAGGAAGGCACTAAATACCAAGAACGATAAAGTTAGTGAAAGAGTTGAGGTACGAAATGCCCTGCGTCTTGCATAAAGCGATTTTCTTGCTAATTCCCCTTCAATCCCAAATAAATGGCTAAGAATAGAAAAACGTCTCATCTTACTGATTTGAAGTTCTTTTCCGTTTCGTAATGCTTCAAGCGGAGTATACCTGCATATTCTTCTGGCCGGAATACGAGCAGAATACCACACGGTTACCAGAGAGATAAGGAGTGCCGTCGCAATTACGGCAGGATGATATTGGAAAACAAGCTCATATTCCCTGACAGTGGTAGTAACGGATTTTACAAACCTCATAAAAATATAGCAAAGCCCTGCACCTATACTAACACCGACAATAACTGACGGAAGGCTTAATACAACAGCTTCTGTTGTAAGAACATTTCGCAGCTGTTTTGGAGTTGCCCCGATGCTCTGCAGAATACCCAGCTGATGTAGTCTAGCATTCATGGATATGCCAAAGGCATTATGAATAATAAGAACTAATACGAAACATGAAAACAATAATGTAAACAGGTAGATCAAAAGAATTAGGGGAGGTTCGTTCCCATAGGCTTTAGAGAAGATGAAGTATTGGGATAAAAGCTTATTATGATATTGTACAGTGATGGAAGAGTTATCACTGCTAGAGCTTAGCCGCTCTACCAGCTTAGGCACATCCTTATAAATGCTTCTAGGATGATATAAATGTATAGCAGCAGTCATAGGATAATTGTCGTTAGCCGCCTCCAGGGTTACCTTTTTTATATTGGGATGGGACTCGATGGTATGAAGCGTTTCCTCAGTAAAGGTTCCAGATAGCTTGGCATGCCAATTTCCTTCCTTGAGCTTAATCAGGCGTACCTCATCCGCCCAGATATTATAGAATACACCACAGGTTAAAGAAAGTAGCAGTGACGCGATAAAAGCAGCAATCAAAATGGAAATACTGGTAGCCCTATTATTCTTTATATAACTAATAGAATACTCCTTCCAAATGTTCATTATCTCACCGCCTTGTCAGAAATAATGGACCCATCCTCGAGGGTAATGATTCGGTCTGACTCGAGAGCAAGCCTTTCGTCATGGGTAACAAGCAGGATCGTTTGCTTCAGATTTTTATTGGATAGCTTTAATAATTCTACAATTTCTCTGGTGTTTTTTTGATCCAGATTACCGGTAGGCTCATCTGCTAATAAAATGGCTGGGCGATAAAGCAGGGAGCGTGCTATTGCAGTACGCTGCTGTTGACCGCCGGATAACTGACTTGGCAGACAATCCAGTTTATCAGAGATACCTAAAGCTTCTGTGATTTGATTAAAATAAGCTTCGTCCGGTTTTCGCTTATCCATCAACATGGGAAGCATGATATTCTTTCTGATATCTAAGGTCGGAATTAGATTATAAAACTGATAAATTAATCCAACCTTTCGGCGTCTGAAAATAGCAGCCTGCTCGGTATCAAAGGAACTGATATCAATATCTTCAATTCTGATAATTCCCTCGGTCGGCCGATCAACACCGCCAATGATATGCAGCAGGGTTGATTTTCCGGAACCGGAAGCTCCTGTGATCGCAACAAATTCACCTCTTTCTACGGATAAATTAATCGCGTTTAAAGCAGTAACCTTGGTTTGTCCCATCTCATAAACCTTTGAGACGGCTTCACATTTTAATATCTCCATAAACATACCTCCTAATGAATACAAGGTTTTATAGATTCGAAGTTATCATAGTAGGAACCTTGCTCTTGAAGTATCTTATCATTCCAAAGTGACATTTTGATGACTATAAAACCGGATCGTAAAAAGTGCACCACCACCGGGTAGATTACAGGCATGGATAATTCCGTTTTGTAGCTCTATGATTGCTTTTGCCAGAGAAAGTCCAATACCGGTTCCGCCGTTTATAGCATTATCGCCCTTATAAAAACGTTCAAATATATGCGGTAAATCCTTGTCTGTGAAGCCATCACCATTATCCTCGATTTGGATTTCGGTATAGAGCGGATTGTTACAATAGTCGAGCTTAATCTGCCCCCCGAAGTGGGAATGCTGGGAACAATTTTTCAGTAGATTTATGAAGGCTTCTATACTCCATTCCATATCCCCTTGATAAGTTATCTCAGGATAATTAGGCAAGATTATTAAGATTTGTTTCTGACTGATTATTTCGTCCAGTGCCTCCAAGGATAGGGATAGCATGGTATAGATATCAACGGGCTCGGATTTAAGCCGAAGTGCTCCCGCATCAATTCTAGAAAGAGTGAGAAGCGCATGTACCAGCTGTTCTAAGTGTGTGGTTTGTTTTTGAATCCGTACAATATAGTCTTGATTTTGCTCATGATCCAGTAGCTGAGTCATCAAGGATATAGAGGTTACCGGTGTTTTGATCTGGTGAGAGATATCGGCCAGATTATCTGCTAAGGTTTCACGCTCTTTCACAGCATTTTCTTTCATTTGGCGAAGCTTTGTTACTGTCTTATAGATTTCATCCTCCAGTTGTGAAAAATCATCCTCTCTACGTGAAAGAATACTGACTTCCTTCTCATAATTAACTTTTTCTAAGAAATGAGTCAGTTCTGCGATACGCTGTTTGTAAGAATTTTTTATTAATAAGTATAAAAATAACAGAAGGAACAGCCATATCGGAAGAGTTAAGAATATATAAAGATTAACTTTTTTTCGAAGTTGTTCGGCAAAGACTTCAGGGGTATAGCCATATTTTGAAAGAATACCGTTATCGTATTCTGAGGAAGAGGACGACAATACAGTACTGTCCTTTATCATTTTCACGATATCCTGTTCAGCTTCTGGATATCTGGTTACGACTAGCTCTGTGAAGCCGGACAGATTATGCTGTAGACTATTAGCATAGCTGTTAATAAGTATCAGATGAATGCCAGTACCCATGATTAGGCTATATGATATTAGAAGAAGGAGGAATATAAGTAGAGTATTCTTTTTTTTCATTATACATCCTCCATTCGATAACCAAAGCTTCGAATAGTCTTTAGGTAGGGTGGGTTATGAAGCTTTTCTCGAAGACGTTTCATAGTAACAGTAAGGGTATTATCATTTACAAAATTACCGTTCGCATCCCATATAATTTCAAGTAATCGGTTTCGCGTCAGGGTATGATTCTTATTTTCCATCAGTACAAGCAGCAGTTGGTATTCCATCGCGCTTAATGGGATTTCGTCCTTATCGTAGAATACCTGAATCCGATTTTTATCCAAGGTTATCCTGTCACAAATCAGGAGACCATCTTCTTTGTTGCCGGTTCTTCGAAGGATTGCGGATATTCTGGAATACAGGATCTCTAAATCAAACGGCTTAACGATATAGTCGTCAGCACCAACCTGAAAGCCCTTCACAATATTCTTGGTATCACCCCTTACGGTAAGGAAAATGACGGGCAGATCGTTCCATTTCTCTCTGATCCAACGGCAAAGAACATCCCCACTCCCGTCTTTTAAATTCCAATCGAGTATTACAAGAGAGGGCAGTTTTTGTTCCATAAGCAGCTTTGCTTTAGCAGTGGATGCTGCAGAATAAATCACGAAATTCCTTTGTGACAGATAGCTTTTAATCCCGAAAACAATCGTTTCATCATCTTCCACCAGATAGATTACAGGCTTCATATTCGTATTTCCTTTTCTTATATTTGATTGGTTTTATGGCGTATGAATGAATACTAACTTTATTCTATAATAGCAATAACGAATATACAAATATATTTTGGAAAAATATTGTAGTGTTTAGAATGAAATCATAAGGAGGCTGCCCCATATTCGGAGCAGCCTCTGCTGATAAAAAAATTGATATAACCATTAGATGTATCTTATAAAGGGATACATTCAAAGAATTCCTTGTTACCCTGTTCATGGAGGATAGTGATTTCCTTATTACTATTTCCTATCTTTTTATCTACGTAATAATCATCCCAGCCATTCTCCGGGCGACCACCCCAACAGATGGAGAAACGGCCTTCATTTACATCCATAACTACAGACTTTACCGTGCCAAACCAATCCTTATAATACCAGCAGGTCATACCCTCGGGGTACTGGGTAAGAAGAAAGTCCTTTAGCTGTTGCTCAGCTACTTTTTCCGAGCCCTTTACAAATTTTTGGATTGTTTCATATCGTATGACAGAGTTACGCATAGCAAAATTTTCACGGTCCTGAAAGGAGTCGATTGCGATGTGATTCGTTGCGCTTAAGTATGTGGGTTCGCCAGTGTTACCACCTCGTTGAACTGCCATTTCACCGTTCATTGTCTCTACTAAAGCAATGTTATGGTTTCGATCGGCGAGAATCAGGTTAATATTGAAGGCTATCGGCATATCCTGAAGGATTTGGAGAGCTTCGTTAACATCCTTACAGGTATCCAGCAGGGTGCGGACTACTGCCCAAAAATGCAAGCCGCAAATAGCAGAAGAACGCATCGATGGGATATTGCTTACCGGTATACCACAGGAGGACATGGATACAGCAAGTCCGCATTCATTAATTCCTTCGGTACGTCCAAACTCTAATAATGAGCCTCCAATATGAGCATATTTCCCCTTTGGTGCTAATCGATATACATGGAAATCCTCATCCTCTAAACTGAACTCATAGTTACGGGCAATCATTGTATGACCATTTTGTGTATGAGAAGGAAGCATAGCGATAGAGGAACAGTGTGGAGTCAGATAAGTCATCCAGGTATACACATTCTCTTGAACTGGGAATCCGGTTTCATCGGAGAAGCCTCTCAATTCCTCTGTGATTCCTGGGCAGTACTGATCTAAAAATGAGAGTGCCTTATCAAGATCTTCCCTCATAATGAAGTCCGGCGGCGAACTGTGTAGAGCCTCTTTGCCTAACAATTTTGCCATTTGTTGCCCGATTTCATAATGTGTACCTTCCAGTTCAAAATATGAGGTTTTTACATTTTGCATAGTATTCATCCTTTCATAATTAACGACATTCAATATCAAAATATGTATCGTATACATATTACTCTGAATGAGGAAAAGAATCCTCGCAGTTTCTGCTTTTAAATGAGAGATTTACAGGAAGGGCGGTTTCATAATTAACAGTTTTGAAGTAAAAAAATAAGGAAGTAAATATATACGCATATATATCTTATGAACTAGGCTTGTTTGAATGAAAAAGAAGGAGATTACGGAGATGTTGTCTGTAATGTCATAAGTAATGCTGTTCAGAGACTTGACAATTATGACTAACAGGGTGTATTCTTTAATTATATTAAAGTATATACGTATATATTTTAGGAGGTATTTTGTGAAAGTAACGATAGAAGATGTTGTGAAAGAATCCGGGCTATCCTATGTTACTGTCTCAAGGGTAATCAGTAATGCACCGAATGTTCGTGAGAGTAACCGAAAAAAGGTCCTGGAAGCGATTGAAACCCTGGGATATGTGCCAAGTGCGGCGGCACGGACATTGGCTACCGGAAAAACACAGGTAATAGCCATGTTTATCACGGATATTAATGATGATTTTTTTATTAGTATTATAAAAGAAGTGAATGAGCAGCTTCTAAAGAGAGGATATTTACTGACCTTAACCATGTGTGATGGAAGTAAAGATGAATGCAATACTGAATTCCTTAGTCAGAACCGTGTAGATGGGGCCATTCTTCTTGCGCCGAATGGAGAAAAAAATTATACCCAAATATTAAAATCAAGAAAACTACCATTTGTGGTAATTGACAATCAGACGATGAATGAAGATATTACATCAATTATGACAGACAATCTGGCAGGAGGCTATCTTGCAACAAAGCATTTGATAGAGCTTGGGCATACCGAGATTGCGCTAATCGGTGCCGATTCCTATGCATTGTCAACGATGGAACGCCAGATAGGTGCGTACAAAGCATTAACAGAAGCTTCGCTTAAGCCCTTTGCAATGGAATACGGGGAATATGATCAGATGACCGGGTATAGAACAATAATGAAATGGAATTCTGAAATAGGACTTCCCAGTGCAGTTTTTGCTTTTGATGATCATATTGCTCTAGGAGCAATCAATGCAGCAAAGGATCTTGGTTTGAAGATTCCAAAGGATTTATCCGTATGCGGTTTTGATGACAGCATACTTTCAAACAATTATGAACCTAAGATAACTTCGGTAAGACAGCCTGCTAAGGAGATGGCGGTATGTGCAGTTGAGCAATTGATGGCACTAATAGACCATCAAAAAATCGCTTCTTATACAATGAGATTTCAGCCAAAGCTCGTTATGAAGGAATCAACAATGAAGAAAAGGTGAAGCTTGTCACCATGTGCAAGCAATGCACAGAAAGAGAGGTAATTATGTCAAAGCTTAAAATCACGATTATAGGTGCAGGAAGTACTTATACACCTGAATTAATGGAAGGTATCATAATGCGGGCAGTCTCGTTACCCGTAACGGATCTTTACTTGATGGATATTGATCAAAGAAAACTGGAGATTGTGGGAGATCTCTGCAGGAGAATGGTTGAAAAGTCGGCTCTTAAGATGAACTTTGTGGTAACGCAGAATCTTCAGGAGGCATTAGATCAGGCAGATTTTGTTATGGCTCAGATCAGAGTTGGCAAATTAGCCTGTAGAATTATAGATGAGAAGATTCCCTTGAAGTATGGACTAATAGGTCAGGAGACAACTGGCATCGGGGGCTTTTTTAAGGCACTTCGTACAATTCCCGTATTACTTGATATAGCAAAACAGATGGAACAGCTTTGCCCTGAGGCCTGGCTGATTAACTTTTCAAATCCGTCGGGTATTTTGGCGCAGGTATTACAGAATTACACCAAGATTAAGACAATTGGTTTATGTAATGTACCTATTAATATGATTGCAGGAGTCGAAGAAGCACTGGGTATGACGGATCTTGAGGTTGAATACGTCGGTTTGAACCACCTTAGTTTTATTACCGGTATTAAAAAGGGAGATGAGGATCTCTTTCAAACAGCACTTGCTCAGGGAGCACAGGGACAGGGAATGAAGAATATTCCTCTACAGGGCTTTGATGCCGAGTTGATTCAGACGATCGAAGCAATTCCGTCTTCGTATCTAGAGTATTTTTATTTCCGTGAAGATAAATTGAAGCATTTATTAGAGGAGGAAAAGTGCCGTGGCGAAGTCTGCCTGGAGATAGAAGAGCAATTACTGATGCAATATGGAGAGACATCACTGGCTGAGAAACCGAAGGAGCTTGAGAAGCGCGGCGGAGCAAGGTACTCGGAAGCAGCGATTTCTTTGGTGGATGCTATTTACAATGATAAACAGGAGGTTCACGTAGTTAACGTACTTAACCACAATGCGCTTGATTTCATGGAGGCAGATGATTCGGTAGAGATCTCTGCAATCGTCGGAAAAAATGGAGTAGTTCCGATACCGATCAGAAATTTTAAAAATCAACATGTCATAGATATTATGAGGACAGTGAAGGCATATGAACGCCATACAGTACAGGCTGCAATTCATGGTGATGACAGTGAGGCCATCAAAGCCTTGTTAATTCATCCGTTGATTGGAGATTACCACAAAGCAAAGGACTGCTATGAAGAGATGAAACAGGCTCATAAGGCCTATCTTCCTCAATTTAAATTTGATTAAGATGGTTAAGGTAATTGCGAAACTATTAAGTTTGCTAAATTTTATGTATAGTATATAAAATAGATTTAATTATTATGTTTCGCAATTATCTAATTAGGATGATTAAGATGGAGGTAAATATGGACAAAAAATATATTATTGGTGTAGATGGTGGAGGAACAAAAACCGATTATCTGCTTTTTACCACAGAAGGTGAAAGAATAGACTCCGTTCGTGTCGGGAGCAGGAGCCATGAGGTATTAACCGGTGGATTTGCTGAAGTAGAAACAGTCCTACTCTCTGATCTGAATAATCTGTTATTAAAAAATTCACTAGATAGCTCTCAAATAGCAGCGGCAGTGTTTGGTTTGGCGGGGATTGATACACCAACCCAGCTGGAACAAATGACCCAGATATTAGAAAAAGCAAAGCTGAATCGATTTGTTGTTGCCAATGATTCGGTACTCGGTATTAAAGCTGGATGTCCATCCGGCACTGGTATCTGTTCAATCAATGGAACCGGAACGGTTGTAACAGGAATTAATGAGAGAGGGGAGATACTGCAAATCGGAGGTATCGGCTACGCTTCCGGTGACAGCGCAGGAGGTGGCTTCATTGCAGGCACGGTTATCAGGGCTGCCTATGATTATTATTTTAGATGTGGTCAGAGTACAATATTGACGAAGAAGGTTATGGAACTGTTTCAGATTACTAATCCTTTGGAGCTTCTGAATGCCATCAGCGAAAAATTTTATGAGAAGAGAGACCTGGACCTCCATCTATTGACTGCTTTATTTGAAGCAGTAGGTGAAAAGGATGAGGTGGCTGTAAAAATTGTACAAGAGATATCCAATCAACTGGCGAAATCTGTTGCCGGCTGTATGAAGGCACTACAATTTAATCATACTCCGGAGGTCGTATTAGCCGGATCAGTCTGGGTAAAATCGAACTGTCCGCTGCTGATATCACATTTTAAGGAATGTGTACGAAATTATTCCGGCAAAGAGATTGAGCCTATATTACTTAAGGTCATTCCGGCAGCAGGTGCTATCATCTGGGCGCAGGAATTAGCACAAAATCATCCTGCAACACTGGAGCAGCGTACAAGGATTATCAATAAAATAACCGATTAGTACCGATAGTATCAAAGGAATAATCTCACAAATAGTAAGTTGATAATAATGATTGCTTCGTACTAACGAAGCATGGCTGCGTTTGCCGCAAATGCTTCATGGAATTAAGAATTCAACTTTGTTGAATTCTTTTTACACTAATATACCAGATAAAAATTTTGACATTCTGTACCTTTCTATGATAGAATATATTTTGATAATCAAAGTATTAAATTAAAATATTTATGAATAGAAAGAGGTAGCGCATGATTATTGAACCTAAAGTGAAAGGGTTTATTTGTATGACCGCCCACCCTGAAGGCTGCAAGGAAAATGTTGCAAGACAGATTTCTTATATAAAGAAACTGGGCAAAACATCCGGCCCCAAAAAAGTACTTGTTATCGGTGCATCCACCGGCTATGGATTGGCATCGAGAATTGCTGCAACCTATGCCTGTGACGCATCAACAATCGGTATAATGTATGAAAAACCGGCTACCGATCGCAGGACAGCGACTCCGGGTTGGTATAATACGATTGCCTTTGAAGAGTTTGCAGCCAAAGATGGTTATTATGCTAAATCTATCAATGGTGATGCATTTACAAAAGAGATCAAAGATCAAACCATAGAATTAATTAAAAAGGATTTGGGCAAAGTTGATATGGTTATTTACAGCTTAGCAGCCCCAAGAAGAACTATGCCGGATGGTACGATCTATAACTCAACCTTAAAAACAGTAGAAAGTGATTTTACAAACAAATCACTAAACTTAAATAATAATACGGTAACGGAAGCGACCATTGGGCCGGCTACGGAAGAAGAGGTCCTGTCAACACAAAAGGTAATGGGCGGTGAAGACTGGAAAGACTGGATTATAGCCTTAATGGATGCAGATGTTTTATCGGATCATGCAATTACGATTGCATATTCCTACATTGGTCCTAAATTGACTTACCCGGTATATTACAATGGAACAATAGGCCTGGCGAAAAAGCATCTTTACCAAACCTCAGTCGAGATCACGAAGGAATTTGCGAAAAAAGGGATAAAAGCTTACATAAGTGTAAATAAAGCACTTGTTACGCAAGCTAGCTCTGCAATTCCGATTGTACCTTTATATTTTGCAATCTTATATAAAGTAATGAAGGAAAAGGGAAATCATGAAGGCTGTATTGAACAGATGGGGCGTTTGTTCCATGATAAATTAAATCCGGCTCATATTGTTCTAGATGACGAAAACAGAATACGACTGGATGATTATGAAATGCTGGAAGATATCCAATCGAAGGTAATGGAAATCTGGGAACGGGTTAATACGGAAAATGTTTCTGAATTGGCTGATTTGACCGGCTATTGGGAGGATTTTTACCATATGTTCGGTTTCCGTTTTGATAATATTGATTATTCAAAGGATGTAGAAATTTAAGTAAATTATAATTCAAGATTTTATTATAACCCGAGACAGTTAATGGCTCGGGTTATTGACCTTCTTCATATACGATGACAGGGACTCCCTCTTCGATATTTTCAAAAATTGTTTTTGCCAGATAGATCGGTGCATTCACACATCCGTGACTTCCGTTCCTTTTATAGATTTCGCCTCCAAAGCGAGACCTCCAGGAGGCATCATGAAGCCCCATATTACCGAAAAAGGGCATCCAGTAGGTAACCTTCGCTTCATAACCCGGTCCCGTTAATTTAGTATCCTTTTGCTTGTAGTTTACCATGTAAACTCCAAGGACGGTGGCATTGCCTCTGTTAGGATTTCCGGTGACTACGGAGCCCTGGACAAATAGTTTTCCATCCTTATAAAACCATAGATGTTGTCTTGTAATATTAATCTCTATATAGGTATTCCCAATCTCATTGCCCTCTCTGGATAATGCCTTTTGCATATAGACCGGTTCTTTTTCAATTACTTCAGCCCTCTTGATATTGTCTAGTAAGGCTTCTGCTTCTGCATCACGATTAATCTTCCAGCCATAAAGACCACCCGTCAATTCAATTGTCTTGCCGGTAGAGGATTGGAATTCTCGTTTAATACCAACTGTATTATATTTTTTGCTCAAAGCTTTTACGTATGCTTCAACGGCTTGCTGGTCTATTATGACGTCTAAATTCTCATCAACACTTAACCAGTTATGAATCACAGAACCATCCAGTTGTTCTGTTGTATTACCAAAACGGTAGGCTATCTTGGCTGATACATATTTGTCTAATTGATTTTTTGTGTGGAGTGCTTTTTTCGAGTTTATCGTATACTTTGGATTTTCATAACAATCCATTTTATTTAGATCAAGGACCGTTTTACCAGTTAAAAGGTACATTTTTAATGCTTTGGTGAACTTCTCTACATTTACTTTATTTCCATAGCTCTCCTTGATAATCTCGTAGGAACCGTTTGAATATTGATAAGCTACATTTTGTGGTTCTGTGATTTTGCCGCTGATACATTTTAAGTTATTGATTTTGAAATCCAAGCCTGCTTGCTTATATACATACAGGTCTTTCACATAATACTTGTTATTTGTAAATAAGGAGCTAATCCATAGTAACGGATTTTGCTTATGATTAATTTGAGATAATGTGCTGTTTTCTTGATACTGCATACCAATATCCTGACTAGTGATGATTTCGGTATCGCCATTTCTTTCTAAAAGCAGTAATTCATATCCCTTTATAAAGTTATTAAAAATATGAAGGACATCGTTATGACTTTTCAAAGATACATTAACACCATTCACTTCAGTACGAAAAAAGAAATGGTTCATAAAATATAAGGAAATAAGTAAATAGATGCCAATGGCTGAAGCTGTACATATTAAAATATTTTCTTTTATTTTTCTTTTGCTAAGAACCATTATTTTAACCTGCTTCATACCGTTTTACCCTCTTAGAATAAATCATAACTATTTCATCATATGTAAGAAATTAAGTTTTTAAAACTGTTTATAGAGGATTTCATATACTTTCCTACAAGGATTTTGATTATGTCCGTTCCTGGAGCAGGAGGACATTCGTTTGACGTTTTTCTCGATAATAAGGAAACCAAAGAAATTATTGAGAAAACATTAGGTTTTATGGAATGGCTTGACAAATTTAGGAGTAGATGATATGTTTTGCACATAGGTTATACAACTGACGGAAGTGGAATCAACCACATGAAGTATAACAATGAATGAGCCGACCGTCTGGGCAGGAGCCCGGACTGTTGGCTCTTTTTATGCAGAAATGGAGGAAAGTATGAAAGAGTTATCATTAAAGTACGGATGTAATCCAAATCAAAAGCCGGCAAGAATTTATACAAAGGAGGAGCTTCCCATCAAAATTCTTAACGGAAATCCTGGGTTTATTAATTTGCTGGATGCCTTTAACAGTTGGCAGCTGGTACAGGATTTGAAAGAAGCAACAGGGCTCGCTGCAGCGGCATCCTTTAAGCATGTGAGCCCGGCAGGGGCAGCAGTTGCGGTTCCTTTAAGCGATACCTTAAAGAAGATATATTTTGCTGAAGAATCCAATCTATCTGATATCGCTACAGCATATATAAGAGCCAGAGGTGCGGATCGAATGTCTTCTTATGGTGATTTTGTGGCTTTATCTGATGAGTGTGATGAGCAGACGGCAAGGTATTTATCTCGTGAGGTGTCGGATGGGATCATAGCCCCATCCTATTCCAAAGAAGCATTAGAAATACTTAAGAACAAACGGCGAGGAACTTATTTGATCATTCAAATGGATCGTTATTATATTCCAAAGGAGACTGAGACGAAAGAGGTCTTTGGAATAACGTTTGAGCAAAAGCGGAATGAAATTAAAATAACGGAGGCTATGTTATCGAAGTTGCCAACTAAAAATCAATTGATTCCGAAGGAGGCACGAAGAGATTTGATGATAGCTTTAATCATACTTAAGTACACGCAATCAAATTCGATTTGTTATGTAAAGGAGGGGCAGGCTATTGGTATTGGGGCGGGACAACAATCCAGAATTCATTGTACCAGACTTGCCGGAAATAAAGCGGATCTCTGGTTCTTAAGACAGAACCCGAAAGTAATAGGTTTACCCTTTAAGCAGGATATAAAAAGAGCAGATAGGGATAATGCAATCGATGTCTATCTTTCAGAGGATTATATAGATATATTGTGTGATGGAATTTGGGAGAAAACATTTACGGAAAAACCGCTTCCCTTAACGAAGGATGAAAAGAAGGAATGGTTGAAGGGATTGAACGGAGTATCCCTAGGCTCGGATGCATTTTTTCCCTTTGGAGATAATATAGAACGTGCAAGAAGAAGCGGGGTAAGTTATATCGCTCAAACCGGAGGCTCCATTCGAGATGATAATGTAATTGAAGTATGTGATAAATCCGATATTGCTATGGCATTTACAGAAGTACGGCTTTTTCATCATTAATCTTCCTTAAATATGAGCGAAAGGAGCTTCAGCAAAAGCCGAATAAAATGGGCAAAAGCTCCTTTATGTTGATCAGAAATAGAAAGGACAATTAATACATTCTCTGTTATGTATAAATTGATCTAGTCTACTTTTAATTATTGATGAGAAGTAATTCCACATAAACTTCCATAATAATTCTCTTTATGATTTAGTACCTCTAGTCTTTTCTGCATTTCCTTCAAATCGTCTTCTGCTTTTTTCTTTTGTTTCAAAATGATATTGTAACGTTCTAGATTCGTAGAATCACCAACCTTACATAATTCTACGAAATGCTTAATATCAGCAATGGACATTCCGGTGTTTCTTAAGCATAGAACTAAATTAATCCATTCCAGATGCGCCTCTGTGAATAGTCTGGTTCCATGAGAATCTCTTTTAACATCGGGGAATAGCCCCTGGTCATCATAAAAACGTATTGTATGTACAGAGACATTGAACTTGTCGGACAATTGCTTTACTGTTAAATTCATGATATGAATCCTCCTAAATTTGTAGTATGATTATCATAATAAACTTCGAGTAACTCGATAGTAATAAGCATAGTGTAGCACTTCGATTATAGAATAACAAGAGAAAGTGATTAGCTTTATTATTAGTTGTGTAGGTTTATTATTAGTTATTACTATTATCTTAAATTGCCCAACATTTTACTTGGTTTTGGTAAATTAATTATTGACTTCGAGTAACACGAGTGTTTTAAAATTAGTTAAAAGCTTGTTGAACTAATTATAAATTAATTGGCAGGAGCAACACGGCAAATATAATTCAATAAGATTTAATAATGGAGGTAGTATATGAGTAATGGAGAATTGGGTAGGGATATTTCTAAATTGGGATTTGGACTAATGCGTCTTCCAATGATTGGAGATAAGATTGATATGGAGCAAGTAGAGAAAATGGTAGATCATTTCATGGAAGCCGGCTTCACTTATTTTGACACTGCATATGTATATCATAGCGGTCAATCGGAAGTGGTAGCCAGAGAAGCGATAGTGAAAAGATATCCAAGAAACACATTTCAATTAGCTACAAAAATGCCGGTTTGGGAAGCGAAAAAATACGAAGACTATCAGCGATTGTTTGATATTCAACTGGAGCGTACCGGCGCAGGATATTTTGATTTTTACTTATTGCATGCACTTAATCTTGATAGTGCAAATGAGGTCGATCAACTGGGTGCATGGGATTTTGTAAAAGATATGAAGGAAAAGGGATTTATCAAACACATAGGATTTTCATTTCATGATAAAGCCCAGAGTCTGGATGAGATTCTTACCAAACATCCTGAAGCGGAATTTGTACAGCTTCAGATAAACTATGTAGATTGGGAGGATGCTGAAGTACAGTCCAGAGAATGTTATGAGGTTGCCAGAAAACATAACAAACCTATTATCATCATGGAACCAATCAAGGGCGGTTCCTTGGCAGTAATGAGACCGGAGGTTCAGGAGATATTTAAGAAAGTGAACCCTGATTTATCGATAGCTTCCTGGGCAATGCGTTTTGCTGCCTCCTTAGAGGGCGTGATAACAGTTCTCAGTGGTATGTCTAATATATCACAGGTGGAAGATAATATAAGCTACATGTCAGATGTAAAGCCATTAAGTGAGGAAGAAAAAATCACAATTAAAAAAGCTGTGGAGGAGATAGCAAAGATACCGACGATTCCTTGTACCAGCTGTAAGTATTGTGTGGATGGATGTCCTCAAAAGATTAATATACCGGGGGCATTCTATAGCCTTAATAATTATAAGCAGTACCAGAATCTGGATGCATCAAAGGGTAATTACAATTGGGTGACTAGCGGAGCTGGAAAAGCTTCGGACTGTATCTCTTGTGGAGCCTGTGAAAGTCATTGCCCTCAACATATCAGCATAATAGATACCCTGAAAGAGGTTGCAAGTGTATTGGAGTAGAATTTAATTTATAATTAATATTTATTAAAGGTCGTTTACACTCACGAGCACAAGTGGGCTGTATCAAAACTATTTGATTAATTAGTTTTGATACAGCTCTTTCTCTTTCATCTATTTAATAGTTACTATAGTTTAGATTTCTACGTTCCCAGCTTTTTCAATTATGTAATCTGTTCCCTTTGAAGCAGCCATCTATTAACGATTACTATAAACGTTTGCTTCAAACGAAATGAATAATTTTCCTTGACATATATAGATTGTCGATATATATTATATATAGATAATCTATATATAGGAGGGAAATCAATGCTGGAGAATAAAAGCTTAATATCAGGAAGCACATCTATGTTGTTACTAAGCCTATTATCAGAAAAAGATATGTATGGATATGAGATGATTGAAACCTTGCATCAGCGTTCTAACCATGTGTTTGATCTAAAAGCCGGTACGCTATATCCTTTATTACATTCCTTGGTAGAAAAAGAATACCTGGAATCTTATGAAGATTTGGAAAGTGCTAAACCAAGAAAGTATTACCGTATAACCAAGAAAGGTAGAAAATATTTGAGGGCAATCAGTGAAGAGTGGCAGGAATATGCTCGGGCTGTAAAAGGAATTATTGGGGGTGTGACTTTTGGCGCAGTTTAATTGTAAGGAAGATTATCTGGAACAGATGATAGGGGAAATACGTAACAGGAAAGCAAAATGCTTGATAGCTGAAGAAATTGACCAACATATAGAAGACCAAAAAGCCTTTTATATGGAGGAAGGTGACGATGATCAAATTGCAATGGTAAAGACATTGGAGCAAATGGGAGATCCGATGGAGGTAGGAAAGCAATTAGATAAAATTCATAGACCACGGATTGAGTGGTATATGTTGATAGTTGTTTTTGCTCTTTGCTGTATAGGTATATTAGCTCAGCTTAGTTTAGCGCGCTCAATTAATGAAGTGAAGTTTTCGTATAGTGTTGATGTCGGAAGACATATTCTATTCCTAGCAGTGGGTTTTCTGCTTATGATCACGGTATATTTTGTGGATTATTCTATCATTGGTAAGTATCCTATCTTGATTTGGTGTTCGTTATTCGTTGGCTTTTTCTTATGTGCATCTTTTGGTACCAGAGTAAATGGTCAATTGCCATATCTGTACGCATATGGAATGCTATTTATTCCGGTATATGGAGGGATTATATATGCTAATAGGAAGAAAGGTTATGTTGGAATTATCAAATGTCTTCTATTTAGCATTTCAGCAGTTATAATAGAACAACAATTTGTAGCTCAAAGTTCCGTTTATTTGGGATTATTACTCGCATGTATGATTATGCTTTCAGCTGCGGCTATAAAGAATTGGTTTGGTACATCAAAAAAGAAAGCTTTGGTAGCCATATGGGGATGGATACCGATTACATTCTCAGTGTTGATATTATTCAACTCAAACATTATAAGCTCATATCAGGTTGAGCGTTTTAAAGGTTTTTTTGAAATAATCAAGAACCCTGAACTTTTTGAACATGGTTATCAAATAAGCGTTGTTAATAAAGTGATTTCTCATGCAAAATTATTTGGAGGGTCATCTGATTTTACTATCGGATATCTACCAGGTTTAGATAGCGATTATATACTTACTTATGTGATAGGTAAGTGGGGCTTAGTTGCGGGAGTTCTGATCATAGGGATTTTTGTTACCCTTATCGGAGAATGTTTTATATTTCCTGTCATCAGAAAAATTCATTGGGAATGTTTGTGGGGTTAGGATGTAGTTTGGTATTTGCGGTACAGGGTAGTATCTATATTCTTTCCAATCTTGGTTTTCAACTGATCGCGCAGGTAAATTTGCCCTTTATTTCCTGTGGTGGAAGCAGTTTGTTTGTTAATTTCATTGTACTGGGACTTATGCTGTCTGTCTTTCGCAATACGTATCTTCAAAAAGAGGTGCCATATAAGAAGCTGCTTACGATTAAAACTGAGAAAGTATAATGATATATATCGAAAGCCTCCGAACTAGAACTCAGTTCGGAGGCTTTCTCTCATTTATTTAGTACTTGCTTCGTTATAAATTTATAAGACAAACTTCACTTGCAATAAGTTTTCTTCCTTTGAACTCGAGCCCACCATAAGGACAAACTCTCCGGGCTCGGTAATGCGGGTCCCGGCTGGTGTTACAAGAGAGAAATCCTTTAGATTAAATTGAAAGCTTACGGTTTGTTTCTCGCCTGGTTCAAGGTTAACCCTAGAAAATGCGATCAACTGCTTAATTGGAGTTATCACAGAGCTGACTGAGTCTCTGAAATAAACCTGTATGGTTTCAGTGCCGTTCCTTAGACCGGTATTTGCGACATCAATACTTGCAGTAAGGTTTTTTGCATCAAATTGCAGATTGGTATAGTTAAAACTAGTATAGGATTTTCCTTCGCCAAATACATATAATGGCTCAGAGGGTAAATCCACATATTTTCCGCCATGCCATCCTGGAAGGCTGTTATAGTAGACAGGAAGCTGTCCGCTGTGGCGGGGGAACGATATTGGCAGTTTTCCACAGGGATTGATATCACCGTATATTACCTCTGCAACTGCAAGTCCGCCAAACATTCCGCCATTAAAGGCAACAATAAGGGCATCTGACTTCTCAGCGATAGTATCAATACAAAGCGGCTTTGATGCTACCAGCACGGTTACTATCGGTTTATTCAGTTCTCGTAACTGTTGAAATAATTCGGTTTGAGAAGCTGTCAAAGCTAGGTTAGCTCTATCCTTATATTCTCCATGCTGATCGGTATTGTCGCCAAGTACTAATACGATAACATCACAGGATTGGGCGACAGCTTTCGCCTTATTTAAAGTGTCCATATCTGAAGTATGAATAGAGCATCCCGGTTGGTACTCTATCCTGATATCTTTGTCCTTCGTTAGTTCACGCATACCATCAAGCACGGTGTAGTAGGGTGGAACCGGTTTTTTGTCCGGATTTGGTTCGGGATGTGTAAAATAAGCCCAGTCTCCATATTGTGCGCGGATATCGTCCGCATTTGGCCCTATCACCGCGATACTCTTCACTTCTTGTTTTAAAGGTAGGATGCCGTTGTTTTCAAGAAGCACGATACTTTCTCTGGCAAGCTTTTTGCTAAGCTCAAGATGCTCTGTGCAGCCGATGCAGCCGGGCTTTCCCTTTTTTTCAGGTTTTTGAAATAATCCCATACGAAACTTAATGCTAAGAATATTAAGTACGGCCTCATTAATGACCTCTTCCTCCAGTAAACCATCCTCAACCAGCTTGATTACTGCATTGTAGAACTCTAAGCTTGTCATAATCATATCATTTCCGGCAATTGCCGCCATTCGTGAGGCTTCTGAGATATCAGCTGCTATATGCTGATTGGTGACAAGACTGTTTACGTTATCCCAGTCCGTTACAACGAAGCCTTCAAATCCTAACTCATCCCTTAGAATATCTCTCATCAATTCTTTGTGCACAGTAATCGGAGTTCCGTCGATTGAACCGTATGCAGTCATAATCGTAGCACAACCTGCTTTCACAGCCTTTTCAAAAGGAGGTAATAAAACCTCACGAATTTTACGCATTGTAATTTCGGTATCACAGGAATCACGTCCGCCCAAAGCCTCACCATAAGCTATGTAGTGCTTTGCACAGGCGAGAATACTTTCGTCGTCATCCAGACTATTACCCTGGTAACCCCTTATGATAGAGGCTCCCAGTTCTCCTGCAAGATAAGGATCTTCACCGAAGGTCTCATCAATACGGCCCCAGCGAGTGTCACGACCAAGGCAAAGAACAGGAGAGAAGGTCCAGTGCAGCCCATCAGTTGCAACCTCACGGGCTGTAACTCGTCCCATTGCTTCAACCAGCTCCGGATTCCAGCTACAAGCGGAAGCAAGCTGGGAAGGGAATATGGTAGCATTCTCATTCAGTCCATGTCCATGTATTGCATCAATCCCAAAGATGATAGGAATTCCCAAGTCGGTCTCCAAGGCAGCTTGTTGAAGCTCACGCGCATTATCACCAAGTACATGCAAAAACGAACCGGCTCCTTTTCTTGCCCATTCAAGAGCTTCCTCACGGGTAATCTTTGAATATGGAATTTGTATCATTTGAGCTGCTTTTTGTGCAAGGCTCATACGGTTTAATAAATCTTCAATCCTATTTTTGATTTCTTCTGCAGTGTAGTGTTTGCCTGACATATTATCTCCTTATCTATATCCCGGTATCAACTCGTAGATAAGGTACCGGAAGTTATAATGATTTTATATTTATTCATTGCTTCTTTTTGTTGCCTGCTACATATATCATTATAAATTAATTATTGGAAAATACAAGTAGTTAGGGCACTATTAATCTTCTTGTTTCATGGCTTTGAATCTGTGTTTTTAGTCTCGCCATAGTAACCTTTCTTTATAATTTACTGTCTGTACTAGTATAAATAGCATTATAGGTACTTGCAAAAATCGGTATGTTTGAATTATTATATGAATGTAAAAGAAAATTCAATAAATTTAAAGTAAGTGTGATGTCACAGCGCAAAAGAAGCGCAGAAAAGGAGATTTATGAAGATACAATTTTTACATCCAACTGCATTTGTTAGAGACATTGAAGTTTCTAAACAATTTTACATGAATGTTTTGGGGCTGAAAATACTCGAAGATCATGAGGTCTATATTCTATTTGAAATGCATTTTTCAATTCATCAGGCCAAGGAATTACATACAACAATATTTAAAAATGAATCTGAAGATGTGGAGAATTTGCAGGGTAGAAATAATATGCTATTCTACTTTGAGACAGATAATCTGGAAGAAATGTTTGACCGAATTTGCAGTAAGATTGATCTTATTCATCCGATTGAGAGACAGAAGTGGGGGCAGAGAGTATTTCGATTCCGTGATCCCGATGGACATATTATTGAAATAGGAGAACCTTTAGCGAATTATTCGGAATGGGCTTCTTATGCAGGAAAGTATTATGGTTTATAACTATCATTGTGCCATTATTAGAGCTCTTACGACTAGGTTTTTGTAACTTGTATTTACAGTAAAATATGATATAATGAATAAAAGTAAGTTAGAAAGGAACAATTCTGTGAAAACTACAAATAGAATTATAACAGTGATACTTATCTCCGCGCAAAGACCACAATTGAAAAAAGTCGGCTATGCTTTGCACGGAGGTTACATTTCTTAAAATAGTTGATGCCAATTCTTATTCGATTTTTCTCCTGATATTTGTCATGAGAATTATTTCGAATACCTTATTTTGGCGTCCTAGTTTAAGAATAGTGATCAGGATTGATTCATTGATATGTAACTGCAGCAGCATGCGCCTGTCTGCAGTTTTATTATATAAAGATTTGAGTGTCAAAAGGTCACCTACATAGTTGCCTGCGTAGATTTGCGCAACTTTGTAACTAAACAAGTGATGTAATAACTCATTCATTCGCAATACACAAAAACTGCCGGACAGGTTTGCAGCCGCTCACCTGATCCGGCATTTTTGTGTGCCTTAACAGCCGATTAAGTAGAAGAACAATACACTGAAGAACAGCAACCAGGAGAACCACCTGGAAACCAGGAGGTCTAAAGAAAGGAAAGGGATATCTATGATTTATCAAATCAATAACGGACTTGTGAAATATGCAGCTGATACTATACTTGAGCATATAAACTTTGAAATTAGAAATACAGAGAAAATTGCAGTTGTTGGGCGAAACGGCTGTGGTAAAACCACTTTGTTCAAGCTAATAGCAGGAATGCTTTCAATGGACAATTTAGATAGTGAGGAAGACAGCTGGATCAGTAAGGCTGGTAATACAACAATTGGGTTCCTACAGCAGATCAGCTTTGAGAACGAGAATTCAACAGCGGAAGAAGAGCTTCTTAAGGCTTTTGCAACTATACTTGATTGGAAGGTAAAGCTAGAGCAGCTTTGCATCCGCATGGAAACGGACCAGTCGAAAGAAGTTCTGGAGAGTTATTCTAAAACACTGGAGCTTTTTGAGCATTCAGGTGGTTATACCTATCAATCGGAAATGGAAACCGTCGCTACCAAGTTTGGATTTAATCTGACGGATTTGAAACGCCCTATCAAAAACTTTTCCGGAGGGCAGAGAACGAAGCTGGCATTCATTCAACTGTTGCTAAGCAAACCCGATGTCTTGCTACTAGATGAACCTACCAATCATCTAGATTTACCCACGATTGAATGGCTTGAACAATATTTAAAGAAGTACCCCAAAGCGGTTGTTATCATTTCACATGACAGAATGTTTCTAGATAAGATAGCAGAGGTTACTTATGAAATCGAACATAATAAGATGACACGATATCAGGGAAATTATTCGGCTTTTGTGAAGCAAAAGCGATTAAACTGGGATAAACAGCAGAAGGATTATCTAATGCAACAGAAGGAAGTAACAAGGCTCATGACCTTAATCGAGAAGTATAAGCACCATCCAACAAAGGTAGCGATGACCAGATCCAAATTGAAACAGATTGAACACATGGATCTTGTTGAGGAACCTGAGAAATACGATCTTAAGTCCTTTCATACGGAATTTAAGCCGTTAAGGGCCGGAGGACAGGAGGTTCTTAAGGTAAACCGACTAGTTATCGGCTATGACAAGCCACTATGTGAAGTTAGCTTTGCGCTAAGGAAGGGGCAGAGACTTGCAGTGATCGGTGAAAATGGGATCGGAAAATCAACACTTTTGAAAACACTGATAGGACAGATCAATCAGATAACCGGAACATTTTCCTATGGATTTCAAATTGATCCGGGTTATTTTGACCAACAGCTTGCTCAGAATGAGAATAACAAGACTGTATTAGAGAATTTTTGTGATGAGTTCCCGGAGATGCTATTGTCAGAAGCTCGTTCTGCTCTCGGCTGCTTCTTATTTACCCAAGATGCGGTATATAAAAAAGTCTGTCAGTTGTCAGGTGGGGAAAAGGTTCGGTTGACCCTTGCTAAAATTCTGAAGAAAAGACCCAATCTGCTTATTCTGGATGAGCCGACGAATCACATGGATATCGTGGGGAAGGAGGCACTGGAGGCTATGCTCATGAACTATGAAGGTACCATTCTATTCGTATCCCATGATCGGTACTTCATACAAAAAATATCAGATTCCTTGCTGGTATTTGGAACTGACAAGGTGAACTATTATCCTTTTGGTTATCAAGAATATAATGAAAGAGTGTTATCTTCTGATGTAGCTGAAGCTTCCGGTAATTTTGCGGACCGGAAAAACGCTTCTAAAGCAAAACTCAGTGGACTGGAATGGGATAAAAAAGCTCAGGACAGAAAGAAGCAGGCAATGAAAAAGATAGAAATGATGGTAGAAGAGACGGAAAGAGAGATTGAAAGATTAAAAGCATTGATGGAAAGCCCTGAAATTGCCTGTGATTATACGAAACTTAGTGAAATCAATGATCGATTGATGGAGGAAGAGCGTAAGCAGGAGGAGTTACTTGAGAATTATGTGAAGGAGACTATCGATACAGTTGATTATGTTTTGTAAGCATTAAATTGCTGAGCTTCCAGAACGCAAACGAATAGCCCACCACGCCTTTGTGATGGGCTATTGTTTCGGAAAAGAACTTTAGAGTTGACAGCCAAAATAGGACTATTTGAATAAATATTTACAAATTTAAAGAAATAATATACAATAAATATAAAACTTTTCCATAGTGGTATAGGGGATATTAGGCAGTAATAAAACTACATTAGTATTCAAACTAATTTAATATAGAGTAAATCATATTATGCTGTCAAAACAAAATAGTAAAAGGAATGGGGAGTGAGTTAAATGAGTCTAAAATGGATTACGAGTTTAATTATGATACTATTAATGTTTTTTTCCCTTGTAGCATGTGGAAATTCTAAGGAGAGCGGTAATATTACTGGTTCTGATACTGATAATTCAGAAAACAGCAGTCCTGAACCTACGGATACGAAAGAACCTACAGATTCTATAGAACCTACTGTTAATATAGAACCTACGGTTACCCCGGTAGTAGAAAAGGTGACCCTTTCGCCGGAGGAAACACCTAAAGTGTATATGACAACGGATATCAGTCCTGAGGGCCTTATGGCAGCTTATGAGGCTTTGGGCTGGACACCTGAAGGAAAGGTTGGTGTTAAGCTTAGCACAGGCGAGCCACCATCCAGTAACTATCTGAAACCGGAATTAATAAAGGAATTAGTGCAGACCTTAGAGGGTACGATTGTGGAATGCAATACGGCTTATGGCGGTTCCCGTATGAATACAGAGATGCACCTTCAGGTGGCAAAGGATCATGGTTTTACTGATATTGCAGAGGTGGATATTTTAGATGCTGACGGTTCTATGAGCCTTCCGGTAGCAGGAGGAACCCATTTGAAGGAAGATATTGTAGGCTCTCATTTTGCAAATTATGATTCCTATCTTGTTCTTTCTCATTTCAAAGGACATGAGATGGCAGGTTATGGTGGCGCTATAAAAAATATTTCCATAGGTTTTGGTTCTACCGAGGGAAAATGTCTGATACATACTGCAGGAACAAGTAAAACCAGTCCGTGGGGAGGAGTTCAGGATGACTTCCTAGAGTCTATGGCTGAAGCAGGGTTAGCAGTTTCTGACAGTCTGGGTAAGGGCGAACAAATTGTCTATATTAATGTCATGAATCGAATTAGCATAGACTGTGACTGTAATGGTAGACCTGCTGAGCCTGATATTCATGATATTGGAATTTTAGCTTCTACCGATCCGGTAGCGCTAGATCAGGCATGTATCGATCTTGTATATGCTGCTGAAAATAATGAATCTCTAGTACGCAGAATTGAAAATTTGAATGGACTTCACACACTGGAACACGCGGAAGCAATTGGTCTTGGTTACCGTGTATATGAATTGGTTAATCTTGATGATTGAAATATTACACAGGGAATCTGTTTATCTCAGATTTTATTTTAGTATTCAATTTAATCAGATTTTTCCATACTGGCTGACAGGTATGATCCTCGGATCGGTTGTGTCTGTGTTTGGTAAGGAGAAGATTCATCTACTTTTTAAAAGTATGAAGGATAAAAAGTTGGGGGTATTAGGTATTATCCCAGCCTGTTTATTGGGCATAGCCTCACCGCTTTGCATGTATGGTACAATTCCGATTGCTGCATCCTTTTCAGAGAAGGGAATGAGAGATGATTGGTTGGCTGCTTTTATGATGGCATCTATCTTACTCAATCCTCAGCTGATTATATACAGTGTAGCATTAGGAACTACGGCACTAGTCGTAAGGATTGCATCCTGCTTTCTGTGTGGTATCATAGCGGGGCTGCTAGTACATATATTTTACAAGAAAACCTCTTTTTTTAACTTTTCTTCCTTTGCGGAACCAAAAAGCCGTGACACAGACCCTAATATTCTGATACGTTTACTTAAGAATTTCATTCGGAATGTTAAGGCTACGGGGTTATACTTTTTATTAGGAATAGCATTATCAGCATTGTTTCAGAGATATGTTCCAACAGATGCATTTGTTAATTTATTTGGTAGAAACGAAGGATTTGGTGTGTTGATGGCTGCTACCATTGGTGTTCCACTTTACGTATGCGGGGGAGGAACGATACCTCTTTTACGAGGGTGGCTATATGACGGTATGAGCATGGGATCCGCAGCAGCATTTATGATTACCGGACCGGCTACCAAAATAACAAATCTGGGTGCTGTCAAAATAGTATTGGGTACTCGACGGTTTATAATGTATTTATTATATGTGATCATTTTTTCATTTTTAATGGGTTTCATTATAAATATTCTAAAAGTATAAAATTGAGCATTCTACAAAAAAGCAAACCCCCTGCTACGTCATTGTAACAGGGGGTTTGCTAGTGGGGAGAATCTTGCGCTGAATGGTCTTAAAAGCAAACAGCCTGCCACATCATAAAAGACAAATCGTAATACTATACATGATGCAACATATTATTTAGATCAAATGCAATTATTAGGGAATTGGCAGCAGTCGAAGCACTAATAACGGATTCTTGCTTACATTTACAGCATTCGATAACATGCCTTATCGCATACTCATACGGGTTTTGATCATCTAATTTTATTTCATTTTTCTTACTTGATGTATATTCTGTAAGAGAACTTATAGGTCCTTCAGGAGTAAAGCTTGCATGATATTCCAGCAATCCTTTTTCGAAAATAGCTTCATAACCTACGGTAAAAGGAAAGCTTTTAGGCATCATAGAAGAAGCAATAATATCTATATTCGTATTATTATATTGAAGATTAGCTCTTACATATGCTTCATCCTGATTACTTGAAATTGCAGCTATATATTTATTATATGGTATTCCAAGAAGCCATACAGAATAATCAAGATCATGAAGCATAAGGTCTGTAATAATCTTGCTGACTCCCAATGATCCCCAAATTGGAGGCGTTTTTCTTGTAATGGTAAGCGATTTGAGTTTGCCATAAGAATTATCTTTATATACTTTGTAAAGATATTGATACTCTGATTGAAATTTAATAAACTGATCCACAAACACATGTTTTCCGTATTCTTGCTCAGCTTTCATTATTAAGGTTAGTTCATCACGATTGTAACAAAGAGGCGTTTCACAAAAAACATTTTTACCGGCCTTTAATGCTTCAAGAATATATTGGGTATGTACTTTTGTCGGAAGACAAATATCAATTAATTCGATCTCAGGGTCATGAATAACGTCGGATATATTCTGAGTTGTTGTTACTTTAAATTTTTCACCAAGATACTTTAGCTTTTCTTCGTTTCTACCATATAATTTGGCAATGTCAACTCCATCAATCTTTTTATAGATTTCTAAATGAGTAGAACCAAAGCCTGTTCCCAGTACTCCTATTTTCATAATTTCCTCCTATTTTGTACATGCTTTTTGAACATATATTTTTACTATGGATTATGCAAGTACAAACATTTCTTTTATAGTTTATAATTTGTATTTTACCAAAGGATTGTTGACAGCTATATGTCATAAATAATATAATATTAGAAATATTTTAACGGTGTTATTAAAAGTATAGGGAAACATAATTGTCAAATAAGCTGGGAGTGTATTACCTAAGTAAAAAGAAAAGGCAGGGTTATAATGCGGTTACATAGGTTGATTGCAATATTATTATTAATTGAATCTAGAGGACATATGAATGCAAAGGAATTAGCTCAGGCGCTTGAAGTTACGATTAGAACCATTTACAGAGATATCGATACATTATGTGAAGCAGGTATCCCGTTGACTGCAACTACAGGACCTAATGGAGGATTTTACTTAATGGATGGATATCATATTGATATGGACCATCTATATGCGGAAGATGTTATCAATCTTTATTTGTGTGGAATTGGTATCCGTCCTGAAGGGCAAACGAATGCCGGACTGAAGCTGGAAAATACCCTGCTCAAACTGGAGAAAAGTCTTCCGTCAGAGTATAGTTCAGACATCAAAAAAGCTAGAGAACGTTTTTATTATGATGAAATTCCCTGGTGGGGAAAACGAGCAGATGTACCATTTTTAGATATAATCAGAAAATCAGTATGGCAATCAAAGATGCTTAGAATCTGGTATGAAAAAAATGAGGGTAAAAATAGTGAAAGAAATGTTCATCCATACGGAATGGTTGTTAAAAATATGGAATGGTATCTTGTAGCTCATTGCGAACACAGCAAAGAGGTAAGAACATTTAAATGTGAAAGAATAAAAAAGGTTGAATTACTGGAAGAATCATTTTCAATACCTGCTAACTTTTTACTGACACAATATTGGAGGACAAGTGAAGATAGTTTTAAAAAAAATCGTAACGATGCTGAAAGGTATTCGGTTACTATAAAGTTGCATAAATATGACAGAGATATACTAAATAACCTTGAAATATATCAAACGCATATAGTCAATGATAATATTTTTGCTGTAGTTAATATGCATAAGTATGAATGCGCCTGCAATGAAGCCATGGATATCATAGGAAAAGCCGAGATAATAGAACCTCTTGAACTGCGACAATATGTAAAGGAAAGACTTAAGATGATATTATTAAATTATAGATAAAGGTTAACCACACAATAATTATAGGAAGTGATAATATGGAATTATTATATACGGTTGGTCATTCACAACATAATATAAATGAATTTATAAAGTTGCTTAAAATTCATGATATAAACTATATATTAGATGTCAGGAGTGTACCATACTCAAGATACGCAGAAGAATATTCCGTTTTAATATAAATCAAGAAGATTATCATGCAGATGATATTAAGAAGTTAATAGAGCTGGAAGTTGAACAAATTCGATTTTAACATATTAAAAACCCTGCCTTTTTCGGCAGGGTTTTCATTAGATGGTTAGGCTATACATTTGAGATTTCATAATGTTCCACCGAGAGTAAAATGGTGTTCTTAAAGCTATATTTATCAAGGAATTAATTTACCACGACATATGCCTTTCCGGATACTGCATTATAATGGACTGAATCCGTGGGTGTAAAAATCCAATCGTAATAACCAGTGGAGTTTACCACGGTATCAGGCTCACACCAGGTTAATGTTCCGTTGATCAACATTGAATTATAGTAAAACGTTCCATGCAATACCGAAGTGCTTAATGCTTTTCCTGGAATTATCGCAGTTGAATGCACAACTGAAGATGCGATGGGTGTCTGCTTTGTAATAAAATATGTATTAATTGGATTACTTGAGAATGTTTTACCTATTTTTTTCAGGGTATGGCTTGATTTCAAATCTACATAGTCCCCATCATTATAGATATGCAATACATCTGTTGTTATATTTTCTACAGTAGCAGTAACATCTCCATATATAAATAGAAAGGAATGTTCGGAACCAATTAATAATGAGGCATCGAAGTCAACATATGAATTTAATATAATTGGAATGGATGATCTTATGTTGGATTTACTACCCATTACGTTAACAGTTACGTAATTTCCTGTTCCGCTAATAGATATATTGTTTCCAGTCATAACATCAAGTGTTCTAAGGGTACCATTGACGTTCATTACAATATTATTATTGTACGGATCAGTGGTCACAGAATTCGTAGACAACGAATCCAGTTTAATATATTTCACCTGGGCTTGTTTATCGATATTAAACTCAATACCACAGTTATATACAGTAAAGCTGTTATCTACCGCATACTCATTCCATTTCGAGGCTGATTTTATGTAGATTTCCTTAAATGTAGCTTGATTATCAATTTTCGTATTAGGTGTATCAACAACAAGCGTCTTATCAGAATAATCATTCTTTGATATAATGAAATATTGATCTTTAGCAGATATTGTGATTTTGGTAATAATATCAGAGGATAATAAATTATTTAATTCTTTCTGCGTTGAAGCAGTGGCTTCTGTAGATTGTACATTAACGGTTACCCAGCTACTGGCTGCTGTTAAATAATCAGCATTATCCTCCTTATTCTCCAACCAAACCTTATAATTATCTGTGCTCTCAAAACAAACAGCTCTAATGCTAAATGCTCCGGGATAGGAAGGAGTAAGGATACCAGCATCTGAAACTTCCGCAACTCCAGCTGTGTCATCCTTTAATTCAAATCTTATAATTCCGTTGGTTGCAACATCTTTCCCGGCTGTCGTATTAAGGATTGTAGTGTCAAAATCCATCATTACACCCGGTGTTATTGCGTTTTCATACGATTTCCATCTCCTTTTCTATTTGAATATTAGTTTATTAACTACTATAGATTTCATGAAAGATTATACTTCAGTTTTATCAGTGCTACCCTGAACGAATTTTTAAAAATCCCTTACTCTCATAATATAAAATATTTCCATAAAATGCAAGTATTTTACATATATACCGGACGAGCTATATGGGTGGCGTTACGAAGGTGTGTTGATCAGCATGCTACTGAATTTTTATATATTTGTTTAGAAGGGCTTTTTAAAAAGGGGAGGCCATGCGTGAGACTTTACAATCATCCTTTTGAATTGGGACATATTGCAAATTAAATAATGATACTGTATAGTTATTAATGTAATGGCTACAAGCAGATAGATACTGTGGGCAGAGAGAGTAAAAAAGAAAACAGCTAATAAAGCGAATGATTTGAAAATAGAATTAGAAGCAACGGGTATCCGATTATATGTGAACGTGTATAACCCAACAGCGAAAAAACTATATGAGCATTGTGGCTATCTGGATATAGATGAAATCCATTTGCGAGAGAGATTAACGGCAGATGTGGAAAAGGGTATTCGTACTGTAGATGTTATTGATAGAAGTGTAGAAAGAATACCAATGTATCAAACTCTCGACTCTATTAAAATTGATACCAGCAACAAAACTGTTCAGATGATTGCCGACGAAATAACACAGTTATGATGGCCGCCAAATTTCAATTTGTCTATCTGATAGGTGAACACATAAATTCAGTTTTGATAAATTTATAGAAAGGAGAACGTAGTAGACAGTGTTTTGTGTAAAGATAGTTAGAAATGTTTATTTCACAATGCTTTCAAACATACCATACAGTCTGCTACTAAAAATAAATTATGAGGAATTCTAATTATAGAAGAGCTCTTAATCAAATAAACTGGGCTGTAAATTTGTTATTAATAGATTTGCTATATTTGATATTAGTAGCATTAACGTTTATTTTAAAAATGCAATTGGTGAGCAATACGAGCATGCAATTTATTATACATATTGTGGTAATTTTATCAGCAGTAATATATGTATTCTTTGTTAAGGATATTAATCATACAGAACATAATAAGAATTGCGGAAAGGTTGCTTATATTTTTTCCATTCTTTTCTCAGCTTTGATTTTTATTGGTAGATTTGCAGGCATTAGTGCCTTATTGACAAGCGATCCCGTAAAAAGCGTTTTGAATTTTTATGGAGATTATTCGATAAGCCGCAATATTGAACTGCTTTCATGGACTACTTTATTCCCTGTATCTGTTTTATTTTTAGGTGTTATTTTTATTAAGGAAGGGAAATATGGTATTATATTAAGTGGACTGTGTTTTACCTCTGCCCTCTGTTGTTTTATTGCGTTTATGTGCTTATTTTCTTCTAGTTTTATATTCTTCTTGATAGGCCTTACCGGATGGGGAGCATTATTTATAATGATTATAATTATGTATATTATATATCGGAAAAAAAGGAAGATAATCAGTCTACGATCAAAATTTAGGTCGATGGACCCCCCATGACTCCAATGCCATGGGGGGTTCAAAGATTCCTGTGTAGTCTTGATATTATTCCATACTCCTTAAAATCTTGTCGATTTCCATCATTTGAGCCTGTGGAAGTGGGCCGAAATCAATGGATTTAACATTTTCTTTAACCTGTTCTACGGATTTGAAGCCCGGCATCGGGATGGTAACCCCACTCTTAGCCCAAAGCCAGGCGAGGGAGCCCTGAACCAGTGTCCTTCCTCCGGTAGTTAAAATATCTCGGATCGCATTTATTTTATCAAAAGCATTGGGATTGGGTTTACCATCCTTGAACATTGCATCAACCCAAGTATGACCAGCTCCGCGGACATCTTCCTTGGTCAATATAGAGTCTCTATTAAATTTTCCGCTTAATAAGCCCATCGCTAAGGGACTGCGATTAATACTAGCAAGTCCTTTTTCCTCGCATAGCTTAAGAAGCTCTTCATTACCAAAAAGGACATTTAACTCTTGCATGAAGGCACTACAGTTTTGATGTTCTGCAAATAATTTGGCACCACCCGTTAAATCTGTACTCCAGCCATATGTTCTAATTTTCCCTTTGGAAACGAGTTTATCCAAGGTTTGGATTACAGATTCCATCTCTGATAGTCCGATTTCCCATACATGAAGCAAATAAAGGTCGATATAGTCTGTCTGAAGACGTTTCAGAGAAGCCTCGCAGGCCCTCTCAATGTAATCCGGAGATATGTTGTAACCCTGAAGAGTTTTTGTGGCATCACTACCAAAGTAACCGAACTTGGTGGAGAGGACAATCTGAGATCTACGACCTTTGATTGCCTCTCCGATTAACCTTTCACTATGTCCGACACCATAGGTATCTGAGGTGTCAATAAAATTAATACCTAAATCTAATGCAGTTTTGATTGCTGTGATTGACATGTTATCGTCGGTCTCACCATAACCATCAACTTTACCGTCCATATAAAATTGACCTCCGATTGCCCAACAGCCCAGTCCCATAGGGCTGACCTTAATCCCTGATTTTCCTAAAACTCTTTGTTCCATAATAATATCCTCCTTTATATAATGGTTTTATTCATAACATACTAATAGCAAGTCGTTACATAGACTACCTACCGTTCGGTAGATTAACAAGAAAAAACAAGATGAATTGGCAAGCCAATTCACTTGTTAAATAAAAGGTTCCTACATACCCTTTATCCCATTCCATAAAACTTCAAAACAGCAATCCATATCTAGTAGAGCCTGTTCTTTATCCATTAACCCTGACGATAAATCGATGCAGGTTAATATATAATAAAATGTATTCGCCATATGACTTGGATTCATAGGCCGAAGCTCTTTTTGCTTTATGCCTTCCTCCATGATAAAGGCCAGATCGGCGACAAATTCCTTCATGCTTTCTGAAGTAATTGAAATAATTTCTTCTCTTAGGTTGGAAGGAGGTAAATAGTATACGCGATTCCAGAAATCCATTTCAGCATTATCATAGTTATATTCCAGATATTCACGACAGATCGTTTTTAAGCGCTCTTTACATGGAATATTCTGGAAGCCTATTACGATTGTCTTCATCTTATCCCGGTATTTTTGTACGATGTCTTTAAATAGCTCCCAGAAGATTTCTTCCTTGTTTTTAAAATGAAAGTAAAGAGAAGCTTTATTAATACCGACTTCGGCAGCGATCTTATCCATACGTGCACCTTCAAAGCCATGTAGGGCAAAGGTTTTCAGTGCAGCCTGAAAGATTCTTTCCCTTGTTATTAAACCCTGACCCATAACTGAGACCTCCATAATTAGAGATATTAACCAAACGGTTGGTAGGTAAATAATAACAAAATATTGTTTGAATGTCAACCGGTTTTTATGTAAGTAGTATTAATGATTTTGGAGACCTAATCCTCATCTTGTTCTTGAACAGACTTTTCATTATGAAGTAGAGAATGTTCATATAAACCAACACATAGTAACCAGGTAGCATTCGGTACGAGGAGTCTGTTTTTGCAGACTCCTCGTATTTTTAATATCATGTTCGATTGTAGCAAAAGAAATTATATAGTAAAATATAGGTAGAAGTAATCGAGACAGAGGAAGGTCAAGTTCTGCAACCTAGGTAGTCATAATGTCAGAATAAGCTCCTTGATTTGAACGAGGATGCAGAGACTGTGAAGATGAGCAGCTTATTATTCAAAGTGTATGAGTTTAGCAGTATATTATATAGATTAAAGTCTATATGAGGTGTCCTATTATTCGTAGGAGGAGAAGAATATGGATTTAAGAAAGCTATATATGCCACTGATTGCAGGCAATAGAAATTATACCTATATTGAAAGAGGGGCCAATGCTGCGCTTGCGCCATATGTACGGTGCTATTGGTATTATGAAAGCATTCCAGAAGAATATGATAACCTTGTAATTCCTGATACATGTGTAGATATCATTTTTTCTGTAAACAGAGAGGGTATCGTCATCGCTACTTTCTGTGGTGTTAATGATAAGCCGTATTTTGACCATATTTCAGCTTCTTTTACAAATAAGAAATTTTTTGCGGTAAGATTCTATGTTTGGAGTTTTTCTATACTTTCAGGCGATACACTGCAAGACACGCGAAATGTACTCTTGGATGCGGATTTCCATATGAGTTATTATGTAAATGAGATAAAGAAAAATATAAGCATAGACAGTAATTTTGACGACTTCATAAATATTTCGAACAAGCTTCTAATAAAACACATCAACGAAAAATTTCTGGACACGGATTTTATGAATGTTATGTATCATGTTCTAAAGAATAAGGGGAATATCCGGATCGATGCGCTCGCTGACCAGTGTTTTATCGGAAGAAGGCAGCTGGAACGTTTGTTTCGCACCAGAATGGACTTATCACCTAAACAATTTACTAATCTTATTAGGTACCAAAATACGTGGAGGGGAATTCTCCTAAGCCAAGATGTGAATGAACTGGTACTTCAATTAGGCTATAGTGATCAATCTCATTTGTTGAGGGAGTTCAAAATGTATCATGGTATAACACCGTGCGAGGCAAAGATATATGCCATGGAAGAGAAGACGGTTTTCAGATAATGGACACTTAATAATGATGTCGCATTTATTCTATACATACTTCCGATATTAGTGTATTTTATGTGTAATTGAAATACAAAGGAGGTAAATTAATGCATAACGATATTTTTGATAGGGCAAGAAAATGGATTTACTTTAATGCCAGATATTTAGATATAGCTCGATTTCAGTATCTATTTGAAAATGGAAGTCGGGAGGCAGTATTGTCAGCTCTTATGGAATACCAAAATGAGGATGGAGGATTTGGAGATGCTTTGGAAGCAGATTCCTTTAACCCATTATCTTCGCCAATACAAACCTGGGCAGCGACTGAAATTCTGAATGAGGTGTGTCTAGAAGAGGACCACCCTATTATTCAGGGAATACTCAAATACTTAGAAAGCGGTAAGGATTTTAATGGAAGGTGCTGGCTTAATACAGTGCCATCCAATAATGACTATCCCCATGCCTCTTGGTGGCACTATAACATTCAATCCTATGATACGATTATATATAATCCAACTGCTGCATTAGCAGGCTTTGCTTTGAGGTTCGCCGATAAGGATAGTGCTTTATATAAAAAATGCCATGGTATTGTGAAAGATGCGATTCTCTGTCTGAAGGAAACAGATAAATGCGATGAGATGCATATACTTGCCTGTTACGTGAGGATGACAGAGTATTGTCGTAAGGTGGGACTGGCCGATGAGTTGTCAATCGAAGAAGTCGAGAAGCTTTTATTACAGAAGATTAATAAGACAATCACATGGGATAGGGCTTCCTGGATAGTTGAATATGTATGTAAACCTTCAAACTTCTTCATGGATAAGGAGAATTATTTATATCAGAGCTTCAAAGAGTTAGCAAATGATGAGTGTGATTTTATAAAGAATACTCAGAAGTCGGATGGAACCTGGTCAATTAACTGGAAGTGGGAGGATTATTTAGAGCAGTGGTACATTGCAGAAAATTGGTGGAAAGCTCATCTGATTATAAAGAATCTTAGTTTTTTACAAGGGTTAAGTGAAGAAACATTTGGTCAGACTCTTATGATTAGGAAATTGTATTGTGTGAACTTACATACCAGCCAGATCGAAACAATGAAATCGTTTTATCATGATCTTCTTGGAATTCCGATCATGTTTCCGGGATATAATAAGGATATTGACGGAATTAAATTGGGTCTTGGTGTAGATGCTTTTCAGATCTGCCTGTGGAGAGAAGAAAACTGGGGTAAGGGTAACGGCCCGGTTGAGATTGCAGTTCGAGGTAGAATGGAGGATATCGTAAAGCGTTTAGAGGAAAAGAAATATTTTGATTTCAAGCTACTAAATGAAAGTTATGGAAAATGCCTGATTATACATGATCCTGACGGAAACCAATTAACCATAATGTAAATTAAAAAATAATAATATGGAAACCCCCATGTCGCAATATACCATGGGGGTTTCCATATGCAAACAGAATGAAGCTCCTGAGTAAGATGGTTAGGACATAATTACCTTACAAATAGTGATTGACAATAGTACTATATAGTAATATTCTATATAGGAGGAGGTGATATACTTGATACCTAAAACCAACGGAGGATTCATGATTAGTAAAATCAAGCAAATTCAAGGGCGCGTGTTTGAAAAGCTGCTAGCGGAATTTGGAGTCGATGAGTTTAATGGGGCACAAGGCCGAATTTTGTTCGTGCTGTGGAATAATGATAATATCCCTATTAGCGAACTCTCAGAAAAGACAGGGCTCGCTAAAACTACACTGACAAGTATGCTTGACAGACTCGAAGGCTCCGGTCATATCAAGCGGGAATTTGACCCGTCTGATCGAAGAAAAGTCAAAATCAAGCTTACGGAAGCCGCGGATAAGATGAAAAGTCAGTACGAAGAAGTATCCATGCGAATGAGTGAGATTTTCTACGAGGGTTTTAATGATGATGAAATTATCGCCTTTGAAGATTGCCTGATAAGGATATTAAATAATCTAATGAAAAAGGAGAATTCAAAATGAATGAAAGTATCAAATCCGACATCCGTGCTCTGCGTAATAACAGTAAAATTGCCTATCTTGCTTCGGTCAATGAAGAAGGCTATCCCCAAATGAAGGCAATGATGGTTTTTGAAAGCAATGATATTCGGGTACAATATTTTTCGACCAATACAAGCTCAAAGCGAGTAGGGCAATTCCTGAAAAATCCGAAAGCATCGGTTTATTACTGCAACAATGAACAGTTCAAAGGAGCATTATTCACCGGTACAATAGAAGTCTGTACCGATCATGACACAAAAGCTTTCCTTTGGCGGGACGGTTGTGAGATTTATTACCCCCAAGGAGTTGACGACGAGGATTATTGCGTTTATAAATTCACAGCGGAAAAAGTCAATTATTATCACGGTCTGAAGAATGTGACCTTATCGATAGAAGAGATTTAACAAGGAGTTTTATGTTATGGTATTATCAAATACTTCCGGATTTGGATGAGACGATGAACTATTATCGTTTCGTCATGGCTCTTGGAGATATCTGGGGTAGAGAGGAAATGCAGAGCTTTTTTAATCTAGCATAAGGTATATGTATATATATTTTCATCTTGTTTGTGGTAGGCTTTTCACTAAAAATGGGAGGCTAATTGCGTATAGAAGATGATTTAATATAATCCACTTATCTGCGGCATGATAAATAGATTCCGCCCCACATAAAACCGCAAATGATAAGCAGAACAACTTTGTTTGTAAGCCATACACCGTTCTGATCTCCTGCATATCGGATAAATAAATAGACATACTCCATACCGGGGAGGCGAAGTAGACTTCTTATTAGTATTGTAACTAACCAGACTACGCCGCAGGTCAAGGTTGAAATATGCTCCTGTGTGATGTGGAGATTGAACATGGCAGCAAGCGTGGATAGAAACATCGCAGTGGGAAAGTACATTAAGGACATCTCCCATAATGGCATTTCGTTCCGTATATAAGATACAATAGCCATACATAACACCGCATTCAGGCTAATTGTAGCAAATACAGCCAAAAATCTAAAAAACACCCACACGAACAAAGACCTTCCTTGTGACGCTATTACATCATAGTTGTCATCGGCTCTTGTTCTTCCCCATTCTCCAATAGCGATAGCGGCGTAGAATGGGAATATTACTTCAAATCCAATGCAGCTTAAATTTAGTAAATCGCCAGTAAGCAAGGCAAGCAGCACAAAGACCGTAATAAAGGCAAATGAAATTAGTATCGGGTTTATCCCCATGATTTTCAGTTCACTTTTAATGTGGTTCATGATTAAACCCTCCAAAATCTGTGCTTCAGAAATAGAGGTACTAATGCACTAAGCCCACATCCTATAAGAAATAAAAGATTTGCCTGAACGCTGCCGGTATTACGAAACGGGAATTCCGGATGCTGCCATATCAGTTTAATCAAATCGCCGGAAGTAATCAGGTAGAATGGCATTTGTTCTGTAGAGCTAACTGAAAAAGCATTGATCAGAAACAAAACAGAAGCAAGCAGATAAAATAACCGTACATCCATCACCGCAGGAAGTGCTACTGAAACAAAACTGATGAAAAAGCTGACGGGAAGGCCATTTACAACGAGTGCTTTCATAAGGGGGATAAGACAATTTGCTACCGATATATTAAAGGGCGCTGCTATAAAATAGATTAAGGTATTTAGTGTCATAAACAGCGTAAGCATTGTAAAGGTAAATAGAAAACCGCTAAACAACTTTCCGTATACGTACTGTCCCTTTGTTACAGGGCTTGCCATTATTAAGTTTTTAACATCTGTATTTAAATCAAGAGGAATACGGATTGAAAGCAAAAACATCAATCCGAAAACCATAATCAGGGCATCTAGGCTCATCGTACGGTAAATGAAGTATGTAGGTTGAGCAAGGAACTCCAGACGTGCAAGGTTTCCCGCTGATGGAAAATTATCTATCAAGGCTATTATCACAGCCGTAATCAAAACGCTCCAAGAGGCAATACTCCTTATTTGCATCTTGTATTCGTAGTGAATAATAGAGAAACACTTACGCATGGGCTTTCCCTCCCATACAATATACATAAGCATCTTCAAGCGTTGCAGGGACACACTCAGCCTCGGTAAAAATCATACCTTCATCCATAATGCGGGCGATCAATCCGCTACGCTCATAGGTCGTGGAAATAACAACTGCCTGCTTCTGTAAATCAATCAACTGTTCTTCCCGTTCTAATTTCAAAATTTTTATTTTTCCATTCACACGCTTCATAAGATCAGAGGAAGTGCCTGTATAGAATAGGCGGCCTTTTCTTATCACAGCCAATTCCTCGCATACCTGATGAACATCGTCTATAATGTGCGTAGACAGCAGCACGGTCTTACTGTCTTTTGCAAAACGGGAGAGTACACCGCGAAAACGCACCCGTTCTTCCGGGTCAAGTCCGGCAGTCGGTTCATCTACCACAAGGATTTGTGGATTTCCCACAAGTGCCTGCGCGATACCAACGCGCCTTTTCATACCGCCAGACAGTTCTCCGATTTTTCTCTTTGAAAACTCTAGCATTTCAACCTGTTCAAGTACACGCCTCACCGCGTTTTTGTCATGAACACCTTTTAGCTCGGCCATATAGTTTACAAAGTCGAAGGTAGAGAGGGTCGAATACATAGCCAATTCCTGTGGCAGATAGCCAATGCGCTTGCGCACCTCGTCGCCTTGCTTTTTCGTGTCGAAACCGCAAACTTTTATAGTTCCGCTATCGGGTTGAAGAATAGTAACTAACGCTTTCATTAGAGTGGATTTTCCGGCTCCGTTATGCCCTAATAAACCAAATACACCGCTTTTGACGGTAAAACTGATGTCGTCCAACGCAATAACACCGTTTTTATAGTGTTTTGACAAGTGGTTGATTTCAATATTATTCATTAATTCCTCCTTAGAACTACATGTGTAGTTTAATTGAATAAAAAAACATTATTCGTCCTAATAAGCATCATAATATGCTAGGTACTCTGACGCTATGTCATCGACAGAATAAGGGTAAAAGTAGGAGCGGCTTACATAGACAGAAAACAGTACAGTCAAAGTTATAAAAAACACTAAAATTATCATACAAATCATTCGCCAAACCCTTGTCGACTCATTAAAGATAACGTTCATACGTTGTTTTGCATGCAGATAGCCAAGAGCTTTCATGCCACCTGCTTTATGCTTACGATGATTTGATGATAATTCCATCAAATGTAACATGGCAGTCGCATACTCGATTTCTGTTACCTTATCATTCATAATGGATAGAGCCTTTTGGTCACAATCTATTTCGCAATGCTCGGCAAAATCATTTTTATAAATCCATGCAAAGAGATTGAACCAATGGAGAATGTTGATTAAGTTAAAAGTATTCTGATAAATATGATGTTTTCGCTTAATGTGTGTTAGTTCATGGCAGAGGACAATTCCAAGCTCCTTATCCATAAGCTGCTTTACGATAACTTCGTTTAGAATGACAGCAGGACGGAAGAATGTAACAACGCAGGCGGGCTCGTTCAGCGTTCCGAAATACAATACAGGCGCTTTTTTCAAGTCAGAGATGGACATACAGTCGTAATAAATCCGATTGATTCGCTCATCGTCACAAACACGATACTTCTTTAGTGCGTAGCAGGCTAATATGCTTCTCGTAATATAGTACACGCCGAAACCAATAGCTCCGAACAGCCATACAGCGCAAGCTACCTTATAGCCATAAACCCATGAAGGTTCTTCCGGTGAAATAAGCCATAACGTAGGGATGATAAATGGGATTAAAAAGAAACAAATCCCGCACACGTCAAACCAAAGCGGTATAACAATATGCAGTACCTTTTTTGCCAAAAGTGCAAGTATAGAGAATACGCTTCCTACTATAGAAATAAAAATTATGATGTAGAATATATTACCAAAAACAATCATCTTTTTTTCTCCTGCTGCTCAATCAGCTTTTTCAGTTCAGACAATTCATCATCAGACAGATTGCCACTTTTTACAAAGCCGGATACCATACTGGCGAGCGAGCCATCATATACTCGGCCTAAAAATGTTTTACTTTCTTTTAGCTGGCATTCAGTTTCAGAAATAGCCGCATAATATAAATAGCCTTTACCTTGCCGTTCAGTAATCAGTGCTTTCTTCTTTACCAATCTTGCAAGGTATGTTTGAATAGTGGTTGGACTCCATCCCGTATGATGTAATTTAGTTAATATTTCTTGCAGGGTTTGAGGTGATTCATCCCAAATAACTTTCATCACTTGCCATTCGGATTCTGAAATGGATACGTATTGTTCCATAGTTCCTCCTTTGATTGATATGTTGTAGTTTTATTATAATGACTAAACTACAACTTGTCAATAAATCTTACTGGAAAACTTTATAATAATAAAACCAAGCAATTAGGTGTTAAACAACCCACATATGTAAAGCAAACAGCCCACCACGCTATTGTGGAGGGCTGTCTACTAAAAAGGGGAGGATAAGCTGTTGAGGTTCCATGTGGTTTCATCATTTGTTATATGGTGCTCATTGTGTCATCATATTATATTTAAGCTGCGTATAAAGTTGCATACAAATGGAACTACCTAAAGTATGAAGTTTATACAATAATTGCATAGAATGTCAGGTATATTGGCTTTACGATTACTTACAGATTTGCTATTATGTATGCAAAGTAGTTTAATTGTAGTAAAAAAGGAAGTATGGTTATGAAGGATACAATACATTTTAACAAGAAACCCCAAAAAGATCACAAGAAAATAATTATTTCAAGTATTCTTACCGTAATAATTTTAATTGCCGGTATTATATATCTTTTCGTATTATTCAGTAGAGGAAACTCTGGTAATGACAGTAAATCAGCTGATACGGATGCAGCTAATACCGGCACTACTGACGTTTATGCTTCATCACCTGACGGAGAACAGGCTGCTTCGGATACTGACGGCGTAACTACCGGCGATATCTCTTTAGATGGGACAGCGGTGGATATCACGGTACCACCGGTAGAGATTGCCCCTGTTAATGATAAGGAAGATCCTCAATCAGAAAACACCCAAGGAGTAAAAGCGGACGTCAGTAAAATAGCTTCGACTGATAATAAGACAGAGGTAATTACTTTTGGAATAGATGTGGCCAAATGGCAGGGAGTCATAGACTGGAAACAGGTTAAGGCCTCCGGAGTTGATTTCGCGATGATCAGGGTCGGGTACCGTACGCAGGTTGACGGAGAAATATATGAGGATCCCTATGCTAAATATAACCTACAGCAGGCTGAGGCTAATGGAATTAAGATCGGGGTTTATTTCTTCTCAACGGCAATCAGCAAGAAAGAAGCCATAGAAGAAGCAAAGTGGGTAACCGATTATATTACACCTTATCCGATTACATATCCCGTTGCCTATAACTGTGAAGGCTTTTCCGATGCAGATAACCGGCAAAACGGACTTTCAAAAGATACACGTTCCGATATTGCTATGACATTCCTTGATTTTGTTAAGGGACAGGGATATACGCCTATGTTCTATGCAGCCAAGAATGAGCTTGAACAGAATGCGCAGTGGGATACTGATAAGCTCAGCAGTAAATATAAAATCTGGGTTGCACAGTATCCAACTGAGGGGTATACCTCATCCTCAAAGTCAACGTATACTGGAGAACATGCCATGTGGCAGTACACCAGCAAAGGTGAGGTTAAAGGTATTGACAAAGCAGTTGATATTAATATAGCATATTTCAGTTATAATAAAACGGCAAAAGCAAAGGATGATACACCTCAAGAGCAGGTTTCAGCTGATCCGTCTGCGCTTATAAACTTTACTGAAGTAAATGAAACCGTTACTGCCAAGGAGGTTACTAATTTAAGGACTGTGCCCAGCACCTCAGACTCTGATACTATTGCGGCAGTGCTTAAGAACGGGGATACGGCAAAGCGTATAGGGATAAGTGATAACGGCTGGTCTAAGTTAAAATATAACGGGAAGACGCTTTATGCCGTAAGTAGCTATCTGACAACCGATCTTATTGCCAAAGAACCTACACTGGCACCTACTCAGGCACCGGCCGGCCCCTCCTTTATGGAAGTGAATGAGCAGGTTACCGCCAAGGATAAGGTGAATCTCCGCAGTGAACCAAAAAGCGGAAGTACAGACACCGTAGTAGCGGTGCTCAAGAACGGTAATGTCGCCACACGGACCGGTATAAGTGATAACGGATGGTCAAGGGTGGAATATAATGGTAAGACGCTTTATGCCGTAAGTAGCTATCTGACAAACGATTTAAATTTCAAAGAAAATAACACTCCAACCGTAGATAACCCGGAAGCAGGCGTTACCTTCACTGAAATAAAAGAAAATGTTACGGCCAAGGATGTGACCAACTTAAGGAAAGTACCAAGCTCCGCAAGCCCTGAAACGATAGTTACTGCTTTGCATAACGGTGAAGTGGCTGTGCGGACCGGAGTAGGAAATAACGGCTGGTCAAGAGTAGAATACAATGGCCTGACCTTATATGCAATTTCAAGTTATCTGGAGATAGTAGAGGATAACTAGAGCTAAAATCACTGAAACCGGTTCAATTGGAAAGCATAAATAAACACAAAAAAATCAGAGGCAGTTTCAAGACTAATTAATCAATTGGTTTTGAAACTGCCCTATTTTTGCGTAAGAACATTGGCCACAAGCACCCCCCCCATGACACCATTGTTATGGGGGTAAACAGCCCATATATAAACAAGCAAACAGCCCGCCACGTCATTGTGGAGGGCTGTTGCTAAAAAGGGGAGGATAACTATTGATATTTCTATCTTTTGCTATCTTGTGTTATTACAAGGCACATAATATGAATGAATGCTAAAGATTATTCTGTCATGTTCTGTCTTTTACTATATGGGGTGCGTAAAAAGTTGTGTAATGATCATTAAATTATGCATAAGTAAAGAATGCTTGAAGAACTGGACTTACTGTTATACAATGAAAGGAAAGTAAAAAAATATAACAATAAAACAATAAATGTAAAAAACGAATCAATAAAATACGATTTGTGCGGTAGGAGACACGATTCGTGGGTAAACGGTTTTTTATGAATAGAATATGATATTCTTATGATGAGAAATAGCGATTTATAAGGAAAGGGGTAATACACTGTGCCAACAAAGATTAAGGAGAGAAATATTAGGAAGAAGCATGTTTTTATGATAGGAGTGATGACTTTTCTCCTATTAATAAAGAATAACTCATTCAGATCTAAAATTCAAATTAGAAATTGTAGAAGAGAATAGCCATATTATGATGATCAAAAAAAGGATAGGTGTGGGGAAAAATGAGAAAAAGAATGAAAAAGAGAATTGTTAGTTGTATTTTAACACTGGCTATGGTATTTAGCCTTGTACCGGTATCGACAAAGCAGGCTTTTGCATCGCCGTTGCTAACTATATTGGATGGAAAAATTTTTGCAAATGGCAATGCCATTATTTTTGAGGCAGGTAGCAATACGAATTATACTAACATTTATATTGATGTCAATAGGAACGGTGCGCTTGATGATGGACAAACTCCAATTGACTTAAATGGTAGTGACTATTTTAATAGTACGTTGGATGGAGATACTTCAACTGGTTTTGACCTTTCAAATAGGACCATCTATGGTGGAAGTAATGAAAATTCAGTTGAAGGAGACACAAAAATCACTGTGTTAAGCGGTAATATATATAGGATTATAGGTGGTGGATATTCCTCAAATACTACAAGCACTGCAAATGTCACAGGAAATACTAATATTGATGTAACCGGAGGTACGGTTGACACTATTAATGGTGGAGGAGTTGGTAGTGCTGCACATATAAGCGGAAATACCAATATCACACTTAAAGGTGGAGATATATCATTAATACTAGCGGGTGGAATTGAAGGCGCCTGCGTTGGTGGCAGTACCAATGTACTGGCTGAAGGTGATGCAAGAATTACGAATATATGTGGTGGGGGAACAGGTGGTGGCAAAATACTTTCCAGTACAAATATTATAATCAACGGTGGTAATGTGAAAGACATTTATCTGGGTGGTGCTTGGGGTTCTATTACTAGCGAGGCAAGCAGTGCGAGTGCGATAATTTCGGGTGGAACCGTTACTAATATTTATAAAGGTGATGTTTCAGGTTCTGCTCAGCTTTCCTATACTGGTGGCACGATTACGGGCTCGGTGGATTCAAAATTAATAAAACCCGTAACATTTACAGAGTTGACTGCGAATGGAGCTTCGGGTACCAGTCCAACCACGGAGTTGACATTAACCTTTAGCGAAGATCCAATTTCACTTACTGCAAGTAACATAACTGTCACGGGTGCTACTAAGGGAACCCTAAGCGGAACCGGAACAATAAGAACACTGAATATATCAGACATAACGGTTGGGAATGGCGAGAATGTAACAGTTACGGTAGCAACACCGGCAGCTTTTACTATTACACCGGCTTCTAAAACGGTTACAGTGTACAAATATATTCCGACGTTAACAGATATCACACTTACTCCTACGGCAGTTGAATATGTTGAACGAGATGTAGCAGGAACAAAGGTTGCGGATTTAGCAGTAGTCGGAACACCGACAACAGGCATAACCTACACGCTGGATGGAAGTGGTACACATGATAGTTTATTTCAGATAGCTGGATCAGAGCTTCAGATCAAGAGTGGAACAAAATATAGTACGATAACCTATATTGTAAGGATTAAGGCTTACGAGGATGCTCAACCGAGTAACACGGTTAATAAGGAAATAAAATTTACACCAATTATACAAGACACTACGCCACCAAAAGTGACATCTATTATACGCAAGACTCCGTCAGCAGAAAAAACCAATGCAATTAGTGTAACCTACACAGTAAATTTCAGCGAGAATGTAGAAGGAGTGGATATCACTGATTTTACATTAACCACGACAGAGACGGCGAAAGGAAGCATAGCATCGGTATCCTCTGCAAAAGGTAACACTATTGATGTAACAGTGGAGTCAGTGACAGGCCAAGGTACATTAAGACTGGATTTAAATGCTTCAGGAACCGGAATCAAAGATGCTGCAGGTAATGCTATCAGTGGTGGCTTCACAGGAGGTCAAACCTATACGGTGGACCTAGTAGCTCCTACGGTAATCTCCATTATACGCCAGAACCCGTCAGCAGCCGTCACCAGCGCAAGCAGTGGTAGTCTAACCTATAGAGTAACCTTCAGCGAGATCGTCACTGGAGTGGGCATCAGTGATTTTACACTAGACAAGACCGGAACGGCAGACGCAAGTATAGCATCAATAGATATCGTAAGTGGATCAGCTATAGATGTGACAGTAAACAGTGTAACAGGTGATGGTACATTAAGACTGGATTTATACGCTTCAGAAACCGGAATCACAGACAGCCTAGGGAACGCCATAACAGGTGGATACACAGGAGGTCAAACCTACACGGTGGACAGAACTGCTCCGACACTGACTGCGGGAGCGGTATCCCGTACCTCAGATACCAGTGCAACGGTTAAGTTTACATCTAGTGAAGCAGGAAAATATTATTACGTGGTGGCTGCAAGTGGTTCAGCTCAGCCAACCATAGATACCAGTGGTGCAGGAGCGAATTGTGCTGCAGCAGAAAACACAATTTCACTTTCAACACTGAGCGCAGGAGCAAAAGATATCTATATAGTAGTAAAGGATACAGCGGATCATGTCAGCGTGGATACCTTTAAGATTAGTATACCGGCATATGTGGCACCTTCAAGTAACGGCGGTGCCTCAAGTATTACCGGTACCGTGCAGAAGGAGCAGAGACGGGAAGCAGGAGCACCTACTGCTGACTTACAAAGCAGCACCGAGGAATTGAAGAAGATATTCACGGCTTCAGAACTGGCGAAAATGGAAGCAGGAGAAAATGCAAAGGTTATCTTAAAGGTCAATGATATCAGTGCTACTGTCAGTGAAGAAGAGAAAAAGCAGATTGCTGAAAAACTTGAGAAGGATGCAGCGGTCCTGTATGTAGACTTGTCCTTATATAAGCAGGTCGGAACTGCTGCAGAGACCAGAGTAACCGAAACCAGCGAAAAGATTAAGATCAGCCTCGAGGTTCCCGAAGAGCTTTGGAATCTCAGTGGAGATACTAACAGAACCTACCGGGTCATTCGAATTCATAATGGGGTTACGGATATTCTCGAAGGAACCTATGATCCTGTGACTCATCTGTTTACCTTTGAGACAGATCGCTTCTCCACCTATGCACTGACCTATCAGGATGAGAAGAAGGCTACAGCCAACGATAAACCTCAGGTATATAACGATTTTCACCATCTTCGCCTGACAGCGAAGGCAGCAGAAACCTCCCAGACACTAAGCTTTACCAAGGTGTCAGGGGCAGACGGCTATCTGATTTACGGTGCAAGCTATGGAGAAAAGAACAAGCTGAAAAAGCTTGGTGAGGTGTCAGACACCGTATTGACCTTTACCCACAAGAAGCTGAAGAAAGCTTCTTACTATAAGTATCAGGTGAAGGCTTATCAAATCGTAGATGGGAAGAAGGTAATCCTGGCAACCTCCAAGGAAATATACTCCGTAACGAAGGGTAAGACCTATGCCAATCCGACGAAGGTAACCTCAGAGGTGTCCTCTGTCAGTATAGCTGTAGGAAAAACAAAATCAGTGACCTGCAAGGCAGTGTTGCCCAAAAACACAAAGATGAAGAAATATGCAGCAGCAATCCGTTACGAAACCACCAATAAGGACATCGCAACGGTCGACAAAACAGGAAAGATCAAGGCACAATCGAAGGGAACTTGTTATGTTTATGCCTATGCCCAGAATGGTGTATATAAAAAGATAAAGGTTACCGTAAAGTAGATTAAGCAAAAGCAGGAATTCTTAAGAGTTAATTAAAAGATATCGCCGAAGGCCAAATTCACCAGAGCAGAGGCGGCAGTCATGATCAGAAAGCTGTTGGTTAAATCAAATTTGATTTAACAGGGGCTTTCCAACCACAAGCAAACAACCCACTACGCCATTGTAGTGGGTTGTTGCTAAAAAGGGGAGGATATGCATTTGAGATTGCATAGAGCTTCGTCATGTGTTATTTGGTGTTCCATGAGGGGATATATGGGTATTTGAAATTCATCATGTGTCATCTTGTGATATCTAAGTTGCGTATAAAGTTGTGTATTAAAGTTAGGAAGTAACTAAAAATTCATACTAAGTTCGATTGTCTCACAATGGAATAGTATGGTAAAATTAATATAGGAGTAAACCATAAAGGGTATGTTAGCCTCCCGGAAGTGAGTGTGGTTAAATGCAGCTACGCTGAATCATATCGCATATAGTAATTTATTTACTTTTATATTTATTATTGCGCTGTAAAACCATTCTTGAATGTTTTTACCTATTTTATACAATAGGAATAATAAGCATAAAAAATAAAGCCCTTTATCTTAGCCGAAACACCTAAGGGTAGATTGTTTATTATCATTTAAGGAGATTAGTATGTTTGAGAATTTATACAAGAATGATAATTTTAATATAGTTCTACCTAATATAAAATTACGTAATTGCATTTTGTTTTACAATATAGTCAATCCTCGAGCTAATATGTTTTCTGACCGTTATACCATAATGCCGAATGTAAATGGAACAATAACGCTTTCTTTTGATGGAACTAATTTTTCGGCAGTGGCTTGGGGTGCTTCAACACATTCATATATAATTGGATCTCAACCCAATTGTTTACAACATATTATATTAATAGAATTTAGACCTGGCGGATTATATCAGTTAACAGGGAATAGTCAAACGGAATTTACCGATAGACAGATTGATTTAAAGTGCATCTCGCCTACACTATATCAGGGTTTATGCAATATCTTTGAAGTTGCAAACAATGTATCAGAACTGACAAATTTATTGGATGAGGTATTGTTATCATTTTTATTCAAGCATGAATTACATAGCGAATTAATATTTGCGACAAAGAAAATTATAAGCAGTGGCGGTAGGACATCTGTGCGTGAAGTGGCAGATATTGTAAATTATAGTGAGCGCCATTTAAATAGGATTTTTTGTATGCAAACAGGATTAAGTGTTAAAACTTTTTCACGCTTAATACGATTTAATAGTGTACTCCAAGTATTACACACTACTCCTCATTCGCTAGCACAGTTTTCAATACAAAACGGCTACTACGACCAATCTCATTTTATTCAGGACTTTAAAACTTTTTGCGGAGTAACACCTGAAGAATATATTAAAAAAATGTCCGATTTTTCCTATATAGCGACAGAAACTTGAAATAGAATATTTATTAAGAATAAATAGGAGGATATACAAATGAAATATTGTGGTACATTAATCGCTGTTTCTGATATGGAGAAGTCGAAAGCTTTTTATGAAACAGTTCTGGAACAAAAAATAGTAATGGATGTTGGCGAACATGTTGCTTTTGAAGGAGGGCTTGCTTTACAATCAAACTATTCTGAGCTTGTCGGTGCGAAATTAACGATACACAGACAGGCTAATAGTTTCCAATTGTATTTTGAAGTAGAAGATATAGAACGCTGGGTGGAAAAACTAAGAATTATTGAGGGTTTGGAATTTTTACATGAGGTCAAAGAATATCCGTGGGGTCAGAGGGTTATGCGTTTTTATGAATTTGATAAAAATATTATCGAAATTGCAGAGGATATGGAAATTGTTGTTAAACGCTTTTTAAAGCAAGGCATGTCGGCCGAGGAGACTGTAAGCCGCACTATGATGCCTTTTGAATTTGTAAAACAATGTTTAAATGGTATAAAATAAGTAGATCAATAATGCGCTTCTAAATAATACATCTGAAAGGCTGAAAATATTAAATATCCTGGTTCAAAAGTGAAAGACCTGCCACGCCATTGTGACAGGTCTTTCACTAAAAAGGGGAGGATAAGTATTTAACTTCTCTTTGGTGATCATAATTGGAGGGGGAGTCCAATTATGAAAGAGCATACGCATTTACATCC
>JAEZMV010000017.1 GCA_023414875.1 Bacillota bacterium | reverse complement strand
GTTTAAGTTTTTGATCCAGTCAGATAAACGTTAGCCATTGTCGATCATTTCTGATCAACATCACAACCATCTCTGGTTGTTCAAGCAATCCTGTTATCTTTACTGTTTTTGTGGTTGTATCAATACTTCCATATCAATACGGTTCGTGATACATCATCACTGATATATCTAATGAAAAATCTTACTTTAGAGCTCATGTGGAACTCTAAATATTTTAGAATTTTCAGGGTTGTTATACTGTTCAATTATCAAGGTTCATTTTGTTGTGATGCAGTTTGCATCAGTGTAAGTTCCGCACCGCCAACTTTATTAGTGTAACACGTTCGATGTATTATGTCAACCACTATTTTGTTATATTTGAACACTTTATCGTGGCCATTCATCAACGGTGGATTTATATTGTACAATTTGTATCGAAAAATGTCAAGCGTATAAGTATACTTTTTACTAGTTAATATCTTCCAGCTCCTGCTCATCTAATTCTTCCGCATCAATATTCATGGTGTGCAAGGATCTTCTCTTTCTTCTAGCTTCCTCAGAGGACTGCATGATAAAATCTTTGATTTCGCTGGAATGCTTGATATGTACCAAGATAAGCTCAGGATGTGTCGTATCACCCGTATAACATGTGATTGTCCCTAATTTAAAGATACGCTCTGATAAACTTCTTGTTAATCGTACATCTTGTATCTTATACATATAAGCGTCATCTTCAGTGATACTTAAAAAACCAGCCGTAATTGTAACCTTCTCTTCTGTTATTGAATACTTCGTAAACGTGAACGGTAAACCAAAGAACTTAATTCGCTTTCTTTCTACAAAACCCATAGCTATTTCCTTTCATTATCTTTTTTTTATTATTCTTAATCTTTAGCAAGATGCAACTATTTCTGATATCAACATTCAAATCTATTAATTCGGTTCATTATATAAATAATAATTCATTTGTATACCTGTTCAATTGGTTCTCAAGAATAACGGCAAAAGGTTATCATCAAATACTTTCATCATTTCATACAACACAAATTAAAATATATTTTATTTAAATTCAATAATTTCTGACCGTTCGTTCCTAGATACAATTAAATTAATATCCGAGAGCTTTGTATTCTTAGATACTTCAAATACTAAAAGCGCACTCGTAGATTTGCCGCCATCTAGTGAAATATCGAGATATTGTAGATCATCAACCAGTAATGTAAGAAAAGGTTTATATACTGTGCCAACATTAATATCCAATTGGTATTTTATCTCTTTTCTTTTAACCCTAAGGTTAATTTTCTTGCTACTGTCCGTCTTATTAATAACTTCAAAGGTTGCTACTAACAGTTGATATCCTTCCCTAGGTGTTAGCGAAAAGGAATCCGAATCTTCCGGATAAGTGTCATACATCTTATAGCCTTTATATTTTATATCAAAATCTTCTTCTCCAATCACTTCTGATAACGTATAATCCTTTTGATTATCGACGTCATTTTCATCAGAATTACTATTGGTAGAATTATCCTCCAAGGCTACTGTAGGCGTGGGGACATCCGTAGCTTCTTCCCCTACAATATTAGTCTCAGTCGCTTTAATTTCCTCAATAGGAGTTAGACTCCGGTCATATTCCTCATCATATTTTAGCAGAAGTCCCGCCATATACTCTGCAACAGCATCACTTTGTTCCTCGGTGACATCACTCTTTTGAACACATCCTGATAATAAAAATACAAAAAGAATGATTGTAGCTAGCTTCCATCTCTTCATTCGTTAACCCCCAGTTACATTAATCATCAGCAATAGCCCTTAATACAGGGTGGTACAGATATCATATTAACACTTTTTGTATATTTCAGCAACATAAATAAATGAGTTTTCAAATTACAATAAGCATTTGACTAATTTTATCTAAATTAAAAAGAATAGTCCTAATCACCAATCTGAAATTGGCTTTCGGAACTATTCTTTTAAAGTATATAAAACCAAGTTACACAAGAGCTAGAAATAATATTTCAGCATGCCAGTTATGATTTTACATCTAATTCAAACCAGAATTCAACCCCGATCGGTCGATTAACGACACCACATTCTTGGTTTAGCGAATTCATAATTGCTTTTACAATGGAAAGCCCTATGCCACTGCCACCATATTCTCTGGTCCGTGCTTTATCCACTTTATAAAACTTGACCCAAATCTTATCCAAGTCTTCTTCTGGAATGTTTTCACCGGTATTAAATACCGCAACCCGTACGGTATCGCCTCTTGGAATTAATTTAATCTCAATAATTTTCTGACCGGCAACATGGTTTAAGGCATTGCTGATATAATTAGTAACAACCTGCTCTACCATATATTCATCTGCCCATACATATACCGGTTCCATCTGGTCAAAATGCAGGACAACCTCTTTTTGCCTAAATAATATCTCAGTGGCTTCCAATACCGATCGAATAAGAGCCACAATATCAAACCGTTCAAAATCAATTTGATTATTACCAAATTCCAATTCATTCAGGCTTAGTAGCTTTTTCACCATCTGATTCATCTTATTTGCTTCATCTATGATAACTTCGCAATAATAATCACGACTTTCCTGGTCCTCATTAATATTCTCTTGTAGTCCCTCTGCGTAGCCCTGAATTAATGAAATCGGAGTTTTTAATTCATGAGACACATTAGAAAGGAATTCCTTACGCATCTCATCGATTTCTGTTTTCTTCTGGATATCGGTTAAAAGCTCATTATTCGCCTGCTTTAATTCCGTAATTGTTGTCTCCAGTTTGTCTGACAACGCATTAATACTGCTTCCCAGCTCACCGATTTCATCCTTTGTCTTTACATCATATTTAACTTCAAAATCCAAATCAGACATTTTCTTAGCAAGTCCTGCCAGGTCAAGAATCGGTTTGGTGAATTTCTTACTAATTAAAAACATTGCTATTGTACCTATCACAACAGCAAATACTCCTACATAGGCAAGAAATTCATTTGAAATCATTACATTTTCTTCAATACTGTCTAAATTAGAGCGAATCAAAATCATCTTGTCGTCAAGATTGATTCGAATTAAATTCCCACGATCAGATTGAATCGTTTTGTCTTGATCTTCCGCGGTATAATTTCCTGCTGAAGCCTCATTATTAAGTAAAGCATCTTCTTTGGACACCACACCGATTAAGTCAATATAATTCGAGTTGATCTGCGTATCATGAAGGCTAAAAATAAAATAGTTATTCGTTTCCTTCAATTGCTTTTTGTCCGTAATATATGGGTTGTAAAATCCAAATATATCACTAAACAAACCATTTATCTTGTCCTCTTCTCTCGTTCCTATATTTCCCGGTGTAGGGAAAAGTATATTGCCCAGTATTGATTTAATATAAATATCAACATCATAGTCCTGTTGATACTGCTCTACCAGACTCAGTTCATCTTCTGTGAGGTAATACTCCTCTTCACTATTCGAATAAATAGCAGATACTTTCAAATAGGCTTCATTCAAAGTATCTATTTTACTGTGAATATAATAATCCGATAAAAAGGTACGATTAACAAACCAGGTAATAAAAATAGTCAGTACAATCATTGTAGTAAGTAATAATGTTATTTTTGTACGTATGGAATGCTTCATGCATCTACCTCGAATTTATAACCGAGGCCCCAGATTGTCTTAATAAAATCACCCTTCGGACCCATTTTGCTTCTTAATTTCTTGACGTGGGTATCAATGGTTCTGGCATCTCCGAAGTAATCATAATTCCAAACATTATTGAGTATCTTTTCTCTCGACAGGGCAACCCCCTGGTTTGTTACAAAAAAAGTTAAAAGTTCAAATTCTTTAAAACTGAGATCAATTTCCACTCCATCAATCTTCACCAGATGTGCAGATTTATCTAATAAAATACCCCCGACATCTATCAGCTCTTCTTCTGTAACCATGGTTCTTCGAAGCACCGCTTCTACTCGTGCAACCAGTATCTTAGGGCTAAAGGGCTTTGAAATATATTCATCAACCCCAAGCTCAAAGCCTAGCAGTTCATCCTTCTCATCACCCTTAGCCGTAAGCATAATTATCGGTACTTTGGAGTATTGTCTTATCTCCCGACAAACCTGCCAGCCGTCCAGCTTTGGCATCATAACATCCAATATAATTAGTGCGATGTCTTTTCTTGCAAAGAAAATATCAATTGCCTGTTCACCGTTTTCCGCTTCAATTACGTCATAACTCTTTCGCACCAAAAAGTCCTTTACAAGCTTTCTCATTCTACTTTCATCATCTACAAGCAAGATTTTCAGCTTATCCATTTGGCACCTCCATAATATGATTTGCTCTTATTTAGCCTTTGATACTCGAATTTTCATAGAAAACCTGTAAATATAATAACAACGAACTATGATAAAATTGTGAACTTAATCTACAATTTTTGAATCTTCTTTTTCCTGTAGTGTTTTTTCTCTAGCATCCAGTTCTTCTTCCCAGGCAGAGTACTTATCAAGGATTTCATTTTCATAATTCGTAAATACACTTCGATCACTAAAAATAGAAATAAATATCATAGCGATAATAATCGCCACCAGAAAAAAACATATAATTCTTAAGTTTCTGAGTTTAATACGATAATCATCCACTATCTCCTTATGTTTCTTCTCTTGATCTTGCTGAAGTGAGTTCGAAAGTATCCTTAACCGTTTATCATCCTTCTCAATCTTAATATTCGGTAAGTTCTCTTTACTGATGAGTCCTTCTTTTAGAATTCGCTCCTGCAGCTCTTTTAAAAAAGAATAACCAACAATCGTCTTTAAAGTTTTGCGCTCAATTAGTTTATGATACAATTTTGTTACTTTATTCAGATCATTCAAATCAGTATTCGCCTTAATATATTCGATTGTGTCTGCTTCCCGTTTAGCTTCTTTATATTCATGCTCATCCGAAAAACTATAACCAGCAATCTTATATTCATATTCTTTCATACGATATTCTCCTTAGGGGGTATTAGAGCTTTCTCCGTTAATAAAAAAAGATTACACTCTCAAACCCTCACATTCCTGAGGATAGGTCAGTCCCCACTCGGCTCGTAAACCGTCCATTAGCTTCATAATATCCAACATATCCCTATGAGGAATAACTGCACTCTCCTTCTTACCTTCTCTAAGGCACTGATTTACCTCTTCTGCTTCATACTCGTAGCCATTTTCAGAAAATGGTGATAAAAATGAATCTACTAATTTCCCTGAAGAATCATAGAGTTCTGCACTCTCCGCCATAAAAAAGTTCGGTACAACTATTTTTCCTTTATCACCAATAATGACCGCATCCCTACCGGTATCAGCCGATATGGCAGAACTCAAATCCGCCATTGCACCCTCCTTGTATTGGAAAATGATTACGTTCATTTCGTCTACATTACTTTTGCCTATATATGCTCTTCCGGTTACCTGATCCGGCAGCCTATCCATCATATGAATTGCATAGGTTATTGGATAAATGCCTACGTCAAGTAATGCACCTCCTGCAAATTTAGGACTATATAGTCTGCTATTTACATCATACTCGGCCTTAAAACCAAAGGAGATATTCATATACTTAATCTCACCGATCAGCTTTTTTTGAATCCATTTTTTAACCACCTTTGTGGTAGGAAGGAACTTTGTCCACATTGCCACCATTAAAAAGACATTATACTCTTTCGCAAGCGATATTAAATACTGTGTATCCTTCTGATTTATGGTAATAGGTTTTTCGCACAGTACCGCCTTCCCATGGGTAATACATAGTTCTGAGTTATTCTTATGCTCCGTATGAGGCGTTCCAATATATATTACATCAATTTCCGGGTCCATCACAATTTCTTCATAGCTTCCATATGCTTTTTTTATCCGAAAACGGTTCGCGAATTCCTTTGCTTTGTTTAAGTCCCTGGAAGCTACTGCTACCATATCTGTATTATCTAATGAATTTAATGCTGCTGCAAAGTTTGAAGATATCATACCCGTTCCGATAATTCCCCACTTTATTATCTTCATATATAGTTAATCCTCCATACTTCTTCTTGTTCTTCTAGTATTAACTATATTTTACTCTGGACTGAAATGAAAAGCAAGAACAAGGTGTAATGGGCATAAATCGAACCATTGATTGTGGGCTTAGTTATTCTAAATCGTATAAAAATAATGGGGATATGTACTGCTCGTTTCCCAATTATTCTTACACTTCAATCGGATTTAATTTGTATTCATAGTTTTCTTCAATTGTCTTATAGCCCACTTTTTCATAAGCCCTGCCCGAAAGCGGGTTTTTCTTATCAACAAACAGAGTACAAAATTCATTCCCCTGTAATAGTAGCTCTTTACTTAAATAATATATATTGGCAGCTGCGTACCCTATCCCTCGATATTCCTCAGGTGTATAAACATAGGTAATCGCTGTCCCATGAACTAACTTTCTGGAAGCAACCGCCATCGATACCACCTGATGATCCGTATTTTCATAAAAATATATTTTCTTTTCTTCGATTAATTTTTTAGCTCTGTTTAAGGCAGCTTCATAGTCCATCTCACTGGTCAGGGCTTCCATCTGAAATTCAATCATCCATTCAGTAACCAGCTTTGCTTCTTCTATCAAAGCCAGTCGATGCATTCCTTCCATGGGTTTTATCTCGTTTACTTCCCGGATTTCCATTATCTCCATGCCCAGCTTCTCGGAAAAGCTGCAGTTAATCTGCTTTCTATACTGTTCAATAAAGCTTAAGCATACATCATGCCTGGCGTTTATATAGTTAATAAGAATATGGCGAGCTCCCAGATAATCCGCTAACGCTGCGGAGGCGGGAACAGCATTTTCTGGTAGAGCCGCGAAGATCACCAGATTAAACTGAGTGACATAACTAAACAGCACCACCGCTTTCCCCTCATATTCCACAGCACCAAAGATAGCTTTTTCATCGATTGCATGATCTCTACATTGATATGCATTGTATAACACCAATTGACTGATTGCTTCCTGTTCCAAAAGAACCTTTTCGTAATCATTTAAAAAAGCTCGTACATCATCATATTCTTTTACTACCATTCTACATCCTTCTTTCAGCCATGTTTAATAAATTATTATACTTATAATTTTCCCAAAAACAACCACTTTAAACTTCCCTAGCACGATGAAATTAAGAGATATTAAGAAAGAGGTTGCCCGTAGACAACCTCTTTCTATTCAATATTATTTACCGGATTTTTTCTTATTGGTGACCATAACTGCTCCACCAACTACCGCAGCACCGCCTGCTATTGCTAAAATGATGATTGGAACCGATAATTCCTCTGTATGCAAATAGGCATCTTCTTCGGATTATAATATCCGCGAAGATGCCTATTCCAAGTTCATATGTACTTTATTACTCCATCAAACCCTTAAAAACATTATAACAAAGTGTATTTATAATAGACATTATTTATAAAAACACTTTATCATCAATCCGCCTTACCATACTATTTGTATACTCGGTAAAGTATTTTAACCAGAAGCTACGAGCAGTTGGATTAAAGCTCTCACAATCCACACCCAAAAGCTCATAACCCTCCCGCTTCAGCGTTTTCATTAGATAGCAGAGTAGATTATGAGAAATTCCTGTTCCACGGTATGACGGTTTGCAATAAGCTCCACAAATATTTTTCATACCTTGGTACTCTGTAATAAAGTTTTCTCCTTCATCTGATATTTTTAAATATACAATGTATTCTCCACCCGCTTTGGCTGCAAAGTAACGAACACCCTCCGAAGCCTCGAGACAAATATCTTCCTCTTCTATTGAATCGTACCTCATAAAGCAAGGGCTATTACCCAAATGAGAAATCAAACCATTGTGATAACCTGTTAAATTCCTCCATTCCTCCTTTCGCAATTCACAGTACTCTATTTCATTATTACAATCCGAGTTCACCTCAAAATACTCCGGAATAGTATCCAAAGAACGGACAGCATCCATACATCTTAATCCAAAGCTGTTATAGAAGAAGCTGTTAATCGAATCCTTTTCATGAGTATATAAAGCAATTGCATGACTTTTAATCCCCGCTTCAACCCATCTTTTCGCTGCCTCCTGATATAGCCGAGAATAAATGCGATCACGGTCATAACGAACGAAATCACCTGTAGATCGATCAAAACAAGATGAAATAACCCCGTGGGCATGTATCGGTGAAAAGGTCCCTCTGACATTGGTCGTTCCAAAGGCATCTTCACTAGGCTGGTAAGCACACAAAAAACCTAACATCTGATCACCCTCAAAAGCCGTTACCCCTAGTTGATTATCTGCAAAATAATTTAAATCCGGAATTTCATCAATCCTAGGAAGATAAGGTAGTTTCTGCCTCTCCTCCTCATAATTGGCCATCGCAATCTCTTTTGCCTTTACAATATGATTGTGATTAAAACTCATTATATTCATAAAGTAATCCTTTCCGAGTCTTTCTTTTCCTAATGAAGACCCTCAAAATATTTTAGTTTTCCTTAATAGTCTTCTTTATTACTATTATCCTTTAATCACTATTACCCTTTTTATCACTATATCCTTTATATTACTTTTATCTTTCTTCTTATTATTATCTTTCTTCTTAACACTATCTTATTTCTCCAACCTTCTGCCTTGCCTTTGAAGCTTTATTAATCCTCTTCATAAATTTTTCCTTTTCTCTGAGATATCCAGCCTTATCTTCCGTAAATTTAGCTTCTCCCTTTAGTTGAAGATAATTCTTCCAACGTGAGTGCTCAAGGGTTCCGTTTTCAATGGCATGAAGTACCGCACAACCTGGCTCACTTCTATGGGAACAGTCGGAAAACCGGCAATTTTGCATTAACTCTTCAATATCGGAAAATGCTTCTCCCAATCCTTCTGTGACATCCCACATACCAAGTTCTCTCATTCCCGGAGTGTCTATTATCATAACACCATTCTTTAATAGAATCAGCTGACGGTGAGTCGTCGTGTGCCTTCCCTTACTATCATCCTCTCTTATAGATTTAACATCCATGATAGCTTCACCTGCCAGGGCGTTTACCAAAGTTGATTTACCCACTCCGGATGATCCAAGAAACACTATTGTTACGCCGGGCTTCATATACCGGGCCAATTGTTCCAGCCCTTCTCCAGAAACCGAACTAATTACATAAATGTCAACTCCAATCGCCTGTTCCTGTACTTTTTTTAGCTGTTTCTCATAATCCTCTACCAAATCCGCTTTAGTCAATAATACAATCGGTATCCCGCCACTTTCCCAGGCAACAGTAATATATCTCAGGATACGATTCAAATTAAAATCATGATTTAAGGATGCCAGGATAAATACGTAGTCAAAGTTAGCGGCAACCACCTGCTCCAATATCGTTTTAACATAACCTGCTCCATGTCCGGAATAATCGGGACGAGAGAATTTAGACTTTCTCGTTAATACCTTTACAATCTGGGAATCTCCACATTCATTATATCGAAGCGAAACAAAGTCTCCGACTGCCGGAAAATCCGAAGAGCTCTCTGTGATATTATACATGGTACCTTTTAATTTCGCATTACTCTCACCATATTCCGAAACCACCCTATATAATTCACGGTGAACCTCGGTTACGCGGGCTGGTATACACCCTTCTGTAATTTCATTTACCTGATTTTGACCTGTATATCCATATTTAATTAAATCTATCATTGCTATCCTCCATACTGTTTTGTTCAAATTTACATGTTAATTGTCTTAACTTACAGCTTTTATGTACCCTTGACTTTCTAATATTTATTAATTCATTCATCAAAACTATTCCTTTCTTCTCCAGCTCTATCAGCACCGGTAGCGTAATTTTAGGCAGAAAAATACCGCAGAAAGCAGCCTTGTGGAATTTGCTGTTTTTGCGGTGTTTACCTAAAAATATTTTAGACATAAAAATAACACACCCTAAAGTGTGCCACTACATAAGCCATAGTTTTCACGAAAGGTTACTTTTACGGCATCACCAAAAAGAGGTTCTATAACCTCAGCTTCTTTCCGGTTCTGCCCGATATGAAGTTTTAGTCAGTTACCACCAATAAACACGCTGACATTAAATATATCTCCTTTCGATATCCAAACGGATATGCTATAATACAATTTAGTATAAATATTATTGTTACGGTGATATTATAATGTATTTTTTTCCATTTTGCAATAGTTAAAAACTCAAAAGTTAAAAGGCTAAAGGAATCAACAAACATATAGGAGGCCATATGGAGCAGAATAAAACACTAAAACAATCTATGATAGAATACGCATTGATAACCCTTGGTATTATGCTGGTTGTTATAGGTGTCTACTTTTTTAAATTCCCAAATAACTTCTCCATCGGTGGAGTAACCGGTATTGCTATCCTCCTTAGCCGACTCTTTGACGATACCATTAGCTCAGGAACAATTGTTATCATTATTAATGCAATTTTATTAATCGTAGGATACATCTTTATCGGAAAGAGTTTTGGAAACCGGACCGCCTACGGAAGCATCCTTCTTTCAGTGGCATTACGTTTGCTGGAGGTAATTGCACCTATGGATAAGCCTCTCACCTCAGAGCCAACGCTAGAGCTTGCTTTTGCGGTACTATTGCCTTCTGTTGGTGCAGCTATCTTATTCAATATCGGTGCTTCTACCGGTGGTACGGATATCATAGCCATGATGTTAAAAAAATACAGCAACATAGATATAGGAAGATCATTATTAATCAGTGACCTACTGTTAACCCTGCTAACCTTCCCGGTTTTTGGTATAACTACCGGTTTATTTTCTCTCCTAGGTTTATTTATCAAGTCCACCCTTGTTGACACTATCATAGAAAACTTAAACCTGAACAAATACTTTACAATCATATGTGAAGACCCAAAACCCATCTGCGCCTATATTCTTAAGAATATACACCGAAGTGCTACAATCTTTGATGCAAAGGGTGCATTTTCAGACAAGGACAAAAAGATAATTCTGACGGTAATGAATCGGTCACAGGCGGTACATTTACGAAAATTTATAAAACAATTCGATCCGAATGCTTTTATTCTGATTACAAATACCAGTGAAATTATCGGACGAGGTTTTCGTATTTAGGGTATTACGACATAGAATAATAGAAAAAAAAGCGCATATACTTTTATGAATAAATGATCCGGAGGAAATACCTTGGATACCTTTCATATAATAGATACTGCGCTTTTTGAACACCGATTTTGGTTGCAGATTATGGGTGACCACTCCCGTTTTATCTTCTTTTCTCTCGCCCCGACTGAATCAGAATTTCTATTAACAGCCCAAGAATTCATAATATTATTTGATCAGCTTTTGGAACAATCCCATAAACAATTATCACAAACGGAGCTTGAAGAATTAAACCGAAAAGCTTATGAAGCTACTTACCGATTAAGGGAATTAAAAATCGAACTGCTCTCCATGACACTTACTTCCGATATAAAAACTCACCTATCCCCCTCCTTCTTTAACGATATGTTAAATGAACTCGAGGAATATCTATTTATTCTAAACTCGCTGATCAATGGACAAAACCCCTTATTTCATCCATTGCATTATCATATGCTCTGGCTTACTGATGCAATTGGTCATGCTGCCTCAATCGCCTCGGAACTAGACTTAGTAGAGAAAGATTTAATTGATGTTGCCTGCCGTTATGAAATCCAGTTCCACGATTTAAATACAAAAGCCCTTATGATGAACGGTTATCTTAGAACACAGTTAGCGAATTTCCCATCCCTAGAACGTCTGAATGAACAGGCCGGAATTAGCATCACTAATTTTCATGAATTCTTAGAGAATCTCAGAGATCAGCGAATGGATGGAAGGGTGTTAGGAACCTTAATGCCACTTATGGCTGATCATATGGCCAGGGAAGAATGCTATTATCTATGGAAATTATCACAAAGCACCTCAAACACCAGAAAGCCAAGCTGCGATCCCGGAAGTCCCCGGCTTAAAACTTAATGTTAATATACTAAAGCTCCCGTTTTCTATTTGATATCATTAGATATCCGGCATTTCCAAGTAGGATTAGTATGTAGATAATCAAAGCTATAATTACTTCAGCATATTGCCCATCTAATTCACTTTTTAAAATGTGTTTCATCAGAATTCCTATGTATACCCATAACACCGTTAGGCAGTATGCAATATCTTTATTTTTTTGAGTTCTATAACTTACAATACATAGCACGAAAGCAAGGACGCCTATCATCCATATTTCCTCTGAAATTCCAAGGAAATTCCACCTTATACTCTTTAAAAGAGTAATAGTATTAATAATCAACCACATTAACATATATCCGTAACCAATACTAAATGGAAGTCGGACAAATACTTTTTCACTCTTCGATAAATTTTCTTGGCTTAATGTTTTATTTATAATAGATAGCGCGATAACTAAAATGGTAACTATTACTAAAGCCAATGCCATGAAATCGAAACTCCATGCCAAAATCCAAATGATAACTAGCAGATTAGATATACTAAAACACAATCGCATTTGCTGGTTTCTTTCGTCACTAAGTTTTCCACTGTTCTTCAGAATTAATCCAAACTGAAAAAGAGAATAGCCTACCATGAGCAGCATTAGAATAATGCAAATTAGATTCGTATATGCAGGGGGAGTAAAAAGATTAGGATATTCTTCTGCAATGCTATATGTCGTTTGTTTTCCATTCAAAGGATAATGATATGAAATAGTATAAAAGAGCGTCATAACTAAGCATGTAATTAACGCTGTTATCTTTTCATATGAACCTCTCTTCTCCATCACAATACTCTCCAATATTCATCAATATAGTATGTATATTCTAATTAATACTTCATTTGTGTTTCTGATAATGATATAATCTATAGTAAATTAGTACTATATTATTTATAGTCCGAAATCGAGTTCATGTCAATATAATTCTTTTTTGTATACAATTAAAGCTACTACCGTAACCAAAAGAGTCTGCCCTGGCAGACTCTTCTGGTTCATATTCGGAAGTACCTGTTGATATCATGCGGTTATATATCAGATGCGCCACATGAAACACCTGACATAATACTCATCATAAGTCAGCTTGCTAAGATGCACCTTCATTGCCAGCTCTTTACCTAAATACCGATAATGCCATGGTTCATAATCATATCCTGTAATCCTTTCCTTCCCCTTAGGGTACCTAAGCAAGTAGCCGTATTTGTAGGAATTCCGTGCTAACCAACGCCCTTCCGATGTTTCTTCAAAGGTTTGTTCAAGATCATTAATATCTACTGCCAAACCGGTCTGGTGCTCGCTATGCCCTGGTCGTGCAGAAACTCTGTCTCTTTCTTTCTGATATTCCTCCATCGTTATTTCTGAAGTTAAATTTTTGTAATAAATCTGTTCCTGATAGTTAAAACTACGAAATGTAGATATTGCTTCCAAATGTAAATCATATGTTTCAGCATCCAAGCACATCGCTTCAAATGCTAGTCGGGCATCATGTCGAAGCTTTAACTCCCCATGATTGAAGTTTGGAGCAATCACTTCCAAATCCTCGGGTATAAAATCCTCCCCAAGTTGGTTGTATTTGTTCACAAGAACTGTCAGGCTGGCCGGATTCTTTATTCGTTTAATGTTTGTATAAAATTCCTGATCCAATCCGATATTTACAAAAGTGATAGCCTCATCCCAGAAGCAATTCGAAATTTTTGATTTATAATCAATATAACGTTCTTCTTTTGATGGGTCGTAATACGGTATCATAAAATCCTCTAATCGGTTATCTTTGAATTGTTTATTTTCGAACTTATCTTCCAATTTCAATCTCTCCTTTTAAGCTCCTATGCTATTTATCTATGCAAAAACATCTTTCCTAATGTCTTTTTGAAAGTACCAATAATAATATTTTTCTTTTTATAATTTCTACACCATCATTGGCAATACTAAATAAGAAAGTTAGTGTTCCGATTGTTATTAGGAAAGCGAGGAAGTAATGTATAAAGCGAAATTATGTAGTTTTGCTATGGCATGTGCGATAGGATTGGTCGGTTTAAGCCCAGTAACAGTCTTCGCATCTGAATCAAAAACCGAATCGGTAACACCATCTGAGAAAAATCAGAAGGAGAAAAAAGCTGCTTTTGAAGAAGCTATGAAAAACGCCAATGAGAAATGGGATGCACTTACTGACAAGCAAAAATCAGAAATATATATTTTGCTTGAAAATGATATGAACGCTGAAGTTAAACTCATGGACAAATTAGTGGAATTCGGAATCATCAAAAAAGAAGATGCCGATAAATTCAAAATTCACATGATGCAACGAATGAAAAAAATTAAAGAAAGCGGAGAATTTCCGTTATTTAGGCAGCAAAAGCAGAAATAACTGATACTGAAACAGATAGGTTACGGTAATAATACCAATCGTAAAACACTAACTTTCTTTTAATATTAGGTTTACTTTATGCTGTTTATTGATACCTAGCATAAATGTATATCATAATCTAATTTGAGAACAATATAACCACTTAACTACTACTAAATTTACGGAGGTTACTATGAATCTAATATATGATGATATAAGCACAACATCAGGTTACTCAGATTCACAATTGGATAATAATCAGGGTAACGAGTATCAAAACTCAATTCCTGTCGGTCCGGAGATTGATCAACCTAAGCCTGATAATGCGACACCTGCATTTCCGGATGAAATGCCAGTAAGAGAAGGTAAATAGGAAATAGGGGTTGGTGTATGTCAAGATTAGAAATAAAGATATGCACCAACCCTTCTACATAATTAATTGCAACTCGCTTTTACTACGATACCATTTACTTCAACCTGATCATTTATTTCTATCACCAGACATTTTCGTCCATCCACAATTTTTGTCTGAACGAGATCTACCCGTTCCGGATTTACCTTAACGATAACATCCGGAGTTTTTACTTCAAATACTCTGGTACTAACAAGATTTGCGGCTAGTAATGAGACATTTTCACCCGTCATTTTCTCATAATGCTTCTCAAACTCTACGAGCTTTTCTTCCTCCACACCACTTTCTTCAAACAGATTTTTAACCTCCGCTTTATCCAAGGCCAGCGGCTCAGGTATTTCTTTCATTTTATGCTCTTCCAGGATGTCATTTAGCTTTTCATGAATGTTTCGAACAATTCCATATTCACAATCCTCGCCAAGTGTTTCCACAATTAGTGATTGAAAGGTTTCCTTTTGTCCTCCCGCTGACATTGGCACCTCACAGCCCAGAAGCTGGTTTACAAAATCATTATGTAATTCCTCTGAATCACCGGAGTAATATAACACATTGTGAATATCGGTACTTCGGTCATTGAAGGCCGGAAACAAAAAACCATTACTTGGCATTGTGACAACCCAGTCCTGTATCCGCTTTTGAATTAGGTTAGTCTCTTCGTTATAGCTTAGTCCCGGCTTGGATAACTTAACCGGGCATAGGGAGCAAAGAATGTAACGGTAAACTTCATCCGAAGCATCGTCCATTAATAGCTTGTCACTGGTCTTCCCGGGAACATCATAGGCTGCGTAAAGGAGCAAAATCAAATAGTTCCCTGTGAAGTCATAGAATTGAATTACTTTGTTGTAAAATTCATCCACAAGTGTTTCATTCTTCAATTCACTGTCTCGTAGCTTCAACAGAAATTGCTGAGTACCTCCGTCAAATTCTGTGGAGGTAGGAAATTCCATATTGATTAAATTCTTCCCCAATGTCCCTGACAGTGTTTTCTTAAAAATCTCAAAATATTTAAAGGTCTCTTCCTCAGGTAAACACAGAAAGGATTCCGTAAACTTGGTTTTAATATTTTTTTCACCATCCACATAACACCCACTTACTTTCGTTATGGAGCAGTTTTCATGCTTGAATTGCTTTCTGATTTCTAATACTTCACTGTTAATCACCGGTATTCTCCTTTATTTAGCTTAAGTTAAAGTTTTGCTTATTCTATTATATAACGTTTTAAGCTTTCGTCAAGGATTGGGCAATGCATCCTTACCGATTTCGTTCGTTGATGCCGGAATAATAATCTCAACCAGACTACTACAGCCGAAAAATGCTCTCTCCCCTATGCTGATTAAACTATCCGGCAGTTTAACCTCGCTTAATCTTACACAATTCGAAAATGCAGATTTTCCTATGCTGGTTATCGTACCAGGTAGAGTTACATAGGTTAAATTAATGCACTTACTAAATGTATTATCCTCGATACGGGTTAATGTACCTTGGATTGTAACACCGGTAATGTCCTCATTACTTTGAAATGCACCTCCACAAATGCTTCTAATCGTATCGGGAAGAATGATAAAACCAATGCAACTGGTTCCATCAATCAATATATCATTTACAATTACCATAGGATTTTCATTTTGCTTTTCCTCCAGCCAGGCTGTATTGTAGAAGGTCCCTTCTCCAATACTTGTAACTGATTGTACCCCGTCAATATCAGCTAATTTGATGCATTTTCGAAAAACACCTTCACCCAACTCTACGATGGAAGCAGGAAGCACTATTTTTGTCAGGCTACTGCACCCAGCAAAGGTTAAATCTGATAATCTATTTAGCTTAGAAGAAAGTGTAATATCCGTCAGATTTCTACAATTTAAAAATGCACATTCACCAATATCTGTTACTGAATTTGGAATTGTAATACTTAATAAGCCAATGCATTTACTAAATGCTGCAGCTTCGATATCAAGCACAGAATCAGGAATAATAACCGAAGTTAAACTGCTACAACCGTTAAAGGTTCCGGCTTTGATACTTTTTATGTTATTAGGTAGCACGATACTCTCTAGGCTGCTGCAGCCGGAAAATGCACCAATTCCTATCTCAGTAACCGAATCCGGTATTGTTACATCAGTTAGGTTGTCGCACATGGTAAAGGCAGCATTCTTTATTTTTTTCACTGAATTAGGAATCGTAATTCCGGTCAACTCCTTACATCCTGAAAAAGCATAATCACCGATACTGGTTATCGTATCGGGTAAAGTAATTTTTCCCTTGCAGGCCTGTGCATTGATTAATATATGGTTTACAACAATTAGCGGATTTTTCTTTTTTTGCTTCTCCAGCCAAAGCGTTTTATCAAATGCACCAAAGCCTATGCTGGTAGCTTTCTTGGAGATTGTAATATCTGATAATTTACTACAATCATTGAATGCAGAAATTCCAATACTAATTACAGAATCCGGTATGGTTACTTTTTTAAGTCCATCACAATCAAAAAAAGCATTTTGATCAATCCTTTTAACTGTTTTGGGAATTGTCACATTCACTAAGGTTTTACATTGATAGAAGGTTGAATAATAAATTCTAGTTATTTTATTTGGAATAGTTACTTCTGATAATCGTTTGCACCCCCAAAAAGCCTTGGGCTTAATCATAGTTACGGAGTTTGGAATGGATACTTTCGTCATTTTATTACAGTCTCTAAAAGCGCCTTCACCTATTCTGGTGACTGTATCAGGAATTGTTATTCCCGTCAGCTGGCTACCCTGATATATCGGTTCCGGCTCTTCCTGGTTGATGATTTCGCAAAAAGCATAGTCACTAACCGCGATTACTCCGCTTGGTATCGAAACCTTTCCTGTACAGGTTGCAGCATCAATTAGGATTCGATTTATAATAACCAATTTGCTTTCTTTTCGTTTTCCTTCCAGCCATGCAGTATTCGTAAATGCGAAGGAGCCAAAACTGTTAACTGAAGAAGGAATGATAATATCTGATAAACTCTGGCAATTACGAAATGTACCGGATTGAATTACGGTAACCTTATTCGGTATTGTAATTTTTGTTAAACTCCTGCAATTCTCAAAACACGATACTCCTATGCTGTTAACTGATGTCGGAATTGATATGCTCGTCAAATTACTGCAATCAGCAAATGCTTTGTTTCCAATACTGATCACAGTATCGGGAAGTGTTATACTTCTCAAGCCGGTACAGTTTTTAAAGGCTTCATCACCGATGACGGTAACAGAACCCGGAATCACAATATTCTCTTCGCCACCGGTATAGACAGTCAAAATCCCATTCTCTATCATATAATCTTTCTCTGCGGCATTTACTTTGAATGGACTTATGATAAAAAGAAACAGCAGTACGAAAAAGCTTATATACTTCAAATAATTGAATGTCTGTATGTTTTCCCTATGTATGTTTTCATTATGATCTTTCATTCTTATCCACCTCTCAATTCATTTTATTTACTCCATTATCTCTTTCTATATCCTCTTTCCGGTATTTTAAAGTTTCTTATGAATTGTGTTGTTGTCCTATATTCCACGATGTTCGTATTATAACATATATATATTATAATTGGAATATATTTACATTAAAAGTATACCAAACGAATACACGTAAAAAACCCTGGCAATAAACTGTAATGATACTGTTTACTGCTAGGGTTTTACTTTTAGTATTTATCGCTCATTTAAATTATACTGTTTCTGATGTCATATTACTAATTAGTTAGTAAACAACTGTGACCAGTAAATTGTGCCGTTACTTGCCTTATGAACACCAATACCAATTTTTCCAAAATTAGCATTCAATATATTTGCTCTGTGTCCCGGAGAATTCATCCATCCTGTTACTACTTCCTGTGGTGTTTTCTGACCATAAGCAATATTCTCTCCTGCTGCTCTGTAAGAAATATTGAATTCTTTTAATACTGTGGAGAAGGATGTTCCGTTCGGTCTAGTGTGTGAGAAAGACTGAACCGTTTCCTTCGCACGAACATTTGCTGCTGAAGTGAGTGTTGCGTTAGTAGTTAAAGCTGACAAACCAGCCTTTGCACGTTCCTGGTTTACTAATTGAAGTACCTGATTAGCATAGCTGCTGTCATTTGTTGTAGTCTCAGGCTTTGTTGTGGTGGTAGGTTTCGTAGTCGTACTAGGCTTTGTTGTAGTTGTGGGTTTCGTTGCCGGTTTATCGCTCTTATTGGACTCTTTATTCTCAAGCTTACTAATAATGTTTTTTAAGGATGGAATATCCTTAACATTTGCCATGGTAATATTCTTGCATCCATTTGCCTGAAGTTTCTTAACAACCTCACTTACGTTCTTACAATTTGACAAATTGATATTCTTATAAACTAGGGATTGTCCCTTCTTAGATGCTGTTTTTACTGTCGCTCCCTTAACTTCTGTATCTGTTTTATTATTACTAAGAAGATTTTGCTCTCCTGTATTTGTAACATTTTGTTCTATGCTTGTAGTATTGTATTTTGTGTTTGCTGTATTCATAAAATCTAATGAGTTCTGGTTAAGACCAGAAACACCTAATAGTGACAAAAGTATTGCACTTGTTGATATTGCGATGAATTTTTTCATTGCTTGTACCTCCTTGTTGTTTGCTTTCTTGTTGCTCCCTTAGACTAACATATAGGGTACGGGGGTACAATGGTTAGATGCTGGCAATACTTCTTGTATATTCTATTTAATTTCACTATCTTGGAATAAATATTACTATATTTTGGCATTACTTAATTATATCTTTCTTATATGTCCGTTTTCTCAAATGGATGAAACCCTTATAAATACTGCATTTCCACTGTTAGGTCCTACTCCCGACATGAAATCCAGGACGTAAACTAAGCTCTTTTTTCACCGTTCATCATACAGCTTTGATCATTCTAAATTTTTAATAATTTATTACATAATTATTAAATAATCAGCATCGATTTTAATTTTTAACAGCATGTATTCTCCTGATTTGGATAATTCTGATATGATAGGGCAGTATTATCGGCTAAATTTAGGTCAAACAACAAACGCCTTAATTTCCGAATAACAGAATTAAGGCGTCATAAAACATTGGCACTATTACTTCATAATAAAAACCACATCATGTTTGACCTGGTTCTCAGTATATTTATTTTATGTGATTGATAGGTACTATTTGGTATACTGCTCCCGGTACCACCTTATGATTTTTCCGGCTATACTATCGTTTGACGGAATCTCCGGTAGTATATCTGCAGTAAACCATGCTGCATCCATAATTTCAGTATTATCAACCCTAATTTCACCGCTCTCATACTCGGCGATAAATGCTATCATCAACGAATCCGGAAAGGACCACGGCTGGCTATTAAAATAACGAATATTCTTAACCTTTATTCCTACTTCCTCAAGAACTTCACGTTCTACACACTGCTCCAACGTTTCTCCCGGCTCAACAAATCCAGCAATAAGGCTGTACAAGTCATTTCTGAAATTTCGATTATGAGCAAGTAATATCTTATCTTCATGAAATATTGCCGTTATAGTAGCGGGAGCGATACGGGGATATACAATATTTCCACAGACTGTGCAGACTTTCGCTCTTTCCTCTTTTTTATCTATAGTTTTATTCCCACAGCAGCCACAATACTGATTCATGCTGCTCCAGTGTAGTATGTGATTAGCTGCACCGGCAAGTATAAATAATCCATTATCACCGGATAGCTTAGTAATTTCCATTATTTCAACCAACTCAAGATACTCCGGTAACTCCGGTAATTCATTGAACCTCATGCAATAGCAATCATGACCATCATACCTACCAATGTATAACATGGAATCATCCTTCGGAATAATTCCTAAAACTTCACTATGTTCCGGTATTGTTAATTTATTATCTGCTTTGCACATCAATATCTTTTTACCAATAAGAATTAACGCCCATGAACTTTCCTCTGAAGTGTCAGGCGGTAGATAGGCAGGTGTATATTTATAATCTTTGTAAACATTCATTTCTAACGATTCCTTTCCAGAACTCAACATATACTACATAATCAACGAGAAAATCAACTCACTGGTCAGTGGTGTCTTTTTCAATTAAAAAGTTAAATTGATAATCATATAGATACGATGATAATTCTGATACAATTTTTCTTTTTTCTTCTTCCGTACATTTTACATGAATGATTTTATTGATCTCATCTATTTCTTGTTCCATATCATCACACTCCATAGAGCATTATATCACAAATTATCTTATGAAGGCTAGAACAAAACTGCAAGGAAGACTTTTTGCGCCGAATGCGTTCACGAAGTGATAGAAGAGCAACCCTTTGGTAGCTTAAAGAATGCTATTTATCGCTTACTCCTATATTCACTCTAATAGCACCATATCAAAAACGCTGCACCTCAGTAGACTGAGTAAGTGCAGCGTTTTTGATATTCTTGCATCATTGATACCTTGGAAGCCTTCCGTTATCGTTACTGATACTTCCTTCATCTCATTGGAAATACTATTTACTGATAACAGATAAGCTAGATTACTTCATTATGATTAAACGATAATAATATTACTAAGAGTTTGTTAGATATAGTTACCACCATGAATAATATGGGTTGCTTTTATTCTTACTATTCTTATTGTCATTTCCGGCATCATTTTTGCTTGTATTCTCACTGGCAATATTACTTGATGCGTCAATAGTAGAATTACTAGTATTAATGCTTGTATTATTGGAATTACGTATACTGTGTTTTTTTGCCATACGATTAAGCTCCCTTCATAAATGAATTATGAATATTATGTGCATTTTATACAGAAAAATGCTGTCAATAATTAGCTTAAAGCTTTAGATGCCTGCGTTTGTTTCCCCGCATAAAACAAGGCTGTTGCCAATACCCCTAAAAGCAACAATGCAATGCTAAGGACAAAGGGCAATATTCTTGAGATATCGCTTAGAAGTCCACCTATGTATCCAAAGGGCACGCTTACCAGCATTACTGTCGTTTGAAGTAAGGCCATAATCCCTGAGCGTTCCGTAGGGTCGACGTGAATAGCCACCAAGGATTCTCTTAATGTACTCAAAACAGCCACACCAAGCGCTTCAAATACCAAGGAAGCAGATAATATTACATATCCCCACAACCCGATATTTGTTATTGAAATCAACAGAATACAACCTATGATGGAACTGATAAAGCCTCCATATAACGGCCATTTTAGCTTTGTTTGCCTGATATGTGTTATTACAGTAAAGAATAAAATAATGGAAAGTATACTTCGTGCCATTGGAAAGATAGGTAATAATGTATTCGGTATACCGATTCGACGAGATGCGATAATCTGCCAAAAGGTCATTCCAAGCATACCGACAATCTCCACTAAGATACTTATGATGATTGCAAATATGGTACCACGAGAAGCTAAGATCTTTCGTAATGCATTTTTGTATCCGGAAAGCATCTCCCCCCAGGACATGTTGCGGGTTGCCTCACGCCTGATTTTACCTGCACCTGTTTCTGTAGAGAATTTATAAAGTAGTAAAAGCTTTGCCGTCATAATTACAAAGGCATTGATATAAAGTATTCGTATCGCGGGTATAAGGGTTAGGTTTGACACCAGAATCGAAGATATCGGTGCAAAAAGTGCGGAAAGATTACCGGTAATCATAACCCAGGAATATATTTGAGTTATTTTATCCTTCGGAGCATCCTCAACCAACAGACAATCCCAGGATACTGTTGTTATCTTCATCATACCGTTAAGTAACGCAGCCACGACAAAGAACCAAAAACCCTGGCTGAAGGCCCAAATAAGGCAGGGGAGACTCCAGGAGAGAAAATCAAATATCATAGTACTCTTTCTTCGTCCCATTTTATCAACAATAGCACCGGATAAGAATGCACAAATCATCTGGGAGAACATATAAATTGAAGTTATAATCCCTACTTCAACATCACTCATACCAAAGGTAAGCATATAGATGGATGCATAGGGTAGGCACAAATTCATGGAAAGTCCCCACATGGATTCTGTATAAACACAAGCGCGGGGATTACCACGCAAATCAATCAGTGTACGAAGTAGTTGGTGCTTTAATAATTTATTTTTCATATGTATCTCCAAACCCGTTCTTTTGATCTATTACTCCAATCATCATGTAGATAATCACTATCTATTTCCATTAATAATCAGATTAATGCTTTTCATTTGGTAATCTGCTTCAGACCTTGCGCGCTCGTTTATCCAAAAGATTATTAGCTGTCTGAACGCGTTCATATTACTATACACGCTTTAAGTAGTCAATGTCTTATATTGTATAAAAGTCCGATAACATGTATTTTTTTTACATAAATTCTAGTTGATTATCTTACTTCATTTTACACAAAAATTTAGGAGTAGTTATTCACTACTCCTTTTATAAATATAAATATGTACCCCCTTTGGGAAAAGATCTGCACTAACCACCTATTGTATGTGTTAATTTATTACATCGTATATGTTTTATGAATTTGTATTATTTCTATGTTCTATTTTATGTTTTATGTATTTGTATTATTTCTATGTTCTATTTTATGTTTAATTATGTGTATAGGTGGTTTTGAATGTTATGTAACTTTAAAATTAGGAACCTTTCCCTGCTATTTATATTAGTATATGATATATAAAATAAATGGTTCCATAATAAAACTATTTAAGGTCGCACAAAATGCTGCCCATATGTTGGGCAGCATAGGAAAAACATTATTATTGATAACTATGTTATGTTCTCTTCCTGTATGTCCCAATTACTGCTTAACCGTGAGTACTAGCAGGAGCCAAGTAAGTATCATATGTCATCACTAAAGCATGGGGCTTAGATCGTTCACTGATATGTTTCTATATTCCCTAAAATTGCTTATCTTTTAAAAAATGCTTTACTTTATCTTCACGTTCTAGAGTAGCACTGTTTTCTTTATATTTTCCCAATTCACATTCTGCTGTTATTTTCCCATCCGATAAGAATATTACTCGATCCGCCCTTGCAGCTACTTTCGCATCGTGAGTAACGATCATAATAGTTGTTCCACTCTGATTAATTCCATTCATGATATCCATAACTGCTATTGCAGAACTAGAATTAAGTGCACCCGTAGGTTCATCTCCAAATATTATTTTAGGTTGATTAATTAAGGCCCTGCATATTGCGGCCCTTTGCAGCTGCCCTCCGGATACTTTATTAATATCGTGGTTAGCTACATTTTCAATCTCCATCTTTTTCATTAGCTGTTTCGCTCTTTGATAAAGTATATCTCTAGGTGTTTTTCTTAATTTTAAACCAGGTAGTAAGATATTATCTTCAATAGAAAGGCTCTTTAATAAATAAGAATGTTGAAAAATAAATCCTATATTCTCTAATCTATACTTACTCATAGCTTCCTCTGACATATGTGAATAGTTTTCTCCGCCAAAACTAACCTCTCCGGAGGTCATAGTGTCCATTCCACTTATATTATATAAAAGAGTTGACTTTCCTGAGCCTGATTGGCCCATAATTGCTACAAATTCACCTTCTTCAATGTTTAGATTTATCGAGTCTAATACTGTTGCTTTTTGATTATTTTCAGCACCGAACGTTTTTGTTAAGTCTGTTGCCTGTAATAAAATACTCATAATTAATCCTCCCTCTTCTATTCGTTAATCAAATCAATCATACTACATTCTTTCACATTACTCTTACATTGCCATGTAACCACAAAGGAAACGATAAGTAATATTCCAGGACATATCAATAAACTAAACCAATAATCAACTACGAACTGAAACTTAGCCAATCCAACTCCCGTTAAGGATAACACTGCTCCAATTAAATTCTCACCTAAAAATATAGCTATAAGAGTACCAAGTACTATACCAATGAATGCTGTAGTGACAGCTTGTAATAAATATTGTCTTTTAATTTCCTTTCCAGTAAACCCAATTGCTTTTAAGATGGCGCATTTTGAATATTCCTTCACCGTTTTTAGCTTAATAAATAAAGCTATCATAAAGCCGGACATGAATATTGCAACTGCACTGGTAATCCACGCAGCACTGTTAAATGAAGAAATAAGATTACCAAATATCTGAATCAAATATTCGTCCATCGGTACTACTTTAATAAAGTTAAATACATCGCCATACTCATCCATAAATGAATCTTCGCTAAAATCATGATTCAAGTCAACAAAAAATGTATAAGATAACACATCCTTTGGTGTATAATTCAACTGCGATTTTGCAGTATAGCCTCCTGATGTTACGTCTTGATATATTCCACAAACTGTTAGTTTTTGTTTTTTTTGATCTTTATAAATCTCTAAATTATCACCTACTTTGATATTTAACTTTTTAGCATTAAGATATGACAATGCTATTTCCCCTGGCTTTGTAGGCGATTTTCCATCTATGCACATAATGGGAAATGGATTATAATCTCCACAATCAATCAAAATTGACTCTTTTCCTTCTTCTCCATCTACCTCATATTTTATCTTGGCATACGCATCATATTTTGAAACTTCCGAAATATTGCCTAGGCTTTTTTTTACCTTCAGATATTTTTCCTGGATTCCATCTGTAAACTGAATCCCCATTTGGATATCACACTTAGGCGATCCTATATTTGACGAAAACCTTGGAGATTGAAATGTATTTAATAAGTTAATAGGTACTAACATGATTACAGTTGATAATAAAAATACAACACTTACCAAAAGCCAACTTTTCCATTGAATTCGACATTCTCTTAAGGCATAAAACTCATTTATAAATCTACCTTTATAATTTTTTAAAGACATCCTTTTTACTTTGTCTTTACTTGTCCCCTGATTACCATATACCAGTGCCTCAACAGCAGAAATTTTTCCAATTCTTCTTAATACTTTTTTACAGCTTAATATAACTAACATATAAATAATTAATGTTGTTGCTACCGGTATAAGTTTATCTACAGTTGTTAATGGACTATCACCAAAGGTTAAAACAATACCACTAGTTAACCATTTGTTCATTATGAGGCCTAAAAGATATCCTAATATACAGCCTACGATTGCTAACAGCCTATATTTAGATAAATAAATATTTCTGATATCTCTATTTGAAAAGCCCATTGTTTTCATGATTCCTATTTCTTTTTGTTCCTTCTCAAGGGTGTCTATAATAGTAAGTCTAACATTTACTATAGCAACCAATATAATCAGCAAACTTACGAAAACAAGTAATACAGCTAATAAACCACTGGATATTCCATTTAACAACTTAATCAATGTATATGTGATCGCAGGACCATTATTAGGCATTCCGGAGTTTTGAGCTTGATAAAGCTTTTGAAATTCATTTGCATATTTTTCATTATTAAATCTGTATTCAATGATATACTCCGAACTTCCGGTACTTTTTTTCAACGCTTCATGGTCTGACTCAGACACAAGAAATCTTGTAGATGAAGCCATGGAGGATGCCATCTGTGCATCGCGCACAAAGCAGACAATCGTAAATTCCTTATTAAAAGATCCATCTTTAATTGTAACTCTATCGCCTATTGATAATCCAAAGGTATCCATATAGCTTATCGGTACGCCTATTTCTCCATCGGTTACATTAACTATTTGGTTATTCATGTCCACCAGATAATCAAAGTTTTTATTTTGAACGACAAAACCATTATCCATCATATTATCCAGCAAAGAGATTGATTTCCACTTATCCCCTTCCTTACATTGAAACCAAATATTAGATGCTTCAATATTGAGCATTTCTACAGTTTCTTGATAATCGATATAATCAACCTTTCTTGAGAATTGATCAATTGTCTCTTGATTAATTTCTCCCGAATGCATCTGAAGGAAATGAGGCGGTTTCGCCACTTCAAATATTGCATCCATCGAATTTACCAGCTGCTTCACTACCATTGTTCCTGACGAAATTAGAAAGGCCGAGATTACAATGAATAATAGTAATACAATATGAATTACCTTATTTTTCATAAAATCCTTAACCAATATTCTTTTAATCATAATTGATCTCCTATCTGCCTTGTTGAATTCATTTCATACTAACGAAGCATGGCTGCTTTTGCCGCAAATGCTTCATAGAATTGTTGATAGGTTAAATATATCAAGATAAAATAAAAAAAGTTGTAAGAAATACTTACAACTTAATTACGAATATCACTTTTTTCAACTCTGGCTTTGTAACTACTTCAATGGTTCCACCATGAATATCTAAAATGGATTTACAGATGGGCAAACCCAAACCTTTACTTTCCGTTTTATATTCTTTTGCGTTTTCTCCTTGATAAAATGCTTGAAACAAACAAGATGCTTCTTCTTCTAATAATACTGTCCCATAATTAGCAAAAGTTATGAATATATTCTCTTTTTGTTCTTCTATACTGATATCTAATTTCCCTCCACTTTTACCGTATTTAATACTATTGGTGATCAGATTTTCAAATAGTCTCACCATTAATCCTTGATTACACTTATATCTGTGTGGCTGATTATTTCCTATATATGAAAACGTCATCTTTTCTTTTTCTAAGTAGGGAATAAAATCAATAATCACTTGCTCTAATAAGCTACTCAATGATACTTCTTCCATAAGGTATTCTTTTTTTCTAAATTGCAAAACAGAGTATTCTAATAGATCATTTACCTGCATAGATAATTCATTGGATTTTCTATAAATGATATCTACATGTTCCTTGCCCTTATCGGATAAGTTAACGTTTTTCTCTAGGAGTTCTACATATCCGGTAATAGATGTAATTGGTGTTCTTAGATCATGTGCCAAATTACATATCATATTCTTCTCGTTTTGTAGCGATTCCCTAATCATTTCTGCCATAGTATTGATGTTTCGTGATAAGTTCCCCAACTCATCTTTTGATTTGTCTTCTGCCAGGCCCGTCATTTTGCCCACAGCAATACTTTCTACATTCTTATTCATCTCTTCAATTCGCTTTATTACCCTACGGGATAATAGCAGAAACAAAATAATACTAACAATGATAAATAAAGCACCAAAGAATGGAGAGTATTCAGGATATGCTAATTCTGCTTCTTCAGGTGAAATCCCAAGAATCCTTCCAAAATATATTGCTTCCGCTATAGCCATGGAAACTATACCACCGAGCAAGCTAAAAAACATAATACCTAGAAATTTCAATTGTAATCTATGCTTCAATTTTATAGCCCACCCCCCATACATTTTTAATGATTTTAGCTTCCCTTGGATTATCCTCTATCTTCTCACGAAGGCGTGCCAGATGAACCATTACTGTATTATTTCCTTCATAATACTTTTCTTCCCAGACACTACGAAAAATATCTTCTGTGCTAAAAACGTGTCCCTTATGTTCAGCTAAAAGCAATAATATTCTATATTCTGTCTTTGTGAGATTTACTAGCTCACCACATTTTGTCACGCTACAAGCATTTTTATCAATTAGTAAGGTATCTATTACAATTTCATTATTTATCGTGCTAAGCATTGGCTGTATATATGTATATCTTCTTATCAATGCTTTTACCCTTGCTATTAATTCAATAGAGCTAAATGGCTTAACCATATAATCATCACCACCGGATGATAAGCCAACTACTTTATCAATATCTGTCCCTTTAGCACTTAAATACAAAATCGGAACCTGACTTTTTGTACGGATATTTCTACAAACTTCATACCCATCCATATCAGGCATCATTACATCAAGAATCACTAACGACATATCAGTTGTAAACTTGCTCAATGCTTCAAGCCCTGAATATGCTTTCACCACATCATAGTCTTCAGCTATCAATAAATTTGCCACTAAATCAGTAATCTCTTTATTATCGTCAGAAACTAATATTTTTGCCACTTAAGCGCTCCCTCCTATTAATAAAATTTATGCGTTGTTCCTTTAGCCCTCTTTCTTTCAATTATATACTATATTAGAAAAATATGCATAATAAATTGTTTTTTCCGAAAACAAATACCCAGTGCACCAAAGTGTTTCTAACACGTTTGGGTACTGGGTATTTTTATTAGCGCCTTTCGATTATGCCTTATCCGGCTTTTTTACGAACAGTATCAGCAATATTCCTACAATTGCTGCTATGGATGCAATGATAAACGCGGGGAACATGAGATTGATATCCTGTGCTGCAATATTTTTATAGTATCCAGCAATAATAGACGATATTACAGCTCCAAACCCGAAACCAACCAATACCATTCCATAATTCGTTGCCGTATATTTTGTTCCGAATAAATCTGCTGTATATGCGGGGAAATTACTTAAAAATCCACCATACAGGAAACCAATTCCTCCTATTAATATGTAGATAAGATAGCTAACTGCCAGATTCACCAATAAAGAAAGTACTGCAGTTCCCGCCAACAGTAATATGATGGTTTTCTTTCGCCCAAGCTTATCTGAAACCCATCCCCAGAACAAACGTCCAAAGGAATTGCACAAGGAAATAATTAAAACACCGACTGTAGCCGTTGATGCCATATCCTTTGCTATTGCAATCGGCTTAGCAAAACCAATCATCATAAGGCCACCCATACAGGCAAGCATCATGGTACCGGCAATAATATAGAACTGCGGCATTCTCAATACTTGTAATGGTGTATAATCAAAGTTTGCTTTTGCGGAGCCTGTTGCTGGCGGTGTATATCCCTCCGGTACATATTCCTTTGGAGGATTCTTTACGAACGAACCACCTATGGTACATACTACAATAAATATAATGCTTAGTACTCTAAATGTCTTTAATTCTCCGGTGCCTACACCACCGAAATTCTTAATCAGGGCTTCAATAATAGGAGTGAATAACACCCCACCAAAACCGAGCGCTGCAACAATTAAGCCTGTGATAAATCCTCTTTTATCCGGATACCATTTTTGAGCACAGGCAATGGTTGTAGAATAGGTAAATCCCATACCAATACCGCCCAATATACCGTAAGTGAGCCAAAGCAGCCAAGGAACTGAAGTAGTAACGAAGGATGCCGCAAAAAATCCGATTGCTAAAATAATACCACCTAATATTACGATTACACGAGGTCCAAATTTGTCCTGAAGTTTACCTCCGATGGTGCCACCTACGGTGAGCATTGCAAGTAACAAAGAAAAGGATAATCCTGCTGCTGCATTATCACCTTCAAAAATGCTGTTTGCTATTCCGGTTTGGAATATACTCCAAACATACGCCGTACCAAGGCATAATTGAATTACAATAGCCGCAATGACCGGTATAACTCGATTGTGTTTCTGCTTCATGTTAATCTCCTTATTGGAATTTATTGATGGTTGTACATATATGTACCAATTAATACTATACCACACTAACGCATTAATGTAAAATAGAATCGAAACATCCTTTGTGTTATTTACTTATTGTTAAGCCCCCCATAAAAAAACAGCACTTCGGAAGCTAACTATATAGTCCAAAGTACTGTTTAAATTATTTATTTATTTTATTCGGGTAGCAGCAACAGCAGCAAATGGGATGGTAGTTAATTATCTTTCCATATCGATCAAGTTCAAAATGGCAGCACCTCATTAGGCTATCCTTCAACAATTGTCGGCCCCGTTGAACACGGGACTTCGCACCCGATACAGATATCCCCAGTCTTTTTGCCAAATCTACCTGGGGCAACCCTTCAATTTCTACAAGATAAAGTGCTTGTGAATATTTTTCCGGAAGGTCATCAATCATTCCTTTTAAACCGGCTGCAACCTTCTGAGCTGGTTCTAACTCTACCATATTATTAATGTTGTTAAATGCTCCTTCATCTTCTATAGGTATCTCATCGATATCCTCTAATTTAATTTGTTGCTTTCGGTAATAATCAATGATTGTATTTCGTGTAATTTGATAAACCCAGCTGCGAATTTTGGTATTATCCTTGAGTAAATCAATATTGGAATGAATTTTAACAAAAACGTCCTGCAAAATATCTTCAACTTGGGAAGGGTTAGAGACCCTGCGAGAAATAAATGAACGAAGTGCTGAACTAAATTCTTCCCATATTTGTTCGGTACCATATTCCATACGTTTCACCTATAAAACCTTCCTATTGTTCCAATACGAATATCAGTATGAAGCAATTACAGATAATCATACTACTAAAACTCCATATCATCTCTACAACAGAGAATGCTTGACATGCATTCAGATGTGATTATAATTCTAATCAATTTAATACATATATGTTAAAATCATCCTCTTTTTAATTATAGAATAATATTTCTAGAAATCAATAAGAATTTATCAAAACCTCACCTTTCGGCAACTTGATTTGCTCCTGACCGAGTCCGTCTTAAAGTAATATTAATGTACAAACAAGAGGAATACACTGTTATCCTTGGCGATCCAATACAATTCCGTTTCTTTCAATGACCTTCTTATACCAAAATCCACTCTTCTTTATAATACGCTTCTGTGTTTCATAATCTATGTAAACCAGACCAAACCTTTTAGAATAACCCAATCTCCATTCAAAATTGTCCATGAATGACCATAAATAATAACCTGCAAGATTTACTCCAGCTTTCATTGCCCGGTAAATTTCTGCAATATGATCATTCAGGTAGCTTATGCGCTCATCATCATTTACTTTCCCATCATTATCAATAACATCCTTAAATGCCGCACCATTTTCCGTTATCATTATTTTTATTCCATTGTATTCCTGGTGTAAATATAACAACAGATCGTAAATGCCCTCGGGGTATATCTCCCAGCCTGTATCAGTCTTAGCTTTTCCGGTTTCAGCAAACGTTACCTGGAGCGGTAATTTATTAGCATCATAAACTACAGAGGTAAAGGAATAATTGTTAACTCCTAAAAAGTCAATCGGTGTATGTATTACATCCATATCTACATTATCATGATTTGGAAGCGTTGCATAATTCGAAAACAATTCTAAAAGCTGCTCTGGATATTTTCCCTTCAGGATTGGTTCAAGAAACCACTTATTATAGAATTCACTATACCTATTAGCAGCAAATAAATCATTTTCATTTTCGGATGCAGGATAAACAGGATTGAGATTAAGTGAAATCCCAATTTTCCCTTTCATACCCATTTCCCTATAAGCACGAACTGTCCTGCCATGCGCCAGCATTAAGTTGTGTGCCGCCTGTAAGGCTAATGAAAGATCAGATATAGCCGGTGGATGTCCGCCATACCAATATCCAATAAATGAGGACACCCAGGGCTCATTGAAAGTTATCCAAACAGGCACCTTTTCCCCCAGTTCCTTGAATACATAGCGCGCATATTGAACAAAAAGGTCTACAACCTCCCGATTTGTCCATCCGCCTATATCCTGAAGCTTCTGAGGCAAATCCCAGTGGTAAAGGGTGACGGCCGGGGTTATTTCATTTTCGTTCAGCAAATTAACTAAATTACGATAAAAATCCATGCCTTTCTTATTCGGTTCTCCCTTACCATCAGGAAATATTCGTGACCAGGAAATTGAAAATCGATAGGATTTTATGCCAATTTCTTTCATGATATTTACATCTTCTTGATAAAGATGATAATGGTCACATGCAACATCACCGGTATCATTGCCCAGTATTGTTCCGGGTGTATGTGTATATCGATCCCAATTAGATTCACCTTTTCCATCCTCGTTATATCCACCTTCAATTTGATAAGCGGATGTAGCTGTACCCCATATAAAATTCTCTGGAAAAACTAAACTAGTCATATCACAATCTCCTTTCAAACCATAAGGAACTCACTAAGTGAGTTTCTTATGAACATGTACAAGCACATCCAGAATTGGTTGATGGCTTATCATTTTCAGCTGATATCTCACAACAGCTACTACTGGCATAGTTGATTACTGGCATGGAACCACATCCACATCCTGTTGGAGCCTGATTATTTGTTGACATGGATCCACATCCACATCCTGTTGGAGCCTGACCATCCATTGTGCCACAACATTCACACTCAAATTCTTCTTTTACTACGCCTGCTACTGATTTTTTAAATTCAAACATAATTAACCCTCCTAAAATATTATTATTTTATTTATTAAATGCATTAAGCTTTATAGACCCATTGCTATTAATATTTGATATAAGTACCCAATTAAAACTCCACTTACAAATACAAAACCGATATAAAGGCCAATCACTCTTCTTTTCATGAAAGCTGTAATTCCTGCTATAACCCAGGCACTGGTTGCCGGGCCCGTTATCATGAATGCCATCATTGCACCTTCTCCTGCGCCACCATCCATTAATGATTTCATGAGTGGAATTGCACCTTCACCACTAACATAAAGGGGCAAGCCAATCAGAGCTGCTAAAGGAACTGAAAATAAACTTTCTCCACTGAATAGAGACACGATTACTGAAGTAGGTACAAAGGATTGAATAAGATAACCAACACCAGCAAAGATAGTGAAATACAGAAGTATTTGCTTTAAGCCAACATCTATCAAAGCCTGCCCAACTTCCTTAATTTTATATTTATCCATAAACTTCGTAGAAGAATTATCCTTTGATGGTACCGGTTCCGATACAGGTGCAGAAGAACTGCAGCCGCATGTAGGTTCTGATATTTGTTGTTCTGTTACTAGAATTGTAGAACTGCAGCCGCATACTGTCTCTGAAGCTGCAACACTGCAATCACATACTGTCTCTGTAGCTGCAACACTGCAACCACAAGATTGGGGGGCTTGACTTTTCGTAAATCGTAGCTGATCTTTTAAAAAATTCGTTTTTTTCTCAATCAAATGTGTCAAACCGCCTGAAATCAGACCGATAGCTACTGAGGCTATGGTTAGCGCAATTGCGAATTTGAAACTGAGTACACCGGCAATCATAATGAAGGTGTCCGGACTCATTAGCGGTGAAGAGGTTAAGAAAGCCATAACTGGTCCCCAGGGCAATGCGGTAGATAACAATCCAATAACGACAGCCATGGTACCACAGGCACATAGCGGAGTAAAAGCTCCGAAAATAACACTTGCAAGAATTGAAACTTTTGGTTTTCTAAGTAATGACGCTTTGAGCTTTTCTGTATTAACATAAACTTTCATAAGTGAAGCAGTAAGTATGGCTATACCTAAAGGGAGCCAATTGTGATAAAGACTTGTTAAAACTGACGCAATAGTATCCGCCAATAGCCCTGATAAATAATTGATTATCTCTTGCATTTTTATCCATCTCCTAATTTATTATTTAACTACATATTTAAAGACGATGGATTATTAGGAAGGACGCAAAAATTTTAATAAAATAGTTAAAGTTCTCATTGGTAGGTTTATCTAAATCTAACACTAACGGTAATATATCCTTTTTATATCATTTGGAATGTTATTCGTAAAATAAAATCAAATCTAGGTAACTATAATAAAAATTGAATATTATGTAAATTTGTTGACATATAAATTTATTAATGATAATTTATTAATAGTAAATTATAGAAAGGTAGGTGACGTCATGCTTTATATTAATCAAAAGTCAAACAACAATAAATTGAATCCGTGCTATCTGAACTGGCATGGCGTTATTTAGCGCCTGATATCAGTTTCGTGTATATGCCCGGGTAAATCGCCCGGGCTTTTTTGTGCCCATCTATATGCATAACAGGATTTTATCACCGCAGCGAAAGCTACTGAAAAAGGAGAGAAAAATGAAAAAGAAGAAATCTAATTTATTAAAACTTACAAAAGAATCACAGGCTGACCGAAAGAAACGAGTTTCCAGTGGCGTTAAATACCGTTCGGCTGTTTTTGAAAATAAGAAAAAGCGGCAGAAATACAAAAAAGATTATCATGAGGAAATGATATGAATATTTCATTACGTGTAAACCAAACCGTATTACTAGATAATTGAACTTCCATACCTGCATTAAGCAACTCACCAGCTTTATATCTCCAAAAGCCATAAGTATCAATTTCTATATATAAAACGCCTATAAAATAACGTTTAAAACGGTCTAAAATATTACAAAAATAAAAAAGTGCTTAAAGCCTTGAAATATAAGGTCATAAGCACTTTTAAATGTTGTTTTTTGTATGGAGCTGAGGGGAGTTGAACCCCTGTCCGAAAGCCCATCCATTGCAGTTTCTCCCATTACAGTCTGTCTTTTATGCGAACCCCAAGTGCTATAAAATAGCGCTTTGTCCGCTGTTCCCTCCGCTAAGCGCCAACAGACAGGCTCTTAGTTTCGGTAGCTTCATGAATCTTTTATCCTCTCAAAGCTTTGAAGATAAAGGTCCCCGCTAATTTGATGCCGAGTTCTTAAGCCGCGAGTTGCTTAAGGTCGACAGCTGCCACTAGGCAGCGTACGCTAAATTTTCGTCTGCGTTTAAATTTAATTCTAAGTTGATGACGCAGTCCTAGTCTGCGAATGGCTTCCACAATTTCCAAACCCCCGTCGAAACCAGTACAACCCCTAATATTAGATTGTAATTACAAGATAGAATGTTCAGGGATCCGCCCCGCAGTGTCTACCTGTAATATCCAGCTAACAGACGCATATATATCGTAATACAGTTTAGGCAAAGTGTCAAGCAAACCGCTACATATTTAAAAAAATTTTAATTCCTATAAATCCAATTTTGTACATGAAATTAAAGCACTAGTGATCATTTTATAAATTAATGGTTGAATAAAATCTATCTTTCTTTGTATAATGAATGTATGATAGGTTAGATTATTACCTGTACTTACTCGCTAATAACCTTATTAATCAAGAACAGGAGCAATTCTAATGGATAATTTAAATTTGAACTCTGATATTATAGACAAAATGACAAAGGTGTGCATCTGCAAAGGTATACCCAGGTCTACGATGAAGAGAGTAATTGCAGAGGGTGCCAGCACCTTACAAGAAGTTCAAAAAGCTACGGGTGCCGGCTCGGGACCTTGCGGGGGAAGACGCTGTACACCGAAAATTTTAGCACTCTTAGAGGAATATAAGCAATCACAATAATGTATTATAGGGGCTATCGCAAAACTAAACTCAATCAGTATTATAGCTGAAGTAATATTACTCCAGCAAACTAGCTGAAAAGAGTACTGCATTAGCCCCTTTCAATAACGCATTAAATCCTAATATTAGAAAATTATATTTTAATAGTTCTTCAATACCCAATCCAAAGCCTTGTCGATGCCTTTTTCTGCATCCTTAATATCTACCGGTATCTCAACCTCAGGAACAATACCCTTTCCTTCCAGCATCGTATCCTCATACCAGTAAAATCGTTCTGTCGACATACCAAAGGAAAATCCACCCGGAAGTACCTTCGGTATACTATCCGAATAATATCCTGCTGTCTTTTCTCCAACTATGGTGATCTTATTTTTTGGATTTGCTAGCATGGACCTAATCAAAGTCTCACCGGCACTTATTGTATATCCGCTGGTAAGGATTACGATGTCCCCCTGATAATAAAGCTTACTTGGATTTACATATATGTCTTGTAACTCGGTAAAGGTCCCCTTGTAATATGCTTGCTTTTTATAGGACAAATAACGATCCTGTGTGAAATATCCTGCAATAAGTAATGAGGCCTCATCAAATCCTCCTCCACAAAAGCGAAGATCTATCACAATTGTTTTCTTACTTTCAAATTGTTTTATTATCTTATCCATGGCCTTTTTAGTAGATTTTGATTTATTCAGTTCCTCCATCCCGAGTCCCTGTATTATGATATAACCGGTATCTTCTCTTAATGTACCATACCGTATGTAGCAATCCTTAAATTTATAATAATCCTTCACGTAATTGCCTTTGATGGTATTCGCAAGAAGATTCAACTGATCTTTATCGGTAATCCACTTCGGAACATGATCTGATGGGCTAAATTCCTTATCCCTCCAGCTTATCTCTACATGGCCATCGTCTAATTTTTCCACCATACTGCACATATATGTGTATAACGTTTCATCGGAAGTATCAGCCGTTATAAGGGGTGCCCATTTTTCATATTCATCATCAAAATTTACGCCATACATATCTGCAAATGCATAGTTCTCTTTTAATATTTCATAAAACATATCAAAGTTGGCAACCGGATCATCTGAGGAAACCTTAGCCATATCATCAAAATAACTCTTTGACATTTTTATGGTAGGATATACTACCTGTGAACCCTTATCCGTTAATATCAGCCGATCATCTTCTTTATCAAGCGAAAATTTGCCGATCCCGCTATATAAGGTATCTTTGATAATAAATCCATCATACTTCTTCATCCTTGTGTAATGTTTATCAGTTACCTCATATGCCTTTACCACACCGCCATTAATATCAAAACAGAAGCCATATGCTTCCATCTTCCATTTGCCATTATACCGAAAAGCCATAAATACTAATACCATTCCCGTTAGTAGTGCAAGAATTAAAACAATGATTATGGTTGTCAATATTCCTCTTGTAATCTTTTTCATAGATACCCCCAAAAATAAATCAACAAAGAGTCTGCAAGAACAAAGAGTCTGCAAAGCAGACCCTCTGCGCCGAACGCGTTCACCAAGTAATAATTACCTTACGCAAATTTTATTGAATAAAAAAGCATATGTACGTATTCAAAAGCTTCAGCACATATGCTCATTTAAGTCCACAATTATTACGTAGTGAATGTGTGAATTATGCTACTCTATTCAAGAATATTACGCTTATAATATTCTTAACGACATACTCGAATAGAAATCTTCAAAAAATTAATACAAATTCTTTACCTTAAAATCCTTCTCTGCTTCTCTTCGTTGGTCCTTCTTGGCGATGTCCTCTCTCTTATCAAACAGCTTCTTTCCTCTTGCAAGACCAATCTCTATTTTTACCAGACTGCCTTTAAAATAGACCTGCAATGGCACCAGTGTATAACCCTTCTGAGCTATCTGCCCTGCTATTTTCCCTATCTCAAACTTGTGTAAAAGAAGCTTTCTGACCCTCAAGGGGTCCTTGTTAAAGATATTTCCCTTTTCATAAGGGCTGATATGCATGCCGTAGATGTACACTTCACCGTTCTCTATCCGAAGAAATGATTCCTTCACACTGCACTTTCCCATACGCAGGGATTTCACTTCTGTTCCGTGTAGTGCAATGCCAGCTTCATACTTATCTTCAATAAAATAATCAAAATAAGCCTTTTTATTATTGGCTACCAGTTTAATATTATCCCCCACTTATGCTTCCAGGCTCCTTTCCTTAAGAGGCTCTGCCTCCACTAAAGCAAAATCGATGGTACGTTGGATCTTGTCAGCATTTACAACCTCAACTGTAACCTTTTGCCCTAGTTTGTATACTTTCTTGGTGTGTTCACCCACCATCTGATAACGTTCTTCATCATAAATATAATAGTCATCCTTCATCTCACTGACACGAATCATACCCTCTACCGTGTTGGGGAGCTCGACATACATACCCCAGGAGGTTACACCTGAGATTACACCTTCAAAGTTTTCTCCGATATGATCCATCATGTATTCTACCTTCTTGAGCTTCTCAACCTCACGCTCCGATTCATCTGCCCTACGTTCTGTCTTACTGGAATGGTTCGCCACCTCAAACAGTATTTTCCCGTAATGCTCAAGTCTCTTTTCTCCTAGTTTACCATTCAGATTCTCCTTGATGATGCGATGAATCTGAAGGTCCGGATAACGGCGGATTGGTGAGGTGAAATGGCAGTAATACTTTGCAGATAAGCCAAAATGTCCGGTATTTGCCACCGTATATTTTGCCTGCTTCATGGATCTTAGAGTTAATCTGCTGATCAATGCTTCCTCCGGTGTATCCTCCACATTGATCAATAGCTTTTGAAGTTCTTTCGGGTGAATTTCATCCTGTCCCATCTTTATGCTATAACCGAAATTATTAATGAAGATAGCGAGTTTCTTTATCTTCTCTTCATCCGGGTTATCATGTGTCCGATAGACAAACGGTATCTCCTGCCAGAAGAAATCTTCTGCAATTGTTTCATTCGCTATCAACATAAATTCTTCGATAATTTTTGTTGCTTTATTTCTATCGTAGGGCTTAATCTCTATCGGTTTACCTTTTTTATCAACAATTATCTTGCTTTCCGGAAAATCAAAATTAATGGAGCCTCTCTTATGTCTTCTCTCCCTAAGCACCTCGGCTAATTCTTGCATCAAATGGAACATCGGAACCAGCTCCTCGTATTCCTTTGTAACCTCTTCATCACTTTCTTCCACGATCTTTGCAACATTGGTATAGGTCATTCGCCGATCGGATTTGATTACGGTCTCCGCAATCTTATGACCGATTACAGTTCCCTTTAAATCAATATCCATAAAACAACTTAGAGCCAGACGGTCCACCCCAGGATTTAAGGAACAAATTCCATTGGATAATTTATGAGGTAGCATCGGAATAACCCGATCCACCAGATAGACACTGGTACCTCTCTTTAGTGCTTCTTTATCAAGCGGAGTACCTTCCCTCACATAATGAGTAACATCTGCAATATGAACACCTAGTTGATAGATTTCCCCTTCTTTTGTGATCGTGATAGCATCATCCAAATCCTTAGCATCCTCACCATCGATGGTTACCGTCTGAAGGTGCCTAATATCCATGCGGCTGACTATCTCATCAGGGTCAATCTCCTCCGGTACCTTATCCAGTGATCGCAAAACTTCTTCCGGGAATTCAACCGGGAGTTCATAAGCTTTAATAACAGACATAATATCGACACCCGGATCATTAACATGTCCTAATATTTCTACTATCCTTCCTTCGGGACTTTGTGTGGTATCTCCATAATTCGTAATCTTTACAACAACCTTATGCCCGCTTACCGCGCCCATGGATAATTCCTTCGCAATAAAGATGTCCTTACCGAATTTTTGATTATCAGGAACTACAAAACCAAAGTTCTTACTTTTCTCAAAGGTTCCTACGATTTCATTTTTACCGCGCTCGATGATATTTTGTACGATACCTTCTTTTCTTTTACCTGTATGTTCCTCTCTCACCGTGATCATGACCTTATCACCATGAAGAGCACCATTGGTTGCATCGCCGGGAATATAGATGTCCTGATCTTCACCCTCTAGGATTACGAAACCAAAGCCTCTTTGGGTTCCTGAGAATATTCCCACCTTAACATCATCCCCAGGAATTCGATAACGTCCCTGAGAATCTAAAATAATAGTACCGTTGGAGATTAATTGATCCAACACCATCTTCAACTCATGCTTCGAGCTTCTCGGCACCTGTAGGAAGCTAACCAAGTCCTTGAACTTCATTGGTTTATATCCCTTATCGTGGAATAATTCCTCCAACATAGCTTTCTTTTCATCCAGCATTGCATTTTCTTTCATATATAGCACCTACTTTATCCGTATTTTGCTTAGGGTTACCATTATATATTACATTTTTGATAAATCTCATATTAGTATACCATATATTACTTATTTTTAAAACTATATGAGCTTACAAATAATTACTCTGACCATATTACAGATTACCTGTTATTTCCAGTCAAGTATAAAATGAAAAAAACACTCTGATTTTTATCAGAGTGTTTAGAATTCTTGCATTTATTATCTGTATGATCCGCTTAAAGCCAGACTATTTCCAAAATTTTAAATTTAAAAGAACAGAAACTAAGATAAATGCAGCAGCTAAAATCTTTGTTACTCTTTCCATAGTTCCTTCAGCGGAACGTCCTTTATTCTTTGACCAATATGTCTCGTTAGAACCGGTAAGTGCTCCGGTTAATCCTGATCCTTTGCCTTCTTGTTTTAACACGATAAATGTTAATGCAATACAAATCAATACATATATGATTTGAACGGCGAGCTTTAATACTTCTAAACCTTCCATGACCACACCTCCTAAAAACTAAACTCAATTCTACCATACAATAGAAATTATTTCAACTTATTTTTTGACAAGCAGGGATTTACCGGTCATCTCCTCCGGTTTTACTAAATCCATCATCTCAATCATGGTAGGAATTATGTCTGCAAGGCATCCACCTTCTGCTAATGTATAATCTTTATCATAATTTACAAGAATGAACGGAACCGGGTTGGTGGTATGTGCGGTAAATGGCTCTAATGTTGTATAATCCACCAACTGCTCTGCATTACCATGATCGGCGCAAATAAACATCTGTCCATCAACTGACAATAACGCATCAACTGCTTTACCAACACACTGATCCACAGCTTCTATCGCTTTAATCGCTGCTTCTTCAATTCCTGTATGTCCAACCATATCAGGATTGGCAAAGTTAACAATAATTACATCATATTTTAAAGACTTAATAGCCTCAACAAGCTTATCAGCTACCAAAAATGCGCTCATCTCGGGCTGAAGATCATAGGTAGCGACCTTCGGAGAGTTTACCAGGATACGGTCTTCACCATCGTTTGGTACCTCTACACCTGCATTAAAGAAAAAGGTTACATGCGCATATTTTTCTGTCTCAGCCAAACGAAGCTGAGTCTTGTGATGTTCTGCCAGGAATTGTCCAAAGGTATGATCCAGGGAAACCTTATGAAAAGCAACTATTTTGTTTGAAATCGTAATATCATATTCGGAGAAACATACATATGTGGTGTCTATTCTATTTCCACGGTCAAATCCGGTAAACTCATCATCACAGAACACACGAGAAATTTCTCTCGCTCTATCCGGTCTGAAATTGAAGAAAATAATAGAATCTTTATCTTTAATGGTTGCGACCGGCTTGCCGTCCTCAGTAACAACCGTAGGTAATACAAACTCATCATATTTTTCTGCATCGTAGGAGTTTTGAACCGCAAGAACACCGCTTATAGCTGTCTCACCCTCACCATAAACCATAGCTCGGTAAGCCTTTTCTACACGATCCCAACGATTATCACGGTCCATTGCATAGTAACGACCCATAACGGTTGCAATCTTACCTACTCCGATAATTTGCATCTGCTCCCAAAGTTGTTCCACAAAGCCTTTTCCTGATGCCGGCGGTGTATCTCTGCCATCAAGGAAGGCATGAACATATACATTCTCCAGACCTTGCTTTTTCGCAAGCTCTAACAGAGCGTATAAATGGGTATTATGACTATGAACTCCACCATCGGATAATAATCCATATAAATGCAAATCAGAACCGTTTCTCTTACAATTATCAATTGCTGCTAATAAAGCTGCATTTTGAAAAAAAGTTCCATCCTTAATTTCTTTTGTAATTCTGGTCAATTCCTGATATACAATTCTGCCTGCACCCATATTGATGTGGCCTACCTCGGAATTACCCATCTGACCATCCGGAAGTCCTACTGCCATACCACTGGCATATCCCTTAACAAAAGGATACTCTGACATTAATTTGTCCATGACAGGGGTCTTAGCTTCTGCAATTGCATTCGATTCTTTCTTTTCATTTAAACCATATCCATCTAATATCATTAAAACTGTAGGTTTTTTACTCATTATCATACTCCTTTTCTGCGAAATTCCGTTGTAATAGAATTCCCGTCACACTGTTGCTGCAACAATTATAGCTTTTCAAGATCAGCTTTTCAAGCTTTCCTATCAATTTTATACCCTTTTAGTTAAGAAATGTTTTCCATCCATAACATGATTATCGTGAATCACTATCTGATTTCCTAATATAATAATGAATCTTCGATGATTATTCAAAGGCTCACATTACTTAGATTTCTAAACTTCAAGTTAGTATTCACAAGTCCTTAAGCAAGATTATGCATCCTACTCAAGGTAAGTAAATACTCAAACTTCACAAAGCCATATGCTGGATGGCTTGAGATCCATTCATATCATTTGCGAAGTTTGAGCCCATTATCGCTATTTGTAATTTACGATCTTTCCAAAGTCAGCCTTTAAGCTTGCGCCACCAACCAAACCGCCATCGATGTTTGCCTGGGAGAATAAATCTGCTGCACTAGCTGCGGTAACACTGCCGCCGTATTGAATACGGATTGCTGCTGCAGTTGCTTCATCATAGATTTCAGCAATACATTCACGAATTGCCTTACATACCTCTTCTGCCTGCTCAGTGGTAGCCACTTTACCGGTTCCGATTGCCCAGATAGGCTCATATGCGATGACTGCTGTCTTCGCTTGATCCGGAGTAACATTTAAGAAAGCAATTTTAATCTGCTGACGAACGAAATCAATAGTAATTCCCTGTTCTCTCTGAGTTAATGTTTCACCACAGCAAACAATTGGTGTGATACCATGCTCAAAAGCCTTTAAAACTTTTTTATTTACAGTTTCATTTGTTTCTGCAAAATATTCTCTTCTCTCTGAGTGTCCGATAATAACATACTTAACACCAATACTGGTCAACATATTCGGAGCGATTTCTCCGGTAAATGCACCACTTTCCTCATAGTACATGTTCTGAGCACCGATTGCTATGTTTGATCCCTTTACTGCTTCCAGAGCTGTTGTTAATGATACTGCAGGTACGCAAAATACTACGTCTGCATCCTCAGTCGCTACCAGTGGCTTTAATTCATTTATTAAGGTAACGGTCTCCGAGGGAGTCTTATTCATTTTCCAATTACCAGCAATTATTTTCTTACGCATATGTTTTCCTCCTAATATTATATTAATTCACTACAGGAATGTATTGTAGACCTGTGCATGTATGGTATTGCCATTCCTGAGAAATAATGGTTACCTTATTACCGGATAGTAGCAAGCTTCCCCTGACTTATGAAACAATTACAAAGAAAAGCTTGCTACAGTAAAAATGATTAAATTAAGTTATTATTTTTATTTATCGTTTGCTGCAGCAATTCCGGGAAGCTCCTTGCCCTCTAAGAACTCAAGGGATGCACCACCACCGGTAGAAATATGTGACATCTTATCGCCAAAACCGAGAATATTAACAGCTGCTGCAGAGTCACCGCCACCAATGATTGTTGTAGCATCAATCTCTGCTAAAGCTTTAGCTACTGCAACGGTACCAGCTGCAAAGTTAGATAATTCAAATACACCCATCGGTCCGTTCCAAACAACTGTCTTTGCATCCTTGATTGCGTTCGCGTAAAGTTCACGAGTCTTCTCACCAATATCAAGACCTTCCCAATCCGGTTCAATTTCTCCACGGTTAACTGTTTTAAAAGGAGTATCATTGCTAAAATCCTGAGCAACTACGGTGTCAATCGGAATTAATAAATTAACACCTTTTTTTTCTGCCTTATCCATCATCTGTTTTGCATAATCTAAATAATCAGCTTCCAATAAGGATTTACCAACCTCTTCACCTAAGGCCTTCATGAAGGTATATGCCATACCGCCACCGATGATTAAGGTATCAACTTTATCTAAAAGATTATCGATTACAGAGATTTTACTGGAAACCTTAGATCCACCAAGGATTGCAACGAAAGGTCTCTTTGGATCATTTACTGCATTTCCAAGGAAATCAATTTCCTTCTGCATTAAGTAACCAACCACTGCTGTGTCAACAAACTGAGTAACACCTACATTGGAGCAATGTGCTCTGTGTGCAGTACCAAATGCATCATTAACGAATACCTCACAAAGGGATGCTAACTCTTTGCTGAAAGCTTCACCGTTCTTCGTCTCTTCGCTTCTGTAACGTGTGTTTTCAAGAAGTACTACATCACCATCTTTCATTGCAGCAACTGCAGCCTTTGCATTTTCACCTACTACATTATCATCCTTAGCAAATTTTACTTCTTGTCCTAACAGCTCAGCTAATCTTAAAGCAACCGGTGCTAATGATAATTCAGGCTTCGGTTCACCCTTCGGTTTACCCAAATGAGAGCAAAGAATTATCTTACCGCCATCATTTATTAATTTCTTTATCGTGGGGAGAGCTTCTACCAAACGAACCTCATCCGTAATTCTTCCCTCTTGCAACGGAACATTGAAATCACATCTTACTAATACTCTTTTACCTTTTACATTGATATCATCAACTGACTTTTTGTTTAACATATACTTCTCCCTTCAAAGATGTGTTTATTTAAGGATATTACTCTATGTTATCTATTGATTGTAATAAAAAAGGATCCGGTCCTGAAAGACCGGACCCATGATGGATCAATTAGGAAAACCTAATACAAGATGAATTAATTCAATTCACTTGCTATCATTAATTATGCTAATTCTGCAAAGTATTTAATTGTTCTAACCATCTGGCTTGTGTAGGAGTTCTCATTATCATACCAAGAAACAACCTTAACTAAAGTCTTGCCGTTGCCTAAATCAGTAACCTTAGTCTGTGTTCCATCAAATAAAGAACCATAGGTAATGCCGATAACGTCGGAAGATACGATCTCGTCCTCTGTATAACCAAAGGATGCGCTAGCTGCTGCCTTCATAGCTGCATTGATATCATCCTTAGTTACAGTACCGTTAACAACTGCTACTAATTCTGTGATAGAACCTGTCGGAACAGGAACTCTCTGCGCAGCGCCATCTAACTTACCGCTTAACTCAGGAATAACAAGACCGATAGCTTTAGCAGCACCTGTGGAGTTAGGAACGATATTAACAGCTGCAGCACGTGCTCTTCTTAAGTCACCATTTCTGTGAGGGCCGTCTAATGTCATCTGATCACCTGTGTAAGCGTGGATTGTTGTCATGAAGCCTTTTTCAATTTCTACTAATTTATTTAATGTATTAGCCATAGGAGCTAAGCAATTGGTTGTACAAGAAGCTGCGGAAATAATGGTATCACTAGCTTTTAATATACTCTCGTTTACGCTGAATACTACAGTAGGAAGATCATTACCTGCCGGAGCGGAGATAACAACTTTCTTAGCACCTGCATCAATATGTGCCTGAGATTTTGCTTTGGAAGCAAAGAAACCTGTACACTCAAGTACAACGTCAACACCAATCTTGCCCCAAGGTAAATCAGCAGGGTTCTTCTCTGCATAAATTTGAATTTCTTTACCGTCAACTACAATAGAACTCTCTTTTGCTACTACTGTATCACCTTTTGCATATCTACCCTGTGCGGAATCGTATTTTAATAAGTGAGCTAACATTTTAGCATCTGTTAAGTCGTTGATAGCTACGATTTCATAACCTTCTGCGCCGAACATCTGTCTGAAAGCAAGGCGGCCGATACGTCCAAATCCATTAATTGCTACTTTTACTGCCATGATTTTATTCCTCCTAATAGTTTAAATTTATAATATACTGTCACTAGACAGCAATTAATTAATTTAATATTTTGGTACATTGACAAAAATTTCTCAATGCAGATTTATTTTACCTAATTTAAGTTAAAATATCAAGTGATTATTTATTGATTTCATTAATATTATGAATATGATTATAATTCTAATAAAAAGATGATGATTTTTGTGCACAATTCAAAGGAATTCCATCCCTACTTCATACGGAATTATTGTTTCAAAAAGCAGTTAAGGATATTCATTAGAATAAATTTTCTTAACAAACCTATAAACAAAAAGAGGTATTTGTTTATGGGCCCTCCCTCCCTTAACGTATTAGACAAGGTGAATACGGTTCTGTGACATAAAATATTTTTTTATATAAAACTCTTCAAAAAATGATTCTATTATACATTGTAACAAAGCAAAGAGAGCGTGTCGAATCATAACATAAGTTATTTTCGATACGCTCCCTTATTCCCCAATTATAAATAAAAAGCTAATTATGATCTCAATTTATACTCGAGACGGATTTTATCAGCGATTAAAGCTACAAATTCAGAATTTGTTGGCTTTCCTTTACCGTTACTTACCGTATATCCAAATAATTCATCAATGGTATCCATCTTGCCTCTGCTCCATGCAACCTCAATCGCATGACGAATTGCTCTTTCTACTCTACTTGGCGTTGTTTTATGGCGCTTAGCGATGGAAGGATATAATAATTTTGTGATGGAATTCAACATTTCTGCATCATTTACAGACATCATAATTGCATCACGTAAGTACTGATAACCTTTAATGTGAGCCGGCACACCTATTTCATGGATGATATTTGTAACATCAGACTCCAGATTTCTCTCCATATAAGCACTCTTATTCTCATATGCACTTACTTTATGATTATCGATTAATTTATTATGGTAATCACCTTTAATCTGTTTTATTCTTGATAAAATCACATTATTATCAAATGGCTTCATTATGTAGTAATTTGCACCCAACTCGAAAGCATTTTCAGTAACCCCTTCTTGCCCTATTGCTGTAATTACTATAAAAGAAGGATTCTTTTTAAATTCCGAATCCCTTCTTACTTTCTCCATTACACCCAGCCCGTCCAACTTTGGCATAATCAAATCCAATAATACTACATCCGGTTTTTTCTCCTTAATCATGTCCAATGCATCAATTCCATTTTCCGATTTTCCAACTACCTCGATATCTGAATCCTCTTTCAAAATATCTTCAAGTAGATTCACCATTCTCTCATTGTCATCCACAATAGCTACATTAATTTTGCTCATTTACTTTTTTAACCTCCATACCATATTTTCGATTCTCTCCAAAATAGTTCTAAATAATCCCCTTTTGTAAATTGACTTCATTTCATTCAGGTTTTTTACACTTAAATTTCACTTTTTGTGAATATTCATGTAGCTTATTCGGTTTCATGTTGTTTTATGAATATATTATACATCTGTCATAATTGTGCGTCAATAATTATCGATTTAGCAAATTGAACAAAATGTGGATACCATAATATGACTTTTATTATTAGTATTTTACATTAATAGCCATTATACAACACCAAACCAAATAAACTTACATCCTGAGTACTTTTCATATCAATTCATGTTTCTGTAAATATTTACCATAACATGAATTATATCTATTACCTTTCAAACTATCAAATGTTTATTGTCGCACCATTCGACACTGAAATAAGGGAATTTTTAGTTGAATATGCAATCACCACAACATTTTGTATAATTGGAAATTTTAAACAATTAATGTGCTGTAAAATTGAAAGCAATCAAACATTTTTATAAGATATTTCGTCGACTTCTTTTTATAACAAAACATTTCTTTATTCTAAATTATTTACCATGTTTTCTATGAATGTACCATAGCCTTTCGTTGAATCCTGTATAAATACATGCGTAACAGCACCAATCAACTTATTATTTTGTATAATAGGGCTACCACTCATACCTTGAACAATACCTCCGGTTGACGAAAGTAGACGCTCATCAGTAATTTTTATAACAATCCCCTTACTATGATTAGAATTACTTAGATCCACACTCACTATTTCTATCTCATAATCATCGATCTTATCATCAATCGTACAACGTATGACTGCTTTTCCCTTAACCACATCTTGTTTGAAGCCAATTTCCAATGGTTCGAAATTAATTTGATCATCAAAAGCATTACCAATTTTACCAAAAATACCCTGATAAGTATTTTCCTTAATACTACCTATTTTATATTTATCACTTTGTCTGATCATACCAATCAATTCCCCGGGCTCTCCATCTCTACCTTTAATAATGGACATTATTTGCGCTGTATAGATTGATCCTGCTTTCACATCCATGAGTAGCCCGGTATCAATGTCAGTAATTCCATGTCCTAAAGCACCGAATTGACCATCCGCTGATACAAATGTTAAGGTTCCGATACCTTGAGTATTATCACGTATCCATACTCCAATTTTATAGCTACCGCTTACTGTTTTAACCGGTGTTACACGTACTGATATTTTCTCATTATTTCTACGGACTAATAACGTTATATCTTTCCCACCACTTTTTTGAATTGCGTTAATCATATCCTTTTTTCCTTTTACTGCTTTTTGGTTGACTTCAAGAATGTAATCCCCGGATTTCAACTTATTCGATATTGGTTCATAATTAAGACCGTCTTCACCGGTAATCCTGCCACTTCCTAATACCAGAATACCATCTGTTTCAACATAAATACCAATCGGATTCCCGCAAGGAATAAGTTCAGAGGTATCTATAACATCCAGCGATATTTTTTTGAATCGAAACAACCCAAACAGTTTTAGGTTAACGCTATACTTTCCGGTCTTAGAAGATGTTAAAGTAAACGGCTGATTAAGATCTATATTGATTTGGTTTGATGGAACTCTCAAGTCATTAACACTGATTGCGCCAACATCTTCGGTCTTTATATTTGCTTCCATGGGCATATTAAAATCGAAGCTTTCCTGTTCTCCAACCAGCATCTTAATTTCATCAGGAATGCTTTTTTCTATATAATAGTAAGTGTAATAACCTAGACAGATAATATTAATGATAAAAAGGCAAATTAATACCCTTCTGTATATTCTCTTGCTCCTCATCCTTTCACCTCATACCTTTTTTCTACGCGATCCTCTTTGACATCAGTAATGACAGAATATTTTCTATTTCATATTATTCTGCCTTATCTGAATCAAAAAAGGATATACATAGTATTGTATATCCTCACTTTTAGTATGCGTTTTTTCTTAGTTTTTAAAGCTTGTATTTTTTAGTAGCAAGCGCTAATTCCTTCATCTCTTTTGCATTGTCTTTCACTCTTTCGGTAATTTCAGCACCTCCGAGTATTCTGGATAATTCATCAATCATTTTATCTTCTGACAATTCTTTAATAACTGTCTGGGTGGATAAACCATCGGTCTGCTTTTCAATCACATAATGTGAGTCTGCCATTGCTGCAATTTGTGCTAAATGAGTAATGCAAATGATCTGATGATGCTTTGCAATCAATGATAGTTGTTCTGACACCTTTTGTGCTGTTCTGCCACTGATACCAACATCAATTTCGTCAAAAATTAATGTTTCAATTTCATCTTTGTCCGCCAGCACAGATTTTATACCTAACATAATTCTGGATAATTCACCACCGGAAGCCACTTTAGAAAGCGGTTTCAACGCTTCACCCGGATTTGTGGATATTATAAACTCTCCATCATCAAAACCATTCGAGGTAAAATGATCTGTTTGCGCAAAGGTCATCTCGAATTTTACGTCAAGAAAATTCAATGCCACCAAAGCTTCACTAATTTTACTTGTTAGTTCCTTTGCTTTTCTTTTTCTAATATCTGATAATTTGCTGCACATAGCCCTAAGCTTTAATTCTGCTTCAGAAAGCGACTTGGATAACTTCTCCATATACAAATCGTAATCACGATATTTTTCTAATTTTGTCTCACACTCGCTGCAATAAAGCTTGATTTGATCAATGGTACTTCCGTATTTCGATTTTAAATGGTTGATCATATCGAGACGTTTTGTTACTTCCTGCAATTCTTCCTCCGGACTCTCCATATCTGAAAGATACTGAGAAAGATCACGATTAAGATCATTAAGAAGTCCATCAATATCCGACACCTGGCTCTGAAATTCGTTGATAGCCTCATCAAATTCTGCTATTTTTAGTAATTGTCTTAAGGCTCTACCTATAGAATCACCTGCTGCCGAGGAATCATATCCTGTTAAGCGATATACATTTTGTAAGCCCTCAGAAATAGTATTGGCATTTGATAATTTCTTATAACGAACTGTAAGTTCTTCATCCTCACCTGTCAGTAAGGCTGCATTTTTTATCTCATTGATTTCATACTCTAAAAAAGATATCTCACGTACACGTTTTTCTTCATCTATTCCGGCTTGATCATATTCCTGTTTTAATTTAATATATTCCTTATAAGAATGCTCTAATTCATGTTTTAAATAACCTATCTCATCTTTTGCAAATCGGTCAACAATCTCCATATGCTTTGTTTTATGTAAAAGGGATTGATGCTCATGTTGACCATGGATATCTATTAATAATTCAGCAACTGATGTAAGCGAAGATGCTGTTACATTCTCACCATTTATCTTGCATACACTTCGACCGGACATAATCTTTCTTGAAATGATGATTTGATCACCTTCAATCGGAATGTCCAGCTCTCTCATTTTTTCAAAAACTGCCTTATCCTTCGTGTCAAATACCAGTTCAACCAGAGCATATTCCGCACCATTACGAACAATATCTTTGCTAATCTTTGCACCAAGTGCAGCATTTACAGAACCGATAATGATTGATTTACCGGCTCCTGTTTCACCCGTCATAATATTAAGGTGATCCTTAAAATACACTTCCACTTCATTAATAATTGCAAAATTCTTAACGTGCAAGCTGACTAACAAATAACATCCCTCTTTTCCAATTGATTGAAACATATGTTCTGAAAGTATTGTATCATAATGAAAATGTATAATCAATGCATAAATAAATACCTTGTAGGATATCACAAAGAATTTGCTTTTCCCTGTCTGTTATAAACAATACTGAAGGAAACTCATGAGTGTTGATCTAGTACTATTGTCTAAAAAATCGAAGAGTTCTAAATAATTATAAAACCGCCGGATAACAAAGTAATTCTCTAGTGAATGATCACTTTTCAATTACATTTGTCTCCGGCAGTCATATTTATGATATCTTATTATCTTACTTTATCTTGACAACAGTAAGCTTACATGTAAGTTTTCTTCCATTTACGATTGCTGAAATCATAGTTGTTCCAGTTCCTCTTGTGCTTATGTAGCCATTGCTGACGACAGCCACCTGAGGATTATCGATGGTCCATTTTACTGCTGTGGTAGCACCCTCAACCACAAGAGGGTAAGGGTAATCGGTATATTGCTCCAATGTAATACTTGTCATATTCAGACCGATAACTGTAACTTCAACCGTTGCTGTTTTTCCGGAATCCGTCATTACAGTGATATAGGCTGTACCGGTTGATTTGGCCGTTATCCTGCCTGATTTTTTATCTACACTGGCAACAGCTACATTATCAGAACTCCAGCTATAACTGTCCGTTGACGTTGCCGGAATAAGAACCAATTGAACGATTTTACTTTCACCGGGTACCATCGTCAGTTTTTTATCCTGCAGCGTAATTCCGGTAGATGGCACTCTTTCATTTACCCACACATAACAGATTGCTTTTTTACCGCTGTTATCTAGCGCCTCTGCTGTAATCGTCACGCTTCCTACCTTGAGACCTATTACCATACCATCTTCATCTACAATTGCGATACTTGGGTCACTGGATGTCCATTTTGCATTTTTATAGGTAGCATTCTTTGGATTAATCGTTGCTTTTAGTGTCTTACCCTCACCTACAAACATAGACATTGTCGTTTTATTCAACGTTACACTTTCAACCGGCCTAACAACTCTAACATCACAGCTGGCCTCAACTTCACTGCCATCTTTCGCTATCGCTGTAATGGTAGCATAGCCGAGCGCAATTCCTGTAACCTTACCGTTTTGATTTACCGTTGCAACCTCATCATTACTGGATACCCAGGTAACTTTTTGATCTGTTGCTGTTTCCGTAGTGACCGTTGCCGTTAGCTTAAAGGACTTACCAAGACCAAGTCTATAGGAATCAAAGTCAAGATTTATCTTTGTAACTGTTTCCTTAACGGTAACTACGCAGGATGCAGAATAACCTCCATCCACCGTAGTACAGGTTATGATAGCTGTACCACCGATCAGACCGGCAACCTCACCATCTGCGGTAACTGTAGCTACATTCGTATTCGAACTCTTCCAGGTTACTTCAAGCTTTGTTGCTGATGTGGGTGAAACAGAAACCTGTAATTTAAAATCTTCACCTTTAAAAATAGTCTTTTCTGTGAAATTCAGTATAAGTCCAGACACTGGTTGCGTTACTGTAACCTTACAATATGCGACCGCTCCGGCTTCTGTTCTCACCATAATAATCGTATTTCCGGCTTGCTTTCCGGTTACCTTGCCGTCTCCATCCACCACTGCTACCTTGGTATCACTGGATTCCCAAACTAAATTATTCTCGGTACTATCTTTTGGCGTTAATGAAGCTTTTAAATAGTAATACTCTCCAGCCTTTAATTTCAACTCCGTTTTATCTAATTTGACACCGGTTGCGATATTCTTAACCGTAATCGTACAATATACAGAATGACCACCATCCGAGGATTTTAAAATTATAACTGCTGTACCAACACTTTTAGCTGAAACCTTACCGGTTGCATCTACGGATACAACCGATGGATTGGTTGAGGTCCATGATACTATATTATTGCTGGCATTTGCAGGCAAAATCACATAAGAAAGTCTGGCTGATTGACCAACAAACATCGTTTTGACGGTTTCATCTAGCGCTATGGTTGACACCGGTATTTGAATCATAAGATTACAGTATGCCGTAGCTTTCGCATTATCATCCGAGGTCGCTATGATGGTAACTGTTCCTGGCTTTAGCAAAGTTACTAAACCATTATTATCTACGGTTGCCTTGGTTGGATCCGTAGTACTCCATTTAATTTCTTTATTAATTGCAGTTTCAGGATATACTGTAGCACGAAGCTGCAAACGTTTCATGGATAAATCCACAACAGCTTCCGTTTCTGATAATACTATACTGGTAACCGTCTGTTGAACGGTAACATGACAATAGCCAACCACTACATTATCCTGATTGATTGCTGAAATGACTGCTGTTCCTCCTGTTTTTCCAGCTTTAATCGTTGCGGTTAAACCACTGAACTCTTCGACTGTAACAACATCCTCATTGGAGGATCTCCAAATCAAATTAATACCGCTTAGATTATTAGGTGTAATCGTCGCATGCAGGGTTTTATAACTTTCTGCCGGCATTACAATCGCTGAAGGGTCAACTTCAATTTTAGACACCGACTGTTGGACCGTAATCTGACAGACTGCCCGTTTTGTAATACCGTTTACAACCTGTTTGGCGGTTATGGTTACAGAACCTGCTTTCAGGCCTGTTACCAATCCATTTTCAACCTTCGCAATCTTATCATCACTCGAGCTCCAGGTAATAGGCTGTGTAGTGTCAGATACAATTGCATTCAGCATAATAGTGCCATTGGTATAGATATTTGCGCGAGTCGTACTGAGCGAAATACCATCAATGACCGTAACTGTTATATCAAAATAAGGATTAGGCATTTCATCAAATAATCCCGAGTTGGGATCATACATCAGACGAATGGTTACCTTACCTTTCATTCTGGCAGTTATCACATAATTGGAATCATTAAATATTGCAACGTCATTATCATCATCTGTCGTAGTACTATCATCCGGGCCGATATACACCGGATTATTAACAAAGATGCCCAATCCGGTTATATTGGAATTGTCAATCAGATTGTAGGTATCACCTACATTCATAACAATATTTCGATTTCCCAAATCAATCGGAACAATAATTTTCATATATGCATAAGGAACGGAGGTTTTTTCATTATAGTCCTTATGGGTAAAAGCAAAAATTTTATAAGTACCGGACTTAATATTACTAAATGTAACATTACCGCTGATATCACTAACATCATAGGTCATTTTTTTAGAAGAATTAGTGATCAACTTATCTGTACCATTCACAGTTTCATATACTACCCAGGTCAAGTTAGTTGCTAAGGCGGCATCTGAATTAATCGTAAAGTTTGATGGGACATTGTTATATATATAAGTCGGTGATCTAAAATCCGGTCCTGAGCTACAGGTCCTTGTCACACCTTCAGATACATCATATGTAAAACTGAACCTAGGGGCAACTACTACTCTCACAGATTCACTCATCGGTTTATCGTCGTTAGATAGAGTATTGGTCGTTACGGTGATTTCAGCACTACCGGAACCTATCGCTTTAACCTTTCCGGTGGGATCAACGGTAACAACTCCCTCGTTACTACTTTCCCAGGTCACATACTGCGCACCAATTGGAGTGATAGGATCGTCCTCTTTTTCATTAACATACTTGAGTATTAATGTCTTTTCATCACCAATATTATCTAAAATTAAGATTCGTTTTTCTGTAGTTTGAACTTCTTTCAGATTCGTTTTATCGAATTCAAGATTTACTTTCACCGAACAAATAATATCAAAATTTGCTCCTGCATACGAAATTGAAGCAGTAATTGTTGCATAACCGGGACGATTTCTTTGTAATACAACTCTGTTTTTGTTAATGGGATCCGTTGTTATGGACACGATGCCACTATTTGAAGTTGACCAGGTTACATCGGTTGCGGGATTCCACTCATTACCGGCAGAGACAGTCAAAATAGTACTATTCGTCTTCATATCCAGCACAAAACCGGAGGCTTGAGTTTTTCCATTATAAACAAACTTATAATCTGATGGCAGTGGAACCGTTGTACCAGAAGCTATTGCGATCCCTTTTAAATAGAATGTAGTAAATGTAAAAAGGATACTTAACAAAAATAAAGTCCCTATTTTTCTTGTTTTAGTCATACCTCTACCTCCCTAAACCTTGATCATATAAAATATATCGGCAAATATATGGTTTATATTAGTTTATCTTCTTACATTTTACATGTAATATTTGGCACTTATGTGTCAGTATATAACAGTTTTTGTATACATTTCATGTTATTATTCACTATCTATCCATATGGTGATAAATACCAGCTTTCATAAAAGGACAATAAAAAACCATAGGATAACGTCATATAGCTATCCTATGGTTCCAATATTTCTTTCCTATATTGCCTTACTTCTTCGGTTTATTTTACATACATGGCTCTCATCGCATTCAACAGCGCTAATAAAGCAACACCTACGTCAGCAAATATAGCAAACCATATAGAAGTTATACCAAAAAAGGCCAGGGTCATGATTAACAGCTTAATTCCTAAGGCAAATACGATATTCTGAATGACTATCTGCTTCGTTTTACGCGCTATTTTAATCGCAGTTACTATCTTTCCAATCTCATCATTCATTATTACAACATCAGCTGCCTCAATCGCAGCATCTGAGCCGATACCACCCATCGCAATTCCGATATCAGCTCCAGCCAGTACCGGTGCATCATTAATTCCGTCACCTACAAATACAGTATTTCCATTTCCCGTCACCTGTGATTTATACCTCTCAAACCAGCTTACCTTATCCTGTGGTAATAATTCTGCTTCGTATTCATCCACCTGACAGAATTCAGCAATCTCTTTTGCTGCATTCTTATGATCTCCGGTCAGCATTATCGTCTTTTTCACACCCAGCTGCTTTAATGCTTGCATGGTCTCCCTTACCTCAGGTTTTAACTCATCGGAAATAATGATAGAACCTAAATATTGTTTATTTCTTGCCACATATATGATACTGCCGTATGCCTCCTGTTTAACAAAAGGAATATCATGACTCATCATAAGCTTAGCATTACCGGCAAATATAGTATCCTCACCATGCACAGATATAACACCATGACCGGCTATTTCAGTAATCTGGGTTGCCTGTACGTCAGAAGGATTATTATTCTTTTCATAACACGATAGAATAGATTTAGCAATCGGATGATTCGATTGGCTTTCAGCGATTGCTGCTATTCGTAACAGCTCTTCTTCCGAAGTACCGGCTTCCGGATACACTTTAGCCACTTTAAAAACACCCTTTGTTAAAGTACCGGTTTTATCAAATACAATCGTATTTACATTTTTCAAAGCGTCCAGGTAATTACCACCTTTAATCAGAACACCCTGCTTCGCTCCTCCTCCGATACCTCCAAAAAAGCTGAGAGGAATGGATATTACCAGAGCACATGGACAAGAAATAATCAGAAAACTGAGTGCCCGGTAGAGCCATTCATTAAAAGGTCCAAAACCAAACAACGGAGGAAATACCGCTACAGCAAGAGCTGAAAATACCACGAATGGAGTATACCATCTGGCAAACCTGGTGATGAACTTCTCACTCTCAGCCTTCTTGCTTCCTGCATTCTGAACCAGTTCCAGAATTTTGGATACTGTAGATTCACCAAAAGGCTTTGTAACTTCAATTTCTAATACACCACTAGTATTAATCGTTCCTGACAATACAGGATCACCGGCCTCAACCTCTCTGGGAACACTTTCTCCGGTCAGTGCTCTTGTGTCTAGGAAGCTGCTTCCTTTCAGAATTACTCCATCCAGAGGAATCTTCTCACCCGGTTTCACTAAGATGGTATCTCCTACCTCAACCTGCTCCGGAGTTACCACTATTATGGAGTCAGAACTTATTTTATTAGCATAATCCGGGCGAATGTCCATCAGTCCTTCGATGTTTTTCTTGGATTTATTCACAGCCATATCCTGTAGCAGTTCTCCTACCCCATAAAACACAAGTACCGCGATTGCCTCCACCTGCTCGCCAATGATAAAGGCCCCCAGAGAAGCAATTCCCATAAGAAAATTCTCATCAAACACCTTTCCCTTTAGAATATTTTTCCCCGCTGTAGTAAGAACCTCAGCACCGGCAAGCAGATAAGCCAGCAGGAATGCACCTAGTTTTACATTGGATGGAACCTGAACCAAATAAAATACTACCGTCAGTGCCACAGCTATAACCAGTCGCAAAAGGTATGACTTAAGTTCAACTTCTAACTCGTTACTTTGCTCCTTTTCCTTTATGTTCTCAGACAAATCATGAACCCTGACTGATGGCTCATGGGCTGAGACAATCCGAATAATCTGTTTTGTGATATCTTCAATGCCTGTTGACTCAAGCAAAAGACTCAATTTATTATTCATCAGGTTTAAACTAACCTGTTTTACTTCCTTTATATCTCCTACCTCTTTTTCAATCTTGGCTGCACAGTTTGCACAACATAGACCTTCCAAGATATATTCTTTTTTTTGCTCCATATTAATACCCATGCCTTTCTCGTAACCTGCAAACTTTCTACATGAAAACCTTTGGTTTTCAAGTTATGCAGAGCACAAATTTGCGTGTGAAAGATTTATCTTTCACACTATCCTCCCGCGCTGCTTTTTGCGCATTACCTTTCCTCAATATGCTCCAGCCCAATCTCTAATATGTTTTTTACATGTTCATCCAAAAGAGAATATATCGCTGTTTTTCCCTCTCTGCGATATTTAACTAGCTTTTCCTGACGCAAGGTTTTCAGCTGATGTGAAATCGCTGATTTAGTCATATTTAAAAGCACTGCCAAATCGCAGACACACATATCTTCACGATCAAGAGCCCATAAAATCTTTATTCTTGTGCTATCTCCAAACACCTTAAAGAAATCAGCGAGATCATAGAGCTTCTCATCCTCCGGCATATGACGACTTACTTCCTCAACAACTTCTGCATGTATGACATCACAGTCACAGATTGCTAATTTGTTATCCTGTTTCATGATCTTTCTTCCTTTCAATGTATTTATATCATAATAAACATTAACAATTTTGATGATAGGCAAGTATATAATAGTTCCTGTCAATCAGTTGTTCAGTTGAGTAATTGTTCAACTGTTTGATAATATTATATGCCGGTAATTTCAAAAATGCAATATTAATTAAAAATATTTTTTCACCTTGTAATCAATCGTAGATTGAAAAAATAAATTCTACCCCCTTTACATTTCAATTTCTCCCTATTAATCAATCAAAAAAGGTAAATGTAATCATGCAGCACTATATAAACTCTACAAGTTACATTTACCCATATGTATTAGGAATTATATCAGCGATAGATTACGGTACTTTCCCTTAAGGAAACGTACCACAAAGCAAATTGAACGGAATAACCAGTCTATTGTCATGGCGACCCAGACTCCCATAACACCCATATTAAAATTGATAGCTAGTACATAGCTAAAACCAATTCTCCATATCCACATAGAAATCATTGATACCCACATCGTAAATTTCACATCATTTGCTGCTCTCAGCGCATTCGGAAGTGTAAAGGATAACGGCCAAATCAAGGATGCCAGGATACAGTGGTAAATCATTAGCCTTGTAGCAGTTTCTGCTGTTTCATCGGTAAGATCATATGACTTTAAAATTAACGGTATTGCGAATATTAAAACCAAATTCAATATTGCCATAACAACATATGAAAATTTCATTAATTTGAATGTATTATGTCTTATTCCATCATAGTCTCTGGCACCCACGCATCGGCCAACAACCGTAATCAATGCCAAACCGATCGCAGTTCCCGGAAGTACACCAATTGTTCCGACTGTATTAGCAATCGAATTAGCAGTGATAGCAGAGGTTCCCATTCCAGCTGTAATACCCTGAACAAGTATTTTACCAATCTGAAACACACTGTTCTCCATACCATTTGGTACACCAAATCTAAGAATCCTTTTTATCATTGAAATGTTAAATCTAAATTTTGTAATTGAGCCAATATGGATTACATGCTTTTTATTCTTGAGCAAGACAAACATAATAATCGCAGCAAATGCTCTGGATATCAAGGATGAAATAGCTGCACCAACTACACCCATTTCAAAGCCAAAAATAAAGATTGCATTCATTAATACATGGAGGATATTCATAATCAATGAAATAATCATTGAAACCTTGGAATTACCCATTGATCGAAACAGTGCTGCACATGCATTATATATGGCAATAAAAGGAAATGACATAGCAGAATAAAAGAAATAGGTTCTGGCATATGTCATAACCTCTGGTTTTACTTTTCCGAAGAGAAGTTCCAATGCATGATTACCGAACAAGAAGGCGGTAGTCATAACAAGAAATGAAAGGGCAAGAATAGTAGCGATCAGCTGTTCTCCTGCGATACAAGCAGATTTATCCTCCTTTTTCCCAAGAAATTGGGCGGATACAACTGCACCGCCGGTAGCCAATGCTCCAAAGAGACCAATGAGCAATACATTGATTGAGTCCACTAAAGATACGCCGGAAACAGCTGCCTCTCCTACTTTTGATACCATGATACTATCAACTAATCCTACGGTAACGGCTAGTATTTGTTCAATTATTAACGGAATTATTAATTTAATCAGTTCTTTTCTGGTGAACATACGATCTCCTGCTTATATAATTGATATATAGGTTTTAAAGAATTGAATAAAAATGGGGACTACCTTCTTACTGAAAAAGTCGGCTGCCCCAATTACAATTTAAATTATTAAAAACAGTCTATCATAGCAATTATTGAAAAGCAAGGTTTATCCTTATATATCACGAAATCTTCATATCATAATATTATTCTTAATTCAATAACCACTTTCTGCACTGCTCTAATCTAGGCTCTGGGCTGTATCCAAATTCTTTCCCCATATCAGTAAGCATATTACAAGGAAAGCTACTACATTCCCCACAGTGGTTATATTCGCTTTTTTCACAGCAGGCTTTTACCTGACATTCACCTCCCCAAAATGGTCTTGCCATATTGACACATCCGGTACAATTAACCTTCTCTTTCCTCTCACAACTATTGCAGCAAACTCCGCATCTTGACTCAAACATAACTTTACACCTTTATCCTTTCCAATAATGATAGAACTCTTTCAGTTCAGCCTTTTTCTCCGGTGCAAGGTTGCTCTTTCTCATATTTTGAATAGCACCTTCCAGACAATAGAGCCGATTGATGCAGGCAGATTCATCTATCTCTTTAATTCTTAGCCAGGCTTGCTGACTGCCCACCTCTTTAAGCTGCTCTAAAGTCTCGATACCCACCTGCTTCAGCTGATTTTCAATTTCCTTCCCGATATTCGGTAACAAAGACAATTCGCCCATCTATTTTATCCTCCTATCTATATAGATGCATAAAAAAATGTAAAGTCACGCTAAATTATGAATTTTTTATTATTATTTAATAATACCTTTATTAAACACTACTTAATGAATTTATTACTTGTTCATACCATCTATCACCGGGCTTTTTATCCGGCATATGTGAATAAAGTGCCTGAACTTTTCTTCTGATCGACTCATCAAATAAGTAATTTTTATCTCTATAATCTAGATGTGCTATTAGATTCTTAGTTTTTTGCTGCAGTTCATCGCGTTTCAAATTAAAATTAATCCACGCCTTGCAGCTGCAGGTGTTACTTACATGTATTAAATTACAGTGGTCAGCAAAAAAGGAATCTATACTCATACGTGCCCGATATAGCAAGCCTTTTGTTGCAGATACTGAGATCCCTAACAAATCTGACACTTCTTCTACTCTCATCCCAAACATATCTATTAATGAAAAAGTAATTCTCTGGTTTAACGTCAGTTTTCTAACCATAGCAAGAAAACATCCATTTTGAAGGTCTCTAATTACCTCATCTACGATAACCTCATCCTCAGGCCCTGGAATTACCTCCACAAGGAGTGTTCCCTCCGCTTCTAAGGCCTCGATATCATCAAATAACAGCTGGTTTTTGGTGTCCTTTTGCCTCAATTTCATAAGAAACAGATGATAGCATATGGTTTGCAGCCATCTTAACATCGCTTTCTCTTCCTTAAGCTGGTCCTGTTTACTCCAAGCCTTAATAAAAGTCTCCTGTGCAAGATCTTTGGCATCCTCAGGATGACAGGATAACTTTAACGCATAATTATAAATATATGTTCCATAATTTAATACGATTTCCTCAATCCTCATAAGAGAAAACTTCCCTTCTTAAATATTTATATTACAAATACACTCCTGACTAAAACGCAGTTAAACCAAGTATTTTGTAGGCAAAAACTTCTATGTAAAGGCATTCAATCATTCCTAGGAAACCTTATATACAATTATATCCATATTAAAATTTTAAGTCAATGATCCCTGTTCATAAAAAAGGCTTTTGGATGATTAACTAAGTAAGTTAAGACCAAAAGCCTGCTTCGACGTATATAAAATTATAAACATCAATATTATCTTCACATAAATCATCTCGTAACATCTACAGCTCTAGCACAGTATCGGTTGTCTTTAAATCCATTCGATATTGCTCCTGCATATTATAGGCCTGATAATACCCTTTGCTCATCATATAATCTGAGATGGTTTCATATGTGATTATCATATCATTCAGTTGGCTGGTCAAAGTTGCCCTTAATTGCGGTGACATCATCTCTGTAATCGCAACGGCATAATTTTGCACAGCGCTCTTCATTGATATAAAAAAATCAGTGGCAATCACCTGATCACCCATATTATTTAACCCTGTTAATTTCTCTAAAATAATATTCATTCACACGTTCCCTCTTTCAAACAAGCCTGTCTACGATTACAGTTCCCCCTCAGAAGCAGGTGATACTATCTGCTCCAGGTAACCTTTTAATTCCTTTACATGCTGCTGTGTTACATTAATATTGTTTTTCAATATAGTCTTCAGTTCATCATCGGTCACTAAAGGAGACATCATAACCAATTTAGTTAGACTTAGATTTTTTAACGTTAGCAGTTCATGAAGCTGCATGGTTTCATTTGGGGCTAATACCTGTTGTTGCATTCTATTCTCTCCTTTCTTCCTCTTATACTGCTAAGGTTTTAAAATAACCTTGATACAGTGATCAGTCTTTGTATCAAATGCCTCATATCCAAAAGAAGCCTGCTCCAGCGGAAGCCTATGAGTAATGATATCACAGGGATCAAATTTCCCCTGTGCAATCAGGTTATAAAGTGTATTCATAAGGGGAATGACCGGGGCCTGACCTGTTCTGATATTCACATTACGATTCATGATATCCCCTAAAGGAAATGCATTATATCTTCCACCGTAAACACCGGTCACCTGTATCATTCCACCTTTTCGAACCGCTTGTGTAGCCATTACGAAAGCTCCTAGGGAGCCACTCTGAAGCTTAAGTCCGGAACCAACAAACTCCATTGGTGTCATCTTTCCATCCATTCCGACACAGTCAATAACAACATCCGCACCGCCGTGGGTCATCTCTTTTAAATATTCACCTGTATTCGGATGTTGTTCAAAATTGATTGCTTCCACTTTATTATGCTTCTTTGCATGCTCCAGACGGTAATCGATATAATCGACTGCTATTACTCTTTCCGCTCCAAAAAGCCAGGCAAATTTTTGAGCTAATAGACCGACTGGACCGCATCCAAGTATCGTAACCGTATTACCTTTTTCTACTCCTGCATTGAGAACGCTCCAATAGGCGGTTGATACGGCATCTGAGATCAGCACAAGCTTTTCATCCTCCAGCTCGCAATCCTCCGGAATTTTATAAGGTGTGAAGTTACCATAAGGTACTCTCATATATTCAGCCTGTCCACCTGGATATCCGCCAAAGGTTTCGGTATACCCAAAGAAGCCTCCTGCTTCCCCATTCGGGTTCGAGTTATCACACATACAGGTAAGTCCATGGGTACAGTAATAACATTCACCGCAGCTGACATTAAAAGGGACAATGACCCTGTCTCCCTTTTTAAATCTTGTAACCTCCGGTCCCACTTCCTCCACGATACCCATTGGCTCATGGCCTATGATATAATCCTGCGTTATATTCGGTACCATATCATGGATCAGGTGCAGATCAGAGCCACAGATGGCAGTGCTTGTTATCTTTACAATGATATCATCCGGTTTTTGAAGCATAGGATCAGGTACCTCCTTTACTTCAACAAGTTTTATCCCTTGAAATGTTACAGCCTTCATATATATTCCTCCCTACCTTACTTCTCCAGAGTTGCAAACAGACCTCGTCTGCTGGTATCGCCGGGGAAAAGATCCATACTGGCAATCTGTATTGCTGTTGTTGAAGATTCCAAATCCATTTGGAATTGCTTTTCTAAATTCACCGGATGAAACCATCCTTTTTTAATCATTATATTTGTAATCGCCTCGTGCATGCGAAGCGCACTGTTAAGTTCATTTCGTAATACTGTTCTGACCTCCGGCGACACTGCCTCCGTTAATGCTATTGCACAGTTTCTGACTGCATTTTTCGTATTTAATAAAAATGCTGTCGACATAGTAGCATCCACCAGCTTTGGCATACCCTCCGAATTCCTTATCTCTAAATAATCCTTAATCATCCTAATATTCATACCTTTCTTCAAAACCTTATTCTTATACATGTATATTCTAGTTTCATGCACGCAGGGCACAAAATTGCAGAGTAAACTTCACACTAACGAAGCATGGCTGCCTTTGCCGCAAATGCTTCATATGAAACCCGTAAATGTAATAATGAATTTCCACTGGAATTCATTATTATATTTACTAAGAATTCAACTTTGTTGAATTCTATTCATACTAACGAAGCATGGCTGCCTTTGCTATTCTTCTAATGGCTCGCATGTTTTTAGCGAGACTATTATATCATCTTATCTTTGGGGCTTTCTCTAATAATCTTTGTAAATTCTTAATTGCGGCAATGGATTGCTGAACATCTTCTTCTAAAAGTGCTTTCAAATCCTGATCAAAAACCACTCCCTCCATCATTTTTGATGATGACATACTAACTGTTTTTAAATTTAACATCTCATGTATCTGCATCGCTTCTATAGGTGCTAATTTATCCTGTACCATAACTTCACCTCATGATTTCATTATTCATAATAAGATTACTAGATATTGTATCTGCAAAGATAAGGATTATTCAGAAATAATTATGTTTGGCATACTCTATCAGAATTACGTCCGTATCAGTCTTATTCGAAAAAGATGCTGCAAAATATTGCAGCATCTTTTTCGCAATATCAATATATTACTTAGTTATTCACATATTAATAATTATACAATTACTATATGGTTTCTACCGTCATCCACCAGCTTTACCCTGTTTCCCTTTATCTTCTCACCATCACAGATTAATTCTTCCGTTTGTAAGATGCCTTTGCTTCTGCTTTGAATGTTGATTTCATAACTTGAAGTTCTGAATTTATATTGTATGGAATAATCTCCAAAATTCTCCGGTGTGGCTGGATCGATAATTAAATAATCCTGCTCTTTTCTTATTCCCAAAAACCAGCTTACCAAACCTTGATACATCCAACCTGCAGAGCCGGTATACCAGCTCCAGCCTCCTCTTCCTGTATAAGGCGGACTAAGTGAAATATCTGCTATCATTACATAGGGCTCCTTCTCATACCGAAGAGCATTTCTTTTGTCTAGGGTAATCTGGATTGGATTCAACATGGTGAATAAGGTATAAGCCATTTTATAATTTCCGATCATGGCGGTGGCAATTGCGAGCCAAATCGCAGCATGAGTGTATTGACCTCCATTTTCCCTAATACCGGGAATGTAATTCTTAATATAACCGGGATTATTCTTGGTCTTATCAAAGGGAGGTGCAAGAAGTAAAGAGATATAATCCTCTTCTCTAATCAGATACTTCCAGGCAGACGAAAGCGCTGTTTGAGCTCGTTCCTTTTTAGCTCCCTTAGAGATGACACTCCAGGATTGACTGATGGAATCAATTCTACATTCATCATTTTCTTTCGATCCCATCCTGGTACCATCATCATAAAATGCTCTTAAATACCAATTACCATCCCAGGTATATTCTTCAATGCTTTGAATTAAGGCTTCTCTCTTTTGTTCGAGCTCCTTAGCATATTCCTCATCCCCTTCATGATAACAAAGGGGAATAAATTCACCCAGCATCGTATAAAGAAACCACGCCAACCATACACTTTCTCCCTTTCCTTCTTTACCAACCTCATTCATTCCGTCATTCCAGTCTCCGCCACCCATCAGAGGTAACCCATGCTTTCCGAAGTGAGTTACTTCTATTGTCTTTTTGCAATGTTCATATACGCTTTCTTCTAATTCAGAGATTTGCGGTGTGAACATAACTTCATGTTGCTTCTCCAAAAGTACCGGTCCCTTTATATAGGGAACATTTTCTATTAATACAGAATAATCTCCGGTACTTCGGATATAAGCAGCTACTGCATAGGGAAGCCATAGTAAATCATCCGTTATCCGAGTACGGACACCGACCCCCATCGGTGGATGCCACCAGTGCTGCACATCTCCCTCTTCAAATTGTCTGCTGCAAGCGATTATTATCTGATTTCGTAAAGCATCGGGGTTGGTAAAAATCAGAGAAAGAGTATCCTGTAGCTGATCTCTGTAGCCATAGGCTCCACCACATTGATAAAAGGCAGCTCTGGCATTTATTCTGCAGGAAATTGTCTGATACAAAAGCCAGTTATTTACCATGATGTCGATGGCTCTATCCTTTGTTTTAACTTGTATCACTTCCAGTGTATTTTCCCAGTATGACTTAACTCGCTCTAATTCCTTTTTTACATTCTCGGTATTCTTATATTTATACAGGAGCGTTTGTATTTCATTGTCATCACTGCTAATTCCCAAACCAAATAGAACCGTTTTCGTTTCTTTTGGCTGTACCGATATGGATACCTGAATCGTACCGCAGGAATCATAGCACACACCTGTATGATTCGAAAGCTTGGTATCCAAACCCTGAGGATTACGTACGGAGCCCTTTAATCCAAGGAATTCCTGACGGTCACCGGTATATGCTTTAATCATTTCACTTGAGAATATAAATGCCTGACTGTCTTTGAAATGAATGGTATATAAATTCTTTGCACTTAGATATTCATGTTCATTGTTATACGATGTCAGGATATAAGGATTGGTATGCTCCCTCTGTGTCCCCAATACCCACTCTACATAATAGGTAAGCGTAAGGTACTTTACATGCTCCGAACGATTCGTAAGTGATAACTCCCATATCTTTATTGGTTCATCAACCGGTGTAAATACAGTTAACTGCTGCCCCAAATCATCCTCCTCATGAAGGAATTTAGAATAACCGATGCCGTGTCGTACCTTATAGGTACCCCTATCTGTTCTGCCTAGGGATACCGGAGTCATCATTTCTCCTCTAATCTCATCAAAAATATATATGGCTTCCGAAGCCTGGTCACTGACCGGATCATTGGACCAGGGCGTAATTTTATTCTCCCGGCTATTGTATGCCCAGGTAAATCCTGCGCCTGACTCAGATACAAAAAACCCAAAGGTCTTATTGGCAATTACATTAATCCAGGGAGCGGGAGGTCGGTTATCTCCTTCCAAGAGGATTTCATACTCTTTTCCCTCATTAATAAAGCCTCCAAATCCATTAAAAAACTCATATTCCTGACCTGTATCTATCGCCTGCAATTTCGGTTCACTTACAGTATCCATATCTACTCCTCCTTTATTCCTCTATGATATCATTCATATTCTCCTTAACATCTGTGAAGTAGATGCCTGTCTGTTCCGAAAAAACTACCCTGGCAACTGTATAAAGTAAATCTATTTCCGAAGGATTCATTTGATAGGAATGAAGCATAAACAGGCTTTGTTTTTCGTTATCGCTTTCATATATTCTGAGCGAACTGGTCAGGTCATTTACCAGATTATCCAACTCCTGTAAATATCCATGCTTAGCATCGCTTAAAATAATCAGATCCACCATCAGGCGATTAATTCGTAAATATTCATATGCCTTAAGCGCATCTCTTAATATCCCCTCATCCTCCAGTGTTTTTACCTTTAAAAGCATGATCGGATAATCACCGGATACGCCAAATTTCCACAAGAAACTTTGATTTATATTATTTTTTCTTATATATTCCTGTGGCCCACGATAAAAACTGGATGGATAGAATATCGGACTGATCAAATCCTGGAAAGCATTCAGTTGCGGCCTTGTAATATCAAGATATTTCAGTTCAATATCTGTCTGTAGTCTGAACTTTTCAAAGATGTCATCAATACGATAAGCAATGCTAAGCTCATCACTGATTTTAATTGCTTCCTCTTTGTTCTTGCATACTCCTGTAATAAAGGATATGCAAGCAGTTTCACCTGCTTTTAGTGAGATAGTTACCCTCAGGCTCATTATAGGGTCATTACAAAAGCCCGCACGATTGGAAAGTGGTAAACTGTTGACTACCGCCTGAGGATTTTCCAGCGTATTATTTCTTCCTATAAATTTCAGTCTGTCATTCTCATACTCTAGCTTTTTTAGAAGTGGGTAATTCGTCTTTGCCATATGCATGATATATGGACTTCCTGCACTCTTACTTCCACGCCTTTTCGATAGAAATACTGATTGCTCCTCCAAAAACTCACTTTCGATGAATAATTTATTAAAGGCCGGGTGACTCAGTTCCGCAATATGAAGATCACCAACCACCTCAAAATAACTTGTAATCTCAAGAATCTTGTCCTCTATCCCATTATTCGTCAATTTCAGCTTACGTATCTCCAAATTATAATCGGGTGATAAACTAACTGATGTATGCGACTTGATACCCTCGTCCTCTCTTTTAAACTCAGCCTGATGAGGTGAAAAGATGACTTGATACTCCTCTGGCTCCTTCCGCACCGGATGATAGGTCGCACTCCATAGCTTATCTTTATTCATATCCTTAATATAGATATAATTACCCGTATTTGCGTAAAGGTCTGCTCTCCACCGGTAAAGCATCATATTTTTAAAGCTGCTGAAGCCGTCTCCATCCGAAGTTATCATCAGAGAGTACTTGTTATTAGACAAATAATTGACTATTGGGATTTTGGGAGCTACGCTGTTAACATAACGGTTACAATAGATATGCTCTTTGAAAAGTACCTTTCCGATTTTTATAGTGTAACCTCGCTTTGCCAGTGAAATCAAATGTGACTGGCGTTTCTCCTCTAATAATACCTCAGTAGCCTTTATAATAGGCTCCTCATGAAATCTTCGCCGCATAATCCCCTGATTTAGGTGATTATTGATGGCTACCATAATCATACCTTGATGATGTGCCATAAATGATCTAACGACACAATAGGGCGTTAATTCTACAGAATCCGGACTATTGTAATCAATCGCTTCATAAAAACCATAATCACCGTATACTCCAAGCTCCATAAGTCTTCGCAGATTGGACATACATTCCTCCGGAGTATAATCTAAGGCAAGCATTGTAGCATATGGTGTCGCGACTAAGGAATTTCTGCGTACCGGTTGCAAACGTAATTTAGGTACGCCAAAAGCTTTATATTGATAATTTGCATTTATATCAAAACGATAAAATTGTGATTCAGAAATACCCCAGGGGATACCTGCTTCCTTTGCGTAACTCATGTGCTGTAAAATTGCTGCTTTTGAGGTTTCGGCATATACAGAGCCCTCATACTCTCGAAGTACCAGATTTGGCATCAGATATTCGAACATTGTCCCGCTCCAGGATACAAAACAGGGGATTCCCTTCACCATAGTAAGCGGCCGACCAAGCTTGTACCAGTGCCTTAAGGGTGCTTCTCCTCTAGCTATAGCCAGAAAGCTTAATAATGATGCTTCGGAAGCCATTAGATCATAACAGCCTGCATCTATGGTATGGGAGGGAACATGATATCCGATATGAAAAAGCATACGTTTTTCATCAAATAAGAACCGGAAATCCACATTCTCTAGAAGGCAGTCTATTTTACAGCATAGAACCTCGATTTTGTCAATCATCGCTATAGCATTTTTATTATCCTTTTGTGAAAGCTGCTTCAGAGTGGGGCAAGCCATGATACCATACTCTTTTAGCTTATAATCCGATGCTTCGTTTGCTATTAGCTCAATATCATTTTCCAGTTCCTTACTCCAACGGGAAGCCTCCTGGAGCGTTAACTCTCTACTGTTTAATTCCTCCCAAATATCAGTGATATCTTCAATGAAATCACCGATTGTTTTATATTCCTCCTTCAACTCATGCATTGAATATAAACTGGCATCATCCTCAGAAAGACTGGAATTACTAAGTGTGATTAAATTACCTATCTCCTGAAACAGATGCTCCGAAAAAACCGGTTGATTTATCTGTTCTCGTAGACCATTTTTTAAAGCAATCAGATGACCAATAAAATTACCACTGTCCACGGTTGATATATAGGCAGGATTTAAAACCTCCAATGTTTTAACCGAATACCAGTTATAAAGATGTCCTTTCCACTTTGGTAACTCAAGCACTGTCTCCAGTAAGTTCTCAACATATTTTATAGTAGCACTTAAGGTCTCAAAACCAAAATCTCTTGCAGATAAGATCGATAGAAACTGAAGGCCGATATTCGTCGGCGATGTTTTATCACTTACCTTCTCTACCCTTGCTAATTGATAATTGTCCGGACATAACCAGTTTTTTTCCTTAACTCCAAAATCTTTAAAAAACTGCCAGGTTCTTCTCGCTGTCTCAAGCAAAAACTCACGATCTTCCTCAATCTCCCTATGAAGTACCTTCTCTTTTGGCTGACTGATGTGATAAGCAATACGAAAAGCTAATATCCAAACAAGGGCAACAGCTATATAGAGGGCAAATTCAATCGGATGTACCTCCCTAATTAAGAGTAATCCCAGAATTATGACAGAGGGAATGAGAGAACTCCACATAGATAGAAAATATCCCTTTGTGGTATTAATGACTGAGGAATCCACTATTTCGGCTGTATTCCAACGAAGTAAGTTCTTCTTGCTAATATAAAGACGATATAAAGTCCTTATCATTGCATCCGTTGCCATGTAAGCTCGGTACGGTGTGATCACAAACTCTATAAAAGCTCTTTGCAGTAAAACTCCAAATTCCCTAAATAATCCCTTGTACACCAAGGCGAGTTTAGACCGGAATATCTTCTGCCCGATTACAGCAACCACCTGAATAATCAGGTTAAATACATCCGTAAAGAAAACCATTCCTATCCATAAATATGATACTCCGGGCAGAATAGCTAAAGTAGTGATAATAATTAGTATTTTACTGAGCGGAACCATACTCCGTCTTAAATTATCAAAAATCTTCCACCTTGAAACAGGACTCAGAGCTCTTCCGCTGGAATCTTTTCCTTTAAAAAGCCATGGAAACAGTTGCCAGTCCCCTCTTATCCAACGATGTTCACGTTTTACAAAGGAAAGAACGCTGCTTGGGAAATTGTCCATTATTTTAGCCGTGCTGGAAAAGGCGGTTCTGGCATAGCAGCTTTCCAGAAGATCATGGCTGAGTACACGATTTTCAGGAATCGTATTATGGAGAAGCTGATGAAAGGCTTTAACATCATAAATACCTTTTCCGATATAGATCCCTTCATTGAAGATATCCTGATAGATATCGGATATGACTGCCGAGTAATGTGCTAAACCGGATTCCCCTCCAAAAATCTCCGTAAAGCGACTTCCGCTCTTATCAACAATGTGATTTCTAACCGAAGGTTGTATAATAACATAACCCTCTTTTACTCTCCGTTTTTTTGTATCCAAAACAGGCTGGTTTAATGGATGGGAAATCAAGCCCACCAGCTTAGCTGCATTATCGCGGATCAGATTGGTGTCTGCATCCAGCGTTATGACATATTTAAAGGTTCCCAGAAGCTCTGTATCGCATAATACCTTCAAAAAGCTGGTGCTTTTTATTTCCGCTCCATTCAAAAGCTGATTGAACTCTTCTATCTTTCCTCTTTTACGTTCCCAGCCCATATAGCAGTTTTCAGATTTATTCCATTTACGATATCTGGTAAGCAATGAAAACTTTTGGTGAACGGACGGATAAAGCTCGTTCAGTTCCTTCATGCGTTCCATCAGAGCTTGCTCAATGACTTCATCCTTTGGCATAACTTGATTAGGAGCATCTTCATAGTCTACCAGAAGGGCGAAGTAGAGATTTGACTGTCGATTTGCTAAATAATGCTTATGCAAGCGATCAAAATACTCCAGTCCCTGTTCCTTCGAGGAGACAATAACAGGCATAACCACAAAGGTCCTGGAACTGTCCGGAATCTCCATCAGGTAATTTAACGATGGTATTTTTGTAACACGAATACGTCTGGTAAATATGAAATTCGTTATTTCCAAACCAATTCCTATCAATAACGGAAAACATGCCAGTAGTATTATAATGTAATGATAACTCTCCAAGGAACGATCATTAAAGTACATAATACAGCCTATCAGACAATTTATAATTAAAAACAGTAACCCAAAGGTTAAAAAGTATAACCTTCCTTTGACATTGCCCTTTTTATTTATGACCGTAGGGATTGGCTTGTTTCGTATCCTTGCTTCTAATATAGGAAAACCCTTCCCTAAGAGATATGCACCTACATGATGAGAGCAATAGATATCTTCACGCCCAGCGATAGCCAGCTCTAAACAATCATTTGCTATTTTTTCTTCGTTTATTTTATACTTGAGAGAAGTTTTTACGATTACCTCACGGTACATACTTCTTCCCTCTGAGTCCATTTTAGTATATACTCCGTCAGGGTCCCTTGACAGGATCTGTTCCAGATAAGAAAATACCTCGAAAAACTTCTCCCCATCCAGTTCATTGATTTCTCTTAGACTTATGATTAAAGCACGAATTTTAGCTTCATGCAGTGATTCAATTTTTCCCTCCTCTAAAAATAAATTGGAGGGTTTTATCATTTTGCCCTGAATTTTAAAATAATGTTCAATATATTTTTGAATTGATACCTCATCAAAGGACATGTTTTTCAGCAAATAGATTACATGGGCATGAAAGGAAAAGCTTTGCTTTGATTCCTCGTCCAACCCGGATAAAAGAACAGAAATATCTGCTCTTTCCTGCTCTGTATCCAGCCGTTCCCGTACAAATCTGTCTGCCTTAGATTTGATATTGATAATTCTAATAATATCTTCTGCTTCATCAATGATACTCTCCAGCAAACAAAAACCAAGCATCTCAGGAAGCACCCATAATTCCTTATCCGTTAAAGGAACCTCTGCTTGATACGCATTCAGCATGATCGAGATGTTCTCTTCATTCAGATGTCCTTGAGAAAGCGTAACCATCTTCTTGGCTATAATATAAACTCTTGGAAATCCGCGATATTCCTTTCGTAGTATCGGCAATACTTCATAGCTTGTACCGGAGGATCTGACTTTTTTAATCTCCCGATACATCATCTGGAAATTGTCAAATAGCCACTGCGCTGCAGGAATTAATGCTATTATATCAGTTGAAATTTCAGAAATGCATTTACGTATTCTGTTTAATTTCCTATAAGCAATCTGATTATAATCCTCCAAAACAAAATTATATCTCATCGATTTCACATATTTATGATTGGTCGACAGCTCCCTCATCTGCTTTTCCCAATCCCCTGAACTCAACATATCCATAGCCCCGGTGTTATCTATTGTGAAATGTACTCTTTTGCGGAAATGGTTTAAACGATAATATAGGAACAGAAGAATGCACCATATTAAAGCTATTGAAATTAATAATACTTTAAATCCAATTGGCATATTGACACGAAATCCCGTACTTTCCATCACGATCATCAATTTCCAAAATCCTCCTTGCGCTTTACCAAAGTCATTTTGCAATCCTTTTCCTGATAGTCTTGCTTATTTGTTAATATTCATTTTAAAACTGTCATATAAATCCACAAAAAAGCAACATATTATTATATTATGCCATTTTTAAGCCTTTTTATTACCTTATGAGGAAGCAAATGTTTTCAATATTATTATTAAAATATAAAAAGAAAATATGCTATCGAATCGGTTTTACTTTGGCAAGCTAAGAGCTCAATAAAAAAAGCCACCAACTTTATCTTAATGATATTGACCTTGTAATATTAACTGTAACTACAAGATGAGCATCTCTAATAAAGCTTGTGACTTTTTTGATATTAAATTGAGTTATGTTATAATTCCATCAATTTATGTAATAGCAGCATTACCTTCATTTATCCTTCCACAATCTCGAACTTACTAATGTCCAATTTACCCGAAATATCAAGAAAAAAAGCAGCATGCGATGCACTGATGTATGGTCCCAACCATAAATAGCCGATGCCTAAGGTAAAAGCACATAGGAAAAACCATCCGATAAAGCTAAAATATAGACAGAAAAGGTGAAATCGATTGCCCCTCATCATCTCTTTGGATTCACGAATCGCGTCCATAATTCCCATAGAAGGATCCTCTTCCATAATATAAAAGGCCATGGAATAGTTAAATGCCGCAATAATTCCAGGAATAATAAGTAATATAGACCAAAATGCAATAAAGATAAGGATTACTATGCGTAGCCCTAATGCCTTCCAAAAGATATTAAATCTCGAAAACAAATCTTTAAACTGTGGATTCGTCCCATGAATCAAATTCTTATTAAATCGGCAGTAACCCAGCTCTACCGCCCCTCCAAAGAAAAATGTAATTAATGACCAAATGAGTACAACTGTTATAATACCTAATATAAATAAGAATAGAAATCGAGTTACCTCATTAGATATATCAAAATGAGATCCATTTCCTCCTCCATTCGAAGATCCTCCTCTAGAACCTGAACCAAGTAAGCCTGCGATTAAGCCTGTGCCAATTGCAAGAGGCCACTTGCCTCTAAGAGCATAACGGGCGGTTCTTTTATAGTCTTCTGCGTGTAACATATTAATTCCTCCCAATTACTAAAGCTTATTTTCTTGTAATCAATATCATATTAACAGTTTTTAACTTCAATTTCAATATATTTTCCTTTATTATACATAATCTGCTAATCATTCCCTTGTTATGCATAATATATGCTGTTACTCAAGGTATCGTTGGTAATTGAGCAAAAGATAATAAGAAACATACTATTATATTTTCCCTATACCAAGGCTTAATAAAGTAGTTATAAATAATTCCCCTGTATATCGTAGTTTTAGTAACGATTTACAGGGGAATTCGCTGTATACTCCTATAAAGTTTTCATTATGTTTATCAAACTGTAAATTTATATTCTCTTTTATCAAAATAGTATCTCTTTCGGTGCCTCGGTAAATCCCTAATAAGCCAGAATTTCATAACCGCTATCCGTAATTAAAACAGTTACTTCCCATTGTGCCGAGTCTTTCCCATCTTTTGTTCTGACGGTCCACCCATTCCCTTTATCTATAACTATATCTGCCTTACCGGCATTTATCATTGGTTCAATCGTAAATACCATACCGGGAACTAGCAACATTTCTGTTCCACTTTTTGATACGTAGCTTACAAAAGGTTCTTCATGAAACTCATTTCCAATACCATGACCACCAATTTCCTTTACGACAGTATATCCATTTGAACCTGCAAAGTCATTAATCGCCTGACCTATATCGCCCAAAAAGTTCCAAGGTTTCGCTTTCTCTAATCCAATTTGAATCGCTTCTTTTGTTATTTCAACTAACCTAATACGCTCGTCACTTACCTTACCGAGACAAAACATTCTTGATGAATCAGAAAAATAACCATTTACAATGGTTGACACATCAACATTGATAATATCACCATCATTTAATATAACTTTATCTGATGGTATCCCATGACAAACTTCATGATTGATTGAGGTACATACACTTCTAGGAAAGCCTTCATAACCAAGTGTTGCCGGAATTCCTCCAAGTTCTCTTGTTTTATGATATACCATCTGATCAATCTCGCCCGTACTCATACCTATCTGTATATGCTCCGAAACGTGGTCTAATATCTTAATGTTAACTTTACCACTTTCTCGAATTCCATTAATTTGTTTTGGTGATTTAATGATCTTTCTACTCGGAACAATACAGCCACTCTCTTTATATCTTCTGACCTTTTCATCTATGTAAAAGTGACACATTTTATATTTCTTGCCACTTCCACACCAGCAAAAATCATTTCGTTCAATATTCTTATGCATGATAAGCTCCTGATCATATACTAAGGAGTATTAGAGGTAATCGTCAATCTATCATACAATGAAAACTGAGGTTGTTTCTTACGAAATTGACTGGGAGAATAGCCATATCTTTTTAAAAATGCTCTCGAGAAAGCTTCATTTGAAGAAAACCCATAGTTAACAGCAATATCAATAATCCTATGACCGGTTTCTCTTAATTCTATGGCAGCCTGAGTAAGCTTCCGCCTCATAATATATTCTTTAAAAGAAACTCCCACTACTTCATGAAATTTTGTCGAACAATAAAAAGAAGAGTACCCAACATAGAAAGACATCTTATCTAATGTTGGTTCGTCCTTTAAATTTGCTTCCACCCAGTCTATCATATTTTCTATTGTTTTCAGTGACAATTTTATTCACTCCTTGTAATGTCATTATATCAAAGCAAGCAAGGTTTTCTTGATATAAGTTGTGATAAAAATATGTTATTACTTTCATATCCTTATTACTCAATAAAGTCATAATATATCTGAGAATACACATCGATTACCAGTCAAATTAATATCCCGGTTTTCTGCTAAACTTAATATATGCTATTATATCTCTTATGGAACATGTTGACTACCCATATTTTTCTTCGCTGTCCACACCTGTACTCATTCTATATTCCCTATACAAGAAACTCAGCTACCTTTCTGCTTTCATTTTCTTATTTTTTGATACAAAAAGACACATATCTCTTTGTTTCGTAAATAGATTTACGTGCAAAGCACAACATGTGTCGTATTTGATAGTTTATATTATTTAAGCTGATTTACTTTTCTATATACTTTTATTCAACAAATCGATATACATGAATTGTTGATGTTTTGTCGGAAATAGTTAGCAGAGAGCTATCACGGTTTAAGTAAGTGTAGCCCGGGCCTTCTTCTGATACCAATTCTTTCTTCGCCCAGGAGTCACCACCATCTTCCGTACTTAAATAGTAAAAACCTTTCTCTGTATCATTTTTAAGATAGGCAACCATCTGGAAATTTTGGTGGTCGTCGAAATGTATCGCCACTGTAGGACATACTAAAACCATTAAGCCTTTTAGCCCCAAATCCTTTTCTGTCCATGTTTTACCACCATCTGTGGTTGCATATAATATGGCATCTACGCTTAGGATATAGCCCTCTGTCGTACTGCTCAGCCAAATTGCGCAAATTTCAGATAAACTCTGTGGTACAGTAATACTCTCCCAAGTCTGTCCAGCATCCTTAGTATATCCTACTTCTTTCTTATTCGCTATCCAACCCGTATTCTGATCAATAAAGCTGACAAACCTGCAATGTTCATTTTTCATATCACCAAATTCAGGTACACTAGTCCAATTAACTCCTCCGTCATTTGATATCCGGACTTCGGAATAATTAGCAGTCATGAATGCGTTTTTCTCGTCAATAATATCTAAACCAGCGATACAGTTTGAGGTATTATTACCGGCTGTCCAGGTTTCTCCTCCGTCGTTCGTATAGAATACTCTACCATGCTGATAAGTAGCTATTCCAAGGTTCTCATTGAAAAAGCCTGTGAACCTGTTTTTTATATTTTTTTCATGTGGATTTATTTCCTTAATCTGCTCCCAGGATATAGTCTCTTTTAACTCTTCTTTTCCAATCTCGGGCTCACTATTAGCGTCATCGGCTTCTTCTTTTTCCTTTGTATCACCATCGCTATCAGGTGTACATGCCTCAGTAACGTTAACATTAGATGTTTCTTTTTCTTTCTGTTCATTTTTTTTCGTCGTATTATTACATCCTACAAATGACATACAACATATGAGTAGCACCATTAATATACCGATAAGACATGATCTTGACTTCATAAAAATCCCTCCAATTCAATTTATATCATAAATTAAAAAGAGGGGTTTTTATATCAGATATTATAAATAAAAACTATCATATTATCAATTTTTTACAAATATGAACTCTATATTTTCCTACCTGCTGTTATGAACTGTATAATTCCCTACATCCTATCATGAACCGAACATTTTCCTATACTCATGTGGGAGACAATTCATATGTTCCTTAAATACTTTATTAAAATGAGTCATATTATTAAATCCTACCCGTTCAATAATAATCGCCACATTCATATAGGTATCCCGCAACATACCGGCAGCTACTTCAACTCTGACCTTTAATATATAACTGATAATCGAATATCCGGTAGTATTTTTAAATTCTCTTGATAGAGTAGTTCGATTTGTATTAAATTTATTTACTAAATCGCTAATACTGATTTTGTTCATATAATTATTATGTAAGTAAAGTAATATATCATCGACTGTAAATTTTGTATTACAATTCAACTGTTCAATATCATTTTTATAAGAACTATAGGTACGTTCCACCAAGAAAAGTAGTTCAATCAAGTATGACCTTGTCAGACAGGGCCACGAATCATTTTGAACAAGAATCAGTTCCTTCAGATTATTAAGTATCTCCTTCACTCTTCTACCCGTCTCCATGTAATAAGTATTAAAGTAAATATTAATTCTATTCGGTAAGATAAATGGCAAAAGAAATTGTTTATCCTGGGAATCAGATAAGATTAACCCCTCATCCGTGTTCATTTTTTCGAAGGTCAATCGATTGTTAATGGCGGAGGGAAGAAAGCATAATAAATGCAATTTACATTTCTTGATATCTACTTCATATACCTTTTCACTATCATTCAAGCATAGGCAGGTATATGGTAAGATAGCGACTTTTTTATGATTAATCTTTAAACTTCCTATTCCATCCTCGATAAAAACCAAGCGATAACAATTACTATCGTTTGTAGAAGCAAGTTTATCAATATCTTCATAATAATTGATCATAATTATATATTCCGGATAATATTTAATTCCCCTTGTTCCAATCAATTTGTCACCGACCTTCTCTCATAAGTAACTTACATCACTTATAGTGAAAATAATTATATGCTATTAATTCTATCGCTCCAGTAATATAGAGTAACCCCAACACTTGAGGATGTATTTTCATTCCAGTCATAATGCATATGGGGTAAAAAATTCTCTATATATTCATCTCCGTACTCAGTTAAGTGATATGCTCCACACGATAACGAATGAAAACCATCTTTATTCGTTGATATATACATATTCTTCTTATGAAATTTTACAGTAAGTCGCCTTTCAGTTTTCCATCTGTCAATATACTCCGTAATAATTTGGGGATTTCGAATTACAATATCTTCTGTCCATACTTTAATTTTTAGAATATCTTCTATTTCTTTAGGAGAAAGCTGTGTCTCACAGTAATTAGTACAGATAATACTATTATTATAATCGAAGTCTTGAAATGTTTCGTTAAAATCCTTGCTTGCTTGATATTTTATAGGTAAATATAAGATTTCGTTTTTACATAACTTGGCTGCAATTGAAAAACATTTTGCTAGATAAAGAAATCCGCTCCCATTACCCCATATAACGCTAAAACCTTTGTTATCGTGCCCCGCTGATATATGTTTATTAATCTCATATGGCGTTAGGATAAATACAGCTTTGTCACCATGGATTGTAATTTTTCTTTTTATTAATTTCACAGAGTAGCTCCTCTAAACAAAGAATAGGTACTTTTTCTTTACAGAATAATAATTCAAAATATGATACTAAGTTTCTTAAATGTAAATACGTATAAATTTCTTCCACTATTTTACACCAAGAATTAAAATTTATCAACATTATTAATATGTATTACTAACAAATAGATAATCAATTGTCAGCTATCTCCCAATACTTGCATGGATGAGCACAAACTCTTCACCAACATTTTGTGTTCTCAATTATTTTACATTTATATAAATGGATAAGCATATAATGATACCGAACAATATTCGGAGACAAGAAGCATGATAAATATCTTTCTTGCATATAGCGGTAGAGATAAGGAGTTAATTGTCGATAACGTCATTGTGGAACTCGAAGCGCGATTATCTCCCCATCATTACAAGTTTTGGTATTATCATAAAGAGGGTCCTGGATTGTTAACGATGGATAGCATCCTTAAGAAGCTGTCTGAAATGGATCTATTTATAATATTTATTACCGAAAACTCCATGAGCTCACCTTTTGTTAAAATAGAACTAGATACGGCTATGACAGAAAAAAATATTAGCGGTATTTATGGAATTAATATAGATTGCTGCATAAATCCTCAAACAGATCAACGAATATCAGACCGTATACGCCAGAATATATATGATTCAAGATCAGAAAAAGAAACCATACTAAAAATAATTACTATTCTTCAGATGCATGATAAATTGAGAAAGGAGCAGTGGAATCATGACCTTAGATAACAGAAAAGCTTATGAGTATTTAAAGACTTGTCTAAAATATTATGATGATAAATCAAAAATAAATAAAAGATGGTACGCAGTACTGATCGCAATCAATATATTATTATCTTCCTTTATCCCATTTGTAACCCTGTTTATAGATGATTACAGCAGTGCTAAATATATCGTTGCTCTCATGGGATGTATCGTTACCGCAGCCTCCTCGTGTCGTGTTACCTTTGGCTTTCATGAGAATTGGATTGAATATCGGACCTCCTCCGAAATTTTACGATATCATAAATACCTCTATCAATCGAATTCTACACCCTATAACAACCAAATGAGGGATGAAATACTAATATCAAATGTTAATGCGGTCGTTGAAACCGAAAATAAAACCTGGAGAATCAATCAACTAAATATGAAACCAATGATTTCGGATCATAACACAGACTAAGGTACCGAACCTTCAAATACTGCCTCCATAATCATTTTCCAAGCATCTATTGTCTTAAAGTATACGTCTTTTGGAATATACTCCTTTTGCATGGATAACGTTCACCATCAACACCGGTAATGATATAGTCACCCTTACTGATATAATGCTTTCCTTCCAGTGTCCTAATATAAGGAAACCTATCAGTATTTCCTGGTTTATCGAATTTCTCTAAGTCAAGCCCGGAATTAATTACCGTGTCAAAATCATCAAAACCGTCTTCCATACCCTCGGCATACTCTACCGCTTCAATTAAAATCGGTTTCTTCATATATTTTGCCATTAATCTCACCTCGTCAATATTATTCCACTTTGTAACTGCTTTAATCAATTATGATATTCACTTTATCATATGATTAAGACAATTATTATGTTAATTAAGCAGAATGCAAAAAACCTCCGTACGCAAATAATTACAGAGGTTAAATCTTCATATATACATCAGAGCGGCCTTATCAATGATAGTTATATTAATATACTACATTTACGACACTGTAACCAATGCCATTATCTTGAACAATTTTTTCAGCTTTATCAAAGTCATCCTTATTCTGCATTTTTACTTTTGTATTACCTATAACTTTATATTGGATGTTATTATCTTCTAATAGCTCAGTGAATTCATCAACGTCTTTCTGATTACATACAAATACATTTTCTGTGTTAAAAATATCAATATTTCTTTGAATATATGGCGTGGCTACTAAAAATGCCACAAAAATAATATTAAAAACAGCTATACCTATAACTCCCGCTTTAGATTTTCTATTTGCTCCCTTTATGGATTCTACAGAATTATTGTCATTGTTTTTTCTAATATAGATTTTTAATGCTTTGATTAGCAACAAAAAGGTATAGATAACAATCTCTATAAAAAAGAATGAAATAATAAGAAATATTACTAATACCCAATCCATCTTCATTATACTCCTCCTACATTTATGTGATTTATTTCATATTTTTGGAATGTAATAATATTACATGGGATAATTATACAATACAAATATAATTAACTCAACTTCTATTTTAGAAAATTCTACCTGAAATCTAGCATCCACCTAGCTCAATTATGATAAACAGTAAGATATAAGTAGCAGTTATTTCTCTACTCTATTATTAAATAAAACCTGATATATTTCCCAATTCTCTCATAGATGATAGATATCCTTGAAAACGAGCATTTCTTAGTTTGATATCCTCCTCCCTTACTCCCCGGAAAGCAAACAGTCTATTAATCAGGCTTCGCCCACAATTACTGCACTGAATATCCTCCGTGATTCTCTCAAAGAAAATGCAGATATCCTTACAATAGGTATGCTCAATTAAATCTGCATTATTCTTTGCTATTCTCTTTATTTCACTTCTAAATTCTTCATATAAGTATAAATTGCGTTCTGTCTGGGGTAAGTAATATCCAGATGCTTCTATTCCATAATGTTCCGGTAACGTCTTCTTTAGTTCCCTATGAATATCACTTTGTACTTTATTCCATTTTTCAATTGCTTCCTCATTCATATCCAATGGAAACTCCGATATCCTATCTTGAAGCTGATAATTCAAAACTACCGAATATTGGTAGCTTTTCATTCGTTTATCATCTAAATCCATAGGAATAGCCTCACATAGCTGCAAGAAATACTGTTCCGTTTCTTCAATCGTATGAGAACAAGGTTGAATAATATTCGCATATTCTTCTATCCAATGATGGTACTTCTCTTCCAGTAATGGATCTCTTTCGGGACTAAAAGCACCACCTATTATGCCGATGGAAGATATAGAACTACTTCTGCTGATATTATCACCACCATCTGAGTTTATCCAATTTGACATCTAATATTCTCCTTAAATTGTGACATCTTTTTATTAATTTTAGGATAGTGATCCATATGTTATATTCTATCCCTTGAAATAAATCAGAAGAATGGAAAAGATTATAGTCTGAATGTACCGCTCTCCTGCTATCATATAAAACACCAATTCCTAAGACAATTATTATATCTATGTAATATAACTCAATGCTAATGTAATTAACGATAATATTAATGCTAGAACTGTAATATAATAGGTAGTTTTATTTATTGATTTATTACTATAGGAATATTGATTTTTAAGAAAGACAAATTGTCTATGATTAAATTTAGTTAGATTATCAATAACATGTTGAAAATCATTATACATCACATTAACTCTGACGTAAAAACTCTTAATACCTATATCGTTTCTATCTAAAAATTCAACTCTTTTATGATAATAGTAATTGGCGATATGTTCGATATAAGAATTAATTATTGTTTCACAACGAATCCATTTATTTTGGGTTATATGTATATTATTCTTTTCAAGCAAAGAATTTATATCACTAAGGATTTTAGTTATCGATACTATTATTAGTTTATAGACTCCTATATCAAGTGTTTTTATTATTGATGGTACGGCGTCTTTATCACAGTCTTCATCAAACTTAATACAAAGAATATCTACTTCTTCTCTCATTATCTCACATTCTATACTAGCCCTTAAATTAATAAATTTCTCCAACTTAGATTCTATGCGCATAAATACCTCCAATAAAATAATCCCAAATATATTCATAGTGGAATACTTAATTATATTATATTTAGTTATTATTTACAATTCAAAATCCGCATAGAAAAATCCTACCTTCATCACTTGTGTCAGTTGTGACAAATGCAGGATTATATTTCATTCTCTATTGAAAACTATCCAATAACGTATCTGGTTCACTTTTTAAAATTATCAAATTACATAAAGCCTTTTAAACACATTCAGCCAACTAAGCCTACTCATCCCAATTATGATATACCTCTTGTACATCATCATCCTCATCAAGTAAGTCTAGGATTCTGTTCATCATCTTGATATCAGTTTCATCCTTTAACTCCACCCAGGTCTGAGGGATCATGGAGATGTCTGCTTGGGCCATAGGGATTTTCTCTTTTTCTAAGTTCTCTCTAACTATACTGAAATCCTCCGGATCGGTAAGAATCTCGAAGCTGTCTTCCTCTTCTGCAAAGTCCTCTGCTCCGGCATCCAGAACCACCATCATAAGATCGTCTGCCTTCATATCACATTCTTCTTTATCTATGATAATCTGGCCCTTTCTGTCGAACATAAAGGATACGCAGCCCTGAGAACCAACATTACCGTTACCCTTGGTAAATGCATTACGTACATTTGCTGCTGTTCTATTTTTATTATCCGTTAACGCTTCTACAATGATTGCTATTCCGTTCGGGCCGTAGCCTTCATAGGTTACTGCTTCATAATTCACCGCATTCGCATCACCGGCAGCTTTCTTAATACTTCTGTCTATGGTATCATTGGGCATGTTATTAGATTTTGCTTTCGCAATGATATCCTTCAAACGGCTGTTAGCGTTCGGATCTGCACCGCCTTCTTTTACTGCCACTGCAATTTCACGACCTATCTTTGTAAATATCTTTCCCTTAGTAGAATCGTTTCTTTCTTTTTTATGTTTTATATTCGCAAATTTGGAATGTCCCGACATACTCATTCTCCTTATCTAACTTTGTAACGTTATAACCATTTATAACCCTAAATATTTTAACACCGATCTTCCTGTTAGGCAAGTAAATATAAAAGAACCTGACATACCTTTCAACTATCATAAGGTTTATAGCAGGTTTCCTTTATCTTTGAAAATATCGTTCATAATATATTTCCCTTTACTTATGTAACAGAAAACTCCGATTATTCGGCATTGATGAGCTTACTCAGCTTCTCCATAACCATAATGGTTTCTTCTGCAGAACGGATTGCGCACATAACCGTATCATCACCTGCAATACAGCCTACGATGCTGTTCATCTGAAGTGCATCGAGTGCAGCAGCTACAGCCATCGCCATACCCGGGACTGTCTTCACTACCATAATATTTTGAGCCATATCCATTGAAACAAAACCATCTCTTAATACACGGGTATATTTTTCACTCATGCCAGGTTCTGTCTTCTGAAGTACAATATACTTCTGTTTTCCTCCGTCAACTGCAACCTTGGTCAACTTAAGTTCTCTGATATCTCTGGATACAGTTGCCTGTGTAACATTATAACCATCTTTCATTAAGCGGTCTGCTAACTCTTCCTGTGTTTCAATATCATATTTATTAATGAGTTCAACAATCTTGCTTTGTCTACTGATTTTCATCTTATTCCCTGTACCTTTCTGTTATTTAATCTGTATTTCACTCTCCGTTATTCCCTAACTTTGACCGCAGAATCTCATATATTCCAGTATGGTTAAGTTTTATTAATTTCGTATTATACTGAGCCTTTTTGATGTATATTGTGTCATCAGTACCCAAATCAATTACTTTGTTTCCATCAAAGGTTAAGATTGCTTCCGCTTCCTGTGTCTTTTTACTTTTTCCGACAATCACCTTAATCGTATCCTCGGCAGAAACTACGATGCTTCTTGGACTTAAAGAATGAGGGCAAATCGGTGTGATTACCATCACGCTTGCCTTAGGAATTATAATGGGGCCACCCGCTGATAAATTATAAGCCGTGGAGCCGGTCGGCGTAGATATGATTACCCCATCACCGTGAAAGTTATCAACCAGTTCATCGTTTACATAAATACCAAGGTTTATAATTCTGGAAAAGCCTTTTCTAGTGATTACTATATCATTTAAAGCATAGCCCTTACTGCTTTCCTTGTGTTCCTGAGGAATTTGTTTATAGATAATCTCTCCTTCAAGCATAAGCCTGTTCTCGATTCGATAATCGTTTCGAAACAAACGCTCTAGAGCCTCAGGTATATGATGCTTCTCAATCTCAGCAAGGAATCCCACGGTTCCTAGATTAACACCCAAAATCGGTATATTATATGTCATCAGGTCATTCGCAGCTTGAATTAGTGTACCATCTCCGCCTAATACAATTGCGCATTCAGCGTCCTTAGGCAGTTTTGTATCCTCGGAATTTTCCTGAACGGAAGATACGCTGGACAGAGTAGCTGTCTTGCCAGCTCCTTCTATGAAAGCAACAATCTTTTTAGTAACAAGAAAATCAATATCCTTTTCCTTATTTGTAATAATTAAAAATCGATCCATCTTGACTGCTACTCTCCTTATACAAGTTAATTAGATATCATTATCAGGTGATTTTCCTTCCATCATATTAATTTACTTGTCCTAAATAACAGATAAAAACATACACGAAAAAAGTCTAACATAGAATTCCATAAATTTCAAGCTTTTCACACTACAAATTAGGGACAATTTCATAAATATTCAGCATATTTATACAGTTTCTTTTTTATTTCTAATTCTCTGAAAGATTATGATGTGCCTCATCAACGGTATTTCTTATCCTCTGCTCAGATATTGTTAAGCCAAGGGTAATATCCTGTTGCTGAATATTTAATATTCTTTTCTTTAGGTATAATAAATATTCAATGTTTCCTTCCGGCCCTTTGATTGGTGAGAAGTTTAAATCCAGGCAGTCAAAGCCTAGATTGGAAGCATAATCACATACCGTTTGGATAACTTCCTCATGAACCTTCTGATCTCTGACCACTCCTTTTTTACCAACCTTCTCTCTTCCCGCTTCAAATTGGGGTTTAATCAAACAAACGATTTCTCCCTCTTCCTTCAAAAGCTCCCGAACCGGCTGCAATACCTTCGTTAATGAGATAAATGACACATCAATCGAAGCAAAATCTATAACATCCTTAATCTGATCCGGAGTCAGGTAACGAATATTTGTTTTTTCCATAGAAATAACACGTTCATCCTGTCTTAGCTTCCAGGCCAGTTGGTTTGTTCCAACATCGACGGAATATACCTTTACCGCACCATTTTGCAGCATACAATCAGTAAAGCCTCCGGTAGATGAACCCACATCCATACATATCTTTCCTTCGAGGGAAATACGATACTGTGCAATTGCTTTCTCGAGCTTTAACCCGCCCCGGCTTACATACTTTAACGGATTTCCCTTTACCTCTATCATAACCTCCGGGGGGAAGGTACTGCCTGCCTTATCCTCTCTTTGTCCATCGACAAAGACATTCCCTGACATAATAATTGCTTTCGCCTTTTCCCTGGATTCTGCCAAATTCCTATTTACTAATAATAGGTCCAATCGTTCTTTCAATTTAACCTCCGCCTACGCGTATATCACGTATCTAACAGATGTAAATTTCTTATATTTGAGATTTAATTCTTTCTATAATACTCTCTGCATCTAGTCCAAATCTTTTGTGTAGCTCTGCCACACCGCCATGCTCAATAAACATATCAGGCACTGATATATTGATTAACTGTATGTTTTGCTTCCTAGTTTCACAAAGATAATCAGCTACCTTCTGCCCATAGCCACCGCTTTTTACATTTTCTTCTATGGTTATGAACATCTTATGCTGTAACGACAAGGTATCCAATATCTCCTTATCGATCGGGGACACAAATCTAACATTTATGAGTGTTGCATTTTTCCCTTCTCTATTCAGAGCTTTTGCAACCTCCTGCCCTGTTTTTACCATACTGCCTACCGCAAGGATCGCAATATCGGAACCCTCTAGGATCACTTCACTTTTACCAACAACCATTGGGGCTTGATACTCCCTTAGGCCAGTATATGCTTCGCCCTTTGGATATCTGATTGCCACCGGACCATTTAAGGTTACTGCATAATTTAACATTTCTGTCAGTTCAAAACTGTTCTTCGGAGCTAGTACCGTTAAATTGGGAATATGGGATAAGAAAGAGAGGTCAAACGTACCTTGATGAGTTTTTCCATCCCTGCCCGAAATACCTGCACGGTCAATTGCAAATATAACCGGTAGATTATTGATGCATACATCATGCAATATCTGGTCATAGGCTCTTTGCAGGAAGGTGGAATAGATAGCCACCACCGGCTTATAACCGCCCATCGCTAAGCCTGCAGCAAAGGTTACCGCATGCTCTTCTGCTATTCCCACATCGAAAAAGCGATCCGGATAATGCTTCTTAAAATCAGCTAGACCGGTGCCGATGGGCATCGCTGCAGTAATTGCTACAATCTTATCATCAGCTGCTGCCAGCTGTAACATCGTATCGGAGAATACCTTTGTATAGGTTACACTCTTATCAACCTTGGTCGGCTGTCCGCTTTCAACATCAAACGGATCTACTGCATGGAATCTGCTTGGATATTTTTCGGCCAGCTGATAGCCCTTACCTTTTTTGGTTAGTACATGTACTACGACTGCCTTTTTTGCTCTCGCTGCAGCTTCAAACGCAGTCATCATTTGAGGAATATTATGTCCATCAATCGGGCCTATATATGTGAGACCCATATCCTCAAAAAACATACTAGGTAACATAAAATATTTGATTGCATCCTTGGAACGCTTTAATTTACCAACAATTGCTTTTCCGACTCTGGGAACATGGTTCAGTGTATGCTCCATATTCTCCTTAAAGACGGTATATTTGGAACTGGTTCGCAGTTTTGCAAGATAATTAGCCAACCCTCCTACATTTTCGGAGATTGACATGTTATTATCATTTAGAACAATAATCATATTGGTCTTTAAACGTCCGGCATTATTAATCGCCTCAAAAGCCATACCACCGGTTAAGGCACCATCTCCTAGTACCGCCACTACTTTATTATTTTCACCACTTAAATCCCTTGCCTTTACCAAACCCAGAGCAGCTGAAACTGCGGTGGAGCTATGTCCGGTATCAAAGGAATCGCAATTGCTTTCCTCTCTCTTTGGGAAACCGCTCAAACCATCAATTTGTCTTAAAGTGCTAAATAAATTCTTTCTTCCTGTTAGAAGCTTATGAATATAAGCCTGATGGCCAACATCCCATACCAGCTTATCCTGAGGGAATGTAAGGAATAGGTGCAGTGCCATGGTAAGCTCTACGACACCAAGATTAGATGCCAGATGTCCACCTGTTTTGCTTATATTCTGCATGAAATAGCTTCGGATTTCCTCAGCCAGTTTTTCATAATCCTGTTCTTTTATCTTTCGAATATCATTTGCTTGATTTATGTTATCCAACAACTTGGGCAATAATGTTCCACCTCTTTCTAAATATAGGCTCTGATATCTGCAGTTCTATCAACTGCTTCCTTCTTAATACGTTATTTTAATTCTCTCTATCGATTAATTTTATAATTAAGTTCTTTAAAAAAATGTTCTCATATGGCAATGAAAGATAAGTTTTCATTGCACGTTCTGAAATCATAATCACTTCCCTAACAGCATGATCCAGTTCCATGATCGTTACATAGGTTATCTTTTCATTCTTTTCATCACTATGCACCGGTTTACCAAGAACCTCTGCTGTGCTAGTTACATCTAATATATCATCTTTTATCTGAAATGCCAGCCCTATATCACTAGCAATATTCTCCATTGTTAATACTTCCTGTTGATTGGCGCCTGCTAAAATTGCACCTATCATCATGGAAGCTTCAATGAGTGCACCTGTTTTTAATTGATACATGATATTAAGGCGCTCCCCACTCACTTCCTTATCATAATCCTGCATATCAATTACTTGTCCGCCAATCATACCATAAATACCGGCTTTTTCTGCCAATACCTTTAAAGCATCAGCTACCTTTTCATAGGATGATAATTGCTCTGTCTGACTCTGGTTTTTTATTACCTGAAAAGCTTTCATTGCTGTCTCAAATGCATAATTAAGCAGGCCATCTCCTGCTAAGATCGCCATTGCTTCTCCATAAACCACATGGGTTGTTTTTCTACCTCTTCGATACTCATCATTATCCATAGCCGGAAGATCATCATGAACTAAGGAATAGGTATGAATCATTTCGATCGCTGCCATAAATGGCGCAAGTAAAGCTTTATCCTGACCTCCAAACAAACGGAAGGTTTCTTCCATCATAAGCGGTCTCAGGCGTTTTCCTCCTGCCAGTAAGCTGTAATTCATCGCATCCATGATAACCTTTTGAAATCCTTCTTCCCTGGGGATGAAACTACGAAGCATCTCTTCTATCTCTGATACCTTTTGATGTAGCTCTTGATCAAAGTTCATTTGATTCACCATTTTCACTGAGAATAATCAATTCCTTTTCCACTTTATCAATGGAATCATTACAGACCTTGAGAAGCTTCATTCCCTCTTGATACAGGGTAAAGGAATCCTCAAGGCTAATATCAGGCTTTTCCAGTGCTTCCACAATATGATTTAATTTCTCAAAGGATTCTTCCAACTTCATATCTTTCTCAGCCATATGCTATCTCCTTCTATTTTAATGACCAGTGTATCTATTATTAATCCATCATAAACTGGTTACTTAACATCCACGATCTATCGTACAAAGCTCTTCTACCCTAGCTTTTATATCCCCATCCAGTAGTGAAAGCGTTAAAACATCGTTTTTTGATACCTTCTGTATACTTTGAACCGGTCTGTTATCCTCTCCTACAATCAAAGCATATCCTTTACTTAATTTTGATAGGGGAGACAAACCTTCCATTTTAGCTATGTATAACGCCAGTCTGTGTCTATTTTCCTTCATCTTTAAGTTCATTCGTTGCATAAGCTTTTGCTCTGTATCCATCAGATACTGTCTCTTCTGCTTTATCTGATACGCCGGACTCGCATAGAAAAGACGAAGCTTCAGCTCCTTCATCCTATTTCGGTTGAATACTATTTGTTGCTGCATTTCCCTGTTAAACTTACGTTTGTAATCAATAAGAATTGCTTGAAATACACGATAATCATTCACAGCCAGCTCCGCCGCCGCAGATGGAGTAGGAGCCCGAAGGTCCGATACAAAATCAGCGATTGTCACATCGGTTTCATGACCGACAGCCGAAATAATTGGCGTCTTACAGCGAAAGATTGCCCTTGCAACAACCTCTTCGTTAAAAGCCCATAAATCCTCAATAGATCCACCGCCTCTTCCGACGATTATCGTATCTAAACCAAATTTATCAAGTATCGCAATACCTTTAGCTACACTTTCCCCGGAACCCGCACCCTGAACCAGGGCCGGATACAATACCAGCTGAACATAAGGATTTCTTCTTTTTGAGATATTTATAATGTCTTGTATCGCCGCTCCGGTGGAAGCTGTTACAATACCTACCTTCTTCGGATATGCCGGAATCGGTTTTTTATGAGCCTGGTCAAATAGACCTTCCTCTTCCAGACTCCTCTTTAGCTTTTCAAACTTCTCATATAGAATTCCCTGACCATCCAGGACTATTTCATTCGCATATAATTGGTATTTTCCATCTCGCTCATAAACATTTATGCTGCCGAGTGAAATCACGCTTTGTCCTTCCTCAAGACGGAAGGTTAATCCTTTTCTCTGACCTGCAAACATAACACAAGCCAATTGCCCCTGAGCATCCTTTAATGTAAAATAAATGTGCCCTGAGGTGTGATACTTACAATTGGATACCTCGCCTTTCACAAAAATATAGCTCAGCACCCGATCCTTTATAAACATATTCTTAATATATTGATTAATCTCAGTAACCGAATAAGCCTGTCCCATACTTTCCTCCCCGGTTACGCCTAAAAAGGCGGTCTCTATGTCTTTGCCTTTATATCTTTGGTTTATATCTTTGCTTCTATGTCTTTGCTTCTATGTCTTTGCTTCTATGTCTTAGGTTTTATGTCTTAGGTTTTATGTCTTAGGTTTTATGTCTTTGGTTTTCACAACCTCAACCATGTTGAGAGTTATAGTAAAAATTTTGCGCAGACCGGCCGACCGAGGGGTATATGCTTTGTAAAAAAGCATCCCGAGGGAAGGGAAAGGCAAGTCAAAATTTTTACTATAGCTCTCAACATTTCACAGCTTAAGTCTTTGCCACACTAAATCTTCCTCACAGCCTAAACCTTCGCCACCACAACCTAGGCCAGCTTCGCCAGCACCCCGTTGATGAAACCGGGCGATTCATCCCCGCCAAAGATTTTAGCCATTTCGACTGCCTCGTTAATTGCCACCTTAACCGGTACATCCTCATCAAAGCGCATTTCAAACACTGCTAAACGCAGGATTGTCAGATCTACTTTATTCATACGGTTTATTTTCCAACCACTGGAGGTTTCCGTCAATATCTTATCAATATCCTCCAAATGCTCTACGACCTCTTGAAAACGATGCGTCAGATAGGTGTAGTCATCTATGGAGGGTTTTTCTAATTCGGATATATACAATTCCATTTGTTCATTCAGCTCATCTGCTTCATGAAAATCCTTACGAAACAGCATAAGGAAAATGTGTTCTCTAATTTCTCTTCTTGTCACGGTGGTTCCTCCTAAAAAACGAATAAACAAGGGAGTGCTATAATAATTACTACCTATTCATTTCATGGGAGTATCAGTCTTGCCTCACAAACTTTCCTGTCTTTTTGCTTATACACATTACTAAGTAATGCGTCATACTGCAGCTGTCATGCCAGGAATCTCATAAGGTAAAATTGATGCTCCCATGAAATTAAGAATGATTAGTAGTATTGCAACAGCCCCTTGTTTTGGGATAAATTTATTGTTTCACGATGTTAACACCGGCAATTCTGATGTTAACTTCTTTGACCTGTAAACCGGTCATGTTCTCAATTGCTAATTTCACCTTCTCTTGCACTTGCTTTGCAGTTTCAGGTATGCCATATCCATAATCCAAAGTGAGTGCCATATCAACTGATACTGCATCTGGATTTACCAGAACCTTAACTCCCTTTGATAAATTCTTCTTTCCCAATTTACCGGCAAGCTCATTGGTGACATTACCGGATGTTGCAGACACACCCTTTACTTCTGTAGCTGCCAAACCAGCTATGGTAGCAACAACTTCATCGGCAATCTGCACTTCTCCAACTTTCCCATTCTCATGTATTTTATATGTGTTTCTGATCTCCGGTTCCTTGTTCACAATGTTTACCTCCTAAGTTCCTATCGTTATCCGGTATACCATATATATTTATTACATTATATAGTATTATACCAAAACTAACAACTTTTGCAATTATAAATAAATATTTTTCTTTATTCAGCAACTATAACCGGATTAATATTAATATGTTCTACTGCAATGTCAGTCTTATCTTTTACAACATCTTCAATAATAGCTAATTGTTGATCAGAAAGAGTAGCAGCATTTACTACAACATCTACTCCATCATCAACGATAAATACGACTGCACCGTCAAAGCCTTTTGCTTCCAGCAACATCTCGGTTGCGCTCTCTTTTTCTGCTATCTGTGTCAGTTCGATCATACTGTTGATTGCATCCTTTTTAGCCTCTTCGGATACGTCTTCACTTTCAATAATCTCCATAATAGTATCTTTATTCTTTGCTCTAACCTGTTCACGATCCAGTTTCTTTGAAATGAAAAAGCTGGGATCAAGAGTTGTGTTCGCAAGAACCGCTTCACCGGGAACACCGTCTTCCATATCTATTTCACCATTATCTGTAACATCTTGTGCAGTCTCAATGATGTCTTCATCGGAGATGTCACTTTCTGCTAAATCTTCGGTTTCTCCCTTATTTTCTTCCAGAGCTGCCGCTTCATTATTATCTAAACCTTCTGTAGTTACATCCTCTGTTGTTACGTCTTCTTTTGCTGCATCAGTTCCGATGGTTTCATCATTGTCTGCTATATCTGCTTCGATATCTCCTGTTGTATCAGTTACAACATCCATACCATCAAGTCCTGTGAATTCTTCGTATTCATCAGTATCCGGATTCGCTGAAGTGGCTGTACCTGCATCCTTCGGTGTATCCTTGTCGGTAAGAGCAAGATACCCGGCGATTACAATCATAATTGCCAGTGCTGTAATTATGATATGATTCTTTTTGAATATATTTTTCATTTTAAACCTCCTGATTTATTTATCCCTTTACTCATCTTCATTACTTTAACTTTATGCGCAGGTACATCAAATAATACCTCTGCCGCGTCCATAATGTCCTTTTTTATAAAGGCATCATCTCCACCATCGGCGATTACAACTATACCTTCCACTTGCGGTTCAAGTTCCTGTATTATGTAAGGCACTGAATTCCCATTATCGTTGGTAACCAGTACGGTACTATCTTCTCTCTGAGCATTGTTATTTGTTCTGCTTCCACCCTCCCCATCAACTTCGTTTAAGCTTTCCTGTGTAGAAGGGTTATCCTTCAACGGAACCTGTTCCTTTGAGGCCTTCAATGTAAGCATTACCTCTACTTCCCCGATTCCGGATACCTTTCTTAAGACACTTTCAAGCTTATTTTCCATTTCTGTTATATAGGTATTCGAATCGTAGCTTGTCATATTCGCATCATTTGGTTGAACCTCGGTATTACTGCCTTTAGAACTGTTATCCGCGGATTTTTTTGGGCCAAAGATGCCAGGAATTGATAATAGAATGACTAATAACCCAGCAACAAAAATCATGATTAATTTTGGTAGGCCTATTTCCTTCAGGGAAATTTTCTTTTTCTCCATGTTACCCTCCCTGTATACTAATATTTATATTACCCTGTTCGATATTATAGAAGTCCGAGAGTTTATTTTTTATATTAATTTCCATCGGCGAAGGCAGTATCTTAGATGCTTCAATTTCCTGCTTCCCTATCGCAATTTCTGATATTTCTATCTCATCGATTTGAAGACGCTTCTTGCTTTTACTGCCCTCCTGTTCGCTTTGTTTCACATATGCTTTGATGTCCATCTTAAGGATCTCACCAAAGGTTGCGCTGTCAGCTTGTCTATCAATCGTTATATCAAAGCTTTCCAGATACACATTTTCCTCCTGCAATAATCCTTCTACCTGTACTTTAATCCTTTCTTTATATTCAGTAAATATCGCGCTACTTTGTTTTTCCTCCATTTGATACAGTTCATTTTTAAAATCGGAAGTTTCGATAGCAAAATCATTGGATTGTAGAAAATAATCCAGATTTTCCTCGAGCTTCATTAATTTCATCAATGGTGAGATAACAATTAAGACCAATATCATTCCGGATACAATACTAACGTATTTCTTGTAGCTTTTATTACCGAGCAAGTTCATAATAATGGTATTAATAATCATGTAAATAATAATATTTCTTATCCAAGAATAAATCTCTTGTTCCATCCTAATTACCTAGCCTTTCATCAAAGCCTACAAACATTTTACATGCTGTAAAAATTCGTGATGCTTCACTCTATCTATGTACATCTCTTATTTCACCCCTCCCGTGGTAACTGCAACGATAGTTATTGAGAGCAGGAATAATACCGCTCCTACAAAAACTGTCTGCAGTAGCATCGCTGCAGATTTTGCAGAGGCACTGATACATTCGATAAACCGCTTGTCCGATATCGGCTGCAGTGCAGCTGCTCCAACCTTAAATACAGCGGTTATTACTAATAGCTTCAGGAATGGAACTGCGCAGATAATGAGTACCACAATAAGTCCTGATACACCGATTGCATTCTTTAATAATACCCCTGCCCCTAGAATTGTTTCCGTCACTCCGCCAAGCGCATCTCCTACTCCAGGCAGCGCTTCGGAAGCTTTCAGAAGAGTCGAGCGTTTCACCTGATCCGCAACCGGAACGATTAACCCCTGTATTACATTAAAACCAATGACTGCTGCCAGAAGACTCTTTAACAACCAGCTGATTGCGGAGGAAAATAACCCTGCCAGTTTCGATAAGGTATCCTCTTTTGAAAGGTTGTTCGCTAAAGTAATGATCAGATAAAAATTAATCATAGGAATAACCACTTTGATAATGACAAAATCTACAAGTGTAATCAACATGAGAGCCGCCTCATAATAAACAAATGAGGTCGTTGCACCCGAGGTAAAACCAACCGACATTAAATAGGTAGGGACCAGAGCTTTCATAAAATCAAGGATGGATCCGATTGCGGTTGCCGCAATATTAGAAGCGATAATAAAGGAGCTGATTAATAGACCGAATAGCAATAGGTATGTAACATAATAGCCTGTCTCAGAAACCTGGTTGTTTTTGAACGCCATGGACAGATTAGTGAATAATGCAGCAATCAATGCTATTGTAATCAAGGTTGCAAAGGTACCTAAATTCGCCTTAATTTCTCCTTTTATCGAATTCAACAGCTGATTACCTATGGAGGATAACGAGAGAGGTTCTTCCCCGCTCATCAAACGCTGTGTATAATCATTAAAATCAAATTCGTTGCCATCAACCATAACATCATCTATAATTTCCTGTATCTCTGTATAATCAATATCCTCCGGTAAGCTCGAACTCGCCTTAGCCTCTTTATTGGTTGATAGGGACATAAGTAAGACAGACCCTATTATAAGCAGCTTTTTCATTCTTTTTATCATCGCACGTGTTTTCATAAGCTAAACCCCCAAAAAGCTATTGATTGTCTCAAGGATTGATAACATAATCGGCATACTGATTGCCAGTATGGTCAGTTTCCCTACTAATTCAATCTGCTCACCGATTGCCTGATACCCGGAATCCTTACAGAGAGAGGCTGATATTTCAGTCACATACGTAATTCCGATGATTTTAATTAAAATCCCAACATAAGCCTTATTCAGCTGTATATAACCCTGAAGCTTATTAATTGCATCTAAGATTACTTCCAGTTTACCAATTCCCCATAGCAAAATAAAAAAACAGGCGGCAACACTGATATACAGAGAGTATTCTTCCTTCCCCTTTTTAAAAATAATAGCTATTAAAATAGCCAGTATTCCTACCACAGCGATTTTAATCATGTCAACCTCCACTTCAAGTGCTTTCGTACGTGATAAATCTCAATGCCAAATTTCAGTATTGCTCCTATGAAACATATTACTAAGGTATATGTAATTAATAAGGGCTTGTCCCAGAAAACCAACTCCGCTAAAAAATATTAAATAATTGCTGTATTGTTAAAAACAGATCCGTAATATGAGGAAGCAGCCATAACAACACTAATACCCATCCTGCTAAGGTTGTAAGTAATGCCAACTCATCCCTACCCGATTGTTTTAATATCTGATTTAATATGGAAACCAAGATTCCAACCACTGCTATTCTTAATATAAAATAGATATCCATACTTTACCTCCATCCCGCAATCCCGGCGGCTCCTGCTCAATATTGCAGGATATATTTATTCAGTATATTCCTTATATCTTCCTCTTCAGATCATGATTATCGTAATAAATATTCCCGCCATTATGCCCAGCGTATTGTACAAATATGATTTTTCCTTAACTGTCTTTGTTAAATCTGAAATTTCCTCTTCCAATTGAGAAATAAACGCATCCAGCGTATTCATCTGCATGTCCTTATCTAAATAACCCAGACTCTCACCAAACTGGATTAGATGTAACTTGTCCTTCTTCGTCATTGATGTATTAACAAGCTCTCTTTCTGTCGCGGACTTCCATATCTCTGAAAAAGTATGTCCGGAAAGTTCATGCAGCCGATCACTGACATGTTTAAAGAACGTATCAAATCTTCCGCTATGTCTTCTCGTAATAGAGCTGATTGCTTCCGGCAATGGTGTATTGGCATACCGGATATCTCCGCGTAACAGTCCGATTAACTTTTTCATTTCCCTCAGATCATCAATACGGCATTTCATCTCATTGCTGAAGAAAAAGCCCATGCTTGTGGAAGAAGCTATTACAAGGATACACCCGATTATTTTCATAATTGTCATGCTGTCTTGTCCTCCTTTCAACTGCGTCTCATTTTCCTGCTTCGTACAAACGCTTCCCATCTGAATCATAAATCTCCTTCAAATGTCCGACTCCGGTTACATTGTTGAGGATAATATATCTCTCAAACAGTTTCTTCTTCACTAATTCACAAAGGGTAGGTTTACTCCGAATATCCTCGAGCGAGCTACCATGTACCGTAGCTATTAACTTACATCCGCAGCCGATTACATAGTCGATTGCATCAAGATCCTCTTTTGAACCAATCTCATCTACTGCGATGATTTGCGGTGACATGGAGCGGATCAGCATCATCATTCCTTTTGCCTTTGGACAACAATCCAAAATATCCGTACGTATCCCAAGTTCATTCTGCGGAGTCCCCATATAGCAGGCTCCGATTTCAGATCGCTCATCGACAACACCGACGCTCATACCGTCAAGATAATTACTTCCGTCAGAAAACTGCCGGATAATATCCCTGAGCAAGGTAGTTTTGCCGCATCTGGGAGGTGAGATAATTAAGGTATGATAAATGCCATTAGCCCAGCTGTTAATCAGATAAGGAATGACCGGATCAGCACAGCCCTTAACCTGGTGAGCCAACCGGATATTAATAAAGGATATATGCTTCATTCCTTTGATGGAATCATCTTCTATAATAGTCTTCCCGGCAATTCCGATACGATGACCCCCATTAATCGTTATGAAACCCTGCCTTATTTCTTCTTCAAAGGCATAAAGAGAATAGTTACTGATATATTCCATAGTCTCGCGAATTTCATTTTTTGTAATTTGAACCGCCTTAGAGGGATTGTCTACCATTTTTGCATCTTCGGTTATAAAGGCTTCCTTATTTGCGTAAATAATAAGAAGGGGTGCATTCATACGAAGTCTTATTTCCTGAAGCTTTTCAAAATCGATGGTTAACTTACTCAATATGGTTCTCAGCTTTAAGGAAAAAATCTTTAAAAGCTCGTCTTTCGTGCTCATTATGATATCTCCTCCTGTCCCAAATCTAATTTGACAGCTTATCCTCTTTCTGTTTAGAACAATATATTCCCTCAACAAGAAAATATTCCGATTCATGGAAAGAAATGATTTGCAATTTTTCGTAGCATATATTATTCTGTTTAATAAGAAAAAAGGGCTATATCAGACCAATTATTACCACTCCTTAGGGATAAAACATGATAAACGTTACAGAATGACCCTTCAAGATATAGATAAGACCAGGAAGGAAATGTTCCATGAATGAACCGTTCACACTGAGATACATTACGTAGTTTGAATTGCAAAACAAGGTAGACATATCCACCCAACAAGAGAATAAATGAGGTAAACTTATATGAGATATGGATTAATCGGAGAAAAACTTGGACACAGCTATTCTAAAATCATACATGAAAAGCTGGCGGACTATACCTATGATTTAATTCCCCTGACCAGGGAAGAGTTTGGCCCCTTTATGGAGGCAAGAGCTTTTACTGCAATCAATGTAACTATCCCCTATAAACAGGAAGTCATTCCGTATCTGGATGAGCTTCATCCACTAGCTGGGGAAATTGGTGCGGTAAATACGATTGTAAACAAATCAGGGCATTGCATTGGTTATAATACAGATTTTTATGGTTTTAAATACATGCTTTCCCATAATAACATTGAAATATCCGGTAAGAAATGTCTGGTACTGGGTGGAGGGGGAACCTCACAGACGGTGCAGGCTGTACTAAAGCATCTGGGTGCATCCGAAATTCTGGTGGTAAGCCGAAAAAACACCAATTCCAATCACACCCTAGATAATCCTGCTGATAAGCCAAAGGACAGAAATCAAACAATATCCTACGAGGTCTGCTATGCAGACCTCACAGATGTAGCTGTCATCGTGAATACAACACCCCTCGGTATGTATCCAAATGTAGATGCTTCACCTCTAGACTTAACAGAGTTTAAGAATTGTGAAGCTGTTGTTGATGTTATTTTTAATCCAATCGAAACAAAGCTTACTAAGCAAGCTAGGGATATGGGAATGAAAGCAGTCACCGGACTTGAGATGCTTGTTGCACAGGCAAAGCAGGCAATTGAGTACTTCTTGGATATTAGCTTAGAAGAAAAAGTAATTGATGAGATTTATCAGGAGCTGGTGAAGATTATATAGAATGGACATTAAAAATGCCAAAAAAGCGCAACCTATGAAATTCTTGATTTTCTGTAGATTGCGCTCTTTTTAACTTATTAATATTTACCTAATGAATAAGCTTGTGCCAATTCTTTCTCCATCAGGTGCTACCCTTTTAATATCTCCTCATAAACAAAACAATTCGTAATATGATCATTGACCATACCTGTAGCTTGCAAAAACGCATAGATTATGGTCGAGCCAACAAACTTAAAGCCCATTTTTTTTAAATCTTTACTCATCTTATCTGAGAGCAGGGTGCTTACCGGCAAATCATCGTGTTTCTTCCAATGGCCCGTAATAGGCACATAATCCACATATCCCCATATATATTTATCAAAGCTACCGTATTCTTCTATCACTCTTAAAAATATCTTGGCATTACTCACAGCCGCGTTAATTTTGAGGCGGTTTCTTATAATTCTTTCGTTAGCCATTAGCTCCTGAATTTTTGTATCGCCATAAAGGGCTACCTTATTAGGGTCAAACCCGTCAAAAGCTTCTCTGAATGCTTCTCTCTTATTAAGCACGGTTAGCCATGTAAGTCCTGCCTGCATACCTTCTAAAGTAAGCATTTCAAACAGCTTGACATCATCATGCACAGGTCGTCCCCATTCGTTGTCATGATAATCTATGTACATGGGAATATTTCCTGTCCATGAACATCTTACTTTTTCATTCATAATTACCTCCATTCCGCCGCCAACGGCGACGCAAACAATACCTGAAAGAAGTTCAATCATAATTTAATAACTTCTCTCAACCGGAAGAAAAAGAATGTTAATACTCTTCTCATCCATATATGATATGTACTCACAAGCTGCAGGATCTTCAGCAGCATTCTTATATGCACTATGAATATCTTCCATCGTTTCCCACAAAACCGAGTCAGCCCACATCTCGCAATCACGTAGCAGTTTCCGGGAAATATAGCCTTTTTGAGTTGAAAGAAATACGCTATTAAATCTGTCTGATTCAAGTAAAAATTCTGATACAGATACTCCCTCTTTAAGTTTAAAAGATGCAAACTCAATTGCATTTGACATAATCCTATAACTCCTTTAAAATATAAATTTTCTTTATCTTATCACACTTAATTTTACTACACAATGCCATTATAATAGTAGATAAACAAATTTCACTCAAAAGTCATTAGCTTTCTCGTTCGCACTTATGCTACCCATTCATTATCTCCTCATAAAAAAACACAGGGTGGTTATTTTAACACCCTGTGCCCATAAGGATAGAGCAGAAGCTCTATTATAACAATATATTTCGCTATGCCTGTAGAACCTTGGTTGAAAGTGTTCCAGGCTTTTTTTTACGCTGATTTATTTTGTATTACCTTTTTCTTATTCCTTATGCTCAAACTTAATACTCCAAAGGAAACAATCGCCAGAATACAATAAGGAATTAGTACGAGGTAGGAATCATAATAGGAATTGTACTTCGCATATAAGTTTCCGATGTATAATGGACCGATAAAGGTACTGATTAACGTAAAAAGCCCTTGTACACTATAATTTTCCGAATAGTACCTTGGACCAAATACTTGAAGGGTATAGGCAGAGGAAATCGGATGCACCGCTCCGAGACAGATGCCCATCAAAAGGAAACCTGCAATAAACACCAACACCTCTTTTTGCTTTAAGCCCAATAAGATAAGTAGAACTCCAGCTGCTAAAAACAACAAAGACATGGCCATGGAGAACTGCTTCCCCTTCTTATCATATATTATGCCATACCCTATTCTGCTTATGGAATTAAACAGTGATATAAGACCTGAAAAAAAGGCGGCAGAGGCTGGGGATATCCCTATCGACAGAGCAGAGGCTACGGAATTACTTGCCACTGTCATGCATATGGCAGACACTAAGGTACTCCAAGCAAAAAAAGACCAGAACCTCAGAGTGGTCACCATCTGTCCTGTTTTCATACCACAGACGTCAGGTTTTCCTCCTACTTCTGATTGATTGGATCTGTTAAAGGGATCCTTATCATAAGGTTTTACAATTATGATATTGAGTACTAAAAATACAAGTGTAATCCACCCTAAATAAAGAAATGCATTTCTCCATCCATTATTTTCAATCCAATTATTAAGTGGCATATTAAATATCATTGCAGTTAAGCCGGTTCCCATAAATAAAACACCCGAGGCAAACCCGGATTTTCCGGGAAACCATGCTACCATTGCAGTCAGCTGTGCTTTATAACCAATGCCAGCTCCAAAGCCGTATAACACTCCAAAGGTAAGATAGCAGGCTTCAATAGAGGGTGCCTTGGCTGTCAGTAAAATTCCCAGTACAATCATAGCTGTGGATATTAAAAACAACAGCTTGAGTTTTAGAATATTGTAGATGTAGCCACTAGCAAGAACGCCGAGGCTGAACATTACTAAGCAAACCGTGAATACTGCAGAGGACTCTTTTGTAGTACAGGAAAAGGTCTCCTCCAAGGGTCTTGTAAAAACAGTTAAAATAAAACCATACCCATATAAACACATAGCAATTGTTGATACGATAAGATATAGGTATCTCTTTTGATTCTTCATATAATCCTCCATGCTGCCACTACCCGCGAATATGGGTGCCAGCATATTTTTTCTGTGGCCCTGGCTGTTATTAATCAGTAGTAATTCTTCAGATTTTAAGTATAAAAATACTCCGCATTACATGCTATGGCCTAAAGCCTCTATAACGAATAACAGCAGTAATGCGAAGTACTATTAATTAAGCATAGTATCTCTTTAAATCATAAGGAGAGAAAATACCCTTGTCGGTAATGATTCCATCACAGAGCTTAGGAGGTGTAATATCAAATGAAGGATAATATCCCTTTACTCCCTCCATCGTCAGCTTTCTTCCCATTGCCTCTAAAACCAGCTCCGAATCTCTTTCCTCTATTTCCACTGTATCAATCTTTGGATGACCCATATTGGGCGTACCTGTCGCAAAATATGGTATCCCCCAATACTTTGCTGCTAAAGCAATTTGGAAGGTTCCTATCTTATTAATGATATAGCCATCCATTGTAATTACATCAGCTGCAGAGGTAAATACATCTACCTTCTTCTCCTTCATTGTATAACCTGGCATATTATCCGATATTACAGTAACATCAAATCCCATATCGCAGGCAACACTGGCAGTTAATCTGGCACCCTGGAAGTATGGTCTGGTCTCCGGGCAGATTACTTTGATCTCATTTCCCTTTTCCCTGCATTCCCTCAGCATAGTACCGATTACCGTCTCAGCAAAGCATTGCGTCATTAAGGTACCATTCTGGGGTATCTGCTCCGCAAGAAGCTTACCAACCGTAACATATCTGGAATAGTTATTGTCTATTTGGCGGAACGCATTTTGAAACAGCGCCTCTACCAGCACCTCGCCACTGTTTCCCTTCGATACCTCTTCTTTAACCACTGCCATGGCACCATTCACTACCTTCTTCATTCTCTCAATGGTAGTCGGCCGTGCATGGGAAAGGGTATAGGCTGCCTTTTCCATGTATTGTATTAAGTCATTTTCCTTCTTATCCTTTGCTTCATAAGCCGCCAATGCCATACCCATTGCAGCTGCCGTATAAGGTCCGCCACTCTGCGTTACCATATCTGCGATTGCTTGCGCTACTTCCTCATGCTTTTTACATACTACATATTCTGTCTTGATAGGATAAATACGTCTGTCCAATATCCGAACCTGTCCATCCTCATACCAAGCAACATTCTCATACTGCAGCATGAATGCCATTCCATGATCTGCTCTAACCATGATATCCCTACTTTCTATAATTAATCTGCCCGTCATCTATAACAGGTTTCTAAATAAGGTTTCAATCTGCTCCTTGGATGGCTGTACCGGATTATTTGGCAGGCTGCCATCCTTAAGTGTCTTTTCTGCCAGCAGGCTGATATCCTCCTCTTTCACTCCAAGGGAGGTAAGAGGTACCCTGGTACCAATTCTTTGTGACAGCTCCTCTACCTTTTGAACAAAGAGAACTGCTTTCTCCTTCTCTTGTTTACCAGCAGCCTCTAAGGGGAAGATATCCTCCATAAGTTCGCCATATTTCTGCTCTGCCTTTTCATTCAAGCAGTTAAACTTAATAACCTCCGGTAACAGGATCGCATTACATAACCCATGGGGCAGATCATAAACTGCACTTAATTGATGGGACATAGAATGCACCAAGCCAACACCGCCATTACCAAACGAAAGACCTGCCAGGTATTGAGCGGTTGCCATTACCTCACGATTGTCCTCCTTCGGGGATAGGACTGCCAATTCCAAGCTCTTAAATATTAATTTAATTGCTCCTAAGGCTAAGGTAGAGGTAATACAGAAGCCGTTTTTTGAGGTATAGGCTTCTACCGCATGGGTCAAAGCATCCATGCCTGTTCCGGCAGTCAAGCCCTTGGGCAGCCCCATCATAAGCTCATGGTCATCCACTGCAATTGCTGCCATTACATTTTTATCTCTGATGCCGTATTTTTCATTGGTTTCTTCATCAAGGATTACATAGGCTCTGGTGCATTCGCTGGCTGTACCGGCTGTCGTGTTCACCGCTACCAGGGGAAGGGGGGGTATTTTGCTCATGTCCATTCCTCTATAATCCTGAATTTTACCGCCATTGGTAGCCAGAATACAGATGGCCTTTGCACAATCATGGGCAGAGCCTCCGCCAATGGATACCACAAAATCACACTGTTTCTCTTTAGCCACTAACAGTCCGTTTTCTACGTTTCTTACGGTTGGATTCGGCTTCACACCATCAAAGATAAAGTAGGGAATAGAATACTCCTCTAAAACCTTGGTTACTTTTCCTGCAATCCCCATTTGGATCAGGGAGGCATCGGTAACCACCAGCGCACGGCTGTAACCATTACTTACAATTTCTTTTCCAAGTGCTTCTAAACATCCATAACCAAATAAGGTACATTTGGGGGCATAGTATTTGAATGAACTCAAGTCAGTTACCTCCTATTTCTTTTTTCCTTCATGGCAGTCACGAATTTCTCGGGCACCAGCTGAACGGCTCCGTTACTTTTTGCCAGGGAGTAGATCTTTGCTGCATCCTCTACATAAACTGCTCTAAGATGGGTCTGCTCCATATTCTCACCGATAGCAAGTACTCCGTGATTAGCCAAGAGGCAGGCTTGACTCTCCTGCAGAACCTTTAAGGCTTCCAAGCCCATCTCCTCAGTTCCCGGTAAGGCAAACTGCGCCAATGGGATTTCTCCTCCGATGAAGGGGATCATTTCAATGAGGATAATCGGGATGTCCTCTCCATTGACGGCAAAGGAAGTTGCATAAGGAGAGTGAGTATGTATCACTGCTCTTATCTCCGGACGATTCTTATATACCGCAGCATGCATACGCCATTCAGAGGAAGGCTTGCTTTTTCCTTCGATTATTTCACCATCTAGCGTCATCAGCACCATGTCCTCTGTCTCTAAAATTTCGTAAGCAATGGAACTGGGCGTGATAGTCATGATACCGGTTTCCGGATCATACATGCTCAAATTACCGCTTGTACCGGCAAATAAAGCCATTTGATAAGATAACCTTGCGGTATCAATTATTTTTTGTTTTGTTGCTTCATATGATTTCATATTTAATCCTTTCGATTTAAATATTAATTGATAAAATATGTGCTACGCCATTAACTCTTGGTAGAATTAATAGGACTTGGCTTTTTTCTCTGCTTCCTGAATAATTTTGATATATTGTTTACCTTCCTGACAAGCAGCACGGTTCATGATTAACTCTTTTGCTGCCAGAACGCAGATTCTTTCGGCCATTTCTCTTTGCTCCGGCACAGTGATCCCCGCAATATCCTTCACCTTGGCACTGCCAACAATTCTGCGGTTCATTTCTATGCCGGCTACTCCTGCTGTATCGGATAGAATGTCTGATACGTACCATTGTGCAAATCCGGGGGTAAGCGCCATCCTTTCCGTACTTTCCTTTTCCAGAATATGAATTGCTTTTTCTCTGAACAAATCAACCATATCCTGGATGGAATTCTCAATCCACTTAAGAAATTCTGCTTTCTCCTCACCGTCCCTAAGAGTCACCGTAGCATTGGCCCAGGCAAAGAATAGATTGGCAATTACATTACCTACGTCGTAGCCAATGGGGCCGTAGAAAGCAAATTCAGGATCCAATACCTTGGTGGACCCTTCCTTCACAAAGATGGATCCGGTATGGAGATCTCCGTGAATTAATGCCTGTGCTTTTGATTTAAATTGATCCTTCAATTTCGCAACTTCAAGATGAAGTGCCGCATCCTGATATAATTCTTTCGTAAAAAATTCTTTATTTGGTTCAAATAATACATTACGACCCGAATGATTCGTATAGGGATCTGTATATACCAGTCGTTCTGATACACCACATAAATCCGGGTTGATGAACAGCTTCACTCTTTCCTTCTTTTCCTCCGGAGCTATGATATTATCCGTAGTCCTGATTAAGGTCTGTGCTAAAAAGGTTGAGATATCCTCTGCAAAGGTAGTAAATTTCTTATGCTCAATTAAGGCATAGCGCATATTTTCATAATCCTTTAAATCCTCCATTACGATAATGCACATAACGGGATCGTAAAGATACACCTCTGGAACATAACCCGGTGCCAGCTCTCCCTGCAGCTTTAAAATTGCAGCTTCTATGCGGTTTCTATCCGTGCTCGCCTTCTGCATGGAGGATCGAATAAAATCATCGGCGTGTTTAATAATAATCGAACGCTTTGTATGTACATCCATCACACGATAAACAAAATTTATATTTCCATCACCTATTTCGCTGCAGGACAGCTCCGCATCCGGCTCGAACAAATCCAGCTTTTCGCGGACATAGGCAATCACATCCTGGTCTTCCATATGATAGTTATGATCAAATTTTGACACGTTACCAGCCCCTTTCCTGTTTGTTGACTATTAGTCTTCCTTCGCTGAGTAATAGGTAGATGCTAATGCAAGCGCTAATACAATACCCTTAATCGCATTCAAAGAATAATAAGGTACGCGCATCATGATTAAACCATTGTCCAGAATTCCTACCAGGGTAGCTCCAATCAGAGTACCGATTGCATTTGGTTTACTTTGACCTGCTACAGATCTTCCAATGAATACGGCTGCCAGTGCAGGCATCTGGAAGGAGTTTGCTCCGTTGATCTGAGCAGACTGATTTCTGGAGGCAACTAAGATACCACCGATGGCAATACATACACCAGCCATTACACCAGCAATAATTCTGTACTTTTTCACCGGAATACCGGACAGCTTGGCTGCAATACGATTACCGCCAACCGCATAGATATATCTTCCGTACTTTGTATACTTAAGGAATACATGAACGATTAAAACCAATACCAGCATGATGATAATAATCGTAGGAGAGGTTCCAAGAACCTTAAATGCCTGGGGCACTCCTCCCAGTGAAGCTTCTCCGTTCGGTCTAGGCATACCGGCACTGATTGCACCTCCGCCTGAATAGGTCAGGCATAAGCCCTCTAGGAAAAACATCGCTGCAACCGTTGCTAACAGATCCGGTATCTTACATTTTACGATCAAGAACATATTAACCATGGTGATAGCCAGGGTTCCTACTACCGCCAGTAAAAGTGCAAGCCACATATTCATATCGTACCAAATGATAAAGCTCATCATAAAAAAGCTGGCCATTGTAGCTGTTGAACCTGCGGAAAGGTCGAAGCCGCCCACAGCTAAGGTCAGGGTAAGTCCCATAGCAATTACGGTTGTAATGGAGATTGACCTTAAAATAGTGGTGATATTACTGGATGTCGGGAAGATATCCGGCATAGAAATGGAAAAGAACAATAACAGAATTACTACAGTGATTACTGCCGCCCAATCCGTAATAAATTTTCCTATATGAAATTTCTTTTTACTCTTTGATTTGTCTTCCACTTTATTTGCCTCCTGTTGAATAATACATAATTTCTTCTTCTGAGGTTTCTGACGTTTTCAGCTCAGCCATAATTTGTCCGTTATACATTACATAGGTTCTATCCGATATTGCAAGAATTTCATTGGTCTCAGAGGTTGCATACAAAACACATTTACCGGATTTAGCAATGTCTTGAATCAACTGGAAAATATCTCTCTTCGCTCCAACGTCTACTCCCTTCGTAGGCTCATCAAAGATATAAACCTCGCAATCAGCTGCTAACCATTTTCCTACGGATACCTTTTGTTGATTTCCGCCGGACAGATATCGCACCAGCTGATGTTCCGAGGGTGTCTTAATACCAAGAGATGATATATAGCCCCTTGCATTTTTAATTTCACTGTTTTTATTAACAAAACCAAACTTCGAACAGAATTTTGATAAGGCTGCTGCTGACAAATTAAAATATACCGGTTCGTCAACAAGAATGCCTTCTTTCCTTCGTTCCTCTGGAACCAATCCCAATTTTGCCTTAACCGCATCTGTAGGATTTTTGATATTCAGCTCTTTATTATTAAGAAACACCTGTCCCTTTGATTTTTTAATATCACCGAATAACAGCTTGCATAGCTCTGTTTTTCCTGCACCCACCAAGCCGGCAGCTCCTACGATCTCTCCCTTGCGGATATAGAAGGATACATCCTTGACCATTTGATTCATATCGGATAGGTTCTTTACCTCCAAAGAGATTTCACCGGGAGTCAGTACTGCCTTAGGGAAATTCTCATCAAAGCTTTGTCCCAGCATTTTCTCAACAATCATCTTTATAGTAAGATCCGCCGTGATCGGCTGTTCATCTACGATCTGCCCATTTCTCATAACCGTAATAGTCTTGCATAGGTCTTTTACTTCCTGGAGTCTGTGTGAGATAAACAGTACTGCGATATTCTCTGTTTCCATCAGCCCATTTACTATATTAAACAGCTCCTGAGTTTCGGTAATACTTAAGGGTGCGGTGGGCTCGTCCAGAATTAAGAAATTACATTTTTCTTTTACAGCCCTGGCTACAAGTACCATCTGCTTTTGTGCCAAGCTTAAATCTCCGACCAACTTATCCACATCCACATCTATATGCAAACGATCTAAGACCTCTCTGGCCTCTTTCCTTATCTGCTTCCAATTAATTGCACACTTTCCCTTCATTCCTCCGACCATCTTGCTCATTAAGATGTTTTCAGCTACCGTCTGGGCCGGAAACAATGCCGTATCTACTTCCTGATAAACAATTTCAATTCCTAATTCCTTTGCCTTTTGCGGAGTTCTAATATCTACCTTTTCTCCGTTAAAATAGATCTCACCTGTATAATCCGGGTTTACGCCCGTTAAAACCTTCATTAACGTTGATTTTCCTGCACCATTGGCTCCAACTACAGCTCTGATGTCACCGGTCTCTACTGCAAAATCAACCTCGGATAATGCCTTAACTCCCGGAAATTCAATAGAGACATTTTTCACTTCCAATCTGATTTTCTTATTGCCCTCCATGTCATACCTCATTTCCTATCCGCTTTAGTTAATATAGAGGAGTTAATTTCACTCCTCTATATTAAAATCCCATTATTGAACTTGTAACTATTTCACCAGGTAAGGCTTCATCCATTCGGTGATATGATCATCATTTACTCCATAGCCTTCTACGTAATCCTTTAAGTTTAATACATTAGAATCCTTATCTAGCTGATCGTAGGTAACCAGGGAAGGTGTTAAGTTATATACATCCTCTGTTTCTTCATTGTTTAGCTTCATAGCAAGAAGGCGAACACCCTGCTGACCGATTGTTGTAAAGTCAACGGTAGAGCATGCTCTCCAAACCTCACTGCCGTCCAACATATAGTTAATATCCTGATTAGAGATATCTACAGATACAACGGGTATATCAGTTCTTCCAGCTTCTAATAAAGCGATATATGCACCTCTTGTGTAAGCATCATAGCAGCCCCAAATTGCATCTATAGTACCTTCCGGATATTTCGGAAGAGCGGATGCCATAACCTGTGCCAAGCTTGCTTCTGCGTTTGCAGGATCTGTCGGCCCTAATACTTCTAAGGTCTCTATGATACCCTGTTCTTCATATTTCAGATAGGTTTCCTGTCTGCGATCAAAGGGTGAGATTCCAGGTCCTCTCCATATCTTTAAGATCTTAATCGGTTCCTTTGCTGCTACTTTATCAGGATAAATCGTGTTACAGATATAATCTAAGGTCAGGTCAGCCAGCTTTTGGTCATCCTGGAACATCTGGGTTACACCCTTAATGCCGGTGTTAACACCGTTTGAATCTACGAGCTGAGTATCAAAGCAAACTACCTTAATTCCCTTTTTGGTAAGCATATCAACTAAGTCATATGCTGTTTCCTTATTACCGTGGGATAAGAACATGGCATCATAGCCTTGGTTTGCACAGGTATTTACATAGTCCTGAAATTTAACATTATCCGTATCGGTAAAGTACACATCGCAAGTCATTCCAAGTGCTTTCGCTGTCTCCTGTGCACCGTTAACAGCCATCTGGAAAATATCTGTAGAAGTGGTATTAAGTATGTACGCTATTTTGTAACCTTTTTTTACAAAATCAGCTTCCGTGGAACCACTTTCAACAGAAGTATCATTTCCAGCCTCGGATTTTTCTTCTGTCTTCTGGTTGTCTTCTGTCTTCTGGTCGTTTTCTTTCTCCTTCTTAGCATCCCCATTGCCACATGCACCGAAAGAAAGTACCATGATTAATACAAGTAACATAGCAGTTAATTTCTTCATAAGTTCTACCTCCAAAAATATAATTTTTGCTACAAGAGAAATATATCACAATATTGACAACTTTGCAATAGTTTTGTTGATCATTTTGTGTTATTTTATGTTTTTCCAACACCTAATTGATTTTAATATTGATGTATTATGAGTTTTTGTTTGGTTTTAATGTGGTTTATTGAACATATTGCCAAAACAATGTAGGTTCTAAATAACAAATTACTCAAGTAATATAAGGCTTATAAGTGAATTAATATTCATAATTTTCTATGGTAAATTTTACATAATAAAAAAGGACGAGATCTTGCCTACTTTCCACATATGTACACATCTTACTTATAATACATATGCAAAAAACAAACACTATCTCGCCCATTTATTCTTATATCTAATAATTAATGACCATGTTCCATACATTCATAAACCTTAACATGCTCTTCCTTGAGGAATTCCCGCCATTCCTTATCAAGTGGCTTATCTGTAATCATATACTTGATACTGCTAAAATCACTTGTGGATATAAAAGCCGATTTCCCGAACTTCGTATGATCCACCAGTAAATAAGTGGAGTCCGCACTATTAATGATACTTCTTCGCATCTCCGATACGATCTCATCGGAATCATTCAGCCCTCTTTTCATATCTATGCTGCGGCAAGAAATAAAAGCCTTATCCATATGATGCCTTTGCAGATATCTGGCCGCCTCCAATCCAAAGAAGCCCTGCTCACTCATCACAAAGTTACCCCCCGGAGTAATCAGCTTAATGGTTGATACCCCTGCCAATCGGTTAATGATGAATAAGGAGTTCGTTATCACCGTTAACGGAATGTTCTCGATCTCATTGCACATTTCATAAACTGTTGTGGAATGATCCAAGAAAATGCAGTCGTTTGGTTGAATGAATTTTACTGCCTGCTTTGCCATCAGTCGTTTGTTATCTACCAATATCCCGGTCTTCTCCTGATGGGTTACCAAAGAATTTGCCCGATATTTTAAAGTGGCTCCACCGTAGGTTTTTGTAATAAAGCCCTCATCGCTGAGATAGTTAAAATCCCTTCGAATGGTTTCTGTACTTACCTTAAATTCTTTGGCCATATCTTCTACAGTTACATTTTTTTTCTGTAAGAAAACCTGCTTTAGTTTTTCTCTTCTTTCTATTGATAGCATTGATTTTACACCCCTCGTTTCAATTCTTATGTTATTCATTACAATCATAATTCACGAAGATTGTTATGTTGTTTTGCAACATAATATCGTCAAGATATTGCAATCATTTGTATAGTACATCGGTATAATAACACAGATATTTAAATAAATCAAATGTATACTACAAATATTACAACTATTATTAATACATATATCTTTATAGTGTAAAAAGCCCTGCAATAATATCAACAAAAGATAGGGTGCTATTCACGAGCAAGCTCGGAAAGCACCCTATCTTTCATTCATTAATCCGCTAACTGCGGAGATTATACTCTCTTCATGTATTCGCCGGATCTGGTATCAATACTGATCTTATCACCTTGCTCAACGAATAACGGTACATATACGGTTGCTCCTGTTTCTACAATTGCAGGTTTAGTAGCACCCTGTGCTGTATCACCTTTGAAGCCAGGTTCGGTATCGGTAATTACAAGTTCAACAAATAACGGAGGCTCAATCGCAAATACATTGCCGCTATGAGAAAGCATCTTAACCATCTCATTCTCTTTTACAAACTTAAGGGAATCACCGATTGCATCTTCATTCATAGCAAACTGATCATAGGTATCTACGTTCATGAAGTGGTAAAGCTCACCATCACTATATAAATACTGCATATCGCTTCTTTCGATATGTGCCTGTGGATATTTTTCTGTTGGACGGAAGGTTCTTTCAATTACACCGCCATTTTTTATATTCTTTAATTTAGTTCTAACAAATGCTGCGCCTTTACCCGGTTTAACATGTTGAAACTCAATAATCTGATATACTTGATTTTCCATTTCTATTGTTATACCGTTTCTGAAATCGCCTGCTGAAACCATACTTAAAACTCCTCCTTAAATTGACTACTCTTTAGTCTATAATAACCTGTCATTTTTTGCAACAGTTTTTTTTAATCGAGCTTCTTTTTTGATTATTAAGCTTACAACTCAATCAATTCTTTCGCAGAATGAGTAAAATTCTCATGGCCGCTTTCTGTCACTACTACCAAGTCTTCTATTCTCACGCCACCAAAACCTTTGATATAGATACCCGGCTCAACTGTCTCCATCATACCTGCAAGGATAATATCCTCCTCCATCGGTGACAACCTGGGGTTCTCATGCACATGTAAACCAACACTATGACCTAGCCCATGCCCGAAACAATCTTCATAGCCAGCGCCATAAATGATATCTCTCGCTATCTTATCAATCTCTTTTCCCTTATAACCGGCTTTGATAAAGTCAAGCACTGCCAACTGTGCTTTCAATACCGTATGATAAACCTCTTTCTGCTTTTCGCTGGCTTTACCGATTACGATGGTACGTGTCATGTCCGAGCAATAGCCTTCATAAACACAGCCAAAATCCATTGTCAGAAAATCTCCCTGCTCTATCTTCTTCTGGCTAGGTACCGCATGAGGCATCGAAGAATTTACTCCCGAAGCAACAATCGCTGGAAAGCTCAATGAACTGCCTCCATTTAATTTCAACAGGTATTCAATACGTGCTGCTACTTCTAACTCCGTCATTCCCGGTTTGATGTAGGTTAGTATCTCAGTAAACACCTGATCACCGATTGCCTCTGCCTTCTTAAGGTACTCCAGCTCCCGGGGGGTCTTAATCCTCCTCATATTCGTTATCTCGTGACCCAGAGGAACCAGTTCTTTTACAACAAGTCTCTCCTTTAGCCTGATAAAGGTTCCGTACAGCATGTCCTCTGCCTCAAAACCAAGTCTACTTACTCCGTCTGTTTTTATCAAGTCGTTTATTACTTCCTCATACCCACCATTGCCTATGGTTATGATTTCATAGCCCTCGGCTTCAATTTCAGCCTGGATTGTATAACGAAAATCCGTTATCACAGCATGTCTTTTCTCTGAGATGTAAAGATAGCCCGTTTCACCTGCAAAACCACTAACATATCTCATATTATTACCATTGGATATCAGTATTGCCGAAACTGATAATTTCTGTAATAATTCCTGTACTCTTTTATAATTGTCCATAATCTCAACCTGTCTTTCTTTCTGCAGTGTAATTTTCTGATGTGAATATATCCTTCAAATATGTTCACTTTTTATTAATTGGATGTCGTTTTGCTCATGATTGCATCAATTGCTAGTATATATCCTTGAAGCCCTAATCCGGCGATCTGTCCCGTGCATACCGCCGCGGTTACGGAGGTATGACGAAATTCTTCTCTTTGATGAATATTCGAGATATGTACTTCAATTTTAGGCACAGTAATCGAAGCCAAAGCATCTCTGATTGCATAACTGTAATGAGTATAAGCTCCAGGATTTATGATAATTCCATCCACCTGATCAAAGAAAGCTTTTTGCAGCCGGTTAATAATTTCCCCCTCGCAGTTACTTTGAAAGGTTTCCAGCAGGATATTCTTCTCTTTTGCTTTTTCATCCAGTATTTTTAATAAATACTCATAATCCTGGGTACCGTAAACTCCTTTTTCTCTGATGCCAAGAAAATTCAGATTCGGCCCGTTAATCACTAAAATCCTCATATAATAACCTTGCCTTTCTTCCATGTTGTGTGACCCCAAACCGTCCCACCAATCATCGTTTCTTCGTCCTGACAGTCATCAACCTAATAAATTAGTTTTAAATATGACTCCATAATCAGGTGTACAATATCCTCAACCTTACGGTCGTCGGTAGTAATCAGCTTATGTGCTGCTTTTTCATAGATTGGTGTTCTGATTTCCAGCATTCGCTCCACTTTTTGTTCCAGATCTTCTCCCTGGAGCAGGGGTCTTGATGTATCACCCCTCAGTCTAGCCAAGGTTGTCTGCTTTGATGCTTTCAAAAATACTACGAAGCCCAGCTCCTTCAATAGCTTGGTGTTCTGTTCCCTTAATGGCAGTCCGCCACCGGTGGATAGGACCGTATGATCGATTACCGGAAATAATTCCTTTAGCAAATTCGTCTCCATATCTCGGAAATACTCTTCTCCGTGAACCGAAAAGATATGGCTTATGGTATCTCCTGATTTTTGTTCCAGTAGCTGGTCTGTGTCACGAAACCGGTAGGCGAGCTGTTCAGCCAAACGATGTCCCACACTGGTTTTACCAGAGCCCATAAAGCCGATTAAAATAATGTTACGTTTCATTTTTAGATTCATTTTCCCTCTTAACATGAGCTTTTATTATGGTTTTTTTTGTCAATACAAGGGACTGAAGCTTACAGCCAAGCCATGTATTAATCTTGTTTTATCTTACCCTTTGCCAAATCTCTCCGGTAATAATATAAAACAATTCGTTCCAACTTCCGCTTCAGTACAATTTGAATTTCTTCCTTAGGATGTATCGGTTTTACCAGGTAAGTCATCATACCGATACGGTTTGCGCCGAATACATCCGTAAAGAGCTGGTCTCCTACAAATACCGTATTATCAATCCTGGTTCCCATGATTTTAGTGGCTCTGATATAATTTTTTGTGGAAGGTTTATTCGCCTTATGAATATAATTCGTTCCAATTTTATGATTAAATCTACGGACTCTTTCATCACTGTTATTCGAAATCAGACAGGTTTGAAATCCTATTTTTTTTAATCGGTCAAACAACTCGATTGCTCTGGGTGTAGCATCTGCACCATGTTCTACCAAGGTGTTGTCTATATCAAATAAAATTCCGCGGTATCCTTCTTTATAAAGCTTCTCATAATCGATGTCGTATGAAGACGGTGCCAATCTCTTAGGATAAAATCTACGAAACATAGTTCAACTCCTACTCTGTGATTCCTCTTTTTATATTATTCTATGCTGATTATTCTTTACTAATTAAGATTTCCTAAACCTTGTTTTATTATAGCAAGGGAATGCTGATATCACAAGAGCAAAACCAGGCTTTTGGTAAAAAAAACAAGTCATTCAATCTTCTGAACAAAGATGCTGTAGGACTTATAAAATAAAAATGCTGTAGAATAAAATAAAAATACAATATTGCTATTGATATGATACTGTGCTATACTGGCAACAATCAAAAATACAACGTGGACTTTGCCGCCGGGTAAAGAGAGTATAAAGCGTTCCGATTTCATACCGTTAGGCCTTTGAAGGTATGAAACTCGGGCGTTTTTTTTAAGGAGAATTTATGAAAAATCATACTGTATTTCAAACATTTATCAAATATGTCAGCTTCAATGTATTAAGCATGATCGGACTATCTTGCTATATTCTGGCCGATACTTTTTTTATAGCTAACAAATTAGGTGCAGACGGTCTAACGGCTTTAAATCTTGCAATTCCAATTTATAGCTTTATTAATGGTACCGGCCTTATGATTGGAATTGGAGGAGCAACAAAATTCGCTATACTGAAAGCACAGGGCGAACACAAACAAGCAGATATTATATTTACTCATTCCGTCCTTTTCGGAACTGTAATTGGTCTTTTATATCTTTTGGCAGGCATCCTATTATCTGAAAGATTAACCCTGTGGATGGGAGCTGATATGGATACCTTTGCCATGACAAATAGCTACTTAAAAACCATCCTCTGCTTTTCTCCCTTCTTTATCTTAAATAATATACTAATCAGCTTTATTCGTAATGATCATGAGCCAAGGTTAGCTATGGCAGCCATGTTAGCAGGGAGCTTCTCCAATATTGTACTCGACTACTTCTTCGTCTACCCCCTGCGAATGGGAATGTTCGGAGCTGCTTTCGCTACCTGTCTTGCTCCGGTGATAGGTATGACCCTTCTGTCTAGGCATTTTATTAAAAAGAGGCATCATTTCCATATCACGAGATGTCTTCCAAAGCTGAATCTATTCAAAATTATAAGCAGCCTGGGACTGGCTGCTTTAATTACCGAGCTTTCTTCCGGGATTGTTATTATAATATTTAATATTGTAATACTAAATATATCCGGTAATACCGGGGTGGCTGCCTACGGTATTATTGCAAATCTTGCATTGGTAGCTACAGCTGTATTCACCGGTATCGCGCAAGGAATCCAGCCAATCCTAAGCCACCAATATGGTCTAGGTAATCAAAAAATTCTTAGCAAATTACTTCGTTATGCATTGATATTATCAATTACCTTAGCAACCATGATATATGGCATGATATTCTTCTTTTCGAAGCCTCTGATTCAGATATTTAACAGTGGTAATGATCTGACTTTAGAATCGATTGCTTCGAAAGGGTTAAGCATTTATTTTGTGGGCTTTTTCTTTGCCGGAATTAATATTGTAAGTTCGTCGTATTTTGTGTCTATTGAGAAACCTTACCATGCATTTATCCTGTCTTTCTTAAGAGGCTTTCTTATACTAATTCCTGCAGTTATTCTCCTTTCCGAAGCATTTAAAATGAAAGGGATATGGGCCTCCTATCCTTTCGCAGAGATATTTACTACTGCTATCGTTGCATTACTATTTTATTCTGCGGCAGTTAAATCTTCAAGATCCGAAGTACAATGAGGACATTTTGTTGCATTTAAATTAATATCGGTTATGCAATGTGGACATTTCTTTGTAGTCACCTCTACCTCTGCCGGTTTCTTAAGCTTATTAATCCATCTTACAATCAAAAATACAACAAATGCCATAATAATAAAATTCAGTACACCTGATAGAAATAAACCATATTTGACGATAGGTACTTCGGCTTCAATGGCTAAATCCAAAGTATCATATTCCTTTCCATCTAAAGCGATAAACCAATTTCTAAAGTCAATTCTATTGGTGATAAGGCTAAATAATGGCATGATAACATCGTTAACCAAAGTGTTAACTAACGAGCTGAATGCTCCGCCGATTATGATACCAACAGCTAAATCAATCATGTTTCCCCTTAGGGCAAATTTTTTAAACTCCTTTAACATTATGAATCCTCCTATTGCTTGTACATTTTTTTGTGATAATACTCTTGTTTCAATTATAACTGTATTTTGTTAAACTAATCAAAGATATAGTAAAAGAATATTATTTAAAAATACCGGTTTCTTTATGATTCGCGAAACCATTTCTCCTTCGTAATCCCGTAATGAACGACATCACGAAAGACCCCTTTTATCTTTACCTCCTGAATTGCATAGCCTTCTTTTCTCATACTGCAGTTCTCCATTACCTTTCCGGAACCTTCATTCCCGACATAATGGAACGCTTCCACCCGATTCAACTCCAGTTCCTGAAAGCAAAACATTATTACAGAATTCAAAGCTTCCGTCATGTAACCCTGATTCCAATACTTAATGTTAAGTACATATCCAAAGTCAGCTTTCTCATGTTCAGGAATTACATTTAGGCAGATGCAACCAATGCAACGTCCGGTATCTTTTAAGGATATAGCATAAACCCCATCGTTACTATAAAAACCATCAATCAGTTCTTTCGCTTCCTCTAGACTTTTAATTCCTGTCCAGGCTAAGTTTTTTAGTGTTTGCTCATCACTGGCATAGGTGTAGATATCCTGTATATCGTCCAAGGTAAATTTACGTAGGAGTAAACGTTTCGTAGAAATATCTGTGTGACTGTGTAGAATTTCTTTATAATCTTCTCTCATCTCTTCACCTCATAATATTATTATTGATAAATTTAACAACGACCATCCTCATCATTACTTTCCGTAAATGTGGAAAATGATAGCTGAAAGATTTATTCTATACGGAACCATCATACATCTATGTTAGCTACATTTTATCACTTAAGTATAATAACAATCAACATTTTCTAAGATTATTATAAGATAAACTTAAACTTTAAAGAATACGATTAAAAAACAAAGTGATGCTTGTTGATATTTGCTAAGCGAATATTGAAGGAGTAATTTACGATTGAATAAATAATACGTCAAATGCTAACCCAGTAATTAAGGCCAAACATTTGACGTATCCCTATTTATTCATCCGAGATGCTTTTAGCATAAACTGCACAGTCATAGTAGCTGCCATCGCGCCTGACTCCGACATGATATTCATATTTATCGAAGGTCATGCCCGCCTTCTGCATCACTTTTCCAGAAGCTTCATTCAATACATCGTGCTTTGCCTGTATCCTTTGATATCCAACCTCAAAGAATAAATAGTGCATCACCGCCCGAAGCGCCTCGGTCATAATTCCTCTGTTCCAGTATTCTTTTCCTATACAGTATCCAACCTCACAGGAAAGGGCCGTATCGTTTGATATCTCGACACTGATGGAGCCGATTACTGTGTTCTTGCTCTTTAATTCAATCGCCCAAACATAAGAATTAATATAATTATAATTGCTAATCCAGTTAAGGATTCTTTTACGCGACACTTCGACATCCTTATGAGGACCCCAAGATAAGAACTTACATACTTCAGGATCACCTGCCCAGTTGTAGAACATATCCTCGGCATCGTCCGCTTTAAATCTTTGAAGTACGAGCCGGGGTGTTTCAATTACTTTTGTTCCTTGATGGCGTATAAGCATTTTCCTCACCCTTTCAGAAAATGCTTATACATGGACTAGCTAATATATACCTAAAGTATTCTTATTACGGTTAATAAATTTTATAGAGTTATTTTCTTATCTCAATTCCCCTTGTACCCAAAATAGCAAGCAATTCATCTACCATCGTCTGAATTTCCTGTCCTTCTAAGGTTCTTTCCTTAGAACCGAATTCAAAACGAACGGTTACACTCTTCTTACCAGGGAGAAGCTTTTCATCCTCGAAGATATCAACCAAATGGAAATTCTGAAGGTGTTCTGATTTATATTCCTTAATAAAAGAAGATAAATTCTCATAACGAAGTGCTTTATCGGTCAACAGGCTTAAATCGATGGTAACACCGGGATACTTTGATACCTCTGTATAACGCAGACCCTCTGCAGCCACCGTTTCGAGCGCTTCCATATCAATTTCTGCAAAGGCCACATTCAGCTTTTTATCAATCTTATTCTTAATTCTGGGATTAAGCACTGAGAAATATCCGATTTGTGCTCCCTTTAGCCCGATACCGGCACTGTTAACCGGGTGAACGTAATTGTATTTAGCGAGGTCTTCCTTTACATAGAAGTTCGGAACAGCATTTTTAATACTTGCTGTAATCTGTTCAACTACTTCCTTGCATCTAAAATAAACTTCTTTTTCTGTCAGCTTCTTACTGGCAACGATAATACCAAGTCTCTTTCGCTCATCACATAAGCCATCTTCTTTAATTCCGTCTGCAACTCGCCCGATTTCAAACATACCCATCTCTGGATAGGTATCGGCATTCTTTGCGACAAAGCCAAGTAAGCTCGGGATCATCGTGGATCTTATCGTATCATTCTCTGAAGCCACGGAGTTGATGACGCGGACATTCGGTTCTGTAACAATACCCAGTTCCTTATTCATCTTGCTGTCATACCAGATATAACTATGAACCTCGTTCATCGCATAACGCTCTGACAGCAGCTCCTTAATCCGGTACTCATTATCCCTCTCCACACTGTGACGAACCGGCGTCAAAAAGCTCTTGGTGGATTTAATCTCAAAGTTGTCATATCCATAGATCCGAGTAATTTCTTCAATGATATCTGCTTTTATCGTTACATCCTTTGTAGCACGCCAGGAAGGAACCACCAGGCTAAAGGAATCACTCTTACGAGTTACAAGAAAGCCAAGTGCACTTAATGTCTCTTCGATTTGCTCAGAAGAAATGTCAATTCCGGTATATTTATCTACATAAGCCTTATCAAAATCGATGGAAATGGTATCGTAATGCTTAACATAACAATCTGTCAAAGAAGAGGTTACCTTTACTCCCGGATCAATCTCTGTTAACAGCTTGATAAAACGCTCGATTGCAGGAACCGTGAGTTCGGGATCAATCGTTTTCTCATATCGGGAGCTTGCATCGGTACGAAGACCAATACGGGTTGCTGATTTACGAACTGATACACCATCAAAATTCGCAGATTCCAGTAATACAGATTCGGTATTATCTGTTATTTCTGAAAGCTCACCACCCATAATACCTGCAATTGCTACCGGCTCCTTCTCATCACAGATTAAGAGTGTATCGGTATCAATCTTACGTTCCACTCCATCCAGAGTCAGGAAGTTTACCGTCTCAGGATAGGTCTTAACCCTAATCTTCGACACTTTGGCGTTATCAAAGGCATGCATCGGTTGTCCAAGCTCCATCATAAGGTAGTTTGTCAAATCAGCCAGCAGATTAATCGGTCGCATACCGCAATAGGTGAGACGAATTCTCATATTAACCGGAGCTTTTTTCTCCTTAATGTTCGAAATAGTAATGCAGCTATAACGGAAGGTCTTATCGGTATCCTCCACTTTTACATCCACCTGAGCCAGATCTTTATATACAGAAGTATTAACTACATCAAGCGGTTTCAAGGGTCTCTTGGTAAGTACAGAGATTTCTCTGGCAATTCCGTAATGTCCCCATAGATCAGGACGATTGGTAAGGGATTTGTTATCCACCTCAAATACTGTATCCTCTAATTGCATGAAGGTTTTTATATCTGTTCCGAGTGGATAGGTATCCGGAAGCATCATCAATCCGGAATGGTCATCACTGATTCCAAGTTCCTTTTCAGAACAACACATACCATGGCTGATTTCACCTGCAATCTTTGCTTCCTTGATCTCAAGCTCTCCAACCTGGCCTCCCAGCTTAGCAAACGGTACAATCGCACCTACAAATACGTTAGGAGCTCCGCAGACACAGCCTACCACCTCAGTACCAATGTCCACTTTTACCAAGTGCAGCTTTTTAGAATTGGGGTGATCGCTAATCTCAACAATCTTACCGACTACAACATCTTTAATATTCTTTCCGTACTCATGTATTTCTTCAACCTCAGCGGTTGATAAGGTAAATCTACCGATTAATTCCTTTAGATTAATTCCGGTCAAATCCGTGAATTCTGAAATCCAATTCATTGATATATACATTTTATTTCCTCCAATCTGCCCTATTTTGTAAACTGCTTTAGCTGCTTTAAGTTACCGCTGTTAAACAGACGAATGTCCTTAATGTTGTATTTCATCATTGCAAGTCTTGTCAGTCCAAGACCAAATGCAAAACCGGTATATTTCTCCGGATCAATGCCACCTAAGCGAAGAACATTCGGGTGGATCATACCACAGGGTAATAATTCCAGCCAGCCTGAGTTCTTACAGGTTGGACAGCCTGAACCACCGCAGATGGCACAGTTTATATCAAGCTCAAAGCCCGGCTCTACGAACGGGAAAAAGCCCGGTCTTAGGCGCACCTTAACATCTCTTTGGAAAACCTCCGTTAATAAAACCTTCATGAAATAGATCAGATTTGAAATGGAGATATCAGTATCAATCATCATGCCTTCCATCTGGAAGAAGGTATTTTCATGACAGGCATCAATATTTTCATTACGGAAACATCTTCCCGGGAATAGCACCTTTAACGGCTCACCCGGCTTTGGAGCACCGTATTTTTTCATAATTGCATTCTGAGCTGCAGAGGTATGTGTCTTTAATAACTGACCGTTTTCCAAATAATACGTATCTGTCATATCTCTTGCGGGATGATTTTTCGGGATATTAACACCTTCAAAGTTATTAAATTCTGTTTGGATTTCCAAACCGTCCTCGACAATGAAGCCCATGGTCTTGAAGATATCTTCAATTTGCTTCTGAACGATTGTAATCGGATGTAAGGTTCCAACCGTCTTATCGGATGGAATTGAAAAGTCGTAACGCTCTGCACGTTCAATTTCCTTTAAGTACTCCTTCTCCTCCATCGTCTTTTGATACTCAACGATTGCCTGCTCGCATTCTTCCTTCAGGATATTGACCTGCATTCCGGCAGTCTTCTTTGCCTCTGCATCGAGGTTTCGAAGATTTTTCAACTCATCGGTCACAAGGCCTTTCTTACCCAGAAAAGATACTCTAATCCGCTCAAGCTCTTCTTTTGAGTCAGCAGCATTTAATTCTGCAGTAAACTGTGCTTTAATACGCTCTAAGTTTTCTAACATATTCATTCCTCCTAAACTTATAATAATTACAATAATTTTCAAATTGCATTCCAATTCTTTTTGTAATAGGTCGTAATTTCCTATTACGGTCAGAGTGTCAAAAGGTTTACTTTCATCCAAGCGAAAGCGTGTTGCGAATGAATGAGTTATTGCATCACTAGTTCGAGAACAAAATTGTGCAAATTGTCGAAGGTTTTAATATAGATATACTTTTGACACTCAAGTCCTTTTACAACAAAAAAAGCTCCCGCCCAATAGGGACGAAAGCATCGTGGTACCACCCAGATTCAAGCCTAAAACAGGCTCCTCTACAGCTATAACGGTCTGAACCGGCCTTAATGGCAACTCCAGTGCTGAATTTCGCGATATATCCGAACCCTGAACATGCTCTCAGCCGGTGACACGTTCTCTCTGGCGGGAAAATATATGCTACTATATTCACCTTCAATGTTGTTATCATTTTCTCCTATATTAATCGACTCCCTCAATATTGTCAAGAGGTTCCTAAACTAATTTAAAATTTATAACAGGTACGCTACTGTTCACACCTACTATATATCCGGCTATATGATTTCGATCTATGCTTTCGATAAGGAGTATTATTTGTTCGATTTTTCTTCGTATACAAGCATCTATAGGCTAACAGTTTTCTTGATTTAGGAAAAATATAATAAATTTGGTTGTTTATGGATAAATTATATGATAAAATTTGCGAGTTGGGATATAAAATATTATATGCACGTCATTGTAAATAGGAAGGTAAGTATAGCAATATGAAAAAGTATTATAGACAAATTATGATACTAATAATGTGTTCATTATTAATATGTGGTTGTAGTAAAACAAATGAACATGCAGAGAATATAAAGAATAAAGATAGCAAGGAATTAGAACAAGACACTGATCCGGAAAATGTTTATGAAGCAGGTGATGAAGGAGAGCCACAGACGGTATTTGCTTCATCAAAGGTAAAAAATAATTATATTGCGGATTTGACGTATCATCTATTCAGTTATATGGATTTAGGAAGTGAGAATGCAGCTAACGTTTATTCTAAAGATTACATAGCGAAAATTGAAAAGATTAAGAAAGGATATGACTTTAAAGATACGTTGGAAGAGGATTTAAAGGATTTAACCGAGGTGTTTTATAAACGGTTCTCAAGTCTTGAGAAAATAATGTTCATACCATTTTATGTTTCAAGCTACGAAGAATTTAAGAATGTTGTACTTACGGGTGGAGAATTTACGGAAGAAGATATTACAGATTTTGTACAGCCATTTTTAGAGGTAATGGAAAAAGAACAGGAGTTTTATTTACCCTACTGGGATAATCTATGGGAAAGTGATAAGCAGAATCGGAGTCAGTTTATCGAATATTTAAATACACAATTTTCACCGATCCAGAATCTTTTGGATTATGAAGGTATAATACCTGAAATATATCTTTGCTACAGCATGTCAAAAAATGGCAGAGGTTTTGATAAAAATGGGACAAAATGCGTCGCAGTTTTAAGTCCTACCAATGAAGAAAAGTACAGTTATTCATATTTTTTTGTATTACATGAATTGACCCATGTCATAACAGATCCGATAGTAGGAGTGGCTGTTTCACCTGTTGGTGAAGATCATAATATAATTGAAAATCTGGTATTTTTATTCGATTATTATTTATTGGAGAATCTAGCACCAGAACAACTTCCGGAATATTTGGATTATATTAAAATTGATGATCAGCAAATCACTAATGATAAATTAGAAGAAATATATGAAATAAAGGATGAGTATAAACAGAAACTTCATGAGATAGTAGATACGATCGTTTCTGGAGCACATAAAAAGTAGAGATAATTATAATATTCTATCTCTCTCCCAACGTACGTTGAGACAGTCGTATTGATGTTATGCAAAGATATACAGATAGGCTCTAAGGGGTTTGAAAACAGAGGTTTCCAGACTTTCGGTATGTATAACCGATAAGTATGGGAACCTCGTTTTTATCATGGGAGCAATGCTAAGAAAGTGAAATATGGTCGCCACTCCACTCCAGATATTTCTGATGGTCTTCCGGCATATGTTCTACGATAGTGTCATACTGTCCCATCCGGCCATGAAGCCTTCGATGGGAAGCGATGCGGTTATGATTGTAGAAGATTTCAATTGTCTTATCTGTTACCTTTACATCGACTTTTCGTTTTATATATTCATGCTGACGGGCTTTTCTTGGGTCTTTTCCTAAATGTCATTCTATGTTAGAATATGTAGAATAAACATGAGAAGTGCAAGCAAACTATGCACAAACTTATATGCACAAAATGCTTACTTAAGAATGGAGTACAGATATGAATACTAAAATAATATTTTTTGATATAGACGGTACTATATTAAGTCATAGAACCCATCAGATTTCAAAAACTACGAAAGCTGCATTAAAGCAGGCAAAAGCAAATGGACACCTAACCTTTATTAATACCGGCAGATCCTTTGCCGAACTGGATGAAACGATACTGGAAATCGGCTTTGATGGTTATGTTTGCGGTTGCGGCACCTATATTACTTATCAAGATAAAATATTACTCCATACGGCTATATCCGATGAGCTATGCCGGTCCATAATCAAGGACCTTCGTAACTATAAACTAGAGGCTGTTCTTGAAGGAAGTAATGCTATCTACTATGACCACCAGTCCACCTGTTCCAAGATAAAAAAGCTACAGGACATTCAAAAGAACGGTTTTCATTTAAATGTATTAAACTGGGATGCGCCGGATATATCTATTGATAAGTTTTGTATTTGGGCTACTTCTTCGGAGAGCATAATGCCCTTCTATGAGAAATACAAGGATTGCTTACACTTTATTAAGCGTGATAATCTATTTTTTGAGATCGTACCTAAGGGATTTTCAAAAGCAACCGGTATCGAATATCTTCTTTCTCACTTAGCTATTCCTCACGAGAATGCATATGCTTTCGGAGATAGCGTGAATGATCTCGAGATGCTTAAATACGTTAAGTATAGCATTGGAATGGGTAATTCCGATGAGATAATTAAGAATATTGTTTCGTTTCTGACCAAGGATGTGGATTCGGATGGTATATCCCATGCACTGATGCATTTTAGTATTATATAGTCTTTATCCATTGAAACCCTCGAACTACAGCAATGTATAATTATTCCTTTTGCTTGGTGCTTTGGTCAGCTTTATTCTGTGTTTTACCTTGCATTCACAAATAATCTATGATAGAATTAGCAAGGTTCTTAGCAACGTTTACTTTCGTATAAAAGGAGTGTTGTTTATGCAAAATTACGATGTCATCATTATAGGTGCCGGCCCTTCCGGAATTTTTTGTGCCTATGAGTTGATTAAAGAAAATAAAGATCTAAAGATATTAATGGTTGAAAAGGGCAGACCGATCGAGAAAAGAATGTGTCCTAAGAGAACTACCAAGCAATGCATCGGTTGCCAGCCCTGTTCCATTACTACCGGTTTTGCTGGTGCGGGAGCCTTCTCTGATGGTAAGCTCTCCCTTTCTCCCGATGTAGGTGGTATACTTCCGGATCTTTTAGGATATGATAAGGCAGTCGAACTAATCAAAGAATCCGATGATATCTACCTGAAGTTTGGTGCTGATACAAACGTATACGGTGTGGATAAAGAAGCCGAAATTCGTGAGATCAGAAGACGTGCAATTACCGCTAATCTTAAGTTGATTGAATGTCCGATCCGTCATCTTGGTACGGAAGAGGGCTATAAAATATATACCCGTCTGCAGGAGCATCTGCTGGCTTCAGGCGTTGAGATGCAGTTTAACACGATGGTACAGGATATCATCATCGAAGATAAAAAAGCAAAAGGAATTCTTACCTCCAAGGGAGACACCTTATATGCCAATGAAATCGTCTCTGCGATTGGCCGTGAAGGCTCCGATTGGTTTAGCCAAATCTGTAAGGAGCACGGAATCGAAACAAAGGTTGGTACCGTTGATATCGGTGTAAGAGTTGAGGTTCGTGATGAAGTAATGGAATTCTTAAACAAGAACCTATATGAAGCAAAGCTGGTATATTACACCCCTACCTTTGATGATAAGGTACGTACCTTCTGTACAAATCCTTCCGGTGAAGTAGCTACCGAATATTATGAGAATAACCTGGCAGTCGTAAACGGACATGCTTATAAATCGAAGGAATACAAAACACGCAATACAAACTTTGCAATCCTTGTATCCAAGAATTTTACAAAACCGTTTAAAACACCGATTGAATACGGTAAACATATCGCTCAGCTAAGTAATATGCTTTGCGGTGGAAGAATCTTAGTACAGACCTTTGGTGATTTCCAGAGAGGCAGAAGAACAACGGAAGAACGTCTCTGTCGAAATAACATTATACCTACCCTAAAGGATGCAATTCCCGGAGATTTATCCTTAGTATTCCCTCATCGTATTATGGTGGATATCAAGGAAATGCTCCTTGCCTTAGATAAGGTTACACCCGGTATCGCCAGCGATGAAACCTTATTATATGGTGTAGAGGTAAAATTCTATTCCAACAAAGTTGTTGTAAATACTGACTTTGAAACCAGTGTGGAGGGTCTCAGGGCAATCGGCGACGGAGCTGCCGTAACCAGAGGCTTACAGCAGGCTTCTGCTAACGGAATTAGTGTTGCAAGAAGCATATTAGCTAAGATGAATAAGTAATATTCAAGGGGTGTCGCTCTATGCGACACCCCCTTTCACATTTGCACTACTGATTTAATTTTAGGTAACAACTTAGCGTCTGACTATTATGTTTTAAAGAGCATCCATACCGCGTTCACCGGTTTAGGATTCATTTAATGAATTAACATCGCATCTCCAAAACTAAAAAAACGATAACATTCTTTCACAGCCTCTTGGTAAGCATCCATAACATGCTCTCGACCGGCTAATGCAGATACAAGCATCATTAAGGTTGACTCCGGCAGATGGAAATTGGTAATTAAAGCATCCAATATCTTAAAGGTATATCCGGGGTAGATAAAAATGGAGGTATCACCGCTGCCGGCTATTACATTACCCTTTTCATCGGCAGCAGATTCTATCGTACGACAGCTGGTCGTTCCTACACAGATTACTCTGCCTCCCCCTCTCTTGGTTTCATTTATGATAGCGGCGGCTTCTTCCGTAACCTGATAAAATTCAGAGTGCATGTGATGCTCTGTGACACTTTCCACCTTAACCGGGCGAAATGTACCAAGGCCCACATGTAAGGTTACATTTGCTATCCTGACACCCATTGCCTCTATCTCAGCCAGTAACTCCTTCGTAAAATGAAGACCTGCCGTCGGGGCTGCAGCTGAGCCCTCATATTTCGCATATACAGTCTGATAACGACTCCGGTCTGTAAGCTCATGTGTTATATAGGGTGGTAATGGCATTTCTCCTAATTGGTCCAATATCTCTTCAAAGATCCCTTGATATTTAAATTGAACCAGCCTGTTACCCTCCTCAATTACGTCCAAAATTTCACCTGTCAGAAGACCTTCGCCAAAGCTTATTTTCGTTCCGGGTTTTGCTTTTTTACCCGGCTTCACCAAAGTCTCCCAGATATCATTTTCCCTTCTCTTCAGTAATAACAGCTCAATCTTGGCACCATGAACCTGCTCCTTCTCCGTTTGAAGCTTCTGATCATGAAGCTTCTCTCCGATTAGCCTAGCCGGAATTACCTTCGTATTATTAATGACAAGGCAATCGCCTTCTTTAAGATACTGCGTAATATGTTTAAAAATTCTATGTTCTATTGCACCCGTCCTCTTATCCAGTACCAATAATCTGGAACCCGACCTATCTTCTAAAGGATCCTGTGCAATCAGCTCTTCCGGTAAATCATAATAAAAATCCTGTGTTTTCATTGTAACCTCCAACTGTAATTTCAATTTACATGGTTTATAGTAAGTCTGTTCATGATTATACCTTCTTCGAGAAAAAAAATCCATCCTTTCTTACTTTATGCTGACCATTCACTTATAAGAAATGACTTTTCAAAAGCTTTCGCATAGCCTTTCACAATTCATTGCTATTGTACACACCACTTTTGAACAGTCCGATATATTAGGATTACCTCTATGTTTTTACATTTCTATTTTTTGAAAATGATAAAAATAATGACTGCAATTAAGAGCCACATTAGGATGATTGGAATTGCATATTACTAATTCTTTGGCCTGCTGCTCCATAACCTTCTAAAACAGAAATACCCCAAGATAGCCTGCTCTGCAGGTAAACTTGGGGTACTGCAATTCTTCACTCTTTTTAAAATAATAAATCAGATTTTTTCTTTAGCAACTTTGCTCCGTTAAGAATTAATAAAACTCCTGATACTAATCCGGCTACGATTAAAAGAATTCCCAAAATCAAATTCCATACACCGACTGATTTCATTGTGTGATAAATTTTTTCCATCATATGAAATTACCTCCTTTGCAAATGGTTTTTCTATTCTTCTCTTACTCCGTATTGTTCATAATACGCATCTATTGCCATTTTTAGAGTCTCATCGATTACAATTTTCCCTTTGTAGGGTTGATTATACAAATGTTCTACTACTTCCTTCATCGTTACGATTGCAGTTGTTTCGATGTGATATGTGTCTTCAATCTCAGACAACGCACTCTTAGTACCTTGTCCTCTTTCCATACGGTCTACTGATACTACTAATCCCATCACGTTAACATTTCCCTGTGAAGCAAGTATGGGCATCGTCTCTCCGATTGAAGTACCGGCGGTGGTTACATCTTCTATAATGATAACCTTATCTCCGTCAGTAAGCGGGGATCCCAATAAAATTCCTGTATCCCCATGATCTTTCACCTCTTTACGGTTGGAGCAGTATTTAATATCCTTCTGATAGAATTCACTGAATGCCATGGTCGCTGCCACGCTGAGCGGAATACCCTTATAAGCAGGTCCAAATAATACATCAAAGTCAAGTCCGTATTTGTCGTTGATTGCTTTCGCATAATACTCTCCAAGCTTTCTAAGCTGAGAACCGGTTCGGTAAAATCCCGTGTTTACAAAGAACGGGGTTTTTCTTCCGCTTTTCGTGGTGAAATCACCAAACTTTAAAACACCGCAATCCACCATAAATTCAATAAATTCCTTCTTATATTGTTCCATATCCTTCCTCCTGCTTGTTTCATTGTAACACAATTTATAAAAAATAATAGTCTTTCATAAAAATTTTATCTATGATACGCAACCAATTAGTTCCTTGATGTCCGAAATGTGATATTGCTTCATATAAGTCTCAATTCCATCTACAACCTCTGATGCGGCGGACGGATTAATAAAGTTCGCTGTGCCAACTGCTACCATGGTTGCACCGGCCATGATGAATTCCAATGCATCCTCAGCATTCGTAATTCCACCCATACCTATGATTGGGAGACTTACCGCATTTGCCACCTGGTATACCATGCGGACTGCGATCGGTTTTATTGCGGGTCCGGACAATCCTCCGGTTTTATTCGCTAGTAAAAAGGCTCTCCGATGAATATCTATTTTCGTTCCGGTTAAGGTATTTATTAAGGACAGTGCATCGGCTCCACCGGCCTGAGCTGCCTTAGCCATCTCTGTGATATCCGTTACATTTGGACTAAGCTTCATGATAATAGGCTGCTTTGCTCGCTTTTTTAGCTCTGACGTAATAGCTTCTATGCATTTTTTATCTTGTCCAAAGGCAATACCTCCTTCCTTAACATTAGGACAGGAAATATTAATTTCCAATAGATCTACATCACATTCGGACAGCCGCTCCACCACATCACAATACTCCTGGGTAGTCTTGCCGACAACATTCACAATAATCTTAGTGTCCTGTTTACGTAGAAAAGGGATATCTCGTTTTATAAATACATCTACCCCCGGATTTTGTAGGCCAATTGCATTCAGCATTCCTCCATAGGTCTCTGCCACTCTCGGGGTAGGATTACCGGCCCAGGGTATACTGGAAACTCCCTTGGTGGTTACAGCACCAAGCTTCGACAAATCAAGATATTCACTGTATTCCATGCCGGAGCCAAAGGTTCCGGAGGCTGTGGTTACAGGGTTTTTAAAGGTTACTCCTGCAATTGTTACATTTGTATTCATAGCTCCACCTCTTCCGCATAAAATACTGGTCCATCCTTGCAGATTCTTTTATTATTAACGTTGCTATGGTGATCGATTTCCTTTGTCTTGCAGACACACCCAAGACAGGCTCCGACTCCGCAGGCCATTCGTTCCTCCATGGATATCTGTGCTTTAATACCGTTTTCCAAAGCATATGCCTTAATTCCTTTTAGCATAGGGGTCGGTCCACAAGCGAAGATGATATCTGCCTCTAAGGAATTCTCCTTAATCGCATTTATTACATTACCCTTTGTTCCTTTACTCCCATCTTCCGTGGAGATAAACACCTGCCCATAGGCTTCAAATTCCTTTTCTAAAAAAGTCACATCTCGATATCCCAGTACCATCTGCTTTTCACAGTTTAATTGCTTTGCCAGCTCCAGCATTGGTGGAATTCCGATTCCACCGCCAATCAACAGCGCTTTCTTTCCTTCTAAAATAAAACCGTTTCCTAAAGGCCCCATAGCTTGAACATATTCGTTCGCCTTCAGCAGTGAAAACTCCTTAGTTCCTTTTCCTAAAATTCTATATACCAATCTAATTTTTCCCTGCTGTTTATCAATTTCACAGATGCTGATTGGTCTAGGCAGCAATCTGCTGCCATCCAGACAGTATAGGGATACAAATTGGCCCGGTTTTGCATTCTCTGCGATATCCGGTGCATTAAGCCACATGCTGTAAATATCTTCAGCTATTTTAATATTTTCAGCTATCAAAGCATCTTTCTTTCTCGCTACTGACATATGATTTTCTCCTATGGGTTTAATTTCGTTTATTTCTTCTATTCTTATTCAGTTGCACTTACTATCCTTCAAGGATTTTTACATAAACCTTTCTGATTCTTGGTCCATCAAATTCCATGAAATAAATGCCTTGCCAGGTACCTAACAGCAATCTTCCCTCTTCAATAATCACCGTTTGAGAAAATCCCATCATACTTGATTTAATATGTGCGGCGGAATTTCCCTCCCTATGATGATAGCCATCCGTCAAAGGAACTACTTTGCCTAATTCCATTAAAGAATCGCGGATAACATCCGGATCAGCATTTTCATTAATTGTTATCCCTGCTGTCGTATGAGGAACAAATATAACACAGATGCCATTTTTAACTCCGCTTTCTCTTACCTTATTCTGCACTTCTCCGGTAATATTAATCATTGCACAGTGTTGCCCGGTTTTCACTCCAAACGTATAAACCTCATTCATCTGCCATTACTCCCTTTCATTCGTGATTTGACTCAACATATTCTCACACTATAAAATCAACTGTTTAAGAATAGAATATAGGTTTACGAGTTTCTGGTATTTGCTGTTATACATTATATAAAATATGTTAAGGAATTTCAAGAACATCATATTTTTCTTTTCCCGGTTAATAATAGAATAAGACATAAAATGATAGAACAGGAGATAATCAATATGCAGCCAGACCTTTTTGTAAATAAACCAGATACCTCAATTCCAAAAGATGAATGCTTCGACAGTACAATACATTTGATGACGGAAGGATATTTATTCATCCCAAACCGAATTAGAAAATACAACTCACAAATTTTTCAAACCAGACTTGTAGGGCAGAAAGTGATATGTATGAGCGGTAGCAAAGCCGCAGAAATCTTCTATGATCAAAATAAATTTACTCGTGAAGGTGCTATTCCGAAAAGAATTCAAGAAACTCTTTTCGGCAAAAAAGCAATTCAAACCTTAGATGGCGCTGCTCATATGCATCGAAAGCTTCTGTTCATGTCAATTATGACTTCAGAAAATATCGACAAAATTAAAATAATTGCCAGGAAGCAATGGCAAATGAGTACAAGACATTGGGATAGAAGAAAACAAGTGATTCTTTTTAATGAGGCTTCCAAAATATTATTTCAAATCGCCTGCAAGTGGGCCGGTGTACCATTAAAAAAAAGTACAATTAAACAAAAGTCAGAAGATATGAGTGCTATGATTGATGCTTTTGGCGCTGTGGGTCCCAGACATCTGATTGGCAAAGCCGCCAGAAACCGCTCTGAACGCTGGGCCGAAACTATCATTAAGGATGTGCGAAGCGGTAAAATTATAGCTCCTGCTGATTCCTCGCTATTCCTAGTTGCATGGCATAAAGATCTTAGCAAAAAATTACTGACACCAAGAATGGCTGCCATTGAATTAATCAATATCCTACGCCCGATAACCGCAGTTGCTACCTATATTACTTTTGGAGCTCTTGCTCTTCATACGTATCCTGAATACAAGAAAAGGCTCCAGACTGAGGGCGAAGAATATGCAACCATGTTTGCTCAAGAGGTACGACGCTACTATCCCTTTGGTCCTTTTTTAGGTGCCAGGGTAAGAAATGATTTTGTATGGAAGGGTCATACCTTTCAACAGGGCACCTTAGTATTTTTAGATATGTATGGTACAAATCATGATGAAGCCACCTGGGAAAATCCTAATGCTTTCATACCAGAACGGTTTAAAGCCAGAGAGGATGATTCCTTTGATTTTATTCCACAAGGAGGTGGTGATGATAGAACCGGTACCAGATGTCCTGGTGAGTTGATTACTATTGAATTAATGAAAGTTAGCTTGGATTTTCTAATTAATTTTTTGGATTATCAAGTCCCTATGCAGGATTTAACGGTTAGTATGCGAAGAATGCCAACTCTACCAAAAAGTAAATTCATCATAAATGATATAATAATCACAGATAAAAAGAGATTGATTTGATATGACCTACCTTGACACAGGTGTCCTACTATGATATATTTTACCAGCAAGGCTAATGAGAGAATAAAGACACCTTCTGTAGAATCTAACTACTGCTCGTAAATTTTTAATTTGAGAGGAAATGAATGAAAATGGTAAACAAAAATCCAATCGTTACAATGGAATTACAAAATGGGGATATCATAAAGATAGAACTATATCCCGAAATCGCTCCTAATACTGTTAATAATTTTATCTCTTTGGTAAACAAGGGCTTCTATGACGGTTTAAAATTCCACAGAGTCATCCGTGGTTTCATGATTCAAGGCGGCGATCCGGAAGGAACCGGTATGGGTGGTCCGGGATATACTATCAAAGGTGAATTTTCTTATAATAACTTCCCCAATAATTTAAAACATACCGCCGGAGTTCTTTCCATGGCCAGATCACAACGTCCTGACTCCGCAGGCTCTCAGTTCTTTATCATGCATAAGGACTCCCCTCACTTGGATGGTTCCTATGCTGCCTTCGGAAAAGTAATTGAAGGAATGGATGCAGTTAACAAAATAGCTGATATCAAAACTGATTATAATGATGCCCCCCAGGAGCCACAGATTATGAAGAAGTTAACCGTAGATACCTTTGGTGTTGAATACAGTGAACCGGAGAAGTTCTAGATTAATTTGATTAAAAAATGCACTGATTAAATAGAGACATGTTATTCCGATACAAAAATAAGGGTGTTGTAGTAAATACTAATTGAGTTATTTACTACAACACCTATTTCGTTATGCTTCTGTAATTTTAAATTCCATTAATGATTCTGATTTGGTATTACTTTACTTTTCCCATCTTATTCAATGGGTATACTCTGAATATCACTTTTCCTTCTACCTGCTTCTTATGAATTACGCCCAGTTCTCTGCTGTCAATACTTACTTTTCGATTGTCGCCCATAACAAACAACTCATCTTTACCAACGGTTACTGGGAGGTTGCATCCATTTGGTGCCGTTAAGCCCTTCACATAGGGTTCCTCCAATTTTTCATCGTTCAAAAATACATAGCCATCCCTTATATCGATAATATCCCCTTCGATTCCTATGACTCTTTTAACATAACGCTGATGCTTTTCTATTCTTGCTGTATTCTTATCAAAGGCTGAGATTACGTTATCGAATAATCTGTTGAAATCCTTGAGGATGCTTCCTTTTTCCTCATTTGGATAAAATATAATAATATCTCCTCTTTCTGGATCGTTAAAATTGTAACTAATGATATCTTCAATCACCTGGTTTTTACTAAAAAGGGTTTTTTCCATGGAGCTTTGATCTATTGGCACCTTAGCATATACCTTACTACCAAATATAAATACAACAAGAAAGGCCAACAGGGTAATCAATATCCAGCTTCTGATTTCTTTAATATTTATTTTACTTTTCTTCGTCTGCTTATCTTTATCGACTGAATCTTTATTCATTCCAACTCCTCCAATTGGTAATCTGATCATTATAGTGAGTTTGCTCCATAAATGTCCCTAAAAATATTCCCTTTTATCATTTCAACTTAGTACATTATAATAATTATATAATAAATCTTTAGATTACTCCACCATTTTATTATAAATAGTAAATAAAACCGGTATACTAAATTAAGCTTTTATAAGGAATCGCAGAGCAAAGCAGACTTTTCGCGCCGAGTGCGCATCCAAAAGCGAACTACGGTTCGCTTTGCGGAGATGCTTTTTTATTCAATAGGACGCAATTTCCTATTGAATAAAAAATCGGAGTGTTAGCTCCGATTTTAATTTACTCTATCTAATTATTTGTTTGCAGCAACCCATGCCTGCTTTAAATCCTCACGCATGTCAATTACTGCCTGTCTGGACGCATCTGCATAAGCCTCCGGCCCAAATTTTTCATACCCCTTTTGCTTATACGCTGCTATAATTCCTCTGGAGGAGTTTACTATAGCACCCAATCCATCTTTATTAAAATAATGCACCAAATCTTCCGCTTTCCCACCTTGAGCACCATACCCCGGTACAAGGATATAAGTTTTTGGCATCAAGGCTCTTAAGATCTTACCCATCTCCGGATAGGTTGCACCAACGACAGCTCCGATATAACTATAGGAGCTTCCCATATGCTGCTCGCCCCATTCAGCTACTTTCATTCCTACTAATTCATATAAGGGTTTGCCCTCGATTAATTGATCCTGGAATTCTCCACTGGATGGATTGGATGTCTTAACAAGGATAAATAGGCCCTTGTTCTCCTGTTTGCAGACATCAATGAATGGGTTCACACCATCCGATCCTAAGTAAGGATTAACTGTTATGAAATCCCCATTAAATCCACGATATTCTTTACCACCAACCGTCACCTTACCTAAATGACCGGTCGCATAAGCGGCTGATGTAGAACCGATATCGCCTCTCTTGATGTCACCGATTACCACTAAGCCCTTCGATTTACAGTATTCAACTGTTTTTTTGTAAACGATGAGCCCTTCAATACCAAATTGCTCATACATAGCAATCTGCGGCTTTACCGCAGGAATGATATCATAGGTAGCATCAATAATGCCTTTGTTGTATTGCCAAATAGCCTCAGCAATACCTTCCATATTCTCTCCCTTATCGCTAAATGCCTTACTCATAATCTGCTGAGGTATAAACTCCAGCATTGGATCTAGTCCAACAACAATCGGTGCACTCAATTGCTCAATTTTTTCAACAAGCTTATTAATCATAATATTTTATATGCCTCCTGTTCTATAAGTATATACAATTCCGGAGCGTAAGTTAAGCGGATGTAGCGTTGGAGCGGAGGAATTTGTATATACTGTACATAAAGTTCAACGAACTTAATAGTATCGCAATTATCAACAATTATTTTTTATATTCATATACCAGTTTTCCTGATACAAATGTGTATTCCACCCGACCTGTTACTCTTCTTCCATGAAATGGAGTATTCTTACCTTTCGAATAAAAACGTTCAGGATTAATGGTATATTCCGCCTCAGGATCAGCAATTACCAAATCAGCGATTCGTCCCTGTCCGATACAACCACGGTCACTTCCAAGTATCTTTGCGGGATTTGCGCTCATTTTCTCTACCATCTGTCTAGGTGTCAGAACGCCAGTCTTTACAAGCTCTGTCATCGTAAGTGCAAACGCAGTTTCCGAGCCTACTATTCCAAAGGGTGCTTCTAAAAAGGATTTTGCTTTTTCCTCCCTCGAATGTGGTGCATGATCCGTTGAAATGACATCGATAATATTATTCCTAAGTGCCTCTTTCAGGGCGATTACATCCTCTGTACTCCGAAGAGGCGGATTCATCTTGTAATTTGTATCCTCAGTCAAGATATCTTCATCCGTAAGCGTAAAATGATGCGGGCATACTTCTCCGGTAACCTTTAAGCCCTCTCTTTTTGCAAGATCAATCATTGTAACACTGTCCTTTGTCGAGCAGTGGCATAAATGAAGCTGTACACCGGTTTCTTTAGCAAGTATGATATCCCTGGCTGTAATGACATCTTCAACCGCATTGCTGATACCTGGCAGCTTCAACTCCTCTGCCTTTTTGCCGGCGTTTAATACTCCCTGGCCTACCAGGTGCTTGTCTTCACAATGAGCAAATATTATTAAATTATTATTTGCAGCTTCTCTCATCGCTTTTGCATATAAAGAGGTATCCATAACGGATTTTCCGTCTTCACTGAGTGCAACCACCCCGGCTTCTTTCAATTCATTGACTGCTACCAGTTCTTTTCCTTCCTGAGCTAAGGTAATAGCACCTACCGGTAGGATATTTACAACTGCATCATTTTTAGCCTTATCTAAAATCCAATGTACCATATCGGCGCTATCGGTTGCCGGTTTCGTATTGGGCATCGGACATATCGTCGTGAAACCTCCCGCTGCGGCAGCCCTTGTACCTGTTGCAATGGTCTCCTTATATTCGTATCCTGGTTCTCTTAGGTGTACATGCAAGTCAATAAAGCCGGGCATTACATACTTTCCCTTGGCATCAATTACTCTTAACTGATCGGATCGTTTATTGGCCTCCAATGGAAGCTCATCGACCTGAATACATTCATCCACACGACAAATGTTCTCTTCATCTATGAGAATATCAAAATAACCTTCCCTATCGGATGCCGGATCAATTACATATCCATTTTTGATTAAAGTCAGCATTCATTTAGCTCCTTTTCATAGACTATAATTCTGCTTTCTCAATATCCTCAAGAACTTTACTGTCAAGATAACCTTCCATCTCTTCCCTACTGATCCAACGACTGTCCACCAAATCCTCTGACAGGATGACATCATTAAAGGCCACTCTGCAATGATAACTAATTCCGATGTTAAATACCTCTCCTGTCATAAAAGTCCAGGTATAAAGAATGCGGTCTATCGTAGCGGATAATCCTGTCTGCTCATATATACTTCGAAGTACTGCTTTATCCGGCTCTTCACCAAATTCAATTGCTCCGTCAATAAATTCCCACTGGAACGGTTCGGACACACGATCATCATACCATTTATGAACAACCAGGTACTTATCTTCATGCTGAATAACTCCTTTTATCAATATCCGGTATTTATCCATCTTATCCCCCAATCCGCAGCCCTATGCTGCATAAACAATATTAATGCTACTATTATAAGCATGCTTATATATTCTGTAAAGGCAGAAGTCTTGCTCCTTAATCCGTCTGACCAGAAAGATAATTTACGAATTGCTGTGCTGTACGACCCGACATACCTCCATGGGATAATTCCCACATATTGGCCTTAGCAAATAATTCTTCTTCTGTTAAGGTAATACCCTGCCGATCCGCCAATATCTTAACAATATTCATAAACTCCTTTGGCGCCGGTGCAGAGAAATTAATCGTAATACCAAAACGGGCTACCAGAGATAGCTTCTCCTGCATTGTATCCGATCTATGAAGCTCTTCGGTTTTTTCCATATCGGAACGATCACTCCAGGTCTCCCTAATTAGATGCCTCCGATTTGAGGTTGCATAAATCAGTACATTATCCGGCTTATTTTCTAAACCACCTTCAATCACTGCTTTTAAGTATTTATATTCAATCTCAAACTCTTCAAAGGATAAATCATCCATATATATAATAAATTTATAATTTCTGTTTTTAATTTTTGCGATGACTGCTGACAAATCTTCAAACTGATGCTTATAGATCTCAATCATTCGAAGACCATCCTTATAATATTCATTCAGTATCGCCTTCACTGATGTAGATTTACCGGTTCCGCTGTCACCAAATAATAATGCATTATTTGATTTTTTCCCCTCAACAAAGGCCTTGGTATTTTCAATCAGTTTCTTCTTCTGGATTTCATAGCCAACCAGGTCTGTGAGTAATACTTCCTGTGTATTCGTAATCGGAACGATGTTAAGCAGACCATGTTCCTTTTTAATACGAAATGCCTTATTAAGACCAAAGGCTCCTACCCCATAATCCCGGTAAAAATCTGTAACATAAGTGAATATCTCATATTCGTCTTTTGCCGCAGCTATCCTTTCACTTAAAAGTCTAACCTTGTCACTGACGCTTTTATTATACCTGTTACTGTTTTTCTCGATTGCAGTGTAATTAGATATGACAGAAAAACATTGAATCCCAAGCTCTGTTTCCAAAGGTCCGAAATCATATTTAAACAATGCTTTAAATATTCTAAAATCGTTATAAGCGAATTCATTTACCGTTCCTTCTTTGGCACCAACTTTTTCACAGGTCATACTAAACGGATTCTCTGCAGTTGCCAGAAGGAAAGCAAGGTAATTATGCCAAAGGTTTCTATTAAAACCATAATCGGTAGCTAATTCTAATAATTGATTTACCAAGGAGTAAATTCTTGAGATAATATTCTCCTTTACAAACAAGATATCTTCCTCATTCTCTGTACGACTGTCGTATTCCTTTATTACCTGAGCTAATTGGAACAATAGGCAGTTCTCTCCGAGGTTTTTATAGATTACTAATTTTGAAACTAAGCGATACATATCCTTCCTTCTTCCTATAGATCCTCCAACCCGATCAGTTTAATATTATCGTTTCCAACTATACTGCTTCGCAGCTCCTCTGTAAAGCCTCCTTTGGAAAAAATATAACAATAGTCCGGCTTTTTTCCAGCCTCTGCTGCAAGCATGGCTAACTCTTCGTAATCGCTTTCGGATGCTTTTCTTTCTTTCCACAGGCACTTTCCAAGTAATGTGTTTCCCTTATCACCTTGTGCAAGAATATCAATGGTTCCGTTTTTACCGTACCAGCGGTCCCACCATAAAATTTGTTCCGGAAGTCTCTGATGAAGGTTCATCAGTTTTAAGAATTCTGCACATACATCCGAAAAATACTCTCCTACATAATCCTCCAGATAAGGAGCTATCTTAATATTATATACCGATGAGGCTTTCTCCCGCATCAGTTCTGATAAATTAGGAAAGACAAAACGATACCAGAAGTGGAGAAAATTATCCTTGATCCGGTAGATGCCCTTTTGTACATTTTCCTTTCCTTCTTCATTGAGAGGTACTAATTTTTCTATCAGGTCCAGCTGAATTAAATGCTTTAAATATACTAAAATTTTTGCCCTTGAAAAACCGGTTTTTTGATGAAGATCATTTAATTTTCGATTTCCCTCTGCAAGGGTGGAAAGAATTGTATTATAGACAGAGGTTTCTCTCAGCTCCATCTTTAAGAAATGCTGAGGCTCAAATATAAGTTTACAATTCTTATCCAGTATAATATTTCTTATGTTGTCTGCAACCGTTTGATTCTCTTTCCAAAGCCGCAGATATTCCGGAACACCTCCTAAAACCGCATTAATCTGAATACAGGTTTCTACGGAAGAATTCGGGAAGTGATTAACAAAATCCACAAAGGTAAATTCCTTCAGTTTCATGTATGAGGTAATATAATTGGCTGCATTTCCAAGGCTTGATATCATCTCATTTTCAACCCAACGGATCGATGAACTGCATAATACAAACATAACTGATCCGCTATTAATACCAAGCAGTTTAAAAGCGTCCACAAAGCTTTCACTATTTTTCATTATGAAGTGGAATTCATCAATGACTATTATGGTTTTCTCCTTACGTTCCCCAATGAATTCCGAAAAAAGCTCAGAGTAATCCACAATATGATCTGTAGCCTGTTTCTCAGATAGCCTTTGCTTCATAAAGATAAGCTGAAGCTTATCCACACATTCTGTGGCCTCATAATAATATGCTTCAGGCTTATCCTCGAGAAACTCAGATAATATCGTGGTTTTACCCATTCCTTTTCTTCCATATAATATGACTAAATTATTCCCTGGTAAAGCATACTGCTCTTCCAGAAGTTTCAGCTGTGCAGTCCTTTTGATATACATAACCTCACCTTGAATCTTCCTTTTCTTTGGTAAACCTACATACGTTCCGGTGCTTTAAAACCAAGTAACTCGATACATTCCATTAATATATCCTGCACTAAAGTAATGAGCGCTATCCAGGAGGCTTGCTTCATTGCATCTTCTTCTGCAATTATCTTGGTATCATGATAAAAGCTGTTAAATGCATTTGCTAAATCATAAATATAGGCGCAGATACGATGAGGAGCTATTTCTTTATATGCGGATTCTATCATCTCATTAAATTTAGTTAATTCCAGCATTAAAGCCTGCTCAGAGCTTGAAGCTGTCGGCTTTATAATAAGGTCTGTTACTGCTCCCTTTTTCAGCTCCAGGAATTTTGCCAGGATGGATTTTATTCTTACAATCGTATATAGAATGTAGGGGCCGGTATCACCTTCAAAGGAAGTAAAACGATCAATGTCAAAGATATAATCCTTGGAAACCTGGTTCGATAAATCGCCATATTTTAAGGCAGCCAATCCTACTTGAGCGGCTATTAATCTTGCCTCTTCCTCTTCCATACTACGATTTTCCATAATCTTTCGGTACACTTCTTCATTTACGCTCTTGATTAAATTCTCCAGACGCATAACTCCGCCCTCTCTGGTTTTAAAGGGCTTTCCGTCCTTACCGTTCATGGTACCATAGCCTAAATGTGTAAGCTGCGTATTCTCGTTGATCAGCTTGGTCTTTCTAGCACAGCGAAATACTGTCTCAAAATATAGCTCCTGACGTTTATCTGTGATATAGATAATGTGATCCGGAGAAAATAATTTCATACGTTCCACAATCGTAGCCAAATCCGTTGTATTATATAAGGAAGCACCGTCTGATTTAAGTATAATGCAGGGTGGTATCTCCTTTGTATCAGTCTCTTCCTTAACATCTACAACCAATGCACCCTCACTGATACGGGTGTAATTATTATCCTTAAGATACTGTATCATATCCGGAATATATGGTTGAGCATCACTTTCCTTTTTCCAAAGGTCAAAGGATACATTTAACGTATCATAAATTCTCTTTACATCCGATACAGAGACCTCCATCATATGATTCCAGATTGCTGTATATCCACGATGTCCGTTCTGCAGCTGATAGGTAATGTATTTCGCTTCTTCTCTGAATTCCGGATTGGCCTTTGAATACTCACTGGCTGCGGGATAGATATCCTCCAACTCAGAAATCGTAAAGGGTGCTTCTCCCGGATACTCCCCTTGATAAGACTCGTCAAAATAAATCAATTCCGGCTTACGCTTCTTCAGTTCAGCAATAATTAGACCCATCTGAGTACCCCAGTCACCCAAGTGTACATCTCCTATGACTTCGTTACCACAAAATCTCAGCAATCGCTTGATGCTCTCTCCGATAATCGCAGAGCGCATGTGACCTACATGCAAAGGTTTAGCAATATTAGGACCGCCGTAATCTATCAGAATTTTTTTCGGATTTGAGTCTTTCTCACAACCAAAATTCTCTGCCTGCTTCATCTGATTCAGATAATCAGCTAAAAACTCATCACTGAGGGTAATATTAATAAATCCCGGCATAATCGCTGAGATATCCTTAAAGGTCTTACTTAAATGTAGCTCCTGTACTATTCCCTCGGCTATTTTAATTGGTGCTGTCTTATATTGTTTTGCAGCAGCTAATGCACCGTTACATTGATATTGACATAAATCCGGTCGGTTAGAAATTGTCACCATACCGTATTTTTCATCAAAACCTTTTGAAACAAAGGCTTGTTTTACTTCTTCGGCTATTATCTCTATTATTGTTTTCATAAAACTCCATTCCGTCGCCATATCTGGCACCTAAATCTTCTTAATTTAAACAATACTTTATCATAGATACTCTGGCTTGTCATCATATAACAATAAATTTTCTTTAATATACCAATAATATGTATGGTCTACAAGATATCTATTAATTATGTTTTATCCACATTGTTTAATTTTATGTAATGTGAAAATTTTGTATTTTTTTTAAATAAAGACTATTTTTTTTGTTAATAATGTTGTATATTAGTTTATATAATATTAATAAAGAGAGTTCTGTGATAATGTATAGGGTATATAAGGCGGATTTTCTCTCTATCATAGGAATGCTCGGAGATTATCTTGGATTACGAAAGGAGAAATATCATGTTCGGGCTTTATTTTGGTAATTACTTAGTGGAAAAGAATAAAATTTCTCAATCACAATTTGAAGATGTAATGGAGCAACAGCAAAAGACCAGAGTAAAATTAGGTTTGATTGCTGTAGCAGAGAAATTATTGACCATCAAACAAGCAGAGGAAATCAATGATATTCAACGTAAAATGGATTGTCGTTTCGGTGATATCGCCATAGAAAAAGGATACTTACTGGCAGAAGAAGTAACTCATTTGCTTAATATGCAAGGAAATCCATATTTACAGTTTGTACAGGTTGTAACCGAAAATAACATCTTAACTATACAGGAACTTGAGAATGATTTAGAGAATTTTAAATCAGATTATCATTTTTCTGATGCAGACATCGATGCCTTAAAATCCGGAGATATAGATCGTATCATACCTGTATTTGTTGATATCGATATTCCCTTTAGCAGTGAATGCATCAGCTTGACCCTTCGTAACGTCGTTCGTTTTATTAACAACAATATTCTTATTAAAAAATCCTACAAAGTGAAAGAATATGAATTTGCTACTCTTGCTTCCCAAATGATGATGGGGGATCATGAAATATTCGTTGGTTTTGCCGGTAATGGAAATGATTTATTAGAAATTGCGAACCCCTTCGCCAAAGAAGAATTTAAAGAGATGGACGAGGATGCTTTTGATTCAGTTTGCGAATTTATTAATTGCACCAACGGATTATATGCATCAAAACTTAGCAGCGAAGACATACATATTGACATGACACCTCCGCTTTATTATACCGGAAAAAAGATTACAGCATCAGAAGATTTTTATGTAGTGCCGATTATTATCAACGGAAAGCAGGCTGATTTAATTGTTTCGGTGAATAATCAGCTAGGAATAAATTAGGAGGGAAATTAAATGGCAAAAATTCTTATGGTTGATGATTCCAAAACATCACGTAAAATACTCAGGGGTATTTTAGAAGAAAACGGTCATGAAATAGTTGGTGAGGCCGTAAATGGGGAAGACGGTATTGCAAAATTCAAGGATTTACATCCCGATATTACAACCATGGATATTACAATGCCTGTAATGGACGGTTTGGAAGCTCTTAAATCCATTATGGAATATGATAAAAATGCAAAGGTTGTTATGGTTACTGCTGCTGGTCAGAAGACTAAAATGGTGGATGCAGTGAAATATGGTGCGGCTGAGTTTTTAGCAAAACCTTTTGAGGCAGCACAGATCATCGAGATTATAAACCGTGCATTATAATTAATACAGACTTCTTAAATAATTTAATTAATATATAATTTAAAAACCCTGTGATAGAAATTACATTTCCGTCGCAGGGTTTTATTATATCTAATATCTAGTCTTAAATTTAACGCTCCTTTTATGAAAAAGGAAGTTTTCTCTAAATCTTGTAGTTCGGAGAGATACTCTTTATCATTTGCCTGACAGATTATGGCTTAACCGGCATAATGATTGCTGCTACGATATATGCAAGCACTCCTATTCCTGCAAATGAACCGATAACCCATAACAAACGAACAACAGTGGGGTCTAAATTAATGTATTCAGCAACTCCCTGGCATACTCCACAAATCATTTTATTTGTATTAGTACGATATAATTTTTTAGGTTCCACAGCAAAATCTCCTTTCTTAAATACAATTATACTTGGATTAGTTCATAAATTCAACTCTAATATTACCGACACCACAATCTAAGGTAATCTTATTCTCAGTAGATTCATTCTTGATTATTTTATTACTGATACTGTTATACTTATCACCATCAATCACTACATTTCCTAACCCGGAACTAACATCATACGTATAATCATCATCATCTCCATTAAGATTAACATCTACTCTTCCGACTCCACAGCTGATGTCGCTGTCTCCACTGATAGATCCGGATATTTCAACATTACCTAAACCACAATCCACTGTTATATCCTTCGCAGTCATATTCTTAAGTATCATGTTACCGGCACCGATTGAATAACTTGATTTATTGCTGATTGTTAACTCTTCAATCTTTAACTCGCCCGTTTCAACTTTAAAATCTCCTGTTAAGGCATTGATCTCTTCAATCTTTGCAGAACCCGCAGCTATCTTAAAAGAGACATTCTCTGCCACGAAATCCTCTGGAACTGTTATTATTATTTTAGGATCAAAATCATCACCCCAGCCGTCAATATGGACAACATCCCAAACGGGAACTTTTATTCCAAAGAAATTAATCATTTCCCTATTGTATTCTTTAATAACCCAGGTCCCTTCCGTAACATAGGATTCCATACCTTCATCAACCAGGTTCTCAGCAAATATGGAAAACTCATTTCCTCTTACTATCTCAACATTTCCATAATTTACCTCTACGTCCAGCCTTTTAACGTCCTGATAACTTTCATTCAACGAGAAGGTAGGGACATCCTTAAAGCTCGCCCCGGATGCTGCTGCCAAAATTAATAAACCAATACCAAAACCGATAGCTATTAAACTAATACTTAACCATACCTTTAAAAATGTTTTCATGCTGTCACACTCCTATTCTTAAAAGGCATTCTGCAAAGATTTATGATACCTTTTACGATTGCAGGAAAAACGTTCTTGCACAATACCACGCATAATATCATGAATAGCATGCCTAAACCCAGCATTACTAATCCGCTTCCGCATAGAAGTAAGCCCAGGTATGGAACACTGATCTGTAATAAACCTGCGATAAGCAATGCAATACCGGCACCAATCAAAGCAATTCCGGCTGCTCCAAAGCCGATGATTATACCGCCTATTGCAGCTATCACACCAACTGCAACTCCAAATATTGCTCCACCGATGCCAAGAATCACAGGGGAACCAAAGATACAAAGTAGAATGATTAAAGCTAATTTTGTATTTTTATCATCGGTCTGCGCCTTTTGATACGCCGACTGATTGGCGTTTGCATTACCGTTCGGACCATTTGTGTTGTCAGCATTCCCTGTGTTGTTTGCGTTCCCTGCGTTGTTTGTATTCCCTGTGTTGTTTGTATGACCGGTTGAGTTCTGATTCTGATTATCCGCTGCTTCTTTCTTGTCGGCTCCCATCAACTCGAATTTTTCTTCCTTATATATGGTATCCTGATATCCCTTCTCAGTGAAATATCCCCTGCTTTCCCGATCATCTCCATTGGAATTCAAGTCAGCTTTTATTATCGAAGCTACACGCTTCGGTGAACCTAATTCCTTTATAATCTCATCTTCATGATCATCCCCTGCATCCTCGAAATAACCATTATAATATTGAAGTGCTTCTTCTCTCTCCTCCAAGGGGATATCCAACAGCAAGCTTTCGAGTTCTTTCATGAATTCTAGCTTTGTCATCTATTTCACTCCTTCAAAAATAAAATTTATCTTCTTAAAATAACTTACCCACTCGTCATAATAAAGCCTAAGTTGAACCATTCCCTTATCAGTGATTTTATAATATCTTCGATTTCTTCCTCCAAATTCTAAATCATACACCTCTAAACAATCTTCCTTTTGGAGCCTTCTAAGAACAGGATACAATGTAGATTCTGAAACTTCAATAGCCTGTCGCACATCCTGAGTAATTTTGTATCCGTACGTCCCTTCCGGTTCCTTTGAAACAACGGCAAGTACGATTGCATCGAGTAGTGCTGAACCGGTATTAAATACCATACAATCAACTCCTTTCTGTGTTATTATAATTACAATATTGTTGATTTGATAATACTATATACCATATAATATTATATGTCAATAATAATTTTATAATTTTTTTAATTATTTTATGTCATACAACAACATAGTTTTGAAAATGATATTAAAGTTTTTGAAAATAGGGGAAATGAAACCCGGTTATTACTATAAGTTTTTGAAAATACATATCACACTTATATAAAACGGAAGAATAAAATAAATAACTTCAAAAATTTATTAGTTATACTAAAAAGTCCAGATAATCTATTTATAAATCATACATCTTTTTCATTAATCTCTTATCGGCAAACCATTTATAAATTAAGAATATATATGGATATTGATACAAAGTATTACTCTTATAGATATAAAAATTAATGTACCAAAAAAAAGATATCTTTTACTATATATAATACAGAGGAGAAATCTGATGGGAAAATAGATTTTTAAAGAAAGGGTATTAGAAGCATTTTCTTCCATAAAAACAACTGATAATGTTACCTTAGAAAATTTGGAAGACTTACATAAAATTAAAAGACTAAATATGGACGACATTCATTACTTAGCCAACATTATACAGGAAGAAGACAATTTTTAATCGGAAGAAGAGGCACCGGTAAAGGTACACTACTATACAGAGCCTTCGCAGAATATATTCAATCATGGGATTACGATACTAATATGTATAAAAAACGTATGCTACCTATTTATATTAATGTACAGTAACCAAAATACAAGTTCGATGAGCTATCACCGAATTTTTCCTTACAAAATTGACAGTGGTCATGGTTCATTTTTCACTACTTAATCTATTTTTTAAGTCCACAATCTTATCTTCAATGATCTGAATTACTTTTCTAAACTCCTCATCACTCTTTTGACTGGGATCCTCTAAACCCCAATCCTCTCTGAGCTTGCAGGGTAATACTGGGCAGTTCACATTACAGCCCATAGTGATGACTACATCCGGACTTGGTATATCCTTTATCAGTTTATTATACTGGGTCTCTTCCATATCAACCCCGTATATTTCTTTCATCAACCGAACCGCATCCGGATTAATATGATCCTTTAATTCTGTTCCTGCAGAATAGCTGTCAAACACCTCCGGTGCCAACAGTTTTCCAAGCGCCTCTGCCATCTGGCTACGGCAGGAGTTATGAACACATACAAATGCCACCTTAGGTTTATATTTAAAATACATGTTATTGTTTTTCATACTATCACCAGGTCTTTCATAAAAATTTTTACATGAAAATCTGAGTTACATGCTTTGCAGACTGTCAAATAGCTCTCTGTCCCTTTGGAAGTATTACACAGAATTTACTGCCCTCATTTAATTTACTTTCTGCCAAAACTCTTCCATCATGGGCTTCAACAATAGCTTTTACGATAGTCAGACCAATTCCCGAACCACCTGTTAATCGATTACGAGATTTATCTGCTCTGTAAAAACGTTCAAAGATATAAGGAAGCTCCTCTTTAGAAATTCCGATGCCATTATCCTGAATATCAAACCCCACTGTCTCTTTGCCTTCATAAATATATACTGAAATACTGGATCCTTCCTTCGAATATTTGATCGCATTCGACATAAGGTTTACCACTACCTGTCTGATACGATCCTGATCAGCATAAAGTTGGGCTTGTTGCCCCTCAATGCTTACTTTCAGCTGCTTATTGTTAATATCATTTTCAAAACTATTAACCGTTCTCTCAATAATTTCATATAAATCAATCCATTGCTTGTCCAGCTTCAGGTTTTCACTTTCAATGATTGCAAGCTTCTCAAGGTCACCTACCAATTTTCCGATTCGTATGACCTCATCCGAGCAGCTTTCCAACCGTTCCGGGGTGGTCTCCCATATCCCCTCTGTCATTGCTTCCAGATAGGATTGCAGTATAGTAATGGGTGTTCTTAACTCATGAGCTACATCCTCTGTTAGCTGCTTTCGTAATTTCTCTAAGGTTTCTAATGAAACGGCCAAATGATTGATGGAATCAACCAGCAGATTAAGCTCCTTTGTATTGCTTCCCTCTTTTAGACGTACATCGTAATTTCCATCAGCAATCTGCTTGGTCACTTCAACCGTTTTTAAGATTGGATTACTGATGCGCCTTGCAATCATATGTCCAACAATCAAAGATACAACAAGAGAAATCAGACCAACGCTGATTAGTATGGTATTTAGTGAATGAAGAAATTTAGAATCATTCTCATTTAAGAAAAAGGGGCCAAAGCAACTAATACTGACCGATCCTACCGTCTCACCATCTTTGATTAGGGGATAAACGGTGGCGGTAAATTCTCCTTCCAGCTTAGGATATTGAATTCTCATCCGGTCAGATATCTCGTCCATAATCCGATTACATAGATTCATATCATGGGACTGGGCATCCCATAAGCATTGATTATCCTTATCGTAAACCTTAATGATGTAACCCTCGTAGAGGGAAAACATACCGATTGCATACACATATTCCATATTCCACTGATCTGTAAAAAAGGTATATTGCTGACTGATACTAGAGGTTATGATTTGTGCTTTTATATCCTGCTGCCTTGAAACGTAATCAGTAAATTGTCTGTTAATAAAATAATTTGATAAAAAGCTGATAATAGCGATTGTAATTAGTACAATCACCAGTATGGCCGATGACAATTGCGTTTTCAAACTCTTCTTCAATTATTCACCTCCAAATTTATAACCAACTCCATATATGGTTCTAACATAAACAGGATTTTTCGGATCTGTCTCAATCTTCTGTCTGAGGTTCTTAATATGGCTATCAATCGTTCTGTCATAACCTTCAAAATCGCTGCCAAATGCAGATAAAATTAGTTCATCTCTACTAAATACCTTATTCGGAAACCTAATCAAGGTTGCGAGAATTTTATATTCATTTGGTGTCAGCTTGACCTCTTCCGATCTTTTCATAATAAGGTGGTTCTCAGTATCTATCGTTAAGTCCCCTTCGTAAAACGAGTATTTACTGGTTAGCAAAATTATGTCCTCAGAAGCTCTTCGCATGACAGCTTCCATTCTTGCTAATAGCGCTTTTAAGCTAAAGGGCTTCGTTATATAATCGTCCGCTCCAAGTCCCAGTCCTTTTAACATAGCTGTCTCGTCAGACTTTGCTGTCAGCATGATGATTGGCACTTTGGATTTATTACGAAGCTGTTTACATACCTCTTCTCCTGATAATCCTGGTAGCATAAGATCCAGCAATACCATCGAAATATTATCCTTTTCAAATACCTCTAAAGCTTTCCGGCCATCCTCCGCTGTAAGTACAATAAAACCCTTGCTTTCCAGAAAAGATTTTACCACATTCATAATCTTCTCTTCATCTTCAACTACTAATACCTTCTTAATATTAGTATTCATATCCCACCTCCGGGTTTATAATATATGTAGAACAAAGAGTCTACAAAGCAGACTGCGCCGAACGCGTTCACGTAGTGATAATTTCCTTACGTATATTTATATGCGTTTCGCGTCGAGTGCGCATCCACGCGGAGCGTTTTTTATGTAATAGGACTCAATTTTCTATTGCATAAAAAGGGGACTGCGAAAAAGACTCTGCAGTAACCCCTTATAGATCAGGTATTTATATCGTATCATATCACTAACTGCATTTACAATATAGTTCAATTCGTTAATGCTAATTATTGTTTTCCATCCAGATCAAATGGCTTTAAAAGCTTATCAACTTCGAACTTCTTCCCTGTTTCATCCATCGTTTCAACCTTTGTAAATACCCAACCTTCTACCTTGGCCGGATCGATACCGGCATCAATAAAGGGCTGAGGATTAAGAACAAAGACGATATCTTTATCATTTGTCGCTGTATTTTTAGCCCATTCAAATACATTGCCGTTTGTCAGATCTACTCCATAATGATCCATGGCTGAATGATATGTGATGGTATCACGATATAATTCAAGAATATACTTATAGGAGGCTAACGGAGTGATCTCATCTTTATAGGTTAACGCATCATTTCCAAGCTCAGTACCTACGACAATCTTATCGCCAACCTGCATACCTGCCGGAAGCTTAGAGGTATCCAAACCAGCATTAATAAATGGTTGTGCATCCACTTCTATGAATACATCATTTGTAGCTGTTCTATTAAAATCCTGACTCCAAACAAACCTAGCTGTACCATCCGGAGCTTCCAGAGACCATCCACCGAGTTCCGAGTCCCCAGTCACTATACCGTCTGCAGCACTTATCATACTATCAAAGGATTTCACCGAATAATCACCTATAATATCAAGCTTGTTACACGCAGCAAGGCCTATTAAGGTAATCAGAGAAACCGAGGCTAAAAGTAATTTCTTTCTCATATATATAACCATCCTTTTATTTTAGTGATATGCTTTAAATCTTTTTAATCTTAAAGCGTTGGATACTACTGATACTGAACTAAACGCCATTGCTGCCGCTGCAAAGATTGGATTTAATAACGGTCCACCGAAAAGATACAACAGTCCTGCCGCAACCGGTATTCCTGCCACATTATACCCAAATGCCCAACCTAAATTCTGTTTGATGTTACGTATTGTGCTTTTACTTAAATGAATAGCTGTAGGTACATCCATGAGGTCACTTCTCATAAGTACGATATCCGCTGATTCCATGGCTACGTCTGTACCTGATCCGATCGCCATACCGATATCAGCCTGAACAAGAGCCGGAGCATCATTAATGCCATCACCTACCATACAGACTTTTTTCCCTTCTGCCTGAAGCTTCTTCACTTCATTTGACTTATCCTGGGGAAGTACTTCTGCAAGAACACGATCAATTCCTACCTGTTTAGCGATAGCTTCTGAGGTTTTCCGGTTGTCACCGGTTATCATGGCTACTTCAATTCCCATCGCTTGAAGCTTTTTGATTGCTTTGGCACTGCTTTCCTTAACCACATCTGCGACAGCGATGATACCGGCCAGCTGATTATTCATAGACACATACATAGGTGTTTTGCCTTCGCCTGCAAGCTGGTCAGATTTATCTTTTAATTCTTCTAAGGATATATTTCGATGATCCATTAGCTTTTTATTTCCAATCAGTACTTTCAGTCCATCAATAACCACTTCAATCCCATGTCCGGGGATAGCTTCAAACTGCTCCACCTTTTTGAATTCTAGTTTTTCTTTTTCCGCTCCTCTTACAATCGCTTCTCCAAAAGGATGCTCTGAACCTTTTTCCCCTGAGGCAGCAATTTGAAGAAGATACTCTCTTTGAAATGTACCTGTCGTTACAATATCCGTTACCTCGGGCTTTCCTTCGGTAATAGTTCCTGTCTTATCAAATACGATCGTATTAATTTTATGAGTGGTTTCTAACGCTTCGCCACCTTTAATAAGTATTCCGTTCTCCGCTCCTTTACCGGTTCCAACCATAATTGCTGTCGGTGTTGCAAGACCTAACGCACAGGGGCAGGCAATTACTAATACTGAAATAAAGATTGTTAAAGAAAACGCCAAGGAATGACCTGTTATAAACCATGCTAAAAATGCAATTACTGCAATCACACATACGATAGGAACAAAATATCCGGATACAATATCCGCCATCTGTGCGATTGGAGCTTTTGTACCTTGGGCATCTTCCACAAGCTTAATAATCTGTGCTAGTGCGGTATCACTTCCAACCTTAGTAGCTTTGAATTTTATCATACCATTTTTATTAATACTGGCTGCGTAAACCTTGTCACCTTCTTTTTTATCCACCGGCATACTTTCTCCGGTCAACATTGCTTCATCAATCGAAGTATGCCCTTCTAGGACGATACCGTCCACTGGAATCTTCTCACCCGGCTTTACAAGAATGATATCACCGGTTTCTACTTCGTCGATTGGAACCTCAATTTCTTTTCCGTCTTCAACTACAATTGCAGTCTTTGGAGCCAGGCCCATAAGTTTCTTAATTGCTTCGGAGGTTTTTCCCTTAGATACTGCCTCTAAGGATTTACCCAGCAGGATTAAAGCTATGATTACACCTGCTGTTTCATAATATAAACCTTCAACTGCACCAAAATCACCGCTAATAATACGGTAGGTATTGTACAAACTGAAAGAAATCGCAGCCGAGGTACCGATTGCTACCAAAGAGTCCATATTAGGGCTTCTTTGGATCAGTGCTTTAAAACCTACCGTATAGAATTTATAACCGGCAATAATAATTGGAGTTGTTAGCGCAATTTGAAGCACAGCAAAACGTAATGGGTACAACATCGGGTTAAGTGCTCTTGGAACCGGGAATGGCCACCAGGAGATCATCGGAACCATGGCGAAATATAATAATGGGAGTCCAAAAAGAGATGCAACAATGAATTTTATCCAAAGTGTCTTAATTTCTTTCTCCTTACGAAGCTTATCCTCATCCACTATATTCTTCTCTATTTCTAATGCTTTATAGCCGGTTTTTTCAATACATTGCTTAATCACTGATAATCGTATTACCTGCGAATCATATTCTATGGTTGCTTTCTCAGTAGCCAAATTCACCGATACCTTCAAGATCCCCTCAAGCTTTGCGATTGCCTTTTCTACTCTCTGGGCACAGGCTGCACAGGTCATACCACCAATAGGTATTGTTACCTGATTCGATTTACTGTCTTCTACTACGCCATATCCGGCATTTTCAACAGCATCTTTGATTGCCGGAATAGAAGCTATCTGTTCGTCAAACTCAACGGATAATTTCTCTGTAGCGAAATTTACATTTGCATTGGCTATCCCATCTATTTTACTGACTGCCTTCTGCACTCTCTGAGCGCAGGCAGCACAGGTCATACCACTTATTTTTATTGTCTCTTTATTCATTCTTTATCTCAACCTTTCAGTTTATTTATTGACAAATATTTATTTCCAATTCCCAAAAATCACTGTAGCTTCAGCTAAAAAATCTTTTGATATGGTAATTGTATCATCATTTACAGTCTTATATTCAGGAGTAATCGGAACTGGGTTACAGCCACCTTTGGTAACTTCAACCTCCTCCATACCAAAGCTATTACCGCAGTTTTGACATATCAATTTATCACCCTCCTGCTCATAATATCCACGACCGGAGCTATAACATACCTGACAGGTATTAAATGCAGTGCGTATGGTACCATCCGGAGCTTTTACTGCCATCACCTCAAGCTTAGTCCCATTTATTTCTGCCGGATAAAATGCTACTGTTTCTGTAATATCCTTTACCGGAATTACTACATCACTATCCTTCGCTACCCCTATACCTGTGGAGGTTACTTCATCGGATTTGTTGTCATTCTTATCAGTAACTTTAATATCAAAAGCTAATGCAACAAGAATAATTACCGCACTACAGATGATGATTAGTTTCTTTCTGTATTTTGTAAGTTTCATATGATTGTCTCCATTTTCTATTTATATTAATTACTTAATTATCGGTTCGAATGCTTATCTATGAATTTATAAAATTACTTTAAATCATCTACTACCGTAATATTACTTCTTATCATTCCCATCCAGCAACTATAAGGAATGGTTTCACTTTTGGTCGGTATAAATTCAATGATATTATCACCCACCTCAAGATCCTTCTGAATTCCTAATTTCGGTATAATGATACTATTATTACATCCGTTGATGTCACCCTTTTCTGCCTGGATAATCCATTTGACCGGAGTGCCCTTTTGGACTGTTATCGCCTCATAACGACCGGAGGAAAGCCCTGTCGTTATAACCTGTATTCCATCCTCTATCGTTGCGATATTACCTGCTCCGGAATTATTTGCACCCCTCGGAAGCATAGATAAGGATATGCCGGATTGTCCCATACCATTATTAAACATGAAAACACCTAAGATAACAACTAAAATCGCACATACTTTCATCATCTTTACTGTTAACTTTTTACTAAGAAAAGAACTGAGGGCTCCGAAAGCAAACATCAAAGGCACTGTTCCTGCACTGAATAAGAACATTGCTAAAGCTCCTTTTAACAAGCTTCCGGTGGAAAGTGCATATAGCTGCATGGCCTGTAAAGGACCACAGGGCATGAAACCGTTTAATAATCCTATGATGAAAGGACTTTTACTGTTTTTGTTTGCGTAAATCTTTTTAGCAAATATTTTCGGCATTCTTGGATTTATTTTTCGAAGCCACGGAAATATATTTAGCATATTTAATCCCATGATTACCATAAAAACACCGGCAAGTATCTGAACGATTCCTTTCATAACTCCGGAGAAGCTCACAACAGAACCGATTGCTCCAACGAGACCACCGATTACTGTATATGAGATTACTCTACCCAGGTTATATAATAAACTTGGTCGAAGTGCAGAATATTTATCGGTATAAGCCCCTGCTTCTGTCTTCGGTACACATTGCGAAAGACAGATACCACCGCACATAGCTACACAGTGGACTGAGGTCAGTATTCCGATCAGAAACAGCATACCATACCCCATACCTTCTTTCGCAATCGGAAATGAATTAAAGATATTAATAAGTCCAAAACGTTTTGCTATGATGTAAAGAGCAAATATAATGATGCCCATCGCGACATAATCCGTGTAATCCTTTTCCTTTGATCCTGTTTGAGCTGACCGGCTTGTGTTGTTCATTTTAGGAGAGGCAACTGTGCTTGAATTTTGAATTTCTTCTCTTCTTACATGATAATTTTCTTTCTCTAACAGCTCTTCAATTTTTGCAATGCTGATGATATCCTCATCAAACGTTACGGTAGCAGTACCTGTAGTATAGTTTGCTCTAACATGCTCAATCCCCGCTACCTTAGATAATTCCTGTTCAATGATATTCTCACAGTTAGCGCAGGACATATTAACAATATATAACGTTTTTCTTATTATGCTTGAAGACATATATATTCTCCTTATTAATAATTCATCAATAATCTTAATTTATCATAACAGTTGCTTGTGAAGATATTATGGAGAATGTGTTTTATTGAAAAATATTTGCTTAAACTATTCAGGATGCTATTTCCCATTGAGATAAGGGTGTCAAAAGCCTTACAAAAAATAGCATTCGTCAATATGCACATCAACAACTAGCCTTTAATGTTATGTAGAATATAGTTTGATGTGCAACTGTATGAGAGTCGTAACGTACTTCATCCAAGCGCTGCATTTTGCAGCGCTTTGTGGGACAGCGTGTTGCGCATGAACTATGTTCTGTATAACATAATTATGAAATAGTGCATATTGACGAATTAAAATATACTGTTCGCTATTGACAACCTAATCCTATTGAACAAAAAAGCTGCCTTAAAACAGGACTGCACCTTCTAAAATGCAGCTGTTTTGAGACAGCTTAAATTTATTATTATTAAGTACTTATGTTATACGTATAAGATTACCCCTTTGTAATCTAAGTATAATTTTACCAAATACCCTGAGCCATCATAGCGGTAGCTACCTTCTCAAAGCCTGCGATATTAGCACCAACTACATAATTACCTGATGCATTATATCTTTTCGCAGCGTCGTCCATACTGTGGAAGATGTTAACCATGATCTGCTTTAATTTAGCATCAACCTCTTCAAAGGTCCAGCTCAATCTCTCACTGTTCTGGGTCATTTCTAATGCGGAAGTAGCAACACCACCTGCATTTGCTGCCTTACCGGGAGCAAACATAACCTTGTTAGCTAACAGATATTCTGTAGCTTCTAAGGTTGTAGGCATGTTTGCACCTTCAGCTACTGCGAAGCAGCCGTTAGCAACCAATACTTTTGCGTCATCAATAAGAAGCTCGTTCTGAGTTGCGCAAGGAAGAGCAATATCACACTTAACAGACCATACCCCTCTGCCCTCATGATATTCTGCATTAGGTCTACTTTTCTTGTATTCTGTTAATCTTGCACGTTTTACCTCTTTAATATCCTGAAGAGTTGCTACATCAATTCCCTCCGGATCATAGATCCATCCATTGGAATCACTGCAGGTTACACATTTAGCACCCATCTGATGAGCCTTCTGGATAGCATAAATCGCTACATTACCGGAGCCGGATACAGTACAGATCTTGCCGTTTATATCCTTACCGTTACACTTTAACATTTCTTCTACTAAATATAATAAACCATAACCGGTAGCCTCTGTTCTAGCTAAAGATCCACCAAAGGTTAATCCTTTACCTGTTAATACACCCTCATAGGTTCCCTTAAGCTTTTTGAATTGACCGTACATAAAGCCAATTTCTCTGCCGCCTGTACCGATATCACCTGCAGGAACATCCACATCTGCACCGATGTATCTGTATAATTCTGTTATGAAGCTTTGGCAGAATGCCAGTACTTCTCTATCGGATTTACCCTTGGGATCAAAATCAGAACCACCCTTACCTCCGCCAATTGGAAGTCCTGTTAAAGAGTTCTTGAAAATCTGCTCAAAACCTAAGAATTTAATAATTCCGAGATTTACGGAAGGATGTAAACGTAAACCACCCTTGTAAGGTCCAATCGAATTATTAAATTGTACACGGTAACCTGTGTTAACCTGTACTTTGCCGTTGTCATCTACCCACGGTACTCTGAATTTTATCTGTCTGTCTGGCTCGACAAGTCTTTCAAGTAGTCCTTCATTTCTGAATTTCTCTTCGTTCGCATCAACTACTGCTCTTAAGGATTCTAATACTTCCTTTACTGCTTGATGGAACTCCGGCTCTGCTGGGTTTTTCTTAACTACCAACTCAATTACTTCATCAACGTATCCCATATTTAATCTCCTTTGATTAAAATTTACAAAAAAAAGGCGCATTAAAAAAACAAATGCGCCTTTGAATTTGCTTTTTTCATTATATCCACAATTTCTGAAATATGCAAGAAGTTTTTTTAATAATCATGCATTTTTTGACCGATATGCGCATGATTACACAAATACTACAGGCCTACTCATTCTTGTTCGAATTTTGCTTTGAAAGAGTTTCACCCAATTCTCGCTTAATTAAACTGTATTTTTCAATAACAGTGATCCTTCATTATCTTTCACTAATATTTAATTAATATTCATCTTTCACAGGGAATAACTAATATTTGCTTAATCAAAGCACTTAAACCAATATGATGGGAAAAGGGTATTCATTTATAAAAAGATATGCTATAATTCATGAATATATAAATACGATAGCTACTTGAATTATTTTCAACGAATATTTGATAACCCGGTATTATACCGTTTTCATAAGGAGATTATTATGGCATTCGATGGTGTTGTTATTGCTAATTTAATAAAAGAATTACGAGAAACTTTACTGGATGGCCGAATTAATAAAATAGCACAGCCGGAAAAGGATGAATTGCTTATCACTGTAAAGGGTCAGGCCAGAGAGCAATACAAGCTTCTTCTCTCAGCGGGGGCCGGACTTCCTTTAATTTATCTGACTGAGAACGTGAAGCCGAGTCCTCTCACAGCTCCGAATTTCTGCATGCTGTTACGGAAGCATTTAAACAGCGCCAGAATTTTGGATATTTTCCAACCCGGTTTAGAACGAATCATTAACTTTAAATTGGAACATCTGGATGAAATGGGGGACCAAAGGATAAAATATCTAATCATAGAGTTGATGGGGAAACACAGTAATATCATCTTCTGTAATGAGGATATGATTATCATTGACAGCATAAAAAGAATAAACCAGTTTGTTAGTTCAGTGCGGGAGGTTTTACCCGGTCGTGAGTACTTTATACCGGCTACCACTGAGAAGCTGGATCCCTTGACAGCCTCCTACGAAGCTTTTCAGGAATTCGTATTGAAAAAACCAATGTCTATCGGAAAGGCTCTTTACTCCAGCTTCACTGGTATTAGCCCACTTCTAGCCAATGAAATCTGCTGCCGGGCTTCCCTTGAAGCAGATGATATCACCGATAAGCTTAGTGAAACCGCCGGTTTGCATCTTTATAAAACCTTTGACCGTCTTATGGAAGACGTAAAAAATGGTGCGTTTACGCCGAATATTGTATCTCAGGACGGTATTCCTGTAGATTTCTCCAGTGTTACACTTCATTGCTTTCCTAATCACGAGGTGCAACACTTTAATTCCGTCTCTTCTCTTCTGGAAGCCTTTTATTCTACGAAAAATGCAGTTGCACGAATCCGTCAAAAGTCCTTCGATTTACGTAAGGTAGTATCAAACGCAATTGATCGGACAAGCAAAAAGTACGACTTACAGCTAAAGCAGCTTACAGATACTGATAAAAGGGATAAGTTCAAGATATATGGTGAATTGATTACTGCCTACGGCTATGGTCTTGAACCCGGTGTTAAGGTATTGAATACGGTTAATTATTACTCCAATGAAGACATCAGTATTCCGCTCGATCCAACCCTAACACCGATGGAGAATGCAAAACATTATTTTGAAAAATACAATAAACTAAAGCGTACCTATGATGCCCTGACTCAACAGCTTCAGGAAACAAAGGATGAGCTATCTCATCTAGAATCTATCCGAACAGCATTAGATATCGCAGCCGAGGAAGTTGATTTAATTGCCTTAAAGCGAGAATTAACCGATTTCGGTTATATCAAACGTAAATATGTTAATGAACCTCAAAGCAAGAAGGTAAAAGCGAAAAAGTCCGGTAATAAAAGCAAGCCGTTCCATTATATCTCTTCTGACGGTTATCATATCTATGTAGGTAAAAATAATTATCAGAATGATGAGTTAACCTTCCAATTTGCTGATGGCGGCGACTGGTGGTTCCATGCCAAGAAGATGGCCGGTTCCCACGTAATTGTGAAGGCTGATGGAAAGGAGCTCCCTGATCGAACTTATGAAGAGGCAGCAAGACTGGCTGCTTATTATTCCAGCGGAAGAGATGCCGATAAAGTGGAGATTGACTACACTTTAAAGAAGAATGTAAAAAAAACCAGCGGCGGAAAACCAGGCTTTGTTGTGTACTATACGAATTATTCCTTAATTTCTTCAACGGATATCTCCGGAATAAATCTTGTACCGTAGCAAAACCCTTAACCAAATGCATTTCTAAAGGAGATTTATTATGATTATTGCCGATTATCATGTGCATTCCGATTTTTCCAGTGATTCAAAAGCTCCTATGGAGCAAATAATTGAACGGGCTATTCAATTAGGATTAAAAAGAATCTGTTTTACTGACCATATGGATTATGATTATCCTCCGGTTAGTAAATATAACTTTGAATTTGACCCTGAGGAATATACAAAAAAACTGAACAAACTGAAGGAAGCTTATCAGAAGCAGATTACTATACTTACTGGCATTGAGTTAGGTTTGCAGCCTCACCTAACCACTCGGATGTCAGCTTTACTAGATAGCTATCCCTTTGATTTTGTATTAGGCTCCTCCCATGTCGTTGATCATGACGATCCTTATTATCCAGTATATTGGGAAACTCGTACTCTGAAAGAGGGGATTCAAAATTATTTTGAGTCCATCCTCATAAACTGTAAATCCTTTCAAGGATTTCATATTTACGGACATCTTGACTATATCATCCGTTATGTACCCGGACAGTCTGAGCAAAAGATAGATTATAACTATCATGAATACGCCGACCTACTGGATGAGGTTCTCAAAACCATCATATCTTATGGCAAGGGTATTGAAATAAATACCGCCGGCTTAAAATACGGCCTTGGATATCCTCATCCGAAAGCGGAGATATTAATCCGTTATAAAGAGCTTGGCGGTGAACTAATCACGATCGGCTCCGATGCTCATAAACCCGAACACCTATGTTACGATTTTCATTTAATACCGGACCTGCTTAAAAGCATCGGCTTCCGATATTATGCAAACTTTGTTCAGGGAAAACCTATTTACGAGATGCTCTAGCAAAATATACACCTAAAAAAAAATATACATAAATCAAATTGGGAGTAGAAGTATTTTTACAAAATCAGTATGAAACCACTTACTTGTAAAAACATTCTTCTACTCCCAATTTTAGATATTACCGGATGATCGTACCGCCACCTACTACATAATCGCCCTGGTAAAACACAACAGCCTGACCGGGTGTAATCGCCCGCTGAGGCTCCTCAAAGATACATAGCACTTGATCCCTTGAGGTCCTCCTTATCGTACACTTTGCACCCTTATGGCTGTATCTGATTTTAGCTTCAACCTCTAATTCGCCTTCTAAGTCTTCAATCGCCATAAAGTTTAATCGGTCTGCATACAGGCGGTCTGTAAACACTTCATATGAATTACCTAAGACAACCTCATTGGTTTCCGGTCTCAGTTCGAGTACAAATACAGGTTGTCCCATAGCAATCCCCAATCCTTTTCTCTGTCCAACCGTATAGTGGATTAAGCCCTTATGAGTACCGATTACTTCACCTGCGCGATTTACGAAGTTCCCGGGAGTTAAACCCGTATATTCACTTCGATTAAGGTCGAAATCACGTTCAATTTTATTATTATCCTGTAAATAATCAGAGATAAATCCGGCATAATTATTATCGGATACAAAACATATCTCCTGGCTATCGGGCTTATTAGCCACCGGAAGCTTCATTTCCTGGGCAAGAGCCCTGATTTCATCCTTGGTAAACTCACCAACTGGCATAAGCGTATGTGACAGCTGATGCTGCGTCAGGTTATATAAGGCATAGGTCTGATCCTTTGCCTGAGTCACAGATTTTTTAATCGTAAATCTACCATTCGGAAGCTTAGCTATACTTGCATAGTGTCCCGTAGCAATATAGGAAGCTCCGATATTTAAGGACCTGGTTAGTAAAGCTTCCCATTTAACATATCGATTACATGCAATACATGGATTTGGTGTCCTTGCCTGAAGATATTCAGAAACAAAGTAATCTATTACATTCTGTTTGAACTCCTGTTTAAAATTCATAACATAGTATGGGATATCCAACACCGATGCCACTCTTCTTGCATCCTCGACCGCACTTAGACCGCAGCAGCCACCATTTTCTTCCATGGAACAGACATCCTCATCCTGCCAGATCTGCATGGTAACGCCTATTACATCATAGCCCTGTTTCTTTAACAGATATGCTGCAACTGAGGAATCTACCCCTCCGGACATACCCACTACTACTTTCTCCATTGTTACCTCCGTAATATGATAATTCAAAGATCGTATACGGTAATTTCTACCATTCTATAGATTGCGCTGTGACTAAACTTCATGTTCCTGTTAATAATCACCAAGCGGACATATCATAATTACAATAGTGTGCTATGATAATTAGTATTCAACCTCTTCTTCATCCTCATGGATATCGGACTTAGGCTTCGTCAGACCTTCAATTGTTATTCCTTTTTTTTCTGTATAATCCCAAAGAGCGGCATGAATTGCCTCTTCTGCCAACAAGGAGCAGTGAACCTTAACCGGCGGTAGCCCATCCAGAGCTTCCATAACTGCTTTATTTGTTATCTTTAATGCCTCTTGTACTGATTTTCCTTTTACCAGTTCAGTTGCCATACTGCTGGTTGCTACTGCCGCACCACAGCCAAAGGTCTTAAATTTAACATCATGAATGATTCCTGCGTCATCAATATCAAGATATATTCTCATGATATCTCCGCATTTAGCATTTCCTACGGTACCAACACCGCTGGCATTCTCTATTTCACCCACATTTCTGGGATTTGTAAAATGATCCATTACTTTCTCAGTATACATAATCTTTTCCTCCAATAATATCGTAAATTGCTTCTGATTATTTTATATTAATGATCCTCTTTCTTCTTAATGAAATCCTCATATAACGGGGACATATTTCGGAGCTTATTAACAATTTCTTTAATCCTATCAACAGTATAATTGATTTCTTCCTCTGTATTCTCCTCACTAACTGTCAGTCTCAAGGAACCGTGTGCAATCTCATGAGGTAGACCGATAGCTAAAAGTACATGAGAAGGATCTAAGGATCCCGAAGTACAAGCCGAACCGCTGGATGCACAAATCCGATTCATATCCAACATAATCAGCAGGGATTCGCCTTCGATAAACTGGAAGCTAAAATTAACGTTATTTGGAAGTCTTCGAAGCTTATCACCATTTACACGTACGAAAGGAATTTCATCCATTACACGTTTTATTAATAAGTCTCGTAATTTAATTTCTTTTTTAGTTCTTTCCTCCATGGTTGCCATTGCTATCTCAACTGCTTTACCGAATCCTACGATACCGGGGACATTCTCCGTGCCGGCTCTTCTTTGTCTCTCCTGACCACCACCATGCATTAAGGAACGTATCTTTACACCTTTTCTAATATATAGGAAACCAATTCCTTTTGGTCCGTTTAATTTATGAGCGCTGGCGCTTAGCATATCGATATTCATTTCATTTACATCAATCGGAACCTGTCCATAAGCTTGTACTGCATCCGTATGAAATAATACATTATGTTTCTTTGCAATTGCCCCGATTTCTTTAACGGGCTGTAAGGTCCCTATTTCATTATTTGCAAACATGATAGAGATCAGTATGGTAGTAGGACGAATTGCCTTCTCTAATTGATCCAATTTAAGAATGCCATTCTCATCGACATCGACATAGGTCACTTCGATACCATGTTTCTCAAGATATTCGCAGGTATGAAGAATCGCATGATGCTCGATCTTAGAGGTAATGATATGATTACCCTTTGTTGCATATGCATCAACAGCAGCTTTCAAAGCCCAGTTATCCGCCTCGGTTCCGCCTGCCGTAAAATATATTTCAGATGTATCAGCACCCATAATCTTAGCTATTGTTCCTCTGGCTTCATCTACTGCCTTTTTATTCTGGGCTGCATATTCATAGACACTGGACGGGTTGCCGTATAACTCAGTAAAGTAAGGGAGCATAGCTTCCACAACCTCAGGTCTGGTTTTTGTTGTTGCCGCATTATCAAGGTATATCTTTTTCTCCATGTTGTCATCTCCTAAACATAAATTATTTACCACATGTCTGCTTTGCTTTCGTATCCGTGGAACCTATATCAGATTGAACTTTTTTGCTCTCAGCCACCAGTTCAGAAAGTTTAATTGAATCTACCGCGTCGTTTATACTATCACTTATACGCTTCCAAACATATTTTGTTACACAAGAATCCGAGTTGCTGCAGATGCCATCTCCCATATTCACTTCAGAGCAATCCACAGGATTTAAATCACCTTCTAAAGCGCGAAGGATAGCTCCTACAGAAATCTCCTCTGCCGAAAGAGCTAGCATATAACCTCCCTGAGCTCCCCGGATACCCTTTACGATACCTGCTTTTTTTAATTTTGCAATCAGCTGCTCCAGGTAGTTCATTGATATACCCTGTCGCTCCGCAACCTGGCTTAAGGCGACTGCTTCCTCGTCAGAATGTACTGCGAGATCAAGCACTGCTCTTAATCCATATCTACCTTTGGTAGATAGCCTCATACATCTCACCTCACATATTCATCTAATTTAATAAATTGGATTCTATAACATATTCATTATAAACAATTCCTACTATTTTAATTCCTATTGTTTTAATTCCTATTAAATTACTCGGTTATAATATATCATTCTGTATCTTTGTTGTCAATATACATTTAAAAATTTTCCATATTTTTATTTTTTTTTCAATAATCTGCACTCATCAGAGGCAACAACTTTGGGTCTAAGTTCTCTGAGTAAGAAATATATATACATAGAAAAGATTTCATAAGGGTACACCAAATGAATAAAAAGGATCTAACAGCTCAACAAGTAAGATATATAAAGAAAAGTAATATATTAAAAGGTACGATAATCCTTACCCTGGCCGGTTTTATTACCCGGTTTATTGGATTCTTTTATCGTATCTTCTTATCGAAAACAATGGGCCCTGAACTACTGGGGATATATCAGCTAATATTTCCGGTTTACGGCATTTGCTTTACTATCTATGCAACCGGCATACAAACCTCAATATCACGACTGGTAGCTGCCGAGCTGGGTAAACGAAATCCAAAAAACATATATAAAATACTACGCATCGGAATGCTGATTTCTGTATCAGTAGCTGCAGTCCTATCTTTACTGGTATATATAAATGCTGACTTTATTGCATGGCGTTTTCTTATGGAAGCAAGAAGTGCATCCTCTGTAAGAATATTAGCTGTGGTATTTCCGTTCTGCGGTGTTACTGCATGTATTAACGGCTACTATTATGGGCTTAAAAAAGCTGGAGTTCCTGCCTTAACTCAATTACTGGAACAAGCCATTCGCGTTATAGTTGTATATCTCATTGCATTATCCATTGGAAACGGTGACCTAAAGGTGACCTGTGAATTGGCTGTTATCGGTCTGGTTGCGGGAGAGATCGCTTCCTGCTTATATAACTTTTTTTCTATATTTATTACCTCCTCACCATATAAAATGCTTGTATACGGGCCGGATTCAAACGCTTTGGCCAGCAGCAGAAAGACTATTACAAAAAGTCTTCTTTCCTTAAGCGTTCCGCTTTCGGCAAATCGTTTGTTATTAAGTATCTTACACAGTATTGAAGCAGTTTTAATCCCTGCCATGCTTCGTAGATCCGGACTTAGTATACCGGAAGCATTGATAGTCTTTGGTATTTTAAATGGTATGTCCATTCCTTTTATCATGTTCCCAACTGCAGTGATTAATGCGCTTGCTGTTCTTGTACTTCCCACCATTTCCGAAGCGCAGGCCTTGAATAACCAAAGGCTGATCGGGAAAACGACCTCAGTATCCATAAAATACAGTCTGATTATCGGAATTATCAGCACCGGGGTCTTTATTTATTTTGGTAAGGAGCTTGGAAATTCGGTATTCCATAATGCTTTATCCGGTGAGTACTTGATGATTCTGGCCTGGCTCTGTCCGTTTTTTTATTTAACAACTACATTAAGCAGCATTATTAATGGACTTGGAAAGGCTCATATTACTTTTATCAATTCGATTATTGGCTCTTTATGCAAAATACTTTTACTGATATTCTTAATTCCCGCCAGAGGTATTAACGGTTATCTTATTGCTTTACTAATTGGACAGCTGATAATCACAGGACTAGATACCTTTGCTGTGGTAAAAAATATACCCTTTGATTTTGATTCGGTTAACTCCATCGTTAAACCCGGCCTCATTACCGCCTTTTCCGGCTTCCTGCTAAAAGAATGTTATGAATACATAAAAAAGATGACACATATCCACGAAGCAATTATCTTACTGACTTTTTGCTTCCTGTTATGCATCATCTGTATGGGTTTACTTATTATTACTGGTTCAATTAAAAAGGGTGATCTTAAATAGCTACTGAATATAGCATAAAATTATTCTTACCCTGCTCCTTAACCTTATAAAGAGCTTTATCCGCTCTGTCCATAAGCTGTTCATAATGTAATCCCGCTTCGGGGTATACTGATATACCGATACTTGCCGAGATTGGAATAATGTTATCATCGCTGATGTAGGTGGTATCAAGTGCATTCTTTAATTTGGACGCTTTAGCCATAATCTCATCAATGCTGTTGATGTTGCCGGAAAATACGACAAATTCATCTCCTCCGATTCGTCCAATAATCTCGCCTTCAAGAAAAACTTCCTTGATGCGGCCGATAACAAAGGATAATACCTTGTCTCCCTGCAAATGTCCATAATTATCATTGATGCTCTTAAAATCATCAAAGTCAATAAACATTAGAATGTGCTTACCATCTTTATTACCGGTAATAAATTTATCAATCTTTTTAATAGTAACTTCTTTATTATAAACTCCGGTTAAAGGATCTCTGGTTGCTTTGTATTCCAACGCTTCCAGTTCTTTTTTGTGGGTATCTACATTAACCATCTTACCAATTACACGTATCGGTTGTCTATCGTCATCATAAATGGTTTTTCCCATTATTTGACACCAGATATATCCTCCCAAGCGGTCCTTGATTCTAAATTCAGCTTCAATAATAATCTTACCTTCCGCTAATTCTTGGCACAACTCAAGATAAATTCCCCAATCATCCGGATGTATTAAGTCTCTTTGCTTTCCATTGGTAGATATAAAATCATGTATTACCGGATTCCTACCAAATAAATCCTTATACTTTTCGGTATATATCATTTGATCCTTAAGGATATGATATTCAAACAGGACATCTTTGGATAACTCGGTGGCAATTCGGTATCTCTCGCCTTCCACCAGTATCATATCTTGCATTTTCTTCTGTTCACTCATATCAATAAAGACAGCGGACACGGTGTGCTTTCCATCCTTACCTGTCGAGCTGTTGCCGTTCATTAACATATGAAGAATGTTACCATCCTTCGTCAACATTCGAACGTCACAGCGAATTGTTTCATTGTTTAATTGCTTCTTCACATCTTGAATGAAATTGATATTCCTCTGACCTATAAAACTTAATATTGATATTTTATTCTGTTCCTTAGCTTCATTTTTACTATAACCCAGAATATCATAAAAGCCTTTACTGGCATACAAAATCCTGCAGTTATCCTCCAAGATAAAATGAACCAACCCTGCACGGATACTGTTTGTAATTTTCTTCAATTCCAAGGCCGCTCTCGTAACTCTCTTCTCATTCTCTAGCCTGTATAGCAGTATGATTACCACAATCAAAATACATACACTTACGATAACAATAACCAGAGTAAGCAAAAAGGCAGGTTGAGTTAATAAATCATTTAACCACTTCATATCCCGGTCCCCCAATTTGAGACTGAATTCATTTGCAAACAATCTTACAATTAGCTAGTGTTGATTAAAGCTCATACGTTGTCACCTGGTAAGCGTAAATCGAATATTAAAGCTAATAAGGTGTCAATTTGATAACTACCAAGTTGACCTTAAAGATCATAAGGCGTAACCTGATATACATAGTAATTCAGCCAATTGGTATACATGGCATTTGCATGGGCTCTCCAAACTAGATTTGGCCTAAACTCCGGCTGATCCTCCGGATAATAATTCTTCGGCAATTCTATATCTAAACCTTTTTTTACATCTCTTTTGTACTCTTTATCCAGTGATATTCTGTCATATTCAGGGTGTCCCATTACAAATATCTGCTTATCATCCTGTGCAATCACGATAAACACTCCGGCTTCCTCTGATTCTGCAAGTATGGAGAGCTTATCATTACTTAATATATCCTCTCTGGATACTGTGGTGTATCTGGAATGAGGTGCATAGAATATATCATCAAAACCTCTAACAAAAGGTACTCTTCTATTTAAAACTTTATGCTCATAGATACCAAACATCTTCTTATCTAATGTCTTTTTATGTATTCCATAGTGATAATATAGGCCGGCTTGCGCTCCCCAACAGATGTGAAGTGTAGAAGTAGTATTCGTTTTTGACCATTCCATTACCTTAACTAACTCTTCCCAATAAGTAACCTCTTCAAATTCCATAAGCTCTACCGGCGCTCCGGTGATAATCAAACCATCAAATTTCTTATGCTTAACATCTTCAAAGGTTTGATAAAATTGATCTAAATGGCTGGTAGGAGTATGGGTTCCGACATAGGTTCCGGTTGTTAAAAAGGTAACATCGACCTGCAGAGGTGTATTGGAAAGACTACGCAATAACTGAACCTCCGTATCCTCCTTAATTGGCATCAAGTTCAAGATGGCAATTTTTAAAGGTCTGATGTCCTGGTGCATTGCACGGGTTTCATCCATGATAAAGATATTTTCATCTTCTAAGATTCGTTTTGCAGGTAAATCGCTTTGCACTTTAATCGGCATAATTTATCACCACTTCTATATTTTTTGTCATAGTAACAAGTATCATAACATGATTCTTAAAATAAATCAACAAATAATAGTCGTAAATACCATTTTCTGCCATTTTAAAAACAAGTACATCTTGACCTTTTCAAAACTCCAGTAATAAATAAAGCAGAAACCATAAAATATTTCTGCTTTGTTTACTACTAAGAAATTATACACATGTATGTTTATAAGGTTTATCCAAATATCTCGACAAATTGATCCTCGGTTATGATAGGAACACCTAGTTGTTTCGCCTTTTGATTTTTTGATGAAGCTGACTCTATATCATTATTCACCAGATAATTAGTTTTATTAGATACAGAACCGGTAACGGAGCCATTTTGACTTTCTACATAAGCTTTAAATTCATCACGGTTTTTATAATGGTGTACATCTCCGGTTATAACAAATATGAGGCCCGTGCATTTTCCTCCCGCATTAGCTTTGTTATCAACTTTTTTTATATTAACTTCTTTCAGTAATGTTTCAAGTGTCAGCTTATTCTCAGTCTCCTGATACCAACCTATTATCGAACTAGACTTTTCCGGGCCAATCCCCTCGATATCTTCAAAGCCTTCATCGTTACTTAATCTACTTAAGAAGTCTTCAAACCCTATCCTTCCTATAATTTTTTTGCCTGCATCCGTACCAATCATTGGAATACAAAGTGCATAAATAAAGTTAACCGGATGAACATCTCTACTCTTTTCTATTGCTGAAATCATATTTTCACATGATTTCTCTCCAAAGCCTTCAAGATTCTTGATTTCATCAATATGTTGATCTAGATTATAAATGTCTGCATACCTAGATATATAACCCAGGTTAATGAATTTTAGCATTGTCTGAACGGATAAGCCATCAATGTCCATGCCTGCTTTACTAACAAAGCGAGTAAACTTTTTCACATTCTTTGCCGTGCAGTTTGGGTTTGTACAATGTAAGGTCTTTGTATTACTCTTAGGACTTATTTTAATTTCAGTTTTAGCATGACATACAGGACACTGGTCCGGAATCTCGAATTTTCCTTCCGATTTCTTTACAGAGACACATTTAGGAATAATTTTATTTGCCTTAATAATTTCAAGAACACTTGATTTTCCGATACCAAGACGCTCCATCTCGCTGATATTACACAAGGATGCTCTTGTTACAGTGGTCCCCTCAAGCTGAACCGGTTTAAATACTGCCACAGGTGATATCGTAGAAGCAGCACATGACCATTCAATATATTCAAGCTCTGTTTCTGCTGATACATCCTCCCATTTGAATGCATAACCTGCTCTGGTTGCATGATGACCTGTAATACTACCGGTCGCTGCATATTCTATATCGTCATAACAGATAACCAGTCCATCCACCGGAAGATCCATTTCACCATTTTCAACCTTTTTTGTCCATCGTTCAATAACGTCCGGAAGAGCATCAGCCGTTGTAGCCTCTCTATCAACAACAGAAAAACCCTCTTTTTCCAGATAGTTCATTCTGTCACCCCAGGATTTCATGTTATCTTCAAAATAAACTAGTGTAAAAGCATAAAAATGAACATGTCTTTCCTTAACTTTTTGGGCATCATCCAAACCTAATGTTCCAGCTGCCAGATTACGAGGATTTGCGTACTTATCGTCATCATCCTCGATTGTGTCATTAATCATTGCAAAATCTGTATATGAGATTGTAGCTTCACCACGTACAACCATATGACCTTTATACTTGATTTTTAAGGGGAAGCCTTTCATTGATTCCTTCATATAGGTAATGTTTGTACCTATTGTGCCACTCCCTCTTGTAAGAATCTTAGTAAGCTTACCACCATCATATGTCAGGATTAATGTTAAACCATCCAGTTTCCAGGAAAGCCAGATAGCTTTATCCTCAGCCCATTTTTGTATCTCATTAATCTTTTTTGATTTTGCTAATGAAAGAGCAGGGAATTCATGCTGTTCCTTAGCTCCATTACTTTCTTCGTATCCAACATTTTGAGTGGGACTGTTTGGTAAAATATATCCTGTTTCTTTTTCCAGGGCTGCTAGTTCATCGAATTTAGCATCCCATTCGAAGTTTGACATAATTTCTTCCTGCCCATTATAGTATACCTCGGACGCTTCATTTAACTCTATTATGAGTTCTTCTATTCTCAAATGCTTATTCACATTTTTATCATTTGTATCGTTCGACTGACTCATACTATCTCCTCCTCATAACGATAACTGCATGTATTTCTTTGTAAACATATTTTTAATATAAAGTACATTGACTATATGAGGTATATTAACTTGATATCCATAGTTCATGATACCTTCCTTGCTTTTTAATCATAATAACATACTGATATTCCATCGAATGTCTGTCAAAAATTATTTTTTAAACATTCGGTTAAGTTCCGCTATTTCCTTATCCGTTACGTTTCGATAATCACCGGGCTTCAACCTTCCCAACAAGATATTCATAACTCGGATGCGTCTTAAATTTACAACCCTGTAGCCCAGATGCTCGCACATTCGCCTAATCTGTCTATTCAAGCCTTGGGTCAGTATAATATTAAAGGTATATTTATCAATTTGAGTTACCTTGCAGGGATTTGTTACAGTATCCAGTATTGGCACCCCGGTCGACATTTTTTTAATAAACTCTAGGGTGATTTCTTTATTCACAGTAACAATGTATTCCTTCTCATGATGGTTTTCCGCCCGTAAAATCTTATTTACGATATTACCGTCATTCGTCAAAAGTATTAATCCCTCAGAGTCCTTATCCAACCGTCCAATCGGATAAATTCTCATACCGTAATTGATATAGTCAATAATATTGTCAGGATCACTATGGTCTGTGGTACTAACGATACCCTCCGGCTTATGAAATGCAATCAGAACCAGCTTTTCTTCCTTTTTTACAGGTTTATCACAAAAAGTTACTTGATTATCCTTTGTGACCTTAGAGCCCATTTGAGCTATTTTCCCATCTATTTTAACTTTTCCTTCCTCAATGAAACGGTCTGCTTCTCTTCTGGAACAAACACCGGCTTCACTTAAGAATTTATTAATTCTAATCTCCTCTTTTTCTTCGCCCTGTGAGGTTAATCGTTTTGTTCTTTTTGGCATATAGCACCCACACTTTCAAATTATTAAGTACATCATACTTGACTAATATATTATTATACTTGATTCATATTTTTTCGTCTACTTGTTTTTCCCTGTAGTTACTATTACTGTTATTAACTACTACACCACATTAATCCTGTTTGATTATGTATAAATCGTCGAAACCATGTCTATAGTAATCCATGAAAAAACTGCTTTTGACGATGTGAATATCGTCTCAGCAGTTTAATATTACAAATATTTTTTCATGATCTCAATATTTTCTTCTTCCTTTTGGACGAATTCCTTTGCAATCTCCTTGCTGGTTCCATCTGTTTCTTGTTTTGCGTGCAGAAGCTGTGTCATTTCAGTAATACCCATCGTACTACCCTGTATTACCATCTGTGCAATGTGACTGTCTGAAGAGTTGATTAAGGTGTTCATTTTCACATTTCCTTTCATCATTGCTTTTGTATAGAAGGAATTATCCTTAACCTTTGCACCCTTCGTAATTAATTGCTTTTTTGATTTATCCGCTAGCTCCTGATAGCCTCTTAACTGCTGATGTAAATCGTTATTGAATTCCGTGTTTGTAGTTTTATTCAGTACGGCCTCAATTGCTGTAATACCAATGGAAGCATTTTGATACGTCTTTTCCAAAAGATCCAAATCTACATTTCCAACCATATGAAAACTCCTTATTCTATAAAATTGTATATAGTATAAGGAGTTAATTTTAATTTTATTCCGCGGAATCTCCTTCTGCCTGCTCATTGACCTGTTTGCTCTTCGCTAATTCATCAATACTCTTCCAGAAGGTATTAAGATCTTCATCTTTTTCCATAGCTTTTTTGCTTTTCTTGTTCGTCATCTCAATAATTTCAACTACATCTTCATCTTCATCTCTTGTATCATAGTAATCTTTGGTTTCAGCATCCATTTCTTCAGATAAAATCTTTAGTTTACCGTCGTCACCGGTCACAATATAAAACTTTGACAAACCAGGTGCAGGTGTTTCAATTCCGGTAAATTTTATCTCATGATAAACATATACTATATAAGTGCCTTCTAAAAAACTCTTTTTTGTATATGTTTTGATATTTTTGTATTCTTCAATAAACTGTGTTTTCTTCTGAAGGTTTTCCAGCGATGCTGCGTTATTCTGATTACTTAATAAAAGCTTCATTGCATCCACATCATGCTTTGTCTTTGAAGTATAGAAATCAACAAATAACTGGTTAATCTCAGGATAACTATCCTCTTCAATTTCATAAACAGGTAATACAACCGGTGTTGGAATCTGAGTAGGCGCCACGGTTACGGGCAGATTGATACTACCTCGTGGCTCAGCTCCCAGAATGCTAACCTCCGAATTACTAACATCTGCCAATAATCCGGCTTCCGCTGTTGTCTTGGTACCTAAACTTTCTTTTACTTGTGTTCTATCATTACTTATGGATAATGTAAGTAAACCAATTCCCATCGTACTCATCGTAGTTAACAGAATAATCTTTTTATACTTAAGTTTCATTGTTTCTCCTCGAATTAAGACCTAAAATTTTTTGTTACTATTATTTTAACATTAGACATGCAAAAAATCAACTTAATATTTCATTTTTATGTAATATTATTTAATAATTTCGTAACATTTATAATATGCTAAAATACGCCATTATGCAAGATTAAATATATACAAAACTGGATTAAAATTGTATAATAGATGGTATAACACTCAATAGAAAGGTAAATTATGAACAAATTATTAACTAGACAACTAAAACAAATAGAGCGCCTGGAACAGAAAATTATGAATCAGTCTGAGAATCAGATGCTAAAATCCACCCTTTCACCCGCCAAGGATAAATTAGAAAGCATGATTCCCGAGAAGCTTAAATCCGTTCTGAATACTGCATTTTATAAGGGTTTTCAGCTAGTATTTGAAAAAGGAAGTCCTTATATTGAAAAAACTTATCAAAAAGATAAGATAAAAGTTGAATATGATATCAACAATTATGCTTTTGATAGAGAGTTAAATAAACAGTACATAAAACGCCTTGATAAACAATCGAAACAATCCAATCGGATCAACACTTCCATATCTGTTGTAGAAGGCAGTGTTCTGGGCCTACTCGGAATCGGTTTGCCGGATATTCCTTTATTTATATCCGTTCTTGTTAAAACGATTTATGAAATAGCTCTTAGCTATGGATTTCATTATGATACCGAGGAAGAAAAAGCATATATCTTACTACTCCTTTGCGCTGCTATATCAAAAGACGACCATCAAAAAGAGTTAAATACTGAAGTTGATCAACTGGGTGCAAATCTAGATCAGAATATTGTTACAGAGCTTGAAATTGATGTACTTATGAAAAATACTGCCCAGATGTTATCCGATGCTTTATTAACCGCAAAATTTGTTCAAGGAATTCCAATTATCGGCACTATTGGAGGTATAGTCAACTACAATATTCATAAAAAGATCGCCACATATGCTCGAATCAAATACAAGAAGAGATATCTGCTAAAGAAAATGCAAGAATAAGAACATAATATCATCATTTAGGAAGCAATATTTACAGCAAAATGTATACTTTTAATCAACGTTGTCCAGTCTCAATAATATAAATCAATCTTTACTTTGCGAAATAGATAGTATATAATAACATAGTCCGAGAAAACCTATCCCCGTGGATAATTATCCGTACTTGCACCTGTAGCTCAGTGGATAGAGCGTTCGCCTCCGGAGCGAAAGGCCGCCGGTTCAAATCCAGTCAGGTGTATCTTATAGAGGAGCTGTTGTAGAATTACAACAGCTCCTTTTTAGTGTGCCCGGTGGGTATAGAACAAAGAGTCTGCAAATCAGACTCTTCGCGCCGAACGCGTTCACGTAGTGATAATTTCCTTACGCGTGAGTGCGCATCCAAAAGCGAACTATGGTTCGCTTTGCGGAGATGCTTATTATTCAATAGGACGTAATTTCCCATTGAATAATAAACAGGCTCGATGCATGAAACATCGAGCCTGTCAATTATATGTCGTAAATCAGTTAATAAATTACGCATAAGGTAAAAACTATTTTATTTAATTATTCGTTCTCAGGACCATAAAGAGCAGAAAGTTTTACTAAGTGGTTATATTTTGCTGCTGCATTCTTTTCTGCATTTGCAAATAACTGCTCAGCTCTTTCCGGATTCTGACGGCTTAATGCGCTGTAACGAACTTCGTTCTTGATGAAATCCTGATAGCTTGCACTAGGAGCCTTGCTGTCTAACTGGAATGGATTCTTACCATCAACGATCATACGAGGATCGTAACGGAACATGTTCCAGTATCCGGATGCTACAGCATTCTTAGTTTCTGTCTGAGAGGTACCCATACCACCCTTAATACCATGGCTAATACAAGGAGCATATGCGATAACGATGGAAGGACCATTATAGCTTTCAGCTTCAACAAGTGCCTTAACTGTTTGGTTATAATCAGCACCCATTGCGATCTGTGCTACATATACATAGCCATAGCTCATAGCTATCGCTGCTAAGTCCTTCTTCTTAACTTCCTTACCAGCTGCTGCGAACTGCGCAATAGCACCGGTAGGTGTTGCCTTAGAGGACTGTCCACCGGTATTGGAGTAAATCTCAGTATCGAATACTAAGATATTAACATCCTGACCACTTGCGATAACATGATCCAAACCACCAAAGCCGATATCATAAGCCCAACCGTCACCACCAAAGATCCATTGAGACTTCTTGGATAAGAAATCCTTATCCTTCAAGATCTCTTGACCTTCTGCACATCCGCAAGCTTCTAATGCTCTTACAAGTGCGCTGGTTGCACCGGAGTTCTCACGACCATTTTCATAGGTTGCAAGGTATCTTTCAGCAGCTGCCTTAACATCTTCTTTGCTTGTGCTTGCAGCTAAAGCTTCCACTTTACCCTTTAATCTATCTCTTAATGCCTGTTGTGCTAAAGCCATACCATAACCGTACTCAGCATTGTCCTCGAATAAGGAGTTAGCCCAAGCAGGTCCCTGACCCTTTTTATTTACTGTGTAAGGAGTAGAAGGCATGGAACCGCCCCAGATTGAGGAACAACCGGTAGCGTTCGCAATGTACATTCTCTCACCAAATAATTGAGTAACTAATTTAGCATAAGGTGTTTCACCACAACCAGCACATGCACCTGAGTATTCAAGTAATGGCTGTTTGAACTGGCTACCCTTAACGGTTACATCCTTAAATTTCTCAGCAACTTCAGGCTTCTCCTCTAAGGAAATACCATATTCAAATATATTCTGCTCTGCTAATTGTGTCTCAAGAGGCTTCAAAACAAGTGCTTTGTTACCCTTCTTGCCAGGACATACATTTGCACATGATCCACATCCGGTACAGTCAAGTACAGATACCGTCATAGCAAATTCCATACCGGGAACACCTGTCATTGCAGTCTTCTTCATGCCCTCCGGAGCTTTTGCAGCTTCATCAGCGGTTAACGCAACCGGACGAATAACAGCGTGAGGACATACGTAAGAACAGAAGTTACACTGAATACAGTTCTCTAAATCCCAAGTAGGTACATCAACGGCAATACCACGTTTCTCATAATTTGAAGAGCCCTGAGGAAGAGTACCGTTAGCCTGCTCTACGAATACTGATACAGGTAAATCATTACCTTGTTGTGCATTTACAGGAGTAAGGACATTGTTAACAAAATCAACAACTTCTTTTCTACCTTCGGTTACTTTAACTAAAATATCTTCATCTGCACAGTTCTTCCAGTTCTCAGGAACGATTACTTCCTTCAGACCTGTAAGACCACGATCAATTGCTGTATGGTTCATCGCAACAATTGCTTCACCCTTTTTGCTATAGGATGCAGTTGCAGCATCTTTCATATATTTTACTGCTTCATCAACAGGAATAATGTTAGCAAGTTTGAAGAAAGCTGCCTGAAGAATTGTATTAATACGTCCGCCTAAGCCGATCTCTTTACCAATGCTGATACCGTCAATGGTGTAGAACTTGATGTTGTGTTCTGCCATATAACGTTTTACCTGGCCAGGTAAGTGCTTCTCGATTTCTTCCATATCCCAACCGCAGTTAAGTAAGAAAGTACCGCCGTCCTTTATTTCCTGAACCATGTTGTATTTTCTAACATAGGAAGGATTGTGACAAGCCACGAAGTCAGCCTCTGTGATTAGGTAGGTAGACTTAATAGGCTTCTTACCAAATCTTAAGTGGGACATAGTAACACCACCGGACTTCTTAGAGTCATAATCAAAGTAAGCTTGAGCGTACATATTGGTATGATCACCAATGATCTTGATGGAGTTCTTGTTAGCACCAACAGTACCGTCAGCACCAAGGCCCCAGAACTTACAGCTAATCGTTCCTTCAGGTGTTGTACTAGGAGCTGCCTTTGTCTCAAGAGATAAATTAGTTACATCATCCTTGATACCAATAGTAAAGGTCTTCTTCTCAGTATTTTCATAAACTGCAATGATCTGAGCAGGAGTTGTATTCTTAGAACCCAAACCATAACGTCCGTTAAATACAGGAGTATTATTGAATTTGCTGTCCTTTAATGCTGCTACAACATCTAAGTATAAAGGTTCACCAATGGAACCCGGCTCTTTAGTTCTATCTAATACTGTTATTTTCTTAACACTTGCAGGGATTACATCAAGTAAATGCTTAGCGCTGAAAGGACGATATAAACGAACCTTTACAAGACCTACCTTAGCACCGTTTGCATTCATAAAGTCGATGGTTTCTTCTGCAGTATCACATACAGATCCCATTGCTACGATAATATGGTCAGCATCTGCTGCGCCATAATAATTGAAGAGCTTATAGTCAGTACCAATTTTGGCATTAACTTTATCCATATACTCTTCTACGATACCAGGAACTGCATCGTAGTATGTATTACATGCTTCTCTTGCCTGGAAGAATACATCAGGGTTCTGAGCAGAACCTCTAAGTACCGGATGCTCCGGATTTAAAGCATTACGACGGAATGCATCAACTGCATCCATATCAACCATGTCTTTTAAATCCTCATAATCCCATGTCTCTATTTTTTGAATTTCATGGGAAGTTCTGAAACCATCAAAGAAATGTACAAAAGGTACTTTTCCTTTGATTGCTGCCAAGTGAGCAACTGCACCTAAATCCATAACCTCTTGAGGATTGCTGCTTGCTAAAAATGCAAAACCGGTTTGACGGCATGCATAAATATCAGAATGATCACCGAAGATAGATAATGCGTGGCTAGCTAATGCACGGGCAGATACGTTGATAACTCCCGGAAGTAATTCACCAGCGATTTTAAACATATTAGGGATCATCAGTAACAAACCTTGGGATGCTGTGAAAGTTGTTGTTAAAGCGCCTGCTGCTAAAGAACCGTGGACAGTACCCGCTGCTCCTGCTTCAGATTGCATCTCGACTACCTTAACTTCTTGTCCGAAAATGTTTTTTCTGCCATCTGATGACCATTTATCAGTCACCTCAGCCATAACGGAGCTAGGAGTAATGGGATAGATAGCTGCAACATCGGTAAATGCATAAGAGACGTGAGCCGCTGCATTATTACCATCCATTGTTTTCATTTTCCTTGCCATTGAAATGTCCTCCTTAAATTTTTAACCTGATTCCTGTGATAAAGTATCACACGAACAAAATGAATACAATGGCATTTTGTCATAATATGTACGTTATAAAGCCTGTATTCATCTTGTGCGTGGGGTACTTATATCACCATTTGAACCAAGTTGATGAGAATCAATATATTATTTTTATTCGTCGATTCATTATTATAACACATTGTATAAATTATTGGAACATAAAATATATATAACTTTATAAAAAAGTTATAAAATTTTGTTAGTAATTCTGTATGATAATAACATTTTTGGCTAAATATGCAATACTGCAACCTGCACAAACTGTTTTGTATAATAAACTCAGAGAGCCGACGGTTACGGCTCCCTGATAATTAATTTTTATGGAATTACTGTGGGAAGAGTTACTAAGGTATGTACTGCCTAGACAGACAGTGATTTAGTATTTCTGGAATATAAGTAGACTTTGTCCGACAATACCTCGTCATGGGCTACCTGTGTATGGTTAATATCCTTAACCATCTCCGCAAGAGCTTCCCTTGTGATTGATTTATCATAAGGAACCAGGATTACTTCGTGAATGCTGCTGGGGAGAATAAAGATATCCGAATCTATCTGATCAGCGAATTCCTGAAGAACATTTTCATATAGCAGACAGGTAGCACCATTAATACCCTTTAAATTTGTGAGAATATACATTCTGTGCTTTTGTGAAGCGTTATTTTCATGCTTTATGTTGTAAAGAAGTTCCTCGGGTAAATCATCTTCTCTATCACCCATCTCCTCGGTGAGCATGCTTTTTATTACCTCCTCCATGCTTTTAATAGAATATGGAAACATTCTTTTTGTATTCTTTATTGCACAAGTTCTTAGTTCCTGTAAAGAAGCCTTCCATTGTTTCATATGCTCACTCGTAATCCGGATTGTACCAATACCGTTCTCATCATCTCGAACAAGACAATGAAAGGTGATGGCCAGATCAAGATATCTGATATGAGGAACCTGTTCCAGAAGTTTTTCATTTCTGTCATAACTGACTAGTCGGTAAATGATTTTTGTTTTCATATCTTCAAAAAAATATGAGAATTTCTCATCTACCATCGGAGCATTGCAATCATAGTAAACACTGCACAATCTGTTTGCAAGCTCATTCATGTCCGTTCCCTGAACATAAGCTTCATAATAGGGAAGCAGATATATATTAGGAGCAAAATTTTTGCCTTCCTTCAGCATAACAAGACTGTCTAGTTCGAGGGAATTATTCTTCGTAACCTTATAGATACGTGTTGAATATCCTTCCCCCATCTTCTCCTTCACCTTTTCGGTAATTTCCTTGATGAATATATCGTACTCATTTATTTTCTCTTTAACAACTTGAAGCATAATAAACCTCCTTAAGATTAACATTAGAATTTTAGACTGAAACAATATTATAGAAATAATGAAATAAAATGAAACAGAAAAGATTGAAAGAATTCTAAACAAGGAATTCTAAATAACAAGCAGCTTTAAAAACTCCATAATGAACTCCATTAGAAAATCATTTTGAACTTTCTTTAGGTTTTGCTTGTGATGGCGCAAAGCGCTATCTTTTGGTAATGTGAGGTAAAAAAATAATTTGAATTACAGGTATGTATACGTTTTGAAGATAACCTTTGGTAGCTTGTATGTTGTGTGCTTAGAGTTATGAATATTAGGAATTGGAATTAGAAAAACTTGGAATGTTATGAACTTTAAATCTAGATAAACTTTGAATGTTATAAACTTTGATATGGAGAAATTTTGAAATTATGAACTCAGAACATAGAAAAAGAACTTTAAATATAGAAAAAACTTTGAATCTTGAAACCTCTTACTTTTAAGAATTGAGTTTTAGTAACTCGGAACTTTATAACTGAGACTATTGATGTCTTATGATGGTTATTGTAGCAAAAATGCCTGTCACTGACAAGCATTTTTGTTACATATTTTTACATAAACTTTCTTTTCTTTTTTGTACATTTTGCCTGTTTTATTGATATCTGATAAACCCGAATGAAGGAATATCGGGCTTTATACAAATATACTTACGATGTGTATTCCTATTCTTTAGTCGTGCTGATCGCTATCAGAACCTGGGAAGGCGCATAAAAGGTCCACATTAATATAGAGCTTATGGAATAAATCTTATGGTAGATGTCACCTGGAAGGCTGATAAAACCTGAAAGGTTAAATAGCCCCACATTGATATCACAGAGTAAGAATAGCCCCATACCTATTGTAAGCAATGTAACGCTCCTGTCATATCGGTTATGAGCAAATAAACGGACGGATGCCAGAACATTAGTACTTATACTAATGAAATAAAAAATACTTGCGATCAATAAGGGGTCAGGTTTTACTGAGAAACACATAAGCAGCAGAACTATTGCTATAATAATTAACAATTGAAACGTTACTCTGACAATACATCTTTTAGCAAGTATTACTTTCCTCTCGGTTGTTCCTGTTTCTGTCATTGTTCCTGTTTCAGTTATTCTTTCTGTTTCCGTTAATCTTCCTGTCCCTGTTATTGTTCCTGTTTCAGTTATTCTTTCTGTTTCCGTTAATCTTCCTGTCTCTGTTATTCTTCCAGTATCAGTTATTGTTCCTGCTTCTGTTACTCTGCCTGCTTCTGTTTCTGTTCTTGTTTCTTCCATTGTTCCTGCATCAACCATTCTTCCTGCTTCTGTAATTACTCCCACCTTTGTAAGACTGATCCGAACCGCATAAAGCTGCTGTGCCACAATAAAGGTCAGGACTCCAACAAAGTAATAATCAAGAATTAGGATAAACAGATCTGAAATTAAAGTAAATAAGAGCGCTAATTTCATAGAAAAAATTATGCCTTTGTCAACACCATTCCCAAAGAAAAGTGCATAACAAAAGCATAATATAATAATACTATATTTAATCCATTTTGATAAGGTCACACTACCCTCATTCAAATCTATGGTTAAAAATGTTACGTATAATATCATCTGAAGTACGATAAACACTATCTCTGCCTTCTTGATTCCATCATAACGTTTCACAATAACCTCCCATGCTGCATCTTTGATGCAGCTCAAAACGCCGGAAGAACAAGGTGTGAGTGCCATTGCACGAATATCGCAGTTCTTCCTAAGCGAATTTTCTAATTCGCTTTGTGAATATTGCTTTTTAATTCAAGCTAACGAAGCATGGCCGCTTTCACCGCTAATGCTTCATAGAAAATATAGAATTCAACTTTGTTGATATCGAATTAACTCTCTCTGTGAACATTCGTAACTCTTTCTAAAGCTATTACAAACTCTGTTCTTTCTGCTGGTCAGAATAATATCTTAATCACCTAATATACTAGTAACTATTTAATTAGATTAAATCATGATTTTTTAAGAACAATACCGCCTTATCCTTAGGTACCGGCTTACTGTATAAAAAGCCCTGAGCTCTATCACAATTTGATTCCTTCAAGAAGATTTCCTGATCAAAGCTTTCCACACCTTCAGCAACTACATACAAGTTTAGATTTCTAGCTAACGTTATGATTGTCTGAATAATCTTCTGATCACATTGGTCTTCCATTACTGTATTTAGGAAGCTCTTGTCGATCTTCAAATTACTTACCGGCAGTCTCTTCAAATAATTCATCGATGAATAACCGGTTCCAAAATCATCTAAGGAGAAGCTTACACCTATTTTTCTTAGTTCCTTGATCGTAGAAATGGTATATTCTATATCATCCAGCGCAATAGTCTCCGTAATCTCTAGCTCCAGCTTATTCGGGTTAATTCCCGTTTCTTCAATTACATCACAAACAAGCTTCACTATTTCTCTGTCTTTGAATTGTCTTGCAGACAGATTAACCGCCATAGTAATACCGGGGTATTCCTCCGACCACTGCTTCAGCTGCTGACAGGCGGTTTTTAAAACCCATTTTCCAATCGGAACAATTAATCCTGTTTCCTCTGCAAGATAGATGAATTCATCCGGGTATATCATTCCCTTCGTAGGATGGTTCCAACGAATTAAAGCTTCAAAACCAACCACTTGCTTCGTGTCCAGATTCATCTGTGCCTGATAATATAGAACGAATTCATCCCGCTCAAGTGCTTTTCTCAGTTCAGACTGCGTTTCGATCTTCTCGGTTAATTTCTGATTAAATGCGTAATCAAAATATGCATGGGTATTCTTTCCGTTAGCCTTTGCAACATACATTGCTGAATCTACGTTCTTAATTAAGGCTTGAGAAGATTTTCCATCCTTCGGAGCAAAAGCAACACCGATACTAACAGTTACAAAATACTCCTTTGTTGATAATACAAATGGGTAACTAAAAACATTTTTGATTTTTTTAATCTTATCTTCAAATGCTAATGTATCAGGCATGTTTTGGGTCAAGACTATAAATTCGTCTCCACCAATTCTCGCCAAATAATCATTTTCATCCATCGCCTGTTTTAAACGATAGGTTACATCAATTAACAATTCATCTCCGTAGGAATGTCCAAGAGAATCATTGATATTTTTAAAATTATCAATATCAATATCCATAATTCCGATGGTTTCTTCATTTCTGAGGGTAATCATGATATTATCAAGCATTTCTGTAAAGGCTGTTCGATTTGGCAACTCAGTTAAATAGTCTGTATATGCCAGTTTCTTCATACTTTCTTTATTCTTGCTCAGCTCGTCATATTTACCTGTCAGTTCGCTCAAAGAGGAAAGAGAGGAATTATGCATTTCTTCCAACTCTTTATATTGTTCTTTTAACCGTTGATTGTCTTGATTTGTCAGGCTCAATAAGTGTTTTACTTTTCTAAATCGGACAATAAAAATCACAAGTAGCGTCAAAATAATTAAAATTGCCACTATTAAAGGAATTCCGATTAGTCCGTTAATCACTATTCTTCCCATAAGTCCTCCAATACGTACCCCAAACGTATTTCATTTGTTATTTTGATTTTAAATACTTGTCTATTCCGACCGCTGCTGCTTTACCTGCCCCCATTGCAAGTATTACAGTAGCTGCACCTGTAACTGCATCCCCTCCGGCAAATACACCTTCTCTGGAGGTCAATCCAGTCTCTTCATCTGCGACAATACATTTATACTTATTGGTTTCCAGACCTTTTGTTGTTGACGAGATCAACGGGTTAGGACTTGTCCCTAAAGACATGATTACCGTATCAAGCTCCAGGACAAATTCAGAATCCTTTTTCTCAACAGGTTTTCTTCTTCCTGATTCATCAGGTTCACCAAGTTCCATTTCTACACAACGCATTCCCGATACCCATCCGTTTTCATTCACAAGAATCTCCTTCGGATTTGTTAAGAGTTTAAAGATGATACCTTCTTCCTTAGCGTGATGAACTTCTTCCACACGGGCAGGCAGCTCAGCCTCACCTCTTCGGTAAACAATATACACCTCTGCACCGAGTCTTAATGCAGTTCTTGCTGCATCCATGGCAACATTACCACCACCGACAACTGCAACCTTTTTACCAGCGATAATTGGTGTATCGTAACTCTTATCGAATGCTTTCATTAGGTTGTTACGAGTCAGGTATTCATTCGCAGAGAATACTCCGTTCGCATTCTCTCCCGGAATACCCATGAATTTCGGAAGGCCTGCGCCTGATCCGATAAATACTGCTTCAAAGCCTTCTTCCTCCATTAATTCATCGATAGTAGTTGACTTACCGATAACAACATTTGTCTCAATCTTTACTCCTAAGGCTTTCACATTTTCAATTTCAGCTTTTACTACAGTTTCCTTTGGAAGTCTGAACTCAGGAATACCATAGACCAAAACACCACCTGGTTCATGTAATGCCTCAAATATAGTTACATCATAGCCCATCTTCGCAAGGTCTCCGGCACAGGTTAATCCTGCCGGTCCGGCTCCGATTACGGCTACCTTTCTACCATTCTTCTCCTTCGGCATCTCCGGCGCAATCCCGTGCTCTCTGGCCCAATCAGCGGAAAAGCGCTCCAGTTTACCGATTGATACAGGATCTCCCTTAATACCGCGGATACATCGCTCTTCACATTGTGATTCCTGCGGACACACTCTACCGCAGACAGCGGGCAGTGCGGAATACTTTCCGATTACTTTAAAGGATGCCTCTATGTCTTCATTGACAATTTCTTTAATAAAGCCTGGAATATCGATGCTTACAGGACAGCCGGCAACACATTTCGGATTCTTACACTGAATGCAGCGGGAAGCTTCTTCTTTCGCTTCCTCCAGGTTATATCCATAGCAAACTTCTTCAAAGTTACCTGCTCTTACTTTAGGGTCCTGCTCCCTTACAGGAACCTTCTTTAAAACATCCATTCTCTTTTCCTCCATATAGCAGAGAGTCATATCACTCCCGAAACTAGTTTACTTCATTTGGCATTTCTTAATCCTCGTGACATTCACAGCCAGGATGATGATGGGTATCTCCTTCTTTTTGTCTAAGAACCACTTTACCCTCCTCAGATTTATACATCTGAAGTCTCTTCATAGCCTCATCAAATTTAACCAAATGCCCGTCAAATTCCGGTCCATCCACACAGGCAAATTTTACTTCGTTTCCAACTGTTAATCTGCAGGCACCACACATACCGGTACCATCAACCATAACAGGGTTCATGCTAACGATTGTTTTAATTCCTAATTCTTTTGTCAGAAGGCAAACAAATTTCATCATAATCATAGGGCCGATTGCTATTACTAAATCGTATTGTTTTCCCTGATTATTTACCAGTTCCTTAATGCAGTCGTTTACATTACCCTTAAAACCATAAGAACCATCATCTGTGGTTATGTAAACATTTTTTGCATATTCCTTCATTCTATCTTCTAATATAATTAAATCCTTATTTCTGGCACCTATGATACAATCTACGTCGTAACCGTTCTCCTTCATCCACTTTACCTGAGGATATACCGGTGCAGCGCCAACGCCGCCTGCGACAAATAATATGTTCAGCTTAGACAGTTCTTCTCTTGGCATATCAATCAATTCTGACCTGTGACCCAGAGGTCCGGTAAAATCGCGAAAAGCTTCTCCCTCTTCATATTGTGCCATTAATTGTGTGGAGGATCCTAACGCTTGAAATACTATAGTAACAGTGCCTGCTTCTCTATCGTAATCACATATAGTCAAAGGTATTCTCTCACCTTTTTCATCCATCTTAACAATAACAAATTGTCCCGGATAGCTGTTCTTTGCAACTCTTGGGGCTTTGACATCCATTAGGAAAATGGAGTTTGCAAGGCTTTCTTTCTTCGTAATTGTGTAACTATAATTTTCCGCCATGTTATCTAACCTTTCTTTATACATAATTGCTGAATTATCCTACATACCGTTATGCATATCCTTCAGATTATCTCAATTAACAATCAAACATCAGGGTTATTACCCTTTAATCAAAGCCTGACCTTAAAAAATACCTGATACATTTTCAGGGATTATAAGTTTTATGATAGATTATTGAATTTTATTATACGTTACAGTAACTAAAAAATCCAGTGATTTTTTTTCGATTGACCTAGCTATAGAGTTTTTCGTCATAATTAATAATTATTCTTAAAACTTTATTGTATTTGAATAAAATTCTTTAATGAAATAGACTATATTTCTAAGTTAATTAGTTATAATTTATAAATGTTATTAAAACATTTATCAAATTGCATAACTATACAATAACCTTAAAAATATAGTCCTCTTATTTTATAATATTTGATTAGCTTAATTGCTCTAATTTTGATAGAAATTCATGATATTCTTTCTCTTCGGCTTCAGTATCAACACCGGTTCTCCCTAATCGATCACTTCGACAAAGCAAGGCAATTTCATGAATATCTACCCTATGAAGTAAATTAGTTACATCTGAGTAGGGAAGATCCTTCAACACATATAGCATATGCATGTGATATCTTACCAGCGATGCAACTTTTCTTATGAAGTCTTCATCCTCAGTTAACGTAATCAGGAAATCAACACTCAACTTCTCTCCGACTTTGTCATGATCATATGAGGTTATTTTACCTTTTCTAGTTCTTGTAGTATCCGGTTTACCGATATCATGCAGTAATGCTGCCCACATAAATGCCTTCGGATCATTGCTTTGTGATCGTACCTTTGCCGCTTCTTCCAGGACCAGCATAGTATGATTCCATACACTTCCTTCCGGATGATATTTTATTGACTGCTCTGTCTTTTTCAATTTCCATAGCATCGTGAACGGATACTCGTCATACTCCTTATTCATCGATAATATAGTAATATACTCCGAAGGACTTTCATCCTTAAGTAAATGCTCCGTCATCTCTTCAAAGATATTCATTGTCAGTTCATTCCTAGTCATCCTTTTGGTTCGTGATTCGGAACACGGTAAGAATTAGCCTTTTCATGCCCAGCCTTTGCTTTTCCCTGAATCTCAGGAACAGGCTCCACCTCATTCTTTTGGACATGCATTCTTTGCCATCCTTCTGTTCCATGCGGTTCTGTAACATCCGGTCTTCTCATGCCTGCTTTTGCCAAATTACTCCCTCCTGTCTACACGTCGTTATGTTGAATTGATTTTCTTTTTGCATTATTATTTTTGTTCTGATTTTCACGGGTTAAGGGCGTTTGACCATTCGACTTTTTTACTCTTGCCCGTTTGTTATCCGGTTGACTGTCCTTTGGCATAGAATCCTCCTATCCTTCATTAACGTTTTTCTTCTTACATTGATTAGTATATACAGTCCACCGATTCATATCCCTTTCAGAATTCAAGTCCTTCATAACCGGAAAGTGTTGATAAATAATAATTAGAAAAACGTTTGTCTGAGGATAGTTCTTTTCCAAACCAATCCGGTGGAGTAAATGTATCGGAGGCGCTTTCATCCGGAAATTCTACTTCAACAAATACTAGACCGGAGAGTAAACCCTCAAAGACATCGAGTTCCGCTGTAAGACCTTCTTCCAGCGGAATAAGATAACGGGTCTTATATACAATATTACCATCAACTTTTTTTATTAAGGAAGTATATGCTTCTTTGGTCAAGAGAAGTTCTACTTCATTATGAAAAATCGCACTGCCTATTTCCTTCTTCTCAATTCCATACTTTGATTTATAGGTCAGGATATAATCATCATTACTTTTTCTAATTCTTATCGTCGGGTTATTACAAAGATAGCCCTGTTCTATCTTTTTATACTGATATTGTTTCAAATCACCTGGTAAATTATTAATTGCATATTTACGTTCTATTTCCATCTTAGTGACCTCACTTCTTCATTTTTAATAGGATCTTATCTATCGGAACTTTTTTGTCCTTCTTATCATAAATAAAATTATATCATTCCATGAGTATTTCGTATATCTAAAAAATCCACCCATTCGCGCATAGTAACCGGTCAACTGCGGATACTAAATACATGAAAAAACATTTCTTACAAAATTTTATAATATGCGGCCTTTATGGTTGGTGTATGGAGTGTCTCTGGACCGGTATCGCTTCCATGCGCAAACATACTGACAAAAAACTATCTTGTCATACCTCTGTGTGGATGTTTCCAATTTATGGAATGGCCGCCTGTCTGTCACCTGTCTGTAAAATACTGAAAAACCGGAATGCACTGCTACGAGGGGGTGTATATACATTAATAATTTTTAGCGCAGAATACACAAGTGGTGTCTTTCTGAAAAAATATGGTGCATGTCCATGGGATTACAGTAAAGCGAAGCTCAATTATAAAGGTGTCGTACGATTAGATTATGCACCGGCATGGTTTCTAGCCGGACTCTTCTTTGAAAAAGTTCTAAGCCAAAAATAGCGGCATGTAGATATACATCCGCTTTTTATGGTTTTCTTTTCTTAATTATAAATCCTCTGAACATAAGTAATGAGCAATCCAATATCATTTATCAACTTGAAAGCCTCATAGAAAAGATGTATACTATATTTATTTAAATTATGATGGCAGTGCTAAGGTGTACTGTTATACAAGTACGGAGGGACTTATACGTGCTAAAAGCAGTTATTTTTGATATGGACGGAGTAATTATTGACAGTGAGCCCATGCATGCTAAAGCAGCTGTTATTGCATTACAGAGGTATGGTGTAAATGTAGATCAGGATTATCTACAAAAATTTATCGGTAGTACTACTTATTATATGTGTGAAAAAATGGTTCAGGATTTTGCATTAAAAATAACTCCACAGGAACTTTTTGAAGTGAATAATGATATGAAAAAACTTCTTCTAAAAGAGGAAGGGCATACAATTATTCCATATATTATTAATTTAATGGAAGACTTATTTCGTAATGGAATAAGTTTAACGATAGCCTCCTCTTCTCCCCCGGAAGCAATTGAAGAAGTTATGAAGACTTTAAGAATTGAGCATTTATTTCACGGCTATGTATCTGGTATGATGGTTGATAATCCAAAGCCTGCTCCGGATATCTTTTTAGCCGCAGCAAAACATCTGGGTGTTGAGCCAGAGGAATGTATTGTAATTGAGGATTCTTTCCATGGGGTGTCAGCAGCCGTTGCTGCCGGTATGCCATGTATTGGATTTGTTAATCCAAATTCCGGTAATCAGGATCTTAGAAAAGCCACCATTTTAGTAGAAGGTTTTGATGAAGTAGATTATGAATTTGTCAACCAGGTTTATCAATATTCTAATTTGGAACCGCAAACCATACTGACAACCGAACATTTCATCGTTAAAGAACTTTCTGTTACAGATATCGAGGATCTATATCAGATTTATCAGCAACCGGAAATCAAAAAATTTCTGGATGGAATAGATGATTTAGAATCAGAAAAAGAAAAGCATAAAGCATATATCCGTAATATCTATCATTTTTACGGCTATGGTCAATGGGGTGTATTCTATAAAGAAAACGGCATCCTGGTCGGCCGCTGTGGCATAGAACTTAAGCTTCTGGACGGAGAAAGCATACATGAAATAGGTTATCTGCTTTCAAAGGATTATCAAGGATGTGGTTACGCCAAGGAGTTTGTTACAGAAATCATAAAATATTGCTTTTTAGAATTAGACATACGTCGTATCGTAGCTGTAATTGATAAGAATAATGCTCGTTCGATACATCTTGCTGAACAGGTAGGAATGTGCAGAATTGGTGAATGTTTCAGAAACAACCGCGAATGCATTAAGTTCCTGATTACATATCATTCTTAATAATTATTCAAATCAGAAACTGCATTAATAGGAGTAACATATGGATAGCACAAGAAATACGAAACAAAAACAATTAATATTGAGTATATTAAAAAAAGCTGACAGACCTATGTCTATTAACGAAATATACTCTCAGGTTGTCATGACCCTTCCAAAGATCGCCAAGTCTACGATTTATAGGAACATTGATACTCTCCTGAACCAAAATTTAATTGATAAATATCATCTGAATGATAATGAGATCTTTTTTCGAATCAAAGCAAACAGCTCCGAACATAAGCATTTTGTTATCTGCGATGACTGCAAGAAGATCTTTGATTTGCCCACCTGCCCAATTCATAATTTAGAAAACGTTATGGAAGAGGAAGGCTTTATCATTAAGGATCATCATATACAAATAAGCGGAATATGTAAAACTTGTGCTAAAAACAAATGAATATAGAGACTGTATCGATCAACATAACAGTAGTCAAGCATTGAGACTAATCCGGTCTTACTCGGAGATTGCAATTGTGTGGCAGCGCAAACTAAAAACGGCATAACCGTAAGGGCTACGCCGTCATTAAAACGAAATTACTAAATATAAAAACAGAGCTACCTTGAGGCACTTTCCTTACAGAGGGCGCCTCAACCCCTGCCTTATATTTATTATCGCCCACTACCAGTACCAGTTCCACCAGATGTTCCTGTGCCGGTTCCAGTTCCGGTTCCGGTTCCAGTTCCGGTTCCTGTACTGGTTGTTCCAGTTGTTCCTGTTCCTGTTCCGGTTGTTCCTGTGCCGGTTCCTGTTCCGGTTGTTCCTGAGCCTGCTCCAGCTCCGGTTGTTCCAGTTCCAGTTCCGGTTGTTCCAGTTGTTCCGGTTCCTGTTCCGGTTGTTCCGTCGTTAGTTGTTCCGTCGTAGGTTGTTCCGTTATTGGTTGTTCCAGTTCCGGTTGTCCCGTTGTTGGTTGTTCCATCATTAGTGGTTCCGTCACCAATATCGTTCATAAGATTATCATTTGTTGTATTGTTCTTTGTACCATTATCTGTGCCATTATCTGTGCCATTATCTGTTCCATCACCTGCACAAGCACTTAAAACAAATACTGTAACAAAACATATACTGATTAGTATTGCCAATTTTTTCTTCATCGATACTCCTCCTATAAATTAATATTACTACGAAGTTAGTATCTCTCTCTTCTTTTGATTTATACACATCCATATATATACATTATTTTCTATTATTTTTTAAATTCGACCATATCTCCACGGAAACGAAGAGGCAGATTATTCCTCTGAAGCTTAGAATTAATTCTCTCTTTAATAGCAATATGCTCAAAGAATGCTTTCCACAAATCCCTATATTCATCCTCACGAAAAGATATCTCTTCCAGTCTTGCTTGATCTAACTCCGGCACTTCTGCCAAAATCCAGGGATTACCGGGTACATGAAATGAAGCTAATTTTCGATTTTCATCATATATGATGAATCTCTCATTTGGAAGTCGATCTGCAAAATGTGGGGTAATAATGGTTAAAACATGATTTTTGGGGTGAATCACTGAAGTTAATAATCCATTCTCCTGCTCGGAGAAACGAAGAAATCCAAAAAGATGATGAGCTTCATTATTTACAAATTTATTGATTTTAAATACCTGATTGACTATTTCATTGCCCAGATGCTGCGTTATACTACTTCCGATTGAAAATCCCATAATTAAAAAACGATAGATTAAATCTGCTTTTCCCGTATAATCGGATAAGGCTACTCTATAAATCATTTCAAATGCTTCATCAGAAATTTTATCCTTAATTGACTTCGAAACCTTTAATGACAAAGAATAATCGGTATCCACTGCAATATACTCCGCAAATAATTCTATATTGGAATACTTACTGCCTTCACATTTTTCCTCTATTTTTATATTAGCATGTCCGTATTTCGAACTCCAAGCCAGGTAAATAGCAGTAAAAATACCATCAATATTGTCATCACAAAGATATATCTTTTTCATAATCATATGAAATCAACTCCTTGAAAAAATTAACTTATCGCAATTTTTGTAGTAGTTCGTAGATCTGGCTGAAAGCTTACATCATCAAATAGGGATAGCTGCTTGTAAGTAATATCCTTATCGACTCCAAACGGAATCTGATCCTTAAGTGCGACGAGCTGCCTGGTAATAAAATTCTCTTCTATGTTAATTGGATACATCATTCTGCCATTACAAGTAATAAAATACACTGCTCGCTTTAATACAATTCCCATACGTTTGAGATCATTAAAGTCAAGAACCGCACTTTTTCTTGCCATCATGATGCGCTGAGCAGAATTGGTACCGATCCCCGGAACCCGAAGCAAGGTATAATAATCCGCTCTATTAATCTCTACCGGAAAAATCTCCAGATGTCGAAGCGCCCAATCACACTTGGGATCTAATAATACATTAAAATTAGGATGCTTTTCATCCAGAAGCTCCAATGTCTGGAAACCATAAAAGCGCAACAACCAATCCGCTTGATAAAGACGATGTTCTCTAAGCAAAGGGGGTCCTGCTTCTGTTGAAGGGAGCCTATTATCCTGATTTACATTCATAAATGCAGAGTAAAACACTCTTTTCAAATCAAAATTCTGATATAAGGCCTCAGCAACGGACATAATCTGATAATCTGTTTCTCTCGTAGCACCAATTATCATCTGCGTGCTCTGACCCGCCGGAACAAAATTACGATTGATTAATGGCTTCTGCTGATACGGGACTATGCCGGTATTCGATGTTATAATCTCCTTTATATCCTTGTCATTCTGCCCACCAGAAATTAGCTTCGGTTTTGTCTTATATTCCGGCAGTCCTAAAAACTCCCTATTATTCTGCCTTCTTAGCTGAATTTGTCTGATTGGATTCAATATATTCTTTCGGCTTTTATGCGGGGCTAGCTCCCTTAAGCTTTCCGAGGTAGGAAGTTCCAGATTAACACTCATACGATCTGTATACCAGCCCAGCATCTCAATAAGCGCAGGATCTGCTCCAGGAATTGCCTTACAATGAATATATCCATTAAAATGATGAACCTCTCTAAGTAATCGAAGTGCCTCTAATATTAATTCCATCGTATGATTAGGACTAATCAGAATACCGGAGCTTAAAAACAAACCCTCAATATAATTCCTTCGATAAAATTCCATAGTAAGCTCGCTGATTTCAGAAGGTGTGAAGGATGCTCTGACAACATCGTTGGAAGAACGGTTTGCACAATATTTGCAATCAAAGATACATTCATTGGTATAAAGTACCTTTAAAAGTGATATGCATCGACCATCGGCTGAAAAACTGTGGCAGATACCACATGCCAGACTATTGCCCATGCCTGACCCATTCCCCTTACGATCAACTCCACTTGAGGTACAGGCAACATCATACTTTGCGGCGTCTGATAAAATCTCTAATTTTCTTTGGACTGACATATTTTCTTGGATAACCATAGCGTTCCCCCACGAAATCAAACATTTGTTCTTATCTCATTCTATCAAAATATCCAATCAAAGTCAATATTATTCAAACATTTGTTCTGAAATTCTAGCAAAACATGGAAACCAAACACATGTAAATCATGTAAAACCAAAATATATCAACAACAATGCTAAAGTATGCCAATATATGTATTAACAAAGGAAGCCAACCTGTATACTCTGACATTGGGAATCAATGATTTCGTCACACCATTACGATACAACAATAAAGGTTATCACCCTAATCTTCTATTTGGATGATAACCTTTTCATGCTCTTTCGATTTTTCCTTTTAAATGTTACTCTATTGTGTTAAAACGCCTGCTGCCTTTTTCTTTTACTAACAACCAGAGCGATTGATATAATAGCCGCTGAAAATCCTATCTGAATTGCCATATATCCGAATACATCGGCTAATTGATCCCATTTATATACCGTAATTGTCTCAAGTACATTATTCGCCTTCACATACCAGTAGGTAGGTGTAAAGCTGGCAACCCTTAATACTGCTTCACCCAGATAATCCTGCGGAACAAAAATACCGCTTAGAAACGCGAGACCCAAGGTTAATGCTGTTGAAATAGCACTGATTGCTTTTCTGCTTTTTACTGTAATGCCGACCAGATAGCTTATACTCAGTGCCGTAAGAGAAAATACCAGAACATTCAACCAGGTAAGCAGGGTATTGGCATTTATCATCCGATTCCTGTTTAATACAAAACCGGCAATGATAAACATCAACAGGTAAGCCAATACAAATATCAAATTAGCTAAGATTAATTGAAGGTTCATTTTACGGGAGGTAAGAGGAGAAGCAAAATGCCTCCTCCTAATGTCTATACCATGGAAGGAAAACATTACCATACTAATACCCGTAATAAATGCTGATAATATGATATATCCAAGGAAGTTAAAGAAATTCTTATTAAAACCTTTAGAGAAGGTAACTTCATCCTTGGCCACAATATCAAAAGCAATTTCTGTTTCTTCTTCTAGGTTTTTCTCTATATATGCATTTAATTTTGCATAGTCCAGGTCAGGTATATTTTTCAGATAAAACTTTGCTGTATTAAAATAATTGTTCACAGCATTGTCAACCGAGATAGCTTCTACCGAGTCAGGAACCGTCTGTTTCATTAAGCGTACCGTACCGTTTTTTAGAAAATCCTCTGAAAAACCTGCAGGAATTGTTAATATATAAACCACTTTACGAAAGAACAGGTCATTCTTTCTATCATCCTCATTTTCTTTCGGCTCTATAAGATCGGCATATTTCTCTAAATAATTCATGAAACCGTCTACTAAATCACTCTGTCCATCCTCGTTAACTACCATTGCTTCTACTTTTCTAGTTTGAAACTTTTCATTTTCTACTTCAATATTCGAAGTTACCATAACCGTTATAAAGAGAAACAGGACTGCGTAGATTATGATTGAAATCAATTGCTTTTTAAATATTTTAAAATAAGCCTTAAATACTTGCATAATTCTTCCTCCTGATTCCTATATAGGATGCTACACCCAAAAGTACTGTTATGATGCAAAGTATACCTGCATTTAAATAGAAACGCTCATAGGTATCAAAATAATAGAGACTGTACATTGCATCTGTCACGAGATTTACCGGGTTGATATAACCTAAGAGAGGGAATTTTTCTGCAACGAGATATTTGATATCTGCTACCATCATACCCGAGAGGAAACCTCCTCCCAAAACTATGAGTAAAAGAATTGCTTCTTTAACCTCAGTCTTTTTCTTCACCCATACTCCAACTGTTGCCCCCATCGCTAAACCTGCTATGGAACCCAACAGACAAATTCCGAATAAGTATAATAAATTATTACCAAAATTAATCTTCATACCATAATACATATATAGGAATAACAGGAGCAAGCTGCCAATATGGGCTGTAAATGCCGCCATAAGGTTACAGAGGAAAAGCTTCATCTTTCTTATCGGAGATACACTTACTCTGGCCCCCCTACCTGATAAATTAGCTTGAATATTAATTACTTCATCTAATCCCCAGTTTGCTGCAAAGATACAGGTATAAGCCATTAAGGAATAGAAATAAATCAATAGACTATCCGGTTTTTTCTCATTCTGCTTTTCCTCTACAAATGTTTCAGTTTGCATAGCATCATTAAGTAAGCCTTCATAGCCAGCATTCGGATTTTCTGTAAGTATGTTGTTTATTGCCACTGCCTTCTGGCGATATTGATCCAGGAAGGATTTTATGATTGTTTCATTCAAGCCATTCTTCTTTACGAAAAGTGCCGGCTTTACACTGCCTACGATATAGGCGTCAATCTCATCCTTATCTAACAATTCCTTCGCTTTGGTCTTATCACAATACGTAATATCAAACATTGCCTTATCACCTATTTTAATAGTTGAAATTAATTGTTTGAATTGATCCTCGCTCACTCCCTCACCGTCATATGCGATGGATATCGTCTCGAAGGATTCAACCTTCCAGAAATTATTAAAGCCAAAGAAGAAACAGGTAGCCAGAAAAATCGGGAACATATAACTCCAAAACATAGCTTCTTTATTACGAAACAGGCATTTAAGCCTGGTTTTATATAAATCAAAACTCATATTTACCTCCATTCAGCCGCCAACTACGGCTTTAAAATACCAACCATTCAGCTGCTTCGCAGCTACACAAAACATTAATCTCTTAATTCTTTACCGGTAATCTCTAAGAATACGTCATTGAGTGTCGGTTGCTCGGTTATAACCCGGCCAAAGCTGATATTCTCCTGTGCCATGAAATCCAATACAGATACCAGATTATTTTTCCCTCTACCTGATTTAACCACAAGAAGGTTATCCTTATATTCAACGGAATAGATATTTGAAAGCTTCTTCAGAGCATTGATCTGCCCCTCCTCGATACGGAATACCTCCATAGTTATCTTTTCACCGATGGATATCATCGCCTTCAGCTCTTCCTTGGTCCCCTTTGCAATAACTCTTCCCTTATCGATAATTGCGATTTTAGAACATAGCTGCTCCACTTCCTCCATATAATGAGAGGTATAGATTATGGTTGCGCCCTCTTCATTCAATTTCTTAATTCCCTCGAGTATTTTATTACGGCTCTGAGGATCAACTGCCACTGTAGGTTCATCTAAAATAATCAACTTAGGCTTATGAACGATACCACAGGCAATATTCAATCTTCTCAATAAGCCTCCGCTAAGTTTTTTAGGGAAAAACTTCTGGAAGTCCTCCAAAGCTACGAATTCTATTGCCTCCTTAGTCAGACGCTTTACTTCTTCCTTATCCTTTATATAAAGGCTGCAAAAATATGAGATATTCTCATATACAGTTAGCTCATCAAATACTGCAACATTCTGCATGATAATTCCGATATCCTTCTTAATACTGTTCGCATCCGGTCCCATCGGCTTTCCAAAAATCTGAATGGATCCTTTGTCATATTTTAAAAGAGAAAGAATACAATTGATTGCTGTCGTTTTGCCGGAGCCGTTTGGTCCCAATAAGCCATATATTTCTCCCTCCTCAACCTGCAACTCTAAATAATCAAGTGCTACTAATTTGTCATAACGTTTTACTAAGCCTTCAACATTAACTACCATAACTTCCTCCGTTCTACCGCACTTGGCGGCAAATAATTCTTATTCATTTATCTTAACTATACTATATAAAAAACAAATTCCAATTCCTAGTGAACTGTGTCATGATATAAAGTGACATTTGTCACTTTATCGGTAAACTACAGATCCTTATTGAATAGTTCATATATCCTAATCTATAAGCACATCATAAAATCTATCATCCGATATAGTACTCTAGAAAAACAAAAAGCCTTACCAATTGAAGCTTGAAATACTATTCCTGGCAATAGATGGTTAATATAAACCCAACCCATATAGCACACGAAGTACTTCAAATTCGCAAATTGTAAGGCTTTCTAATCGGCTTGCTTCTTTCTATAAGTATAGTAAAGAAGTTCACTTAACAGAATTCTAATATATGAAATTCTTTATTACTTTATTAATCTTGAAATCTCTTTAAACACATCTGTCTTAGCAACTCTGGTTAATTCGAACAGGATAGATTCGTAGGAGGCTGGAATTGCTCCTTCCATGATTGCTCTTTTAATACCTATCTGCCGGTCACTCTCTCTCCTGGACCCGATGCAATCCTCTACAAGAATGACATGATAACCCTTTTCAATCAAATCAATTACCGTCTGAAGAACACAGATATGAGCTTCAATACCACATATTATAATGTTTTCCCTGCCGCTCTGTGTAATTTTATCAAGGATTGTTGTATCCTCTGCGCAGCTGAAGGTAAGCTTATCATAGAAGGTAAAATTCTCTCCTATCACCTCAGTAAGAACCGGTACTGTCATACCAATTCCTTTGGTATACTGTTGGGTAACCAGCATCGGAATCCCCAATGCTTTTAATCCCTTTATAAGAATTTCTGTATTACGAAGCAGCTCATCACTGTTATCGATTACCGGAACCAGCCTTTCTTGAAAATCAACGATTAATGCCATCGTATTATCTGCAATAATTCTCATATTAATACCCATGCCTTTCTCGTAACCTGCAAACTTTGTACATGAAAACCTTTGGTTTTCATGCTATGCAGAGCACTAACTTTGCGTGCGAAAGATTTATCCTGATTATAGCATTCCTTTCTTCTGCTTTCAAGAAAAAGAACAAAGAAGTAAGCTTGACATAATATGGCCGAAATGTAATACTTAATTTATTAACAGGTAAATATTCAGACCATTAAAGGAGTTCTTATGTACGAAATAGTTGATAAGCTGATGCTATTCCTTTGTTGCACAACCCTATATTTATTTCATTCGAGTAACAGTTTTGCTATCGTGCCGGTGATTATTTCAGTTGTATTCAGCTGTCTCTTCTTATACTATGAGGATGGAAGAATCCGATTGGGTGGCAATATACTGTTTGCACTGCTATGCCTGATTGTACCGAATTTTATCATATTCACACCACTACTGTTATATGATATCCTTCATACTAAATTTCAATATGGTATTATCATGATACCCTTTATATACGCCTTTCATGCTACACAGTTTACATCGTCTACGCTTTCCTTTACCCTATTGTTTATCCTCGCAGCATATCTGCTAAAATATAAAACAGATCATTACAATAAGTTGAATGCTGATTTTAACGATCTTAGAGATACCTCTACACATATGTCCATACTTCTGGCGGAAAAGAACCAGGATCTTCTAAAGAATCAGGATTATGAAATCAATTTAGCCACACTGAATGAACGCAATCGTATCTCAAAGGAAATTCATGATAATATCGGTCACCTTCTTTCCAGGGCACTTTTACAGGTGGGTGCATTACTTACGATAACTAAGGAAGATCTGACCAGGGAGAGCTTATCCTCCTTAAAGGATTCCCTTTCTGGTGGCATGGATCAGATAAGAAACAGCATTCATAATATGTATGATGAATCCATTGATTTGTATATGCAGATGGAAAATTTGGTAAAGGAATTCAACTTTTGCCAGATCAGTTATGATTACGACATTAAGAATCCTCCTGCAATTCAGTTAAAGCACTGTTTGATTGCTATCACAAAGGAAGCCATGGCTAATATCATTAAGCACTCCAATGCTACAAAAGTGACAATTCTGTTAAGAGAACATCCTGCGATGTACCAGCTAATCATCCAAGATAATGGTAAAATTAATGATTATGATATTAAAACACTATCTTTAGCATTTCAAAGGCAACAGTATGGAGAGGGAATGGGGCTTCGTAATATTTATGATCGAGTAAAAAGCTTTGAAGGTAATCTCAATATTTCCCTGGAACAAGGCTTTAAATTATTCATATCCTTTCCCAAAAAAACAGCTTAAAAAGTAAGATTAATATTTTAGTAGGACCAAAAATCTTGGCTGTGAGAGCTACAACTTATAAAGTTAATTTGACATGGACTAAAGGAGAGGTAAAATTCTTATAAGTATAAATATTTACTCTATAATTCGAAACAATCTGGGGGTATGATCATGAAGGTTTTATTAATTGATGACGACAAGCTAGTATGTTCTTCACTTAAGATTATCTTATCTTCGGATCCGGAAATAACAATTGCCGGTACCGGAAATAACGGACAAGAAGGTATTGAATTATTTCGTAAGCTTCAGCCGGATGTTCTGCTTATGGATATCCGAATGGAAATTATGAGTGGCTTGGAGGCCGGTGAGGTGATATTAAATGAATTTCCTGATGCAAAAATCCTGTATCTCACCACCTTTCTGGATGATGATTACATTATTAAAGCTCTGCGTATCGGAGCAAAGGGCTATATGATGAAGCAAAACTATGAGAGTATCATTCCTTCCCTGAAAGCCGTATATATGGGACAAAATGTATATGATAACGAAATCATCACCAAGCTTCCCCACTTGATTGGGAAAGCAATGGAAACAAAACACCTTGATCATTATGGTATCACCGAAAAGGAGTTTGATATTATCACAAAAATATCAGAGGGTTTGTCAAATAAAGAAATCTCAGAATTATCTTATTTAAGTGAAGGTACGATACGTAACAATATCAGCACTATTTTAGAAAAACTAAACCTTAGAGATCGAACTCAGATTGCCATTTTTTACTATAAAAACTTAAGATAGTCGCTATATGCAGCTTCGAAGCTCAATTGCGCTATCATTCTTAGCATTCAACCTTATGCGCTGTAACCTCTTATTTCTGCCTTCATATAATACTGTATAAGCAAATATGGAGGAATACTATGGGCGAATTACTCAAAATCGATCACATCAGTTATACCTATCATAGCCTCGAAGGGGAAACACCGGCGTTATTCGATGTTTCTTTTTCTGTGATGGACGGTGAATTCGTTGCTATCGTTGGCCCGAGCGGTTGCGGCAAATCCACTTTACTCTCTCTGATAGCTGGCCTACTCTCACCCAGTAGTGGTTTTATATATATCAATGAAAAGGACATAAAATCCTCCGGAAAAAACATTGGTTATATGCTTCAGAAGGATCATCTTCTGGATTGGCGCAATACCTTGAGAAACGTTACACTTGGTTTAGAGATACAGCATAAGCTTTCTGACAACAGTTATGTCCAAATAAATGAATTATTAAATACTTATGGACTGATAACCTTTAAAAACTCCTATCCTTCCGGTTTATCCGGTGGTATGAGGCAAAGAGCAGCATTAATTCGAACACTGCTCCTAGAGCCGGATATACTGCTACTGGATGAGCCATTTTCTGCCCTGGATTATCAAACCCGTCTGGAAGTTGCGGATGATATCTGGGGTATTATTCGTAAGGAGAAAAAAACCGCTATCTTAATTACCCATGATATCTCAGAGGCCATCAGCATGGCTGATCGTGTCATTGTCCTATCGTCCCGGCCCGGGACCGTAAAGCAAATATTCGATATCCATCTTTCCATAGAAAACCGTACTCCCTTTGCAGCCAGAAGCGCCCCTGAGTTTAAAGAGTATTTTAATCTGATTTGGAAGGAGTTAAATCATAATGAGCAGGAAAAGCAAACGGGTTAAGAGCGAAAGCTTAGGCGTTTCTGCCTCTCAGCGGGCTTATGTGAGAAAGCATCAAATAAGGAATCGATGGATCAGATTTTATCAAATCATTATACTGATTACCTTTATAGGTGCATGGGAAATTACTGCGAGACTGGGCATTCTTAATTCCTTTGTCTTTTCCAGTCCCTCCAGAATCATGAAAACAATTTATGAAATGTCTGCGAACGGAGAGCTTTTCTATCATGTTGGAATCACTCTTTTAGAAACATTGGTGAGTTTTGCTCTGGTGAATATCATTGGTTTATTCATTTCAATAATCTTATGGTGGAATGATAATATCTCGAAGGTTTTGGAACCCTATTTGATTGTTTTGAACAGCCTTCCTAAATCTGCGTTGGCGCCGGTATTTATCGTATGGCTTGGTAACAATATGAAGACTATCATCGTTGCCGCCGTATCGGTTGCGGTCTTTGGATCCATCATAACGCTTTATTCAGATTTTAAATCAGTTGAGGAGGATAAGATCAAATTAATCTATACTCTGGGTGGTAAGAAAAAGGATGTATTATTCAAGGTTATACTCCCCTCCAATATCCCCTCCATCATCAGTCTGATGAAAGTTAATATCGGACTCTCCCTGGTTGGCGTTATCATAGGTGAGTTCCTTGCAGCAAAGGCAGGCCTAGGATACCTGATCATCTATGGCAGTCAGGTATTTAAGCTGGATTGGGTGGTAATGTCGATTGTTATTCTATGTATTGTAGCTACTGGTTTATATAAGCTGCTGACTTATTTTGAGAAGAAATTCAAGAAACGAAATATATAATAACTCAAATATAATGAAACCTATCTAAATCTAACGGCTTTTCTATTGAATTACCATGGGAAGCCGTTAGTTTTTGATTTGTTTAGATATTACAATTTAATTCTAATATGATTTTAATTTCATTGGAGCTTATATGTTGTACAATTACTATAAATTATAATATTAATACTGCCTGCCTATGACGAAAAATCAGGCATACATGATATTATTTCTAAATGATAACTTTACTATAATTTGAAGAAAATGTTCTACATGAATCGTTAATAGTAGTATGAATTTGTAAGTGATATCATCTCGCTTCGATCAATGCGTTTGTATTATCATCGAAGGGTGGGATTATGAGTATACAAATGAGACGTAATGAGTTTATCCTTGTAGTACTCGTTTGATACAGAATTGAATTTGAAGGACTAGCTTCGGATTTTTGCACGAAGTTTTATAGTCAGATACAGAATGAGTAGCAATATAATTATAAACTTTTTATAAACTAATGATTAATTATTTCTATAATTATATTGCGCTAAGCAGTCATGTCTAGTAAAATAGAATTATACCACGAACTGGGAGGATATTTGTGATGAAAGATTTTGTAATTACTGCTGATTCAAACTCCGACTTGCTTGATAGCTACATCAAAGAGAAACAAATCGGTATCATACCTCATTATTATGATTTAGAAGGCGTAACCTATGGAGACGAAGTAAACTTAACTCCAAAGGAGTTCTATGATAAAATGAGAACTGGCCTAATGCCAACCACGATGGCTAGTAATCCCGAAGTAATCCGCAAAACATTCCAGTCCTATGTGGATCAGGGCCTCGACGTATTACATATCAGCTTCTCCTCTGCTTTGAGCGGCGGCTGCAGTAATGTTGTAACCGGTGCTCTTGAGATTTGCGAAGAGAATCCTGGTGCAAAAATAATTGTAGTTGATACCCTAAATGCATCTATGGGAGAGGGTATGTGTGTAATGAAGGCCGTTAATATGAAGGAAGAAGGAAAATCGATTGACGAAATTGCCACCTGGTTAGAAGATCACAAACAAGAATTCTGTGTACGTTTTACCGTAGACGATCTTAATCATCTTCATCGTGGCGGAAGAATATCCAAAGCAACTGCAATTATTGGTTCCATGATTAACATAAAGCCCATATTATATGTAAATACAGAAGGTCAGTTAGTAGCACTTTCTACTGCCAGAGGTCGTAAAAAATCATTATCCACCATATGTAATGATATGATTGAAAGCATGGGCAAATATAAAGATGGAGATGATGTAATCTGTATTGCACACGGTGATGCCCTTGAAGATGCAAAGTATCTGGAGGAAATAATTCGTGAGAAGCTACCGAACAAAACTATCATCGTAAATACTATCAGCCCCAGTATCGGTGCTCACTCAGGCCCCGGAGCGATTGGTCTTTGTTTTATGGGAGAAAAGAGATAATAACAAACAATTATTAAATCTAGTATAGACCATAATAATGACCCTTACAAATTGTAAGGGTCAATTTTTATAAAACAATATGATCAGTTGGTGCATTAATCCATTTTACTGATATCTTATCGTCCTTAGAAGCACTCAAAAAAGTGCCTAATAATACGGTTATATAATTGAACGCATTGGATCAATTGAAATCCGCCGCCTTTAAAAATGGGTATATTATTTTCAAAAAATCCTTGAATTTTAATTCTGTTTATAATAGAATAGTTGAGTAGCCTTCTTCCGTCGGCTGCTATATATAATGATACATGCTTCTCTACCCTAACATATACATGCTGGAATAACTCAGTCGGTAGAGTACCTCACTCGTAATGAGGAAGCCGTGGGTTCAAATCCCATTTCCAGCTTATTAAAAAGAGTAGCCTTTATGACTACTCTTTCTTCATATCTGATAATAATATAGAATGCTTCTTATTTTCAACATCTCATTTCAGATAAGCATCCTTTTTACCATATCCACCATGCAAGCCACTCACAATATCATTCATCTGTCTTTACTCTTTCTCTTATTTCTCATATTATCCTAATTTTTCAGCTATCCCCACATGGTTACTGCCTTGCCATCATTTAAATATTACAAAGTTGTTACAGATATGTTACAATTCTATTGTTCCTAAGAGATAGCAAACATCGAAAAGGAGGCAAACATTATGTGTTTCAATTATTTCAATTTTAATGAGTTAATAAACAAGTTATTAAAATACTGTGGTAGATAACAGTAAATAATAATTAATGGGCCTGTCCTAGCGGATGGGCCCATTTGTTGTAATTACTCGCTACCTTAAAATGCTTGTTCGACTACTTCTCTGGTAATGAATTTAATATTTCAAAGAAAGCTAGTATTTCAATTATGCGATTATGCTACCCTACCACAGAGCTTCTTCTTTCCATCAGCACCGTGTTCTGCCAAAATCCATTATGATCTTTTGCTATCTTCTCTCTAAAGCCAACCATACGAAATCCTACTTTCTTATGTAGAGCAATACTTGCTTTATTTATTTCAAAAATGCCAGACTGTAAAGTCCAGATACCCTCTTCTTCTGCTTTTTTAATTAGCTCGTCCAAGAGCTTCTCACCAATATGTTTTCCTCTGTGATCTCCCCTAATATAGACGCTTACCTCCGCCACACCGGCATAAACACATCGACTGCTATAAGGAGTTAGGGCAGTCCAGCCTACTACTTCATCATCCTCTACTGCTACTATTCGACATGTTTTCATATGTGCCTGATCCCATGCTTCATAAGTTGGAACCTCTAACTGAAAGGTCGCTACCTTAGTCTCAATACCTTCCTTATATATTGAGGCAACAGCCTCCCAATCTTCCTTTTGCATTGACCGTATTGTCAGATTCATAGCTTGTCCTCTCCTTTGAGTCTTCCATAATTTATTTCTGTAAAGTATAAAAATAGTAATCCCAGAAGCCTTATCTGTCAAGTTAATTAAATCGATTCTATATGATCTAATATCACAAAAAAACCTATCAGTATCTATAAACTGATAGGTCTACTTAAGTCGAGGCGACGGGATTCGAACCCACGGCCTCTGCGTCCCGAACGCAGCGCTCTACCAAACTGAGCCACGCCTCGATTATAATAATGAGTGAAACATTTAAAAATTTCACATTGCAGTAGCAACTCTTACGAATGCACCGCATTAGTTATTATCTATCAAAAGCACAAAAAAGTCAACTATTAATTTGAAATTTTTCGTAGTAATCTTAGGAATATTTCGGCATAAGAATACCTCTTCCTGTTACTAAATACAAACGAAATACCTTCTAGGATGATTGTTAAGTTGCGCTGCATGGAATGGCGTAGCAGAACATAAAAGCAGACCTAAGACGGTGCGGTGAAAGGCCCATCCAGGTCTTAAGCTTTAATCGTTAATACTCTGAATACGTATATGTACTGTTCCATTTGGCACAATCCATTCAATACTACTTCCCTCGCAACACCCTAGGATCGCAGTTCCGATCGGAGACAGTACAGAAACCTTATTATTCTTTACATCTGCATCCTCAGGATATACTAATATTATCTCTTCCTCTTCCTGATTTACAAGCATATTTACCTTACTATTTATCTTAACAAATGCACTGGCAGGAACTTCCTGGTCAATAACTATGGCTTTGTTTATCTCAGCTTTCAAACTCTTGAGATTATCTGCCGCCCGTACCTCTCTTATATCATTTTTATCAATATAATCAAGCAACTTTAATTTATCATTCTTCGTAATATAAATTTCCTGAGACAATTCCTGCTACCTCCATTTTATAGTATTTGTTCGTTAAATAGATGAGTAAACATCTATGAAAAAAGTGAAATAATGTAACTGATAAGCTAATTATTTGGCAACTTCAGCAAATGCCTTATAATAATCGTAATACCTTTCATCACAAGCAGAAAATAGATATCTGGCTAATATTTTTGTGATTTGATAACCCTGTTCCTTTAAATGATTTAAGTGCGGTTTAAAATCCTCTATGGTAGGATTGCTGTATGCAACCTTTAATACAAAGGATAAATACTGCCTGGAATTATCCTTCTCCCAAAGCTTAGGATGATTATCATGTGTTGGTATAACCAATCCCGTCTCCACATTACCTTCTTCAGGGTCATATATTAAAATACATTGACATTGATCCCTAATGTATGTAGCCCATGCACCTGTATCATCAATAGAAAAATGATATATCTGATGGTAATCCGGATATTCAGGTTGATATTGGTTGATAATTAATTTCTGGTACTCCTTTATATGTTCCTTCTTTTTTATGATATAATCCTTAGCCATCTTTAGTTCTAAAAGCTTCTTATCCAAATCCTCATTAAGTGAGTCTAAAGAAGACTCCAAGGCTTCCGGAGATAAATGGGGTAGTTTTTTCATGTCCTGTAATGACATTCGAAGACACCTAAAATGTGCCAGATCGGATATCGTAAAAAGAGAACTCGAGCTATATTTTCGATAATTATTACTATCATCCCGTTGCTTTTCAATCAATCCTTCACTTTCCCAATACCGAAGTGTAGATTTAGGAATGCCTAATAATTCTGATATTTCTCCTATCGAAAAATCGTTTCTCATCTATATATCTCCATCCTACTCAAGTTATTTATATATATTTTATCCATGTCGATATATAATATCAATAGTTTTAACGATTATATCCCTTTTGTCAGTTTCTTAACAAAATTGTCTAAAGACAGGCTATATACCCTCATGCTTTGATATTCATTCACTAATTTAAAACCCACATTTTCAAACACTCTAATCGACCTTATATTATTTGGATCAATCTTAGCAATTACATGCGATGCACGCCATTGAAAGAAGGCAATTTCTAAGCCTTTTTTAATAGAGGCTTTCCCTAATCCATTTCCCCATCTTTGTTTATCACCGATTACGATTACCATCTCCGTCTCCTTAGGTTTTTTTACTAGCTTTAAAAAACCCACAGGCTCCGTATTATATGAATAAATAAGATAGAAACTGCCTTGATTATTAAAGAGATGAGTCAATATAATCATGTTGACCCTTTCTATTGCCCGCTGTAATTCGTAAATAATATCTACCGATTCATTCAAGTATTTCGTAATCTCATTATCCTTCATCCAAGCTATAATAGTTAGTGCATCCTTGCGAGTAACCTCTTGTTTTAATTCAATTTGAGACGCGCTCATGGTATCAAGTCCTTTCGTAATTAATAAAAGCCTTTCATAGTATCAACCATTCAACGTCTCTATGACGGTTCTTTCCTCTTTTCTCATCAATTTTACTTGCAAATACTATTATAAAGGTTAAAGTCACTTTAATGTCAATATGCATACCGTAAAATCAGTAAAAGTAATTCTTATATTCTTGATTGCATGAGTAATTCATGTTAATTGATTTCTGTCATGAAAATCAAGGCGTTTTAAAATTATTTACACTTAACTATACCGCAAAAATATATAAACAGATAAAGCATATACGTGCTCTGGAAATACAGCACGAAATGCACTTTCTGTTTAAAAAAACAGACCTTAGATAGAGTTACCTAATCTAGGTCTGAATTTTATGCTGCGTTCGCATTATTTAATGTACTTTTTAACCTGCCTACAAGGTTAATTGCGGGTTATCCAATACTTTTCTATTTTAACTGTTTCGACATACTCCTGTTTTAGTTTTGTAAGCTTATTAAAATGTTCCGTATTCGTATGGAGCTTTTGAGCTGATTCACCTGTCCATATTTCCATTAGATTTAAATCATCCTCTGAATCTACAGGGGTATAATAATCGTATTGATAATTCCCTGGCTCTTCTTTTGAATGTTGTATAATTCCTTGCTCCTTCACCTTGTTGTAAAATTCATCTCTTTTACCTTTGCTGACACGATACGTAACCTGTAATAGGAATAATTGACTTGTTTTTTCAACAGCTTCTCTATAATTTGATGCTTTACATACGGCAAAATATTTTCCGCATTCCTTTGTCCACATATCCATTTCATTTTCTATATCATTAATTTCATTCATTATAAAACAAATTATTTTGCATGATGTTTGAGCCATGCCAGGCAATAATACATTAAATCCCCATTCTAAGTCTTCTTTATCATCTTCAAATCCATTTCTTGCATCAATAATAAACTTAACATCGTCATATTCCTTTAATAAATCCCAAGCAAATGTAGCTGGCTGTCTATAATTCTCTCCACAAGCGAATTTTTTCCATGTGAGTAAAACTACATTATCTGCTTCTACATATTTTACATTACAATATTCTGAATCAAATTCTTTCATCTGTATCCTCCATAAATGTGCAAAATCAGGTTTCTTTTAGTCTACATTCAAATAACGTATGTACATTTTACACCACTATTTTGAATTATTCTACCATTATTTACTAGAAAATACGCAAAATATATTTAAACCTCCGAAACAGATGACTTTGAAACCTCTTCTCTAGCTTTCCCCATATAGAGATTTCCGCCTTCTTGAAATCCATATTTCCGATAAAAGTCATGTGCATCGCGAGTAACCAGAATTCCTCGCAGTGAAGATACTTCTTTATTGTCATGTATTGCATCCAGCATTGCTTTTCCTATCCCCAAGCCTCTATACTGTTCATCTACAATAACATCACAGATATAATAGGTTGTTGCATAATCTGTGATTACGCGTGAAAATCCAATTTGCTTACCGCCTTCGTTCAAAAATGCACCATAGCACAATGAATTATCAATAGATTTTTTTATTATTTCAGTTTCACGTTTGTCTGCCCAGTAAGTCTGCTCTAGCAGCTTCTTAATATCATCAATTTGCATTGCTTCTCTTCCGGATTTTATCGAATATATAAGCATTTTACTCCATCCCCTTCTATCAAATATGCTATTTCTTATTAATGTTCTTCAAAATATTCTTCCAAAACTCTACCATCAGAAGGCTTATAATCGAACTCGCTCCATTGCTGCTCTGTGAATCAATAAAAATCTTATTTCCATATACTTTATAAATGAATGAGAAAAATATTAGGCTAATTATAGCCAAATGAGTTACATATCTACAAGAAGCGTGGTTTGTAATTAAAAAGAAAAAAAACAAACCTAAGACAGGGCGGTTAAGATGAGCCGATTTATGGTTCACCGCCAACTCAGGTCTGATTTTTATTTATTTAATACGCAGTAATGATACCGCCTTCATTTGCATACATGGAGCTTACACCTGCTGTATCTACGATAAAGCAATCCTTAAAGGGTATTCTTTTTAGGATTTCCGTTTTTACAAATTCAGCTCTAGCACGATTATTGCAATGTGATATGCCAAGTATCCTCTCCTGAGGTCTAACTGCATCCTGTTCGATCGTTTTTGACATCAGAATTAATGCTTTATCAATTCCTCTTGCCTGGTCTACCTTACATATCGTTCCCTCCGGTGTAGCACCCATAACCGGCTTAATATTAAGTGCACTGACTATAAACGCCTGAAGCCCTGATAAACGTCCATTTTTACGTAGTGTATCCAGTGATTCGAGCACAAATTTAGTTTTTAATCCATCACGGAAGGCTGTTACCTTTTCTACAATCGATTCGAAAATATGATTCCCCTCGATTAACTCTTTAATCCTCATCGCAATCAAGGTCTGTGCTACAGAAGCGGAACGTGAGTCAATTACCGCTATCTTCTTGTCAGGATGTTCTTCCAGGTATAATTTCTTTGCGAGTTCTGCACTGTTATAGGAACCGCTTAGCTGGGAAGACAAAGTAATCACATAGATATCGCCATCATACTCGAAGTGTTTCATATAATCCTCCGGTGAAGGACATGCCGACTTCGGACTATGGGGACTTGCCTTAACCCTTCTTAAAAAATCCTTCTGATCAAAAGTATGATCATCAATGATTGAAACATCATCCACAATTAATGTTAGGGGAACCAGCTTAAAGTGGGGATCCTCCCGTAATACTTCCGGTAAATCAGTACAGCTGTCTCCAATAATCCGGTATGACATCTTTTCATCCTCCTGTTATTCACTAATATAAGACTCTATGCAAATCGTAAATATAAATCTATTATTTACTTATATATAATCGAAATCGCATTACCAAGTTTGCATACTATATAATATAGTTTTTATTACTATATATTAGCATATTCATAATAACATTATCAAGAGGTATCGGCATTTTTTATATAAATTTTATAATATTAAAAGTTATGGTTTTATTAAAATAGTAACTTCCATTCGTATTATTTCCTTAATTTATGAAAATATTATACGTATTTAAATCAAAATTGAGTAACGTGTGTCCACCGGGTACGACAAAAAGCTCATAGGGTTTCAATTCAACCCTATGAGCTTCTCAAATTGGTTCGTTATATAAATCCGACAATATAATTTTATTTAGCCAGAAGCAGCATGATTTCATTGCTTCTTTGTACAAACTTTGTCATTGCTTCAGGCTCCAAGGGTTTAAGACTTAGCAATGCCAAATCATAAAGCTGCTCACATATCATTGTGGTATGATCCGCGTTTTCATTGGTTATGATGTATTGCACCAGTTTGTTGTTAGCATTCAGCACTAAGGTTTCACCACCACCGAAGGCATTCGGATCCATACCCTGCATACTGTACATACGCATCATATCCTGCATTCTGCGGCTTTCCTCAGAAAGAGTCATGATAGAGGATACTTTTTCATTCTTAAACTTTTCTACCTTAACCTCCAGCTTATCCTTTCCAAGTACCTTTCTAAACAACGCTGTCATCGCCTCGGTGTTATTCTTTAATACCTTTTTATCCTTTTTCTTAGTCTCTTCCTTGAAACCATCGGTGATATCAGCATCAATTCGCTGGAACTTTATCGTCTTCTCCTGATATTCCAACTGCGTGATAAATGGTTGATCAATATTATGAGTAAGGATAACGGCATCCACACCTGCTTCCTTAAACATATTGATATATTGGCTCTGTTGTTTTAAATCAGTTACATAATAGACTACGGTTTTCTTATCCTCATCAATCTCATCCTCTTCAAGGTCATGATTATGATCGTGCCCGCAGTCACAGTTCTCGTCATGCTCATGATTATGTCCGCAGTCACAGCCCTCAGAATGTTCCTTTTCCTTCTGGTCGGAAACCGCCTCATCTGTACCTTTGTCTGCTGCTTCCGTATCAGCCTCAGCCCCTTTGTTGGCTTTGATATACTCCTCCAGGGTAATATATTTGCCTTCCAGGTTTTTGAAGATGATAACATCTTTCATCTTTTCACGGAATTTATCATCCTTGAGACAACCGAACTTAATAAATGGACTGAGATCATCCCAGTACTTCTCATAATTCTCTCTCTCAACCTTATACATACCGGAGAGCTTATCTGCTACCTTCTTAGAGATATAGTCAGAGATTTTCTTAACAAAACCATCATTTTGCAAAGCACTTCTGGATACATTCAGCGGTAGATCAGGACAGTCAATTACACCCTTTAACAGCATTAAGAATTCCGGAATTACTTCCTTGATATTATCAGCAATAAATACCTGATTATTGTATAACTTAATTAAGCCCTCTAAAGAATCATATTCCGTATTAATCTTGGGGAAATAAAGAATACCTTTTAAATTAAACGGATAATCCATATTCAGGTGAATCCAGAATAAAGGCTCCTTATAGTCATGGAATACATCTCTGTAAAATTCCTTGTATTCCTCTTCACTACATTCATTTGGATGCTTCGCAAATAAAGGTCTCGGATTATTAATTGGTTGTGGCTTATTATCCTTTTTCTCCTTCTTTGTATCAGCTTCTTCAACAACACCAGCTTCATCTACAGAGGCATCTATTACTTCTTCCTTCTCATCCTTTACCGGCTCATTGGCATTGACAAAATAAATCTCCACCGGCATAAAGGAGCAATATTTCTTTATAATTTCTTTAACACGATATTCATTCGAGAATTCATAGCTATCCTCATTCAGATATAGTGTAATCTCCGTACCACGTTCCGTCTTGGTGCTATCGCCCATCTCATATTCAGTGCCGCCATCGGATTCCCAATGAACCGGCTTTGCATCCGGCTGCCAGGATAAGGTCTCAATAGCCACACGCTTTGCTACCATAAATGCAGAATAAAAGCCAAGTCCAAAATGTCCGATAATCTGGTCTTCATTCGTCTTATCCTTGTATTTTTCCATGAACTTCTGCGCACCGGAAAATGCAATCTGATTAATGTACTCCTTCACTTCGTCTGCTGTCATACCAATTCCGTTATCTGAAAAACTAATTGTTTTCTCCTCCGGGTTAATGGTAACGGTTAGCTTAAAATGGTTATCCTCCGGCAGATTAGCTTCTCCCATTATTTCAAGCTTTTTCAATTTCGTGATAGCATCACTACCGTTCGAGATTAATTCTCGAACAAATATGTCGTGGTCAGAATACAACCACTTCTTAATGATAGGGAAAATGTTCTCTGAATGAATGGATAAATTACCGCGTTCTGTGCTCATACAAACACTCCTTTTCCAAATGATTTTATATTAATGTAACGTAGATGCGTTCATAATATTCCGCCTTTCACGTTACCGTCGGTACTGGATTTTTAATGACTTCGTACCGGTCGAATTGTCCTTCAACAGATATCATAATACGCTAAAATGGAATTGTCAAGAAAAAATTAGCACTCTTTACGCAAGAGTGCTAACAATAACAATTATATTATATTAGGGTGTAAAAAGTCTATCTCGACTATGTGGATGAATATGTATGTCATACATTCATCTGGACTTGCCTTACCATCTTGTGATTGCCTGAAAAGATGACAACCTCAAGATGCCGGTCTGCGCCATCTGAATATATAACACACATATTCATCGAATAAGGTGTAACATAGACTTTTTACTCCCTTATTATATTATTCTTCCTCAAAAACTATACCCTGCTCCTTAAATAGATTCTTTACTTCCTGATCCCATTCCTGTTCCAGGGTCTTATCAAGGGTAAAGGTTTTAATTGCCACACCGGTTATGATATGTAGCTCTCCCTTTTCATATCGAACATTCAAGTATAAGCCTCCGATATCATCTATACTTAGCTTACCTCCAAAACGATTTACCAGCAACTCACATCGATCCTTTGAAAGTTGAAAGACAATTTTTAAAGCGAGAGGAGATTTATTTCCTTTAATCATAGTAAAGGCTACCTGTCTCACATCACCCCACTTTATGTACCGGTTCTCTCCTCGTTCCTCTAATTCCTCTTTTGTGAAGAAAGCTTCGTTAAATTGTCCGGTAATCGTAAAGTTAGTAAAGGTTTGAAGCTCCATTTCCCGTAGCAGGAAAAAATCAAATGTAGAATTAGTCAGAAGCTTAGCCATAAACGGCTTAACCTCAGGGATATTAAGTGAAATCATATTGTATTCTCCAGATTTTAATTTGTAAAAACTGTAAATCCTCAATCATTTTCCTAGTATATAAGTATTTCGTTTGAAGAACAATAATAATAGATATCAAATAGCTCTTTACTATTTATAATGGAATATTATAAGACTCATCAGTCAGGAGGATTGTAATCATGTATTTTGAACCTACAAAAAAAACTTATTATCGTTTTCCCTCAATTAGCAGTATCAACGATTTGGACTCAAAATATTACTTTCCCGAAAAGACTTATGTTTCGGGAGAAAATACTCATTTTGATACAAAATCTCAGGATTATGCAGCAAGTCACGATTCCAACCATCATTTTTAAAGGTAGTTATTAATTATGAATAATAACAACAAATGTGCGGGGTAAAAAATGTAGAATATATATTTTGCATTTTTGCCCTTTTTTCCGTTATAAAATGCAATCGGAATGATGGCCAGTGTTGCAAAGTTACTTATAATGTATAGAATATTTCCGGTCTCCTGATACATCTGAAAATCACTAACACAAGTTGCCATTACGATAAATATTGACAAACCGAGCAAAAGCTTACTACCACGGAATAGATAAAAGGCAACGATCAAAAGGATTCCTGCAACATCATAATCCGTCTTTAATAGAAAGGCAACGATACAAAAGCCCAAGGTCAACAAAGCATAACTCAAATTACTCATAAACATCTGTTTTTGTAACCTTTTATTAGTCATATCCATAAGGATGATTAAGGCAAGACCTAAGAACAGGGTAAAGAAAACATTCTGATGGTAAGTGAGTCTTTGCAGCAACAATTCAAAGCTCATTTTATTTTGAAACACTCTCTGGATGTCATCAATCAGATTAGCGCGGAAAAAACCATTATAAAATGCTAAATCAAAGGGTATTTCGGAGATCAATGCAAAAATTCCAAGTCGCTTAAGGTACTTCATTATGTCCTTGGTATGATAAAATCCTTCTACGATTAAAAAAACGAAGATTGGGAATGCGAGTCTTCCTATTAACCTAGACGCCAGATAAAGCTCTGGGTATTGATTATCAGATAAAAACACTGCTCCGATATGATCGATCAGCATAGCGACGATTGCTATTACTTTTAATGTAAATGTGCTCATAGTAAAATCCTTTCTGTATTCAATTAGTGGTAACTGTAAATTATCTAACTTAATTTATATATACCCGATAAAATTTCTTAAGCCCTTTATAATCCCAAGTCCATTAAAATTCACCGAATTTATTTTAAACAATTCAATAATCGTCCTTATTTTCTCTTTTATATATGCATCCGTTTATTTATTTCTGCCTTCATATTGTCACCCTCAAACAGAATTAAAGCCGATAAGCTAATCGCACTCGCTGCTACACAGATGACGGATGGAAAGGTAACATTCAGAATGCCGAACATGATAAATATGATAGGGACAAACCCGAAGATACCATCCACTAATAAATAAACAATCAGATCCCTGACACCTATCTTAAGTAGTTTCGCTGAGATAGCCATAACAATCATCGCTCCGACACACACGGATGGTATTACGTAATCAATCGACCAGCCCATCCATCCCATAGATTGGTCCCATAACACGGATAAAATTCCGATTAATACTACCTGCCAGATGATCGTCTTTGGTATGTTATTCTTCTTGCGAATGATGATAAACAGACTTATCCACATACATAAAACTGCTGCTGCCACAAGTAAAGACCATCTAGTTTCTTTGGTAAAAATCGCATTTACTGCAAAGCTGATAATAACAATACTGATAGATATTAATATCATAATGCGTATAAAAATATTGAATTCCTGATAAATAGTCGGAATATGCGGAAACACCTCAGCATTCTTCTCTTCGTTTTGCTGTATAATACCTCCGCATAAGGGGCATATCTTATGAGTTCCCTTAATTGTAACCTTACAATAATCGCAAGTAAGCATTCCATCATCTCCTATCATATTTCTCTGCTATTGGAGGCTATCGCTATGTTAATTCCCTCTTCTGTCAGCATTCGGAAAAAGTTCTTCTGTATGTCCGTCCCAATATAGGGGGAGGCAAAGCTGATCATAAGTCTGTCTTCAAAGGAACACATGCAGATCTGCGGTCTTCTTGCACTGGTAAAGCAGTTAAAAATGTGAATATAAGGGGACAGCTCCTTGGTAACCGTAACCCTTCCTACATTCGAAAGCGTTGCTGTAATACCCCTGTCACTTAGGAACGTTGCAAAGCGCAGTACATAATCCTTTATAAACAATGGGACTACCCTCATAAAAGCATTATGCTCGAGCGCTGATAAACGGTTGATATGTGTCCTGAGATTATCCTCTGTCAGCTCTCTCTCAAAGGACTCCTTAACTGAATTTATGATATCCTCCATCCGATCGGAGCTTTTGCCAAAATGATAGCTAACACTAATTGTAGCAAAAAAGTTCCTGGCAGTGACCGAAGGGAAATAGGTTCGAAGATTCACTGGTACCGTTAATCTTACAGGATACCTTTTTCCCCTGGCCGGCATATCCTGATAGATCGCCTTCATATAAAGTGCTGTTAAAAATACAGTCATCGTCGTATTATGCTGATGAGCCAGTTCAAGTAAAGCCTTTACTGACATCTCCCCTTCTATCACCTTGAGCCGGTTATCGATGGATCGCCTTCCCACGATATGATATGCACGGTTTAATTTAATCTTATCTAAGGTTTTATCACCGCTATAATGCTTTAGAAAACTATCATCCATTTTCTGAGAAAATGACGCATCATAATCTAGCTTCGGTAATTTACCTTCAAAATCCTGCTCATGTTTTATCGTGATATAATAATACAGAAGGGTTTTTAAAAAGCCCAGTGCCCCTGCACCATCAGTCAATGCATGGTATATCTCCAAATTAATTCTTTTATTGTAATAGCTTACTTCTAACAGTAAGTTTTTACGGTTCTGTCGGTAAAGCACACTGCACGGAAGCTTATACTCCTCTACTACCTTCGGCTTTTCTTCCGTACTTTCAAAGTAATACCAGAATACACCCTTTCTGAGTATATACTGGTACATTGGAAATAATTTTATCGTCTGATCCAATGCAATCTGCAGAATATCCTTATCTATCTCTTCTTTAAGCTCACAGACAAAACGAAATACCTTTGTATCTTTTTCATTCGTTGTTGGAGGAAAAATCTTCGCTGCATTATCCAGTCTTGTCCAATCAATTGGCTTTTTCCTTGTCATAAAATCACTATTCTACCTTTCCGATGTAATCCTGATTTTATCAAGCGTATATGGCTGTACTAATTTCAGCCAAATAATTAATTATTGTTTCATCTTTTATAACGCTTCAGACTATAATTATCTTCATCTATTCTTTACTTATTTAAAAAACGGCTGATTAATTCATAACTTCGCTTTACATGTACAAAATGTCTCGGCAAGGAGATAAAGCCATGCAGTGCATCCTTCATACGATACACCTCAACTTCATTTCCAAATTCATAAAGCTTTTTACCGTAAAGCTCACCCTCATCCCGAAGCGGGTCATATTGTGCTGTAATGATGAGGGTTTTGGGCTGGTCCGATAAATCTTTTGATAAAATAGGTGCCAGATACGGGTTTAACAAATCCTCATCACTGGTTTTATATAAATCAAAGAAATCATTAATACGTTTGGTGGTCAGAAGATAATCCGTTCCATTTTCAAACACGGATGGATAAGGTGATCTCTCACTATGGTCGCTTCCGGTTGCCGGATATAATAGAATCTGTTTAGTAGGTCGGAACTCACCCCTGTCACGAGCCATTAAGGAAACCACTGCAGCGAGATTGCCACCGGCACTATCACCAATCAGAGTAATATCCTCTTGTTTTACATCAAATAAGGAAGATGCTTCCTTATAAATCTCCTTGGTCACCGCATAACAATCTTCAGGTGCTGTCGGAAAGCGGTATTCGGGTGCAAGCCTGTAATCCACGGATACCACAACATGTCCGGTCTGCTTTGCCATATGAGAACAAACAGCTGTATAACTATCAATATCGCCAATTACCCATCCCCCTCCATGGAAAAATAGTAACACTCTGGGAGTGCCCTCTTCCTCCGATGGCAGAAAAATACGTACAGGAATCTCATAGTCCTCAAAAGATACCTTATGATCCCACATTTTATAAAGAGGTCTGAGATACGGATGCACTACTTTTGTCATCTGACGCTGAAGCTTATACGTCTTCTTCAAGTCTAAATCAGGGTAGGATAATGCCTTTAATGCTAACCGCATTGCTTTATTGATAGCCATGTATATCCTCCAATCTATGCTAACTACATTCTAACTAAGTTGGATATAAAAGTCAAACAGAACTGAGGTTTCGGTTTGTGCCAAGTACTTATCCTGTTACTGTTCACACACTAACTAAGGTACAAATATGATATCGCTTCCCGATTGAACTGGCTGCCAAATGACGGAAAGAAAGCCAACTGTGACCAGTTGGCTCTAGGAGAGTAAAATGAAAATCTATATTAGCTTTACTTGTAATTAATATAAATAGGTAACGTCAATTCATTATGTATTCTGTTATCTTAGGATCATTATATCAGCCAAATGTGTTCTAATTATTAACGTTTCGTGAACGTTATGTTAAGAAACTTCAGTCGGATATGCTCACAAGAGCATAATTTCGATAACTCTTAAAACCTTTTGGCTGAGAATATACTAAATCGTTTTGGTTAATACCGCATAGGTTACGTATTCCTTGTCAAGATGATAACCTAGCTTTTCTGCTAACGCGACTGATTCTTTATTAGCAGCATCCCAGCTTGGATACATCCCACGGTTCAAGCAATCAAGTATTAATGCTGAGGCACAGGCTAACGCAAGTCCTTTCCTACGATGTTCCTCCTTTGTATCAATTTCAATCTCGATTCCCTTATGATAAACTGTATAGGAGGAGGCTCCACAGACGACCTTTCCTTGGTAAAGCGCTACATACCCCAACCCCAATTTATCATAATCCTGATAGGTCGGGAACTGGGAGCATAAATACTTAGACCAATCCTCTTTCATGATTTGATGATATAAATCTTCCTCAATCCTTCTTATATTATACTCAGCAGGCAATCCCTCTATGTAGGAACGCAGCTTATCCTTGTCAAAGATATCGGTTTCTTTCTTGATCGAATAACGCATAAATTTATGGCAGCCCTCTTTATATACCTGCTCAATAAGATTTGCCCATTCGGAGTCAGGCGGTATAACAAGTAAATAGTCTGATGTGTAATCTTCCGGAATGTTGTTCACCAGCTCAAGATTTGGTCTGCCCGCATAAAAGCAGAAGTCCCCTGTTATTATTCTCGCAGAAGCCTGGTTGTCTTTTTCATCAACCCAGGCTCTTCCCATGTAACCCTGCAAGCAGGACCAGACCAAGGTATCGTGACGGCCCTCAAATAATGGTGCTATTTTATACATCTCTTCCTTCTTTAACTGATACATAATTATCCCTCTTTTCTACGCTACTTTTAATATCTTGCGAGCATTACTATACCTCTTCAATAATCATTGAAGAAACTCGTAATGAAATTCCAATGGTTTCATTATGGATGCAGGATGAATCATCCAATATAGATTTCTTACACCGCGAAGGATTGTAACTATCCTTAAATAATTCTAATTCATATTAGCTTACAACCTTAGCAACTTATTTTTTATTTAAAGCACATTATATATCATATGAATTAATACCTCTACCACTTTTTTTATTTTTTACAAAAATATTCCTATACTAATAATCCTTAAGCCAGTAGGGCCTACGATTTGGGTTGTTGGAATTCCCTTAAAGCATTTATACACTGATTAATTACAAAATTACTTGCAAAATCAAGAATATACGATACAATAGAAAATAGCGACTATATATAATTTGGAAGTATTCAGGAGGAAATTAATGATTCAGGCAAGTAACATAACCTTAAGATTAGGAAAGCGTGCATTGTTCGAGGATGTAAACATCAAGTTTACAGAGGGTAACTGCTATGGTTTGATCGGTGCGAATGGTGCCGGTAAATCCACCTTTCTAAAAATATTGAATGGGCAAATTGAGCCCAGTAAGGGTGATATCATCATCACACCCGGACAAAGATTATCCTTCTTACAGCAGGACCATTTCAAATATGACGCATTTGAAGTTCTGGAAACTGTAATCATGGGTAATAAACGTCTTTATGAGATCATGAAGGAAAAAGACGTAATCTATGCAAAAGAAGATTTTACTGAGGAAGACGGCATCCGTGCCAGTGAGCTGGAAGGTGAATTCGCTTCTATGGATGGCTGGGAGGCAGAGTCTAATGCAGCTTCTTTATTAAACGGACTTGGAATAGATACCGAGCATCATTATAAGAAAATGAGCGAACTAAACGGCGGTGATAAGGTAAAGGTACTCCTTGCACAGGCATTGTTTGGCAATCCTGACATCCTGCTGCTCGACGAGCCTACCAACCACTTGGATCTGGAAGCAATCCGTTGGTTAGAGGAATTCTTAATCAACTTTGAGAACACTGTAATCGTGGTATCCCATGACCGTTATTTCTTAAATAAGGTATGTACTCATATCGCAGACATTGACTATGCTAAAATACAGCTTTACTCCGGTAACTATGACTTCTGGTATGAGTCCAGCCAGTTGATGGTAAAGCAGATGAAGGAAGCAAACAAGAAAAAGGAAGAAAAGATTAAGGAGCTGCAGGAATTCATTCAGCGCTTTAGTGCAAATGCTTCCAAATCAAAACAGGCTACCTCAAGAAAGAAAGCACTGGAGAAAATCGAGCTGGATGATATCAGACCCTCCAGCAGAAAATATCCTTACATTGATTTCAGACCGAGCCGAGAAATCGGTAATGAAGTACTTACGGTAGAGAATCTGTCAAAAACCATTGATGGAGTAAAGGTTCTTGATAAGATTTCCTTTATCGTAGGTCGTGAAGACAAGATAGCCTTTGTCGGACCAAACACCGCTGCTACTACGACCCTCTTCAAGATATTATCCGGAGAGCTTGAGCCGGATGAAGGTAACTATAAATGGGGTATTACCACGAATGTATCCTATTTCCCGAAGGACAATACCAAGCTTTTCGAAGGTGAGGAAACGATTGTTGACTTCCTGATGCCCTTTTCTCCGGAAAAGGATGTTACCTATGTACGTGGTTTCATGGGCAGAATGTTATTTGCCGGTGAAGAAGGCTCCAAGAAGGTAAATGTGCTCTCCGGTGGAGAAAGAGTCCGCGTCATGTTATCCAAGATGATGATTGCAGGCGCCAATGTATTAATTCTTGATGAGCCTACAAACCATTTGGATATGGAGTCTATTACAGCTTTAAATAATGGTTTAATCAAATTCCCCGGTGTTGCATTATTTACTTCACCCGACCATCAGTTTATCCAGACCTCGGCAAACAGAATCATGGAGATCTTTAACGGTCATCTGATCGATAAGATCACTACCTATGATGAATATCTGGAAAGTGATGAAATGGCTAGAAAGAGACAGATCAGTCAGTTTAATACCGATGAGGATGAAGACTAGACCTTTACAAAATAGTTGAATGCTGTCCGACTCAGAAGACTAGACCGTTATAAATAGTTGAAGGCTGACCAGACTTAGAAGACTAGACCGTTATAAATAGTTGAATGCTGACCGGCTCAGAAGACTAGACCGTTAATAATAGTTGAATGCTGGCTAACTTAAAAAGCATATATGAATAAAGTAATCCGGTTTTGGATATCTCTTCTTAAAGAAGCAGGTAACTAAAACCGGATTTTTAATATGAAGGTAATCAAGTCTATTATTAAAAATTATTTCAGTCATATCATAATTTGTCTTATTGAAGTATTTCGACAAATAAAAAGTGGTACAAAACTGACAAACATATGACAAAAAGGGTTGGTACAAACTATATATCATCAAAATAGTGCTTGTATCAACTCTTTTCGATTCTATTTTTTACAGCAATAAATATTTTTTGCAACATAGATAATCTATCAGAATAAAATAGAATCGAGAACATTTATTATAGGAGAATCTACTGTGCCATTCAAAGACAACTTAATCATCCAACTATCGGATCCGAAGTATGTTCCGGTCATTAAAGATTCCAAAACCTATTACGGTGGCAGTCAAATGTGGTTTCCGGAGGATCACTGGTATAGTAAGGACTATGTTCTTCATAACTACGGTTGCGGAACCATCGCTGCCGCAGACATGTTTCTCTATCTTGCATTACAGAACAAATCACTGCAGAGTCCTGAAACTGAATTAGCCTTAAAAGGTACAAAGCAGATTAAATATGAAAATTATGATCCTTATGTCCGCAAAATCAATAATGAGTATACAAAGACCCGCCATGTAATTGCAGTTCTCGGAACAAAGATTGCCTCGGCAATCAACTCCTACTCCAAGAATTACGGCCTCGGTCTCAAGGCATACTGGAAACTGGCCCTGACCTATTATGATATGCTAGATATCATTCAAGAAATGCTGGAGCAGGATATCCCGGTTATTCTCTCCATCGGGCCGAACACCCCTAATGTATGGGGTAAGAAAGGCATCCCTTTCTATGAACGAAAGGAAATAGAAATCCAACTAAGTGAAGATGCTTCCACCGAAGGATCAAAGCCTTATTATTATAAAGTAGTACAGCAATCGGTCAATAGCCATTATGTAACAGTAACTGCTATCGTAAAGGACGATGTAGCCGGCCAGATCATGCTACGCATCTCCTCCTGGGGAAAGCAGTATTATATCAATTATGAAGAATATCGGAATTACGTAGAGAGTACCAGTGGAGTAATGACTTCGAGTATTGTACAGGTGAAGAAGACGTTGTAAGTTGAGTGTATTCTAACCCCAAGCCGGGTGCAGTATAAAAAATTGCTCCCGGCTTGCTTATTTTTACCAATATTTTTACCGATCAGTTAATCATATTTATTCTATATTTGTCTAGTTCTGATCTTTATTTGTATATTACTTATATAGTGTATATGGACCTGGTTTAATTTCAAATGTACCAATAACTGTTCTACCATCTTTGTCATATACATTTATTATTTTTCCTTTAAGATTTTGTAATGTTATAGTAATTGCTTCTTCAGGCGTCTTCGGTTTAGCTGATTCAAGATCTTTTGCTCGTACATATCCAAATTTATCATCTGTACTATATGCTGCAATTAAATCTGGTTGCTTACCTATAAGATCTGCATTATGACCTGCATAACCATATGATTCACCATATTTATTTTTTTGATAAGGTTTTATTTGATTACTAGAAATACTAAAATCATATAAACTTTTTAAATTATATATACTGCTACTAAAGCCGTTAGAATTTAAATTGTTTAAGCCACTAGAGCTGGCACTACTACTTGCATATAAGTAAGCAGTAGGGTTGTTTGTATAAGGTATGTATCTTGTTCCATCGTAAATATATACGATACCCTGTGAATAATAATAACCACTTCCAGTATAAATAGATGTGCATGAAACAACACCCTTAGAATTAGCTGAATTATATATCTCACTACCAGAAGCTTTTAAGATATCACCCGAACTAGTGTGTTTCCATAATTGGGATATCGCACCCATGTAACCAGCTGGTATGCTACTAGCAGATGAAATATCGGAATAACCCCAAGATTTATCACCATCGTTTGCAGCTCTTGCATAAAAAGAATATGTATATCCATAAAGTGTTTTGGTTATAGGTGCTGAATCAGTTGTAACTACAGATGCATATACAGATAAGGTATTTGTCATTGTAAATGTAATTAGAAGAACAATAAGTACTAAAGTTTTTAAAAGACTTTCTTTTCATTTTTTTCCTCCTTTTTTACCGTACAAAATTCACTCTTTATATTTATCTTGCTATACAATAGTAATTGTAATAAAATACTATTATATTACACATATTAACATTATTGTTAATTTTTGTCAAATTATTTATCAAAATCATCATAAAATATTGTAAATTGTAAAATGAAAAAGTAAATTCCAGTTGTGCGCACCCCCCCTAAGTTCCTTTTTAAATGTGGAGACAGGAAGTTATTTTATCAATTTAGAACTAGTATATTTTTAATATGGTTAATATTCAAAAACTTTTGGGAAGTTTTTACCCATTAATTCTATCTATAATATGTCTAAAAATTTTAAAGATAAAGGGGTGTTAATAACGGAAGAAAATAGTTTGCTCTGTAAATTGATCGTTGAATATCGTCCAAGACTTTATCGAATAGCTGTAGGTATATTAAGAAATGGCACAGATGCAGAAGATGCTGTAAGTGAAACGACCTGTAAAGCATTCGCAAATTTTCATAAGCTAAAGGATATCGAAAAGTTCAAATCCTGGATTATTAAAATTCTTGTTAACGAAGCATATGCTATTTCAAACAAACGTAAAAGATTTGTTGAATTAGCAGAAAATATTGTTGATGATCGTTATGACACAAATATTGTTGATACCATAGTTTTATGGGATGCAATTAATGCCCTGGATGATTCTTTTAGAATAGTTGCTATTATGTTTTATTATGAAGATATGAGTATTAAAGAGATTAGTAAAGTACTTAATATTCCAGTGGGTACAGTTAATTCAAGATTAAACAGATCCAGGCAGAAACTTAAAAAAATTTTAATACATGAAGGAGAATACCAATATGTATAATTTTGATGATATGGTTAAAGTAAGAGCAAAGTTAGAGTCACTTGATCTACCTGATGGTTTTAACGAACGAAATGATCATCTCTTAAATAAATTACTAAAGAATCCATGTAAAAAGATGAGACCAAAAGGACTTTTTACACCTAAGTATAAAATAGCTTTTATTTTTGCAATAGTAATTTTATTAGGAGGTTCTACGGCTATCGCTAGTGAACTTTCCGGTGGCGATTTCTTTATTAACTTTTTCTCAAAAATATCCGGAGATGATAAATCGAATGTATATAAAAATATAGATACTGAACAGATAAAAGAAATGGCTTCAAATACCGTCGGAACTGTTGTTGATACTGATGAACTAAAGATAGAGGTAATGGGCTCAATAGCAAGTGGTAATACAGCTAATGTAATGGTAAAAGTGACAGTTAAAAAATTGGATAGTGTATATTATGATAACGGTGTTCCTATGTTAAGTAATTATAGGTTTGATAGTATTGAAGGCAGTTTATTCGAAAGTTCTAGTCAAACAGCATTTCGTTATTATTATAGTGATACAGATAAAAGTTTAGCAGATAATCAATTTAAGATATTATATAACTTTATAGGGAAAAACATATTTGACAAAAAAGAGTATGATATAAAAACCAGCAAATTAGGTTATGTCAATAAAGATCTAATTTTTGTAAGCGTATATGACACTGGATGGCAATATTCTATTTCTCTAGATTCTAATTTGGATAATAGCAAAGAAATATTTATTAACGAAGCTTTAGATATCGATAAATATACTTTTAATTTAAATAACATTATTATTACGCCCTTAGCATGTACAATAAGCTTAACCTCTGATATTAATGACAATAATATTGATAAATATAATTCATTTGAGAGTAATATTTCTAATGTAGCGATAACTCTAAAAGATGGAACTAAGTTTGATGGTAAAAATGCATTATATTCTTGTTCTCAAAACTATGGTGAATATATTGTTAATTTAGAGTTTAACATACCTATTAACGTAGATGATATTAAATTCTTGACTATAATGGGTAAAGAATATGATATTAAATAATAAATGAGCTCACGTTAATTTGAATTTAGCATCTTGAAATGGAATGGCTTCCCTTTGTGCTTTTTAACCAGACCGAACAAAGGTCTTCCAGATCCGAACGGATTGCATAGCCTTGTTTTATTGTCACTCTGGGAGCAGTTTCTAAAAACTACTTCCAGCTTTTAATATACTCTGCCAAGTTGGTTAATAGTTTTAATGAAATCTTTAATATCCTTTCTTTTTTCAGCATAAAACTATTACTAAGCCTTCACCTATAAAGCTGATATCATCTCATATTGACTTACGCTTTCCTCGAAGCCAAACTTTATTAAGAATTCCTTCATGTTATGATCCCGGTCATCTACATTTAGAATCCCAGCTGTACCTGACTCAGAATGATTGAGCAAGTCTGTCATAATGCTATTTCCAATACCCTTAAGTCTCTCATTTTTGCTTACTGAAAGCTGTACGATGTCTCCGGTTCTCTTATCAATCACCCCGTACCCTACAGTAATTCCATTGATTGATGCAACTGAATAATGGAAAGAATCAGAAACCGCATTGATGGAATCGATTGAATTCTGCCAGGAGGGCTTGTAATCCCAAAAGGTCTCAAACACCTTCCAATCATCTGGACTTATCCTTTGTGGATGTTCTACCTTCCAGCTAGATTCGTGGTTATATTTTTTCTTATCCAAACGAAAGCAGAGAAAATTCCTGACTATCTCAAACCCCTGCTTTTGGTATAGTGTAACCGCCGAGGTGTTGATCTGGAGAACTTCCAGTAAATATTGCTTGATTTCTCTTTCCTTCAGTAATTCTTTAATTTTAGTGAGGATATTACTGGTTATTCCTTGTTTCCTGTATTCACCGATAACCCCGGTTCCTAAATCATATACTGTTGGCTTCCCATTCCAGTCTCGTAAGCCATTTAAGACAAAGCCCACCAGCTGATCATCTTTAAATGAACCCATCGACAGTTCTGGCGTAAATCCTCTTCTTATAAGCATATTTTCAAATTTCCATATGGGTAAATCCATCTTAACCTGATAATCTGAAAATGCCTCCACAAATGCTTTATGTATAGTTTCAATGCTTATATTCTCTAATGTTTTATATGTATACATATTTCTATCTCCAATCTTATATCGTTGTTTTGATAAATAAGTAATTATCGAATGCCTACATTTTCTAAATCCTATTTGGTAAATTATATCATTCCACCCTATGATTATCAATCCAATTAATTATTAACAATCTATTCTATCAATCCATTCAATTATTAATAACCTATTCTATCAATCCCTTCAATCTTAATATTCCGTAATAATTAATCCAATGGTTGATTAATACCATTAGCTCTCGAGTATATATGACTTGTACCTTAAAAAGCTCAGTTTTCTAACCTTAGACAAGAAAAAAGGCCCGTAATGATCATTTTGCTCATCATTGCGGGCTACTTATTATTTATTTCACTTAATATAATTCTCAATCTTTTACCATTATTATACTTACTAGACTTTTACAATATATATTTTAAACAAATTTACATCTTCCTGAACTTATGATATCGTTTCTCCAGCATTTCTTCGATTGGCATCTGCATAAGATCCTGTAAATCAGCTTCAATTACCGTCTTTATATTCTGTGCCATCATATTGAAGTCATTATGTGCACCACCCTGCGGCTCCGGTATAATTCCATCAATAATACCGAATTGTAACAGGTCCTGAGCGGTCAGCTTCATATCTCTTGCAGCCTGTTCCGCTTTCGTGGAATCCTTGTATAGAATACTTGCAAAGCCCTCGGGTGAAAGAATTGCATAGATGGAATGCTCGAGCATATATACCTTATCGGCTACGCCTAGGGCAAGTGCACCACCGCTGCCTCCCTCGGAGATTACAACAGAGATAATCGGAGTCTTTAGAAGCATCATTTCCGCTAGGTTTGTAGCGATTGCTTCTCCCTGACCTCTTTCCTCTGCACCAAGACCACAGAAAGCTCCCGGGGTATCGATGAAGCAGATTATAGGGCGATGGAACTTTTCAGCCTGCTTCATTAAGCGCAGAGCTTTACGGTAACCTTCCGGATGGGGCATGGAGAAGTTTCTTGCGATATTCTCCTTCGTGTTTCTTCCCTTCTGCTGGGCAATTACCGTAACCGGAATACTTCCAAAGAATGCAACACCACCAACGATTGCCTGATCATCACTGTAAAAACGGTCGCCATGCATTTCTAGAAAATTATCAAATATTCGATCTATATAATCATGACCTGTCGGTCTAACCGGCATTCGCGCCAGTTTTACTTTTTCCCAGGGTGTTATATCCATAATATATCCATGCCTTTCATCACAGTCTGCAAACTTTATGCACGAAAAATCTTATCTCGTGCTTTGCAGAGAACAAATGTGCAATGTAAAATAAAAATACCAAATATCCATACATCCCTGCTCTTTGAATTCGTTGTGTGAAATTGTGCTTGCACACCTTTCGAATCCGCAAGCATAAACTTACGTGCTGTATTCATGATGTAACCCATAACTGGGAAGAACATGAAGGGAGTCACTTTTACAAAACTTCACAGTTCTTCCTTGTACTTTTTGCTCTTTAAGATTTCTACTTTGTTGAACTCTCTTCACTTTAATCTTCAGCCTGCGTCAGATAACTCTGATCTGCCGCAGAATGTAATTTAACAATCGTACCCAAGGTTTGCTTTAATTGATCCCTCGGAACGATCCGGTCAACAAAGCCATGCTCCAGTAAAAACTCAGAACGCTGAAAGCCTTCCGGCAGCTTTTGACCGATGGTCTGCTCAATTACTCTGGGGCCGGCAAATCCGATTAATGCTCCGGGCTCCGCCAGTATGATATCTCCCAGCATCGCAAAGCTTGCAGTTACACCACCCGTTGTAGGATCGGTAAGTACTGTGATATACAGGAGTCCGGCTTCGCTATGTTTTGCTACGGCAGCGCTTACTTTTGCCATCTGCATCAATGAGAAGATACCCTCATGCATTCTGGCTCCTCCGGAAGCTGTAAATACAATCACCGGAAGTCTTTCCTTTGTGGCGCGTTCAAATAATCTTGCCAGCTTTTCACCGATTGCGGTACCCATACTACCCATGAAAAAGGCAGCATCCATAACACCCAGCATGACCGGTGAACCATCTATTTTTCCTTTACCGGTTACGATACCATCCACAAGTCCTGTCTGTGTCTGTGTCCTAACCAGTTTATCACCATATCCGGGAAAATTCAGTGGATCTCTTGTCGTTACCTGAGCATCAAACTCCTGTAGCTCGCCGTCATCCAATATCATTGCAAAACGCTCATTAGCCGATACTTTAAAATTGTAACCGCATTCATCACAACTTTTAAAATTCCTCAAAAGCAGCTTTGTATAGATGACTTTACCACATTTTGGGCATTTTGTCATTATACCCTGAGGTACATTCGGACGCTCCTCTTCGGTTCGTTCAATATCCTGTGGTCTGGCGCGATATATTTTTGATGTAGCATATTGCTTTGACTTAAATGGATTCTTATTCATAAGCTTACTTTGCCTCTATGATACCGGTATGATAGTTGCCGGAAATAATCTCTTCTCGTTCCAGTAAATCATACTGATATTCTACATTAGTCTGAATTCCATCAATGATAAGCTCTGAAAGAGCTCTCTTCATCCTTCCGATTGCTTCTTCCCTGTCGCTGCCGTAAGCTATTACCTTAGCCAACATGGAGTCATAACAAGAAGGAACCACATATCCGGGATAAAGTGCACTATCAACACGAACACCAAAGCCTCCGGGGAACAGAACATTCTCCACACGTCCCGGACAGGGCATAAAGTTCTTCGTCGGATCCTCTGCATTAATTCTGCATTCAATCGCATGACCCTTAAAGACAATACTCTCCTGACGGTATGGCATCTCTTCACCATTGGCAATTCTAATCTGAGCTTTAATCATATCAATGCCGGTCACCATCTCTGTTACCGGATGCTCTACCTGAATACGGGTGTTCATTTCCATAAAGTAATAATTACCCTCACTATATAGGAATTCGATGGTTCCAGCATTCACATATCCGGTAGCCTTTGCTGCCTTGACTGCCGCAGAGCCCATCTTCTCGCGAAGCTCCGGTGTCATAATTGCAGAGGGAGACTCCTCTATCATCTTTTGATTTCTTCTTTGTACGGAACAGTCTCTTTCCCCAAGGTGAATAACATTACCATGACTGTCCGCCAATATCTGAAATTCTATATGTTTTGGATTAATTATCAATTTTTCAATGTATACTTTATCATCAGCAAAGGAGGCCTTCGCTTCCGATTTTGCTGCGTTATAGAATTTTTCTAAATCTTCTTCCTTAAATACGGCTCTCATGCCTTTGCCGCCACCGCCGGCAGAGGCTTTAATCATAACCGGATAACCGATCTTTTTTGCTAATAAGGTGGCATCCTTTACGGTCTCCACCTCACCATCAGAACCCGGGACTACCGGAACTCCTGCCTTTTGCATGGTTTCTCTTGCCTTAGATTTATTTCCCAACAGATCAATGGTATCAGCTTTCGGCCCAATGAAGGTAATGTTACAATCCTCACACATTCTGGCAAAGGAGCTGTTCTCCGATAAGAATCCAAAACCCGGATGGATTGCTGTCGCTCCGGTTAGCACCGTCGCACTTATGATATTCTGTATATTCAAGTAACTATCCTTAGATTTTGCCGGCCCGATACATACTGCTTCATCTGCCAACATAACATGCAGGGCTTCTTTATCAGCTTCCGAATAGACAGCTACGGTATCTATCCCCATTTCCTTGCATGCACGGATGATTCTGACTGCAATCTCTCCACGGTTTGCTATTAATATTTTCTTAAACATCACAACTCTCCTTGATTTTAGTCCGATTTTCAAAGAATGATTGGTTCGTCAATTAGCTGATCGCAAACGTAAGAATTGCTTCTACTGCAACCTTATCATCAACATAAGCAACTGCCGTTCCAACGCCAAAACTTCCTTTTCTCTTAGTAATCTCAACCTTAAGTGTTAATACATCTCCGGGAAATACCTGACGTTTAAACTTAACTCGATCCATACCACCGAATAATACGATCTTTCCTTCATTTCCTTCTACCGTCAGCATGCAGATAGCACCCATCTGAGCTAAGGATTCCAAAATAATAACTCCTGGCATAACCGCCTTTCCGGGAAAATGTCCTTGAAAATACGGTTCATTCATAGTAACACATTTGATACCAGTAGCACCCTTACCGGGTTCCAGTTCATCAACACGGTCTACTAATAAGAATGGAGGCCTATGAGGAAGGATTTTTTGTATTTCATCAATATTCAACATATAAGTAACCATGCCTTTCTTCAAAGCCTGCACACCTTGGGAGGCAGACTCATATTGACCTTATCTTTTACTTAATCAGGAACAGGGGTTGCCCGAATTCCACCATTTGTTCGTTGTTAACTAATATCTTAACGATCTCACCATCATGCTCGCTTTCAATCTCGTTCATCAGCTTCATCGCCTCTATGATGCATATCGTTTGACCCTTCTTAACCTTATCGCCTACTTTCACAAATGTCGGTTTATCCGGTGACGGTGATGCGTAGAAGGTCCCTACCATCGGAGAAACAAGTTTCTTGCCGCTTAATTCTTCCGATTGTTTTTCAGCTACCTCTGCTACCGGAGTAGGCTGTACAGTTGCTGTCTGGGTAGGTGTTGCATAGGAAGCTGCAGGCATAACCTGGGGAGTCATTGTCATCTGGGGTATTACCGGCTGAGTCAAGGTAACCACATTGGCCGTCTTCTCCATGCAGATACGAAATCCCTCTTCTTCTATCTCAAGCTTTGTTAAATCGGTATGATTCATTTCCTTCATCAAATTAAGAATAACCTTATAATCCATGATTCTCCTCATTTCTGCGCTGCAATTAAGGTCTTGCTTGCAAGACTATACGCATATACAAGTTTGTGTGTACAGCGCTGTCACAAACTTGCTGGTTAGAAGATTTATAATCTGTCACCCTTACCTACATAATACAGTTCGTGGCCTCCTATATCATATAGAAATAAGTTCATAATACAAGTGTTTAGATGTTTTCCTGACACTTTTGAATTATCATTTTGGAGTTCTTTCGCTCTTATACCTCCAGGCTTTTAAATATCACTGTAGCATTATGTCCGCCAAAACCTAGTGAATTAGACATTGCATAAGAAATCTTAGCTTTTCTTCCTACATTCGGTACGTAATCCAGATCACATTCCTCATCCGGCACTTTATATCCGATGGTAGCTGGGATAAAGTCATTTTCTATTCCCTTTACACAGGCAATCGCCTCAACAGCTCCTGCAGCACCTAGTAAATGTCCAATCATAGACTTAGTTGAGCTGATTGGCACTTTATAAGCATACTCTCCCATTGCCTTCTTAACAGCTTCGGTCTCTGTGGCGTCATTGGTAGGAGTACTGGTTCCATGCGCATTGATATAGGATACCTGCTTTGGTGTTATTCCTGCTTCCTCCATCGCAAGCTTCATTGCTCTTGCGCCACCTTCACCATCCGGTGTAGGTGCTGTTATATGGTAAGCATCACAGGTAGCACCATAGCCTACTACTTCAGCATATATCTTAGCACCACGGGCAACTGCATACTCGTATTCCTCAAGTACCAGAATTCCGGCACCTTCTCCCATGACAAAGCCATCTCTTTCCTTATCAAAGGGAATTGATGCTCTCATAGGATCTTTACTGGTAGATAAAGCTGTCAACGCTTGGAAGCCTGCTACTGCAAGCGGTGTAATGGAACCTTCAGCACCACCTGCTAGGATAATCTCAGCATAACCATGCTTGATACTTCTAAAGGCTTCACCGATACAGTTATTACCGGTTGCACAAGCAGTAACTACATTGGTACATACACCCTTTGCGCCAAATTGTATAGCTATATTTCCTGCTGCCATATTGGTAATGGTCATAGGAATAAATAACGGATTAACTCGTTTTGGTCCTTTATCTCTAATTGTATTGGTTTCCTTCTCAATATCATCTATAGCTCCGATACCTGAGCCAACAATTACTCCAAAACGTTCTGCATTAATGCTTTCTAAATTAATACCCGAATCCTCAACTGCTTCCTTGGCTGCTGCCACTGCCAGCTGAGAGAAACGATCCATTCTTCTGGCTGCCTTTTGATCCATATAATTTTTTGGATCAAAGTCTTTTACCGGTGCCGCTAGTTTTACAGAATAGGTCTCAGTATCGAAGTTATTGATAAAATCTATTCCGCATTTACCAGCTTGAACGTTCTCAAAAAACTCTTTTACGCTATTGCCGATTGGGGTTATGGCACCCATACCCGTAATAACTACTCTACGATTCATACTAATTTTCCATACCTTTCCAAGACAGTTCTTCTCCCTGACATATTAGAGGGTTCCTTCTCCCTGTTCCTTTGGGAGGCAGCTATCTCCTTCATAGGAGACTTCTCCTACTTTCTTGCTACATAACCATGCCGCCGTCTACCTGTAGAACCTGGCCGGTAATATAATTTGCAGCTTCTGACGCCAGAAAACTTACTGCACTGGCTACTTCAGCAACATTACCATATCTCTTTAATGGAATACTGGCAAGTGTTGCTTCCTTTACCTTATCAGGTAATTGATCGGTCATATCCGATTCAATAAATCCCGGAGCAACTGCATTCACGGTAATACCTCTGGAGGCCAATTCTCTTGCCACTGCCTTGGTCATTCCAATAACTCCCGCCTTGGATGCCGCATAGTTAGCCTGGCCGATATTGCCTGTAATACCTACGACAGAGGATATATTGATAATTTTACCACATTTTTGTTTTAACATCACGGTTGCCGCATATTTTGTACAATAAAAGGTCCCCTTCAAATTTATATCCACGACACCGCAAAATTCCGCCTCCGTCATCCGCATTAAAAGGTTATCCTTCGTAATTCCGGCATTGTTAACCAACACATCAAGTCTTCCAAAATGCTTTACTGATTCTTCAATCAGCCTCTTTGCTTCGTCTTCCTTACTTATGTCAGCCTGTATAGCGATTGCTTCACCACCGGAATTCTTAATCGATGCCAAAAGCTCCTCCACCTGCGTGATGCTGCTTCGATAATTTATTACCACCTTAGCACCATACTGGGCAAACTGTAAAGCAATTGCTCTTCCAATTCCTCTTCCCGCTCCGGTAATCACTGCGACTTTTCCATTCAGCATAATTAATTCCTTTCTATTTTCCTGCCGTAAATGCCTTGGCAGTTGCTTCTAAGGAAGCCATATCCTCTATATTATAAATACCAAGGCTCCTGTCAATCTTTTTCACAAAACCGGATAAGGTTTTACCGGGTCCTATCTCTACAAATTTCGTTACACCAGCCTCTATCATTTTACGAATTGATTGTTCCCATAAAACACTACTCATAACCTGATGATAAAGTAAATCCTTAACCTCGGCTGAGCTGGGAATAAAGTCTGCATTCACATTGCTTATTACTTTGGTACGAAGCTCTCCAAGAATCATAGGCTCTAGTTCTAGCTTCAGCTTTTCAGCTGCAGGCTTCAACATTGAAGTATGAAAGGGAGCGCTTACAGGTAAATCAACTATTTTCATAGCGCCCTTTTCCTTCGCAAGTCTCGAAGCTTCCTCGACTGCTTTTATCTCACCACCTATAACAATCTGTCCGGGACAGTTAAAGTTTGCCGGTTCAACAATGCCTACGGACTTAGCCTCTTCACAAGCTTCCCTGACTTTACCCTCTGATAAACCAAGCACTGCGCTCATCTTACCGATTCCTGCCGGAACAGCTTCCTGCATAAAACGGCCTCTTTTTTTGACCAAAGGTACCACCTGGGACAATTTAAACACACCGCTGGCGGTTAGGGCAGAATATTCACCAAGACTTAATCCTGCAACTAGCTCTGGGTGAATATCGTACTGGGCAAACGCTCGGAACGCTGCAATTGACATTGTAACCACGGATGGCTGTGTATTTTCCGTTAAATCCAAATCTTCTTTATTACCATTAAAAATTAACTCTGACAAGTCCATATGAAGACTCTCGTTTGCTTCTTCAAAGGTTTGTTTGCATATAGGAAAATTATTGTATAATTCTTTTCCCATTCCGATATATTGGGCTCCCTGCCCTGAAAATATAAATGCTGTTTTGCTCACCCTTACCTCCAAGTCTCCAGAAAGAAGACATCTGCCTCCTTAAGCATCTCCGTAATGATTTCATAGAAAAGAATAACTTTATTTCTAATTCTCTTCGTTTCTCGAAGATAAGTATTTTTCGATATCGCCAATTGTACCTATGCTTTCGGTATCTTCTGTAGGAATCTCAATACCAAACTCTTCTTCTAAGGACATAATAATCTGGAAAAGGTCGAGAGAATCTGCATTTAAATCGTCCTTCAATGAAGTCTCCGCTGTAAGCTCTGAAATATCAACTCCTAATTGATCTGCCACTACCTCTTTAATTTTGTTGAAATCCATTGTTATATTCCTCCTAAAATGTTTTTGCCCTGGGAGCTAAGCTCCCTGCTTATTTTTTAATTACCTTTTTGAAGCTATTTAATTTGATCTCTTAATTACCATAGGGCTAATAACTCCCTATCCATGTTTCTATATTCAAAGGGTCACCCCCTTAAACATGCAAGTTAACAAATCTAATTCATTCAAGATATATAATTCATCCAGACACACCCATTTACTACTAAACCGTTAATCAAAATATCTTATGTTAATTCATTATCCATCCAGTATACCCACTTACTACTAAACCGTTAATCATACATAACTATCTTTTGTCTTTCATTTTGTACCTATATCCCATTTTCGTGGTAAGACCAATATTAAATCTAAACAGCTCAATCTAAACCAAAAAATAACTTCTCAAGATTCATTATCCATCCAGTATACCCACTTACTACTAAACCGTTAATCATACATAACAATCTTTTATATTACATTTTGTACCTATATCCCATTTTCGTGGTAAGACCAATATTAAATCTAAACAGCTCAACCTAAACCAAAAAATAACTTCTTACGATTTATTATTCATCCAGACATACCCATTTACTACTTACCGTTAATCACACATAACTATCTTTTATCTTTCATTCTGTGCCTATATCCCATTTTCGTGGTAAGACCAAAAAGTTTTGGCGTCGACCGGCTGACCAAGGGGCTCATGTTTTGTCAAGACTCTGTGAGAATGCTGTTCCACTGGACAGCATTCTTACAAGTTAGAGGCTTGTAAAAAACATCCCGCCGGGAAGGTAAGGCAGACAAAACATTTTGGTCTTATCACGAAAATGTACATCATCCAACCCCTCTAACTCCATTCAACCAGTATTGCTCCGCTTGTCATACCACCGCCAAAGCCAATTAATATCACTTTGTCTCCCGGCTGAAGCAGCTCATTTTGAACCATCTCATCAAGAGCAATTCCTATGGTTGCCGCCGAGGTATTCCCGTAACGATCCAAATTCATATAGAACTTCTCAATCGGTATACCGGAGGATTTGGCCGCATGTTCAAGGATTCTCGCATTTGCCTGATGAGCAACGATATATTTAATATCTTCCTCTGATGTTTCAGATTGTTGAAGAACAGTATGAATCAAATCTACAATACTGCGTACTGCAAATTTAAAAACCTCCTGACCCTTCATAGTAATTGCAGGCCTTTCTTGACCTTGCTCCTTTTCAATAAAAGGATTTACCAGTGGGATCGCCGATAAACATAAATAATCCTGTTTACTTCCATCACTTAGCAGTTTCGTTGCCATAATACCCTTCTTACTTTCTGTAGCAGATAAAACTACTGCTCCTGCTCCATCACCAAAGAGAACACAAGTGGAACGATCCGTCCAGTCTAAGGCTTTGGACAGGGTTTCTGCTCCTACCACAAGAACATTCTGATACATGCCATTTTCGATAAAGGATGTAGCACATGTAGCTGCATAAATCAATCCTGAACAAGCTGCTGTTAAATCAAATGCTGCTGCATTCATAGCACCCAAACGTTCCTGAACCATGCAGGCTACCGAGGGCATAAAGGAATCCGGAGAAATCGTTGCGCATATGATTAAATCCAAATCTTCTGCTCCTAAGCCTGCTCTTTTCAAAGCTCTGAATGAAGCCTCATATGCCAGATCAGAGGTAGTCTCTCCGGTTGAAATTCTTCTTTCTTTGATACCTGTTCTGGTTGTAATCCATTCATCACTGGTTTCTACCAGCTTCGCCATATCATCATTCGTCAATATATGATCCGGCAAGTAACTACCAGTGCCGATGATTGTTGCATGTCTCATGTCGGTGTCCTCCTAATTTAACAAGTCGATTTGCTGATATGTGATGCAGAAAGCCAGCTGGGTAAATATACTTGTTATGTCTAACTCTTCGTAAGTTTTTAATACACTTTTCTCTTGTGTTCTTTACTAGTCATAAGTAAGTTAATACTTTCGATTATGTCTATTATTTTTTTACTTAATCACTTCTTTCATTATTCTTTGAACCCTGGTAGATTTCTTTTAAATGCTTATTCAACTTACTCAAACCAGTTAATAGTATTTCTTCTTCCTCCGGGGTAAAATCCAGCATAATTGCCTGCACCATATCCAAATGGAATTTCTCATGTATTCGATATGCCAGCTTACCTCTTTTTGTGAGATTAACATTCACAATTCTTCGATCAGTATTACTACGGCTACGCTCCATATAACCTTTTTTTATCAGCTTATCAACCGCAGTCGTTAACGTTCCCATCGTAATCTCAAGCTCTGCTGAAATTTCAGACATAGTTTTTGAACCATATAAGCCTACCGCCTCAATGGTATGTATCTCGGTTATAGATAAATCACTGAAGGCGCCTTGTTTGATCGAATATTCTTCAATATGGTTTACGTCATCGTAAACCTCTACAAGCATTTTATTAATTTGCGCAAGTTTTTCTTTCATCTGCTTCTCTCCTAAGCATATGCTTTGTAAGGCAAATATTTTGATAATCAAAATATATAGGAACATGAGCAAATTGTCAAGTAATTTTTTCCGACATAAGGTATCTAGCTTGACTGGACACGCGCCACGATTAAAAAGCTGCCCCTCCAAAAAGTTAGGGCAGCTTCTTTATGTTTTGTCGTTATACTTGTGTAGTATTACAGAATTATAATCTGCTTATACCTCAAATAATAAATCTCCGTATGTGGGAACAGGCCATATATCCTTCTCTACCATCTCTTCTAAGGTATCGATTGGTGCTCTAAGGTCAGCCATAGCAGGGAAAACAGCCTCTCTGAAATATTTAGCCATCTCTTTTATCTCTGACATTGCGTTTGCTTTGGCAGTAACTTCCTGTAGCTTCTTTAATGCTACCTGAGCGCTAGCAAGAAGTGCTGAAGTATCCTTTAATAATGAGCTCTGTACACTAACATCAGCATCCGGAACAGCCGCCTTTACCGCGTTAATAGAATCTGCTAACTTCTTGGTGTAGGTTATGATTGCTGGAATATATTTAACACTTGCCATGGAAATCATTGTCTTAGCTTCAATGTTGATTGCCTTAGCATATGCCTCATATTGAATTTCCTCACGGGAGTGAAGCTCAATAGAGGAAAATACATGGTGCTTCTCAAATACTTTAATTGCCTTCTCCGTCGTATATGAAGGAATTGCCTCTACCATGGATTTGATATTTGGAAGCCCTCTTCTAGTCGCTTCTTCAACCCATTCCTCTGCATAACCATTACCGTTAAATATGATTCTCTGATGATCTGTTAAGGTCTTCTTAATTAAATCATGAACAGCCAGGTCAAAGTCTGTAGCCTGCTCTAAGATATCTGCCATCTCATTTAATACGTCAGCTACTATGGTGTTAAGGATCGTATTAGCTGGTGCGATTGACATCGAGGATGCAACCATACGGAATTCAAATTTGTTACCTGTAAATGCAAATGGTGATGTACGGTTTCTATCAGTAGCGTCTTTTGCCAATCTAGGAAGTGTTTGAACCCCAATATTCAATTTACCGCCATCTTTACTGCTCTTAGCTTCACCGGTTTCAATCAACTGAGAAATAACATCCTCTAACTGGGAGCCCAAGAACACTGATATGATTGCAGGAGGAGCCTCATTAGCACCTAATCTGTGATCATTTCCAGGGTTAGCTGCAGATACACGAAGTAAATCAGCATGAACGTCAACTGCTTTTAACACTGCTGCAAGGAATAACAGGAATTGAATATTCTCGTGAGGTGTTTTGCCCGGATCTAATAAGTTTTTACCTGTATTTGTAACCATAGACCAGTTGTTATGTTTACCGGAACCATTTACACCTGCAAAAGGCTTCTCATGAAGTAAGCAGGTAAGACCATGACGGTTTGCAACCTTCTTCATAGTTTCCATTACTAACTGGTTGTGGTCTGTTGCGATATTAGCAGTAGCATAAATCGGTGCCAACTCATGCTGCGCAGGAGCAACCTCATTATGCTGTGTTTTTGAAGTTACACCAAGCTTCCAAAGCTCAATGTTTAATTCTTTCATGTAAGCTGCAATTCTTTCTTTGATACTACCAAAATAGTGATCTTCTAACTCTTGACCCTTAGGAGGCATCGCGCCGAATAAGGTTCTGCCAGTGAAGATAAGGTCATCTCTCTTTAAGTATTTTGATTTATCTACTAAGAAGTATTCCTGCTCCGGACCTACAGAAGTAGATACTCTGGATACTTCATTATGTCCGAATAATTTTACAATACGAACCGCCTGTGTGCTGATTGCTTCCATTGATCTAAGCAGAGGAGTTTTCATATCCAGTGCCTCTCCTGTATAAGAACAGAAAGCTGTAGGAATGCAAAGTGTTACGCCCGCTGCATCTTCTCTTAGGAAAGCCGGTGATGTACAATCCCATGCTGTATATCCTCTAGCCTCGAAAGTAGCTCTTAAGCCACCGGAAGGAAAAGAAGAAGCGTCTGGCTCACCCTTAATTAATTCTTTACCGGAGAATTCCATAATCACTTTACCATCGGATGTAGGATTAATAAAGGAATCATGCTTTTCTGCAGTAATACCGGTTAGCGGCTGAAACCAGTGCGTATAATGTGTTGCTCCACGTTCAATCGCCCAGTCCTTCATTGCATTAGCAACTATTTCTGCTACGCTGGGGTCTAAATCCTCGCCATTCTCAAGTGTCTTTTTTAGAGCTGCATAAGTTTTCTTCGGAAGACGTTCAATCATCGTTGCTTCATTAAAAACATCGGTTCCAAAAAGCTCAGTTAATTTCTCAGACATATTTTTATCTCCTCTCATGATAGATCAAAGAGTTTGCCTTGGCAAACTCTCGAAGCATGCTAAGCATGCTTTGTTGAGCGCGGTAAGCGTAAGCGAACAAATACAATACGCGCTAGCGCGCATCCTGCCCGGAGGGCTTTTATCCAATAGGATGCATTGTCCTATTGAATGAAAAAGGTGTCCTCTAAAAAACGAGAACACCATTGCTCCATTGGTAAATTTATTATATATAGTATATACCATGTTTTCACAAAAAAGAAAAGTATTTTTTACTTTTTTTTCTCTTTTTATGAAAATTGACCGAAAGCGTCCACGAAAATTCAGTTGATTATACGAAATGAATAATAATTATTCATTATACCATTCATCCTTGCTGGTATTCTCCTCTGTATCTTCTGCTTTCGGCATGTACTTCTTTAATATCCTCTCCATAAAAAAGGAGTTTACAAATGCCACTGATGAAGGAACGATAAAGATAAGCATCGGCATAAAAAACACTCCAACAATTGAAGCTATCAGGATTAATGCCATTAAAATTGTAAAAGGTAAATGTCTCATTGACATAAACATGGATGCTTTAATTATCTGCATTACGGTCATATCAAAACGTGATAATAACGGAAAAACATAAAGTGAAAAGCATAATAGCAAAAATGTAAATGCAAGAAATATTCCAAAGAATATAGAGTTTGATGAGCCCTCACTGTTACTAGTTGCCCATGCTGCGAGAAGATCAAAAGCTAATACCACAAACATTATGGTTAACCCCACACCGATGATAGCTCCTCGTTTGAAATTCAACTTAAAGGATTTAAAAAACTCCCGAAATAAATATCCTCGTTCTCTTCGAATTACCTTTACTGTAGCATAATATAATGCTGTATTGGCTGGACCGATGGTAATCACCGGTATACATACTAAAACAAATACTACACTCAAGAATAACATATCGCATAATTTACCAAGTGCAGTAAATACACTGTTATCCATATTAAAGAAGTTCTTCATATCTTATCTCCCTCATACTTATTTCCTTACATTTTACCATACACCTGCATAATAAGAAAGTGAAATAATAATAAATTATTGTCGAAAGGAGAAGTGTGAAAAGGGGCTGTTGCAAAACAAGACTTAATCAAAATTAATGTTGGAGCAATATCATTCCCTTTCGAGATTTTTCCTGCTCCTCTCGCACCAGCATGGCTTATTCTATAAGAAAGCCATGCTGACAGGTGCATATTTACGCAGGAAAAACTCTCAAGTGAATATATTACTCCAACATAGTATTAGAAAAGAGTTTTGCAACAGCCCGTCATATACGTTAATATGTATCGATTACTAATGATTTAGAAACAATCATCAAGTAACTGGAAGTAATCCTTAGGATGCAGGCATGTAGGGCATAAATTCGGAGCTGCATCACCTTCATGGATATGTCCACAGTTTAGACATTTCCAGAATACTTTTCCATCCTTCTTAAATACTGTCCCGTTCTCAATATTCTCTAAAAGTTTACGGTATCTTTCTTCATGATGTTTTTCTACCTTTGCAATCAGAAGAAAACGACTCGCAACATCGGAAAAGCCTTCTTCCTTTGCAATCCTAGCGAATTCTGGATAATCCAGCTCAGCCTCCTCATGTTCTCCGGCTGCAGCAGACTTTAAATTCGCCACTGTATCACCGTAAGCAAATGGATATGTTGCATTTATATCAACCGGTGCCGGATTTTCACCATCCAAATGCTCTAGCGCAAGCTTCATGAATACTTTCGCATGCTCCTTTTCATTCTCAGCAGTTTCCATAAAAATATTCTGAATTTGCTTATACCCCTCTTTACCAGCAACAGAAGCAAAATAAGTATACCTCATTCTTGCCTGTGATTCACCGGCAAAGGACTTCATTAAATTCTCCAGTGTTTTTGTTCCTCTTAAATTAGCCATTGTACTACCTCCTGTTATGAATTTAAATAATTTATAATAAAAATACACAGCTTCCGTGTAATAACACAGCAAAGAGTACTTTTATCACCTATGTATCTGAAGGCTGTTTATTGTTCACTATAATAGTGTAATCCATACTCAGCCCTACATATTATGCATAAATTATATCACATTTTATAACAGTTTCCAACTATTTTAAGACAGTTTATGAATAAACAAACCACTCCTTAGCTTAGGCTCAAACCAAGTAGATTTTGGAGGCATTAATTTTCCTGCATCCGATACATCAAATAATTCAACGATGGAGGTTGGATACATGAAAAATGCCACTGTCATATCCTCTGATACTCTTCGTTCTAATTCCTTTAGTCCCCGGATCCCCCCAATAAAATCTATTCTCTTGTCAACACGGGGATCCTCTATACCAAGAATGGGATGCAGTAGATAATCCTGAAGCAGGGACACATCCAGAGACGCCACCGGATCCTTTGTTTCACGGATAGAGGGCTTCGCTGTAAGACGATACCACTGATGATCCAAATACATTCCAAAGGATGCCTTATTATCAGGAGCAAATGGAGTTGATCCAATAAGCTCCACGTTAAAATGAAGTCCAACCTTATTAAGAAACTCATCCTTTAACAATCCGCCTAAGTCTTTTACCGTCCGATTATAGGACATAATCATAAGCTGATCATGAGGGAATAATACGGATAAGAAATAATTAAATTCTTCTGTTCCGGTATAATTCGGATTTTCCTGCCTTCTTTTTAAGCCCACCTTTACCGCTGAGGCAGCACGATGATGGCCATCTGCGATATAGATACTATCTATCTCCTCGAACGCATTTTTAATCCGACTAATTCGTTCCTCCTCTGATATTCTCCAAACATTATGCCTGATGCCATCAACAGAGGTAAAACCATAAATAGGTGTATCCAGCTTCGCCTCAGTGATAACCTCACTAATTACTTGATTCGATCGATATGCCAGAAAGATGGGACCTGTTTGAGCATTACAGATATCCACATGATTAATCCGGTCAATCTCCTTCTCTTCCCTGGTGTTCTCATGTTTCTTTATTTTATTATTCATATAATCATCTATGGAAGCACATGCAACCAACCCTGTCTGGGAACGTCCGTCCATGATTAATTCATAAACATAATAACCTTCCTTATCCTCTGTGATAAAGGTACCATCCTCCATCATTTCCTGCAACAACTCCTTCGCACGATGATAGACCATAGAATCATAGGTATCTACGCTATCCGGAAAGCCGGTTTCAGCACGGTCTATCTTCAAAAAGGATAATGGTTCTCTTTCAATTTCCTGTTTTGCTTCCATACGATTATATACATCATAGGGTAACGCTGCTACCCGATGAGCTATTTCTTTCTTCGGTCTTACACATAAAAATGGTTTTATCGTTGCCATATAGTTCTCTCCTTACATACTCACATACCATATGATATATTTTGAGCCCCTTCGTTTGGCTTTTACTCAGCATAAAAATCTCACTGATGGAATTACTTTCCTGCCTCAGTAATACAATTCGGGACATCGGCATCTATAAAAAACAACAGATGCCTTCTGCCCCGATTATAATTATATATTTGATTATTTCACAATTCTAACCTTTAATACACCCTTAATGGTTGCAAGCTTCTCAGCCACTCCTGCATTAATCGGCTTTTCAACATCAAGCACCGAATATGCATAATCACCCTTACTCTTATTTACCATGTCAGTAATATTAACATTTTCAGAAGAAAATGCACCGGTAAACTGAGTTAACATGTTAGGAATGTTTTTATGAAGAATAGCGATACGACCAGCTGTCGCACATACTCCGGCATCACAATTCGGATAGTTAACGGAATTCTTGATATTACCGTTCTCCATATAATCCTTTAACTGCTTTACTGCCATAACAGCACAATTGTCTTCGGATTCCTCTGTTGATGCTCCCAGGTGAGGAATTGCGATTACACCTTCCATATTGGCTGTCTTGTCATTCGGAAAATCTGTTACATATTTAGCGACCTTTCCAGATTTTAAAGCCGCCTCGATATCATTATCATTTACCAGAAGGTCTCTTGCAAAGTTAAGAATGATAACTCCATCCTTCATCTTTGAGATCGTCTCTGCATTAATCATTTCTTTCGTATTAACACTCGGGTCCGTATCTTCAATCAGAGGTGTATGCACTGTGATATAATCACATTCTCTGTAAATCTCATCTCTCGATTTAACATGAATGACATCACGGGATAAGTTCCATGCATTATCTACGGAAATAAACGGATCATTACCATAAACCTTCATTCCAAGGCGGTTGGCTGTATTAGCAACCATAACACCGATAGCTCCAAGTCCGATTACACCTAACTTCTTCCCTTGAATTTCTTTTCCGGCGAATTTAGCCTTACCTTTTTCAACAAGCTTTGCAACACCCGGTTCATTCTTTACAGATTGAATCCAGTTTACACCGCCGACTATATCGCGGGATGCTAACATAAGGCCTGCTATTACTAATTCCTTTACACCATTTGCATTCGCACCCGGCGTATTGAATACTACGATACCCTGCTCAGCGCATTTCTCTAACGGAATATTATTAACTCCGGCGCCTGCTCTCGCAATCGCTTTTAAGTTGCTGCTAAATTCCATATCATGCATTGCGGCACTTCGAACTAATACTATATCCGCATCATTGATATTCTCTACCTTATCATATTGTTCGGTAAAAATATTCAAGCCTATCTCTGCAATAGGATTAAGACAATTATATTTCATAACCGTTTCTCCTTTTATTTCGAATTCTCTTCTTCAAACTTCTTCATAAATTCTACTAATTTTTGAACGCCTTCCATAGGCATAGCATTATAGATACTTGCTCTCATACCACCGACACTTCTGTGGCCCTTCAGATTCTCAAAGCCTGCTGCTTTAGCTTCCTTTACGAACTTAGCATCAAGCTCTTCGTCTCCGGTAACAAACGGTACATTCATCAAAGAACGATCTTCCTTTACTACGGTTCCCTTGAACATCTTACTCTGATCTAGGAAGTCATACAAAACTGCTGCCTTCTTTTCATTTCTTATCTTCATTGCCTCTAAACCGCCAAGATTTTTAATCCATTTAAACACCTTACCGCAGATATAGATACCATATGCCGGAGGTGTGTTGTAAAGAGATTTATCATCAGAATGGATTTTATATTTTAACATTGTAGGTGTTCCTGGTAGAGTGTCTTCGGTAATTAAATCTTCACGAATAATTACGATTACAACACCAGCAGGTCCGATGTTCTTCTGAACACCACCATAAATCACTCCGTACTTGGTAACATCCACAGGTTCAGATAAGAAACAGGAGGATACATCTGAAACTAAGATCTTACCCTTAGTATTTGGCAATGTCTTAAACTTCGTTCCATAGATGGTATTATTCTCACAGATATAAACATAATCAGCATTCTCGGATATCGGAAGATCAGAACAATCCGGGATATAAGAAAATGTCTTGTCAGCCGAAGATGCAATCGCATTTGCTGTTCCATATATTTTTGCTTCCTGATAAGCTTTCTTAGCCCATTGACCGGTAATAATATAATCTGCAACCTTATTCTTCATGAGATTCATAGGGATCATAGCAAATTGTTGTGATGCTCCGCCCTGTAAGAAAAGCACTTTATAATTATCAGGAATATTCATTAATTCCCTCAAATCCTTCTCTGCTTCCTGGATAATTGTTTCATAAGCCTTTGATCTATGGCTCATCTCCATAACAGACATTCCGGTTCCTTTGTAATCAAGCATCTCATCCGCTGCTTCTTGTAAAACATCAACCGGTAACATTGCCGGTCCTGCTGAAAAATTATAAATTCTACCCAATGTTTCATCCTCCTTAATGAACTTGTTTATTATGCATTTTTATTCATAACTTAGTATGGTAAAGCATTAAACTCATTATAAGTTTTTGTTATTTTTTTGTCAATAAATTTATCGACTTTCTTCTTATAATTATAACAGCTTAGAACTGATATTGCTATTTTTTCTGATCATATGGCAAAGAGTGTCTGTTAATGATTTTGATCATTATAGGACACTCTACCTTTTATTATTTCCTATCACATAAAAGATATTATGAGATAGCATTTAAATATCGATATTTTTACTTTTTCAGGTCTTCTTCAGAAAATACGTCTTCGATAGCAGCACCGGGTGCAACCATAGGCCATACCTTATCATCACTGTCAATCACACATTCAATCAGTACAGGCTTCTTTAATGCAATTGCTTCCTTAAGCACGTCCTCAACTTCTTCCTTTTTTGTAATTCGGTATGCATTTGCTCCCATGGCTTCTGCCACTTTAACAAAATCAACCTTATCGCTTAAATTAGTATTGGAATATCTTTGATCATAGAACAGTGTCTGCCATTGACGTACCATACCAAGCACGTGATTATTGAATATAATCTCGATAATCGGAATATCATAGCGGGTTGCCGTAGCAATTTCGTTCATATTCATTCGGAAGCAGCCATCACCTGCTATATTAATAACTGTTTTCTCCGGCATACCTACTTTTGCTCCGATACAGGCTCCGAGACCATAACCCATAGTACCTAACCCACCTGAGGTAATAAAAGTTCTCGGAAGCTTATATTTAAAAAACTGTGCTGACCACATCTGATGCTGGCCAACCTCGGTGGTAATAATTGCATCCCCGCCGGTGATTTCATAAAGCTTCTCCAGAATATAAGGACCGGTTAGAGCTTCTTGATTATATTTTAGAGGGAACTTTTCCTTCAAGCTGATAATATGCTCCACCCACTCCTTATGGTCATGCTGTCCGATACGTTCATTTAAAATATGAAGCACTTCTTTCACATCACCGATTACATTATAATAGGTAGGTACATTTTTATTTATTTCAGCAGGATCAATATCAATGTGCAAAATTTTTGCATGCTTCGCAAATTTTTTGGTGTTGCCGGTAACTCGATCAGAAAATCTTGCACCGATCGCTATCAGTAAATCGCATTCGGTTACACCAAGGTTTGAAGCTTTCGTTCCATGCATACCAAGCATTCCGGTATAACGAGGTTCTGTTCCGTCATAAGCACCTTTACCCATCAGTGTATCCGTAACCGGCGCATCTACCTTCTCTACGAATTCCTTTAACTCATCATGTGCTTCTGAGATAACAGCACCACCACCTACAAAAATGAAAGGTTTTTTCGAGTGTTTAATCATTTCTACCGCATTGTGCAGATCATGCTCTGTAATTTCATCCGTTTTTCTCTGGATTGGTTCAGGAATAGCTTTCGTAAATTTTGTTTTTGCTGCAGTAACATCCTTCGTAATATCCACCAGAACCGGTCCAGGTCTTCCGGATTTTGCTATTTCAAAGGCTTTTCTTATTGTTTGTGCAAGCTTAGTTACATCCTTTACGATATAGTTATGTTTTGTAATCGGCATCGTAACTCCGGCTATATCGATTTCCTGGAAGGAATCTCTACCCAACAGATTAACAGCTACGTTAGCTGTAATTGCTACCATAGGTACACTATCCATGTAAGCGGTCGCAATACCTGTTACCAGATTGGTTGAACCGGGTCCGGAAGTCGCCAGACATACACCAACCTTACCGGTTGCCCTTGCATATCCGTCCGCTGCATGGGATGCTCCCTGCTCATGTGAGGTGAGGATATGTTTTATTTCATGACTATGTTTATATAATTCATCGTAAATATTTAGTATCGTCCCCCCCGGATATCCAAATACAGTATCAACGCCCTGCTCTTTTAAACATTCGATTACTATCTGAGAACCTGTTAATTCCATTATAACTCCTCCTACTCTACTGCCTTGCAGCGGTTCTTTTGCTTTATGCTTAACCCTAAGGCTTTCATCAACTTTCCTATAACTATTTATTTCGCTTTTGGTACCTCAAGGATTGCTCCCCTGTTGCCACTGGTTACCATTGCTACATATCTTGATAAATAACCGGTTGTGATTTTAGGCTCTCTAGGTTGCCATTTTGCTCTTCTGGCTGCTAATTCTTCCTCTGACACGACAAAGTTTAAGGTATTCGCATTGATATCAATTTGTATGATATCTCCTTCCTCTACCAATGCAATATTACCACCGACTGCTGCTTCCGGTGAAACATGACCGATACAAGCTCCTCTGGAGGCTCCGGAGAAACGACCATCCGTAATTAATGCTACATGAGAACCAAGACCCATACCCATGATTGCACTGGTCGGATTTAACATCTCTCTCATTCCAGGTCCGCCCTTAGGTCCCTCATAACGAATGACAACTACATCACCCTTAACAATTTTACCGTTCTTTATCGCTGTGATCGCATCCTCTTCACAATCAAATACTCTTGCTGGTCCTTCATGCTTTAACATTTCAGGTGCGACTGCAGAACGCTTCACAACACCGGAATCCGGTGCCAGGTTGCCCTTAAGAATTGCGATACCACCGGTTTCACTGTATGGATTCTCAATCGGTCTGATAACCTCAGGATTTAGGTTAATACAGCCTTCTATATTTTCTCCGACTGTTTTGCCTGTGGCTGTAATCAGATCGGTATAAAGAAGTCCCTTCTTATTTAATTCATTCATAACGGCATATACTCCGCCCGCCTCGTTCAGGTCCTCCATGTATGTATGGCCTGCCGGTGCAAGGTGACAGAGATTAGGAGTCTTTGCACTAAATTCATTTGCAATATCTATATTTAAGTCAAAACCTGCCTCATGGGCAATCGCCGGTAAATGAAGCATGGTGTTGGTAGAACATCCTAGTGCCATATCTACAGTTAACGCATTCATAAAGGCTTCTTTTGTCATAATATCTTTTGGTTTAATATCCTTCTCCAGCAACTCCATAATCTTCATTCCTGCATGTTTTGCCAGTCTGATACGTTCGGAATAAACCGCCGGAATGGTACCATTGCCTTTTAGTCCCATACCAATTACCTCTGTCAAGCAGTTCATGGAATTAGCTGTATACATACCTGAGCAGGAACCACAGGTAGCACAGGCTTTGTTCTCATATTCTTCCACTTCTTCTTCCGTCATTGTTCCTGCAGCATATGCTCCAACTGCTTCAAATAAGGAAGATAAACTTGTTTTATTACCATTTACTCGTCCGGCAAGCATCGGTCCACCGCTCACGAAAATGGTGGGTATATTTAATCTTGCTGCTGCCATAAGTAAGCCCGGTACGTTCTTATCACAATTGGGTACCATAACAAGTGCATCAAACTGATGTGCCATTGCCATCGCTTCGGTTGAATCCGCAATCAGATCACGGGTAACCAAAGAATATTTCATACCCTGATGTCCCATAGCGATACCATCGCAAACAGCTATTGCTGGAAATACGATTGGTGTTCCGCCAGCCATCGCGACGCCCAATTTAACAGCATTCACTATTTTATCCAAATTCATATGACCGGGTACGATCTCATTATATGAACTTACGATACCAATAAGGGGTTTTCTCATTTCTTCTTTCGTCATTCCCAAAGCATTAAATAATGATCTATGGGGTGCTTGCGCCATACCTGTCTTTACTGAGTCACTTCTCATCTCAACCACCAATTCCTTCCTAATATTAATAATTATAAATATCGTTCATGCAACGATTAGTATCACTTTAAAGTAGTACAGTATATATTAATGTATTTCTTCATAAAAATCAATGTCATTTTTTAAATTATTTTGGTTTATTAATTTTTAATTATTTTTGTTTATTACCTATTATATATATATACTCTCGGCTATTGTACCTACTAATATTTCCAATAAATTTTAATCTTTTTCTATCCTCTATAGAATAAAACCTTTCTCCAGCAGTAAACGCATAATTTTTATTCATAAATACAATTCTAACATAACAATATTATTATAATAAATATAAATTTATAAATATTAATTATACTGTAAATAAAACATCTTATTTTTACTCCATTCTAGTACTATTTATTAATTTAAAGGCTAAGTAAATATTATGTAAAATCCGAGTAAAATGAACATTTTTACTATAAAAACATGTTAAAAATGTGTAATTTTAACGTAAATAGTGATTGCTTCTGTCTTTTATTCGTGTTAAGATTTTTGTGATTGATTATAAAGAAGTAATCATGTTTATGAATATGTTTTAGGAGGAGTATTATGAATTTTTTTGATTTCTTAAAGCAACTGACACAAAGCCCAGCCTTATTAATCACAGTAATTTTGGTTCTTGGTGTTGTTTTGGTAAACGGTTGGACAGATGCACCGAATGCCATTGCAACTTGTGTATCTACCCGCTCCATAGGCCCTAAAAAAGCAGTATTTATGGCTGCTGTGTTTAATTTTCTTGGTGTATTGGTTATGACTGCTATAAGCAAAGAGGTTGCTTTTACTGTATATAAGATGGTAAACTTCGGAGAAAATTATGATTATGCATTAATTGCATTATGCGCCGCGTTATTTGCTATCGTAGTATGGGCCACCGCCGCATGGGCATTTGGTATACCTACCAGTGAATCCCATGCATTAATTGCCGGTATCACCGGTGCTGCTATCGCATTACAAGGTGGAGACGGTATCAATGGTAATGAATGGATGAAGGTAGTATATGGTCTGTTCATGTCATCCATCATGGGTTTTGGCATAGGTTATATAGTTACAAAATTGATCGGTTTTATTTGTAAAGGTATGGACAGGCGCAAGACCAATTCCTTCTTTCAGAAAGCACAAGTTGGTGGTGGAGCTGCAATGGCTTTCATGCATGGCGCACAAGATGGACAAAAATTCATGGGTGTTTTCATGTTAGGAGTCCTTCTAGCACAGGGCGAAGGAAATAAATCGGAATTTGTGGTACCCTTCTGGCTACTAGTATTAATTTCAGCAGTCATGGCTCTTGGCACCTCAATTGGTGGTTATAAAATCATTAAAACCGTAGGAATGAATATGGTTAAGCTTAATACTTATCAAGGGTTTGCCGCTGATACAGCTGCAACTGCAAGCTTATTTGTTGCTACCTCATTAGGTATTCCGGTTAGTACTACACATACGAAAACTACCGCAATTATGGGTGTCGGTGCGTCTAAAAGACTATCCAATGTAAATTGGAGTGTTGTTAAGGAGATGGTTGCCGCCTGGGTATTAACGTTTCCAGGATGTGGTTTGCTAGGATTTATAATGGCACATATATTTATGAGATTATTTTAAATAAGGAAGGAAGTATATTAAAATGAAAAAGAATGATTATAACTATTTTGATGCATTTGCAATTCTTTCAAAGCACTCCTATAAGTTAGCGGTATCCCTGCACGATACCTTAAGTAACTTTGATCCAAAGAAAATCACTGAAAAAGTTAAAGCAGCACATGAAATTGAGCATAATGCTGATATTGCAAAGCATGATATTATGAATAGATTGGTTAAGGAATTCCTTCCTCCGATTGAACGAGAAGATATCACAAGTTTAACACAGGAGATAGATGATGTTACAGACTCTGTTGAGGATGTATTAATTTATATAGACATGTTTAATATTCAGACCATTCGTCCGGAAATTTTAAAGTTCACCGAACTTCTTGTTACCTGTACAAAAGCGATGGATGATGTATTAGAAGAATTTAAAAACTGGAAAAGCTCTAAGAAACTCCGTGACAAAATCATTGAGATTAACCGACTTGAAGAATTAGGTGACGCATTATATGTTGATTCGATGCGCAACTTATACCACACCTCAAAGGATCCAATTGAATTAATGTGTTGGACTGAGATTCTACATCGCTTAGAGAAATGTGCTGATAATTGTGAAGATGTAGCAAATATAATCGAAAGTATAGTTATGAAAAACTCATAAGAAACCGATAATACAATAGATAAAATTCTCAATCCGGGAAAGGCGTGGTAAATAATGAATTTAAATAAGCAAAAGGCATTCATCATACATGTAGCCTATTTTACACTTATATTAGTTTTAGTATATGTGGCAATAAAATATCTACTTCCTCTTTTGATGCCTTTCGTCATTGGGATAGTAATCGCAGTATTCTTCAGACGTTTAATCGATACCATAGAAAAAAAGACACACATTAAGAGATCCATCGTTTCTATTGTTATCTTACTGATTTTTTATAGCGTTGTAGGATTTATCATTAGTTTAATTGGTGTTAAAGTCTTTGATTCTATCGGAGACTTATTTAATAATTTACCAAGTATCTATGAGAACTTTATTGAGCCGGCACTTTCCAAAATTGAAGAGGATTTAGTTACACAATTTCCAGGAATTAAAGATTATATGAATGATTTTATGGAAAATATCAGCGATTCCTTATTTGGCTTTATTTCAAATGCTTCCCAAACGGCACTCGGAAAAATTGCTAACCTAGCTGGGCAGGTTCCCTCCTTATTAATCAAATTTATCTTTACGATAGTATCTTCCTTCTTTTTTACGATTGATTATCATCGTATAACAAGATTTATAGTTCTCCAGTTTAAAGGGAATCAAAGGGAAATGCTGTTAAAGCTTAAAGATAATGGTCTCGGAACCCTCGGTAAGTTTTTTAAAGCCTATGCTACAATCATCTCAATCACATTTGTGGAATTATCCATTGGTTTTTGGATTATAGGAATACCAAACCCCATATTCTTCGGAGGATTGATCGCAATCATTGATGTTATGCCTATATTAGGTACCGGTGCGGTGTTACTGCCCTGGTCCATTATTTCCTTTATTCTTGGTAATACAAGAGTCGGAATAGGTATGCTGTTGCTTTATATCATAATTACTGTAGTAAGACAAACCATTGAACCTAAGATTGTCGGACAGCAAATAGGTCTTCACCCTCTTGTTACATTAATATTAATGTTTGTAGGTGCACAGCTTATGGGCGTACTTGGATTGTTATTATTGCCGATTATAGCAACTATCGTAATGAAGCTAAACAAGGAAGGCACAATCCGTTTATTTAAAGAAACTTAATTTAGTATTTAGTTATAATTATCATGATGACAAAAGGCTTATGCATTCTTGCATAGGCCTTTTGTCATAACCGTCTTTATTAATAGGTTTTATCCCTGGGAGCAAACGTCGCGCAATCAGTCTGTTCTGAATCCTTTGCATTTCTAGGTTCTACATTAATTTTTTCAGCTGAGCAGTGATCACCATTCATATAATACTCACAGGTATTAACGATACATTTTATTCCTTCATTGGGTTTATCCATTTTCCTTACTGACATAACATTCCCTCCAAACTTATTATGGTTACAAACATATTGTTTGCAAAGGAACGCAGAAAAATTCACTTCAAATAATTATACTCATTTTTGCACACTTCACATTTTCATGATATTTGAAGGAAGTTTACATGGAATTTCTTATGGAATTGATTTTGGATTAAACGTGATTAAAAATTTTTAATAAACGCAAATAATGATTCGCCTCTCTCAAGGTATGGTCACCAAGTAAAGGTATAATGATAGATTTTACTTTACATTCCAATATTCCCTCGGTGCCTTGAGCCTTAAAATTACGTAATTCTTTTGTCGCTTTGAGACTCTCTTCTGTTACACGATTGCGATTCGGAATTGATAAATCCATTGCTTCCTTTGCTTCCTTGGTGAGTTGATCAAATTCATTACCAAAAGCATCGGCAGCATTGAATAAATCCTCCTCTGACGGGTCTAGCAAACCACGTATGAATTTGGAGTGCTCTGCCATAATACGATTCCAGAAATATTCCTGCTCAAAAGCCTCTCTTTGTATATTAATCTCATCTCCACACTGCAGTTTTCTGATCAGATGATGATAAAATCTTGCTTCTCTTAAAATATGGTCAAGGAGCAATGGGTAATTCGTAGTATACATTTTACAATCCAATACATTATTTAAAATGGTTGTTTTGAAGCGTATTATCTCATCCAGAAGCTCAAGTGCTCTTCGGTTAATCATAACTACTCTGCGCTCAAGTGCTTGATTTAGCACACAATTACCGCTTCCTAGCTTACTAGCTGCTTCGGTAAGTTGTGTTTCTATCTTTACTCCTGTAAAGAATTCTGTTGCCTTTTCAGCCTCCAGTGTATATTGGGTCGTTACTTCTCCTGATTGGAGTAAATCATGACTGACTACACCATTAGAAATTGCTATAACATCAGCATAGAGCTTGTCAAACTCTTTTCTGATTTCCTCAGCATGTTTCGCAAACTTTTCATCTCTTGGGGTAAAACCTAGTTGTAGAAACAATGCATGCTCTTTCATAATCCTAGCAAAAAAGAGATGTGTTTCTAAGGATTGGCGAATAAATTCATTGCGAGATAACATAATTTTACTCCTTCGACACAGATAATATCAATGCTTATAATATCAGTTTATTGTATATCAGCAGAATAGTTACCTCTCACAAAGAAATTCTTTAGGTAATTGCAAAACTATTAAGTTTGCAAAAATTTTATGTATAGTATATACAAATATCACCGTCCAACGCTCATAAAGCAAGGAACTCACCACAACTAAAAAGTGATGAGTTCCTTTCTTTATCTAAATATTGTCAATGCCTTTTGAGGGAAGACACTGACGGAAATGTTTGATTATAATTAATCAGGAAATTGCATTGCGATTCCTTCTGACATCATATCAGCCATCTCAAGAGCCTGCATTTCTATTTTGTCGAATCCATTAATGCTCTCTTCTAGATTACCGGCAACCGAAGCGGCTACATTGGCAGCTAATAAATCCAAATGTTCATTTAACATTGCACTCCAATCATCTTCGCTCCAATATGGATTCATGGTACTTAGAAGTGCTGCAATCTGATCGGCATTTTCACGCCACCTCTGGTCCGCTGCCGCTACTGATTCATTGTTACCAGCTTTTGCTGCTTTAACAATTTCAGCTGCAATTGTAAGGTGCTCTGTAAATAATCTTTCAAACTCTTTGGCAGCTTCAGCTCCATAAAAGGGTTCCAGTGCATTAGCAAAGTCAGCCGGATTACGTAGTAATCTTTGAATAATAAGGTCCGTGCCTGGAAGGTCATACAGAATTGCCATAACTGCTATTCTAGTCCACATAACATGTTGCTCCCAAAGCATACGAAAATATCCTGTAAGATCCTCCATATCCTGACCCATATCAATGTTTTCGTCCATTTCCTCCGAATATGAAGGATAGTACTGATATCCGGGTCTTATCGTTATCACTTGCCCTATCATAAGATTTCTCGGTTCTATTCCCGGATTTAATTCCATGATTGAATCAACTGTTGTGTTGAATACTTGTGCCAGCATCCATATGGTATCATATGGTCTGATCGTATATTGCAATGTACCATTCATAACAATTACCATCACCTATAAGAAGTTCTATTTCACATTATGACAGATGAATGGAAAGTGTTCCAAAGTACTGCTTATAATAAAGATAAAGGAGGGCTTCCAATGCCAATAGACATTTTGGAACTCCTCCTCTGTGTTAATTCATCGATAACCTGACTACTTATTATTAATATAATTAATCAGACCTTCAGCTTTGATAATCTTTTGCATAAATTCCGGAAATGCCTGACCTTGATAGCTAGTGCCTTTTGTCCTGTCATAAATCATTCCATTATCAAAATCGATCTCAACTTGGTCACCTGCTTCGATTTCCTTAGCAGCCTCAGGGCATTCAATGATTGGTAGGCCTATGTTAATTGCATTACGATAAAAAATTCTAGCAAAGGTTTCCGCGATAACGCAGCTGATGCCGGAAGCTTTAATCGCAATCGGTGCATGTTCTCTCGAGGAACCGCAGCCAAAATTCTTATTTGCGACCATAATATCACCAGTTTTTACGCGATTAACAAACTCCTTATCAATATCAACCATACATTTTGTAGCAAGCTCCTTCGGATCGGAGGAGTTAAGATACCGTGCCGGAATAATGACATCGGTATCTACATTATCACCATATTTGTGTACTGTACCAAATGCTTTCATATTTACCTCCATTCAGCCGCCAACGACGGCACAAACAATACTAACCTGTTGCATCTTTGATGCAGTTTATTATAATCCAAGCTCCTCTGGACCAGATATTTTACCGGTGACTGCGCTTGCTGCTGCTACCGCAGGGCTAGCCAGATATACTTCTGATTCCACATGGCCCATACGGCCCACAAAGTTACGATTGGTGGTTGCAACTGCTCTTTCCCCCGATGCCAGGATACCCATATGTCCGCCTAGACATGGGCCGCAGGTTGGTGTACTCACCACTGCGCCAGCTTTGATGAAGGTAGCAAGTAGTCCTTCCTCCATTGCTTGAAGATATATTTTCTGGGTGGCAGGGAATACGATTACCCGCATGCCCTTAGCAACTTTTCTGCCCTCCAGTATTTTGGCTGCTATCCTCAGATCCTCAATTCTTCCATTCGTACAGGAACCGATCACTACCTGATCGATTTTGATATCACCGACTTCGTCGATGGTACGAGTATTTTCCGGAAGATGTGGGAAGGCTACCGTAGATTTTAAAGCAGAGAGGTCTATCTCGTAGGTTGCCTCATACTCGGCATCTGCATCTGCTTCATATATGTTATATTTCTTCGAGGAATGCTCCTTCATATAATCAATTGCCTGATCATCCACCGGGAAGATTCCATTCTTTGCACCTGCTTCAATTGCCATATTAGCCATGGCAAATCGGTCATCCATCGATAAATTCTTAATACCGTCTCCCACAAACTCCATTGATTTGTATAACGCTCCGTCAACACCGATCATACCGATAATATGAAGAATTATATCCTTACCGCTGACCCACTTGGAAGGTTTGCCGGTCAAAACAAATTTCAAAGCAGAAGGGACCTTAAACCATGCTTTTCCGGTTGCCATACCTGCTGCCATATCCGTACTTCCGACACCGGTTGAAAATGCTCCCAAGGCCCCGTAAGTACAGGTATGCGAATCTGCTCCAATTACAACATCTCCTGCAACTACTAAGCCTTTTTCCGGTAGCAGGGCATGCTCGATGCCCATTTCACCAATCTCAAAATAATTCGTTATCTCCTGGTCCATCGCAAATTCACGTACACACTTACAATGCTCTGCTGATTTTATATCCTTATTTGGTGTAAAATGATCCGGTACCAGAGCAATTTTATCTTTATCAAACACCTTTTTCATCTTCATTTTTTCCATCTCGTGGATGGCAACCGGTGCCGTTACATCATTTCCCAGTACAAGATCAAGATCCGCCTCAATCAATTGACCGGCGCTAACCTTGTCAAGACCTGCATGAGCTGCTAAGATCTTTTGAGTCATTGTCATTCCCATACGATTATCCTCCATATTTATATTTCGCTTATAATCAAATCTCCCATTTCTTTGGTACCAACTAATGTCATTCCCTCTGACATGATATCAATTGTCCGATATCCTTTCTTGAGAACAGCTTTTACGGCAGCTTCTATTTTATCTGCCTCGACTTCAAGATCGAAGGAATAACGAAGCATCATCGCTGCTGACAGGATGGTTGCAATCGGATTAGCCTTATTCTGTCCCGCGATATCCGGTGCTGAGCCATGACTTGGCTCATATAGACCTAGCTTTGTATCACCGAGGCTTGCAGAAGCTAACATACCGATGGACCCGGTAATCATACTTGCTTCATCCGACAATATATCACCGAACATATTCTCTGTCAGGATAACATCAAACTGCTTAGGATTTTTCACTAGTTGCATTGCGCAGTTATCAACCAGCATATCACTTAGTTCAACCTCTGGATAATCCTTTGACACTTCCTTAGTCACCTGTCTCCAAAGTCTGGAGGAATCAAGAACATTTGCCTTATCTACGCTACATACCTTTTTACCCCGTTTCATTGCAATTTCAAACGCCCATTTTGCAATTCTTCGGACTTCATTTTCATCATAAACCAGTGTATCCGTCGCTTTTCTGACCCCATTCTCTTCCACCGTACTTCTCTCACCAAAATAAAGTCCCCCGGTCAGCTCTCTCATTACCACAAAATCAAAACCACTGCCGACGATCTCTTCCTTCAACGGACAGGCACCCTTCAGCTCATCGAATAAAATTGCAGGGCGGATATTAGCAAATAGATTTAATCCCTTACGGATAGCAAGAAGTCCGGCCTCCGGTCTTAAATGAGGGGGAAGGCTGTACCAATTGGACCTGCCAACATCTCCGCCTACCGCACCGAGTAATACAGAGTCACTTTCTTTTGCTATCTCTAAAGCTTCCTTCGTTAAGGGTTCTCCGGTTGCATCAATGGAAACCCCTCCCATAAGTACTTCGGTATAATTGAACTTATGTCCGTAATTGCTGCCTACTTTGTCAAGAACCTTCTTTGCTTCTGTAATAATCTCCGGTCCAATACCATCACCGGACATAACCGCGATATTATAATTCATTTTCCTCGTTCCTCCTTTTTCTTGCGTTTCCTATGCATTTTCTATTGCCATTCTATCACAGGCTCTGATATAATAAAAATACATATTAATAATACCGGTTATAACCTGTAGTTATAATAATGGATCTTAGAATAGACCTATAAAAATATTTGACATAATATATGTTGCATCTCTGATGCTGCTTAAATAGCCCGAAAGAATAAGAAGTGAGCCACACTGTGCGAAACTTCGCAGTTGTTATCTATCGCAGGAGGTTACTATGGAACAAAATTTACCCTTATATCATATCTTTAATACTGTGGCAGAAACAGGAAATATATCACATGCCGCAAAGCAATTATATATAAGCCAGCCCGCTGTCAGCAAGGCAATTCAAAATTTAGAGGATGTTTTAAATACCACCTTATTGATACGAAGCTCCCGTGGTGTCAAGCTCACAGAGGAGGGAATACTTCTATATGAGCATACCAGAGAGGCCTTTGATATCCTTCAACGAGGAGTGGAAAGCATAAAGAGAATCCATGAGTTAGGGATCGGGCACTTGCGAATCGGTGTAAGTACGACACTCTGCAAATACCTTTTGCTGCCCTATCTGAACGGATTTGTCAGGGAAAACCCTCACATTAAAATAACAATCGAAAATCAGTCCTCCTCCTATACGTTAAAGCAGCTGGAAAATAACACTCTGGATATCGGACTGGTAGCAAAGCCGGACTACGCAGAAGACTTTCACTTTCATTCTCTGGGTGAAATTGAGGATATCTTTGTAGCGACCAAGGCTTATCTGGATAATTTGAAGCTTCGGGAGAATAGCACGGATATCTTCTCTACCGCGAATATCTTACTGCTGGATGAAGAAAATGTCACCCGTAAATATATCGAGGATTACTTCAAGGCTAATTCTATCGAACCACGACACATCTTAGAAATCGGTAATATGGATCTTCTGATCGAATTTGCCAAAACCAGTCTGGGTGTTGCCTGTGTGATCAAGGCCTTTGTCAAAGAGGAGCTGGAAGCTGGAACACTCCTTCAAATACCACTAAGAATTCCGGTAAATAAAAGAGAGGTCGGCTTTTCCTATGCGAAAAACGCTTTCCTCTCTGATTCGATGCTTAAATTCATGGATTATATCCGCAAATCTTAGTCTAAATCCCATTAAATTTCATCGGGGCCATCGTTAGGATCCGGTGTAGGGGTTGGTGTATCCTTAGGTGTAGGCGTATTCTTCGGAGTCGGTGAAGGAGGCGGAGGTGTTAGATAGGCCGGTTTTTCATCAACTAAAAAACTAGCATTTACATAACTGATCTCACCGTTATAAACAAAGCTTGCCCATCCATCAACAATATCAATAACCTCTATCTTTTCCGTATGAACAAGAAATCCTATCGTTTCCTTCTCCGTTGAAGGTGTAGATCTTACATTAAGAATATCATCAAACTCCTTCAGCTTAACGTATTTTGTAATAGTTTGTCCAACATGTATGGTCTTCGGTGTTGGGGTTGCCTCGGTACCAGGTTCTGCATCCGTCTGAGTTTCATCCTCTGTGGCTTCATCCTCTGTAGTTTCACCCTCTGTGCTTTCATCCTGAGGAGCAGCTGTCGGAATAAATTCTGTCATTTGAACCTTTTTCTTACAGCCAGTCAGGATAAAAACAGTAAGGATTATTAATAAATAGATATATTTCTTCATAGAATCACACTCCATTGTAAACATTCAACTACCTTATAATAATAGCACATTTAACCTGTTTTACAATAAAAATCTTACAATATCAGATAAACTTAATTCTTTCTTAATACTTTCAAGTAAGCTGAAAAAGCATTTGGAATACTATACTTCTCATTAATTTCCTCTCTGTCCGCCCAAACATAGGAACTATTCTCCCTAATACGATCTGAAGTTTCCTTAATTTTGATATGATAGCCTACCATATCCCACTCCACATGAGAAAAGATATGCTTCGCTTCTCCCATGGAAATGATATGATCTGAATACATCCCCAGCTCTTTTAAATGTCCTAGCACTTCGGTTTGCTCCAGCTTATTCTCAAGCTGCGGAAGCTCCCATAAACCTGCCAGTAATCCTTTTTCTTCCCGTTTATGAATCGCGAACCTGTTCTGATATTCCAACAGAAGTATGGTTCTATTTTCTCTTCTGCGTTCCTTTTTCAGCGGCTTTACCGGTATCTGTGAAATCTTATCCTCATAAAAAGCCTTACATAGGTGCATGACTGGGCACTTCTCGCAAAAAGGTTTACCGTTTGGAATACATACCATCGCTCCCAATTCCATCAGAGCTTGGTTGAAATCTCCCGGACGGTCCTTGGGTATAATCTGATACAACTCCTGCCATAGCTCTTTCTTTACTTTATCCTTAGTAATATCATCAAAGCTGCCGGCAATTCTTTTGGTGACACGAAGTACATTTCCGTCAACCACAGGGACCGCCCTCTGATATGCAATCGATGCAATAGCTCCAGCCGTATAGCTTCCAATCCCAGGCAAACGCAGTAGCTCTTCGTAGTCTGAAGGTAATTCTCCTCCATACTCTCTGGTCACCTGTATGGCCGCCTTCTGCAGGTTTCTTACTCTATTGTAATACCCTAGTCCTTCCCACAGTTTAAGAAGCTTCTCTTCCTCACAATCGGCCAGTGCCTGAATATCAGGGAGAGCCGTGATGAACCGATCAAAATACGCTTTTACCGCCTCGACTCTCGTTTGCTGTAGCATAATTTCAGAGACCCATACATAATAAGGCTTTGGATTCTCCCTCCAAGCCAAAATACGTGCATTATAATCAAACCAGTCCAGAAGAAAAGGTACAATCGGTGCATAATCATAGGACATATTAATTCTCCATTCTAAATATTGGCTGAATACATAATCATATAGCCAACTTCCTGTTGCCATATCGCAGCTATTCAAATCACACTTTTACAACTATATTACCGTATAATAAAAATCATATCAACTGTTACCTATATCTGGATGAAGGTATTACTGCCTAACAGTCATATCAAAACCTCCTCATTTGCTCCAGCATCATCATATTTAAGAACTATTTCATTATATTCCCGATCAGAATAATAAAACGGGTATTATTATTCTCATAATGTGATATATTATATTCGACAAATATTTTACTAAATAGGTTTAATACTACATAATAATTAGGTATAATTCATTACTCGACGAAAATCAAAAAAAATTTTAGAATAAAAGTATAATATATTTTTTAATACTAATTTTCATAAAATTGAACAAAGATGAAATGTCATATGAACTTTATATAATAAAAATGTAATAATTCAAAAAATTCATTTACCTATTTATAATACTAATGATATAATTATTTATTATGTATCTGCCCTGTTTGTATTGTATCCAATCCGGCGAGTGGTAGAATGGAGGAAACTATGGCATTTGATTATGACTTAACATATACAGATTTTAACCCTACCGTATTTTATGTGTCTAAAGTAAAGATGCTCAATGAGGGTGTTTATCACGATCATGATTTTACAGAACTGGCTTATATCTTATCAGGAAAAGGGAAATATCTAGTAGAAGGTGTTGAAATAGAGGTGGAGGCCGGAGATTTAGTAATCTGTAACCCTGGTGCGAAACACACCCACATCATATCTAACCCTAAGGAGCCTACGATTGAATTCATCTCAGGCTTTACTGATTTTCATTTTAAGAATATGGCCCCGAATTCAATTGAATTAAAAGATGGTGGTTGTATCCTACATACCTCAGGAAAGTTGAAGCAGGAAATATCCATGCATTGTTATGCCATGATTGCAGAACGTGAAAGTAATCAGATTGGACGATACTTTATGTTTAAAACCCATTTGATGCAAATGCTTCTGCTCGTGATGCGTGAGATATCTGATGTAGAGAAACCGGTACAAAAGGGATGTAATTTCGAAACCTACAATAAGAGTTATGCAGTAAACCGTATTATAAATTATTTAAACGAAAATTACGAACACAAGATATCTTTGGAGCAAATTGCACATAATATGTATCTGAGCCCAGTTTACATCTCAAAGATATTCAAGGAAGAGACCGGGGAATCACCTATCAACTATTTGATAAAAATTCGTTTGGAAAAAGCAAAGGATATTCTATTGAATTCCGATGGCGGTAGTATTAAAAATATTGCCAATCAAGTTGGATATGATGATGTTTATCATTTTAGTAAATTATTTAAAAAATATTATGGTATTTCACCTTTATATTATAAGAAAAAAGCCATGCGCAAAAACGCAGCAAACGAGTAGGGAAGAAGGTTGTCAAAGATGAATACATTTGAAGCTATATTTTCAAGAAGATCCATTCGCCATTTTCTGTATGAGAGACTGGAATGGGAAGTGATTGCAGATATTCTGGAATACGCAAATGACCTTCCTATGTTAATTGAAGGTATTGCGGTAGAGTTTAAATTAGTAAGTAATATTGAGACAAAGCAAGGCTTTCGTGGTCCGTTCAACGTAAAAGCGCCTTATTACTTATGCATCTCCTCCGAGGTGAAGGAGGATTATCTGTTGAACGCCGGTTATTTGATGCAGCAGTTAAATCTGTACATCGCAACAAAGGGATTGGGTTCTTGTTTCCTAATCGCTGTTCCCGGTAAAGGCTTAAAAGACACTATGAAATATGACTATGTAATAACCCTGGCATTTGGAAAAACTACTCTCCCACTATATCGCAACAGCTCAGACGCAAAGCGTTTACCGGAAGATAAGGTGGTGGTCTATAAGGAGCCGGTTACACCTGATATCAAGCAAGTACTTGAAGCAGCCCGTCTCGCACCCTCCGGCTATAACAACCAACCCTGGCGGTTCGTTGTATATAAGAACCGCATTCATATCTTTGCCAGGAAGAACCTTTTGTTTGCTAAGGCATTGGATAACGCAAAAATGGTGGATATGGGGATTATGATGGCTAATCTCACGATCGCTGCCGAAGAATTATGGGTTGATGTCAAACTTTGTATGTCGGATTCCTTAAAGAATAAGCAATTCCAGAACAACGAATATGTTTACTCCTTCACAATTGGTTGAATTATGTAAATAATATAAACAAAAATAAAAACATATAAAATTAATCAATATTCATTGACAAACAGTCTAATCTATAGTATATTATGTCATGTGCTTGTGAAACACAAAGCACAAACATAATTCGCGCGAGTGGCTCAGTGGTGGAGTATCGCCTTGCCAAGGCGAGGGTCGCGGGTTCGAATCCCGTCTCGCGCTTAAAAAGAAAAGAACTTATGCGAAGCATAGGTTCTTTTCTTTTTCTGTGTCTAGATCAGATTCGAACCCTCACAGAGTAAACCTTGGAAGAACAAGAATGGAGGCTCTCACGCCGACATTCTTGTTCTTCCCGTGGCTTTGCGAAGTGTACTTTACGGAGCAAAGACACTGCGAGGAGGCGCGGGTTCGAATCCCGTCTCGCGCTTATAAGAAAGACCCTGAAATGCTTACGTTTAAGCTATCTCAGGATCTTTCGCTTTATGAAGCCTGAGTCCGCTTGAGTCCGTTAAGATTTTCAAGCGATTTTATTATCATTTTGGCTGTTTCTTCTTTTCTATGATTATCTAATATATATCCCCATGTAGTCTTTATGTCTGAATGTCCTAAATAATTTCTGATGATCTCTACTGGTACACCATTATTAAATAATTCTGATGCTACAGTTCTCCTGATGTCATGCGCTGATTTTACTTCTATATCAGCCTTATTGCATAGTTTCCGAATACGGTTATCAATCTCTCTGATCTTTGTTCTTCCCTGTTCATCACAGAAGATAAAATCCTGATCGGAATACCCATACTCTTTGTTAATATCCATTACATACTGAAAGAGCATAAGTTCGTAATCCCCTAATGGTAATATTCTATCACCATAAGGACTCTTTTTCTTGGTGTACTCTGCTATTGTCGGTGAAAGAGATCCGTTTTCATTTTCTGCAAGTGTCTCCATCCTATGAATATGGATAGACTTGTTTTCAAAATCAATATCACTCCATTTTAAAGCTACAACTTCACCAATTCTTAATGCTAATTTGAATAATAGCAGTATGGCATAAGCATCTGAGTTATCAGGATTATTAATTAATTCATGATTAATATCCTGAAATAACTTTTCCTTTTCATCTGGAAGATATACTCTGCTTGTATCAGTTTGTTTTCCAATCGGTCTACACGAGTTGGTATTGATAGAAATTTCATTGAACGGATTATCAGCAATAAATTTCCTACGCTTAGCCATTTTCATAATATCAGTAAAAATGAATTTCATGTTGTTCAGTTCCTTTACTGTCAGATTATATTTTCTGATAGTCTCATGAAAGAATAATTCGATCTGTTCAACATTTAACTTTTCCACTGGAATTGTTATGACCTTATGTTTTGCATAGTACTTTTCCCAATGGTTTTCATTTCTCCTGATGGTACGGATACAGACATTTTCACTTATACGTTTCTCGATCCATTGTGGATAGAGTGATTTCATGGTTATGCTGTTCTGATTGAAATAAACATCATATAACTTTTCATATAATGATTTTTCCGTAAAAGCAGATACTTTCTTGCGCTTACCATCTTCCATCTTGATGTAAGTCTGCCCTCTTGAATTACTATCTTTCGGCGGTGTAATTTCGTAACGATGAACACTAATGACTTTTTCTTTTTTCATACTTTGTATTGTTTCCGAGACTTCCGCCCTAATTGTATCATTCTTTAATGCTTCTTGCAAAAGAATTAAATCATTAGTGTTCAAATAATCCTCCTTTCTCTAATTATACAAATGGACAATCATCAGGCAACTTATCAACTTTAATAAAGCCATCAGGATCTTGTAAAAACTCTTCTCTTTTCCTTGCACCTTATAATGTTTTTCTTTTGTACTCACCTTTTTCTTTATAACACATGGTTGTCTTAGAAATCCTTCGATATAACTGCTCTTTTTTATCCAAAGTCCCAGTTTCCATGTTGCTCTTAAACTTCAGATGGTGTTAAGGGTGATGTAATATAAACCTTGTCCCACAATGTCCAAGCATTCGTATATCTTGCATGTATCTGCTGCTTATAACCTTGTAGTATCATTAGCATGTAACCATAAGGAATTTGACCTCGAAATTCATCCAGTATTATAATGGGTTCCCCATTATAGTGATCAAATCCAGAAGCATAATCACTGACTATATAAATATTATCTTCACCATACAGTTCGGCAAGTTGAACTAAAGTATATATTTTTCCAGTTCCTGTTTCACCGAAAATCCATTCAACTTCTACTTCTCTATTTATTGGAGTATCCTTTTTCCTTTTCGCAAAATAGCCATCCTTAATCATTTTTTCATATCTTCGAAATGAAAAATTCTGTTCCATTATTTGAGTAGGTGTTAATCCTTTTTCAAGAAGTTCTTGTATAATCTCTAGTTCTCTTCTGTTCCCTTGTGCTCCTTTAATATCACCATACTTTGCTACATAGATAACTTGTTCTCCTTTTTCTTGGAATTGACCTCTTTTATTAATATAATCCTCAGCCTGTTGTTTATTGCCCTTTGTAGCTTCTATATGTGCCTTAGGATATAACTTTTTTATTGCAGTAAATCTTGCTTGATTTGTGTCCTCTAATACCATATGTAGATGAATTAATCCATCTGATGATATACAATAAGCTACTGCTCCTGTTCTTGTTGGACTTTCTTCATACCATAGTTTTAGTACTGTTTCTGCAATATTAATAGGATCCATATCTGTATATTCTTCTTGTGGATTATTCCATACACAGAACCATGATCTGCATTTATCATTATTACTTTCTATAATTTAACCTCCTTTGTCTCATAAGTTGTCTCAGTTAGGTGAGACAGTTAAAAGTCCCTATATTCAATGCATTGAACCACTTTGTCTCATGTCTCAGAAGTCGGGGGTAATACTAACCCCGACTTTCTTCTGAATGAAAACTCAAGTAACTTGATATCCATATATTAACATTGTATAATAGCTATTAATAGAGCCAGTATTTATACAAAAGGAGGGAAATTTAATGGATACAGCTAAGATGGGAGCCATTCTTAAAAAGAGAATATATGAACAAGGATTTACTCAAGAAGATTTTGCTGAAAAATCAGGAATAGGATATGCCACATTGAAAAAATATCTTAATGGATCAATCCCTTATAGTATTGAAAAACTTGAGACATTTGCAGATATATTAGATTGTTCCTATGATTATTTGATGGGAGAAAGCCGTTCTCCAAGACGTGAATATTTAGAAATCAGTAATGAGCTTCATTTAACAGACAAAGCTATAGATATAATAAGAAAACATGCTAAGAATAGCGATGTATTTATCGGTAAAAAAATGTATATGGTTACTCTTAATGCTATTATAGAAAAGGATGGCTTATTAAAAAGTATTTCCGATTACTTGATCGGTTCAAAATTTAATGATATTTTTGCCGGTGAATTTAATAATAAATTATTACAATATTTCAAGGATAATAATATTCTTGACGATGATATTAATGAACCTGATTTTCATTTTAGTACTTCCACAATTACAATAATGGAGATTATTGAAAAATTAGCTGAGATAAAGGCAAATGCACCTAAGGAATTAACAGAAGATATTAAAAAAGAATATCAGCAAGAGGATTTTGCTCAAATTGTAAATAATTACAAACTTAGACATAGACGAAAGGAAAAGAAACCTTAACTCCTTTGAGAGAATACCGTATATAAACAGGCATGTAAAGACGATAAAGCATATCTTGACATGCCTGTTTTTATACGGGAGAGGTAGTTAAGGAGTTAAGGAATAAATCTAAATCTTAGATTTAATTTATATAACTTTCTAAATCCACAAAGTTTTTATTTAATTAATTGTATTTTTATGGTAAATTAATAAAAGATAATCAGATATTTTATAATAATATTTTTTACGGAGGATAAAATGTATATTACTTTCTTAATTGGTAATGGATTTGATATAAGTATGGGTATGAAAAGTAAATACATAAACTTTTACCCCTACTTTATGAATAATGGAAGGAATGATAATATCATCAGAAAAAACATAGAAAATAATTATGAAAATTGGGCTGATTTAGAACTTTCATTAGGAGATTTAACAAATCATATAGATGAAAGCGAATATGAACAATTTATTAATGATAAAATAGAAATGGATAAGCTCTTAATTGATTACTTAAAACATGAACAAGAAAAAATAGAATTTAATGAAGTTGATATTACAAGAAAATTCAAACATGCCATTGATCAATTAACAAAAGGTAATAATGAAAAAGAAAATAATATGATTAATGATATATTTAAGATTTTTTCGGCACAAAATTATTATTATCATGCCATTAATTTTAATTATACAGGTATTTTCGATAAGTATTTTGAAATATGTAAAAACTTGGATTGTGTAAATAAACATATTCATTCAAACACTGAAATTAAAGATTTTTTAGGTAACATTATACATATTCATGGATCACTAATCGATAATGAAGTGCTGTTAGGATTAAATGACATCTCACAAATTAATCCAAACATGATTAATAGTAGCAGCATGGTTAAGCACTAGCGAACATAGATTATTGTTTTACTTCAACTATGAACCTGATATTCAAATCAGCCACCATTTTGAAGATCGTAAACATATGAAAAGTACTAAAAAATTTGTTATTGAAAAATTGAAGATTAACAGTAATAAGATTCCTGACATCCAAAAACAAATAATAATTAAAGACAACATCAATCTATTTGAATAATTATTGAGTCCTTACTTGAGTCCTTAGAAAATGGAAGTCTAGGAATGCCTCCTTTTTCAATGGGTTTAATTAGTGGGAAATATTCGAATCCTGTCTTGCGCTTTCACAAAAAGAGGCATCAAAGGCTCATACTTTCAACGTTAAACTGTAATGACAATCCAAGATGATTATTGTATAATAATGGTAGTTTTAAGTTGCCTTGAAAATGCTCATAAAACAAAGTAGTAACTATTTTTATCCACTACGGTTTAGAGAAATATAAAATACCAATTCATATATTAAGTATACTATTCGTTCGAAATTCATGAATATATACTAAGAGAGGGATTAAAATGAGAAATTTCCGCAAAATTTTTATTTTTGTATTATTATTAGCACTTTGTCTAAAGTTTTGTATTTGTATCTATTCAAATTATAAGAAAAATAGCTACTTCCCTAAAAATTTATTTTCATATGATTTAAAGGAAAAATGGTATGCGGAAAATTTATTTTCTTTAAAAGAACCAAGTTTATATACCAAGAAGCAAAATGATGAAAAAAGTTATTTTAGATTTTTCTATCTAAGAACCTTTGATCATCCTCTATCCATCCGAATAGAAATAGATTTAAAAAAAAATGAAGCCAATTTATATTATAAAGAATGTAATGGTGCCGGAGGATATGATCCTGGTAAATTGGTCAAAGATAAGTTAATTAAATTAAGTAAAGATGAGATCAGTAAATTTGAGTACTTATATAAATCGTTAGTCTTCGAGGATCTACCAACAGAACAAAACGATGCAGGATTTGATGGTGCCCAATGGATTGTTGAAGTAAATCAGGATGGAAAATACCATTTAGTTGATCGATGGTCACCTGAGGAGGGTTTGTTCAGAGATTTTTGTTTGTACTTTATTGAGTTCAGTAATATTGATATCCAAGATATATATTAGTAATCTCCAAATTTTAATCCTTTTCCTATTTTTCATAATTATTAATTGAGTCCGTTCATGAGTCCTTAAAAAATGGAAGTCTCGGAATGCCTCCTTTTTCAATGGTTTTAAGTAGCAGGAAATATTCGAATCCCGTCTCGCGCTCTTCAAATCCCTTGATTTTCAAGGGATTTTTTATTGCGCTGATATGTGCACCATATGTGCACTAGTTTTTTGACATAGCTTTATTCATAATATCAAGGTTTTCTTGTTCCGTGTTTGGATTGTAGATATAACCTAGGGTGGTCTTTTCATCGACTTGTCCGAGAATATCCCGTATCTTATCGAGTGGCATTCCCGCATTACTCAATCGGCTTGCGGTAGTTCTTCTGGTACAGTGAGGACTTTTGTATGTAATTCCTGAATCCCTACAATACTTACTAAGCCAATAGGTCACAGCTCTTGCAGTTAATCTCACCACCTCTTTCAAAGATAAATTCACCATCGGGATTAAGTTTTTTCGCTTTACTGATAATTTCGTTTGCTTTGTCAGTAAGAGGAATAAAACGGTATTCCGAATCGTTTTCCTTCTTGAGATGTTCTACTACCTGAACTCCGGCACTCTTGAATTTCTCACCATCAAAGACAAATACCTTTTCCTCCATCCTCTGGATTGCTATCTTCCCATACTCAATATCAGAGTATTTAAGTGCAACATTTTCTCCGATACGAACTCCAAGTTGGAACATAAGCTGGATACACAATGCTTCTATCGTATTCTCATCTTCAAGATGGGTATCCAAGGTATCATACTCATCGTTCAGATACAGCTTAGAACCATCACTCTTCTTCCTGACTGCACGGAACTTAGATTTGATATAGATTCCGTTCATCGGATTCTCAATTATCATTTCATCATCAATTGCTTTCCGCATCAGAGCTATCATAATGCTTTTCATGTTGTTATATTCTCTGTTAGAGAGATTGAATTCGGTAATGGCTGTATTGAAGAAATCGCTAAGCATCTTTGTTGTCAGTTTTGGAATCGGAACCCGAATTATTGGATTGTTTATGTAATACTTATTCCAATGTTCGTTATCTCGTCTGACTGTTTTAATGTTAACACTCTTATCCTTCAGACGCTCTGCCTTCCAATCCGGGAACAAGTCGTTAAGAGTAAGCTTCTTCTTATTCTCGTAGTAAAATAGATACAGCTTATCAATCATGTCATCCATGGTTATTGCGGATATCTGCTTAAGCTTGCCCTCCTCCCTTACCGTGGTAATTACTCTACCGTTGGAACGACTGTTTATTACATATGGATGTTTCTGTTCAACTAATTTTTTACGTGTCATCTTTAACATATCATCCACTTCTGATATTGTTAGAATACCATGACTTATTGCTTCTTTCAATGTCTTATCATTATTTAACATATCGAAACCCTTCTTTCAGAAAAAAGGCTTCTGTTTGTTATAAATATTCTTTGTTTCAGAGAGTCTGCATTTTGATTCTGCCTTATCATTATTAATAGATGCTTATCTGTTTTTATAGCGAGTGTTCTCGCGTTCCCCGGGCATATCTTCTTCGTGGAGAATCTTAAAATCCAATAGTTCTCGGATGAACTTAGGAGATACCTTTATCAATTCCGGCAAGAAGTCTTTTATAATTCTTACAACACGGTCAAACAATTTGATTTTTTGCTTAGCTTCATTAATATAGACTTGACGAAGACGTTCATCCGAAACCTGGATATTCAGAATATCATTGGTCTTATCCTTCTCCAATGATAACTCTTTCTCTATTTCAGAGATTTTTTCCTGTTGATTTTGATTTTCATGGCTTTGGGCAAGGATTAGTTCATCTTTTTGCTTTATCGATTGATTTAAGCTTTCCTTTTCTTTCTGGAGCTGGGCATTGTTTTCACGTTCGAGCTTCCATGCATAATTGATTTCTCGTTCGTTTTCCAAGACCCTATTGATATTATGTCTAGTGATTTTCTCAATGGGTTCCAGATTTTTTGCTCTTTCAGCAATCTCCTGCTCCTTTTGCTGCACTTGTATCTCACGCTTAGTCAGGTCTTCAATTCTTTGCTGCAGCTTAAACTCCTCTACTGTTAAATGCTTATTGGCTTCACCGTAATCACGTAGCACCCCACGGTCAAATCCATACGCCTTTCCGACCTCATCATACATAAAATCTTGGAATTTACGATAACTAAATTTCCCTCCCCATAATTCTGTTATAGAGATTTTCTTGCAATCCATCTTTTTATCATGAACAATCGGTATTGCAATAACATGCATATGCGGAGTTACTTTCCCTTCGGGAAAGAGAGCCTTCATTTCTTCATCTTTTGGATGGAAAATTTCATCACGATGTACATGAGCAGATAAAATCATCATGTACGGAAATTTTTTCTGAACAGCTTTCAATACTTCCTGAAAGAATGCTTCTTGTTTCTCAATAGTCATTTCAGTTATTTTCTCATAGGGTGGATAAACAAGAAACTCATCCAAGAACTTTGTTTGCTTTTCCTCTGCCCCCTTGTACCTTTAACTGCCCTTTAAATTCACCATTGTCACGAATACGATTGAAAGCCGACAGATAGGTTTCTCCCTTTTTCAGATTGTTTGTTATGATAGTGTTAAGATGGGTAAGGGAAGTTTCAATATTTTTGTTCCCGTAGTTTTTCAGGGTCCTAAAATTGTGCTGATACGGAAATCGCATCTTGGATTTTATGTATCCTTGATGTCTTATAATACAAACATTAGCCATAATAATTCCTCCTTTAAAACTTTGTTAATCTGATACATTAATAAAAATGACAGACGATTTTAAAAAGGAGTATTTTTTTTGTTTTTTTATAAAATGATTTTCAGTTAATTTAATTCAGATTATCTGTATTAACTCACTAGGGCAGTTTGACAACTGCCCCGCTCGCTCTCCGAGGGGTCTTCGACGCTTTTACATCATCTATACATCAAAACAACGAAGATCCATATGCATTGCCCTTTGTATTTTCGATTTCGTTTACAAATTAATTATGTCTAAGAGTAAAGAATGAATTAGTACATGTGTTGTATATTTTATCCTTTTATAGAAATTATTGTTTTATTTTGTAAAACTATATGATATAATTTAATAGTTTCAATTTAAAGTTATACTATTAGTATCTATAACAGAAAGGGGGGGCTTGTTGATAATGAAAAATAGTAAGATTTATGCAGTTAAATCAGGTAGAAAAACCGGAATTTATCAAAACTGGGATGAATGCAAAAAACAAATAGATGGTTTTAGTGGAGCAGTATATAAATCATTTTCTAACATTGAAGAAGCTGAAGAGTTCCTATATGGTAATAAAGTAGGCCTAGATTTTAAAGAGTCAAATGATACTAATACACTTTATGCATATGTAGATGGAAGTTATTCAAATGAATATAAAGCTTATTCTTTTGGGTGTGTTATTATAAGCCAAAATCAGATAATTGAAAAATTGAGTGGAAGTGATCAAAATTCTGAATATGTAGAAATGCGGAATGTAGCAGGAGAATTATTAGGTGCAATTAATGCTATAAAATGGGCAATAAAAAACGGTTATTCTGCATTAAAAATTTTTCATGATTATGAAGGTATTGCTAAATGGGCAAATGATGAATGGAGTACAAATAAGGTTGGGACAAAGGAGTATGTCGAATTTATTAAATCTAGTCGAAAGAAAATAAATATATCTTTTGTAAAAGTAAAGGGGCATAGCGGGGATACTTTTAATGAAATGGCAGACTTATTAGCAAAAAAGGCACTTGATGATTATGATAAACAGATGATTAATGAAGATAAGCAATTATTTTTTAATTGTATAACCCAAGATTTAAAAACTAAAGCAAAAGTAAGAGTTTCATTTAATTTTGATAATTTTATAATTAGTGAAAAGCAAATTGAAAAATTTGTTCTTAAATACATAGAAAAAGAAGGAATAAGCAATGAAGATATTAATTATATTACAGTTCAATTAAATATAAATAGTAGATTATTAACTGGTACAATTATTGATAAAGAAAAAAACGAAAGAAAATTCATTATTAGTCTATAAGTAAGTGAGGAGAGAATATGTCTTACAAAAATATTAAATTAGACAGAAGTAGGATTGTTTCATCTATATATGATTTTTGTATTAATAAAAGTGTAGGAAATTATAAAATAGGGGCTCTTACATCATCTGATGGAATTAGATATAGAATTAATGTTGATATGGATGACAAGGAATTCTTTATTGATTTTCATTTTGTCATGTCCAAAGGTAATGAATATAAAACCACAATACAAACTGGTCAAGGTAATTACTTGGAATTACAAGAAGAAATTGCAACTTTTATTACAGAGAATGCAGGTAATATATCAGAAGATTATATTAAATTAAATAAAGAATTTGAAAAAACTTTATCAGAATGTAAAAAGTCAAATGATCCACTAGTATATAAAAAGATTGATAAAACTATTTTTAACAAACTAATAGATATGATAAAAAATGATAATTTTTTCAGTAGCTTAGATATTATCAAAGATGAGGAGACAGTTAAAATCTTCAAAATATATAGTACTGATGGGAATGAAGTTACAGTAACTCATTTTATTAATAATGCTTCAAGCACATTAATGATTCAAGGAAAACCATTCCTATTATTCTCAGCTTGTTCCGCTTATATGGCAGAATTAATAGATAATAAAACAAATATTGATGCCTTAAACTCATACTATGGCACATCATTTACAAAAGAAGAGATTGAAGCTGAATATAATAGTATATTTCCTAATGCTAAAAATCATCTTAATACTAAAATCAAACGTACTTTATGCCAAGCACTTCAAAATCGAAGAGATATGGCTTCAATGTTTGATTGTACCCATTTAGTTTTCTCTGCTTTACGTGGTTTGGAAGGACATTTACGATATTTATTAGACTCTAAAGGATTTATGAACGTTGATACATTTAATATGTTCGACCCTGTAAAGAATAGTTTAGGAGAGAAAATAGGTGGTACTCTTCAATGTATACATTATCCAAAATTCGGGAATGATATGAATAAAATTGCTTGTGTTAATGAAACCTATAATATGATTTTCATATTAAGGAATTCTTTATTCCATTGGAACAAGCCAAACATACTCGGAGATACTACAAAACTTTTAGAAAGAAGTGAAGTTGAACCAATATTAGTACAGACTTTTGAAATAATAGAGAAATATTTTGCTTGAAATAGTGACAGAAATGTGGTAATATGCTAAGATTAATATGAAGGAGGTGGTCGTATGAGTATATATGAAATATTACCATGTAACGATAAATTATATATGTGCATCATTTTTCCCACATCTTACTACGACCCACTAAAAGATATTGATTTTTTAACAAAACAATTAAATGAAAAGTATACTATATCAGGATATGTTCTTTTTGATTTTCTACTTTCAACCGGGAATACTAGTGAAAGATTTGCTAAAGTATTTTTTGATAAAAACTTTGTAACAAATACTTTTAGTTATATTACTTTAGATACGAATGATACTATTAGAGATGAAGTATCAAATTTTCTAAAAAGAAATAGTTTTTACATGTCATATTCAGTATTAACAAATTCACAAAGATATCTTATTGAGCAAGGATATTTGGTTTAAGGTGAGTCAATGACTCACCTTTTTGTTTTATAGTTAAGTAATATAGCAAGTAATATAAGAAAATATGTGCACTATTATGTGCACATAAATCAGAAGTGGATGGAACCCCTTTCTTTTCAGTATTTGTAGGATTGGATTATGGTTCGAATCCCGTCTCGCGCTGTCATAAAAAAACAGGTATCAGTAAAGCTGATACCTGTTTTTTTATGACATTGAAAGAAAGATTTCGAACTCATACAGACTGAGCATTCGGCTTTGCGAAGTGTACTTTACGGAGCAAAGACGTTGCGAGGAGGCGCGGGTTCGAATGTCTCCGCTCCGCTTCGGTCCGCGCAGAACCGAGGTCCACCGGACCTCGTGCGCCGTCTCGCGCTTAAAAAGAAAAGAACTTATGCGAAGGGGTCTGCGACGCTTTTGCATCATCCTCACATCAAAATAACGAAGGATCAAGCGTAGCATGGAGCTTCGTTGTTTCGATTCCACCTCATCATAGAGGATTTTAAATATATTGCGTATCTCATTATCTTTTATGCTTAACAATGTAGCATCTCTTCTATTCAGTTGCTTACTAAGATTACACAAAAGAATTAAATTAATTTTAATATAGAAGAAAGTATACAAAATTATAGGAAGTGTAGGAGATACAAATTGATAAATGGTGTACACAGATTATTGGAAAATTTTATTTGATTATTATTATCAATATGATATTATGATTTAATAGTTTACATATATAAATGCTTTTATCGGAAAGTTGCAGTTCGAATTACAGAGAATTTAGGAGGTTATGAAGATGGTCAAAGCTATATTTTTTGATTTGTTTTTTACGTTGATTTATCCGAAGTACTCAGATAAAAACGAATATGATGTCTTAGGGATTTCAGCAATGGAATGGGAAAAGTATGCTGAAGATAATCACTTATATCGCGAAAGAGCTTTGGGAAATGTGCAAACTGAGAGAGAAATAATTGATAAAATTGTAGATATCATGCCATATCAATTAAACGAAAGTGAAAAACAAGAAATACTTGAACGACGCGAAGAGCGAATGAAAAGAGCATTATTATCCGTTGATGATACTATACTTGATACACTTAGACAAATTCATGAAAAGGGTATTAAGATTGGTCTTATAAGTAATGCTGACTTGATTGATTCTAAGCATTGGGGCGAATCTACGTTATCAAAAATTTTCGATATAACCATATTTTCATGTAATGTTGGTATGTTAAAACCAGATATAGAAATATATAATTTGGCAATCAATAAATTAGGGATTATGCCAGAGGATAGTATTTTTGTTGGCGACGGTGGCTCAAATGAACTATGGGGTGCTAAAAATGCCGGAATGAAAACAGTGTTTACAGAGTTTTTAGAACGTAAGTCAGAAATTCAAAAAGAAATAATCGAGAAACATGCTGATTATCATATTTATAAATTTGATAAATTGTTAAACTATATAGACTGACATATTCCTATTTGCAGTAATGGCTTTGAAAAGCCATTGAAAATTCATACATAAAAATATGTGCACTATTATGTGCATATAAATCAGAAGTGGATGGAACCCCTTTCTTTTCAGTATTTGTAGGATAGGATTATGGTTCGAATCCCGTCTCGCGCTTAACATGAATAAGGTTCATCTGATAAGATGGACCTTTTTCATGTTCAAATACTAGATCAGATTCGAACTCATACAGACCGAGCATTCGGAAGAATGAGGACGGAGGCTCTCACGCCGAATTCTTGTTCTTCAGACGGCTTTGCGAAGTGTACTTTACGGAGCAAAGACGTTGCGAGGAGGCGCGGGTGAAGGTCTGCACTGCAGACCTCGAGAGTCCGCTCCGCTTCGGTCCGCGACATATATATTCCAATTAGTGGTGGATAATAGGAAAAATTTATAATATAATATATTTGTTAATTTGCTATTGTATTAAGAAGCGAACAAAGTTACAACAAAAATCAATAATAGGGAGGTAATCGTGCATGAGAGAAGACAAACAAAAGGCAGTAATTGTGCTTTTGATTATAAATGCAATTTTAATATGTTACTTCGGCATATCTCTCACAAAAAATCTGAATGCCAAAAATGATATACTGGTCAATCAATTAAACAATATAAACAATTCGATATCCTATTTGGAAGGCGACATCTCAGACCGAATACAAAGTGCATTGGATGAGAGAGATAATTTGGTAGATACGGCTGTATACAAATATGCAAATATTGATACTGTAAACAGCAAGGCTACTTTGGATCTTACGATAAACCTCAAGGCTGTAAGCCCAAATTCTAAAATATATGTGGCCTACAGTGAAATAGATAAAAAAATAGTAAAGGAGATCGAATTGGCGAAAAAAGAAGGCCTGTCATATTATACAAGCGTTGAATTGGATCTGAATAAGAACTATCAATATGATGTAATAGAAAGAGTTAACGGTGGGGGAGAGGTATTACTAAATATTGATAAACAGTACATATGTCTTTATGATGAGTTCTATGGGATGAGAGTTCAAATGAACAATTCCGGTTCAAGTAGTAGCAATGAGTGGATTATCTTTGATTTTTCATTTTCTGTTAATGACTTTGGAATGGATGACTTTGGTTTAGATAAAGTACTGCTTGAGGTTTTGTATGAGGGTAAAACAATTGACACGATTGATATTACAGACAGTATTTTATCTGGCGATAACAGTGGCTTGACAGATCAGTACATCGAAGCCATTACTTCAGGTCGGATCGACTTGAGCATGAGTATGGAGGACTTTGGAAAATCCATTGGGTATAAGCCTGAAGAAGTAAATGACAAAATAGCATATTATAATTATACTCACAGGATAGACTATAAATCTGAATATCCTGAACTGGAGTTTAATATGGAAAAGAATAGCATGTACTATAATCTGATAATCACCTGCAAGGATGGCTATCAGTGGAATATGACAAATTAAAATAAGGTAATGAGTATTGATTAACTCAAGTGACAATGAGAAAATATCCACTTATAACGAAGAAGGAGAAAGATGGGGGAAATCAAATATACTAATACAAATGAACATTTGTATGATGATATAGCACTATGGGAAAAAACAGAAGGTAAAAGATTTTTTGAAGAGATGCCACTTAACGGGAATAATTCACCTTTGATTCTTGATTTCGGATATGGATTCGGTCAATATTTGTTTGCTGCTTCATATACCTTTCCTGAAGGAACCGTATATGGAATCGATGGAAATACTGTATGTCAGAATGAAGTATCAGAAAAAATAGAAAACCGTGGAATTAACAATATTAAACTCATAAATAAAAATGCTGATAATTTACAGGAATTTCAGCCCCAATCCATTGACTTAATGCTTCTGTACGATAATTTACATGGTGGAAATGGCGAAATGAAATATATGTTATTTCGGGAAGCTCAAAGAATTATAAAAACTGGTGGTTGTCTTTCTATTTTGCCATTCCATCTGTCAAACTGGAGAGACAAACAAGGAAACAAGAAAAAATATACTTCTATAAAGATAATTGATGAAATATCTGAATACGGTTTTAAATATAAAGGAAGTTGTAAAACGAAAGGTATACATTGGGAGAAGTGTCATACTCCTTACTATATTCAGAAGGGTAATATAACGTTTGACACACTTGAGAAAATGGACGTAATGAATTTTATTAAAGAGTAATTTGAGTACCCTCTTCTACATATATCCCATTTTATGGGTTTCGAGGTAGGCGATAAGATTTTGGTGTGATAGAATCGGTTGTGGTCATAATTATTTTTTATAATACCTATTGACTATCACCTTGGGTGTTAGTTTATGATTTTTTCGAGGTGATAAATATGTTAATTAGTGAAGCAAGTAAGATTGCAAATTTGACGAAAAAAGCTATTGAATATTATACGGAACAAAAATTGGTTATGCCCGTTATATTGGATAACGGATATAGAGATTTTAGCGAGAATGATGTGGAACGTTTAAGGAGAATTTATGTTTTCCGTAAACTTGGACTTAACACAGAAGAAATTAAAGCGGTACTTGCTGATGAAACAAACAATACATTGCAAAAGATATCGGTACAAAAGGTATTAAATCTGCAGAAGGAACAGGTGAAAAAATCTATTCTGGATAAGCTTTGTTATAGTCAAAGCTATGCTGAAATAAATGAGGAGTTGAAAGCTATTGAACAAAGTGCAACTGTAACCGAAAAGTTATTGGAAGCATTTCCAGGATATTATGGTCGATTAATTTGCTTGCATTTTGCGCGATTTTTGAATGAACCTATTACTACTACTGAACAGCAATCTGCGTATGCAGAAATCATAACATTTCTGGATAATGTACCATCTATGAACTTCCCTGAAGAATTACAATCGTTTTTCATCGAAAGCACAAAACATATTAGCACGGAAAAAATTCGTGACATGATAGAGAATACAAAACAATCTATCGAAAATCCCGATAAATTCTTGTCTGAAAACAAGGAAGTGTTAGAACAATACTTGGCTTACAAGCAGTCCGAGGAATTTGAAAATTCACCAGTTTTCAAAATTCAAACACTTCTTAAAGAGTTTAATAGTACAAGTGGTTATTATAATGTGTTTATTCCTGCGATGAAAAAATTAAGTACTTCTTATGCGGAGTACCTTAAGCAAATGGAAGTCGCAAACGAAAGACTGCTGTCAGAATATCCTGATTTTGCAAAATTGAATAGCTAAAATTCATACAGACGATTGAACGTAGTGAGACACACATTGATAAAGGGTGTACACAGATTATTGGATCATTTTGTTTATTTATTTTATTCAATATGGTACTATAAATTAATAATTTACATATAAAATTGAATTTGACGAGGTATATTTAAGATGAATAAAATGGATGCAAAAGGACTTTTGTTAAGAATTTTTATACCTACATTAGTTTTGAGTCTGACATATTTATTGTTAGGACATTTTTGCAAGATACCACATCTATTACTATTTTGTATATTGGGAACGGTTACATTAGTGCCAATAGAGTTGGGCGTGATTTTATCTGCAAGTAAAAAAGAAAATGGTACATATTCATTTAAAAGTGCATTCACGAGACAGGAAAAGATGCCTATATGGCAAGCGATGATAATTGCATTTGTGTTATTTGGAATAGCAGGACTGCTTTCAGTATTCATTGCACCTATTGAAAATTATATTTTTGCTGAATTGAGAGCTTCTGTACTTAATAATTTATCAACAGGTTTTGATTGGACAAATTTTGAATATTTGAAATCTTATTCTAAACCAATACTGATTTTCACTTGTATGTATTATGGTGTTTTTAATGTATTAGTTGCACCGATAACAGAAGAATTGTTTTTTAGAGGATATTTAACATCTCATTATGAAAAACAGGGTGCGTTTACGCCAATACTAGTAGCGATTTTATTTTCACTGTACCATTTTTGGTTACCTTTCAATAATGTATTTCGTATATTAGCATTTGCACCAGCTGCATATGTAGCTTATAAGAAAAAGAATATTTATATAAGTATATTTTTTCACTGTTTTTGTAACTTGTTTTCAGTAATCAGTTTTGTATTAATGGTATTGAAATAATTTCCGATTCATAGCATAAATTTGAAATATAAATAGAATTACTGAGCCAAAAAAAATATGTGTACTATTATGTGCACATAAATCAGAAGTGGATGGAACCCCTTTCTTTTAGTATTTGTAGGATAAGACTATGGTTCGAATGTCTCCGTTCCGCTTCGGTCCGCGCAGAACCGAGGTCCACCGGACCTTAGTACGCGCTCAGAATTGCCCATGATTGAGCTTACAATAGACGTTGGCAAATACCGGAAGTAAATAACGGCTCAAAATTGCAGTCGGTACGCAGCTCCAAGTCTTTTTTCGATTTTGTTTCCAAAATATAAGCAATAATGCCTAAATATCTTATTCCCTGTTCTTTCTCAGCTACCAGAACTCTCTGTAAAGTATTCAGATACCTACTCTCTCTCTTCATCGCTTTTTCTATTCATTTTGAATTGTATTATAGATAATCTTTAGACTAATGTCAAGTTGATAATTAGGATTATTTGTCATAACATCCACTAATACTAAGGAAGATTTATAACTTTTGTTCGAATTCAAGTATCTGCTGTTCTCTCTTTAGCTCTTGCTTTAATTCTTCCTCTGACGGCATGTATCGTTTATATATCGAAGCAAAAATCTGATTGTTGTCTTCAGACAATGTATATTTGACAACAGCTTCACTCATATCAGCACAAAGTATGATACCAATAGGTAGTTATCGCCCTCCTTCATCATCTCTCTAGTGTAGTAATTCACATACATCTGTGTCTGCCCAATATCCTGATGAGTTAGTTTTCTTATCTTCAAATCAATAACTACAAAGCACTTTATAATGTAGTTATAGAATACCAAATCAATGTAATAATGCTCTCCATCGAAGGTGATACGTTTTTTTCTAGCAACATAGGAAAAACCTCGTCCAAACTCTAAAATCAAATTTTACAGATGATTGATCAACCCCTGCTCAAGATCTTTTTCATAAAGATTTGATGTTTGCTCAAGTCCCAAGAACTCTATAATATACGGGACTCTGATAATATACTGACAATTAGAAAGCAAATTGCTACGTATAATGGAATTTGTTGGCATAGATTTAAAAGAATGTTATAATAGGCTAAGTAGTTGAAAGCCGAAAGATTTAGTGACCTACGCAATATTGGAATTTACTGAATAGTATCATCAAGCCGTGGAATATATCATAGAAAATGGATACGATAGCTTTTTGAAATAGCAGATAAATGAAACAACGCATATGGGAAATACAAATAATCGGCTTAAGATAATACGCATTTGTTTACAATTATGCATACTTGAAATTATTAATATGCTGCTAATTACATATGGACAAATCATCATATAAACTAACAAGTAAAATTACATGTTTTCCTTTATACTAATTCTGAGATTGGAGATAAAAAAATGAATTGGATTGAGAAACTTCAAGAAGCAATCGATTATATTGAATTAAACCTACTTGAGGATATTTCTATTGAATCTGTAGGGGAAACGATTCATTATGCCCCATCATCGTTTCAAAATTTATTTAGTGCTGTTACAGGCTATTCCGTTATGGAGTATGTTCGTTATCGGAGATTAACATGTGCTGGCGACGACCTATTACTGAATAGACTTTCAATAACCGAAGCGGCATTCAAGTATAAATATGAAACGGTTGAAGCATTTTCAAAGGCATTCAAGAGGTTATACGGCGTTTCTCCTTCCCAACATAGCGATTTCAATGCAATTCAAAAATTCGCTCCTATCTCAATAAATTTTAGTTTAATAGGAGGTTTTTGTATGAAGAGGAACTTAATACCTAATCTTATGAGAGTAGATTGGTCTGATACCCATCGTCAAAACGAATTTGTCAACAGTGTTGTTTCGGCGCTAAACGGAATTGGCGAAAAATTGAACTATGATTATGTTTGTGCAATATCCGGCAGCGCATTCCGAACATCTTTCAGTATGCCATCAAGTCAGGAATGGAATCATAGCAATTATCATGTTATTAATGCACCGATTATTATTGAACATACTTTTAAAATGTTAGGTTATAAGGTAACACATCATGTTAGAGGTGATTATGAATTTGACAAAAAACTGATAATGGACAGTATTGATAAGGGTGTTCCAGTTATAACTCTTGAGGGAGTAATAAATTGTTCTGACGCTTGTATTATATCCGGTTATGATAATGATGGAAACGTGCTTTTAGGCTATAACCCTTTTATGAACGTTAATGAAGATCATAACGAAGCTCCTGACGATACAGGTTATTTCAGAAAATCTGATTGGCATATTGGTTATAATGAACAATGGAATAAAGTTCGCTATCTTATCATTGATGGAAAACTTGAACAACCATCTAAAGAAGTAATATTTTATGAAACGCTGCAACTTATCAAGCGTCTTATTTGGGAGGAAAATCTTGCTCCAGGTCAGTACAACGGGATTGCTGCACATAAAGCTTTTGCAAATGCATTATTAACATATGAATGGACAGATAATTTTGAGCCGTATCTTAATTTGATGTGCAACTACAAACAGTATTTAGACAGACAATATGCAGCAAATTTTTTCCGTGAAAACGGAAGAAATGACCTTGCAAAGCTATATGATGATATAACTGCCCTTTGCTTTGAATTAAGCAAAATAATTCCCCAAGATTTCTCCGCTTTTGATATGTTTAGCGAAAAAAACAATCTAAAGCCTTATGTAGATACATTATTAAAAATATGTGATTTAGAAAATGAAGTTGTAAAAATATTACAGCAAACAGTATAAGATGAAGGACGCAGTACTACTGAGTATAGACTATGCGAGGAATCGCGGGTTCGAATGTCTCCGCTTCGGTCCGTGCAGAACCAAGGTCCACCGGAGCTCGTGCGCCGTCTCGCGCTTACGACAAATCAAGTAAAAATAAGACTTTCCGAGCTTCGGAAGGTCTTATTTTTTTATCAAAGTGAGAATTAATTTTATTTACTCGATTTGAATTTTCCCATCAATCTCTCTATTCCATTTTTTTGGCATTCATCACTTTCGTTAAGCTTTGAAATACACATCTGACAAAGAGTTTACACATATTGACATACTTGTTAGTATATGGTAGAGTGATGAAACCATTTATCTAAGTATAATCTTTATATGATTTGGGTAAAATGATTTGCTTTAATGAAAGGAATTGTAAATTATGAGAAAGCATCTAATTAAATATATAATAAGTATTGGAATAATTTTAACATTTAGTGGATGTAGTACTTTCAGCGATGGGGTACCGAATGCAGATATAAATACAAGCGTGAATGAAGATGTGAATATAAGCGAGAATGAAGAAGTGAATGCAACTGTGGGTGTAGAAAGAATAGATTTTAATAAAAAATATGCTAGTTATATTGAACTGATAGATGTGTATATGAATAATTTTAAGAACCTATATATTAATGTTATTACATTGGAAGAAAGTATTTCTGTTATTACTGGGAAAATGGATATAGGTAGTACAGAAGGGAATAATGCAACTAAGTATGTAGATTCTAAAGGAAATGTTATTCGCTACAACCTGGTTATATATGGTGAAACAGGTAAAATGATTATAGATTACTATGTGCTTGACGATATAAAATTATATGTTGTTGAATTGTATGAAACTTATAGTAGTCCTATTTTAGGAATAGGGGGCTCTGATATTTTAAGCTATGATATGAAAAAATATATTGTTGATGGTAATGATGTGTATTATTTAGATGATGTAGCAAAGAATATAATTGATACAAATCAAGAAGAAGCTAATGTTTATATGACATTGGATGCGCTAAATAGTAGTTTTATAAAAACAGATAATTGATAATAACTTAACTATTTTCGTCAGAAGTCCTTTGTTTACGATTTATGAGGCTTCATATTAACAGGAGGTGGTGTGATTGCCAAAATTCTGGGGATGTATAAAAAACCAAGATTATACGATTGGCTGTACGGGACAGACTGTATATGTATATGGAAAAGATGGTCAGGAACTTACTAAATTTAAGGATATAAAATATGGGTATAAACCTATGTTCTGTCCCTCAAAGAATGTTTTCATAGTAAAATCAACTGCAGGAATGGTCGCTGCCTATTCTCTTGACAGGTTAGAACTCATTAAAAAATATCGATTTTCTAAGGTTGATGGAGCACAAGATGATGGTTTCTGTTTTTCAGGTGATGGAAAATTATTTTATAATATTGAACGTCATATAGATAGTTTACACACACGTATTTCAATATATGATACTGAAAAATTTGAATTATGTACTCAACTATTTACCGAAGAAGAAGCACCAAAGCTTTCTTATATCGAATATGATAAAGAGCGTTCTACTTATTTTGTAATAGGCTTTAATCGTAAGTCTGATAGCACTATACCTAATAAATTCATAGGTGAGCTCAGTGGAAATAAACTGATAAATCTAAGAGAATTGTCAGATGATAAATATGACTTTATTAATGGATATAAGAGTCTTCAGCTTTTTGGATTTACAGAAAAAGCTAAAGAATGGTCTTCTTTAAAATACAGAGGTTATGACTTGTCTGATATAGAACTTACCAAGGTTCACTTATGGGATGAAGCATAATCCGTGATTGGTGGCGATGGCAATTAACTCTCAAAATAGATGGCCATATATTATAAATTTAGCAATTATAAAGGGAAATATAAATTACATAGATGATTGCGAGTTAATGAATATTATTATGGGAATTTAGGTCTGAATATGTTAAACTGATTATGCGACGTATTCTGCTCAATTAGATTGAGCGAATACATCGCATAGTTTTTATATTTAAAAGATACCAGAGATATTAATGCAGGATTACGCGCATTACAAAACCGTAAGTAGCGCAACTTACCACGTCATAATGTAACTTACTCTCCTACTCGTTGACAGTATAGAGCTATGCAACTAGACTTAATTTATATTACGAAGCGGGGGAATGGAATATGAATTCCGAAAAGAAATCATTAATCAGAAACAAAGAAATGGCACTAAAAGAATTATTACCTGTAATTATTTGGGTACTAGTAGTCACAATACAAGTAGGTTTATACATACTTGTCATTCCGTATATTTTTATTGAAAAGATTATCAGAAAACAAACCTATAATGAAATAGGATTTAGAATCAAAGGGTTGTATAAAGATTTAATCAAATACTGGTGGTTAATATTATTACCTATTGGAACTGGATTAGCTTCTCTTTTTTTATCAAAATTAATAATACCTGAATATTTTGCTCATGTGATTGAGCGAACTCAGCCAATGCTTGCTTTCTACAACTTACTTATACTTATCCCACAGCTTTTTATACTGGCATTAGCGGAGGAAATATGTTTTCGAGGGTTTTTCCAAAGGAAATTAGGCATTTGCTTCAATATCAGAGTTGCTATTATAATCACATCCTTGATTTTTGCTTTAGGGCATTTATCAGAGGGTTCACCAATAGTAGTTATATACGATATAACTTGGATTTTTATTGATAGTATTATATATGGCATACTATTTTATAAGACTAAAAACATTTACATATGCTGGATTTCACACTTATTAGCAAATATTTGCGGAGTATTGGTTATGATGATCATCTAATGGCTCTTAATCGTATATAGGCTATATGCGATAGACTATATGTGTATGGAAGATATCTGTACGAGGATTTATATATTCTCTACAAAAAGCAGAATTCTCCCTTGACTCTTCCTTTGGGGAAGCATTTATACTAGGCTCATCACAAAAAAAAGAAAAGAGGTCAAGCAAATGGATAACCTGATTAAAATCAAAGATGTATCAAGCAAGTATAGCATAACAGCCCGTACACTTCGATATTACGAGGATATGGGGCTGATAAACAGTACCCGAAGCGATGACTACGCATACCGGATGTACGACGAAAGCGCTGTCAGGCGGCTTGAGCAAATACTCATTTTACGCAAGCTGAACATTAGCATAAAAGACATTCAGCGTATATTCAGCACGTCCAGTTCCGAAATAGTATTAGAAGTGTTGGAAAAGAAAGTACAAAACATTGACGATGAAGTTGCTCTCTTACACGAGTTGAAAGATATTGTTCTGGACTTCATACGAGAAATAGAACGAGTAGATTTTGCTGACAATTCCGACATAAAGCTGCTTTACGACAAAGCGAAAGAACTGGAAACACAGTTGATAAGCGTTGACTATATCGGCAAGCCTTCCAATATAAACCGCTTGCTTGAAATAACGGAACAATTAGATAAAAAAATTCCTGATATCATGGTCGTTAGGATACCGAATTTCAAAGCGGTAACATGTGGCGACCAACCCTGGGGGGAAATGTTCAAAGAAGGCGGGTATATGTACCAATTGTGGCAGTATTGTCATTTGTATCAGAGTGTGATTTTCGATTGTTTTGATTTTCTATTACTTAAAAACGACATAGCCGAATGGTTATGTGCCGTCAAAGATGGTGTTACCGACGCTGATGTAAGCCCCTTTAAATTAATCGATTTTCCGGGAGGCTTATACGCTATGGCAGTCAGCATTGATGAAGATGATGAGAGCTTAAACAAAGTGGAGGAAAAAGTTCGCCGATGGATTGAAAGCACCAATTTTGAGCTTGATAAAGACCGCAATGTTATGTTCAATATGCCTTATTTATATGAAGATGGAAGAGATCCTGCTTATAAAGACATTGAAAAGGGACTTGGCTATAAACAAATGCAAAGATATTTTCCAATCAAGTTAAAAGATGATATTAGGTAATATACAGGGAGGAACTTATGCAAGTAGGCGATAAAATGGTATTTGGCACATATGAATGGCGAGTTCTTGATATACATAACAATACAATTTTGATTATAACTGAAGATATAATAGAACAGCGTTCTTACCATGACGCTTATAAAGATATAACATGGGCTGACTGCTCGTTAAGAAAATATCTTAACGGTGAATTTTATGACAAATTCTCAGAAGCTGATAAATCAAGAATAATTCCGGTAACAAATAAAAATCTTGATAATCAGTGGTATGGTTCAAAAGGCGGAGCAGATACGAGAGACAGCATATTTTTGTTAAGCCTTGAGGAAGTGACGTGCAGATATTTCGGTGATAGTAGTTCAAAACTGTATAGTCCAGGAAAAAATCAAAGATATTGGTTTCAAAGAAAAGATGAAAACAATATTAAACGAATAGCAATAAATAAGAATGATAAATGGTATCATTGGTGGTGGCTTCGGTCGCCCGGCCGCGTTAATGTAAAAGCCGTATACATCCACCCTGACGGTAATATAGGCATCCAAGGCAACAATATATATAAAGGCAACATCGCAGAAGGCGAATGTAAAGGCGGTGTCCGTCCTGCTTTGTGGCTGAAGCTGTAATAGAAGCGGACGGCGGTGATGTTCGAATCCCATCTAGCGCTTAACTAACTTCGTCAGAAGTCCTTATTTTTAAAAGGCTTCTGGCGATTTTTCATTTCAGTAGTATCCATGAGTACATCACTTCCGTTCATCTCTGATAGCGCATCAATCAAAGTATAAGACAAAACAAAGCATTCTGGGATAGGATTTTTAGCAATTTTGCCACTATTTGCAAAGTATACTTGACAGAATATGCAAAGTATACTATACTTTAATGCAAAGCAAACATTGCAAGGAGGATATAATTTGAAAACAAGAATTGCCGAACTGCGAAAAGAAAAAAGGATCTCGCAAGAGGAACTTGCTTTAGCTGTTGGCGTTACTCGACAAACCATTACTTCTATTGAAGTTGAAAAGTATGTAGCATCTTTACCTTTGGCATATAAGATTGCTCAATATTTCAATATGTCGATAGAAGAAGTATTTGATTTATCTCAATTAGATGATTAACGGAGGGTTTAGAAAATGGAGCAATTTAGAAAAAAATTAAAATCAAGAATCTTATGGCTTGCAGCACTAACATTTATGACTGCTTTGGTTGGAGTATATGATGTATTCTTTGCATCTGAAACACTTAAAAATATGGCAGTATTTGAATTTCAAGGGGGAGCGTTAGCGGCTATATGTATTCTATCTTCATTAAATATTATTAAATACAATAATATTTTAAAAGATGATAAAAAGCTGGAATTGGAATGCAACAAAGAGAATGATGAGAGATTCAAAACAATTAAAAGTAAAGCTGGCTTACCAATCGTTCTTGTTTTATCAATCCTAATGATAATATCAGGAATTATTGCAGGTTACTTTAATATCACCATTTTCTATACACTAATAATTGCGGCTATGTGTCAAATTCTAATCAGTGGCTTTATCAAACTGATTTATATGAAAAGAATGTGACCCATATCCTAAGGTATAAACTTCTATATAAGAGAAATCACAAATGAGAAATTAAATGAGGAAGCGTTGAGCGAATTATATCAACGAAATAAAAATTATTATTTAATGATTTTCGTTGATAAAAACAATTGTGCAGATAATGTATACATAGCAAAAGCTTTTATGTCTTCCGGATAGTCACTACTCTCCCACCTGAAGCTATAAATAAAAGTATAAACAAATCATTATAAAATATGAAAAATATCTATAGACATGACAGATAGTTGTCATGTCTATTTTGTTATTATGTTATCAAGACACACAGACAAGGAGAAACAGAAATGAAACATATTGTAGAAAATTTTATCCCCTCAGGTGGAAATCATTGTGTAACAAATTCATTAAAACAAGTATTTGATTATTATGGATATTCGATGTCAGAGCAAATGTTATTTGGAATCGCCTCCGGATTATCTTTCGTTTACATCAATTTGGCTAATTCACCTATGATATCAGGTAGAACGAAAGTATTTGAATTTGAAGAAAAATTAGCAAAAAGACTTAATATTAACATTAAATGTAAACAGTACAAAGAGTATGATACCGCCTTTTCTAAAACAATTGAATTGCTTGACAATAATAATCCAGTACTGGTATACGTTGATATGCCATATTTAGATTATTTATCTCTCAATAAAAACAGCCATTTTGGAGGGCATGCAATAGTAATATTTGGCTATGATAAAGAAAAGGAAGTCTTCTATGTAAGCGATCGGGATAATCACGATTATCCGATTCGAACTCCTGGAGGAAATATCGCTAAAGATTATCACTTAGTTAGTTTTGAAGAAATGAAACAGGCAAGAAGCAGCAAATATAGACCTTTTCCCCCTAATAATAAATTTCTCGAATTTGATTTTGGCAATTATCTAGAAGTCAATACGGATATATTAAAATATGCAATTAATGACACTTGTAAAACAATGCTATATCCAGGTGCAAATCTTATGGGGATTAACGGTATTAATAAGTTTAAAAATGAAATAGTAAAGTGGGACAAGTTTGATACAGGAAAATTGAAGCTGGCTGGGATAACAAATTATTTTCTTATCAGCCGTGACGGTGGAACTGGAGGGGGTATTTTCAGAAAAATGTATGGTGAATTTCTACTTGAAGCCAATAATTTATTAGGTATAAAAGATATTGAAGATATTGGAAAACAATACATAAAGCTTTCAGAACAATGGGATGCTCTGGCTGATACTTTTTGGAATTTAGGTGAAACCGGACAAGTTAATTTATTAAAACCCATGAGTTTTCAAATAGAGAGTCTATATCAAATAGAGAAATCATTGTTAGAACGGCTATATTATTGTGTTGTTTGTTGAAATTGATAAGAGAATTCTTATGGATAAATATTATTTGGACGACGAATTGTTTTAATTACTTCGAATCACGTCTCGCGCATAACAGTTTTACGCATATCCATGTATTTGTATTAGGGCGTTGTAGCAGTATTTATTGATAGTAAAAAGGATTATGATAATAAGTGTGTTGGGATATTTCATTCCAGTCTCGAACTTAAAAACGGCGCGTCTCTATCTAACATATTATATTAGAAAGCGACGCGCCATTCTTTTATTTCTTAATTAAGCTTTCAATTTCGGCAATGGTGGGAGGATTTAGCTGTAATGGGTATCTTGATATTGCCACCGCCGAGCAAGCACTTGCAAATTTTACAAGCTCATCATCACTCATTCCCTTAGAAAGTGCATACGTGCAGCCTGCCTTAAATGTATCACCTGCACCGAGAGTGCTGACAACATCAACCTTAAAAGGTTGAAATGACTTAATTTCTCCGTTCTTTCTTCCATAGAAAAACTCCTTACCACCATTGGTTATAATGGTTAGACCGCCCCCATTATCTTGAAACAGAGGGAAAAGCTCCTCGCGGGTTTTGCCCGGATATTCATTATGTATGCCCTCCCCCGAAATAACCGATACCGCAGAATTCTGATGAAGGTAGCTATCGTATTTGCAATCAATTGTAACATAGGGTTTTCTATGCTTGACACAGTATTCAGCTGCAAGTTCAGAATCATCCCAGAAAAAAGGATCAATTGCAGCAGCATCACAGTTAATGATAGCGTCTTCCTTAGGCTTGTTCCAGCGTCTTAATCCGTCGTTATATGCTGATGCAAAAAACTTTCCAAACGTGCCAAGAGGGGTTCGTGTATCTCCTGCTATTAATATATAGTCCTCAAGACCCTCATAACTTTCATCAAAGTAAAGCACGTCAAGATTCACTGATTTATTGATATAAAATTTTTTTACTAATGGCGTAATCTTTCTGCCTATGTGACTACCATCAAGTATTACGTTAACCCCAAGAGAGGATAAAACGGTAGCACATGTGCCTGTCTCACCGCCCGGAAAGCTGTAACTTGCCTGAATTTCTGAATATTCATCAGGCTTTACAAATTCTGATAATAAGAAACTGTTAGAGCCTACTATCATTCCATACAGATAAACATTTTTCATAAGTGACCTCCTGCAACCTCGTTTATTTCACCGTACATCGAACTGAACTGTGACATTTTTTATTATATCCAACTAAATATCAGCTTTATATAAAATCAGTTGTAATTATGTAATATTAGTTATATATTTGATGAAAGGGGTGATATCAATGAGTATGAATAAAGAACTTAATTCACGACTTTTTTTACAGCGTGAAGAGCAGAATAGACATGTTGAATATAAGCATGAATACAGCTTTTATAATAATGTAACAGAGGGAAATGTCGAAGCTGTTACTATGATTCTTGCTGACCCAAACGATATAAGAATGTACGAAGACCCCAAATACGGGCAACTATCAAGAGATTTTCTACAGAATATACGTTACCATTTTGTTGTTTCAGTTGCACTTATCACAAGACTATGTGTGGAAAACGGACTTGAACGCGAGCTTGCATATACTTTAAGTGACCTATATATCGGAAGAATGGATTTAATACAGTCAGCTCCGCAGATACTCTCTCTGCATAATGAAATGCTGCTTGACTTCACTCAAAAAATGGCAAACTTGCCTAAGAAGCAGGTTTATTCAATGCAGATAGTGAAAGCCATTGAATACACTAACCACCACCGCAACGAACGTCTGACCGTTGATATGATAGCAGAAACTCTGGGTATAAACCGTTGCTATCTGTCATCTCTATTCATGAAAGAGACCCATGAAAGTATTAGTAGCTTTATCCGCAGGGAGAAAATTAAGGCAGCTGCAAATATGCTTCGTTTTTCGGATTATCCATACAGTGATATCGCTGAATATTTCGGATTTGCGTCGCAAAGCCATTTCATTCGATGCTTCCGCAAGGAAACCGGATTTACACCAATGAATTACAGAAAGCATTTTTTTAATAATCATGAAGTCTATAAATAATAGAAAGAGTTAGCTAACTTATGGGCTTTTATTTTATTACATTATGGAAGGCATGGATCGGGCATCAGTATTTGCTCCTCAACGTATTAATTACCGGTACTCTTATAATATCTCACGCTAAATTTCCAAAAAAGATAAGCCAAAACAAACAATAGTATGCCTACAAGTGGTGCCAAATACATATATATCTCCGGATACGCCTGCATATCCGACTTTCTTAACAGGTATTGTGCCGGAAAATAATTAACAAATGCAAACGGAATGATATACATCAACAGCAATTGGATGTATTTATGAAAAATGCTGATTGGATACCCTGCAAAGCGTCTAAGATTCCAATACAACATTTCTCGAAGATTATCAGACTTCACCATATAAAAACATAGTGTTGCAAAAAATAAAAACACCGCTGCCTGAATTAATACACCACCAAACACCGTCAAAACATAATAAAGAATGGTACTCACTGACCATTCGATTCCGACATGATTAGCTGATATGATAAATAGGACAATACCAAGGCCACCATGTCCAATAGCTGCAAACCAGTCCGAGTTACTGGTAACGACCTGAAATAGCAGTCCCCGAGGTCTTAGCATAAATCGATCAAATTTTCCTAACTGAATATACTCACTGAAATCTCGCAGTCCCGTACAAAAGATGATTAATATTCCATAGGTAAGAAATAGCAAGCTGAATAAGAACAGCATTTCATTCATATTCCAGCCATTTAATTGATCGAATTTAAGCAATGTAAAATATATCACGATGATGCCGGTCGACTCTCTCATGAATACTGCAAGAGAACGTAATACAGCATCCACTTTATATTGAAACCAGCTCCTCATCGTCATTTTTGTATATACACCAAACATAACTATTTTCTCTTTCAATCAATTATCCCCCCTGAACCACCAATTTCTTTAGTCCCTTTCGCCAGAAAAACTCGCCGATCAGATATAGAAGCACAATCCAGATCAGCTGACTAACAAAGCACAACATCATTTCAGTGCCCTTAACCCGGCCAAGATAAATCTGGATTGGTGTAAAATATATCGATGAAAACGGTGTAAAACGGATCACATTTTGCATCCAATCCGGTAAAAACCAAATTGGAATCATCGATCCGGACAGCACATTTACAAACACGTTTTTAATGGTAACCAGACTCCATACATTAATCAGCCAAAATGCCAAGGTTTGGAATATAAAGCAGATCGACCAGAGTACAGCACCTCCAAGAACCATACTCAGAGTAAATCCAATCAATGTACCAATCGACTCCGGCTTCATCACTCCTACCGTAACTACCGCGATAATTAGTGCCGGGATAAAATGGAAAATCAGTTGGAAAGCCGCATTCCCGATGTTCTCAGCGACCATAACTCCCTTAAAGCTGATTGGTTTCAACAACTCATTTCCGATTGACCCAGAGTTTATCCGGTATGGCAAATAGAATTCATCCATTGTGAATACAGCACTCATCGCCTGTGCTATTACAAAATTCGTCGTTACCATCGAAAATGAAATCCCATCGACTTCAGTCTGATTCCCATAAAGAGCTCGATAGATGCACCAAAAAATAAAAATCTTTAAACAAGTATTAAATATTCCAATAAAATGATCGATACGGTATGCTGAATGACTAAGGAAATTTTTCTTTGCATAAGCCAGATATCTCATCATAGCAATGCACCTCTTTCTGAAAGCTCCCCACTGTATATTCTTCGTATGATGCTCTCAATCTCAGGCTCCGATATTTGCAAATCCTTCACATGATACCTTCCAAGTAAATATTGCATTAGCTCATTGATTTCCACCTCATTGCTTTGGAAGACAAACCGCTTCTTTCTACCTTCAAGTTCATCCATATTCTGTATCAATACCTTAGGAATTGGTTCGACTTCTATCTCATTTAAAAATTCCACATCAAGCTGCCTTGTGGTCGCAAATTTATCACGAATTCCCGCAAGACTTCCGTCATATTCCTTATGTCCCCGATCGATTATAATCAAACGGTTACAAGTTTTCTCGATATCCTGCATATCGTGTGTGGTAAAAATCATCGTTGTTTTTTCGGTACGATTCAACTCCCGGATGAAATTGCGTATCGTCTCCTTTCCAACCACATCCACACCAATCGTTGGTTCGTCAAAAAATACGATTCGAGGCGAATGAATCAGTGAAGCTACAATATCCGCTCGCATTCTTTGCCCAAGGGATAGCTGCCGAACCGGCTGATTCAGAAATGCTTCCATATCCAGAAGCTCAACTAAACGTGTAAAATTCTTCTTGTAAGCATCCGTCGGTATTCGATATACATATCTAAGAAGCTCGAAAGTGTCAATGGGTGGCAGATCCCATTGCAGCTGTGACTTTTGTCCAAACACCACCCCAATATTTTCCACATACCTTTTTCTGTTTTGATAGGGCACATAAGAACCAACTTGTATCGATCCGGATGTCGGATGCAAGATACCCGATAGCATTTTGATGGTTGTTGATTTTCCCGCACCATTCGGTCCTATAAAACCCACCATTTCACCTTCGTCAATGTGAAAGCTAATTTCGTCCACTGCCTTTTTTATCTCATATCTAGGTGCCAGCATATTAGCGATCATGCCCGGTATTCCCTTATTTCTTTTACTGACTTTGAACTCTTTCGTCACCCGCTCGACTTCTATGAAATGCTTCATACTCATATTCACCTCCCCTGCTGCATCTTAAATGCAGCTAATTCCTTCCCATTGATACCGCAATCACTTCATCCAGGCTTGGTTTTTTCACACTCAGCTCTACAATGCAAATGCTTCCAAGTAAAACTTGAACAATTTCAGCAGCTGTAACTTTATTCGTATTATATAAGATGGAGATTATCTGGTTTTCAATAAAATAACTCTGTATCGGCAAGTCTTGTAAATCAGGTATTCCACATCGATAACTGACTCTCAGTACATCGACAGGAGTATATTTTCGAAGAAGTCTTCGTTTATCACCGTAGAACAGAGCAGATCCTTTCTTCATCAAAAGAAACCGGGTACATATCCTCTCAATCTCATCCACATTATGTGATGCAATCAAAATAGTGATTTTCCTTTTTCTTCTTTTCTCAATTTCCTCCTCAAATACTCTCTTGCTTTCAGCATCCAGACCAATGAATGGCTCGTCAAGCATAATGATCTTTGCTTCTTGTAAAAATAGGCAGATCAGCTCCACTCGACGTTTTATTCCACAAGATAGTTCCTTCACTACGGTTTGTCGATATCCCTGGATTTTAAATTTTTCGCAAAGCTCCTCAGCCTCACGCCAAAACGATGAATCCTTTCTTCGGAACACATTTTTTACCATCTCAAGATTTGTCTCCACAGTATCATATTGACTCAATATTCCGCTATCGACAAATAATGTACCGATGTAACGCCCGATTTCATTTCTCTGCTCCAGTGGATCCTTCTCCATTACCCAAACCTCACCGGATGTAGGCAGAAGCAATCCGCATATCAGCTTGAATAAGGTCGTCTTTCCTGCGCCGGAAGCACCGATTATTCCGACCACCTCTCCGTCCGGAATATGAAAAGATACATCCCTGAGTGCAATGATCTGATTTGAAAAATGACGAGAAACTTGATTAAGCGTTACCATATATTTCACCTCGCAATATGATTTTAGCCCTTGCAATCTATTTTACAAGGGCCTTGGGATATTCAGCATTCTATCTGGGATAAACAGCAGCTTTTATATCGGAATCATCACACATGCACAGAACATTTTTTCTTCTTCGTAAAAATCGTACAAGCCCGAATATTTGCGAACGATCTCCTGAATCTGATAAATTCCGTATCCATGTTCTCCCATCTCACTCTTTGTTGTCTGTAGCTTTGGATTTGTTTCTAAAACCGATTCCATAATTTTATTCTTTATTAATATAGTATCGTAGCCGCGCTTTCTTGTAATCTCCACTTCAATTCGTGGCGTCATACAGCCTGACTCGGCTTCGATTGCATTATCTAGCAAATTGCTTAGTACCACTGAAAAATCTACGCTTTCCATTTGCTCAAAGGATAAATTCTCGATGTTGGCTTTCAATTCAATTCCTTTTTGGTTTGCCAATCCGAACTTGGCATTAATTATATGGCTCATTAAAGAATTACCTGTTTCTATGTAAGAATACATTCGATTGAGCTTATCAAGGATTTTGGATAGGTAGCGTTTTGCTTCATCCGGATTATTTTCCTGGAGATAAGAAGCAATCACCATCAGATGATTTTTCATATCATGCTTGAGCTTACGTGCCGACTCATGCAAACGAAGAATCTCCTCGCCTTGTTCCTTCTCATATAGACGATTATCCTCATAGCATTGCAATTGGTACTCAAGCTCCATCTTTTGTGCACATACTCTCTTATAATTCTGATGCAACACTTCCAAATCTTTCTCTTTGTCTTTTCGTCCTTTCATCGCATCATATACCTCATCAGTCGTTGCTTAATTTGCTCACGGTTCGTTCTTCCGATCGGGAGAACTGTTCCGTTATTAAGAACAACTTCATCCCCACTCATTTGGTAGACAGCTTCCTGATTCACCAAAAAGCCTTTGTGAATACGTAGAAAGCCTTTTCCGATAAGCTCACTTTCTACGTTGTGAAGTGTATCTCGGTATCGATATGACTGATCACCGGTATAAATCTGAAGATAATTCTGATCTGCTTCAAAATACATAATATCCGTCAAATTCAATTGTACTATTTTTGAATCAAATCGAAATGAATATGTACTTTTTGCCTCATGAAGCTTCTCAAACGAACGTATTATCACCATTTCAATCTCTTCCTCAAAATGGCTCTTTCGAATAAATGCTAATGGTTGATATTGAAATGTGTCATATACAAGCGCATCTTGATTTGTAACAAACACCAATATTGGTCGTATTGTTAACTCATTCATTAACTTTGCAATATCCATACCGTTGATATTTGGCATGTCAATATCCAGTAACACAAGATGAAAGCATTCTGACATACTCTCCTCTAAAAAGTGATGTTCTGAATCAAATATTTGGATTGATGCATAAAAACCATGCTTATCAAGGATTTTTCTCACGCGTTCTTGATATAACTCACAGATTTTAGTTTCATCATCACAAATTGCGATTTTGTACATAAAAACTCCTATTCTTTCTCAAGATCCGGCGTAACCGGAACATGTAATACTAAATTTTTATCTTTGAATATGCAAACTCATTTTTCTCCATTCTCATTTCCCAATGCAAATGTATTGGAGAAGATACCTCCTTCAAATTTACATGGTAATATTATACATCGAACATTGTTTTGATTACAACTAATTTCCTTATATAAAAAGGTTTCCTATGATTTTATTTCTGTTGAATACCCGTTAACATGATTATTTTAGGAGGTGTACACATTTTGAAAAGTGTTCCTATACTTTTTTAAGTTAATTGAAGTTGTAATATCGAAGATATATAATGGAATAATTCAATAATGTTACAGAGACGTGATTAAATAATACTATAGAAAGCTGTTTGTATTATGCAGACAGCTTTTTCAAGGCTATAAATACTTATATGAATTTGCTATTACTTATACAAATTTTAATAATGTGTCAACAATGGATTATAAAAATACGTATTAACCTATGTACAGAGAAAAAGTGCTGTTACGGAATTAGTAAGCTTACAGAAAAGAGGTAGTCAATGAAAATTAAAGAAAGTAATTTCCTGCAGGAATTACGAAAAGAAAATGAGGATGCGCTCTCATATGTAATCATTAAGTATAGTGGACTGGTAATGTCTATTATGCAAAAGCACTTATACCTCATGAAAGATAAACAAGAAGAATGCTTTGATGATGTTTTTATTAATGTTTGGAATTATATTGGAAGCTATGATGAGACACAAACAGAGTTTAAAAATTGGATTGCTGCCGTTGCTAGAAATCGGGCTATTGACTATTTGAGAAAGTATAAGCGGGAAATTGAAGAATTAACATTAGATGAAGAGTCAATCCATCACACATATGAAGATGTACATTCATTAATTGAAAACGAAATATCACTGGAAACAGAGAAAATGCTTAGCTGTTTGGCAAAAGATGACCGAGAATTATTACAAAAGATTTATATGGAAGAAATTCCGGTAGAGAAACTTAGCGAGACAACAGGAATGAGTAAAAATCTTATTTATAAGAGAGTGTCCCGCAGCAAGCAAAGAATCAGAAATATTTATTTAGGAAAGGAAGTTTAATTATGAGTAAAGACCTTTATGATATTATGAATCATGTAGATACAAATTTTGAAGAGTATAGAGATATTAAATTATCAGATTTTGAGCATAAAATGAATTCGAAAAGAATTCTTTCTAAAATCAATGGAAAGCAGGCAAAAAATAATATGAAATTACGGAGTATACAGAAAAAGATAGCTGTAGCAAGTATGTTAGCGTTCATTGGGATGGCGTCTGCAACAACAGTGTCATTTGCATCTGAAGGAAGACTTTTCAACTATCTATACACATTTTTTAATGGTAGCGGAATTACCACTGAGTATGATGAGCATACAGGCGTTGGAAAGACAACGATAGAGATGAACGCAACTGAAAATCCACCTGTTATACTAGATGGAGGAAAATTGAACCTTATTATAAACGGTAATAACATAGATATTACAAAACAGATTTCCGATAGCGTGCCTTATATTAGTGAATATGTGGATGAACAGAATGTGGTTCACAAATTTATTATTGGAGGAGAGCCAACAGAAGAATGTTATGGATATGAAGAAAATCTTTTTGATAGTGACGGGAAGTTTATAGGGTCTTCAGGTTATTATGGTAGTAAAGTTAAAGGAGTTGGTAGTGATAATGGACCCGAGTGGTTAGTGGTTGGAAGAAATGAAATTGGAATAAACTGATATTATGAAAATATTTCTACACAAGAGACTTCATTTTTATTCAAGCTCACGAGAATAGTTATACGTTATACAACTGCCCTGCTGGCTCTTAGAGGGGTGCACGACGCTTTTACATCATCCACACATAAAGAAAACAAAGGATCCATGCGCAGCATGGATCCTTCATAGTTTGATTTAACTTTTCGGAGTCATGTCTGTCTGGGAAGGAGTATAATCAGATTGACTTCCTTTATTAGGAAAAGTATAATTGATTTTGGCGATTTGTACAGGAGGGATAATATGGTAATTAAAGAATGCACCGATGACGATTTAGATGTATTGGCAATTTTCAACAAACAACTTATTGATGATGAAGACAGTAACAATAATATGAATATTGATGAATTAAAAGAAAGAATGAAAGGGTTTATTTCTACAACATATAAAGCATTTCTTTTTATAACAGAGGAAAACATATATGGTTATGCTCTGGTTAATATTGCAAAAAATCCTTATTATTTGCGTCAGTTTTTTATCGTCAGAGAGTTTCGACAAAATGGATACGGAAAAATAGCTCTATCCCTTCTTTTAGATGAACTTAAAACTACAGAAATTGATTTAGAAGTGTTAAGTAATAATGAACGAGGAATATCTTTTTGGAGAAGCTGTGGTTTCAGAGAATACAGTAAATACATGAAACTGACTTAAGATGCTATTCATTATTTTTTATGAATTAAGTAAATGAATTGCTAATCGTTAATATTGGAGGATTAAAAATGAATGTTATAAAAACTAAAGATAAGCTGGTAAATGAATTATCTCAAAATAATAAAATCAAAGGAATCGGTCAAACGGGGGATATTAATGCTGACCTGATACCTGGTAATAGCGATATTGATATGTTTGTTTTATGTACCACAATTCCAACAGAAGCTGAAAGAAAAAGTGTCTATTCAAATTATTCTAATGAATATTCAGAATGTCTGATGAATGTGTGCAATGGAGGAATATGGGGTTATGGAGATATATTAATTATTGATGGAATTGATGTCATGTTTATGTATTTTACGACAGAAGAAATGGAATATTACTTAGATGATGTTTTAAATGGAAAACATTTAGACAGAGAAGGTGGTTTCTATCCAACAGGAAGATTATCTAGTGTTGAAAGCATAAATATATTGTATGAGAGTAAAACTGAATGGACGTCATTGAGGGAAAAAGTTAAGAAGCATCCTATCGATTTGTTTGAAAGATTATTTAATTATCATATTTCAAATGTATTGAATGACGAGGATTTAGGAAGAGTTATATTACGAAAAGAGGTTATGTTTTACCATAGCGTGCTAGAAAATTCTTTAGATCATTTATTGCAAGCACTGTTTGCGATAAACTTCATGTATTTTCCAAGCAGAAAAAGAAGTGAGCAATACATCAAAGAATTTAAAAATAAACCCGATAATTGTTATGAACGATTACTAAAAATAATAGAAAATTCTACTTCTGACAATACGATAATAACATCTGTTGAAGAATTAAAGAAAATCACTTCTGAAATAGCGCAAATTGGTAATTCTATATATAGACAATTATAACATTGTGTGTGGGGGAATTTGTTCGAATCCGTCTCGCCCTTCGATTAAGTGATTGGGAAGTCTTGATTTTTCAAGGCTTCCCAATTTTTATGTGTTAACCACAAGTATATTAAGCTATTTATGACGACACCTTAAATTGATTCCTCATGCCCTCTACTTCCAATCTCAAGCAAATTACCTTCAGGATCCGCAACATAAAAATTCCGTATACCAAAGGGATAGGTTACAGGTTCACCTGTTAATGACTTAACTCCAAGTGTCATTAGTCGCTCGTATTCTCTGTCAACATCAGAAAATTTCGGAAGCCAAATACCAATTTCCATTGTCAAGTTAATCCCCTTTGGCGGGTAATAGGACTCCCCTACAGCTTCTGCAAAAGCTTTTCGATCATACATAAATAATGATAAAGGACCACTGTTTGTCTTAAACTCAGCAAATAATCCACCATCCCAGTCAGTCTCAAATCCCATGATATCTCTATAAAACGAAACCATCTTTCCGATATCTTGAACAAACAGACCTACCCCGATATTAGCACTCATACCATTCATAGACTATTCCTCCTATAATATTTTTTTTATCATAACACACTAAAAATGACAACAGTATGTCCTGTTTATAATATAAATAATCTAAAAATCGCCTTGTTAAATGATAGCGCATCATCGCTTGATTAGACCAAATATACTCCATCCTTTGAATCATATCACTGATATATTAATACATCAATAATTACAAACAATATATTTCCTTTAGAACTGTTGTAGACAGGTTGTAGACACTTGGTAGACGGTGTGCTTTTTCTTTTAGGAGCTTTGAGTACCTAACAAGGTAATGTGTAACCCTTATTGGTATATGTTGTAACTAATAAGATCAGATGATATAATAGTTATTAAATATACAAATTAAGTTCACTGATTATGTGAAGTCGTACTTATTATAAAGGAGGTGTTTAACCTGCGATTTGAATTTAATAGTGAAATAAAACAACTGGAAGGAAAAATAAAATGGAGCGTATTTTACTTTCCATATTCGACTACCGAGCATTTCGGTTCAAAGGGTAATATTCCTGTTTCAATCACTGTTGACGGACATAAATTTGAACACATGCTTCTACCCTCGAAAAATGGACATTATTTAGTCTATAATGAATTTATCAAACGAGCTGTTGGTAAAAAGCTTGGAGAAAGTGTTTATGTGACGCTTGAAAAAGATAATAGAAAACGAGAGTTTATAACACCCTCGTATATAGAGGTTTATTTAAAAAATGCAGGCGTTTTGGATATATTCCTTGGACGCCCTGATTATGAAAAACGTGAGCAAGTAAACCAAATTGAACTAGCAAAAAAGGAAGAAACAAAAATAAACAGGATAAACACTTTAATTAAGCGATTGAAGGAGCAAAACAATAAAAATATAAATAATGGAGGAACGTAAAATGGCAAATGTAGAACTTATCAACATCATTGAGAAATTTTCAGAATCTGGATGGGACTTGATTGACATGCCATCAAAAAAATGGTTGGCAGACAACAATTCAACAAGTGCAACTACTGAATTAATAAAAGCAGTGGAACAGGCAGACAAGGAATGTGGTAGTTGTGGCTGTGAATTTGACCCACTATACAAAAGAGCACTAGAGTTATTAATTGCTTAATAAGCTCAATATGTGGTGTCTTATTTAAAAATATCCAAAAGTAGAATACACAAGGAGGATGGATAATGAAAAATAAACGTTTACTTAGGCTCCATGCGATTCTGTAAGTGGCAAATACGTGTGGAGCGTAATCTGGATTTGCCAATTCATTCATGAATAGTACAGAATCCGCATTCTAAGGAATTATTAGAAAAAGGAGCAAGTACAGAATGAAATATATAAATGCGTTAAATGTATTTCCCGATGAATTACTTATTGAAATTCGTAAATACATCCCGGAAGGCTTTTTATACATACCCGGAACAGACAAGCGAAAAGAATGGGGAAGCCTATCTGGACAAAAATATGAATTAGCTATAAGAAACAGGTTAATCTATAAGGAATTTCAAAACGGGAAAACAGTTGTTGAAATATCAAAAAAACATTATTTATCTGAAAGTTCGATTTATCGAATTCTTCAAAGTTCAAAGTAATACTTCTATAGGGCATTTACAAAATCAAGTTCTTCAAATTGATATTCTCTATTTTTGTAAACGCCCTAATTTATTATAGAAATATTCCTGTCAAAAGCCATTTAGTAAAGATAAGCTAGTTACTAGGAGGTATTAGTGTTATGGATGATCAATTAAAAATCAAAATGTACTCCTTTACAGTGGATTGCAAGGACCCCCATGAATTAGCAAAATTCTATGCAGCCTTGCTCAAATGGGAAATAACGTCTATTGATAAAGACTGGGCATGTGTATACGCTCCTGGAACCAATCAGGGAACATATCCTAGCATATTGTTTCAATTAAATCCTGAGTACAAGTCGCCTGTGTGGCCGGAAAAGCCTGAAGCTCAACAGCAAATGGCACATATTGACTTCGCCGTTAATGATTTAGAAAAAGCAGTTCAATATGCAATCGATTGTGGAGCAACAATCGCAGAGGAGCAATTTTCTAATGATTGGAGAGTTATGTTTGACCCCGCCGGACACCCTTTTTGCCTATGCCAAATGAAATCAATAATGGAGAGTGCCCATTTTGGATTGTTATAATTATCATAAGTACAGATTGCAGGAAAGCTAGTAAAATCAAGCTTTCCTACTTTTTAGTAAGCGTAAGAAGAATTTATTTCATGTATTTTATTGAAATCAATATAAATAATATGGCATATTCAAGAAATTATAGTATAATACTAAAAGAAACATCGCCAATATAATAAATACAATACATAAGATAAAAATTGATATGAATATGGAGGAAACAAATGATACAAGTAACTAATGATACTAAAATAAAAAATGCAATTAACATAGTAAATGATAAATCTCCGAGCTTTTCCGGTATTACCAATCAGGAATGCAAGGGGAATTTATGGGTAGACAATATTGACATGCCAAGAATTGCTATTGCCGAATCATATGCTGTAGGAAGCTTTGCATTTCTTGGGACGCTGGAAACGAGTGATGACTTCATGAATTTGAAGGAATTTTTAGAAGGTGATTTATTTGTTCAGTTAAAGAATAATGGATCTGACTGTTTTGAATTCTCTATTGAAAGCGAAAGCCTTCGTAAAAACATATTAGAAATATTTAAAGACAAATCATTTCAAACAGAAAAAGAATTCTCGTTCAGGGCTAATGCTATCCCGAATTCTGATCATTGTATTCCTAGCAAATATGAAATTAGAAAAGTAGATTCTACCTTCTGGAGGATGTTATTAGATGGTGAGCTTGAGAATGAAGATTTCATCAAAGTACGGTTACTGGAATCCTGGCATTCCTTTGAAGAATTTAGTAATAAAAGCCTTGCTTATTGTACTATTTTTGAAAATAGAATAGTTGCAGTTATGATTGGTACTGCAAGTTTTAATCAGATAATAGCAATTGATATTGAAACAGAAGAAGAGCATAGAAAAAAAGGCTTGGCCTATGCCATGGCGACAGAGTTTGTAGCAGATTGCCTAAGTAATAATTATATTCCTCAATGGGATTGTGTTGAATCGAATCCTGTTTCTTACCACATGGCTAAAAAATTAGGATTTGAACTTATAAAGGATAACACCGTTTACTGGTTTGACATATAGCAAAGCTGATTATAAACTAATTTACTCACTATTAAAGATCCGAACGGTCTAAATGTTCAGTTGTTTCAATAAAAATAAATCTAACAGATAGGTTCATCGGCAACGATGAACCTATTTCTTTTACTTATTATAAAACTCTTTAATCTTATCCATTCTTGCGGTCATTCCCTGAAACAGATAATCCACCAAAGTAATGGCAACCATAGATTCCACCACCACAACGGCTCTTGGCACAATAATAGGATCATGTCGTCCCTGGACTTCAATCTCTATATTTTCATTGTCCTTATTAACGGTACTCTGCTTTTTTGCTATCGAGGCTGTAGGTTTCACTGCAGCACGCAGAATAATCTCCGAACCATCACTGATACCACCAAGAATACCCCCTGCATGATTGCTGAGCTTGGTTAGTTCCCTATTGTTGTCATAAAAAAACGAATCATTATTCTCAGCACCTGTTGATAAGGCTGCATCAAATCCATCCCCAATCTCAACGCCCTTTACCGCTCCTATGGACATAATTGCTTTGGCAAGTGCAGCATCCAGCTTGTCAAATACGGGTTGACCTATTCCGGTAGGCATCCCTGACACAATACATTCAATAACACCACCCACAGAATTATGTTCCTCCATCAGCTCTTGAATATATGCTTCCGCTTTCGCCGAGGCTTCCAGATCCGGCATGTTCAAAGGACTTGTATGTGTTAAATCCTTCCGGCATTTGTTGTAATCTATGGTGATAGCTCCGATGGATTTCGTATAAGTATAGATCGATATTCCGAGTTCCTTTAATATGGCTGAGGCAATCGCACCAGCCGCAACTCTCCCGGTCGTTTCACGACCTGAAGAACGCCCACCTCCCCGGTAATCCCGGAAACCATATTTTTGGTCATAGGTATAATCTGCATGACCGGGTCGGTAAAATTTCGCTATATCAGAATAATCATAAGGCCGTTGATTCTCATTAAAAACTATCAAAGATATTGGTGTCCCGGTGGTTAAACCATCAAATACACCGGAAAAAATCTTAAGTCGGTCATCTTCTTTCCTAGGGGTAGAATATTTAGTCTGGCCCGGCTTTCTCCTATCCAGAAATACCTGAATCATCTCTTCATTAAGTGGTAGTCCCGCCGGACACCCATCAACTACTACTCCAATACCCTCTCCATGGGATTCTCCCCAGGTGGATATCATAAAACTATTTCCGTATACTGATCCTGACATAATATCTCCTTTTATTTTACAGTAAATTAAATTTACAAAGTGTTTTTATTCATAGTATATCTGATAATCCAATTATTATCAAATACCTTATCGCTCTAAGCCCATCATAGTTTCATATTCCCTTTCTCTATTACCATGTAGGTTTTGATGAATCCCTTTATTTATTTCTCAAAATTATTATTTCTATATATTTCCACGTGTATAAATATATGGTAAAGTATAAGTATTAAGCTATCACAAATCTCAAATATCTACTGTTCAAGACTAAGGAGCATTTATGGAATATATAATTCGAGAAATGAAACATGATGAATACCAGCTGCTTGATGATTTTTTGTATGAAGCAATATTCCAAAGGGATGAGAAGCAATTACTTCCTAGAGAGGTAATAAAGGAACCTTCCTTAAAAATATATACAGAAAATTGGGGCAAAGATCATGACTATTGTTTATTTGCAGAGCTTGATAAATGTGTGATCGGAGCCGTTTGGGTTCGCATCATTGATGGATTCGGTCATATAGATGGCACTGTTCCTGAATTCGCTATTTCTCTTTATAAGGAATATCGCGGATTAGGGATTGGTACTGAACTCATGAAGAAGATGCTGCAATTATTAAAAGAAAAGGGATATAAAAAAACTTCGCTCGCTGTGCAAAAAGACAATTATGCCCTTAAGCTATACCAAAAGGTTGGTTTTAGAATAGTAGGTGAGAACGAGCAGGAATACATTATGATTTGTGATCTATGATGTGTCAGTGCAAAACAAATCGTATAAAGATGCCTTAACCAGAATCTCAGACCTATGTAGACAATATTCTGTCTATTCTTTGACAGACATATACTTTGTATCAATTATATAGCTTTGACTTAATAATCATCTTATGGGGGATTAATGAATGAAAAAATATGTATGTGTAGTAGTTGCATTTATATCCGTTCTCATCTTTACTAAAAACGTATATGCAGCTGAGGATAATGAGGTTTTACCTTCCGGTTTAAAGTATTCTGAGATTGAACAGACGATTGATGCCTACGTGTCAGAGAATCAGAAGACGACCGCGTCCGTATCCATCGCAGTTTATTCAGGAGATAACGTATTATTTGAAAAAGCTTATGGTTATACTGATGTTGAGAAGCAAATACCTAATACTTCGGAGGCTGTATGTGAATGGGGATCCTGCACTAAACTGCTTGTATGGACGAGTGCTATGCAGCTTGCCGAAAAAGGGGTACTTGATTTAGAAGCAGATATTAGATACTATTTGCCAAAAAGCTTTCTAAGAAAGCTTAGATATGATAAGCCAATTACAATGTTAAATCTTATGAACCATAATGCCGGCTGGCAGGAAACAGTTACAGATTTGTTTTTAGATAGCAAGTCAGATATTAAGGAGCTAGATGATGCACTGCGCATTATAGAACCGGAGCAGATCAATGAACCGGGTGAGATCACAGCCTACTCAAACTGGGGAACTGCCCTGGCCGGATATATCATAGAACGTGTCAGCGGACAATCCTTCGACGATTATGTGCAAGAGCATATATTCGCAAGACTTGGGATGGAGCATACCGCCATTAGTGCCGATCTTTCTGATAATGCTTATGTATTAGAACACCGGTTACAGCAGAAATGCTATACTACCGATAACAAGCCCCTTGGAACCAGCATGTACTATCTCTCATTGTATCCTGCCGGAATGGCAACCGGAACCATCAGTGATTTTGTAAAATTTGCGCAGGCATTTGCTGTTAATGACACAGAGGCTTCACCCTTATTTGATAATCCTAATACTCTTAAAAAAATGCTGTCACCCTCCTCCTACTATGCTGATGGCAAAACCGCCCGGAACTGCCATGGTTTTTGGACCGATCAGTTTAGCGTACCTGTCCTATGGCATAACGGAGGTACGTTAGGCTCAACTTCCTGGTTCGCATTTGATCCGGTATCTGATATTGGAGTTGTGATATTAACCAATCAGAGTAATGAGTCTACTTATACCTGCGGCATACTACCAAAAGTATTTGGTAACTATCCCTACGAGGTTTATACTGATAATACAACAGATATCTCAGGTATCTATGTGAACGCCAGATCCTGTTTTCATGGCTATGCGAAACCATATAGCTTGATAAGTCAGATGCCTATTCAAGCAGATAAAGAAAGTGGATATTTTACACCTGGAACAGATAATCATTTTGATGCCATTGGTGATAGTACCTTCCTTATGAGTATGGGTGTGTTAAAACCGTTTATTATTTATGAACGCACCGACGATCGGGGACGAAGAATCCTGCAGCTACCGGGAAGTGACTACATAGAAGTGAATGGTTTTGGTGTTATAGGAGAATATCTTCTACTATTATTATTTGCTTTAGCAGCTATTTATAGCATGGTTACAATACTTTTAAAAATAGTTAGACTGTTCAGACGTAGTAAGAAAAAACATATTTTCGAAAGCTACCGTCTGGCAGTTAATCTTTCGGTTATCATATCATTAGCTGTGTTTATCTACATAACGCTGAATTTATTTTCTAACACCCCGATGTATGCAGAGCTACGGTGGAGTATTATACTTAATGCTGTATGTTCTATTGTACCGATTACTTATCTGCTTTACCTTATTGTAAAATGGAAAACGATTGATGGCTCTAAAAAAGTGAAAGCCTGCTTAATTCTTAACAGTATCGCAGGTCTCATTATGACCATTAATGTACTCTTCTGGGAAGCATATAAATTCTGGTAAATGAATATAAAAATGCCATATCAAACGAAATGGATTTATAGTAAGCAAAACTGCTTACATATAATAAGCCGACGTTTGATATGGCACTTAAAAATATAAAATCCTCCTTCAATACTTCTATAACACGTTCCCAGACCTCAGCAGCCAATTTATACTCTTTTTGTATTTCATAATTGTGAGCAATCTCCTGCAAGCTGTCATAAAAGCGCAGCTTTGATTGTAATTCGAAGGATTAGATATCCAATAGATGATATAAGATGCCTAAAACATTGTATAGACGATTTGATTAATTGTAGAACATTAATTATTTGTGTTTGAGGACTTGACAAAACTACCTCTTATAATATATCATATCTCTTGTACTCGACACGTCAGTACAAGATACATGCGCGAGTGGCTCAGTGGTGGAGTATCGCCTTGCCAAGGCGAGGGTCGCGGGTTCGAATCCCGTCTCGCGCTTAACATGAAAAAGGTTCATCTGATAAGATGGACCTTTTTCATGTTCAAATACTAGATCAGATTCGAACCCTCACAGAGTAAGACTTAGGAAGAATAAGAATGGAGGCTCTCACATCGAGATTCTTGTTCTTCTAATGTCGAAATTGTAGGAAAGATTATTTATATAAACTCTATTATAGCTGTCTGCATTTGTTGACAGCTTACTTATACGCAAAATAAAAATATTTGAAAAGTTTTGTAAGATTTCTATATATGCGAAGTCATATAAGTGAAAGGAGGTGGTAGAGTAATGGAGTTTGAACAGATATACAATACTTACTTTGACCATGTATACTTATATATTAGAAAGTTATCAGGTAATGAACATATCGCCGAAGAGATAACAAGCGAAACATTCTTTAAAGCGATGCAATCCATTGATAGCTTTAGAGGAGATTGTGATCTACGTGTGTGGTTGTGCCAAATAGCAAAAAATTGTTATTATTCCCACCTAAAAAAGCAAAAAAATATTAGCAAAATTGAAGGTGTAGGATTAGAAGATTTAGTAGATTCCAATTCATTGAGTGATGAAAAAATCATTACCCACGAACAAACTGTACAAATTCAAAAGATATTACATACTATCTCAGAACCTTATAAAGAAGTATTTATGTGGAGAATTTTTGCAGACTTGAGTTTCAAGCAAATTGGTCAAATATTCAATAAGACTGATAATTGGGCTTGCGTTACCTATCACAGAGCTAAAAATCAAATATTAAAACGAATGGAGGAACAAAACAATGAAAAATCGTGAGTGTAGTATTGTTCGTGATATATTACCTTTGTATGTTGAAAATGTTATCAGTGACGATACAAAACAATTTGTAGATGAGCATTTAAGTCATTGTGCTGAGTGCAATAATGAATTGGAACTATCACAAACAGATATATCTGTTAAAAATATTTGTTCGGAAAAGGATAGCGGTGTTGAAGTGATAAAAAAAATAGGACTGGATATAAAGAAAAAACGAGCACTTACTGGTATTCTTTCAGCAGTTATTTCAGCCATCGTTGTAATATTATCATTTGCATATTTAACAGCACCTGAATATCTACCTTATGCTGAATCATTTAATAATATTTCTGTAAAGGATAATAATGGCTGTGTAACACTTTCTTTTACAGGTGAATATGAGATTTATCAAAGTGAGCAAGGCGTATATGATATTAGTATCTATAATACAATCTGGAACAAACTCTTTAATATCGAGAAAAAACAAGATATAACGGTAAATCCAAATGGAGAAATAGTTAATACTATTTATTATGTGTCTAATGGTGGGCAAGAAGATAAAATAATCTATGGAAGTAATCCCAATAATAATGGAGGCGTTATGACCTTACCTCGATTATTTTTGAATTATTATTTTGTTACTTCCATCTTATTTTCACTTGTTTTGGTAATGCTTGTTGTAATATTCAGAAAGAAAGAAAAGGTTAAAGCCATATTAGTAAAAACACTATTTATTCCCATTTCTTATAATGTAAGTCATATTATGATTAAAGGATGGAAGGCCACTTCATATTCAGCAACTCGTGATTTTTATTTGATTTTGCTTTTAGTAATACCTATTTATTGTCTATTTTATGTTTTGTATAAAAAGAAACATTCGAAATTTAGACACTAACTATTAGGAGCATAGCACGAAGTTCATAAGTTCAGATTTGTAAAGATGAGTTAGCATAACTTTTACAGTTGTTATGTCGTAATCTTTATATTGTGACTATTGAGTACAATCTTGAGTATAGATAATAATGACGTGTTGGAAAGCTCCTTTCTATCGTATTTTCAATTAATTGTTCGGGTTCGAATCCCGTCTCACGCTTAATTGAATGCTATAACGTTTAATTAGTGAACTGATATCACCTCATGTAAATAAAATTTTATTCTGTTTACGGTCTGCTTGTTTCATATGTTTGCTTATTTTAAACTGTTTTTGTTTGTTTTGTTTTCTCCTTTCTTGAAATACAAACCCAATATGCTATTATCCGATGTGCGGAGATTTGTTCGAATCCCATCTCGCGCTTAATATGAAAAAGGTTTATCCGATCGATGTTACCCCAATAAGTTAGACTTTTATAGCAAGGCAGTTTTGGCTGCCTTGCTATTTTATGCAGCCATTCCTTTCGTTGAAGCTTCTGCTGGTCATTCTATACCCGTTCACCTGCTTTTCTTGACTGATTATTGTTAGCAGTGTAGTATTATTCTTATAAAATGAGCTGTACATAATGGATATTATTAATATTGAGAATAAACATCTCTCTTATAAGGAGTAAGTATTGTGGAGCTATTTAATATAGGTGAAGTAACTCGATTTACAGGTGTAAAGGCAGGTACAATTCGTTATTATGAAGGTTGTGGATTTTTAGAAAATGTAAATCGACTTCCAAATAACTATAGAATTTTTAATCGGCATCATATTTATCAAGTTATAATATGTAAACTGGTATTCTGTGGTTTCGTAAATAAGCAACTTAGAAAAGCTAGTATGAGAATTATAGAGGCTGCAAAAGAATGGGACTTGAGCGAATATAAATATACAACATCTATTTACTTAAAATTGATACAAGATGAAATACATCGTGTTCATACGGTAATTGAATTGGTCCGTAGTGGTTTAATGACGGAGAATGCTTCCATAAATATTTATACTAAAAAACAAGCCGCAGATATATTAGGAATTACTGAAGAGACTATAAGAAATTGGGAGCGTAATGATTTACTTACTTCATTCAAACCATATCAGAGAAGAATTTACTCACAAAAAATAATCAATCGCATGTATTTGATTCATTTGCTCATTAATACTGGATATAGCATTATGTTAATTCGTAAATTCTTGTTAGACTATGATAATAGCAAGAATATAAATTCAATAGAATTGCTGGTTAATCCCGGTGAACATAAAGACTTGATAGGAGTTGCAGATCGATATCTTCAATCATTACATGAATTACATAATGTTGCAAAAGAGCTATATATGTTACAAGAAGAAATGAAAAAATTATAAACCTTCTATTTATACACCACCTTTTATTTGAATGTTATAATTAATAAAATGAAGGGTGGTTATTTTATGCCGAATTTTTGAGTTGATATACAAAAAGAAGCAATAAAATATGGATTTATGCCAGCCTTGCAGTTGTACTTATGGTGTTGAATGGATAAAGGAATTGTTTCGATTATATTAATGGAGGATATTTCGATGAATGCTAACAATATTTTTTCATATCTTGAGCTTAATCAGATATTTACAAACAAGGTTACATATGAAGCTATAACGATTGGTGCTGGTGGCGCAAAAGTATATATAATTACTGATGGAGAAAAAAAATATGTATTAAAAAATATTCCGAAGTATATTCAAACAGATAAAAATATTAATAATTCTTATGAAAGAGAACTTCACTTTTATGAGTTATTTGAATCATTAAGGCTCCCGTATATACCCAACACTATATTTTATGAAAACAGTAATGAGTATGGTATAATTTTAGTCATGAATTACTATTCTCCTATTAAGAAAGAATCTTGGGATTTAAATTTACAAAAGCAAGCGGTAGATATATGCGCTAAAATTAATAGTATTCCCATTGATAAGATTAACTCATTGAAACTTCAACATCAGAAAATAGATATTAATAAACAATCAGCAGAAAATTCATATAATGATTGGAAACTTGTTCTAAACCAGTATAAGGGTAAATTTGAAGATAAGGTGTTAGATGAGATCTATGAAAATATAGAAATCGTTTGTCCAGTTTTAAATTGTGAACCCCATTGCCTCTGTCATGGTGATTTTCATCCAGAAAATATCCTTTATGATGGAAATCAATTAATTGTATGTGATTGGCAAGGCATCAATATTGGTAAGTCTATTAGTGATATTTCTTTTTTTATTAGTAGAGGTCATGGTATGGGGATTGATATGAAAGAAGAACATTTACTCGATTACTACTGTGAAAGAGTGTCTCTATACAGAAACAGTTTTATTGATAAAGAAACGTTACTGAAAGAAAAATATGCTTCTACAGTGTTATGTACTTTTTCATTTTGGGCCCAGTACTTAAAAAACAGTTCCTTTGAACAAGTAGCTATTCAGTACAATGGAATGGTGGATGCATTTCGAAAATTATATGTTCTATAGTGTAATGTTACATAAATAGAAGTGTTGCGGGTTGTTTATTATTATGTCTGAGCTTTATACGATTAGTAGTAATGAAAGAGAAATTCTACTTCCATTATTCAAAGAAAACCGCTATGTTAATCTCCTACTTATCAGTATTGTTGTGTGTAGGGATTTGTTAGAATCCCATCACTCGCTCAACTTATCTCCTCAGAGCCTTGAAAAATCAAGGTCTCTGAGGATTTTTCAAATAGATTTTTATATTCATTTCTGTTATAATAATTTTAACCATTGATCCACTATAGGTGGCATATACAAATGAAATCAGTATAGCTTAGTCCAAGTAGCATTGCCAATAACTAGGATACTCTAGGACAAGTGGTAATGAACGAGCTTATTGAGATTTGAAGGAGCAGAATATGGTTACAGTTGATAAAGTAAACCCGAAAGAGATTATTATACCGATAAGCGTTTATAAAAACAGAGATCATTTTGAATGTAATGAAAAGAGATATCATATCCTTTTCATAGAACATGGGTCTGGTAGCATTACATATAATGGACATAAAGAACTATTTATGGGGCCTTTGGTATTTTGCTTTCATGAGGGCGAAATTCCACAGATTATAAATGGATCTAATATAGTATCGCGATCCATCTACTTTAGCCCTGAATACATCAATAATAAATTTACTTATGATAATTTACGACATGGTTCAGAAGAATTTACGATAACAGACATACGTGATCGTAATTGGTTCAGAGTATTTTTTGAAAGAACTAAGTGCGATTATGGTAGAATCAATTTATCGATGGCAACAGCAAAAAGAATGATTCAAATATTTGATCAATTAGCGGATCAACTTGAGAACCAGCCTGACTATTACTGGCCTTGCAGAGGTCGCTCTTTTCTTATGGAAATCCTCTTTCTAGTGGAGCAATGTCAATTTGTGAAGGAACAGAACCAGAGTATATTCATTTCAGGTTACTCCGAGGAGGTAGAGAGGGTTATACTTTATCTTTATAGTAACTACGATAAAAAGATAACACTCCCGGAACTTGTAAAGGAATTCAACATTGACCGAACTACCCTGACCAAGAAATTTAATGAGGAGGTTGGGGACTCCGTAATTCACTGTCTGATTCAATTAAGAATTAATCTAGCCTCTGGTATGTTGAGAGATACCTTAATTCCCATCTCAGAAATCATGTATCGAGTTGGGTTTACGGATGTAGCCCATTTTAATCGAACCTTTAAGAAGTATACTAATTTTAATCCTTCGGAGTATAGAAATAACTATAATATCCTTCTACATTAACAAAGATGTCTCCTTTAAGAGAGAAAGTTCGTCGAAATTATTACGATAATACTGATAATAGTCAAGGTTTTTCTGATAATTTGCAATTCATATGATAGCATAAAATGACTATGATTAGTTTATCAAATAATTAGAGGAGACAAAGATATGAAAAAAAGCTTTTCATTTTTAATGGCATTTTTTATGCTTTTCGCCGTACTTTTTTCTGGTGTTGCACCAACACAGGTGCTCGCAGCGGAAAATAGTACTTCAAAGGATTACTTGAAGGGCGTAAGCTGTATGGCACAATCTACCATACGAATCGAGGGGAAAAAGACAGTTTATTTTGATCCATATGCAATTGAAGGTAATCCAAAGGATGGAGATATTGTATTTGTAACACATACGCACGGAGATCATTTTTCAATTGATGAAATCCAAAAGGTTATGAAGAAGGGCGGAACTTTAGTAATTACAGCGGATGGTGTGGACCTAGCAAAGAAGGCGGGGATTAAAAATATCGTTTCTGTAGCACCAGGCAAAAAATATACAGTAAGCGGAATAAAGTTCGAAACTATAGCTTCCTATAATACGAACAAAGATTTTCATAAAAAAGATAGTCAATGGGTTGGCTACAATGTAACGATGAATTCAATAAAATATTATATCGCCGGTGACACCGATCTTATACCTGAAATGAAAAAAGTTAAAGCCGATGTAGTATTTCTTCCTGTTGGAGGTACTTATACTATGGATGCAAAGGAAGCTGCAAAAGCAGCAAATGTTATGAAGCCTAAGGTTGCAGTTCCGGTTCATTTCGGTGATGTTGTTGGTACAACAAAAGATGCAAGAACGTTTATTTCCTTGCTTGATAAGAAGATTACAGGTGCTGTAGTAAAGAATTTACTGAATAATATTAGTCATTTAAAACAGTCAACAATCAAAATTGTTACTGACAAGATAATATATGTTGATCCGTTTAATATCGACGGTGAACCCAAGGATGCAGATATCATATTTATTACACATACCCACGGAGACCATTATTCTGTCGCAGATATCAAAAAAATAGCGAAGGCTTCTACCAAGATTATTATTACAGCGGATGGAGCAGAGAATTTAGTAAAAGAAGGTTTTCAGAATATCATTACTGTAGTTCCTTTTGAAAATTATACACTGAATGGATTAGAATTTAAAACCGTTCCGTCCTATAATACAAACAAGGATTTCCACAAGAAGGATGCTAATTGGGTTGGCTATATTCTTAATATAAAAAACACAAGCTACTATTTTGCAGGAGACACGGATATTATACCTGAAATGAAGGATTTGGATGTAGATGTTGCATTTTTACCGGTAGGTGGTACTTATACTATGGATGCATCAGAAGCTGCCAAGGCTGCAAATACTATAAAACCTCTTGTAGCTGTTCCAATTCATTATGGAGATGTTGTAGGCAGTGAGGAAGATGCAAAGTTATTTATTGGTAACCTCAATGCTTCTATTCAAGGGGTTATATTAAAGAAATAACTTATGAGAATCGTAAGTGCCAAGTATATTAATGTCTTTTCTGCACTTATTCCTTAAAGTATTTTATGTTTTGGGATTTGTCAAATCCCGTCTCTCGTTTAAAAGGAAAGAACTTATGTGAAGCATAGGTTCTTTCTTTTTATGTGTCTTGATCAGATCGTCAGAAGTCCTTGTTTTATGAGACTTCTGGCGATTTTTCTTATTTACATGTTGTAAGTGAAATAAATATAGAAATAAATCATGGAAAGTTTGCTTGACATTTTACTAAGAATTGACATAATAATTCTATGGAAAGCGTACTTTCCATAGAAGGGAGCACAAACTTGAAAAATCGATTAGAAGAAATCAGAAAGCAACGAGGTGTTAAGCAAGAGGAACTGGCACTTGCTCTGGAAGTATCCCGGCAAACGATTGGTTCTCTTGAAAACGGACGATATAACCCGTCAATAATTTTAGCATTTAAAATCGCACGTTATTTTGATATGAGTATCGAGGAAATATTTATTTATGAGGAGGAATTGTAATGAAGAAAAATGGAATGGATTACATTATGAAATGATGAACGAAATATTGCTATTGGAAACTCTGCTAAAGCTAAGGCTTATGATATGATGATTTTTGTATTCGGGGCACTAATGCTTTCTTACGTCTTAATGGGTACAGATATGATTGTTATTTTGTTATTGGTTTTTGCTTATCTATTTGTAGTTGCTTATGGCCTATATTTCCGTTTCAAATATGACAAGGAGATGTAATGAACCTATAAAAATGATATAATAAATTAAGTTGATGAATGCAATAATGGAAACACCTTTAGAAGAAATCTACAAGTGATATATGAATAGCAGCATGCTTCCTTAGAACGTGATGAATGGCTTTCAGAAGGTCTTATTTTATTATAGTGTGAGTAATTGAGCGGGATTATTTGGCTTTTTTATTTACATATGTTGCCACCCTTAAAAATGGATGTTATAATAAGACTATACTGATTTAGAATTTAATAATTCTTACTTTACAATTAAATAATCTATCCGGAGGTGAAAATCATAAAAAGAGTTTTTTTTAGAAAACATCATAACAAAGCAATATCCCATGCAGAATAACGATAATGTAATCTATTTCTGTATGGGATAAATAGGTATTACATTATCTGCTTATTCTGCCTTTATTTTGAATTCAAAAAATAAGGAGCGGATAATTATGAAATATATAAATGCAGCAGATGTTTTACCAGAAAAATTATTGAAGGAACTTCAAGCTTATGTAAAGGGTGATTTACTTTATGTCCCCAATGATTTAGCGCAAAAAAAATGGGGAGAAAAAAGTGGCTCTCGTACATATTACTTGATGAGAAACAATGAAATCAAAAAGAAATATCAAGACGGAAAATCCATTTCTCACATATGTGATTCCTATGGATTGGCCTTTGATACAGTTAAAAAAATTATTTATAGTTAATATTAAAACAGGGTTCATAACAGAATCCTGTTTTTGTGTTATAAATAATTATAATTATTTATGGAATATATTTAAAATGGAAAGATGGTAAAATCTTTATATAAAACAAAACTAATCAAATGCTGAAGTAGTGAAAGATTTTTCAATCTTTCACTAGCAAGTTTGTGTCAGCGCTGTTCTCACAAACTTAATATGCACTAAAGGCAGCGCAGAAACGAGGATAAATATGCGTTATGAATTTAATTTTTATAAGGATGAGGATTTTGATGGTATTGAACAATTAATACTAGCATCGTATCAATGGGAATACCCCGTCTGGAATTTGAGTAGGAATGAATTTGCTAGAGGATTGCATCCGGCACATACCGGACATTATCATGCATTTTATCATACCGTTGGCGTCTATAGAGAAAACGGCAAAATAGTAGCCTGTGTTATCAACGAGGGCAATTACGACGGAGAAGCCTTTTTCCTGTTTGATACAAAAGAACGTGGAGGAGACAAGGAGCTTCTTAAGGATATGATTAAGTATGCAAAGACGCATGCTTCTGCTGTAAAGGAAGATCGAAGAACTAAATCTTTAAATCTATATGTACCTATTTGGAACACAGTATTAAAGGATATGGTTCTGAAATCTGGATTTCAGGAAATGGAATGGGCTGAGGAATTATATATTCTACCCTTTGAAAATAAGCCCTTTGATGTTAAACTTCCTGATGGTTATACCTTCGCAGATGGAGATACTGTTCCGGACTTTTACCTTTCTAATACCCACCGCCTGTCTTTTGGGTATGGTAAAGAATCTTATGCTTGTGAACATGGAGAACAAGCCTTCCATGATTTAAGAAAGATGAAGCATTATAGAAAGAATCTGGACATTTGTGTTCTCGATGAACAGAAAAGACCTGTCGCGATCGCCCTTATATGGTATGATGAAAGCATGCCTTACTGCGAGCTTGAACCTATGGGTGTTGTATGGTGGGAAAGAAGAAAAGGAATTGCAACAGCAATTTTACATGAAGCTGCAAACCGAGTTCAAACAATGTTTCCTGAATGTAAGGGAATGTTAGGTGGGAATCAGCCTTTTTACAGGAAAATCGGATATGAATTGAAAGCAACCATCCCCGTATATCACTGGGAGCTTGAAGTCTTTATTTCTTGGGAAAAGGAATCCTATGATAAGGATTATGCGAAAGAAGTGTAGTAATTGAGAGGTTTAGCCTGTGGGGCTGTTGAAAAATAATTCTATGTCAGCATTTATGTCGGAGCAATATAAATCCAACATAATAGTAGACTAGAGTTATGCAACAGCCCCATTTATCCCAGTATAACCGCGCCCTTGCTGTTGGAATGTTATTTGAACCATTCAATGTTTTCTTTTATTACTTTTGCAGGATTCCCGGCTACAATTACACCTACCGGTACATCCTTTGTTACTAAGGAGTTGGTAGCTATGATAGAATTTGAACATATCTTAACCCCTTTAAGTATATTTGCTTTTGAACCAATCCATACCTTGTCCTCAATCGTGATAGGCTTTGTAACTACGCTCTTATTCCCATTCGAAACAAAATGATGGAAGTCACTATCCATAATTTGAACATCCCATGAGATGATACAGTCTTTTCCGATTGTAATCCTATCGGTACATATAATTGTACTATTTGCTGTTATGTAAGTATTTTCACCGATAGTTAAAACAGCATCCGGTCCTAGTATTATCCTGACACCCGGTCCTAAATTAACGTTATTACCTGTAATTAATTTGCTGTTCTCAGCCAACTGTAGGATTGTTCTGTCATACTTTATTTGTCCGAATTCTCCGATTTCACCACGAAACAGCCCTAAATGTAAGGTCCCACTTGGAACAATTTCTGCACGTTTGGACAGCTTTATTCTCGTAATCCAGGATGACCGAATTGGAACCCTTATAAAATTCTTCCTACTATACCTAAAAGAAATTAATACACTTTTAAGTATATATCCAATATTTTTCATGCCTATCCCCCTCGTATTATATTTTAAATATCAGTATATTGAGCATTTATTTAGATTATTATTTTTATTGTATAATATTTCCATTGAGTAATAAAGTACTAATACATCCAATAACATTTTTTATATCGCAAAATATACTTTTTATTTCATCAACTCGGTAAAGAGGGAAAAGTATTCTTATTTATAAAAATCTCTATACTTATATCATAAAAAAATATTCCAATAACTACAGAGATGTGTTAAATTAAATAAGGAAATAAATCAAAGTATTTTATCCTAGGAACAGAGTTAAGCTGCGATGTTGAATTCTCAAGAAGTTATTAATTATTTTACCTAAATAGTGAACTAATGAATTAATTTATGAATTAGAACATATTATCACACATACGATTGACATGGGACACCTGAAAGGAAGAGAAACAGAAATCCTATGATGATTAAGTGGCGAGATATTAGAAATGATAGAAAGAATACTTCTTCTTGACAGAGCTAAAATGATTCTTAATTTACAACGGGGTAGATTTAATCATAAAGGAGGAAAAAAATGAAGAAGCATCTAAAAAGAATCTTATTTTTTTTAATTGTATATGCATCCATTGCATATACTCCACAAATAGTTCACGCTGAGGAAGCCCTATACATTCCTCGCTGGGAAGTAAATGCCTCTCTGCAAGAGACCGGGGACCTGTTAATTATGGAGGATATTACCTTTGAATTTAACGATGAATTCAATGGCGTTTACCGGGATGTTGTACTGAATAAGACCTCGGGAGTGTCTGAGATAACAGTTCAAGAGCTGCTTAAGAGTGGCGAAATGGATTATTCGCTGGTTGAAGATGCGAAGAATGGAAATAAAGGCGTATTTACAGTAAAGGAGAAAAAAAATAAAGCTGTTATCAAGATTTTCTCACCCTCTGAGGATCAGGTTAAGACCTTTCGCATCCGTTACCTGGTGAAAAATGTAGCTGTCAAATATAATGATATTGGTGAATTATATTACAAATTTCTTGGTACTGAAAACAAAACTCCCATCGGAAAATTCATAGTAAATATACAATTGCCGCAAAAAGATGAACGAAATCAAGTAAAGATCTTCGCCCATGGGCCGGAAGATGGTAAAATCAGTATTGAAAACAATTCCTTATACATTTTACAGGCTAAAGATATCCCAACAGAAACTTTTATAGAGGGTAGAATACTATTTCCAAAAGAGTTCATTCCCACCTCCGGTAATGTTCAAACAATTGATAAGTATTCTAGCATTCTTGAGGAGGAAGAAAAGCTTCAAGATAAAATATTAAATAGTAAAATAAGAAAAGCACGTACTAGAAAGCTATTTGGCGAAATCACCCTCTTATCTTCTAGTATAGGTTTGATTATATTTATCATTTTTATAACGAAGCTCCGTAGAGATAAATCAAATCTTCCAACCGAAGGCTTTCATGGTATTCCTGAGGATTGTACTCCTGCGATTGCCTCATTAATTAGCGGAACTGGCATAAGCACGAATACAATATTTGCGACCATTTTGGATCTGATGCGAAAAGGATACTTTAAAATCGACGGTATCGAAAGCGGTGATATTACCTTAGATGACAGGAATTATGTTATTACACAAATTAAGGATGTGGATAGTTCTATATTAAGTCATGAAAAATTCTTTATTCATTGGTTGATTAAGGAGATTGGAAACGGATACTCTGTAAGTACGAAAGATATCGAGCAATTTAGTAAAAGCAGTAATGCCGGTTTTCTGTCTTCCTATACGAAATGGAAAAACAAAGTGAAGTCCACTGCCTCATCAAAAGGTTATTATGATCATGGTAAAGTGAGGCTTGGATCATTTATCGTTGTTTTCTCACTTATACTTTTTATCCTCGGTATAGTTACCGCCATTTCAGGCAGTGTATTAGCACTCCTTGACTTTGCAATCGCTTTTATATTATTTGTCTATGGTATTACTCTTTTTTACAGATTTTCTGATTATGGTTATAGCCAGTATAGAAAATGGATTGTGTTTAAAAAATATCTACTAAAAAATAAGCCAGATCTTTCAAATGAGGATACAATCCATTCCTACGACATCTCTTTAATCTATGCCTTAGGATTAGGAATAATCAAGAAGCAGGAACATGTCGTACCATATCATGATGTATACTCTATGAATAGCTGGATTTTCTGGTACTTGCTCTTTGTTAATAATGATAATAATACGTTTAAAAAAAGCATTGATCATTCTTTTTATGCAAACAATTCCTCCATCTCCGGAGGATCATTTTCCGGAGGTGGAGGAGGCGGTGCGGGTGGCGGTGGCGCCGGTGGCTTTTAATGGGCTTACGGTATAACTTTATTTTTCACAGCTGTATATATGGGCAGTAGACCACGGTCTACTGCCCTTTGATGTAACTGTATCTAAAGCTCTAACCGAAAACCTGCACCCGGTAATCCTAATTCGTTGTAAAAATTAATTTCTGATGGGCAGTCACACCATGCATACCTTACATATTTTGGTGTCTCAACATGGTTACTGGACAGATATACATATTTCCCTTTACGGATTGCCTGGACATTTCGGAAGATACCGTCTTCACCGGCCAGTTCAAAATTATTAAGGCAGTACTCTGTCTCTGTATCCTCCAAATACTGAAAGGTGATTTTAGCAATCTTCCCCTCTACCAGTGTTCCTTTTGGAACCGGTCCGCTGTATGTAGGTTTTTCATGATAAATTAAAGATTTGGCTGCCATAGCCAGACGTACACCCAGCACCTTTTTATTCTGAGGGTGCAAGTCATTGGCTTCTCCAATATCCAGTGCTGTCACCATGGCAACCTCATATAAATTCAGACACTGTCTCTGTTGTTCACGAAGCTCCGCCCAACCTGTATCTTCCGATGTATTTAATGGCTCCCTGTAATTAGGAAGCTGCACATAAATAAATGGAACTTCCCAGTCGTACATATCACGCCAGTCTGATACCATAGCTGCAAATTTATTAGCATAATTCACCGGATCCTCGGTATTGCGCTCTCCCTGATACCATAAGATACCTCTCACTGAAATTTTAGAAAGAGGAGCAACTACTGTATTATAAAAACAAGTGGGAAGCGTCGGAGGAAACAATACTGTCGGCATTGAGGTCTCTACTTTTTTTCCGATTTTGTAATGCCATTCTCCTTCTAGGTTGATATTGACGTTGTTATAATGAAGATGATAGGGTTTTCCTTTAATGGTACCGCCATTTTTATTATTAATAACGATACGTACAGTAATCAAATTGCTGCCTTTTTTTAAAATACCTTTATCTATTTTATATTTTCTGGGAGGATATCGGTATTCTGTTCTTCCTATCTCTATATTATTAATCCATATTCTATCTGAATCAATGATACTTCCCATGTAAATATAGGAATCCTCAGTCACCGGTTCTTCATTAAGTAACACTTCCCTGCATAGATAAATCGAACCTTGAAAGGTACCGTTATTATAATCTGAAACTAATGACGGAACCCTGCAGACATCCCAGGTTTGATACTCCTCCAACGGATTAAACCTACACTCCTCTTCTTCAATTCTTGAATTCCACTCACTTGCCGCATTCTGTTGATCTTGTATAAATTTATGAAAGTTATCAATATTTTTAAAATCTTTAATCAGCTTATCATAATCTCCAAATTGACTTAGCGTAACCGGATTCATCCATGACTCAATGCTACTACCACCAACTGCTGTCATTATCAAACCAATCGGGACTTGATAAGCCTCCTTGATTTCTTTTGCAAAAAAGTAACCGGCAGCACTGAAACCAAGTAAGTCATCTCCCATCGCTTTTTTCCAGGAAGAAGCATACATATACTTCTCCGGTTCATTGAAATTAAACGTAGCTGGGATCAGGTATTGTCTAATGTAAGGTTCGCAGGTACTTTTAATCTCCTTGGCAGACACATCGAGCACTCTACGAATCGGCAGCTCCATATTTGACTGTCCACTGAGAATATATACGTCACCAAACATGATATCCTCTATCGTTATTTCACTGCTTCCCTTAAGCGTCAGACTATAAGGACCGCCAGCATTAACAGGTGGCAATTCCACAGAAAATTCATGATTGTCACCTACCTTCGCATGGTAACAGGTATCCATAAAGTAAATTGTAATCGTAGTAGCTCCGGTATCAGATCCGTAAATATAGTTATTGATATCCCGCTGAAGAACCATTCCATCACAAAAGATAGGGGCAAGTGTTAATCCTTTGTTACACATATTATAAATTACCTTACCTTTCATCAAAACCTACAATTATCGCATGAAGTTTACAGCCTTCCTGCGATGCAGAGCTTTTCATTCTTTATCATTCTCTTAATACAATTTTCGCCCATACTGATCAGCAATTCCTGTTTTCCTGAAAAAATAAGAGTTAATAACATCACACCATTCAAGAGCATGAGATTTCTGATGTTGAAACCGATTTAGCGTCCTTTCATAGACATCTTCATCAATCATGTCCTTAAGTTCCATCCATAATTCCAGAAATTGTGCCGCATCTTTGGCGCCTTCAAAATGTGTATCATATATATGTTGAATGACTGTTTTACCAGAGGATAGCACGTAAGTATAATCAACATGATGAAAGAATAAAAGTAATTCCTCAGGACAGGTTATTTTATTAGAATACATCAATGCAAGAGGCTCCTTATATTGGGAACAGAACCCTGTGCCCATCTCTGTCCTGTCAACACCGATGCCTTTATGGTCAGCCTTATGGTAGGTGCCCCATCTGTCATATTCATATCCATCAACATCCGGACCATAATGATGATTTGGCTTAACCATCCAGCCAATACCCAAAGGTGCTGTATACTTCTCATAGGTCGACCAAGACATCATAATAATTTTTAAAATATTCTCTATAACCTTATCCTTGTGGCCAAAGGTCTGTACAATCCATTCCTTTGCAATCTCTTCGGCTGACAGCCCGGTATCAAAGGCGAGTCTACTAAAACCATATAAATTTGCTGCTGCCAGATCATGACCGGTCCAATTAGGGTCATTCCCTGTATTGGATACTGCAGCCATTCCGCAATTACTATTATTAAAAGTCCTGCCACTGACTATCTCTTTAACTGTTCCGTTCTCATAATCACATCCGATATGAAAATCGAGTATTTCTTTAAACCAGGGAAGCAGATAGCATACATGTCTCTGCTGGCCGGTATATTCCTGAGCAATCTGCACCTCTAGCATCATGTTTGTCTTTTTTAACCCTCCGAACAATGGAGATATTGGTTCTCTCACCTGAAAATCCATCGGGCCGTTTTTAATCTGTAATATTACTTGATCCGAAAACTCACCATCAAGCGGCATGAAATTATCATATCCTGCACGCGCCCGATCAGTCCTGGTATCTCTCCAATCCTGCTGGCAATTATATACAAAGCACCGCCAGATAACAAGCGCGCCATATGGTTTTATGGCCTCTGCAAGCATATTTGCGCCATCGGCATGAGTCCTGCCATAGGTGAAAGGCCCCGGTCTTCCCTCGGAATCGGCCTTTACTAAAAAACCTCCTAAATAAGGTACTCTCGTCCATATCTCAACTGCTTTTTTTGTCCACCAGCTTTGTACTTCTTCATCACAGGGATCTGCTGTGTCCAATCCCCCCAGCTCTATTGGAGCCGCAAAATTAATGCTTAAGAAAAGTTTTACACAATATGAGTTAAATATATCTGAAATCTTGTTTAATTTATCATAATATCGTTCGGATATTAGCTCTGTAGCTGCACCTTTCACATTTACATTATTAATAACAACCGCATTAATACTTACAGAGGCAATCATTTTTGCATAGGCTTTGATACGTTCGTCTGTCAAAACTTCATTCTCATGAAAAAAGAATGAATTACCGGAATATCCTCGTTCTATTGTTCCATCCAGGTTATCCCAATGATTTAACATACGAAGAGGCATATAAGGTTCTTTTTCCTCCCTATAGGTCCAGGTATCAAAATCTCTAACCTGCGAAACCACAAGGTTTCTTAATAGAGCAAATACACCATATAAAGCACCTGCTTCTGTAACAGAAGTAATGATACATTTTCCATTCATACACTCTATACGGTATCCTTCTTTCCCGATCAATGTGGATGAAGTTATATGAAGAAATATACCAGCCTCTGCTTTTAGAAATCCCTCTTCACTGCTAACACGAATGACCTTGCGTCCATATAGGCCTTGAAACGCCAATGTCAGCTCCTCAACCGCGTTAGAGATGATCAGATTCTCCTTATTATAATAAAGAATTAATTCCGATCTATTGTCAAATGAAATATTAGTATATTTTAACCAGCAATCCGAGTACTTCATAAAACCCCTGCCTTTCGTATAAACCACGCTTTTTATGCTTTTATATTAAGATCAATATTTAACCGAATATAATTTTAACAATTTCATATATAGCACAAACCTAATAAGTCCTTATTTTAGATTGCACCTGTTATTAAATCTTATATTCATAACTCCTAAACCCTTTATGTTATTCGCTACATCCTTCCATCAAATTAGTTTCCACCAACAACTATGTAGAATGAATGCATAACTATTTTTTCATTGGATTCTAATTAGAGTATTACCTGCAATACTCCTGTAAGGTTTTACGAATGGATCCCTTCCCTTGTATCATTTTACTAAACATTTCTATTATCTTATCTGCAAGACCGTATTTTACCAGATCTATGCAAAAGATAGTTCTGTCCTGCATGAGCAGATACAAGCTTTCATTATTTGTAAGCTCATTTCCCAGCTCAATTCCGTTTACGAATTCCGATAATTCCTTCAATCTAGGATCATTACTTCTTGTGAAGATTTTTCCTTCATCATCTACTCCCATCAGATACCTTAACCATCCGGCAAATACAAGAGGTATCATGGTAAGCTCTCCTATCGATAATTCCGGTTTTAAGGTATATGCAAGGAGCGTATGCCCGAAGCGTATTGGAAGCTTTTGTGAGGTATCAGTTGCAATTCTTTGAGGAGAATCGGGCATAAATGGGTTGGGAAGCCGCTTTGTTAGTACATCGTTTAAGAATTGCTCCGGCTTTATAATGCCCGGGTTTTCTGCCACCGGCATACCTTCATCATACCCAAGCTTCCAGACAAGCTTCTTAAGCTGCTCATCTTCCATCTCATCGTGTATTGTCTGATAACCCAAAAGGCACCCAAAGATTGCAAGTGCTGTATGTAAAGGATTAAGACAGGTTCCTACTTTCATCTTCTCCGTCTTATTTACTGTTTCTTTATCGGCAAACAAGATACCGGCTGCCTCAAGCTTAGGTCTTCCGTTCGGAAAATTATCTTCAATGACAAGATACTGTGTTTCTTCTGCGTTTACATATGGTGCAGTATAAGTATTTCGTTCTGTCATAATCTGCTTCGTATCCTCAAAGCCATCTAATTCAAGAATTTTCTTAACTGTTTCATCCGGTCTTGGCGTAATCTTATCTATCATGGACCAAGGGAAGGTTACCTTCTCTTCATCACATAAATAAAGCAGAAAGTCTTTGTCCGTACGTCCCTCTGAAATAAGTACCTTAGCATGTTTAAATACTTCCAATGATAAAAGCTCACCATTATGAGCACAATTATCCATACTCACAAGCGCTATAGGATACGCACCGCTCTCATATCTGGCCAAACACAATTCAGCGATTTTACGCATCAGAGGCCCGGCATATCCTTTTTCGGTTATTGTAAAACTGACGATTTGAATAGAAGGCATCCGAAATAATTCCTTCATCCGGTCAGTGTCTGTAACTGCTCCCATAACACTGCCAATTACTCTTTTATCAATCTCACCGTCTGCTCGTAATGTAACCAATAGACTTAAGGAATCATACGGTTCATATACCAGCTCTATTAATTCCTTATCAAAATCCTCACATACAATGATTCCTTTATCACAAAGCCCCTGTTCCAGCAGTTGATCCATGGAAGCTGCTAGGAATGCTCGAAAAATATTTCCTGCACCAAAGTGCAGCCATATCGGAGCATTCATTGTATTTGCCTTTATAGTCTCTCTATCATAAGTTGGAATCGTATAATCTTTATTCCATTCTTCTCTATTTGTCCAAGCTTCTTTTAATCTCATTTAAGTTTTTTGATGTACTAATTAGAATACATATCCCTTCTATTATACTTCAGCCTAATTATAGCTCAATCCTTCACTTCTACCTAATGATTCAACTAATCTACTTCTTTCTTTTATCTAATAATACTTTTAACTAATCAACTAATTACTACTTACTAAAATTCTTCTACCTATTATACTTCTTACTTATATACTTCTTTTAAATTACTTCTACTTCTTATAATTCTTACTTATATTCTTCCTTTAAAATAAATCTTTCAAAATACCTCTACCTATTATACTTCTTACTTATATACATCTTACAAAATATTTCTACCTACTATAATTCTTACTAATATACATCTTTCAAGTTACTGTTACCTATTATACTTCTTACTAATATATTCTGATTAACACTTTAATCCATCTCAAAAAAAGGCATTACTAAATAAAGGCTGACTATCACTTATATAGTAGCCTAATCTCATCTAATAGATTAAACAAACATATTTATACACTCTTATAAAAATAGTCCGGATATTTCTCAATGATTTCACTTTGATCCAATTTATATCTGGAAAGGTGTTTCACAATAAACTCAGCTGCTAACGTTTTATTACCTGACTTTATTGCATTTAAGATAGCTTTATGATCAGCAACTATCTTAATGTCCTTTACGGAATACATACTCAGAGTTCTTATTCGGTCAAAATGACCCTGAGTTCCTTCCATCAAGTTATAGATTCTTTCCTTATTGCACATGATAAATAGTGAACGATGAAACTCATTGTCAAGTTCTATAATCTTATCAGGCAATTTATTATTAAGATAAAATTCCTGAAGCTGTATATTTTTCTCAATCTCCTGAATATTCTCTTCTGTAATGCAGTCACACAATTCCTCAACTACAGCTTTTTCTAAAACTCTACGCAAGAATACCATTTCATCAACTATGTCAAAGTCAATATGGGCAATAATACAGCCTCTCTGCGGGTAAACCTCAATAAGATTACTCTTTGCTAACTCCTGTAAGGCTTCCCGGACAGGCGTTCTACTAATCCCCAGTTCTCTTGCTAGCTCATTCTCACTGACAGAACTTCCGGGTTTTAGTTTTAAGGAAATAATATTTTCCCTAATTTGTCGCAAAGCATATTCCCTTGCATTTTCTCTCGCTTCTCTTTCAGAAATGACCATAAAATCGCCTCCACATGCTCATATATTATGCCTAAGTATTATCTATTTGAATTCTTATCAATTGCTTCCCACAAGCCTAAGAGATAATTTGATCCTAATGCCCTATCAAACAGACCATAGCCTGGTCTGGCTTTTTCATCCCAAATCATACGTCCATGATCCGAACGAATATATCCACTAAAACCATTATCATAGAAAGCTTTTACTACTTTATACATATCAAGATCGCCACATTCACTGTAATGAGCCGATTCCGTGAAATTCATTTTATCAATATGCTTTACATTACGAATATGAGCAAAATGTACTCTTCCCTGAGAAGAGAATTCACTAATTATGGCAGGTATATCATTATCTAAATCAGCTCCTAAAGAACCCGTACATAAAGTCAAACCATTATATGGACTTGTATTCAGATTTAAAAATTTGCGTATATTATCTATATTATTAATTACTTTTGGTAATCCATAGATTGAAAACGGTGGATCATCCGGATGAATTGCCATCTTAACATCATACTTTTCTGCATATGGTATTACAGCATCTAAAAAGTATTTCATATTCATCCAGTACTGATCAGAAGATATTTTCTGATAGAATTTGATGTCAGCAGACATCACCTCTAATCTTTCTGGTTCCCAGCCCGGAAGTGAATAACCTCCCGAGTTCTCAAGCATCCCTTCTGCAACATCTGCAGGGTTCAACTTAAGTATAGCTTCGTGATTGTAAGCTAATGCTGTACTTCCATCCTCTAAAGGAAACGCCAGGTCGCTTCTTAGCCAATCCATAACAGGCATAAAATTATAACATAAACATTTTACACCTACTTTGGATAAGTTTTCAATAGTTTTTATATAGTTGCTAATGTAAATGTCTCTGCTCGGTAAGCCTTTTTTAATATCCTCATGGATATTTACACTCTCAATCACTTCAAGTTCTAGTCCGGCCATCCGTATCTCATCACGTAAAGCCTCTAACCTATCAAGTGGCCAAATCTCACCTACCGGTATATCCGATAGCATAGTTGCCACCCCAGTAATGCCGGGTATCTGCCTGATTTGCTTTAATGTAACGCTGTCATCACTGCCAGTAAACCAGCGAATTATCATTTTCATATAGTCTTCTCCTCGAAAGCTATTAATAAATAGGGTTCTCATAAATCTTAAATTGATCCGACAATTCACTTCTTTTAATTATATCCAATATAATCATCGATAAGTTGATTTATTTTCACCTTCAGGTTATTATGAAAACCCTAATATAATTTAGTGCAATTTTTAAGATTGATAATACTACACAAGATATTTAGACCTGTATTATTTTATTATCTGACAAGAATTTTAAATATAACAATATATGGGTACTTGAATACTAGTATAGTACAATATCATATTACCATATATTTTAAAATTGTAAAACATAACAATTTATATGTAATATTTTGATGAATATAAAAGAATTACATACAAATCAATCATAGGACATGCTTTATAAACGACTTCTTAGGTTCTCGACACCTCGGATTATATAATATGCCTATCTTACATTTACCTTTTAATAAGAAGGGGCTCGTAATAACACGAGCCTCCTTTTTTTATGATTATTTTGTAGGAAGACTGGTAGTATCTCCGAAGGTTATTTCCCATGCTGCAATACGCTCATCGATAATAGCCTGGCCGCCTGAAGCAAGATAATCACTTAAGCCGGAATCGAATACGCTATCAAAATCTTCTGATGGTGCAACAACTGCCTGATCGTACAGTGTATCACGTTTAGCAGAGAGTGCCGGTCCCATACCCTCTTCAGATTTAATTGTACCCACATTTACATTTTGACCAATGCGTCCTTCATTTGTTGTAATCGGGAAAGCTTTCTCAATGTAACGTGGATCAACATTAGCATATCCGTTAGCAATTGATTTGATGGTCTTATCCACATCTCCTAAATCCAAACCGTTGCAGGTAATGGTATAGTCAATATTGTTCTGTGAGTTCATAATCTTGTCACCGGTTGCTGCAATCGCTTTAATTGAACCATCTGCCAATACTTCATGAGTAACGCCCTCTTCACCGATCTGAAGGAACTGACGGTTTTCAGGTTTACTAATCCAATCAAGATATAATAATGAAGCAAGTGGCTCGTCATTGGTAGACGGGAAGAAGATTTTACGGTCATTAGGACCAGAAAGGAACTTTTTATATACACCAGCCTCGTTCTTGAAAGGTTCGATTGCTATGTATCCAGCATCGGGACCAACCAATTGTTGTAAGCTGTATTGGATACTGTTCTCGCCGTTACGGTAAGGATAATCCCAGTTATGTATGAATGCACCAACATAGCCAGCTTTCATCATGTTATCTTCTGTGGTGTCACCTGCAGGATATAGTGCAAAATCCTTCCACACCAAACCTTCATTGTACCATTTATTAAGTACTCTAATACCATCCTTTATACCTGTTTGAAGGAGCTTCCTATCATCAAAGCCATTGGTATAAAACTCCTTATCCGTAATATCATTCGGAATATAAGAACCAATCAAATGGTCCGCACGCCAGCCTACATCAAAGCTGATCGAAAATGGAACCATCTTATCAGCATCAGCACCAAGAAGTGTGTCAGCATTATCTCTAAATGCTATTAACATAGCTTCAAACTCTTCTTGTGTTGTGGGTTCAGCAATATTCAGCTTCTTCAACCAATCTTCACGCACAAAGGTATTGGTACGGTTTAAGACTGCAAGTTTACCTTCAATTGCCCATAAAGTTCCATAGGTAGGATTCTTATCCCAGTATATATTAGTTTCACCAAGCCAGCTCCACAAGTTGGGTAACATATCTTTATACTCATCTACATAAGTGCTTAAATCTGTAACACCGCCCATACCGGCATAGGTCTGGATGGTAGGGTAATCATAGGTAAGACAGATGTCAGGTGCATCTGCGGCTGCGAGCAGATTATTAATCTGCTGAACTTCTGTCCAACGGGGAACCGGTACAAATGTAACCTTGACATTATGGTCACGAAGCATTCCTTCTTTTATGTAATTTGTATAGAAGTTATCTTCCGGTGCTGAACCACCTTCGTTATCGCGATCATAAACCTCAACTGTAATTTCTCGTGTTTTAACAAATTTCCCATCAACAATTTCTGCTGTTTCTGTGGTATCTTCTGTTTTTTCCTGTGCTCCTGCGGTTACTTGGGGAGTCGGTTTACTCTCAGAATCTTTGTCTTTGTCGTTGTCTTTGCTGCAAGCAGATAGTGACATTACTACCATGCAACAAATAAGCAAAATTGACACTAATTTTTTCATTTCTTACCCTCCTAATTTTATTTATAATTAAAATGACATATTACGTCCACTAGTACTAAGAGTCTGCAAAGCAGACTTTATGGCTATTCCTTCACTGCCCCTAAGGTTACACCTGCAATGAAGTGTTTCTGCAGACATGGATATACAATAATAATTGGTATAGTGGCTATCATTACAACAGCCGCCTTGAAGGTATCAGCGAGGCCAGGTGAGATGAACCCCTCCTGTGCAGAAGTATCAATACTCATCATATTGTTGAGAATGTTATATAAAAGCAACTGTATCGGATAAAAGAACTTATTGTTCATATACATTAATGCATCTGAGAAACCATTCCATCGACTGACAGCATAGAACAACGCTAAAGTCGCCATCACCGGAGTGGATAAAGGCAAATAAATCTTCCTTAAAATCTGAATATAACTTGCTCCGTCAATTTCAGCGGATTCCCGAAGACTTTCCGGTATTCCATAGAAAAAGCTTCGCATAATTATCATATTGAATACACTCAGACACGCCGGAATAATAAGTACCTGTGGTTTATTAATCATATCCAAATCCTTTAAAAGCAGGTAATTTGGAATAGTACCGGCATTAAAATACATCGTAAGGATTATTAATATATTGATAAAACGTCTACCTTTCAGTTTATCAAATATGAGCGGATAAGCACATATGGTGGTCATAAAAATGGAAACGATTGTACAGATAACCGTCAAGATCGCGGTCCACCCAAGCGCCCAAACATATTTTTTATCACTAAGCACCATTTTGTAAGCATCGAGATTGAACCCCTTCGGTGCCAGAAAGACTTCATTGCGGATTAATGCTTCCTTTGAACTCAAGGATCGCGCCAATACATTGAGTATTGGTAGGATGCATATTAGAATAAGTAGAAAACAGATAATAGCAATAATCCAATCTCCTATTTTTGATTTTTTAGATTTTATCATCTTAAATCCCTCTCTCTCTAATTCTCAAATTATATAGCTCTTTTACCAAACGCCACGTTCACCGAACTTTTTAGCCAGTGCATTTGCTATGAGCAAGAATATTACGCAGACAACCGATTGAAATAGTCCAGCAGCTGCACTCATTGAGAATTGTAATCCTCGAATACCATTTGTAAAGACAAAGGTAGATAATACATTAGATGAACTTTGTACCAGATTATTTCCAAGGGCAAAAGGGCGATCAAATTCGCTTCCTAAAATACGTCCGAGATTTAGGATCAGAAGGACAATAATTGTTGAGCGAAGCCCTGGCAATGTGATATGTATCATTTTTTTGAAACGACCTGCTCCGTCAACCGAAGCTGCTTCATATAGTTCAGGGTTAATCCCTGTAATAGCTGCTAAATAGATGATGGTGTTCCAGCCAACGCTCTGCCATACCCCTAAAAATATATAGGTAACTACCCAGTTCTTAGGATCATTGAGGAACGGTATAGTATTTAAGCCCAGTTCTTTCAAAACCATGTTTACTAAGCCATTCGTTGGTGCAAAAAGTTGTAATGCCAAACCTGAAATGATGATCCAGGAAAGAAAATGCGGTAAATAAACAATAGTCTGCGTAACACGTTTGAAACGTTTAAAAACCAGCTCATTCAATAACAAAGCTAAAATAATCGGAGCCGGAAAGCCGATGACTAGATCCAGAACGTTGAGTAATAATGTATTACGTATCGCATACAGGAAATCACGATTTGAAAAGGCTTTAATGAAATATTCGAAACCATGGTTCGATGCCCAATCCATTTCCCAGACATTTTGAATAATACTAAATTTTTTAAATGCAATTTGTATGTACGTCATAGGAATATATCGAAAAACTATAAAATATGTTACCGGAAGAACCAATAGTAAGTACAGCGTCCAATAGCGTTTTATATAACTTACCGCTTTTCTGGTTTTTGTGGAGTATGATTCTTTGTTGGAAACTTTCATATTGCACCTCTTTCATTAAAGTTAAATATTAAGGCCAAAAGAAATCGATATAATTTCGTTTTGAACTTTCTTTTAAATATTTATAACTTGTATACTAGTATATTATCATACTAGTATGGATATTAAAATTGTAAAAAGTTACAAAATAAATATAATTTATTTAGTAATTATTAACATATAGTGTTTAAAACCTATATTCAAAAGGAATATATTAATTTATATCTCAAAACGAAACCATTTTAAATCAAACTTACATCCCGGTAAAAAAAGCAAAACAACCGTCTGCATTCCATTAATGTTATCCATTTCAAATACTCGTTCTGTATACTCTGAAGAACATGGGAATTCAATCAACTGCCTTACCTCGCCACCGTCACCGTTAAAACATATATTGATTGAATTATTAATATCACACCGTCCGCAGATTACCAGCCTTTTCATTCCTTTTATTCCAAAATCCATTTCATCATAGGCTATCGTTACATTGTTTCCAATGCCTGTTATACAATCATCTTCTACTGTATAGGAATCTCCATAAAGAGAATTATATGATACGGCATAATGCAACACATATGCTTTTTCTGGTTTCTTAAACGAAAAACCTTTGATATGCACTTTTCTGCGTAGTAAAAAAGCAATTTTTGTGATACCCTTAAAACGTTTATTTAAGTGAAAGGTCTCCTCCTGATACGTATTCCAGATTGATTTTTTATCATAAATAACATCCGCCCGTAACTCGCTTCCTTCTTCATATGGGTCTCCTTCCCATATTTCAAGTGCGACGGGCTTATTATCCAGTTCAAAGATCGGAATTGTAATCTCATCTGATCCAATTGATCCAAAATCTAATCTATCATAAACGATAATGCTGATTCCTTCCCGTGAAGTAGCCACTCCACGTTCGTTACCATTACTAATTTCACCAATACTCCTACTGTACAGACTTCCGGAAATAAAATCATATGGATTATAGAAAGCTGTTCCTAAACCGGTATTGTTAAATTCCAAGACAGAGATAAGTCTTGGTCTGCTTGAACCGTTGTTTGCGGTTGCTCGAACATAAAAATCACCATCACCTATAGCCTGAAGCGATGCTTTTTTCCCATTCGGTGTCATTCTCACTATATTAGACATAACACCTGAAGCATTGGTCACCTGCCATGCAATATCTTCATAGGTTGAATCTTCTGGATAAACTTTCACCTCAACTTCTACTTCGCGTAACTCTTCGCACAGACTGGTTCCGTTCGGACTAATGATCTCAAGCTTGCGAATCGGGATTTCTGATATATGAATACTCTCTTTGTTTTCCTCATAAGCGGATATTCCAGGTGTAACGGGGCATTCTTTTGCAATAAATTCCATAGTTTTTGTTGGAAGACCTATCGAAGTTACTTCCATATATATTTTACCTGGAATTGTTTTGGCTGCAATAATAGCAAGCAGTTTTCCACTAAATAATCTGCGGCTTGTACCTTTATAGGAATCATAATCTGTGCTGTCACCGTTATCCAAACCAATCAGACGGCCACATCCGGATACCTTAACATATACGCGATTATTTGCATTAAGTACCGGATTTCCAGATTCATCCTCCATGGAAATCTCCAGAAATATTAAATCCTGTCCATTTGCCTTTAATATTTCTTTATCAGGCTTTATTATAATACTTGCTGCATTACCAAACGAGCGTTGTACGTCCTGAGCAATTATGTGGTTATTTTCATCATATGCAACTGCCCGCAGTTCCCCAATACGATAAGGCAGCCTCCAGTCTCCAATCAGCTTCTGTCCATGAGAATGGTCAATTTTATAAATTCCAAGTGAGGTATTATTATAGAAAAGTTCAACCATAGGTGCATTGGAGCAGATCCGTACATCGATTATTTGACCTTCATTAAAATCCCAGTACGGAAAAAGGTGAACCATTGGATTTTTCTTGTAGTCGGTCCATTCTGCCTGATAGATATAAAATGAGTCCTTTTTAAAGCCCGCAGTATCAAGCTGACCAAAGTAACTATTTTTCGTATGGTATGGTGTTGGTTCACCTATATAATCAAATCCGCTCCAGATAAACATTCCGGCACTATATACGGTATCTCTGTCATCTATGATACACTTTTCAATGCTTCTTGCTCCCCAACTGGTAATACTGTTACCAAGGGATGAACATTGTTCATCATCATCGCAAAGAATCTCTGTCTCTAACGGAAAATGATAAATACCACGACTTTGGACAATCGAGCCGGTTTCACTTCCGTAAATAATCCAGTCTTTAAATTGTATATGATGAGTTTCATAATATTTTTCCGCATAATTGTAACCGACAAGCTTAACGATATCCGCACATTTTTGAGCATTTTCCCAGGGCATATAATTAGATGCGATGGTTACATATGCATTATGATATGAATCATACTTATGAACATACTCCATTAATAAACGTGTCAGTTCCTGACCGCTCTCACAGGAATGTGTATCATATATTTCATTACCGATACTCCACATAATAACACAGGGGTGATTCCTATCCCTCTTAATCCAGCTCTCAACATCAATTAAAGCCCAATCCTTGAAAAAGCGCGCGTAGTCATATGAGTTTTTAGGCTTTTCCCACATATCGAAGGCTTCATCAATAACTAAAAAACCCATTTCGTCCGCAAGCGCAAGAAACTCTTCGGAAAACATATTGTGTGATGTTCGGATCGCATTCGCACCCATTTCATGCAGAAGCATTAGTTGTCGTTTTATAGCAGCTGAATTCACAGCTGCGCCAAGTGATCCAAGGTCATGATGCTGACATACGCCATGAAGCTTTACATGACGTTCATTTAGATAAAAACCGCTGTCTGCTTCAAAACGAATGGAACGAAATCCAAATCGGTTGAACTCCTCATCAAGGATATTGCCATTAAATATTAACTCTGATTTCAGAATGTACAGATAGGGATCATCGACATCCCAGAACCGTGGTGATAATACAGATATTACTTGATTATCAGTATTGCCCTGAGTACTTCCAATAGTTTCACCATCGTTGTCATAAATCGTATGCCTTAATATGTAAGCGTTATTTTGATTAATATTTTGTTCCCTATTTACTTTATCGGGTGAATGTTGTAAGTAATCCCCCATTATTTCACAATCAATCCTCACATCCCAGTCATTACCCCTTTTTGTTGTTGATATATAGATGCCATCCGATACAAAGTGTATTTTTGATACCATTTTTAACCATACATTTTGGTATATACCGGAACCCGAATACCATCTTGAATTAGGTGTCTGTATTACAACACGTACTAGAAGCAAATTTTCACCATCAATTAAAGCATCTGTGATATCAAATTCAAATGTTGAATAACCATATTTCCACTCACCTATTTTTGTACCGTTCATATATACAGTACTATCCATATAAATTCCTTGGAATCGAATTAGATATCTTCCACTCTTTTTATGGGTTTCAGAATCCGTTAAGCAATCAGAAGAATGAATTGTAAAGTATTTTCTATACCAGCCTACACAGGATTCATACATGGAGGTCGAATTATAAATTGCCCAGTCATGGGGTATATCCACTTTTTCCCAGACTATATCATCCTTCATGATATTTGTCTTATCACTACCAATTGCTTGCTTTGTAAATTCCCAATTATTGTTGAATAATATTTTCTTACTCATTTTACATCCTCGCTTGATTATATATCTAAAATGAAATTGCTTTCGTTATAACTTAATTATCTGCATATATTTTATAGAAAATCAGCAGATTGGATGCCTTACTCCTGTAATTTTACAGTTTCATCAGACTCTATCTGGAATTTTTGGATTTCCTTTACCAGATTACCGGCATTGGCATTGAGCTTTCGAGCTGAATTATCAAGGGATTCTATGGTACTTAGTTGGTTATTCGAGTTCTGATTAACATTCATGGTTGATGCAGCTGTTTCCTCCAGTACCGCAGAGATATTCTCAATAGAAGATAGTGTATTTATTCTTGCTTCTTCAATATTATTTACATTCTCAGTTATATATTTCAATGATACCAATAATTTTTCAACACTCTCATTTATGTCCTGATAGGAGACAGTTGAATTCTTAACTACACTTTCCTGCATCTTCAATACTTCCTCAACCTTACGCGCTGTTTCAACCATACTGAAGGTATCCTTATGAATACTATCAATTATTTTTTTGATGTCAGTTGCTGATGACTTTGATTGTTCAGCAAGATTCCTAATTTCATTTGCAACAACTGAAAAACCTTTTCCATATTCTCCTGCTCTTGCGGCTTCAATGGAGGCATTCAATGATAGTAGGTTGGTTTGATTTGCAATCGCATTGATAGTATTTATGATTTTATTGATGGCATAAGATTTTTCTGCCAAGTTCTCTATTTCATTTATTATATCAGTTGTGATTGAAATCGTTGATAAGGTTTGTTGATACATTTCATCATTAATGATAGTACCTTCTTGAACCCTACGCTTTGTGTTATCTGCAATTTGTCCTATTTCATTCGTGTTTTTACTTACCAATACAATTCGTTGAGAAAGTATATCCATCTGTAGAAGGCAATCCTCAGCGTCCTTTGCTTGTTGATTGATTCCCATCTCAATCTCTGTCATAGCACATGATATTTCCTTCGCTGACTTTAAGAATAGGTTGGAGCTATGTGATACGTTTAAGGAAGAGTCTGATACCTCACCACTCATTTGATTCACCTGATTTATTAGTTCCATCATATTGTGAAAGGTAATCTGAATTTGCTTTATTAAAATTAGGAATTCATCCTTACGCTTTGAAGTGAATTTAACGGTAAGATCACCGTTGGCTGCTTGCCTTAGCTTGGAATTGATACCATGAATTGTCCTATCGATTCCCGTGGATAAAAATACTGCTGTAAGCAGAGCTACGATGCAGGCAATCATAACTATAATAACAGTAATTGTCTTTATACTGTCTGCCTGGCTGATTATCGTAGATTTGGGTATCAACGCACATATCATGCTTCCAGTGTTTCCGATCTTTGAAAACATAAACAGATGCTGTGCACCCTTATAATCCACGTAGTTTGAACCGCTTATATCTCTTGTGGCCAATGCATCCTGATAGAAAGGTTCACTCACGAATACTGGTTGAGTAATTACCTCTGTGTATGCTTCCTCTGCTGAGTCATCCTCAGCTTCAATCTGGGGATTAATCGTAAGCTCCCTTCCATCCGGAGTAATCATTCCAAGAAAACCGGATTTATCGAATGATACTTTTTCCATAATATTTCTTATTGTATCTAATTTAGTTTCAATAACAAGAATTGATTCTATTGCCGGAAAGTATCTAACCAAACGCATGGAATAATCTTTGTCAGTATTACCCAGGTTTTGGTCCAGAAACTCATCCTGTCCATCCCAGACAATCTTAATTCGATTCTCTTGTAGATATTTCCCAATATCTGTTTCCTGAAAGCTTGCAAAGAAATCATCCTCAAGAGTAAATTTTGATGCTGTATAGATCGGTAATGCATCACTAGAAATGATATATAAATTTTGAATAAATTCATCTGATATTTTCTTTGTTGCTAATGAGTTAGATATAGTTTTTCTGGTATTACTTAGCGACAAATTATCGCCATTATTACGCAAATAATCAATAATAGAAATGTCACTCACATATTGACTGCTGATTGCTTCTACATTTTGAAAACCAAAGCGCATATATTCAGCAGCCATATTAATTGAGCTGATGGTAGCCATTTCATAATTATTTTCGATTTCAGTTGAAGCTTTTATAAAAGATGCAATGCCAAGAATTATGATAAATGTTATCGGTATGAGAAAGGAAGCAATAAACTTGAATCTTAGAGTGGAAAAGAAACTTACTTTTGAGATGATATCTGTGACTACGTTCTTCTCTTTGTAAATACTTGACTTATTTAAGTAAACATTTTTTTCTCTTTTGACTTTTCTGTTGTTACTAAATTTCTGATATATTTTACCTAATGTCAGTAAAACACCTCCAACTATTCCTCGCATATTATTCCTCCTTAGTATATATAATTATATTTATAGCAATCCCATAAACTTGTATACTAGTATGTTAACATAATTAAAATAAATATATAATTATTATTTTATACAAAAACTATGAAGAAATATATTAATATTAAACAAAATAGTTCGCGTGGAGTATGATTCTTTTTTGGAAACTTTCATATTGCACCTCCAAAACGAAACCATATTGTGTGATGTTCGGATCGCATTTGCCCCCATTTTAAATTGACAACTACTACCATTCGCATTATTATATCAATAAAGAAGTAGATAGGTTTTTCGATTTGTTCACAATCGTTTCAATCACAATTGGTTGTGACTCAATTAAAAGAAAGCGAGTAAAATTATGAATATTATTGATGTTCCATTTAACACCTTGGACTGGAATTTAGTTGAACCTGTCGAACATAATGGACTTACAGGTAAAGCAATTTGGAGGACGCTGGAAATAGGAAATCTACGAGTTCGTATGGTAGAGTATACCCCGGGCTATCTGGCAGATCACTGGTGCAGCCGCGGACATGTATTGTTAGTTATGGAAGGTGAATTACATACAGAATTGCAAGATGGCAGAACCTTTTTACTGACTCCCGGTATGTCGTATCAAGTATCAGATGGCACTGATCCGCATCGCTCATCAACGAAAACCGGTGCTAAATTATTTATTGTGGATTAAGAAAAGGGGATGTATTATGAGTAGACGAGTCAGAGTAAAACCAGGGAAAGGACAATCATTGGCCGGATTTATCATAATAGTATTAGCAATGGAAAAACTCCAGAAGAAAGACTGAATGAGTTACAAAGTCTGTATGACAAGAATATGATAACCTATGATGAGTATCAAAACAAGCGCAAGCAAATATTAGAAGATATTTAATACATCAAATGATTTATTGAGTCATTGAATGAAAGCCGGTGTTTAAAACCGGTGATATAATAAATATAAGGGCTACAGCAACGTTATGAAATGATATGTTGCTGTAGCCTTATATAATATGTATAACATTTATTTTAGTGCTACTATGACTATATTTTGTTCTTTTCTATTTCTTCTATTCTTACTCTGCTTTATAAAACCTTCTTCAACCCCGGGATCCTTCTAAATAAATAGTTCGAGAGCAAAAAGCTAAGAGGGATTCCTATTGCTGCTGCCACGAGGAACTTTACTAACGGGTGCAATTCTATCTCGACGAGGGCCAGTGATACTGCAATTATAATGGGGGCATGGAACATATATACTCCAAAAGAATTATCAGACATTGTTTTAATCAGTTTGCTCTGTTTATTATGTTTCTCCCTGAATAAGGTGATCAGTCCAATTCCCACGGCAACGGATATAAAGGATTCCCAAACAGCATACGCTGCACTCTGCCAGGTAAGACCTCCTTTATATATATCAAAGCCTCCTTCGAGTGCTCCTCCGGTTATCATTAATACAACCCATAAGATAACTCCCAGTGAAATCGCTGAGATGAACCATCTACGACCTGTTTTATATGGAAACTTTGTGAACCAGTCATACCGTCCGGCTCTAATCCCAACCATAAATAATATAATGTATTGGGAAAAGAAGCATAGTTGCATATTTGCTATGTTCGTATCAATTGGTTGTACGAGACGAATAAGGAATGCACCAATTGAAACGGTAAGGATTAATATGAGTACCGAACCTGTACCTGGCAGCTTTCTTTCAGCAGGTATTATATGTGACTTTGTAAGGCTTCGATATAATACATAAACACAATTGAATATCAGAAGGGCGAATGCAAACCACAATGGCCCACTCCCTCCGATAAAATCAAAGCTTTTGATATAACCAAAATAAAATGTAAAAAACCTCGGTTTATCCCAAGTATGCCCTATAAGCACATAATTGATAAAAGGATTGATGACCAGCATATAGATCAGGGTCGGAATCCCCAATCGTATGAAGCGCTCCTTTACAAATCTTCCTGACCCTTTCTTATCATAGGATTTTGCAATAAAATATCCCGAAACCAGAAATAAAAATCCCATAAAATAAGCCTGTGTAAAGGATTGGAACAACCCAAAGACTGCAAAGGAAACAGTATCCAGTTCCTCTATAGTATCGGTAAAGTACCAACCGCCGATCCCGCTATAGGTAACCGCCAAATGTACCATTACCACTAAGATAATTATTAATAATCTAAGATTATCAATATATAAATATCTTGATTTTTCTTGATTGGACGCCAACGAGTAACCCTCCTATATTAGTAATATTTCAGAAAAAGCTTTTCTATTTTTTTACCATATTTGTTACTATATAGTATATAGCATAATTTGGCAATAGTAATGCATTAGATTCTTGTATTATATGATTTTATCTCTATGAAATAAAAAAGAAGGTATGTGAAAACCCTCCTCTCTCATCTAGCTATGAAGTTAATCATGAAACCTTTAGTCTCTCATGGTATAGTTACCGGTTATATTCTTTACAACAGCACTTCGGTCAATGGATAGGATACCACTACAATCTATGTTATTAATACTGCAGTATGGACCTATTTTAATATCTTTTCCGTTAACAGTCTCTGCACTTACGCTACTTATATCGATCGTCGTGGCCTCAATCAGCTTAACGTCGGACTTATACTTGTTGAAGAATTTAATGAGCCGTTTTCCGTGGTAATGTGAATCAATTTTGATATAATCTCCTACAATTTCGCTTGCTTCTATACAACCCTCTGCACTGATACGGTCTGCTGAAATCTCCCCGGAGGTCTTTATTACTCCTGCGCAGATGATTTCCTCTGCTTCTATCTTTGTACCGAATTTCTCTGTAATTACACCTGTTACACTGATTTTTTTCGCCCTGATATTTGATTTGAAGTCAGCTACTCCCTCACAGTATATGTAATCTGCCTCAACATCACCCGTACAATTAAATACACCTTCTATATGAAGATTTTTTGCCTTGATACTGCTCGTACAGGTTCCTATTCCACCTACTCTAACAGTATCAAATTCTCCACCATTTATTTTCCCTACACCTGATATGATAAAGTCCTGCATTACGAAACCTCCTTTATTTAATAAATCTCTTTTTATATTTTATTTTGATCATATCAGCTATCTCTGTTAAATGCTGTTGATCCTTTACCTCAATTCCATTATCAAAGGCAATAGGAATCGAGTTTGGTGAAAATACTGTATGGTATTCATTTTGAATCATAATGAATGTACAGGACACATTCATATTCTTCTGCTCGGATACCGCTGATATCCCATTTTCAAGTAAAGTTCTCTTTTGCTGTTCGTTTATTCCGATTTTTCTTACTGCCTGAGATACCGCAATCATAAATGCTACCTCGAAAAATTCAAATTGCTCCTTACCATATATCTCGGGCAGCATAAGGATTAACCCTTGATCCATCTCCTCCATCTCCTGCAGATCATGAATCGAGATTTTGGCAACCGATGCCTGCGGAGATAGGATTTTAGCCAGTTCCTCTAAGGAATACAAATCCTTAAGTTCCAGTATGGATTGAATTCTGCTTAATATCTGCTCTCTTGGAAAAAAAGTTTCTTGCCCGGTATAAGCTGATTGCTTGATAAACCATTCCTCGGGAATAAGCCGTTCCCTCTTCCAGCGGTAAAGCTGTCCATAAGAAATACCTGTCATTGCTAAAAGATCTTTTTTTGATATTAAATTCAACTTTCTCACCTCTGTAACGTAACATTGTTTTGTTTCATGACATCAATGTAACATAACAATGTTTTATTGTCAACTATTATTTACATATGATTCTTTCCTATGATTTACATTAATGATTCTTTCACTAACTCAGACTTCAAATCACCCTTTACTGGCTCCTAAAATAACGCTGTTTCTGCTTTCTCATTTTCATAGCAATCATTTTATACTCTGTTTTAGAAATTTATGTTTCATTTTAGTCGGAAATTAGGTATACTTAATGTAATTAATGTTTCTACATATATGTAATGAAAGGATATAAATCATGAAGAATGAATTACTTAAAATTGGTCCCGTTACGCTGTACGGTTATGGCCTTATGATTGCTATCGGAATAATCGCGGCTTTTATGACGGCGGAGTACAGAGCTAAAAGAAAAAACCTGGAGCATGAGTTAATATTTTCCTTAACCATATGGTGTCTCGTCGGGGGAATTTTAGGAGCTAAATTATTATATCTGATTACTCAGATTAAAAATATTATCTCTGATCCTAGTTTATTATTAGATGTATCAAAAGGCTTTGTAGTATATGGTGGTATCATTGGTGGTATCCTGGCCGGCTTCCTTTTTTGCAAAAGACATAAGTTGAATTTCCTTAAATATTTTGATTTGGTTATGCCCTCCATTGCCTTAGCACAAGGCTTTGGTAGAATTGGTTGTATCTTTGCAGGATGCTGTTACGGTGAAAAAGCTCATGGCTTTTTAGGAATTGAATTCCATGAATCAGAATTTGCCCCAAATGATATTCGACTAATCCCTACTCAACCTATTTCCAGTATACTGAACTTTCTGAACTTTCTTGTATTAATTATTCTGGCTAAAAGAATAAAGGCAGATGGACAAATCGCAGGGTTTTATTTGATTTTCTATAGTGCCGGAAGATTTATCATTGAGTTTTTCCGAGGTGATTTGGAACGCGGTAATATCGGCCCCTTATCCACCTCACAGTTTATTGCTATCTTCCTATTTCTTATTGGCTTGGGTATCGTAATTATTAGAGGCTTGCAGGTCAGAAAGGTAAAGAGTGTTGAGGAAGCCGTTCAAGAACCTGAGCATAACGAGGAATAATATATAACATATAATCTCAAAGATCATTCTTTTTATGAGAGAGCAACGAGTCTACAAGGCAGACTGGCCAAACGTGTTCACGAAGTGATAATTACCGACGCAAATTCATAATAGGGCGCTATTCCTATTGAAAAAATGTGAAGTCCAAAGACTTCACATTTTTTAATACGTTGTAGTTACTTATTAAACTTATGATTATCAATAATGAAGTCTAGAAACAACGGAAAAAGAAAATTCTTCTCAAGTTAATTCTTTCAAATTCCCAGCGATTTCTCCTCCAACGAAAACCCATTACAAACTGTCTGTCAACAAAGGTGGGATAAAACCAAAAGCTGTTTCCATTAAATAGCCAGATAAAGGTAAATCTGTTAATACATCTACGAATCTCTCCCGGTCTGGTCTGTAAACCACCACCCCTAAATTCACTACCAGCACCGAATTGAGCCGGTCCTTCCATCTGACCTCTTTCCATACTAGGCCCTTCAGGGATAAAATTCGGAGGTGCAGACCTTGGTGGTTGACCCATCCCCGGTGAACCGGGGCCTTGAGGGAAATTATCACCAGGATATTGGGGAGGCATCGGAAAGCCGCCCGGGAAAAACTGTTGGCTTCTCATCGGCTCTTTGTCTTTTGAATTCTTATTTTGATTGAAATTATCGTTATACAATTGATTAATTCCTTTCTATTAATAATTCATACATTATTTTATGAAACAATGATAGAAAGGTGAAATTGTATTTATACAAGTGATTATCTAGATTAAAATTCCTTTTTACGATAAATTCTTATAGAAATCGTGTAGGATATACACAAAGCCAGTAATACTACCACAGGTAAAATAAAGTAAGCATGCTCGATTACATAATTAATCATATTGGTCATATTCTCCGGCATAATTACATTTCCCGATTCTATTGCTTTTTTTATTGTTATCGTCAGTATGAAAGGAATCAGGTATATAACCATAACGATCATTCTTGCTTTTTCTATCCCCAGCTTCGTGATAAATGGAATGGCTATACTGTAAAAGAATATAATAATGGATGCTCCAATTCCACTATTAAGCAAACTGTCCATCATTGAAATTGAATTTTCTGAAACTATGTTCATAACGAACGTAAACGATAGGCCTACTATTGCACCAATCAACGTCAGTAATAACATCATAAGATATTTACCTTGTACTATAGTATCTCTTGAAAGAGGCATTGTAAGTGCATACCCATCCCATTTTGCCATTTCATCATAGGAGTATAAACTCATAACCAGAACAGCAAACAGTATTGTTAATGTAGAACTAAATAAGCCGGCATCTTCAGATGCAAAAGACATCACACCATAGATAATAATTAGTACAGAAAATATCTTTATATTCTTTTTTAGATTAATAAAATCCTTAAGTATTAAGCCCTTCATATTATGAAAGCTCCTTTCCTTTGATCTTAAAGAGCATAATCTCTTCAATGGTGGTTCTTTCTACTGTATATTGGTGGTAATGTCTTAAAAAAGCATCCTTACTACGGATTAAAACCTCTGCACCATAACTATTCTCTCGAACTCCAACAATGTAAGAGCGATCCAACTTTGATAATTCATCCTTCCTGCAATGGATAACTCCGTGTTGGTAAATCAAATCATCCTTGCTCTCACTAAATATGATGTTACCCTGATGGATAAACGTAACGTAATCAGCTATCTTTTCTATATCACTTATGATATGGGAGGATAACAGAATCGTATGTTCTTCATCCTGTATAAAATCCAGAAAAATATCAAGAATCTCATCCCGTATGATTGGATCCAATCCGCTGGTTGCTTCATCTAAAATCAATACCTTAGAGTTATGTGAAAGGGCTATCGCAATCGAAAGCTTCATTTTCATACCTCTGGAGAAATCCTTAATGATTTTATTCTCGGATAGCTGAAGCCGTTTGATATATCCAAAAAATACTTTTTCATCCCAATTAGGATAAATACTCTTCATGACCAGGTTAACGTTTTTTACATTCAAATTATCATGGAGATTACTTCCGTCAAATACAACACCTATTTGCGCTTTAATTGCCGGTGGCAGCTGTTTCGTATTCGATCCAAGTATTTCAATCTCACCTCCATCCGTATGAATCAAATCAAGAATTGCTTTAATCGTTGTTGTTTTTCCCGCTCCGTTTTCTCCGACAAAGCCCATTATGGAACCCTTTGGAACATGAAAGCTGATACCATTTAATGTAAAATCCTTATACTTCTTTGTTAGATTAACTATTGATATTGCATCCTTGCAATCAGTACCGATACCGGTTATTGATGTAATTGTGCCCGTCATATTTAAACCTCCTCATCATAAATCATTTTCATAATATCCTGCATTTCCTCCAAACCGATACCTCCGGCCTTTGCTCCTGCCACCGCCTTTATCAGATGATCCTCTACAATCCGAAGCTGCTCTTCTCTTACAAATTCCATGTTCTTTTCCGCCACAAAGCTACCTTTACCAACGACTGTATAAATAAAACCATCCCGCTCTAAATCCTCATATGCTCTTTTCGTCGTGATCACACTGATGCGTAGCCCTTTCGCTAAGGTTCGCATGGAGGGAAGCAATGATCCGGCTTCCATTTCACCGCTGATTATCATTTGCTTAATCTGAGAAGTGATCTGTTCATAAATTGGTTTATCACTGGAATTACTGATTAAAATGTTCATTCGTTTACCTCGTAGTGTAATATTGTATATATCCTGTATACACACTATAACACCATAAATAGATACTGTCAAGAAAGAAATAACAAATAATCTGCAGAACAGACTCTCCGCGCCGAATGCGTTCACGAAGTGATAATTACCTTACGCATGAAAAAACCAGCCAACGAAGTTATTATCTACTCGTTAGCTGGTTTATTATGCTTTTGTCCACTGGTTTAGGCGGAAGCTTCCCTCCTTAATTTAATCCGATATATGCCATCAAAAGTTTATAAGTATTTTCAATTCCTTTCTTATGGGTTCGCTCCATTCCATGAGAAGCATGCACTCCCTGACCGATTAAGGCTCCTCGAATATCATTTCCTCCTGCTAAAGCAGCAGATACGTCCGAGCCATAATGAGGGAAAATATCAACAACATAATCCAGATGTCTCTCCTTGGCAAGCTCAATTAATCGGCTGGTCATCTCATAATCGTATGGTCCACGGGAATCCTTCGCACAGATAGATACACAATATTCACTTCCATTCAGATCGTCTCCAACTGCTCCCATATCCACTGCCAGTAATTCCGTAATCTCCTGCGGCAGCCAACTGGCTCCAAACCCTACTTCTTCATAATTACTAATCAGTAGCATAAGACTCTTATCTGGCACCAGCTTACGCTCCGACATATCCTTCAGCATTCCAAGCAGTATCGCCACTGAAGCTTTATCATCCAAGTGCCTGGATTTGATAAAACCCTGATCTGTATACTGATATTTTGCATCAAAGCTGATGTAATCTCCAGCACTTATTCCAAGTGCAATAACATCCTCCTTGCTTTTCACCGGCTCATCGATACGAACCAGCATATTACGGTCGGTACGCTCAATTGTTTTTGCATCATCATAGCTATGGACTGACGCACTTTTGATCAAGATGGTTCCCGTATAGGTCTTCCCATCCCTGGTGTGAATTTTACAGTAGCTGCCTTCGATGCTATGCATCGTATATCCTCCAACCATAGTAAATTTTAATGTTCCTTCCTGATCGATGGAACGCACCATTGCTCCCAAAGTATCCACATGTGCAGATATTCCAAGGGTTTCTGTACCCTTTCCCTCTACCGTAATGATTAATCCACCTTTATTACTAAAATTACATGCATAGCCAAAGTGCTCTGCTTCTTTTTTCACATAGTCCATTACCTCTTTGGTAAAACCGGAGGGGCTGGGTATATTCACTAGTGTTTCAATGGATTTGATTATGTATTCCAATGTATTCATATTAACCTCCCATACTGCCGTTTAATAAGTATGTAACTTTCAAGCGCAGCTTTTAAAATGTGGTTTGCGCATCTTTGAGTATCATTATTTTTTCTGCTTGAACATTAACATTATAAAGCATCTTTTTTAAGAAAACAAGAAGAGCTGATTTCTTGGAGTACACAAATGTTCTGAAGAAATTCATAGAATACCTCAAACAAGAATAGAAATCCATATTGATATAAACAACATAAAGTATAAAAGAACATTATTGGTGTATAATTATTAAATTAGGCCTATTCTTTTATTGACAGTAATTGATTATTTTTCTAATATATAATATAATGATACAATAAAAAAATTAAAATAAATTAATTACAGCATATTAGTGCTGTGCAGAAAGAGGATAATCTATGAATAATACTAAGGTTGTTAAATTCGGTGGTAGCTCTCTTGCCGATGCAAATCAATTTAAAAAGGTAGCTGATATTATTCATGCAGACAAAACCAGACGTTTTGTTGTTGCTTCCGCTCCCGGTAAACGTTTTTCTGAGGATACTAAAATCACAGATATGCTATATGGATGTTATGATAAAGCATCAAAGGGAGAAAACTTTGACGACGATTTTAATGCGATCGAGGAGCGTTATAACACCATTATTAGAGATTTATCCCTTGATTTATCTCTTGATGATGAATTCAAATATATCAAAGATTCCTTTGCTCATAAAGCAGGACGCGATTATGCAGCCAGCCGTGGAGAATACCTTAACAGTATTCTACTGGCGAAATATCTTGATTTTCCATTTCTTGATACGGTTGGTTTACTTTATTTTAACGAGAGCGGAGAATTTGATTTGGAAAGAACAATTTCTAAGCTTGAACCCAAATTGAAAGAATTGGAATATGCGGTAATCCCCGGCTTCTATGGCTCCATGCCAAATGATACGATTAAAACCTTTTCTCGTGGCGGTTCTGATGTTACCGGATCTATCGTAGCCAGAGCAGCAAACGCAGAAATCTATGAGAACTGGACTGATGTTAGTGGCTTCCTGGTATGCGACCCAAGAATTGTAAAAGATCCTAAGCCCATTACAACCATCACCTACAGAGAACTTAGAGAGCTTTCTTATATGGGTGCAACCGTACTTCATGAAGACGCTATCTTCCCGGTACGTACCGTAGGTATCCCGATTAATATCAGAAACACCAACCTTCCGCAGGATCCGGGAACTATGATTGTATCCCAATCAGTTGAAAGCAGTAAGTTTACTATTACCGGCATTGCAGGTAAGAAGGGCTTTTCCGTTATTAACATAGAAAAAGATATGATGAACTCTGCCGTAGGTTTTGGTAGAAATGTTCTTCGTGCCTTAGAAAAGAATAATATCTGCTTTGAGCACATTCCGTCCGGTATTGACACATTAAGTGTAATAGTAAGCAATGATTCCATCAAGGGTAAGGAAAAAGCAGTATTGGATGAGATAATCTCAAGAACACATCCGGATCATATCGATATTGAAAATGATCTTGCATTAATCGCCGTAGTTGGCAGAGGTATGAGAAAAGCCAGAGGTACTGCTGCTAAAATGTTTACTGCTCTCTCGGAAGCAAAAATCAATATTAAGATGATCGACCAAGGTTCTTCTGAACTCAATATTATTATCGGCGTTTCCGAAGAGGATTTTGAAGAAGCTACCAGAGCAATCTATAATGTATTTGTAAAATAATAAGTTTGTATTGATATCAAAGCTAACGATTTGATTCTTTTATACATAGTATTGAAAGATCACTCTATTTGCACCTAAAAAAGCAACGGAAAATTTCTGTTGCTTTTTTATTTTAAAAGGTAGTGTAATTACATATTTCTTAAGCGGAAATATTGGTGTATTTTTGTTGAGTATGAATGCCCTCAACTTTGTTATTTTTTGCTTGAAAGAAGGAAGATATGTTAAGATATTTATATTGACAACGTTACTCGAAGAAGTTGGGGTTTCAATATAAATCATATATGTTATAATATAAGGAATTGTAAAGGGGGATTATTATGATAATAGCATATATAATGGTAGCTGTTTTCACCATACTTGGAATTATTTTTTTGCTTGGAAAAGGCAGTTGGTTGATTGCCGGATATAACACGGCTAGTGCAAAAGAGAAGGAAAAATACAATGAGAAAAAATTATGTAGAAGCATGGGTGTTATGTTCCTGCTGCTTTCAATTATCATCGGGAGGGTGTAAATTTTTCTGTGTCCGAAGCTGAAATCAAATAATTAATACCAGCTCATCGGTAAGAATTAAATATGTAAATCAGTGTCGAAATATATGTTCAATCATAGTCTATCCATTTGCTGGATATATTATTCAGTGATTGTATATTTTCAAGCATAGAAAGTAGACGTGGGCGCTGCCCACACCCGGCCTCTGGAATAAATATGGGTATATCGGCAATAATTATAGTGCCGACGGAATTATTGTTTACCGGCGTAAAGGTTCAGTTATCTGAAGCTTACGCCGGTTGCTTTTTCTGTTTACAGGTACTGAGTCAGTCGGTCATCATACAGGAGTCCAAGTTGGCTTAATACCATATCCCAGTTTCTGTACCGTTGCGTCCATTTCTTAATTACATTCATGGATGCCAAGTACAGCATTTTTTCAAGGGATGTGTCATTAGTAAAAGCACTTTTTGTTTTAGTAACTTTTCGGAATTGACGGTTCAGCCCCTCTATGATATTTGTCGTATACATGATTCTTCTTATATCATCACTAAAATGGAAGAAGGGGCTGACGACATCCCAATTACTTTCCCAGTTACTGATCGCATAGGGATACTTCTTTCCCCATTTCTCTTTCAATGTTTCTAACTCTGCCATTGCAAGATCCTCATTTGGTGCTTTATATACTGCCTTGAAATCAGAAGCAAATCTCTTGATGTCCTTATACGATACATATTTAAAGGAATTACGTAGCATGTGTATGATACATCTTTGGACCTGGGCTCTTGGAAATACGGAATTAATTGCTTCTTTGAAGCCGGAAAGCCCGTCTACGCAGAAAAACAGCACATCTGTTAATCCTCTATTTTTCAGATCATTGAGCATTCCTAGCCAGAACTTCGAAGATTCATTTGCTCCGATAGTGATACTCAGAATGTCTTTTGTTCCATCCAGAGTGACTCCCAGAACAATGTAAGCAGCACGATTAATAATTCTTCCATCTTCCTTGATTTTGTAGTGTATTGCATCCATAAATACGAATGGATACATAGGATTAAGCGGTCTGGATTGCCATTCTTTAATATCCGGAATAATTCGATCTGTGATTTTACTTACCATTTCTGCAGACAGCTCGATTCCGTAAATGTCCTGCAGCTGGTCATGAATATCACGGGTTGACATACCACGGGCGTAAAGCGATATAACTTTTTCTTCGATACCGGAAATGTCCCTTTGATATTTGGGTATTATCTTGGGTTCAAACTCAGCATTTCTATCTCTAGGAATTTCAACCTCAAACTCCCCATACTGACTTTTTACTGTCTTAGGTGTATAGCCGTTTCTTTTGTTTTCAATCAGTAAATTTCCTTTCTCGTTCTTTGGATAACCGAGTGAGACATCCATCTCTGCCTCAAGCATTTCCTGCATCATGTCTTTGAAGCTGTCCTTGAGTAAGTTGTAGATGTCTCCAACACTCTGGATGTCGTTTTCTTTGATAATCTGTCGTAATTGCTCCTTTGCAATAGCCATATAAAAAACCACCTTCCTGGTAGAATTATTCATATCTAATTCTCACCAAAAAAGTGGTATTTATTACCAGAGACACAAACTATTTTACACTACCATCATCGGTGCTATGTGCTATGTAAATACGGATCAATTTGCTTTGATTATGATGATACCTTTCATATTAGTCATAATTATTGAACTCATTTTCGCTAATAAATTCTGTTATAAAAAATAGTTTACAGCTTCCCTTGTTAGATTTAATTCTTATGATAAATTTTCTATGAACTCTCTTATTTTATCATTTAATATTGGCTGTATCTGTGGATAGGTCCATTGGTCCGGATTTTGATGAAGAAATACTATCTCCTCCATCTCATAATCCGGAAGAATGACAAAGTCTCTGACCTCAGCATAATAGAGCATACCAAAGGTTTCTTCCTGCTGCGTTATCGTATTATCAGTTCCTTTCACTGAATATACGCAAACCGGCATGATATCAAAGTCAATAGCCCCGGTCTCTTCATATAATTCTCGTTTTGCCGTAGCAAGTATATCTTCTCCTGCTTCCCGGTGGCCTCCAGGAATTTCATAGGTTCCTCTATCTTTATGCTTACAGTATACAAAACCCTTTTCTGTTTTAGCGGCTATTACTGCAAATTTCAATAAACTATCATCTATTTTATCATAAAAACATACTTCTATCATATCTCCCCATATTCCTTTCTATCTACCTGCTATCGTAAAAACTCAGTTCCTCGGTCACTTCAATAAGTCATATGTAGCATGATACAATTTTCTAAAATGTTTTATTCTCATATAAATGCTGTCGTATAACGTCTTATTACCAACTTACCATATTAATTGATACATATCAATATTAGGATATTAAGTTCTTGACTTTATAACATATTAAATTCTTGACTTAATAGCATATTAACCTCCCATGCTGCATCTTTGATGCAGCTCTGCCGGAAGAACAAGGTGTGAGTGCCATTGCACGAAAAAAAATTCTTGAAGACAATCTCTCTTCATTCTCGTTAATATCTATGAACGTTACAAAGGATCCCAATAGTCTGTAAACGATATTAATAATTAATTATAAAATTAAAATTATAAGGAGAAAACCATGAAAAAACTATTGAAGATTATCACCATTATTATTTTATTTTTGTTATCCTTATCCATTTTTAGACGCTTAAAGAATCTGATTGGAAGACGCAGTAAGACTATGGCAAAACCAGCATAAAATTTTTCTTCAAAGTTGAAGACAAATGCAATATACTAACGTTATAGTTAATGATGGGCGAAGGGGGGCGGAAATAATCAGTAACGAGCAATATTATGAATATTTAATAGATACGTATCAGAACTTAATTTACTCCATCTGTTTTAAAATTGTTAGAGATTACTTTGATGCTGAGGATTTAGCCCAGGAAACCTTCCTTTCCGCCTACAAGCATTTACCCACCTTTGACCGGCAGTACGAAAAAGCTTGGCTTTGCCGTATCGCTACGAATAAATGTCTGGATTTTATAAAGCGTTCTGACCGGCAAAGCTTACCAACCGAGGATGAATATTTTCTTACCCAACCAGACAGGGAGCCTTTACCCGAAGAAAAAATCCTCGAGCTAGAAGTAAAACAGCAATTATCCGTGCGCTGTAACAATTTAAAATCTCCTTATCGCGAAATAGCAATGGACTACTTCTACAGCGAAATGTCTGCTGCCGAAATCGCTGCCAATACCGGCAAAAATTTAAAGACCGTTCAAACTCAGATTTACCGAGCGAGGGCCTTGCTACAAAAAACATATAAGAAAGGGGCATATGCGAATGAATGACAATCAACATATATCTAAAACAGAATTTTATACATTTCAGCATAATCTTATGAAACAGGATGAGAAAGAGCGTTTCTTAGAACATATCTGCACCTGTGATTATTGTTCCGATCAATTTGCTGCGGTTATGTCAGAACAAATAATTACTGCCCCTAGAGATATGAAAGCTAAAATAATGAAAGCAACCATGAGGCCTGAGGTACAGTTTGCAGTAAAAGTAAAAGAATCTTCGAAGCGAATGCAATTATTGATATATAGTCTTAAGGTTGGAACTGCCACCCTCGGCGCGCTTATCCTACTCGTTTTGACCATGAATTTTACTGATTTTAATGTAACTTCGAATAACCTTAACAATACTTATGTTGACGTCACTTCGGACGAAGTAAATAATACTTCCCTGACCAAGTCGATCAGGAAGAATATGAATTTTATTAGTAACAGTATGTTGGACTTTTCCAACAATATTATGAAAACGGAGGTAACTGACAATGATCAGGAAGAAAAGTAGCTTTTTAACATTTTGTTTTTCGTTTTTACCCGGAGCCGGACAAATGTATATGGGATTTATGAAACGTGGCGTAAGTCTGATGTCTGCCTTCTTTCTCCTTATATTTATTGCCGTCTGGCTTAACCTTGGCCTATTAATGCTTGCTATGCCGGTACTATGGTTTTTTTCTTTTTTTGATACCTTTAATCTACACTCGATGCCGGATGATGAATTTTATGCAATGGAGGATAACTACCTCATTATTCCTGAGTTTGCAAAAGAAAAATCAAGAATTATGCAAAGCAAATACCGTAATGTTTTGGCAATCGCCTTCCTTGTGATCGGTTTTGCTATACTATGGAATAATTTATACGGATTATTCCGTTGGATGTTGCCGGAAGCTATCAGGGTGGCAGTATATAGACTTGGATATTACTTACCTCAATTATTAATCGGATGCTCTATCATTGCACTTGGTCTTTATCTGATACGCGGTAAAAAGAAAGACCTGGATGCTGCTGAACAGACCCACCAAATCGAGAATAGAGGTGGAGTTGAGTAATGATAAAAACACATAGAGTTGGAACCTTTACCTTTGGCGGTATGTTAATTATCTTTGGTGTTTTGTTTCTCCTACGCATCTTCCTACCGGACCTATCCTATGAATTTATATTCAAGCTATGGCCTACGATATTTATATTCCTTGGCTTAGAAATATTGATTGCAAATTTCATACAAAAGGAAGAAAAATTGATTTATGATAAAACCGCCTTTGCTCTAATTATCATACTATCCTTTTTTGCTATGGGAATGGCAGTCACTGAATTATGCATTGATGCGGTGAACTCCCATCTTACCATAACAATTTAACTTATGCTTACTTCATAATTGTTTGAAATACTCCAGACGAGCGCCCACCGGGCGCACTACCCCAAAACGACCCTGCCAAATTCATCAGCAGGGTCGTTTTATATTTAAATTGCTACCTTTTCTATAAATAATGACAGATTCTCCATTAAGTTATAAACCTTATCTTCAATCCTAATCACAGGACGTAAGGGATAGGATACGTTTTGACGTATCACAATTCCTTCCGTTTTATTATTCAACCTGACCGGTAATCCAATCGGATAGATATAGAGAGCATTACGGAAGGCTTCAAAAATCTCAGAATCAAATTTGGTGTTTACTCTAGCCTGTGTTTCTTCAAAGCATTCATATGGCATATAATTTGTTGTGCGAAGTAAATTTTCATAGAAATCACAGATACTTAATATCTTTGAAAAATCTATCTGCTTCTCATTCGTCACTTTGTAGGCTCCGCTACCGTCATACGCTTCCTCCTGAAAACGGATTGCCATATAGGTAAGTACGGAGCAGTTCTTCCGTTTTAGAAATTCATAAGCCACCTCATAATGTGGAATATCTTTTAATTTCGCATCCTTTTGCTTTATAATCTTGCCGATATCATGCATCAATGCAACCAGTGCCATAAGTTCTATCTTTTCCATATTCATTCCTAAATTTAACGCAGTTCTTATAGATAATATGGCTACATTAATCGAATGTTGGATATAATCATCATTATTCATTATTTGATTGGCGGGTATACTGACCGGCTCATTTTTTAATTCAGGAAGTAATTCTACGCGAATAAATCTTAATACCTCAAGATGATTAAATTCATTTCTTTCTATTCTTGCATAAATGTCCTGCAATTTTGAGAATATCATAGCTCTCTTATTATCATCTAAGGTTTCATGTAATTGAATATCTATATTGTTATCTTCAATATAGACGGCACTGAGACCACTGCTAATCAATCGTTCAATCAAACGGTCCGAGAGTACAGTCCCTTCATTAATCAACTTTTTGCCATCCCTTGATTTAATTGATAATGCAAGCTTTTTATTTAGTAATCCTTCATCCAATCTTGCTAATCGCATCGTGAATCCCCCTTCACATAGGCACCTAATATTCTGGTAATTGTTGTTCCTTCGATCGTATCGGTTGTTAGGTTTCACAATTACCAAATTATCATCTTTCGTGTTTTTGTTGGTATCGTATGATAAATTACATCATTTGTAATTTATAGTAATATTTGTCTCCATTACTACATTCGAGATTGATATCCGAATTTTTGGGGTACCTTTTGCAAATACTAATATAAATTTAACAAAAACATAATAAGAGGTGAAATGTAATGGGTGTATCGCATAAAGGTGCTATTTCTCTTGGATTACTATATATTCCGGTAGGCTTATATACAACAACCAGGGATAATGACGTAAAGTTTAATCAACTTTGCAAGGATACTAAGGAGCGGGTGAAATATAAAAAATACTGTCCCAGCTGTAATAAAGAGGTGAAAAATGATGATATCATCAAGGGTTATGAATATGAGAATGATAAATATGTAATCATGACAGAGGAAGAACTGGAAAAAATTAAAACGAAGAAGGATAAAACGATTCATATTATCCAATTTGTTAATTTAGTCGAGATTGATCAAATCTTTTACGAAAGAAACTATTATGCGATACCGGAGGCGGGTGCTGAAAAAGCTTTTGAACTTCTGCGTAAAGCAATGCTCAACGAGCAAAAGGTTGCACTTGCAAAAACCGTCATCGGTACCAAGGAAAATCTGATTGTATTGTATCCGACAGAGGAAGGGATAATTGCTAAGACACTCTTCTATCAGGATGAAATACTTGCTACACCAAAGCAGGTACCTCGTGTAGACCTAAGCGATGCAGAAGTCATGATGGCAAAGACCTTGGTTGATACGATGACAAAGCCCTTTGATGCTGCACAATATAAGGATGAATACCAAGAGAGACTTCGGAATGCCATCATGCAAAAGATTCATGGAGAGGATATCGTAGCAGTTGATACCTCAGCTCCAAGTAATATCATAGATCTTATGGAGGCTCTACAAAAGACTTTAGCCATGTCTAAGGATCAGAAACTAAGTGGTACTGCATAATGGATTTATTTGAAGAGAAAAACATCAAACCAATGCTGATCTCGGAGATGACAGAGCCCTTTAATGATCCGGATTGGATCTATGAGCTAAAATTAGATGGCATCCGGTGCATCGCCTATCTCGATAAAGAAACAGAACTTCGGAATAAACGAAATGATCGACTCCTTCCTAAGATGCCGGAATTAGCCGGAATTTATCAGTATGTCAAAGAACGATGCATTCTGGATGGTGAACTGGTGATCCTAAAAAACGGTGTACCTGATTTCTTTGAGCTGCAAAAAAGAGCTCTCACTACGAATAAATTTAAGATTCAGCTATCCTCCGAGAATTCTCCGGCCTGCTTTGTTGCTTATGATATTCTATATCGAAAGGATACTCAACTGACTGATTTACCGTTATCAGAGAGAAAATTAATCCTTAGTGATATTGTATCAGAAGATCCGAAGCTAGCGGTTAGTCGGTATATCCCAGAGAAGGGAATTGAACTGTTTTCTGTTGCAAAAAGTCAACAATTAGAAGGGGTTGTCGCCAAGAAAAATATTAGCAGATATTATTTTGATAAACGTACTAAGGACTGGATTAAGTTTAAATTCCTTGCTGATCAGGACTTTGTGGTCTGCGGATATATCACGAAAGAAAAGGGCGTAACCAGCGTAATTCTCGGACAATATAGTGGTACTGAACTTATGTATAAGGGGCATGTAACTTTCGGGGTAAAATATGGAGATCTAAAGAAACTGAGCACGCAGGATCATTCTCCCTTTTTGATTACACCACCCGGTAATGAGAATGCGGTCTGGTTAAAGCCCAAAATGGTTTGTGTCGTGCAATATATGCCAAATGATAAAAGCACTCTACGGCAGCCGGTATTCAAGGGCTTTCGAGACGATAAGGAACCTATTGCTTGTCAAGAAAATACGGGATTATTGCAAAACAAGACCTAATGATATTTGTTTTGCAATAATCCTTTATACTTTTTTCGCTAATAGCTTTATTCCAAAGAAAATCAATGCAAATCCTACGAAAATATTCAATAGTTTCATAACGATTGGTGGCAGGAAGACACCCAAAACACTTCCCATTATCGCAATGAATACCAAGAAAACAATCGTAGATAATACGCATCCGAGACCAAAAAAGAAAAGCTGCTTCTTTTTTAAATTATTTTCAACTACCTGAGCAGAAAAAACTCCGCTCCAGAACAGAATTGTTAATGGATTTGATGCAGTTAGAAAAAGTCCTTGTATAAAAATATTCTGTCTATTTAAATCATCTACCTGAAATATACTTGGGATTATTGACAGATCAAATACACCCAGCAAAGTATTCACTCCAAATACAACCATGATAGCACTACCAAATATTTTAAATATATATTTGATTCTATCTTTTCCAAGGATTGCCCCTATTCCTATACCGGACAAAGAGATATATAATGCATCAATTATTGTAATCGCAAAAACCAGGGATAGCCCTACAAGGAAACCATGTGTTGTTGATGTAGTAAATACCAATAAGCACATAGGTCCTATGGCCAATTGCAGTAACATTCCAAATCTAAATCCTTTGAAAATCATAATATCCTCCTTATCACAAAGTACAGTTATTCATTAATTTTTGTCTAATTATACCTACTTTTAATCTAAAAGGATGTTAAAAGCAAAAGCCAATAACACCCTTTCCCCAATAACAATATGAAGAGAATAGCAATTTAATAATATATCCAAACTTTCGTTTTATTTAAAATAAGTAACACCAGATTCAAAGATATATTGATTCTGATTTCCTGCAATATTTACAGCTACCGCATCACCGATACGTTCAGAATGAGCCATCTTACCGAGAATTCTTCCATCCGGACTGGTAATACCCTCAATTGCATAGTAGGAACCATTCGGGTTGAAATCCACGTCCATCGTGGGATTTCCGTCTATGTCTACATACTGTGTAGCTACCTGACCATTCTCAAACAATTTCTTAATCCACTCTTCACTCGCAACAAAGCGTCCCTCACCATGGGATGCAGGAATGGAATATACCGCGCCTAACTCTGCTTTCATAAGCCAAGGTGACTTGTTCGTAACTACCTTTGTATATACGGATTTTGAGATATGTCGTCCGATACTATTGGTAGCCAGTGTAGGTGAATCATCCTTTTGAGGAGTAATTTCACCGTACGGTACCAAACCTAATTTAATCAAAGCCTGGAAACCATTACAGATACCTAAAGCCAATCCGTCTCGATTTTTCAAAAGATCATTTACTGCTTCTTTTATCTTGTCGTTACGGAATGCTGTAGCGATAAACTTTCCGGATCCATCCGGCTCATCACCGGCTGAGAAACCTCCGGGGAACATTAAAATCTGCGCTCCCTTAATTCCTTCTGCAAACGCCTCCACTGATTCTCGAATGTTATCTGCAGTTAAATTTTTAAATACTATCGTCTTAACTTCGGCTCCAGCATTATGAAATGCTCTTAGTGTATCGTATTCACAATTTGTTCCGGGGAATACCGGAATAAAGACTTTCGGTTTTGCTACTTTATTTTTTGCCACATAGATTGTCTTAGCATCATAAAGCTTAGTTTCCAATCTTAAATCTGATACTTGGGTCTTTGTAGAGTATACCTTCTCCAGAGTTCCCATCCAGGAATTCAAAGCCTCTTCCATACTTATCTTTACATTTTTATAAGTAAATTCCTGTACTTCGGTAACCATACCGATTTCCATATAATCTTCTTCGGAAAACCCGTCCACTTTTAAATCAGCTGCTGCTTCCTTTGACATTTCCACAAGGATAGATCCATAATCCGGAAGGAATAATTCTTTCTCAGTAATTTGTGAATTCAATTCCACTCCTAATTTATTACCAAAGGCCATTTTACATACAGCTTCTGCTATTCCTGCGTAGCCAATTGCAAATGCAGTAGCTACCTTGCCTTTTCTCATAATCTTTATGATTTTTTTATAGATGTCCATCGTCTTCTGATAATCCGGAAGATCAAAGTCATCTTTCTTAATATTAAACTTAACCAATACCTGACCTGGTCTCTTTAAATCTGTTGTGATTACATCTCCACTTTTCGATACATCTACCGCAAAGGATACCAAGGTGGGTGGTACATCGATATCATTGAAGCTACCCGACATACTATCTTTGCCACCTATTGAGGGTAATCCAAGTTTCACCTGTGCATCGTATGCGCCTAGTAATGCAACCAGGGGCTCACCCCAACGCATAGGATCATTTCCAAGTCTACGGAAAAACTCCTGGAAGGTAAATCGTATCTTTGAAGGATCTCCACCTGCTGCAACAATCTTTGCAACTGAGGAAATCACTGCATAAACAGATCCATGGAACGGGGACCAGCTGGATAAATAAGGATCAAAGCCATAGCTCATCATGGTTACTGTGTCGCAGGCACCGTGAAGCACCGGTAGCTTTGCTGTCATGGTCTGAATAGGAGACAGTTGATATTTTCCGCAATATGGCATAGTTACAGTCGACGCTCCTATGGAGCTGTCGAACATTTCTACCAAACCTTTTTTAGAGCAGACATTTAAAGCGGAAAGTGTTTTAAGCCACTTCTCTTTGATATCATTTCCCTCAATGAAAGAACCGGTATTTAGATAATTATGCTCCTTGGAGGGAACTTTGACATATGCGGTTGCCTCTTGATGAGCACCGTTTGTATCTAAGAAGGCTCGGGAAATATTTACGATTTCCTTACCTCTCCACTTCATGACAAGTCTGGGTACCTCTGTTACTTCAGCTACAACAACTGCTTCTAAGTTCTCCTCTTCAGCAAAGGCTAACATTAACGTAACATCCTTAGGGTCTACTACAATTGCCATTCTCTCCTGGGATTCAGAGATTGCCAGCTCTGTACCATCAAGTCCGGCGTACTTTTTCGGAACTTTATCTAAGTCAATCTGAAGCCCGGCTGCCAATTCTCCGATTGCAACGGATACTCCACCTGCTCCAAAGTCATTACATTTTTTGATTAATCTGCTTACTTCTTCTCTGCGGAATAAACGCTGCAGCTTACGTTCGGTAGGGGCATTACCCTTTTGAACCTCAGCACCGCAGGTTACGATAGAATCGGTTGTGTGACTCTTGGATGATCCGGTTGCTCCGCCACAACCATCACGTCCGGTTCTTCCACCCATTAGGATAATAATATCACCCGGGTCGGAATTCTCACGGATTACGTTCTTTCTCGGAGCCGCGCCCATGACAGCACCGATTTCCATTCTCTTAGCTACATAATTCGGATGATAAACTTCATCCACTAAGCCGGTAGCAAGACCAATTTGATTACCATAGGAGCTGTAACCTGCCGCTGCACCGGTACATATCTTTCTTTGTGCTAACTTACCTTTTAAGGTATCCTTAATGGATACCGTAGGGTCTGCCGCACCGGTGACTCTCATCGCCTGATACACATACCCTCTGCCCGATAAAGGATCACGGATCGCACCACCAAGACAGGTAGCAGCTCCACCAAACGGTTCTATTTCTGTTGGATGATTGTGCGTTTCATTTTTAAAGAATACCAGCCATTCCTCAGTCTTACCGTCAATTTCAACGGGTACAATAATTGAGCAGGCATTTATCTCATCGGATACTTCCATATCCTCTAATTTACCATCTGCTTTTAATTTTTTCATTGCTAATAAAGCTATATCCATCAAAGAGATGTACTTATCATCTCTTCCCTTGTACAGCTTTTCACGCTCATTCACATAACTATGAAAGGCTGCCTTAATCGGCTCGCTATAATAACCATCTTCAAACTCAATGTTCTTTAGTTCTGTCAGGAAGGTAGTATGACGACAGTGATCTGACCAATAGGTATCAAGTACCCGGATTTCTGTCATAGAGGGATCACGCTTTTCTTCCATTTTGAAATAATTCTGTATATGACAAAAGTCCTGGAAGGTCATGGCTAAGTTTAAGGAACTATACAGTTTGTTCAAACTGTCTTCTTCCAAATCCTTAAACCCGTCAAATATCATGACATCCTCAGGGTCATCAAATTCCGTAACTAGGGTTGCCGGCTTAACCTCTCCGGTCTCGCGGGAGTCTACCGGGTTAATACAATATGCCTTAATCTTTTCAAATTCTTCCTCTGTGATATCTCCGGAGAGGATATAGGTAGTCGCCGAGCGGATTACCGGTTCTTCCTTTTCATTCAACAGCTTCACACATTGCTCCGCTGAATCAGCTCGCTGGTCAAACTGTCCGGGTAAGTACTCTACCGTAAAGACCTTATCATCGCTTCCTAATTCATATCTTTCTTCATATAATACATCTAGCGGTGGCTCTGAAAATACTGTGCCAAGTGACTTTTTATAAGTAGCCTCACTGATATTCTCTATATCATAGCGAATAAGAACTCGAACGGCTTCTAAGCCCTTCATTCCTAAATAACTTCTAAGCTCTGTCTTTAATTCTTTCGCTCTAACAGCATATGGTGTTTTCTTTTCTACAAAAATTCTTTTTACGTTACCCATCCAAAAGCTCCTTTCAGGAGTACCTATACTCCCTATCCTAAGGTAGTACTGTAAATGAAACAGCCCTGTTCTTAAGGGATTTATCCCTTCCAAATGTATCATGTACTTGCATTATAGCATAACATGTCTTATAATCATAATTAATATATGTTAATCTTTTTATTAGACCTACTAATAGATACTCTCGTATTACCTGTTCCTTCGACACTATATAAATTGTAACTAAAACATTGGAATAGATGCTTTTGAAAGGAGCTATCATGGACATAAATTATGAGCTATATAAAGTATTTTATCAGGTTGCTAAAAGCCTTAGTTTCTCGGATGCTGCTGATACCTTATTTATTTCACAATCAGCGGTTAGCCAATCAATCAAAACCTTGGAAAAACGCCTAAATCAGACTTTGTTCATTCGAAGCACCAAAAGGGTTGCTCTAACCAAGGAAGGTGAATTATTATTAAAACATATTGAACCTGCAATTAATCTGATCAGTCGGGGAGAAAATCAGCTTTGCGCAGATCCTAAAAGCGGAGTTCAGTTAAGGATTGGTGCGAGCGATACCATATGCCGCTATTACTTAGTACCCTTTTTAAATAATTTTCATAAAAAATATCCAAACATCCATATCAAGGTAACAAACGGTACCTCTCATCAATGTGCAAAGCTGCTGGAACGTAACGAGGTGGATGTAATTGTGACGAACTCACCGAATTCTGCTTTAAACAATATGATGCAGATCATTCCAGTGAAGGAGTTTCGTGATATTTTTATCGCTAACGAAGAAGCATTCCCTTTGACCGATCATCCGATTACTCTTCAGGAACTGCAGAAATACCCTATCCTGATGTTGGACAAGCGCTCTACAACAAGTATCTTCCTCCATAACCTTTTCCTGGAGAACTCTCTGGATTTAGTTCCGGCGATCGAACTTAGCAGTAATGATTTATTAATAGACCTGGCAAAAATCGGACTCGGTGTTGCATTTATCCCGGACTTTTGCGTAAAAGAATTAGAAAACCTGGCTGTGATCAATATCACACAGGAGATTCCCTCCCGTATGCTGGTGGCCGCTTATAATAATGACATTCCGATCTCTGATGCAGCAAAATACTTTATTGAAAGTCTGACCACTGCTGAATAATAAGTAATGTGAAGAACTTTCTAAGACAATAAAAAGCCCTTATTCATTATTGAATGATTAGATTACTTTGATATCAACAGTTGTTACAAAACTGATATCACATTAATTAAACCATTCGTGATTGTAAGGGCTTTTACGCTTTTATTAATCGATATTATATTCAAATTATTTAGTAATTACATTTGATTGAAGCTAAAGCTTGGTGTGCTATTAGGAGTTACTGTTGCCAAGCAACCATAATATCCGTATAGGCTAGTGGTTTTATTATATATTTCTACAACTCCACCTGCACTACTATAGCTTCCATTCGTATTGTTTAGTGTATAACCCCCTGTAGTAAACGTATAATTTGAATGAACCGAATATGAATTTAAAGATCCTGAACTGATATGTATTTTACTGTTATCAATGTACATTACACTAATGGAATGCGTTATGGTACCAATTTGAACCGAAGAACCATTTTGATATACATTTACATTACAGGTAGCTGAATAATTGTTTGTGTAACTGCTTGCAAGCATTGCTCTGTTAGTTTGAGCTACCGGATTAATAACAACCTCAATTTCAAGATAATACTGATCGTCAACATAAAGCTTGTCACCATCGTTGATGCTTTGTTCTGATAACGTTGACATAATTGCATCCCAATCAATATCTGCTTCTGTGTTTGTGTCAACTGATTGTACATCTGTACCTGGATAATTAGATACCTCATCCGCTCTTACTTTTGTTACATAGCATTGAGAAATTAGTAGGAAAGCAAATACTCCAATGATACCTTTTAACAGCTTTAATTTACCTCTTTTTATCATTTTATATTCCTCCTTTGTATATATATCCGGTAAGAAGAATCTTCCGGAAAATATCGTTGATTAACAATACCCTTACTCTATATCTTTTAAAAACTCATTCATTTTCTCTTCAATACGAGAATTCTGATACAGCAATTCCTCATTGTAGTTGGTATCTATAATTTTTTTATTGATAAGTTCCTTCTTAGAATAATTCATCTCCCTGATAAAACTCTCACTCTCATTTTCAGCTACAAAAGTAGTAACTACCCCAAAGGTTAACAGCAAAGAGGCAAAGGTTATAGATAAAATTCTCGTCTTTGTTTTCATTATTTTCACATCAAGCATAAACAATAATCGCTCTTTTAAATTCTGCTTTGGAAGCAGAAAAGGTGTTCCAAAATTAGATCCATAGACCGGCATGACAGCGATTGCTTCCAGTATCGCAAGACCGTACTGCTTCTTTAAATCATGGGATAGATGAATTACATTGCGTTCATCACAGGTATATTCGCACCATTTATCCACTTCCCTCGATAATAAATAGGCAAAGGGGTTAAACCAGTGTATGATTCTAATTAACAGTATTGCTAACTTTAATATTAAATCTTTATATCTGAAGTGTGTTAATTCATGGGATACTACATGCTCTGCAAGTTTTAGATCCAATTTATCGGAAGGTAATAGGATAATCGGAGAAAAAAATCCGACCAACATTGGTGTCGTAATATTTTCATTAATATATAGCTGTATTGGCTTCTTAATTCCCTGTTTATCTCCGCATATCTTTGCTATCTCCTGCAGCTGGGTGTTTGCCACCTTTTTATTACAGGCTATTATATATCTAAACTTAATAAAACAGAGTATTTGTCTTAATAGGAGAATACTTATGCCAACTATCCAAAGGAGTAATATTAATTCATATAGCTTAAGTTTACCTTGCAATATCTCATAATCACTTATCTTATGTACAAGATCAACAACAGATCCTACACTCTGACCAGAAGCGTTACTGTCAATATGAAAAATGCTTCTTATCTGGTTACTATTTGCAAAAAATAGATACAGCTTTCCGAATGGTAAACAGAAAAACAAAATAACAAACTTTAATACCCCATAATGCCAGGAAGCACTGAATAATTTCTTCGTAATCCTTTCAGTAACCTTAAATATAATAAAAATTAAGCTTCCCATCATGGTCATAATTATTAACTCATATAGCAGATTCTTCATGTACACCTATCTTTCTGATAGCCACTTCTTTAATTCAGCTACTTCATCATTTGTAAGTTTTTTATCTCCATATAGTGCAACAAAAAAGTTTTTAATTGATCCATCATACATGACCTCAAGAATACTTCTTGCCTTAACTTGATTATATTCCTCATAGCTTATCGCAGGATAATAAAGCGCTCCTCTTCCCTTATACTTCGATTTGACAAGACCTTTATCGGTCAAGCGGGATAAAAAGGTTGATATTGTCTGTATTTTCCATCCCTTTTGCCTTTCATTGTTAAAATAGGTCAATAAATCGGCTGATGCTATCGGATTCTCAAGCTTCCAAAGAACCTCCATAATTTCCAGCTCTGTCTCAGATACATCTTTGAATTGTTTTATAGCCGGCACCTCCTTCTACTACAGAGATGTAGTATAACTTTATACTACAATCCTGTAGTTGAAAAGTCAATAGAATTTTAGGGTATAATGAGAATATTTGTCATAATAACATACTTTATGTAATTATTGTAAAATATCAGATTATGAGAACCTGCACCTAATTATACAATCTAAGGTGAGAGGTGCTCCCACATAAAAAACGAACTGCAGTCTGCTTTATTGAGATGGTTAAAAATAGGATGTAATATCCCGAAATAAAAAGCCCCTGCGGAGTTAATTCAACCCGAGAGGCCTATCTCATAAACTTATTTAAATTCTTCTATTCTGCTTTGAATTACCTTATTATAATTCAGCACTTTTCTCTCATATTCTTCATTCATGAAGCTTGAGGTAATTAAAAAATCAGCTGTAGCTCTGTTATTTGCAACAGGTATATCATATACTGCACAAATTCGCAGAAGTGCCTTAACATCCGGATCATGTGGCTGAGAAGCTAACGGATCCCAGAAAAAGATAACAAAATCGATATTGCCCTCGACGATTCTGGAACCAATCTGCTGATCACCACCGAGAGGACCGCTATTATAAGCCTTTACCGGAAAACCTGTTTTATCAACGATCAACCTTGCTGTGGTTCCTGTCCCGCATAGAAAATGGCTTTTTAAAATATCCTTGTTATTCTCCACCCATTCTACCAACTCATGTTTCTTAGTATCATGTGCAATTAATGCTATGTGCTTTTGTTTTCTTATTACAAAATTAATATAATCATCCTGTATCATTCTATGTTACCTCTCCCGTATGACGTCTGACAATGTTTTTATCATTTCTATCATATCGGAAATCTTCTATTATTGCAAGTAGCTTTCTAGGGGATTCCTTGTAACCCCCTCTAAACTCTAAACTCAAATCTTACTCAAGTCGTACTTAGGTCTTTTGATTTAAATAATAGTCTTAATAGAATTAAAATGAATAGTAACAAAATCACAACCATCTTTTTACTGCTTTTTTTAGCCATCAAATCATCCTTTCATTACGGCTTACGCTCCAAATACCCTTACTCATAAAGGATTATGGAGCTGTACAATTTATATACGTGGTCTATATAAAAGGAATGCTGCGTGACGATATCTCTGAAATCCGTAAGAGTTCTTATCCTTTTATGGACTCGACAGTGCTTTGCAGCATCCCTTCTTAATTAAGCTATTTCTTGCTTTAATGCATCGATTATATTATCTTTTTTTACCTTACTGCTGGAATACAGCATAGCCGTTCCAACAATAATGAATACGGATACAATTACAATACAAATGCTTTTCATCGGAAGCAAAAAACTAAAATCAAAACTTGACATTAAAGCATTGTGCATCCAATAGATGACAAGTATACTGATGGGTAGTCCATATATCAATGCCTTAATACCATAGAAAATACTTTCATAATTCAACATCTTATTAAAGCTTTTCGGCGTGATACCGACCGATTTCAACATTGCAAACTCCCGTTTTCTAAGAGCAATACTGGTGGATATGGTATTTATGATGTTGGCAATACATATTGCAGTTATTAAGATGATAAACGCATAGGTAAATACGGAAACCAATAATAATACCTGCTGTTCTCTTTGTTTAAATTGATATACGTTATAAATGAAAAGGTTGCTTACTCCAACGTCTTCTTGAATTTCTTCCAGCTCCTCCTGCAAGCGTAGCGGGTTTTTACTGTTAAAATATACTTCAGAATTTAAGCTGGTTGATATAGTGTCTTCCTGTCCTTCCACCAGCTTATCATACACTGATTGTGAGATAATCACGTGAAAGCCGGCTATATTTCCCAAGGCCATAACTCCCATTGGCAGCTGATCCGTAAGTGTAGCAACCTTGATCGGTTTCAAAGGAAGCTCCACCTCAGCATTTTCACTACTAATTACGGATAGCTCAAATTTATCACCAACTTTTGTCTGCACAGCCTTTGTTTCTATATAGATATCCTTAGCTTTATCCTTGTACCGTAAGGTATCAACCACGACAGCGGAAAGCTGTTCGGGATTCTTTAGATTTTTCACTTCTATTCCTAAGTTCTTTGCATATTTCTCCAGAGCATTATCATCTAAAACATTAATCGTGATTGTATACGGATACTTTCCTTCCACCAGAGAGGTTTCCTTATACGGAATTAAATAATCTGCTATCGCTTCTTCTTTAATCCATGTCGTAGCATTAAAGGTCTTGATCCTGCTAACCTCATCGATATGCTCCAGCTTAGTAATCCTATCAATGATATCTTCAACCTGTTCTTCATTCTCATCATAAATTGTTGTCTGAATATCAAAATTTATTCCATCCTGCGTCATTACAAGCGCTTTCTTTAAGTACTGCGTAAAAGCAGAGACAACCAGAAAAAGTATCATACTAATGATTAGGGAGAATACTGTCGCTTTATATCTTCCCCTGTTTCTCTTTAGATTCTTTAAACCAAGCTCACCTTCGATACCGAATATTTTCCTTGTTATTTTGGAGGTACGAACCTGTTTTCTACTAATCTTAACCTCGGTAACCTGACGGATGGCATCGATTGCTGATATATTGGAGGCCTTTCTGGCAGGAATATAGGTTGAGATCAGTATGGTGGCACCGGATACCAGTATTGAAGTAATCAGAGAGGAAGGATAAATCACCAAACGAAAACCAACAGAGACATCCAGTGCCCCTTTGATTAACGGATTAATAAAAATGTATGTGATAGCTAATCCGAGATAACCTGATAGGATACCTAACGGTATGCTGATTGCTCCAATCATGAAGCCTTCAAAAAATACAGAATTCCGTTTCTGTCTCTTTGTAGCTCCAACGCTTGATAACATACCTAAATATCTGGAACGTTCGGATACGGAGATAGCAAATGCATTGTAGATTAACGATACTGAACCGATCATAATAATAACCAGAATCATTCCTGTTAATGTAAATAACATATCTCTAACCGAATCATCTTTTATCACCCCATAATACCTTAAAAGGTCATTATTAAAACCTGTCTCTAAAACATCATTATCTTTCGCGATTTCCTCCGCATATTGAAAGAGCTTATTGTCAACCTTTTTAAATATAACCGATACATCGAAGGTCTCTTCCGTAGATACTGTGTTCTCCTCTAAATAAGATAAAACAGTATAACCGGGAGACCAGGTGAATTCCCAGTACGGTCTTTCCATAATTCCGACTATCGTATAGGTTTGCTTTTTCTCTTCGGTTAAGTACTCAGCCACCCTATCTTCATCCCATTGCAAAGAATAACCTTGGTTCATCTCTTCCCCGCTTGTATCTTCCAGTGAGGATATTCTATTTCCTATCGTCAATTCTATCGTATCACCTATCTTATAATTAACCTTTGCATTTGATAGAATTGCTTGCGAGATGATAATTTCATTCGGTCGCTCGGGCAATCTTCCTTCTTCTAAAGTAATCGGGAAATTATTAAATCCCTCCCGGTTAAATTCTTTAATATAAAGATAGGGCTTATTATTATTCTGGCTGCCCTGCAGATTGGAAAAACCTACTTCTCTGCTTAGGATAGCCGTTTTTATTTTTTTATTCGACTGAATACCTTCCAACTGCTGTTTATTCACATCTTTATAAATTGCGTGCCATTCACCATCACTTGCAATTGACTGCCTCTGCATCAAATCCATAAAAGATAAGCCTAAGGTAGCCACTGCTGTTATCATTGCTGCTGATATAATAGTACCAAGAATCGTTACCAGGGTTCTCTTCTTATTAAGTATTAATTGGCGAAGTGTTAATTTATTTACGATATTCATGGACGGATCACCTCATTTTTAGTAATTCGACCATCTTCGATTGTAATAATGCGGTCTGCCTGCAACGCAATACGTTCGTCATGAGTAATGACTAACAAGGTCTGCTTATAAGTTTTATTAAACATTTTTAACAGTTCTATAATCTCATGACTGTTTTTACTATCGAGATTACCGGTTGGTTCATCTGCAAGCATAATTGCCGGATTATTAATCAATGCTCTGCCAATCGAGACTCTTTGCTGCTGCCCACCGGACAACTGATTCGGCAAATGATTCATCCTTTTCTCTAAATCCAAAGTCTTTACAATACTCTTCAACTGCTTATTATCAACCTTTTGTTCATCAAGTAATAATGGCAGAGTTATATTCTCTTCTACGGTTAATACCGGTATCAAATTGAAAAACTGATATACCAGCCCGATCTGCCTGCGTCTGAATATTGCAAGCTGTGTTTCATTTAAATGATAAATGTCGGTACTATCTACAAAAACCTTACCTCCGGTTGGCCGATCAACACCACCAAGCATATGCAACAGGGTAGATTTTCCGGAGCCTGACGGCCCGATAATAGCTACAAATTCACCTTTTTCTACAGAAAAGCTAACATTATCTAATGCTTTTACGGAAGTATCTCCATTGCCATACTCCTTGGATAGATTCTCTACTCTTAATATTTCCATTCTTTCCTCCATATCGTCGCTCGCGGCGACACAAAATATTATACAAGAAGTTCAAAATAAAATTCTAAGTATCAGGACGTTTTCTTTACACCTTTGGTTTATCATTTTGAGTGCATTTTAAGAATTTTGATTTTAAAAATCTTTTCTAATATAGCTTAACTGTCCAAAGTTACTTTCATGTGACTGGATTATTACAGTTTAGTAATATTTCTTTATGATTATTTATCATAAATCAAACAAAAAGAATACATTAGGTTATCTATTCTTCTTGTTCAATGGTTTCATTCATGATATAATGCAAATCATGGAGGCATAGCTCAGTTGGGAGAGCACTTGCTCGACAAGCAAGGGGTCACTGGTTCAAGTCCAGCTGTCTCTATTCATTTAATTATAAACTATTTTTTGGGGATATAGCTCAGTTGGGAGAGCGCCTGCATGGCATGCAGGAGGCCGTGGGTTCAAGTCCCATTATCTCCACGCATAGTAATAAACATAGCACTTCGGTCCGGTGAACTCTGTTCTCTGCTTCGACCTAAGTGCTTATATTTTTATCCCTTCATATGGCTCATGTAAAATTATCTATGCAGGCTTCTTATAGAATTTAATGTGAAAGCAGGTACCTTTGTTTTCTATACTACTTACAGAGATATCTCCATTTTGGCTAGAAATGATGCTTTTTGCCATTGCCAGACCAATACCGACACTATCTTCCCCCGCATTTTTTCCTTTATAAAACCGCTTAAAGATAAACGGTAAGTCATCTCTATGAATTCCACACCCATTATCTGATATTATTATCTCGGTATAGATTGGATTTTCATCATAATGAATTGAAATAGCTCCTCCGGGCTGTGTATGTTCGATACAGTTTTTCACGATATTAATCAAGGCTTCCACCGTCCAATTACAGTCTCCTGTAAAGGTAACCGAAGCATTCCCCTCGACTCTTAAGGTTTGGTTCTTTAATTCCATTGGTATCAACAGAGGATTCACGGCTTGCTTTATAATTGATGTAATAGGAAGTTGTTCTTTTTTAAAGATGATTGTTCCTGCGTCCAATTTTGCAAGCTTTAGTAGGGAGGTTAAAAGCCATTCCATTCGTTCCAGCTGCTGTTCTAAATTCTTAGAGAATTCCTTCCTTTTCTCAGGAAGAAGGGTATCCTTATTTAGCAAATCCACCATTACCATCATCGAAGTTAACGGTGTTTTTAATTGATGAGAGATATCGGAGAGGGCAGCGGTTAGCTGTTCCTTCTCTGACTTAAGAAGCTCTGTCTGTTTTAAGAGAATTAGAGTTATTTTGTAAATCTCGTTTTTAAGTAGACTAAGTTCACCCTCCTGGTTATCCCGAATATCCAGAGTATAATCCCCTCCGTATATCTTCCTCAAATAACCGGAAAGCTTTTCAATATCATGATACCTGCGTTTCGTAAATAATACCGTTACTCCTGTTAAAAGCAATCCGATTGCCAATAGAATAATCCCGGCTGTAGAATTTACAAGGAAGTATGAAAAAATACCACCAAGCAAGGTTATCCCTAACATCGTTATAAGCATGATACGATATTCTTTATTTCGTAGCATATCATTCACCTACCTTATAGCCTAAACCACGGACTGTTTTAATGATGGTTGGATTCCCCGGGTCCTCCTCCAGCTTGTCCCTTAACCTTTTTATATATACGGTTAAGGTATTATCATTAACAAAATCTCCGGCAATGTCCCAGATACCCTCCAACAGCTGATTGCGTGACAGCACCTGCCCCTCATTGTTTGCAAAGGTCAATAATAGGCGGTATTCCAAAGCCGTAAGATATATTTCCTGACCATTCTTAAAGACTTTAGCATCTAAGGTATTAATTCGAATCGTATCCAATTCTATTATATGTTTCGAGCTGCTATCCTTCTGATATCTTCGAAGCACTGTCTTAATTCTTGCTGTTAACTCACGAACTCTGAAGGGCTTCGTAATATAATCATCCGCTCCCAGTTCCAGACCCATGACGACATTTACTTCTTCGTCACAGGCAGTTAATATGATCACCGGAGTATCCCATCGCTCTCTTGCTAGCTTACATAGCTCATAGCCACTTCCATCCGGAAGTGTCAGATCAAACAGGCACAAATCAAATGTATGTTCCTGAAATGCCTTCTTTCCCGATGCAACATCGTGGCATACAAGGACGGAATATCCCTCCTGCTCCAAAGAATATTCCAATCCCATAGCTATGGTTTTATCATCCTCAACGATTAATAGTTTCAAGTTTTCACCTCATATTCTTAGATACCATATGATAATGTCATATAGTTATTAATGAAACAGATATCGGATATCTATTATGAAATTCATGATTATATAAATTCTATCATCTGAGTCAAACTCTCATACACGTGATATTCGTAGATATACGTAGCCATATTATAAACCTTACCGATCTATTAGTAAATACTCCCAGTCTTTTTCCTACATGATACTCAGACCTTATCCTACATTATATCGAAATCGAATGTTGGTATATTGATGACAAATTTAGAGAAGTTTACCTTTCAGAGCTGTTGATGACCTCAGAGCAGCTGATGACATTAGAGCTGTTGATGACATTAGAGCTGTTGATGACATGTCTACGCTTTACTATGATAGCAATCGTAGTGTATAATATTACCAACCAATTAGATAGTATCGATAATTAATGTGGTTGAATTTAGGAAATTACGGGGGTTGGCATGAACTTAACTTTTAAAATACCGAGTTTTGAATATATGGTAGATTCTATCTATGAAATGGAAATGGAAGATGTAGATAACTCTTATAAAGGTGATTTATTTTACTTTTATCCTAATATTGACAGCGATAAATTTGAATCATTACAGGGCGATGCAAGAAAAGAATACCTTGCTACCTGCTTAAGAGAGATCTTCATGAAGGAGCAGGCTTTGTTTGCAAGTAAAACAGATGCATATAATAAGCATTGGATTGAACATAAAGAAATCATTATCGAAGCTTTTCAGGATGCATTTAGAATTGATTTACAAAACGAATTTAATGATATGGTAGGATATATATGTTTAAATCCTGTATGCCCAAGATTTCTTGAGACGAATTCCTTTGACGTATTTTACCTAAGCAGTGAACGGGGGGCTATAGGAATCGCTTTGCATGAAATTGTTCATTTTGTATGGTTTAAATTATGGGGCGAATACTTTCATGATGATAGGAAAGAGTATGAAACCCCTAATTTGAAATGGGTGTTTAGTGAAATAATTCCTGAACTGATAATGCGTGATGAAAGATTGAGGGTAAGAAATCCCTATTCTAATGGACAAGTTATATATGAATATTTTTATAAAATAAATATTGATGATAAACCCTTATTAGATATTTTATATGAAATGTACTCTAATATGGCTATATATGAGTTCATGGAAAAAGGATTTCAGCTGTTACAAAAACATGAGGAAGAAATTAGAAGTGCGATGAATGAATAGTTTTACAGCAACATTTTCAATGAAAGAAATGCGGGATGTACCTAAAAGTACACCCCGCATTCCATCTTTTAATTCTATCTTCTCATTTACGATCATTTAATTCTTCATATACAATCTTATTTACTAAAATGCTCCAGTCTTTCGTCAACCTGTCTCATCATATCCGTGTATTTCTCAAGCTTCGCACGTTCCTCTACCAACTTACTTTCAGGAGCCTTGCTAACAAAGTTCTGATTAGCCAGCATCCCGGTAACACGCTTTAACTCACCTTCAAGTCGTTCTTTTTCTTTCCTTAGACGTTCAATCTCCTTCTCAATATCAACCAGATCAGCGAAAGGAATATAGATTACTGCTCCGGGAATGACTGTGGATACCGCATCCTCAGGAATACCTGCTTTATCCTCTTGAACCAATACTTCATTCGCATAACCGAGGGTAGCAAAGAATACTTTACTGTCGTTGAAGATAGCTCTGATACTGGCAGCCTCTGACACAACTATAACGGTTGCTTTTCTGCTCGGAGGAACATTCATCTCGGAACGAACGTTACGGATACCCTTGACTGCTTCCTTAATCAGTTCAACGGCTTCTGTCTCTTTGGTATACTCATACTTCTCCTCGTATACAGGCCATTTTGCAATCATTATGGATTCGGCTTCCTGCTGTCCTAACATCTCTTGAAGGGTACAGAATATCTCTTCCGTTATGAACGGCATATAGGGATGGAGTAATTTGAGCGAGGTAACCAGTACGTGCTTTAGCGTCCAAAGTGCTGCTGCCTTTGTCTCATCGGTTTCGCTATATAATCTTGGTTTCACCATCTCGATATACCAGTCACAGAATTCTTCCCAAATAAAATCATTAATCTTCTGAACCGCAATACCCAGCTCGAAGTTCTCCATATTCTCAGTAGCTTCTGTGATTAAGGTGTTAACCTTCGATAGAATCCATTTATCAGCTACTGTTAACAGCTTTTCATCAATACTCTCACTGATGGAGGCTTTCTCAAGATTCATCATAATGAAACGGGATGCGTTCCATACCTTATTCGCAAAGTTTCTGCTGGCTTCCACTCTCTCCCAGTAAAAGCGCATATCGTTACCCGGTGCATTTCCGGTTATTAAGCTGAAACGGAGAGCATCCGCACCGTATTTATCGATAACCTCCAGAGGATCGATACCATTTCCAAGAGATTTACTCATCTTACGTCCCTGGGAGTCTCGAACCAAACCATGAATGAGCACCTTACTAAACGGTTTTTTACCCATATGGGCATAGCCTGAAAATACCATGCGGAGTACCCAGAAGAAAATAATATCATAACCGGTTACCAAAACATCGGTCGGATAGAAATACTCCAAATCCTCTGTTTTCTCCGGCCATCCAAGCGTTGAGAAAGGCCATAACGCAGAGCTGAACCAGGTGTCCAAGGTGTCCTTATCCTGTCGTAATTGGGTATGACCGCATTTGGGACATCTGGAGGGCTCTTCTCTTGATACGATTATTTCACCGCAGCCATCACAATAATACGCAGGAATTCTATGTCCCCACCAGAGCTGTCTTGAGATACACCAGTCTCTTATGTTCTCAGCCCAGTTAAAATATATCTTATCAAAACGTTCCGGAACGAACTGAATATCGCCGGTCTTTACGCCGTAGATTGCCGGCTTAATCAGTTCCTCCATTCTTACAAACCACTGTTGCTTCACTAATGGCTCAACCGTAGTCTTACAACGATCATGAGTACCTACATTATGCACATGGTCCTCTACCTTAACCAGAAGTCCCATTTCCTGAAGTTCCTTTACAATAACCTTACGGGCATCATAACGGCTCATACCCGCGTATTTACCGCCGTTTGCATTAATTGTAGCATCATCGTTCATAACATTGATTTCCGGAAGCTTATGTCTCTTACCAACCTCAAAGTCATTGGGGTCATGCGCAGGTGTGATCTTAACCACACCGGTTCCAAACTCTTTATCTACATAGGTATCAGCAACTACCGGTATCTCTCTGTTCATGAGCGGAAGCATAACCATCTTACCGATTAAATGCTGATATCTCTCATCCTCCGGATGAACTGCAACTGCGGTATCTCCAAGCATTGTCTCCGGTCTGGTCGTAGCAATCTCAACAAAACCCTCTTCCCCGACAATCGGATATTTAATATGCCAGAAATGTCCTGCCTGTTCCTCATGCTCAACCTCAGCATCAGAGATAGTCGTCTGACAAACCGGGCACCAATTAATTATTTTTGAACCTTTATAGATATAACCTTCATCATATAACTTAATAAATACTTCATTTACCGCATGGGAGCAGCCCTCATCCATAGTAAAACGTTCTCTCTCCCAATCACAGGAGGAGCCGAGCTTCTTTAGCTGAGAGATAATTCTTCCACCGTACTCTTCCTTCCATTTCCAAGCTCTCTCCAGGAAACCTTCTCTACCTAAGTCTTCCTTCTCGATGCCTTCCTTCTTCATCTGCTCAATAATCTTTACCTCAGTTGCAATGCTGGCATGATCCGTTCCGGGCTGCCATAACGCATTGTAACCCTGCATTCTCTTGAAACGAATTAAAATATCTTGCAATGTATTATCAAGAGCATGACCCATGTGCAGCTGTCCCGTAATGTTTGGCGGGGGAATTACGATGGTATAGGGTTTCTTGCTTCGATCAACTTCGGCATGAAAATATTTTTTGTCCACCCATTTCTGGTATTGTTTTTCTTCGATGTTCTTCGGATCATAGGTTTTGGCTAGTTCTTTTTCCATTTTGATTTTCCTTTCTTTTGGTTGGTGTTCTAGGGACAGTACTTTCAAGGGTTTAGGTACGTGTTCTAGAGACGGTACTTTGATCACGGGAGTATATTTTCCTTCCGGTTCTAATGTTCAAGGAACACTAACCTTCTAGCTGTTTGCTTGTTGCAGTCTGTCGGAGTGAAGCGACCTCCCTGTCGCTCACTCCTAAAATGTCCTTCCATGGACATTTTCCAGACTTCATCGCAACAGCTAGTAGCTAAGTGTTCCTAAGAATATTAGAAAGTCATACAAATATATTCCCGTGATCAAAGTACCTGCGTTAAGAATAATTTTAAATACTTGTTAATACTTTTAATATGAATTTAAACATAAATCTTTGATGATGATGCTGCCCTAATAATTTAGGTGGTAATATCGATACCCTCTAATCATCAGTTAACCTAGTAATAATTATTCTTATGCTTTTAGTTAAGGTTATACCGACTATTATCATGCTAAACAGATAAGAAATTCATTTTAAATAAACTGTTATAGTTGTGTCTTAATAGTGTCTTAATAGTGTTTTAATATTGTTTTATTATTGCTTATTATCGTATTAGCATTGAACTATAATATAAATAAAATAAATTCCTTACAGGAATTCCATGAAAAAGAACTTCCTCATTCTCCGCGAGGTGCGCCTCTAAAAAAGTTCGGAGTACTTTCCATGAATTAAAAAAGGTTCTTCGTCGAAAAGGACGAAGAACCGTGGTACCACCTTAATTTATGGCCTGCTAAATTATAATTTATCAGGTCAACTCTTTGTCTGTAACGGGACTTCCCGACATCTCCTACACGCCTTGCGGTTTCAGAAATGCTGTTCCGGAGCTACCTTCAATAAGCTTGCCTTAGACCACCTTTCAGCCGGTGAGCGGTCCTCTCTGATAAGCTTCCCTTATCTAATCCTCTCCATCACTACATTTAACATATAAATTATTAGTTCTATACTATTCAATGTTGTGTAATATGTCAAGTAGTTTTTATTTTATCCGCCTTCCTCCTTTAGTGAATTAATTAATTCCATTAAGCTACAAAGATAATTTCATTTCAGTTACAGTATAGGTTACACTGCCATTAATATAATTTCCTTCCTCTTCCCTAAACTTGCCTGATAATATAAGAACAAAATCAACTAATAGTGCTATCTTCACTATTCTTAGAATTCATATCAAAAGAAATGTTATCATATGTTATCATTTACAACAATAAACTACTTTTGCATTTGCAGCTAATATGGTATTATTATATTTCCCAATATAGGCTATTCTTGACTTACTGGCATAACGTAAGCAGATTACGCAAAATGATTTGAATTAAGAAAGGATATATCATGACAAACACTTCAGGACCAAAAGCTTTAGTAGAGTACATACTACATCAAAGTAAACATAAGGCAAATAAAAAATTCATAATCCTGCTTGTTCAAGGAATCCTGGCAGGTATATATATCTCGATCGGTGCAATCGGATATTTGAAGCTGTCTGCCAACACTGCAGATGCAGGGATTGGAGCCTTCTTAGGCGCACTGGTATTCCCGGTAGGAATTATTGCTATCATACTAATGCAGGCAGAGCTATTCACCAGTGATAGTATGGTTATGATTGCCGTTTACGCAGGTCGTACTAAAATAACTAAAATACTACGCATTTTAGTTATCATATTATTCTCTAATTTAATTGGGGGGATCGCTGTTGCATATATGACAGATGCCTCAGGAATATTCAATGACACGGTTATGTCTTTTGTCATCGACAAAGCCGTTAATAAAGTGCACATGCCACTTGGTCAATTATTTGTAAGTTCTATTCTATGTAATATCATAGTATCAACCGGTGTATGTCTTGCCTATAGCTGCCGGGAGGAAATCAGTAAGATTGTTGTTTTATGGCTGACAATCACGGTATTTGTCTTAAGCGGTACAGAGCACGTGGTTGCTAATATGTATTATTTGTTTGTTGCATACTTTAGTGGTGCTGACCTGTCTTTAGCAGATATTTTGTATAACTTGTCGGTGGCTGCAGTTGGTAATTTTATCGGTGGAGGAATTATTGTATCAGGAATTAATTACCTACTGGCCTATAAGGATATTGAGAAAGTATCTACAGCAAAAGAGTAATCTAATGCTGTAATGATGAATTGACTAATCGGATCAGTTGTTATCAATATTTATATTAAACAGCAATGACTCTTGTAATGATGTATAAGAAATAGAGCTATGTACCGGTGGTTCTTTACCGCCGGTACATAGCTCATATTTTGAGTGTGTGAAGAAAAGTCTGTAAATAACTTTCTATGATAATTAATTAAGGATCTTGAGGCTGTTTCTACACAGTCCAATCCTTGGGTACACTATAAACAATAACAAAGAGCATGTCAAGAAAACT
>JAEZMV010000015.1 GCA_023414875.1 Bacillota bacterium | reverse complement strand
CGCCAAGAGGTATCTCTGGATCCGGCACAAAGGTAATTTCCTGGAAAGAAAGCGTCTCCTCAGAATATACGGGGGTCTCACCCATGGAAACACCCACTAGGTTCTGAGACACCTCCCGTCCGGTGGCAATGCCATCGCCGTTTATGTCAGCGGGCTTGGGAGCGTAGAAGTAAACACCCTCAGGGAGGACCTGCGTACCGGACACGACGGCCTTGATCTCATCGCCGCGCTTAACATCCAGTTCGAAGGTATACTTCTCGGTACCGTAAACAACAGGGAACTCCATCTTGTTCATCTCACCGGCAGTCACAGTGATTTTGATATTATCATCATAGCCGCTGCCACTGTTGTTGAGGGTAACAGTCAGCTTGATTCTGTAGGTCTGGGTGTCCTTATCCGTGAGCACCTGAGCACCCACCATCTTAAGATCGGTGATCACGACCTGCTTCTTATTTGCATAGACTTCATCCTGTGCAAGCAGATAGTCAATCAGGTCATTCACACGTGCACCGACTTCTTCATCCACGATGAACTTTCCGGTGGAGATATCTGCGAATTTTCCCATTTCTGCACTGTAATCGTGCATCACGCCACCCCATCTAGGATTGGCAGCGAAATCGTGGGACTTTAAATACTGAACCGTCGTATCATTGGCGCAGGTCCAGACAGCAGCCTGTACAGCGGCAATGATATCAGCGCGGGTGAGCTTATCAGCGTTGGGAAAATCATCGGCAGCCAGATTTGCAATCATTTCTTCCAGAGAAACATAGGGATAGGAGTTGGTAATGATTGCACGAATACGGGCAGCTGTTTCAGCACTGCAGTATTCGCTGTCTTCCAGATTCATGCGCTTGTAGTAGACACCGTCTTCGATTCCGGTGTCGATGTCGCAGCAGTAGACAACTTCATAGTTGCTCTGTCCGCTGATATAAAGTCCATCCGGAGTCCAGGTCTCGCCATCATATGCGACCGTGTCGACCAAAACAAACGTCTGGGGAATTGCATTATCCACAGCATGATTGCTGATCTCATAAGCATGACGGGGAGTCTGGAAGCATGTCATGTAGGTATAGCCCTCGGTACCGGCAGTTACATCGACAGAGACTTCATCTCCATACCAGATATTGCCGGACTCCAGAGCCTCCTTGGCAAAAGCCTGCACGTTGAGCATGCTGGTGCACATGATTACGATAAGAAGAAATACGCAGATTTTTTTGAGAAATTTTGCCATGTTTTCAGCTCCTTTCATAAAATAAAGAAAAGTGTCATCGAAACACCGGCAACCGGGCTATCATGGCTTTCGCTTTAGATCCCACGGCTTTGCGACCCATGCTTTCACATGGTTTGCCTTTTTCTCGCATCTCGTGGGGAAATACACATAACCTTTCGCCAAGTATTTTACGGTCGTAAGACTATGTGTTATTCCTGCTGATATTAGTATACCATTAACACCTCCTTGTGTCTTGAGAAAGATTCTGGAAGGGATATGCCCTAAGAGTTATAGCTTCTATAGCACCTCCACATACTGGGCAGTTAGCCCTTCCACTTGCCGTGCGATGACCGAGCACTGGTGCCGACATATTGCCACAGTTTTACTCGATTTAACAAAGCAATTACTGAGTAAGGTGATTGACCGGATTGTGGTTACTCTGTGCTGTTCTTTTAGTTCATCTATCGTTCCTAATTGCTGTAAATTTCCGTTTGCTATAATTACAACACTTTCAGCAGTTTGTAATATTTCGCTCAAAATATGGCTTGATAGAGTTGTTTTTCCTGCTCCGTTTGCACCGAGCAACCCTATAATTTCACCCTCACATACCTCTAATGAAACATGATTTAGCACGGATTTTTCTCCAAAATCTTTGCATAGATTTCTAACTTGAATTAAGCTATTCATAATATTCTCCTTTTTTACTCAGCATAGTTTAGTGAATGAATGTACCTTTACGCTTATTTTCGATTGTATGTCCGCATTGAAACAGTAAAACTCACAATACTTAATACCACGCACCAAGCGAGAGCCAGCCAAAAACTATTCCCCAAAGGCAAATCAAGTGTCAACGCTCTGAAGCTGTCAATCATCGGTGTCATAGGTTGTATCGCTGCAAACCAACCAATACCGCTTGGCATAGTGTCAACGGGAGCAAACCCCGAACTCATAAAAGGTAGAATAAAAAGGGGGAACAGCAGCCCGCTTGCCCCTTCTACCGACTTTGAGATCATCCCACATAGTACAGCGATTAGCGTAAATGTAATATTTATTAGCAAAAGAAGTGATATAACCAAAATCCAATCTACAAGCCCTGCTTGTGGTCTAAAGCCGAGGATAGGAGCAGTTACAACAATGACGGCGTTTGAAATGATACCTCGTATCACTCCAGCACCTGTATGACCAATCAACACAGCAGATTTTGAAATAGACATACAGCGAAAACGGTCTATGATACCCTTTGTCATGTCAGATGTAACATTCATTGCCGAGTATTGAGAAGCTTGAGCGATACTTTGCAAGATAATTCCCGGTACAATAAAGTCAATGTAATTATAATCCCCTACATCGGATATGCTACCAAATACCGTACCAAATAAAAGAATTAAACAAAATGGTATTAGCGTTGCCGTTAGGAGTGTTTCAGGATTTCGCAAAGATATAATTAAACAGCGTTTGAACATAACCCATGTATCAAGAAATATATTTTTATTAAATTTTTTCATGTTGATTTCTCTCCTTTTTTTCATCAATTAGTGTTAAAAATACATCTTCTAATGAGGGTAAGTTTTGTTCTATGCTGTCGGCAGAAATTCCATTTTCGGTTAAGAGCTTTATTGCTGTATTGGCTTTTATCTCACTGTCAAAATTAAGTCGCACCCCTCTCTCGGGCATTATTTCTTTAAGATACTTTGGTGTACCCTCTGCAATGATTTTACCGCCATGTAAAATAGCAATATTATCAGCAAGATATTCAGCTTCTTCTAAATATTGTGTTGTGAGAAACACGGTTGTCCCTTTCTTTGCTAAATCTCTTACCAAGTCCCACATGGCAATGCGGTTTTGAGGGTCAAGCCCTGTTGTAGGCTCGTCAAGAAAAAGCACATCGGGGTTTCCCATAAGGCTCATAGCTATATCAAGCCTACGTCGCATACCTCCCGAATAGGTGGACACTTTTCTATTAGCAGAATCCTCTAATCTCGAAAAAGACAGCCACTCGTTTACGGTGCTTTTGAGGTTTGGCAGACGTTTCAGTTGTCCGATAAGCGTTAGATTTTCTCTACCTGTCAAAACTTCATCTACCGCCACAAATTGCCCTGTTAGACTGATGCACTTACGCACATTGTCACCATTTGTTGCTACATCAAATCCGTTAATAACAGCACTGCCAGCGTCTGATTTCAGTAGTGTGGAGAGGATTTTGATAACTGTTGTTTTTCCTGCACCATTTGAGCCGAGTAGGGCAAAGACACTACCTTTGTCAATAGTAAAACTGACATCTTTCAAAACATGGTTTGCCTTGTAGGATTTTCGTAGTTCAGATACTTCGATTATTTTTTTCGACATAATTATCCTCCGTTTTCTATACATGCGTATGTATGTTAATGGTGTAAATTTTACTGCCTTTTTATAGGCAGTAAAAATACAGATCTATTCATTTTTAAATTCATACCTGCCAAGGGTAAAATAAATCTCTTTCATTTCCTCATCCATGATAGGCACACCAAGCGATGTTGAAAGCTGCTCAAAAAACAAAACCTTATCCACATATTCCGCATAAGATACTTCAAATGCGTAGGGGCTAAGCCATGAGGCAACAAGCCAAGCAATAGTTTGTGATGCCTGTTTTGGAAATACCACATTCATAGAGCCGTCTTTGTTTCCCTCAATCAATAGCTTTTCAATGTAGGTAGCCATTACTGTTACTTGATAAATCATCTCGTTCTTAAAAACAATAGGGTCATTTGCTAACTTCTTCATCTGAACTCTCATACTTTCGCTTATATCCAAATGGGAACGCAGACTAAGTTTGGCTGCAAAGCGTAGCTTTTCAAGAGTGTTAAGTCCCTCTTGTTTATCAGCAAGTAGATATGGGTTATCACATTCAAAAGATTTATACATAACACCTGCAATCAATTCTTCTCGGGACTTGAAATAGTGGTAAAATGCTCCGCGTGTTACACCAACTTCCTTTACAACATCTTCAACTTTCACATTTTCCATTCCCTTTTCAGCAAAAAGACGCATAGCAGTTTCCAATATGTCCTGCTTGGTTTTTTGGTCTGGGTCGTGACGTGGCATATAATCACCTCCTGTACATACGCAATATTCTCTCGGAATCTCTAGCCCTTGACTTATAAGGGTTTCAGATTCGTTTTTTAAAATCTCCCACTTTTTGTCAAAATACTTGACAGCGTCATGTTCTTACTAATCTTCGTAAATATTATCCTAATTCTAATGCTCTTGCTCGCTCCACATGGGAGATGGCACCTTGATCTTTCCTATACGGATGAACGTTTAAGATGTAAGTATTCCATCTATCGTCCCAAATCAAGAACTCCATCCTGCATGCATCACTTTTCAAGGTTCTAACACCAACATAACTTGCATATTCCCTCATAATTCTGAGAGAACATACGCATGTATGTTATATAATAATAGATTTAAAAATTGCTTTTGTCAAGACAATTTTTTATTCGTGTGTAGTTAACAATAAATTAACTCCGCAAAAATCACTTCCTCCATCTGTGCTTTAATTGTATTCATTAGCTCTACCCATTTTAACTGGTCGGTGGATTTAAGCTGCTCTATAATGCCAGACGTTTCTATAAATTCTCTCATAAGTATTTTAGTCGGTTTCGTTTGGTTCGTTCTTTCCATCATTCTTAGGATATGAGTCGAGTGTGAGACAGCCCCTAAAATACAGTGGTTACTGTAAATCAATCGCAAAGAATATATTAGGGTGCAATGAAGATGCAGAGGAATGTGTCAATGATACATATCTCAATGCATGGAACTGCCAGTGTTCTTGATGAGTTGGCAGAAGGTGTGTCCGGAACTGAGAGCGTAGAGGATGAGGTTGCAAGAAAGCAACTTGTTGAAGAAATCAATGCATTTATAAACACCTCGTTAGCATTTGTTGATGGGTGCGTTTTACTGCAGAAATTTGTATAAATGTTTGATTAGTAATATGGGGTGGTATATAATGGAAGATGTGATTTACGAGAAACAGAGATTGCATTAAGTAACGGAGTAATTAATGGAGGTTAGAACGTGAATATTTTAATCGCAGAAGATGAGAAGGATATCAACAATCTTATTAAACTAACCATGGAACAAGAAGGTTTTCAAGTGTTTGCAGCAAGAGATGGATTGGAAGCTTTTATGGTTTTAAAAAAAGAGAAAATTGATTTAGCGATATTCGATGTTATGATGCCGAAATTAGATGGATTCAATTTACTTCGAAAAGTAAGGGAAGATAGTACACTTCCCGTTATCTTTTTGACTGCCCGAGGAGAAGAAATGGATAAAGTGTTAGGTTTTGGAATTGGTGCAGACGATTATCTGGTTAAGCCGTTTCTAATGTCAGAGCTGGTTGCTAGAGTTCATGCATTGTTACGGAGAAGTCTACAGTATTCTGTTCAAACAGATAATAGAAGTAAATTGTATCAATATAGGGAATTAACTCTAGATATAGACGGTTGCTGTCTATATAAAAATAACCAGCTGATCGAATTGAATGCGAAAGAGTATCAAATAATTAGGTATCTTATGGAGAATCCCTCCAGGGTTTTTACGAAAAAACAGCTATATATGGCAATATGGAAGGAAGAACTGTACTATGATGATAATACTATTATGGTACATGTGAGCCATCTTCGTAATAAGATAGAGGAGGATTCGAAAAACCCGTCTTATATAAAGACAATTCGTGGGATCGGTTATAAATTTACTCCGTAGATTCCTGAGCATATTTTCGATGAAAGAGGTTTTAAAAATGAAGTTAAAAATCAAAAATCAATTTCTACTTAATTACATAATCATGTTCCTAATCTCAATTATTGTGACGGTCGGTGCTTTCTTACTCTTGAGTTTTTTTGATGACATGGTTTCAAAAACATTAATGAAAAATAATTATACCGCTAGTAGCTTAATGAAAGATGATTATCAACAAATTGATTTTGATGCTGTGGTTCAAAATGGTGGTGGAGTTCAGATTGTTAATGACAAACTTACCATTGTTAGATCAGAAGGAATCAATAAATTTTTAAAAGATTCAATGACGGTTAGCGAATTTACACAGTTTTTAATTAATAGCAAAAAAGTTGGGGTTCCCTTTAACTATAGTATTGAATATAATGAAAGACAACATTTTTGGTTGATTGTATCATTTCCTACCTCGATTCGATTGGATTTCAAGCTTGTACATAATGATGAATATGAATCTAAGGATGCCGGAAATGTATCAACGGTAATTCTTGCAGTAATCATTTTATACTTATTACTTCTTGCCGGAAGTACTGTGATTTACTCGAAGATTTCTGCCATACGATTTGTGAATCCGTTGAAAAAGTTGATGCATTTATCCATGCAACTAAGAGATGGAGATTATAGTGCCAGGGCCAATATAAAACTGAAAAATGAATTTGGTGAATTGCAGGATACGCTTAATTCCATGGCCACAAGGATTGAGGAGGAGATTACATTAAGAAAGCAATCTGAAGAAAACCGACAAAAGTTAGTATTAGATATTTCTCATGATTTGAAAAATCCATTAGCAAGCATTATGGGATATGCCGAGTTATATAAAAAACAGGGTAATTGTTCGAAAGAAGAGATAGATCAATATATGGATGTCATCTATGAAAATAGTATTCGTGCGAATCACTTGATTTTGGATTTGTTTGAGTTATCGAAACTGGAACGATCAGAATTTCGATTACAGAAAACCGAAATTGAACTAGTAGAATATCTCCGTCAGGTGATGTCTGAATATATATCTGATATGGAGTGTAAAAGTTTTGAATATGAGTTTGATTTTCCTGAAATAGAAATAAATATATTCATTGATAAAATCCAGATGAATCGTGTGTTTCAGAATTTGTATATTAATACATTGAGGTGTAATCCACCTGGAACCAAAGTTTCAGTCAGTCTTACTCAACAACAAGGTAAGGCGTTTATTATATTTCGTGATAATGGAATCGGTATTCCTAAGGAACTGGCAGAAGATATTTTTCATCCCTTTGTAACGTCAGATTCGCTAAGAAACTCTGAGACTGGTGGTTCTGGTTTGGGCTTGGCAATTGTGAAAAAGATAATTGAAATTCAAGGTGGTGAGATTAAATTGAACACGGATAGTGGACAGGGCTGCGAATTTATTATTACAATCCCTACGATTTAAGATGAATTTAAGATTGGAACTATGTTGATTTAAGAAAGGTCTGCTATATTATTCTCATAAGGTAATAAAAATCATAAGGAGGATATAGTATGGAGACGTTCGAAAGTCATTTTCAAAATTGGTTTGGGGTTCTATTATTTACAATTATCTACGGTGTTGTTATTTTATTTCTTCCTTTTTATAAAAAAATGGATAAAAAGCCGGTAGGTACATATTTCGCATTTGTAATAGCATTTGCAATTGAAATGCATGGGATTCCATTTAGTATGTATGTAATTTCATGGATTATCGGAAAAAATCTTCCGGAAGGAATTCTTTGGGGACATACCCTTTTCGACAAGATTGGATATACTGGTATGTATATTAATATAGGCTGTTCTCTGATTGGACTAACAATGATTATAATCGGCTGGCGTACGATTTATAAGAAATATTGGTCAAAAGAAGAGGGAAATGGAGTTTTAGTAACCTCTGGAATTTATCGATTTATTCGTCATCCCCAATATACTGGACTATTCTTGATATCAACCGGAATGCTATGTGAATGGGCGACACTTTCTTTGTTGATACTTTATCCGGTTATTATTATTCTCTATGTGCGTCTTGCAAAACGTGAGGAGAAACAAATGATTGCAGAATTCGGACAGGAGTATATTGATTACATGAAAAAGTCAAAACGATTTATTCCGTTTCTATTTTAAGCATCTTCCAGATGATTCTGACGAGCTTACCGGCACAGTGGTCCAAAGCATTGTAGTGAGTCCGGCCTTCCGAGCGGTAATACACTCCAGATAAGTAGTCAGCTACAGGGAAAAATCAAAAGTCCACAGTATCTGAATGTATTATAACCACGATATTAAAAGAAAGGAATATGATGTTTTAGCTTCTATAAACATCATGCAAGGGGCATAATGAAGTACACAGACAATAGAAAAAGGAGTTCTTATATTTTAATAAAAGCTATATCTGCTTTGTCCTTGGTATTATTTATGGTTTGTTTTTGCATGATGATAATAACTTTTACAGTTAATTATTTTTCTGATACTAATACCTTTAAAGCCTTTCTAAATAGTTTGATTTATATTCCGATTTTAATAGCGGCTATATCAGTTCATATTTTACTCCGTCGAAAAATGAAACATTATATTTCCAGAAGTATAAGGGTAAAAACAGGAAAGCAATATGTTTTACATATCATAGTAAAAGTAATTGCAATAGGAACGGGAATCTTTCTTATCCTAATTATCTTGCTTCCCTATTTTGCTTTGCCAATGTTTTTAAATAGGCATGTTAACTACCTCGGCTATGTAACCGATGATTTCCCACTTCAGGATATTTACCAGGCGAAGGATTTTAACCTGAAGGAAAATCAGATGTTTTTAAGGACCGAAGATGGCTTAAAAGTATGGGTTTCAGAAATAACAACCACCCATCCGAAAGCTGTAATTATATATTTGAGCGGTATTGTACAACCATCGGTTACTTATTTTTATGGTCATGCGAAATTTATGCAGGATCATGGCTATGCTTCCATATTGCTAGAAGTTCGGGGACATGGAAAGAGCGATGGTAACAGGATATGTCTTGGCTATGATGAGGTTAAGGATGTAAAAGCTGTTGTGGATTATATTAACAGTCAAGAAATATATAAGGATGTACCGATTATCGTACAAGGAGCATCAATGGGCGGTGCAATTGCAGTTAATTCCTTCGGGCAGATAAAGGACATTGATGCCCTAATTGCAATGTCGGCTTATTCAAGCTTTGAGGACGTTATACTGGATATGATGGCTGGATCTGGAATACCTGAATTTATTTTATCCCTTGAAGAACCCCTCATCTTATCCTCATTAAAATTGGTATATGGCAGTGATAAGGTAACAGATATTAAGCCGGTGGAACAAATTAAAAACGCTGATGGAAGATCGGTACTTTTAATGGCAAGCACAGGAGATACAGAGGTACCTCCTGTCAGCATGAATAGGCTTAAAGAGGCTTATCCTGAGGCACAGTCATGGCTACGCGATTCTTGGGTGCATTTTATCATAAAGGACTGTGATTTTAAAAACGTAGAGGACGATGAGGAATATTGGACTAAAATTCTGAACTTTCTAGATAAAGAGGTACAAATGACGAATTACGGTCGGAAGGACAAATAAAACAATTTAACAACTTTATGTAGTGGTTTTGGAGTTTTACTGTCGTTGACTTCTGACGGAATAGAATATATGAAAACCATTGAAGAGCAATCCCAAAAAGGGCTGGCTTTCATGGTTGATATCCTGGATGAAAAAGAAATTGATAAAATGCATGTCGGCCTTAAAACCCTAGTTGAAATATTTAAAAAAATAGCAGACAGTACTACATAGTTGGAAAATTCAGAATGAATCTATATAGTTAATGGTGATTATATTCCAGAGGAAGGAGAATTTGATGAGTGATATAGTTATAATAGTAGAGTCTGAATTAAAACGTATAAACAGTACACCTAATGGAGGCCATCTCAAAACGGGAGAAATCAGAAAACTATCAGGAAAGTTATTTCGTGATTTACATGATAAATCAAGAGAACATGTATTAGATATATGTGGGTCACTCTTGGAACAGCATAATTGGGCAATGGGTGTTATAGCTTTTGATTTTGCTTATAGAATAAAGAACCAGTATGATAGCAATACTTATTCCATTTTTGAAAGTTGGCTAGTTAAATATGTGAGGGGATGGGGCGATTGTGATGATTTTTGCACTCATGCTTTTGGCGAACTTATTAGTCAGAATACTTATCTTGTGCAGAATATTATTCCATGGACTAAGCGAGAAGAATTTTGGATGCGCCGAGCAGCGGCTGTTGTGTTAATTCCTTCTATTCGCCATAATAAATATAAAGAGATCAACCCAATAGTAATTTTAGATTTGATAATGAAAGATAGTGAAGAGCTAGTTCTAAAAGGATATGGTTGGATGCTAAAAGAATTGTCTATAAAAGAGCCAGAACTTGTGTATAATTATTTGAAGAAAAATAAGGATGATATGCCACGTGTAGCATTTCGTTATGCTCTTGAGAAAATGAATCATGAAAGAAGAACTGAGCTAATGAATTTATAAAATTGTAAAATGTATAACGATGTAGTATCTTAAACGAATATAGAATTGCAAAATTCATGAAATAAGATAAAGCACAGAAATTTTGCATTAAACTCACTGAGGAAATTATTTATCAAATCGAAGAATATCAAAAAAACGATTTTGAAATAGTAGGTTTAGTTGGAATTAATGGTTCACCAACTTGCGGCATTGAGACGACCTGGGCTGAAAATAAGGAATTGAAGGGTTACGGAGAATTTATTAAAATTTTAGTGAAAGAATTTGAAAAAAAAGGGATACAAATGAAAATGACAGGAATTAAATCAATTGACCCAGAAGCAGCAGTTCAGAGTGTTCTGAACATGATAGAAGTATGACGATATATGAGTATCAAGGAGAAACTATATGAAGAAAAAATTAGTATTTAGCAGTAAAATTAATAGGTTAGATAAATGTATCTATAAACATAAATTATTATTGGTAGCAGTATGTAGCACCATAGTATTATTTACGGGTTGTCAGAGTGAGAATAAAACTTCAAATAATACAAATACAGAGAATAATCAAGTAATAGATAACAAACCGGTAGAGAATGATAGTATAGCTGGATGATGAAATCAATAAGGTATGGGGATATTTAAAAGAAAGTCTAGATAAAGATGTAATGGATAAATTAACTGAAGAACAAAAGGAATGGATTACTTGGAAAGAAAATGAAATAATAAAAGTGGGTTCTGAATACGAAGGTGGAACTATGCGTCCAATGATAGAATACTTAAAGGGTGCAGAGCTTACCAAAATTAGAGTTTACGAATTAATCGAGTTGTTAAATAGATAATAAACATTGACATATTTCCATGAAGACAGACATCAAATATGAGCACTCCAGCCATGTGGAGACAATAGTATTGATGTCACGCAAAGACAAATAAATATGCCTTAAATGGCTTGAAATCAAAGTTTTCCAGACTTTCAGTAAGTGGCTCAATCAGGATTTTCCTGATTGAGCCATTTAAAAAGGCTTTGCTATTCAGCGGATGCTTAATCGAGTACAGATGTTAGCTGATGTTAGATCGATGAATTAATTTGTAACGAAACAATAAAGGAATCAAAATATAAAAATCGGGGTGCTCCAACGTCTATATAGTTGGAATTCCTGATTTTTTTGTCAGCATTGGGATTGAAATGCCTTCAGAGATGTTGAGATATAATAAATGTAGAAATATAAAATTATCATTGACAATTTGGTCTATCAGGTATAGACTAACAATACAAGGTCGATATTGTATAGACCAAGGAGGTTATCATGAAAGAATATAAACTTGCAGAAAGTGAAGAAAAGTTTGCAGAATTAATCTGGCAGAATGAGCCGATTGGTTAGGGCTTAAGGGCAGAACTGATGGAAATGGGAATATTAATGCCGTATCTTTAAGACCATCGCGAGCGATATATAAATCAATACATTCTTCTGAAGTGCCAAATGATATTAAGGCTTTTTATCATTCAAATAGTTCTCCCTGGACTGCAACTTTTGCTGCAGGAGAAAAGGTAGAAGTAGTATATTCTACGGAAACAGAGCTTTATGATTGCCGTGTTTTTAAACTGACCTCACAGTCTGTTGATAGTAAAATTGATAATGACGAACTTCAGCATCTTTCGATAACTGGCGAGAATCAGATAATTCTACCTAAGGAATCTGGGGACTACCTATTCCTACTTCGGACTGAAAAGAACTTTGAATTACGTTCATATATAGGGGTTATTAATATTTACTAGATATAGCTTTTATATTAGGAAAATCGAGAGACCGTTCATTTTCAGATGTTTCTTTAGAAACATTGTAAATCTGAGAATACGCGGTCTCTTTTAGCTTCAGGTAAATAATGGGCTCTTTGTCAAGTCGTGGGGTGGGATTCTTTGAATCCCCCTCAATACCTTGTTAGCGGATATGAATTATTTGTTAAAATCAAAATCTGCTTATATTAAGCAGATTTTGATATAGTAACATATTATTTGTTGACAACATTAATTGGTGAACCATTGATAAATGATTTCACATTATCGACGGTTACGTCCATTATTCTTTGACGAGATGCCTGAGCAGCCCAGGAAATATGAGGTGTAATAATACAGTTTTTAGCAGTTAATAATGGATTGTCACTATTAATAGGTTCTGTAGAGACGACATCCAGTCCAGCTGCATAAACTTTCCCACTGTTTAATGCATTAGCGAGATCCTGTTCAACAATTAGTTGACCACGACTATTGTTGATAATGATTACGCCATCTTTCATTTTAGCAATATTAGATTCATTGATGATTCCTTCTGTTTCAGGAAAGAGCGGACAATGCAGGAAAATGACATCTGACTGGGTCAGAAGAGTCTCCATATCAACATATTCTGCAAGTTCACGGCCAGCATCACATGGATATGCATCATAAGCCAGAACCTTCAGATCCATGGCCTTTAAAATTTTAGCACTAGCCTGACCAATTCGCCCAAGACCGATAATACCAACTGTTTTACCATATAATTCAATCATAGGATAATCCCAGTAGCACCAGTCCTGATTATTTTCCCATTTTCCTTCTTTGACTGTCTGATCATGGTGACCGTAATGAGAGCAGATCTCAAGAAGTAAGCCTATGGCATACTGTCCAACAATCTGTGTTCCATAGGTTGGAACATTGACGACCGGAATGCCTTTTTCTTTTGCATAGTTATAATCCGCCACATTATATCCCGTAGCAAGAAATGCAATTAATTTAATACTTGGGCATTTATCAATGGTATTTTTTGTGATCGGTGTTTTGTTGGTGATTACAATATCGGCGTCAGCAATGCGCTCAATAATAATCGGGGCATCAATGGTGGAAGTTCTGTCATAAACAATAAGATCTCCTAATTCTGCCAGTGAACCCCAGCTTAAGTCACCTGGATTTTCTGTATAGCCATCTAATACAACAATTTTCATTACCAGTTTCCTTTCTAGTTTGTATTCACAATTTTCTTTATTTAGAAAATTTCACAACCAAGTGCTTTTAGTTTTTCATCAATCCAAGGCTTTTCTATTTGCTTTCCACTATTTATGGTAGTTTTCCAGCCTTTTTCAATTTCTGCAATATTATGTGCTTTTTCCAATAATTCTTCTGCTTCTTCTGGTTTAATTACAACGATTCCATCAAGATCACCCACAATGATATCACCAGGACAAATTACCTGTCCGCACATAGCTACAGGAACATTGATTTCGCCAGGACCATTTTTGTATGGACCATTTGGAATGACTCCCTTTGCATATACTGCAAAATCGGTATAAGTACGAAGCGTTTCGCGATCTCGAATACAGCCATCAATAACAAATCCCTTTACACCGGCTGCGCGTGCTTCGGAACTCATGATTTCGCCACAGAGCGCGCGATTCATTCCACCAGCTGCCTGAATAATAAGAACATCGCCAGGCTGTACCATTTTTAATGCTTTTAAAAACATAAGGTTGTCACCTTCGGAGCAACGAACTGTAAATGCTGTTCCTACCATATGTGAATCGTTCATTGGAATTAAGGTACTATCTAATGAAGCAATACGATTCATACAGTCATCAAGATTAGCTACAGGAATCCCTTCAAAACGTTTTATTAATTCTGGATCTGGTCTATTGATTTTTGTGTATATTCTACATCCTACATTTGCCATTTTATTTCCTCCAATATTATTATTTGTTAATGTGATAATATCAGAATAAAAAATGATTTTCCAATAAATAAAATTGTTGATTAATATAGAAAAAATTTATATTTAATATTCAGAATCAACTTTACAACTTTCAACTAATATACAACTCGATCTACAATTTACCAGCTTAGTTTCCTATATATAAGTATCTGCTTGCTTATATGTGAATCTTTGATCTGATTTTAAAACATATAAAAAATAATGATATAGGATAAATGAATTTTTCTTAAAATTAATAATAAATAATGTGAAAATAATGTTGGAATTCGACAAACATTTAATCAAAAAAGTCTGTTTAAATCAAATAAAATCTTTAAATCAAATATTATTATTGACGAAAACAACATTTAGGAGTAACATATGAAGGAATAAATGATTTTTATTGGTAAGATAAATCGTTTATTTGACAGGACGTATGAAAAGAAAAACAAAAGAAGGACAAAATATGTAAAATGGAGGAAAACACATGAAAGCATTAGCAAGATATGGAAAAGAGTTTGGCGGTTATAGAATGATCGATACTCCAGAACCTGAGTGTGGACCAGAGGATATTATTATTGAAGTGAAAGCTGCTGCAATTTGCGGAGCAGATATGAAACACTATAAAGTTGAAAATGGATCCGATGAATTCAACTCTGTACGAGGACATGAATTTGCAGGTGAAATCGTAAAAGTTGGAGAAGCAGTTAAAGATTGGAAGGTAGGACAGAGAATTGTATCCGACAATAGCGGACATGTTTGTGGTGTTTGCCCAGCATGTGAACAGGGTGATTTCTTATGTTGTGAAGAAAAAGTAAATCTAGGACTTGATAACAATCGCTGGGGTGGTGGATTTTCAAAGTATTGTAAAATTCCAGGGGAAATTCTTCGTATTCATAAGCATGCAATATGGGAGATCCCAGAAGGTGTGAAATATGAAGAAGCAGCGGTTTTGGATCCAATTTGTAATGCGTATAAGGCAGTAGCGCAGCAGGCACATCTGCTTCCGGGTCAGGATGTAGTTATTTTTGGTACTGGTCCGCTGGGACTTTTTTCTGTACAGATTGCAAGAATTATGGGTGCTGTTAATATCGTTATGGTTGGTCTGGAAGATGATACTAAAGTTAGATTTGCTGTTGCTAAGGAATTGGGAGCAACACATTGCGTAAATGGTTCTAGCGAGGATGTCGTAAAACGTTGCCAGGAAATCTGTGGCAGAGAAAATCTAGGACTGGTAATCGAATGTTCTGGTGCGAACATTGCACTGAAACAGGCAATTGAAATGACCAGACCAAATGCTGAAATTGTACGTGTAGGTATGGGGTTCAAACCATTGGAATTTTCTATCAATGATATTACTTCCTGGAATAAAAGCATTATTGGACATATGGCTTATGATTCAACATCATGGAGAAATGCAATTCGTCTTTTGGAATCAGGTGCGATTAAGGTTCAGCCAATGATTACTCACAGATTGGGATTATCCCAGTGGGAAAAAGGCTTCGATGCTATGGCTTCTAAAGAAGCTATTAAAGTTATTATGACTTATGATTTTGACTAATGAAAAAAATAAGAAGAAAAGGAGGTTTTGGTATGAAAAATTCGGAAGCAATATTAGTAACTCCGATGAAATTCGAGATACAGGAATGTGCAGTTCCCGAACCAAAGGATCATGAAATCCTATTGAAGGTGGAATATGTTGGAATATGTGGATCTGATATTCATGGATTTGAGTTTGGCCCATTTATACCGCCGAAGGATCCAAATCAGAAAATTGGACTAGGTCATGAAGTAGCTGGAGAAGTAGTTAAGATTGGTGCAAAGGTAACAAAATTCAGGGTGGGAGATAAGGTTCTGATTGAACCAGGTGTACCGGATGATTCTTGCGAGTATTGTCGTGGAGGCCGCTATAATATCTGCCCGGATGTAGATTTTCTGGCTACACAGCCCAATTATAAAGGAGCGCTAACTCAGTATATGACCCATCCTGAGGAGTGGACATATCACATTCCGGATGGAATGACGACATTAGAAGGCGCATTAGTAGAGCCAGCAGCAATAGGTATGCATGCAGCGATTCTGGGTGGTGCAAGTGTAGGAAAGAGTATTGTAATTCTGGGCGGCGGTACCATCGGACTGATGACGCTGCAGGCTTGTAGAAGTCTCGGCGCTACAGATATTACAGTTGTGGATGTCATTGAAAAACGCCTGGAACTTGCGAAAAAGCTTGGAGCTGCTAGAGTCATTAATGGTAAGGATCAGGATACAGTTGCAGTTCTCAGAGCCCCGGAACTTTACGGAAATCATGGAATTGAGCTGGTATTTGAGACAGCTGGTTCTGTATTTACAGCGCAGCAGGCGGTACAGCTTGTTGCCCGTGGTGGAAAAATCATGATGGTAGGTACGCAGTCAAAGCCAGTTCCAATTGATTTTTTGAAGATCAATCGAGAGGTTATAATTCAGACTGCATTCAGATCCTGTAACAATTTCAATCAGACTATTGATGCGATTGCAACTGGAAAATTTAACGTAAAAGATATGGTAACGGATATCTATGATTACCAGGATGTTCAACAAGCTTTCACGGATGCGATTGACCCAGTGAAGAAGCTGGAAATGGTTAAGGGTGTTATTAAAGTAACGAATGAAGAAAGTTAATACTTAATAATAAAGGAGAGTCATTATGATATCAGACATTAGATATTGGGAAAGAAAAGCAACAGAAGGTCATTATGCAATTCCGCATTTCAATGTATGGAATGCAGAGATGTTAATGGGAGTTATCGATGCAGCAGAAGAATTACGTGCACCAATTATTATTTCGTTTGGCACTGGATTTGTAGGTAATACTTCTTTTGAAGATTTTTGTTATATGATGGATTCTATGGCAAAAAAAGCCACCATTCCGGTAATTATGCATTGGGATCATGGCCGGAACATGACAATTCTTCAAAATGCAGTAAATCACTGCATGAATTCTGTAATGCGTGATGCATCTGCATTGCCTTTTGAGCAGAATATAGCTGAAATCAAGAGATGCGTTGATTATTTCCACACATATAATATTCCAGTTGAAGCAGAACTTGGTCATGTTGGTAATGAAACAGTATACGAAGAAGCATTATCGGATTACCAATATACAGATCCCTCAAAAGCAAAAGAATTTGTGGAGAGAACTGGATGTGACTCTTTAGCAGTTGCAATCGGTAATGTTCATGGTGTATATTCTTCTGAACCTAAACTGGCGTTTGATGTATTGGAAGAGACTGCAAAAGAAGTGGATATACCACTTGTATTACATGGCGCATCAGGTATTAGTGATGCGGATATTAAGAAAGCGATTTCTCTTGGCATTGCAAAAATCAATATTCATACAGAGCTTTGCCAGGCTGCAATGGCTGCAACTAATGCACATAAAGATGAGCCATACTTAGCTGTTCAGCGTGAAGTTCGTAAAGCAATCAAAGAACGTGCAATGTATAAGATCAAATTATTCGGTGATGATGGAAGGGCTGATGAATAGAGTGGATAGAAAACTTGATGTAATATGCCTTGGCGCAGCAATTGTTGATATTCCGTTGCGTCCAGTATCCAGAGATATTTTTGATATAGAATCATATCCAATAGATAGAATTGCCATGTCTGTTGGTGGAGATGCAATGAATGAGGCAACCATTATTAGTCGATTGGGATTTAAGACGGGCATAATTGCCTGTATCGGTGATGATGCAGCTGGCCGGTACATTCTCCAGTCATGTAAACAGGATCATATCGATGTGGAAGGAATAAAGATTGATCCGACGATTGATACATCTATAAATATTGGTTTGGTTACAGAAGATGGAGAGCGTACTTTTATCACGAATCGAAATGGAAGTCTATGGAAGGAAAATCTGGAACATGTAGATTTTGAAAAAATGAAACAGGCCAAGATACTTTCGCTTGCAAGTATTTTTAATTGTCCATTACTAGATGGGAAGGCTCTAGTGCAGATCTTTAAAGAGGCAAAAGCACAGGGTATGGTTATTTCTGCGGATATGATCAAACCTCGTTTGGGAGAAACCCTAGAGGATATTCGTGAGGCATTAAGCTATGTTGATTATTTCTTCCCTAATTTTGATGAGGCATGTCTATTGACAGGAGAGACGCAGGAAAATAAAGTAGCCGATGCATTGTATGGTTGTGGTGTGAAAAATGTGATCATGAAGATTGGAAAACGCGGTTGCTATATTCGCAATAGTGAAGGAAGCATGATTGTTCCTGCATGTAAGAACATTACTGCAATTGATACCATAGGTGCTGGTGATAATTTTGCATCAGGATTTATTTCTGCATTGTTGCAGGGCAAAAGCATTCGGGAATGCGGTATCTATGCAAATTGTACTGCAGCTATATCAGTTCAGTATTCTGGTGCAACAGCTGGTGTTCAGAATAAAGACATGGTAGAAGCTATGCTTGCACAGTATAAAAAGGATTATGAACTGTAAATTGAATGTAGCTTGTAGTCAATATGGATATGTTCAGCAACGAACGTTGATGGGAAAGGAAAAATATCATATGAAAATGATGAAACTTGGTAAAACAGGAATTGATATTTCAAGAATCGGTCTTGGAACCTGGTCAATTGGAGGTGGTTCTGCATGGGGTGGAGATCATGAGCTTCAGGTAGTAATAGATACCATCAAGGAAGCTCCAAAACTTGGTGTGAATTTAATTGATACTGCACCAGGATATAATTTTGGAAATAGTGAGAAGATTCTGGGTAAAGCTTTATGTGAAATGAATCGAAAAGATGTTGTAATCATTACAAAATGTGGTGTGACCTGGGATCAGGAGATGAAGGGTGACATTTTCAATAAAGTAAATGGAATTCAGTTGTACAAGAACCTGAACAGTGCATCTGTAAAGAAAGAGATCAAAGAATCTTTGGAACGTCTTGGAACAGATTATGTGGATGTCTATATGACACATTGGCAGGCAATCGAAGGAACAGAATATTTTGTACCAATTCAAAAGACAATGGACGTATTAAATGATCTAAAAGCCCAGGGTAAAATTAAGGCAGTTGGTGCTGCAAATGTTGACATCCATCACATTGAAGAATATCTGAAATGGGGACAGCTTGATATTATTCAGGCAAAATACTCCATCTTAGATCGTGGCATTGAAGAAGAGATTATTCCATGCTGCCGTGAAAATGGTGTAACCATTCAGGCATACTCTCCATTGGAAATGGGACTTTTATCAGGTACATTACCGAGAGATTATCAGCCGGTTGGTGCCCGGATTCCAAAGAAATGGTTCCAGCCTGAAAATATGCAGGCTGCTATGGACATGATGGAACTGTGGAAACCACTTTGTGTAAAATATAATTGTACGATTGCAAACTTAGCGCTTGGCTGGATCCTTGCACAGGGAGATTTCCTGAATCTGTTAAGTGGATCTTCAACTGTACAAGAAATTGAAGAAAATGTAAAATCTGCAGAAATTGAATTGGATGCTGCGGATGTTGCAATGATGCGCGAAATGGCAGAGGCAATTGATAAATAGAACAGAATAAAAATCGAAACTATATTAACATGTAGTGTGAAAAGAATTCAACAAAGTTGAATTCTTAGTAAATATAATAATGAATTCCAGTGGAAATTCATTATTATATTTACGGGTTTTCTATGAAGCATTTACGGCGAAAGCAGCCATGCTTCGTTAGTGTGAAAAGAATTCAACAAAGTTGAATTCTTAGTAAATATAATAATGAATTCCAGTGGAAATTCATTATTATATTTACGGGTTTTCTATGAAGCATTTGCGGTAAAAGTGGCTATGCTTCGTTAGTGTGAAGATTGCGAAGTAGGGAGTTGTAGCACTAAGTGATTAGTGCGCAGCTCTTTTTTGTAATTCATGACAATAGAAAGTTCGCGAAGCGTGCTTTCTATCGTTAGGATGAGCTACTGCATAAAGCACACAGCAGTAATCTCATGTACAATCATATATAGAAATGATTAATATATTAAACAAAAATTATTTATTATCTTTGATAAAAGTAACATGCTATAATACGTCTAAAGTAAATGGAGGTAAGCATAATGAGTGTCCGATTTTTAATAGCAGGTGAGTGTGCATTATCTATCCAGTTTGGTGAAGAGATTAGTCATGAGATAAACAGTAAGGTTAGAGCTCTTTTCGAAAACTTGATGGAATCACCAATTATGGGAATTAAAGAAATGGTGCCAACCTATTGTTCATTGATGGTACATTACAGACCAGAAATTATTAGATTTCAGGCGCTGGTAGAACAGATAAAACCAAGATTTACAGCAATTGAAGATAAGAAAGATGTAAAAGATTACATTGTTGAGATTCCGGTATTATATGGTGGTGAAGTTGGGATTGATTTGGAAGATTGCGCCAGATTGGAAAATATCAGTGTTCAGGAATTTATAAAAATTCATTCTCAGAGTGAGTATTATGTATATATGTTGGGATTTGCACCGGGACACGCTTATACAGCAAGGTTTGAGAACCCGTTTCATTTTAAGAGGCGAGAAAGTCCAAGAGTAAGCATCCCAGGTAATTGTGTTGTTGTAGCGGGAAATCAGTCAAATTTGATTCCGTTTCCTCAGCCGTGTGGATGGAATATTATCGGTGCTATCCCAATAGATGTCTGCAATTATAATCGCAAAAATCCATTTCTTGTACAGGCAGGAGATTGGGTGAAATATGTACCAATCAATATAAATGAATATCGGAAAATCCAAAAGAAGGCACTTGCAGGAAAATATGAGTGCAAACGATATGAAAGGATAAATAGATGATGAGTATTTATATCGTAGAAGGTGGAATGTTGACTACAGTTCAAGATGAAGGTAGATTTGGCTATCAGCAGTCGGGTGTATCACCGGCAGGGCCTATGGATTCACATGCATTTCATATTGCCAATATTCTTGTGGACAATGATATGTGTGAAAGTGCATTGGAGATCACATATTTAGGGCCAACAATTCAATTTCAGGCATCCAATATTATTGCGATTACCGGTGGAAATTTACAACCACAGTTAAATGGACAACCTTTTCCCATGTATGAAGCAGTTAAAGTGGAAGCAGGTTCTGTTTTGTCTTTTGCGGGACCATGTAACGGTTGCCGTGGCTATATTGCGTTTGCTGGTGGATTAGATGTACCAGTAGTTATGGGTAGTAAGACCACACTAGTCAGAAACAAAATGGGTGGCGTAGAAGGAAGAAAATTGGAAAAAGGTGATGTCATTATGTTTTCATGTGCTAAGGATACATTACCTAATATGCAGCTTCGTAAGATGAGACAACCTATCTATCCAACAAATGAAATCAGTGTAAGAGTTGTATTAGGACCACAGGATGATTATTTTGATCGGGACGGTATACATCAATTCTTTTGGAATAGTGCTGTTATTACAAGTGAATTCGATCGAATGGGATGTCGATTGGAGTGCGAACCTTTGACTCAGCTTGGAGATGGTAATATTATTTCAGATGGTATAGCCTGTGGCGCAATTCAGGTACCGGCAAACGGGAAACCGATTATTATGCTTGTAGAGCGACAAACAACAGGAGGATATCCCAAAATAGGAACAGTTATTTCTGTTGATTTGCCGAAAATTGCGCAGGCGCAACCGGGATTCAAAATCTGTTTTGTGCAGGTAAGTCTAGAGTTGGCACAGGATCTTTATGAAAGAGAATTAAAGGAACTAGCTGAAATTGAGAACAGATTGAGAGGATAAAATATGTTTACAGTTGATTTAAATAGTGATATGGGTGAGAGCTTTGGTGCATATACCCTTGGAGGAGACGAAGAAATCATCAAATATGTAACAGCAGCTAATGTCGCCTGCGGATGGCATGCAGGAGATCCAATGGTCATGGCAAAGGTTGTAAAAATGGCAAAAGATAAGAATGTTGTTGTAGGTGCACATCCAGGCTATCCAGATTTGATGGGGTTTGGAAGAAGGCCAATGAAGCTTTCTTCGGAGGAAATTAAAAACTATATGAAGTATCAAATAGGAGCATTGATGGCATTCACGCTAAGCGCTGGAATGAAGCTTCACCATGTTGCCCCGCATGGAGCACTTGGCAATTTATGTCAGTACGATAGAGAGGTGTCAAAAGCAATTTGTGAAGCAGTGTATGAAATTGATCCAAATCTGATTATATATTATTGTGCTGGAGCAGTTCTTGGTGAAGAGGCAGAAAAAATGGGATTGAAGACTGCAGCAGAAATATTTGCAGACCGCGCCTATATGGATGATTTGTCATTGGTTCCAAGAAAAATAGAAGGCTCAATGATTACAGACGAGGATATTGCCATTGAGCGATGTGTTCGAATGATCAAAGAAGGAAAGGTGATATCAATCAATGGTAAGGAATTAGATATTAAAGGTGATACTTTATGTGTCCATGGTGACGGACCAAAGGCATTGGCTTTTGTGAAACGAATAAGGGAAAGGTTTGAACATGAAGGTATTTTAATTCAAAGTATGTAATAACAAAATATAAAGGAGAAGATAAAATGATCAAGACAGCGGAAAGAATGGAAAATCTTCCATTTTCAGGAATCAGAGTTGTTATGGAATTAGCAACGAAAATGCAGGCAGAGGGAAAAAGAATTATTCATTTAGAGATTGGCAGACCTGATTTTGACACCCCTCAGGTAATTAAAGATGCCTGCTATAAGAGCATCGAAAAGGGAAACGTATTCTATACATCAAATTATGGAACACCTGAACTTCGTACAGCCATTGCAGAAAAATTAAAGAAAGAAAACAATGTAGAATATGATCCATCAGAGATATTAGTTACAATTGGTGTGGGAGAAGGTACATATGCAGCTATTGGTGGATTTTTAGAGCCAGGTGATGAATTATTGGTTCCTGATCCAGTTTGGCTGAATTATATTCATGTTCCGAATTTCTTTGGCGCAAAACCAGTCGCTTACCATTTAAAAGAAGAAAATGATTTTCAGCTTGATATGGAAGAAATTAAAAGCTTGATTACGGATAAGACGAAAATGATTGTAATTAACACACCAAATAATCCAACTGGTGGAGTTCTGAATCGTGATACCTTGAGCAAATTGTCCGAGATTGTAATTGATAAAAATTTGATAGTTGTATCAGATGAGATTTATGAAAAACTGATTTATGACAATGAGAAGCATGTTAGTATTGCATCACTTCCAGGTATGAAGGAAAGAACAATTACATTAAATGGTTTTTCGAAAGCATATTCCATGACAGGATGGAGACTTGGTTTCATGGCTGCGCCAAAGGAGATTATCCAGGGAGCAGTTCGTGTGCATCAGTATATTAATACATGTGCATCCTCTTTTGTTCAGGAAGCAGGTATTACAGCATTAGAAAAGGCGCAGCCAGATGTAGATAAAATGGTTGTAGAATATCAGAGAAGAAGAGATTATGTTGTAGATGCGATTAATAAGATTGACGGTCTGAGCTGTAGAACTCCAAAGGGAGCATTCTATATATTTGTCAATATCAAAGAGTTAGGGATGAGTTCAATGGAAGTCGCTGAATATCTACTGGATCAGGCAGGAGTCGCTATGGTGCCGGGTACTGCTTTTGGTGAAAGTGGAGAGGGATATGTTAGACTTTCTTATGCAAACAGTTATGAAAATTTGATAGAAGCCTGCGATAAGATTAAGGTGGCTGTTGATAAGCTGAGGGAAGGAAAATAAATTGTTAATAGGCAGTTAATAACAAGTGATGTTTAAATAAAACAATAATCATAACTACCGAAGGAGGAGCCTAAGTATAGATTCGGGTTTCTCCTTTGTTCATTTTACCAGAATAGTAGACTATTCGTTGTAGTCTATGATGGAATAGTCAAAACATAGATAAATATGAGGAGTAATTATGGATACGAAGCATTTGATTACATTTATTACATTTGCCGAAGAAAAGACTTATTTGAAGACATCAATGAAATTAAACTATGCCCCATCTACACTGGCAGAGCACATTGGCGCACTTGGGCAGGAATTGGGAGTGAAATTAGTAGAAAGCAGGGGAAAACATACAATTATAACGAAAGCTGGAGAACTCTTTCTTCCTCATGCAAGACAGTTAATGCAACAATATAAAACATCCTGTCAGGCTATGGCTTCTTCTAATCAGATTCGAGGAAATTTACGGGTACTCTCAGTGGAATCCTTGGCATTACATTCGCTAAGCAAGGTATTCACAAAGTTTACTTCACAGTATCCTGATGTGCATTTGTCAGTGAGTATTACAAATTGTGATTCAATGCCAGAAAAATTAAAAAGTGATCAGGCAGATGTTGCGTTCTTTTATGATATGGAGCCAATTTGCTCTAGTTATTTTGAAACTACTGTTTTATTTAAACAAGAGCTGGTTTTTGTAGTATCGCCGCATCATAAGCTGGCAAGAAAGTCAGAAATTAATCCTGCTGATTTTAAATTACAGACATTTGTTTTAGCACAGAAAGACAGCTACTATTCAAAAGCATTCAATAAAATGCTGGAGGAAAACCATGTGACAATTCAAAAAAGATTGGAATTAGATAGTGGAAATTTAATTAAAGAGTGTGTAAAAACTGGAACAGGAATTGCGATTTTACCAAGAAGTGTAATTAGTGAAGAACTTGACAAAAAAGAATTGGTTTGTCTCAACTGGAAGGGACTAAAATGGGAAATATATGCACAGGCTATTTCACAGAAAATAAAATGGCCGTTACCAGCTGTTCAAAAATTAATAGATACCGCACAGAATATTACAAAGATTGATTAAAACATATACATGTCATGGCATTTGCAGGCAGCGTGACAATTTTTCCAATTCTTCGTTCGGTAGGAACGCTTGCTGATGCAATGAATAAAGAGCAAGAAAAAGAAATATGAAGGATACAGCTGAGCAGGTATTTCTTTTATTCGAACTATATCCTAGATATTATAAGATGATATTGCCAGTTTCGTCGTAATTCAGATCCAGAGATCCCCAAGAGGTCTGTTCCAGATACTTCTTCAAAGACTGATAAAAAATGTCAATTGCCTTGCTTGCAGATGCATGAGGCATGCGGTGGCGAATCTGATAAGTAACTCGCTTTGGAGGGCGAGGACTATTTGCAATTTCGCTAATGTAGTAATGAGTAGTCTTTTCCAGTTCACGAATAATAGAGGCAGGAGCAATCATCCACATATTTCCTGACTCAAGAAAATGACGAATTAAATGAAACGTATCTACCTGAATGATTGGACGATTTAATCTGCTGATCCATTGGTCGTGCCAAATCTGATAGTTGGTATCCCAGTTGAAAAAAAGTTCTTTTACTGGGTCTAGTTCATCCGTATGAATACGTCGTTTCAGCAAGGGAGTATTTTTGGGCTGGACAATATATAGTTCCTCTTCCAGAAGCGGCTCAGAAATAATATTCTTAAAATGAAGATTATGGAAGACGAATCCAACATCCACTTCGTGTTTCTCCAATAATTCATATACTTCATAGGACTGGTGTGTGCGAATCTTAAGGTGTACAGGAATCTCAGCATGGCATATATGGGAATAGAAATTGGCGAGTAATGTAGAATTAAGGGTGTCAATTGATCCGATGGTAAGATAATGGCGTTCAATTCCATGCTGTAGCATTTGAGTTTCTTTCCATAATGAAATCCAGCGGTCTGCAATAGGTATAAAGTCTTCACCGCTGCTGGTTAATTCGATTGATTTGAATCCCTTATTCCGGACAACGAGCTTCATATTTAATTCGGTTTCCAGTGTTTTTAGTCGATGACTGACCGTTGGTTGCGAAAGAAAAAGATTTTCTGCTGTCTTAGAAATACTTTTTGTCTGGACAATCATAAGAAAAGTTTCTATCTCTGCATAATTCATGCTATGAATCCTCCTAGATATAATATTTGTATTGTTTAGATCGATATTTCTATTCTTGTTTGCTTTATTATACGATAAATATATAAAAAAGGGTAGTAATATAATTCAGAGATGAAAGTATTAGATAAATAGTAATAACCAATGATAAAGCTACCATTACGAAAAAGGTGAGACATTTTCGTAATGGTAGCTTTATCTGTTCTTTAAGATCTTTCAAAAAGAGTGAAGGGAGGAAGATTGAGCGAACACTGTCTAACATTCTAGAATCTTTGTTTAAATAAATTTTGAATAAAAAAGAAATATTTGTGTTGATTTTGCTCAATTATTATGTTGAAATAAGTAAATAATATGGGAAAACTAAAAATATCACTAAAAATAATAGCGAAACAAACAAAAATATGTTGAAATCAAACTTGCGATGTGGTATGATATCAATATACAAAATAAGTATGAATTGTTATCAAATTACTTTCATCGAGGGATGAGAAATCTAGGAGGACAAATATGAGACTAAAGAAATTCGTAAGCACAGTATTAATTGCATGTATGGTACTTTCATTGACAGCATGCCAAAGCCCGACTTCATCATCAGATGCATCCAAAGGCGCAGAATCAACAGACAAAACATCAACAGACAAAACATCAACAACCTCAGCAGATGATAAAACAGCATCAGGTGAAACAATCAAGATTGGCTGGCTTGCTCCCTTAACTGGAACATCAGCTGAGAATGGACAGCAGGTTACATGGGCAGCAGAAATGATTGTAGATCTTATCAACGAAAAACATGCAGATGTAAACATGCTTTTTGCAGCAGATGAAGGTCTTCCAAATCTGAATGGAGCAAAGATTGAATTAGTAGAAGCTGATACAAAAGGCGATACAACAGTTGCTACTTCCGAAGCTAAACGTTTGATTTCTGAGCAGGGATGTGTAGCATTGACTGGACAGTTGACAAGTGGTATGACAAAGGCAATTTCAGTTATTACAGAGCAATATGAGATTCCATTGATTACAGCAGGTTCAGCAGTTACACTGACGGATGGCAGTGAGGACTATGACTGGTTATTCCGTTACAATCTGACAGATGCTACCTATATTGATGATTCTTACAAATTGATGGATCAGGCAAAAGAAGCAGGTACTGATATTAAGACGGTAGCTTTCTTATCAGAAGATAGTGAGTTCGGAGCTAATATCGTGACTGTAGAAGTTAATAAAGCAAAAGAGTACGGTTATGAAGTAGTAGAAAACATGACATATGCTGCAAACTCAACCTCTCTTTCTTCTGAGGTTATCAAATTAAAAGAAAGCAACCCGGATGTCTTAATGGTAGCAGGATATGCTACAGATGTTATTCTTTTGGTCAAAACAATGAAGGATCTGAATTGGTTCCCTAAGATGCTGATTGGACAAAGAGGTGGATTCGTTACAAGTGACTTCTTTACAGCTTTAGGTGATGATACAGAATACATTTATAGTACCGGTGGATGGGCACCAGATCTTGATAAAGATTGTATTAAATCTTTGCAGGAGTTATATCCTTCCTATTCAAATGGAATCGCATTCAATGAAGGTATGTCTAAGGACTGCGCTGACATTCTGATGATCGCAGCATGTATCAATCAGGCAGGAAGCACCGATTCAGAGAAATTAGCTGCAGCGTTAAAAGCTCCAGATGTTGATTGTTCAAAGATTTTCATGCCGTGGGAAAGCATTACAATGAATGAATACAACCAGAACGTAGATGCAACTGGTGTAGTCATGCAGGTTCAGAATGGTTCCTATGTAACAGTTTACCCGGAAGGCGTTGGACAAGCGAAAGCAATCTACGACGCACCAGATTGGTCAGAAAGGTAATACGAATCAACCTATCAACGTATTAGAATTGATTGTGTGGTCGCTGCAGCAGAAGATGTAGCGACCACGTTTAAAGTAACAGCGAAAAACTTAACAGGAGGATTCATATATGTCTACATTGATTCAGGCACTATATGAGGGATTGATCAATGGTACCATTTATGCACTGGTTGCCATGGGTATTGCCCTTGTATGGGGCGTAATGGGAATCCTGAGTTTCTCACAAGGTGAGTTCCTCATGATTTCTATGTTCGTTTCATATTTTTTCACATTATACACTGGACTGCCCCCACTGGCAGCACTTCCATTTTGTATGATCGTTTTGTTTTTTCTCGGATTTGGAATTTATAAAACAATTATCCATAAAGCTTTGCAGGGACCAACATTATCTCAGCGTTTAATTACCTTTGCTTTAAGCCTTGTACTGGTAAATGGTATGCTGATGTTATTTGGAGGTACATTTAAGACCATTAAACACACTGGGATGGAAGGATCCTTAAATGTTGCAGGATTAGTTATTTCTAAGAATAGAATTATTCCTTTGATTATAGCAGTAGGTGTCTTCAGCTTTATGCTTTGGTTCCTGAACACAACAAGACAAGGCAAGGCAATTCGTGCAACGTCTATGGATAAGCAGGCTGCTGAATTAGTAGGAATTAACACCGAGAAATCTTATTCCCTGGCATTTGGTTTATCTGCAGCAATCGCCAGTGCAGCAGGATGTGCACTTTCCTATTATTATTACTGTTATCCAAGTGTTGGTGGTAACTTCCAGTTGTTTGGTTTCATTGCAGTCGTAATGGGAGGTTTTGGTAGCGTAGAAGGTGCTATCATTGGTGGCTTGATCATGGGTCTGGTTGACTCTTTAACAGGTGTATATTTTAATACTGCCTTTAAATACTTGGGTGTCTGCGTAATCTTTATGTTGATTTTGCAGTTTAAGCCTAAGGGATTATTTGGAGGTAAATAAATTATGAAAGCTATTTTCGGTGATATGACTAAAAACCAAAAGATTTTGACAGTTGTTCTTCTTGCAGTGGCACTGGTATTGCCACAGCTGACAAAAAGTATGTTTGTCCAGAATCTTCTTGTCCTGATTCTGATCTGGTCAATTCTAGGTATGGGATGGAATGTAGTTGGTGGATTTTGCGGTCAGGTATCAAATGGACATAGTATGTTCTACGGACTAGGAGCATATTCAGTTGGACTGACACTTCAGTATTTTGGATGGTCGCCATTAATTACAATTCCTCTTGGGATGTTATTTTCAGCAGGCCTTGCATTCTTAATTGGTAAACCTGTATTACGACTGAAGGGACATGCATTTGCAATTTGTACAATGGCACTTGCAGAGTGTATGCGTTATATCTGTGTAAACGTTAAATTTACTAACGGAGCAAAAGGTGTAGCGATGTTCGATAAGAAATTGAATTCTATTTTGTTTTTACAGTTTAAGGAAACTAAAATTTATTTTTATATTTATCTTGTAATTATGTTGATTGTTCTTCTTGTAATTAAGAAACTGAGTAAATGCAGATTTTTCTATTATTTACGTACCATTCGCGGAAACGAAGAAGCTGCAGCCAGTGTTGGAATTGATGTTTCTAAATATAAAATTTATGCATATATGCTTAGCGCAGCAATTGTTAGTTTGGGCGGTAGTCTTTATGCACAATATATTCTTTATTTTGATCCTGCAAGTATGATGACATTGAATGTATCAATGATGATCGTTCTTGTAGCTGTAATGGGTGGTATTGGAACTGTAACTGGACCAATTCTTGGTGCAATTATTATTGAGTGCTTATCTGAGTACACCCGTTCCTTCCTAGGAAAGTTTGGTGGACTGGACATGGTGCTTTATGGTGGACTTGTAATCATCATAGTGTTATTCCTTCCTGGTGGTCTGTTGACACTTCCAAACAAAATAAAGGAAGTAGTAAACAGAAGACATAAAAAAGCTAGTAACTAGAGGAAGGAGTAACGGTAATGAAAAAAATATTAGAAATCACAGATGCTACAAAGCAGTTCGGTGGATTGAAGGCAAACGAAGGTATTACTTTTGATGTGAATGAAGCAGAAATTGTAGGTGTTGTAGGACCAAATGGTGCCGGAAAAACCACGTTGTTTAACTCAATCAGTGGAGCGCACAATCTGACCAGCGGATCTATAATTTTTGATGGTACAGATATTACAGAGAAGAAAGCGCACCAAATCTGTAAACTTGGTATTGGAAGAACATTTCAGATTCCTCAGTCGTTAAATGAAATGACAGTATGGGAAAACATTTTAGTTGGAGCCCTCAACCATACATCTAAAATGAATGTAGCAGGAGAAAAAGTTAACGAAATCCTGGAATTATGTTCCTTGAACCATATGAAGGATATGATAGCTGGAAAGTTAAATGTAGCTCAGAAAAAACGTCTTGAGATTGCGCGAGCTATGGCAACGAATCCAAAATTACTATTGTTGGACGAGACAATGGCAGGACTTACAGCTACTGAGCGTAAGGAAGCTGTAGAGCTGATTCGTAAAATAAATGCACAGGGAATAGCAATTTTGACCATCGAACATAATATGGACGTTGTAATGAACGTATCGAACCGCGTTGTTGTACTTGTATCTGGTAAATTGTTGATGGTTGGTACTCCAGAAGAAGTTACTTCTAATCCGGCAGTAATTAATGCTTATCTAGGAGGAGGTGCTGAGGACAATGAATAAACTGATTGAAGTGAAAAATCTAAAAGCAGGATACGGATATGTTGAGGTTGTTCATAATGTATCCTTTTCTGTTGGTGAAGGCGAAATTATGGCACTTCTGGGATCCAATGGTGCAGGTAAGACAAGTACACTTCGTGCATTGACTGGTGAATTAAAGCCAATGGCAGGAGAAATTTTATTTAATGGAAAGTCGATTGTTGGAGCACCAACTTATAAACTGGCTTCTATGGGAATCTCAATGGTACCAGAAGGAAGACATTTATTTGGTAATCTATCAGTACAGGATAATCTGTTGATGGGGGCATATTTGATCAAGGATCCTAAAATACTTCAACAGAATCTGGAAAAAGTATATGATTTGTTCCCTCGAGTAAAGGAACGTTCCAAGCAGACGGCTCGTACTTTATCTGGTGGTGAGCAGCAGATGGTAGCCATTGCCCGTGGAATGATGATGAACCCGAAAGTATTAATTCTAGACGAACCTTCACTTGGATTGATGCCTAAATTAGTAGGAGAAATATTTGGATTTGTAAAGCAGATTTCAAAATTAGGAATTACAATCCTGATTGTAGAGCAAAATGCCACAGAGACGCTGAAGTTCTGTGACTATGCATATGTTATGCAAAATGGAGAGACTGTGATAGAAGGAACAGGCGCAGAGCTTTTGGCAAACGATGATGTGAAAAAGGCATATTTGGGTGGCTAGCATAAATGTATTCGTAAAAATTATGTCAGAGCATACAATAACATAAATTGCACCATCAAGGAAAGCGAAGCCTGAAAAAATAGTTGAATACTGTGAAGACAGAAGAAAAAAATAATGTGGTTTATTCTTACCTCAATTTCCTACACAAAAATTACAATCCGCTGTGAAAATAGAATTTAAAAATTTAATAAAATATGGTAAAATAAGTTTATGATTCATAGATAAATAATGGAGGTACACGTACAATGGCACAGAAAGAACGTCTTGCACGGATTCGGCATACCATAAAACAAGAAAAAAAGGTCAGTGTTGCGGAGCTCAGCAATGAGCATGCTGTTACAGAAGAAACGATTCGTAGGGATTTGGAAAAGCTTGAAAATGAAGGATTGATTACTCGAACTTTTGGTGGCGCAGTGTTGAACATGGAAAAAATTACCGAAAACATTGATTATTTGAGACGAGCTCAGACAAATAGGGAGGCCAAAGTTATTATTGGTCAACTGGCAGCGGAGGAGATTTCTGCTCAAATGACGATTGGTGCAGATGCCAGTTCTACTGTTATGGAAGCAATTGCATTTTTGCAGGACCGTTCCGATGTTACGGTGCTGACTAATTCTGTAAAAATCATTCGAGAGCTTGACCAGGCGTCTATCAATATTATTTCTACGGGTGGAATTGTAAATCGTAAAACGTTTTCCATGCAGGGAAATATCGTTCGTAGAGTTTTAAATGATTATTATGTTGAGGTTGTTTTAATCAGCTGCAAAGCCTTGGAAATCGACGGTGGTGTGTTTGACTCTAATGATGAGGAGGCAGAATTAAAAAAGGCATTAATCAGTCGAGGTCAGAAGGTGATTTTGTTAGTAGATCACACGAAGCTTAATAAGGTAGCTTTTGTTAAGGTGCTTGATCTTGATCAGTTAGATATGGTAATTACAGATCAGGAACCGGAAGAAGACTGGAAGAAAATATTAAAAGAAAAGAACATTAAATTGAAATATCCTGGTTGTTAAGAAATCAACGATTTATGGTAGGAAATAAAGCGAGCAATGAATAGACCTCTTTTGATTTTCTTGTATATACATTCAGACTAAAAAGTTGTAATCGAAACCGATTATATTTCGGATTTTAGAAAAAGGTTATTCGGTATATGTGTAATCACAGATTTAAATACTTTGTATAATAGAATCATCAAAGGAAAAGAAAAAAGCATATACACGGAATATGGAAAAATTACAACTTAAGAAAATGAAGAGGAGAAACTATTATGGATAACACAGAAAAAAAGAATTATAATCCATACGATAATATGCTTGCTGTATTAGATCAGGCAGCAGCAAAACTTGGCTTAACTGAAGATGAATATGTTACACTAAAGTATCCTGAACGTGAACTAAAAGTATCAATACCTATTAAGATGGATGATGGTAGTATTAAAGTATTTGAGGGTTATCGTGTACAGCATTCCAGTGCAAGAGGACCATACAAAGGAGGAATCCGCTATCATCAGAATGTTAATATGGACGAAGTAAAAGCATTATCTGCATGGATGTCCTTTAAGTGTGCAGTTGTAAATATTCCTTATGGCGGAGCCAAGGGTGGTATTAAAGTTGATCCGAGTAAACTGTCCAGAGAAGAACTGATTCGTTTGACTAGACGTTACACTACAAGAATTCTTCCCATAATTGGACCAGATCAGGATATTCCAGCACCGGATGTAAATACAAATGGTGAAGTTATGGCATGGATCATGGATACCTATAGTCTGTTCAAAGGACATACGGTACCAGGAGTAGTTACCGGTAAGCCAATTGAAATAGGTGGATCTGTAGGGCGTGTTGAGGCAACTGGAAGAGGTGTAACGATTACAGCATATGAATGTATGAAAGCTTATAACTATGATCCGACTGTCGTAAGAATTGCAATTCAGGGTTGCGGTAATGTTGGTGGTGTAGCAGCAGATATTTTTAATGCAGATAACCGTAAAGTGGTAGGTATGAGCGATTATACAGGCGGTCTGTACTGTAAAGATGGTCTTCCGGTTGACAAGATTCGTGCATTTATCAAAGCGGGAAATACCATGGATAAATACGAGGATCCAAGCGTATTACATATTACAAATGAGGAATTAATTCGATGCGATTGTGATCTGCTGATTCCAGCAGCATTAGAGAATCAGATTACAGCAGACAACGCAGCAGATATTAAAGCCACTATGATCATTGAAGCTGCAAATGGTCCAACTGCTGTAGAAGCTGACAATATTCTGGCTCAGAAAAACGTAATTGTCTGTCCTGATATTCTGACAAATGCAGGTGGTGTCATTGTATCCTATTTTGAATGGGTACAGAATATACAGAACTTAACCTGGGATCTGTCAGAAGTAAATAAAATGTTAGAGAAGATTATGTTGACGGCATTTAAGGAAGTACATGAATTAAGTGTAGAGAAAAATGTATCACTTCGTATGGCTGCTTACATGGTAGCAATTAAGCGAATCTGTACAGCTGGAAAACTTCGTGGCGGTCCGATTTCGTTTTCATAACGTAAATGAAAAGTATTTAAATTAGAAACAACAAGCCTTACGTATTTTACGGAAGGCCTGTTGTGTTTATATAGGCAAATGAATGCTTGATTGTATAAAGAAACGAATCTGATCTCACTGTTTCAGCATCATAATATAAAAAATTCAAAATGCACAGAGAATAAATAGAGTTCAAAAGAAAGGTGAAATGCCTTATGAAACTAACAATTTTAGGAACTGGAAACGCAACAGTAACAGAATGCTTTAACACATGCTTTGCATTGACAGAGAATAATCAATGTTTTTTAGTTGATTCAGGAGGAGGAAATCGGATATTAAAGGTATTGAAAGATACCGGAATTGACTTGACAGAGATTCATGATATATTTTTGACTCATGAACATGTGGATCATTTACTTGGGCTGATTTGGTTGATTCGGATGATTGGACAGCAGATGAATCAGGGAAAATACGATGGAGAGCTTCGTATTTATTGTCATAGTGGATTGGTCAGCACAATTACAACAATTGCCGATTTGACGATTCAGAAAAAGGTCACAAAGCATATTGGTGAGAATATCTTATTGATTCCTGTGGAAAACGGTGAGCAGAAAGAAATTCTGGGCTGTCCAGTAACATTTTTTGATATCAAATCTATAAAGGCAAGACAGTATGGATTTACAATGATATTTGAGGATGGTACGAAGTTGTCATGCTGCGGGGACGAACCATACAATCCTTGTGAATATGAGTATATAAAAGATAGCGATTGGTTAATGCATGAAGCTTTCTGTTTATATCAAGAAAGAGAGACATTTAAACCATATGAAAAGCATCATAGCACGGTAAAGGATGCATGTGAGATCGCAGAAAAATTGCGTGTTCCAAATCTGATCTTATATCATACAGAGGAGAAGAATCTGAAAAATCGAAAGGAATTATATACAAAAGAAGGAAAAGAATTTTACCATGGAAATCTCTATGTGCCAGATGATCTGGAAATATTTGAATTGTAGATCATATTAGAAGACATGGAGATGAATGGAATATTAAGATATTTTCATTATATTTCGGATTAGGGAAAATAAGTATTCGGTATATGTGTAATCACACAATGCAGGATTTGCTATGATATACATATCACTTAGGAGTGATAAAGTTGCAGTGACATGCAACTTCGAGTATTTAATCTCATACATACGAAGTGGGAGAATGTAAAAGGAGAGATGACATATGAATAATCAAAACATGATGGAATTAAGTCGGGAACTGGATGCACAATTTGATTATCTGGTGGAAACCTGTATGAAATCTGGAGAGATCAATCAGGACCTATATACGGAGTATGATGTAAAACGCGGACTACGAGATGCCAATGGTAAAGGTGTGTTAACCGGTTTGACAGAAGTATCTGATGTATGTGGATATGATTTTAGAAATGGAATGAAATATCCAGCAGATGGTATTCTTCGATATCAGGGATATAATGTGAAAGATATAGTGAAAGGGTACCAGAACCAACGTTATGCATTTGAAGAGACAACCTATTTGTTGATTTTTGGAGAATTACCTGACAGGAGGCAACTTGAAAGTTTTAATTGTATTCTTTCGGATCTGCAGGAATTATCCGGACAATTTGTACGTGACGTGGTTATGAAAGCGACAAGTGCAAACTTGATGAATGGCTTGCAGAAGAGCGTATTGGGATTATATTCCTATGATGAGAATCCAGATGATATTTCAGTTCCAAATGTTCTTCGTCAATCATTACAATTAATCGCAAAAATGCCTTTATTAGCAGTATATTCGTATGAGACCTATCAGCATTTGCGTCTGAATAAGACCATGTTGATTCGTGTTCCAGAAAAAGAGAGATCAACTGCAGAAAATATTTTATATATGTTACGTGAAGATGGACAGTATACAGAATTAGAAGCAAAAGTATTAGATATTGCACTGGTGCTACATGCTGAACATGGTGGTGGTAATAATTCAACATTTACAAATCATGTGGTTACATCGACAGGAACTGATACTTATTCAGCAGTTGCAGCTTCAATTGGATCATTGAAGGGTCCAAAACATGGTGGCGCAAATTTAAAAGTACTGCAGATGTTTGATGATTTAAAAAATCATATAACTGATTGGAATGACGAAGAAGCAATCACAGATTATCTAGAGAATACTCTATCAGGTAAAACTTTTGATCATTCTGGTCTAATTTATGGTATGGGACATGCAGTTTATACAATTTCTGATCCTAGAGAGATTATACTGAAAGAATTTGCGATGAAATTGGCAGAGGAAAAGGGTAGGATGGAAGAATATCGATTATATGAAAAAGTGGAGCTTATTGCCAAGGATTTAATCACTAAAAAACGTATGACCTTTAAGCCTATTTGTGCGAATGTAGATTTCTATAGTGGATTGGTATATACAATGTTAAATATACCAAGAGAGTTATTTACACCGATCTTTGCAATCGCTCGTATCTCTGGATGGAGTGCACATCGATTAGAAGAATTGGTCAATTATGGGAAAATCATACGACCAGCATACAAATACGTAGGAACGAAACGAGAATACCAGGATATAGATGAAAGATAAACCTGACGGTCTGCCTGCTATATAAAGTGAAATAAGAATTGAATAAGTAATGGCTGGACGCACTCACTAGAATTTGTTGATGGGTGCGTTTTTACTGTAGAGATTTATATAATGTTTGAGGTGACATCAGCGGAAAACGAAAAACAGGGAACATAGTGGATTATCTACTATGTTCCCTGTTGAAACGTATTTTTGTATTTTAACCTCACAGATATAACGTTGTTTTTACTGAGGCTTATTTTGATATGGCCGTGTTGTCAGAAGAATAGTCGTAACAAGATATGGTTACTATTCCTATTCCTCATCCTGTAGCGCGTCGTACCCCTCTTCACCGGTTCTAATTTTAACGGCATTTTCGACATCGTAGATAAATATTTTACCATCGCCCATATTGCCTGTGTACAATGCCTTCTTTACTGTGTCGACCACCGTTTCAGTAGGTATCTTACAAACAACGATATCGATCTGAACCTTAGGAAGGAGTCTGGTTTTCACTGGTGCACCGCGGTAGTACTCTGTGTGCCCTTTCTGCATACCATAACCTAGGACATTTACGACCGTCAAACCTGTTATACCTATTTTATCAAGGGCAGCTTGAAGCTGTGTAAATTTATCCTGATTTGTGATAATGGTGAGTTTTGTAATTTTTGCTCCAGAGCGCACCCGATTGACCACTGGGATTGCATCTTCCGGAGATACCGTACCAGACTTCGATAATTCAACCGGGTTTATTATCGTTAATTGGTCTCCGTTCCCGTTATCTGAACCCATAATAGGAGATATGATGGCGAAATCAGGATAAGCGAAGTTACCGTGCTCACCTATATCAAGACCCTGAATTTCCTCCTCAAGACTAACACGGATACCGATTGTCTTCTTAAGAATAATCCACACCAGAGCAGACGTGACAAACACAAATCCGCCAACGGCAATAATGCCGATAGCCTCTTTTCCGAGTAATGACAGACCGCCGCCGAAGAATAAGCCGTTGACTGTAGAAAGGCTGGTTACACCTTCCTGAGCGAAAAGTCCTACGCAAAGTGTTCCGAAAACACCACAGACTAGATGTACGGAGGTGGCGCCGACAGGGTCATCTACCTTTATCCGGTCAAAGAAGAGTACAGCGAACACAACGATAACACCGGCTATCGCACCAATAATTAGTGAACTCGTAACACTAACATATGCACAGCTACCGGTAATACCTACAAGGCCTGCCAGACAGCCATTGATGGTCATGCCAAGGTCCGGTTTACCAATGAAGATCCATGATGTGGCGGTAGCGGTAAGCACAGCTGCGACAGCAGCGGTATTGGTGGTTACTAAGATATGCACAACATCCGCCGGATTTTGAAAGCTCATAGTTGAGCCAGGGTTGAAGCCGAACCATCCAAGCCATAAAACAAAAAGGCCTATCACTGCCAGAGACATGTTATGACCTGGAATCGCTTTGGGTTTTCCTTTTTTATCATATTTCCCGTGACGGGGTCCAAGTATAATAGCTCCAGCTAAAGCTGCCCAGCCACCGACCGAGTGAACGACAGTATCACCTGCAAAATCAAGGAAACCAAGCTTGGCTAACCAGCCGCCGCCCCATATCCAATGACCGACAATCGGGTAAATGAAAATGGTCAGTGCGAAGGAAAATACTATGAAGGAAATGTATTTTATTCGCTCTGCGACCGCCCCGGATACAATGGTTGCCGCAGTACCGCAGAAAACCAGCTGGAAAAAGAATTTTCCCCAGAACGGTACGTTAGGTGTCAGAGTATCGTTATAAAAGTCGAGATTGGAATTGCCCAAGATAAACAGCTGTTTCGTGCCGATAACTGGGTTGTCTCCGCCGAACATTAGTCCCCATCCAAGCAGCATGAAGCCGAGCGAGGAAACCGCGAAGACAATAAAGTTCTTCGATAGGATATTGACAGTATTCTTTGATCTGGCCATGCCTGATTCGACTGATGCGAAACCGAGGTTCATAAAGAATACCAGTACTGCCGCGAGTACCACCCAAAAGGTATCAATTATCATTGTTGTATTCATAAATCATTCCTCCTTAAAAAAAATTTTAAAGGCGTGTATTTTATTGAATCAACAATTAAATACACGCCTTTGTACACGTTAGGTTTTTATTATGGGTTGTTTTGCTTATAAAATAAGCAAAGGTGATGTGGGTTTTACCAACAGCACCTTTGCTAATATATTAGTATAATAACTAAAACAAATTTGTTTGTCAATAGGGAAGTGGAAAATTAATGAAATAATTAATTGCCTGATCAAATGGGAAAGTTCAATATGATTAATAAATACTTTTAAACTTCCATATTGACATACATTTAAAAATTTGGTATTCTGTTGAAAATAATTTCAATGAAATAATTTTTAACAGGAAAGGTACCTATAATGACAAAAAGAGAAGAACAAAAAGAAAAAAGGCGACAAGATATTTTGCGAGCTGGTCTAAATATTTTCACCAGCAAAGGTTATGAAGCAACTAAAATAAATGATATTGCAGAGGAAGCAGGAATGAGCCTTGGCTTGCTTTATCATTATTTTGAATCAGTCGAGATATTACATGAAGAATTAATTAACATTGCATTAGCAGGACGTACAGGACAATATTTCCCTCAATATGACAATCCTCTTGATTACTTTGTGAAATCAGCAGGCCATATTTTCGAGGTAGTTAAATCAGATCATGATTATGCAAAATATTTTGTATTGATGAATCAGGCACAACGCAATCAGAACTTACCAATCCACATAAAAGAAAAATTGGAGCAAAACGATATTATTGTTAAATCAATTGTAATTATTGAAGAAGGTCAACAACAAGGAATTATTCGCAAAGGAAATACTATGGCACTAGCAATGACATTTTGGCTTTCCATACAGGCATATGTGGAAATGATTGCCCTTAATCCTGATATACCTTACCCGGAAACTAACTGGTTTGTTGATATGTTAAGAGCAAGTAATAGCTATGAAGAATAGTACACATTTCAAGGAGGAACAATATGATTCTAGAGAAAAATAATTATGACAATAACGCGCTTCAAAATAAAACTGTATTGATTACAGGTGGTGGCGGTGGAATTGGAATGGAGGCCTCACGGGCTTTTGCCTACATGGGTGCTCAAGTAATCATTGCGGAAATAGATGCTGACAGAGGAAATCAGGTTCAAAAACTGATAATTGAGGAAAATCTGAATGGAACCGTAGATTTCTTTCAGATTGACATTACTGATGAAAAGCAGATTGATAATTTATACGAGTATATTATGGATAAATACACGCGTCTTGATGTTCTTATAAATAATGCCGCCGTTGTTCCAATGGGAGCGATTGAGGTAGTTTCAATATCCGATTGGGATTTAAGCTATGCTGTGAATTTGAGAGCACCTGTCCTATTAACGAAAAAATTTCTTCCATCCATGAGAAATACAGGAGGGATTATAGTCTTTGTACCATCAGCGGCTCCAACCCCGTATATGTCGGCTTATGAAATATTCAAAACCGCACAGGTGGAATTTTGCAATACCTTATGTGAAGAAATCGACGGATCGGGCATTATTGCATACTCAATTGCCCCTGGATTTGTAAAAACAGATAGCGCAGTCAAAGCAGTTGAAATTGTGGCAGCTTCATTGGGAATTACAACAGAGGATTTTTACAAATCACTGGAAGAACATATTACTGATGCAGAGATTGCAGGGGTGGGCTATGCTGTTTCTGTTGTAAACGCAAAACAGTATAATGGAAAAGAAATCATGTCCTATCAAGTGTTGATGGAAAGTGGTTTAATTAACGGTGGCAAGGAAAAATCAAATAGTATGCAAGCACAGGTTGATTTTGATAATCTGTCATTCTTGTTTCAGAGTATTGCAGATGTTTTTTTTGATCAATATCAAAATTGGCAGAAGAAAAAATTGTTCCAAAAACAGTTTATATTTTCAGATTTCAAAAAGCAAATGGGGCTGCCTGCTGAGAGCTTCAAGATACAAATTGAAACCCTGCAAGGACAGATTCACAAAAAAGAGTGGGACAACTTTTTGGATAGCAAGGAGATGTTTATCAAGTGGCGGTGTTTTTATGAACATCAAATGAAACTGCTACAAGGTTATGAAAAGAATACAGAACAATTGGCAAGCGATACAAAGCTCTTAAATAGTTGGATTGAGATTCTACAAGAAATAATAAGGGAATTAGACTAACTAAGGAAAATTCGATTCCGACAGACCTGCAAAATAAATACCATTAATTTCCGTCAATAATAGCTAACTGTACGTGTTATATTAGACATGTAAATATTCAAATGGAGGAGACATAAGAACATGGCACAAAATAGAATAATATGTGAAAAAAACGATGTTGATTATATTTCAATTAGAAAAGCGATGATTTCCGGTGCGAGAACAGTTGATGAATTAGTTGAACTTGTCGGAGTATGTACAGAATGTGAAGGATGCAAAAATGAATTAAATGCTATACTTTCTTCAGTTTGTGGGTGCAAGAAGGTTTCTCTGGAAGCAGTAGTAAATGCGGTTAAAAATGGAGCTGATACAGTAGAAAAGGTTGGAGAGATAACAGGTGCTGGAACAGGCGTAAATGAAGAAACTGGCGAGGCATGCGGAAAATGTAAGGGTCTCATTCAAAACATTATTGATCTCGGAAGGTAAACAAACATAAAATAATCGTATATAGTATTATGCATACACCAGCAAGATGAGCTTTAAAAAGTTTGTCTTGTTGGTGTTTTGTGATTATAGGAGTTGACTCAATATGAAAACTAAAACAAAACGGCAGATGCTTATCTTGGTTTTACAAGCTTTGAAAAGAATTCATATGTAGCAAAGGTTTGCATAAAAAAAATAATCTGCATAATAATAGAACATGAAACTGTACTTTGGAGGAGTAACATTATGAATGAAGCACTTGTGGTTATTGTAAGAGCTATTATTAGTTATTTTTCATTACTTATTTTTGCACGTATTCTTGGTAAGGAGCAGATCAGCCAATTAACTTTTTTCGATTATACCCTAGGAATTACAATTGGTTCTATTGCTTCTGAAGTAACGGTTGATTTATCCAGCCGTGCTTGGCCACATTGGGTAGGGCTGGCTACTTGGGCGGTTTTGGCCTATCTAATGGAATTAATCACATTAAAATGGAGATATGCCGCAAAGTATTTTGAAGGGGAACCAACAATCGTGATAATGAATGGAAAAATAATGGATAATATATTGAAGAATATGAAATTCAGGATTACGGATATCTTAGAACTTCTAAGAAATCAAGGAATTTTTGATCTAAATGAAGTGGATTATGCCATTATTGAGCCGAACGGCAGTCTTAGCGTATTAAAAAAACCTGAAAATCTTCCTTTAACTCCAAAGGACATGAATATAAAGGTATCACCCACCGGTATTAGCACAGAATTGATCTATGATGGTACATTAATTGAGGAAAATCTGCGTCAGATGAATAAAGATAAAAAATGGCTGATGGACCAACTAAAAAAACAGGGAGTCAAAGATGTTTCCGAGGTTTTTCTATTAACCCTGAATGATGCCGGTAGTCTGTATATTGATAAGTACAAGGATAATATCAAGAAGGTAAAGGATATCGGTGATTATAAAGGCCCGTTTTAGGAGGAAGGTATATGAGAAAATTTATAGTTACTGTAATTCCTATTGTAACTCTTGCGTTGTTTGTTTGCATTATGATAAGCGGCAGCTTTCTCAAAAAACCCTTTGGAAAGAATGACGACGTGGCACAAACGATTGAGCAGATGCTGAAGGATGTTAACAATGAAGCATGGGATGAGGCGGTTATAAAAGTTGACGAGTTGGACAATGCATGGAAGAAGGTAATAAAGAGAATTCAGTTCAGTGAAGAAAGGGACGAGATTAACTTTCTGACTTCCAATATAGCACGACTTCGGGGAGCTGTCTCCGCGAAGGATAAGGCGGATGCTCTAGAGGAACTGAACGATGCTTATAATCATTGGAAAGAGCTTGGTAAATAAAGAGTGTATCAGGAAGTGGGATGAAATGGGAGGTTGTTATGGAAAGATTTCCAATTATTCATACGAATTTTTGGGATGCAGTGATTGCAGTACCGGTCGTTTTGATTATTACACAAATTATAAAAGTTGTTTTACCGATTCCTCGTACGTATATACCAACGCTAGCAAGTGTTGTTGGACTTGTTATTTCGATTTTCATATCACATAGGGGAAATTTAAGTGCTGGTATATTTATGGGATTTTTTTATGGAAATGCAGCAGTTGGTGTTTTTTCCTCTTTGAAGATAGCATTAATTGCATATAAAAATAGAAAAAAAGGATAAGCAAATAGATACTACAAAGTTTAGGTTGCATTCATGGAAAATCCGAGTGAAATCCGGCATCGATTTGATTATACTCTTTGGTATGTGTTGTGGGAACATATCAAAGGGTATTTTTGGTAGGGTGAATTTATGTTGACAAAGAGTGAACGCTGGTGATATACTGAACAGTGTTCAGATATGCAATACTACATAAAAATAAAACAGGGTTAATTTTTAATAAGGAAAGGGGCTTCTATATGGAGAATAAGAAATCAATCAGCATCTTTGCCGGCTTAATTACGGTATTGGTTGTTATTGCTACGACAATTGGCATTGTATCCATCAACCTTAAGCACGAGTTTAATTTTACGACTATTTACGGTGATGTGGTAGATATATACGGCGGAGGCATTTATAAAATGCATACTGTAGCTCAGGTATATCAGGTTATTCCGCATGATATTGTCAATCTGTTTCTTGCACTTCCGGCACTGCTAATTTCCTATGTATTTCTAAGAAAAGGTATTCTCAAAGCAAGACTATTTTTTATGGCAGTTACTCTTTACCTTTTGTTTACGTATGGAATATATACGTTCTATGCAATGTACAACAGGCTTTACATATGCTATGTAGCCATTATGGGTCTATGCTTTTATATGTTTTTCATAACACTCAAAGGAACTAATGCTACAAAGGTGAAGGAGCTGTTCAAGGATAATTACCCAAACAAGCTGGTGGGTGGGTTTCTGATTACCGCGGCCTCCTTTATGACATTAACCTGGCTAGGAAGCATAATGCCTACTGCATTATTTAATAATATACCCACCACCGATCTTGCACAGAGTACAACAATGGTACCCCAAGCAATAGATCTTGCTTTTGTCCTGCCGTTGGCATTTCTAATGGGTATCAGGCTTTGTAGGAAAAAGCCTGAGGCGTATGTAATTGGGACGATAGTGCCGGCGTTTCTGGTATTTATGATGACGGCAATTTTTTCAAAAGGCTTGATGCTGCAAATAACTAATACTGAAAATGGAATTGGAACGATGGTTATCATGGGAACCTTTGCTGTAATTGCTTTGATGATTACTATTATCAATTTTAAATTTATGAAAAAGGAAGTTTGACATGGGAATAAAGGAAAGAAGGTCTGCGGAGCGAGAACAGACTAAGAAGAGAATTTTCGATGCTGCCAGTGATATTATTATTGCTGAAGGCTTTGAAAAGCTGTCAATTCGTAAAATAGCTGACAGAATAGAATACTCGCCGGGGGTCATATACAACTATTTCAAAGATAAGAATGAAATAGTAAAACTGATAATAGCTGAAAACATACAAAGAATATGTAATTCAATGACTTCTCTGGAGCTTCAGGAGATGCAGCCCAAGACTGCCCTTGAACAGGGGCTTACAAAATTTGCGACGGCCATGCTCGAAAACCGTCAGCAGTACAAGGCCATAATGCTGAGCGGGATGAACTTATCACTGTTCCGGGAAGACAATTCTGCAACAAACGAACTCAAAGAACTCTTGATAAACGTGTTAATTACCGGAAAAAATACCGGTGTCTTTGATATACGTAATGAAGGAATAGCTGCAATGCTTCTGATAGCCGCTATGTTCGGTCTTATCAATACTTTGGTACAGGAAAAGCTTGAGGATGAGAAAATGCAGGCTATGCTCATTGAAAGCCATGTTGAAATTCTAGTCAGAGGAGTATCAAAGTTTCATGGAGGAGACAGCCTCTGAACCCTACAGACGACTACGATGAAAAGGTCGCAGAGTGTTAAACCGTGTAGTAATCGAAATTATTTATAACAATGCTTGCAAGTATTGATTATGAACAATGATATGCTCCCGTATACCGCAACTATACAAAACCTGGCAATAAACTCATATTCATTACGTTCAAGGATTAATTAAAATTATTATTATAAACCTATTGACCTTCTCGTGACGTAATAGTTTATCCTAAATAAGAAATCATTAAATGCTTCATGAGTGATTGAAAAAATTTAAGGAGTATGAGGAAATGAAGATTAATATTTTGGACACGGACAAACTTTATACGGAGATGTTGTTGTTACCTAACAATGAACGAGATGCTTTTTTTGATGAGAAATTTTTACAACCATTTACACCGATGTTTGAGCGAACAGGGATGCCTCGCGATCCTGATGCCTTATCCTGTTTAGCATTATCGGGAGCAGATCATATTGCTAAAGATATGCTTGATCAGTTAATTGCTGTGGACGCATGGGGTCAAGCTCAAAAGGCGATCGAATATGCCGAGAGCGATTTTGAAAAGTATGGAATTAATATGCCTGAGGTGATTACGTTAGGTATCTTTTTGGGTGATCCTGTAAAACTTGCCCAAAGTGAAGGATATACCGGTGTTGGTTCTATGCCCGGATATATTCAGATAATAATTGCTCCTAGCACGCAAAACATCCCTAAGCTCTCTGCTTGTATTGCCCATGAGTTCCATCACAATGTGCTGTTTGCAAACGTAAACTGGAACTTTATGAATGTTACACTAGGCCAGTATTTGGCGGTTGAAGGAATGGCTGAAGGTTTTGCGCATGCCTTATATGGCGAAGACTTTATCGGGCCATGGGTGACAGGAGTCGAGGGAACGTATTTGGAAAAGACGCGTAAAATCGTCGGAAAAAATCTTGATGTATCAGGATTTATGGAAGTACGAAAGTACATTTTTGGTGATCATCCAATGCTTCCTGAAAGTGAAGCTCTAGGTATTCCCTTTTGTGGCGGCTATGCAGTAGGTTACCATGCAGTACAAACATATCTACGTAAAACCGGTAAAACGATTACGGAAGTTACGAAAGCCTTCATTGATGGAGAAGATATTGTAAAACAGTCGGGGTATTTTACTAATTAAGAAATAAGGAAGATGGTATATAATATTTGAAACGCACTCAGTTGGGTGCGTTTTGCATTTCGCATTGGTGGTTGATGCTTGCATTAGAAGTGCGGTATAAATACGCCTATTTCCGAAAACTACCCGAAAGATGCTGACACAGCAGCTAAAGGAGATGGAACGTGATGGTTTAATATTAAGAAAAGAATACAATCAGATACCTCCGACTGTAGAGTATTCATTAACAGCATTCGGAAAATCATTTATGCCGGTAATATTATCGATGAATCAATGGGGAATGGATTACATAGCAGAGAACAAGTAGGGATTTTGAAGCGAATGTTGAGAGATGTCAGCCTACATTTTAAACATAAAGAATTAGAGTTGGACGGAATTGTTAAATAGGAGGAATACATGGAATTCCTCCTCGGGTCGAGTATTCTTTAACAGAAAAAAGGGGGGATAATGTTATGGGAGAAGAAGTAAACTTTTTATTGACAATGGGTGGAATTCAAGGTAGAATTTATATGATGTAAGTAAATGAATGTATTGTTGATATCTACATATCATAATAAATGATGTGGTTGATTCGAAAGGAGTTGTTGTTTTATGGCAAAAGTAAATAATGAGGTAACATTAAACTAACTAAATAATGGCAGGGTACAAGATGACTAATGACATCTGTGATAGACCTTGCACCTTCTTCGAGCAACCTGAATCGTGTATAAAGAGTAATAGATAGCACGCCTTGGTGGCGTGTTTTTTGTATGTTCAATAACGCACAGTAGGAATGTGTTTCAATCTCATGATTTAGCCGCAGTTGATTCGTTGCCTGCGGTATTTTTATACCCTAAATTAAGTGAAAATAGCAGAATTTAGCAAATTAATTATATGCATGGTTTTACCGGATTTAAATTAATGTTAATAATGCGAAGAAGGAAGAAGTCAAGCAAAATGAATGACTGCTTGATAGCAAATGTATACACAATAAAAAATGTATGGAAGGAAATAATGAATGAATATTAAAGATTATGGTTGGAATGAATACTTTGAAAATGAATTTAAAAAGCTCTCAATCGAGGGCTTGTTACCCGGCAGGATCATCGCTGATTACGGACAAATCATCCGTGTGATTACTGAGGACGGAGAGCTACAACTAAACAGGCCGATATCAAAGGATCAGGAAAGATTACAGATGGCAGTGGGAGACTGGGTTGCACTGCAATATTCTAAGGATACAAGAGCACATCATATCAGTTATGTATTAACCAGGAAGACAAAATTCTCAAGAGCCGCAGCAGGACTTGAGTTGAAGGAGCAGATTGTTGCAGCTAATGTGGATATCATATTTTTGATTCAGTCACTCAATAAGGATTTTAATATGAAGAGGCTGGAGCGTTATATGATTACAGCTTGGGAAAGCGGTGCAATGCCGGTCGTCGTACTAACAAAGGCCGATTGTTGCGACAATGTGGAGGATAAGATATCGATGGTATATTCTACAGTTCCGGGTGTGGCTGTACATGCGATAAGTTGCCTTACAGGTGAAGGAATCACGGAGGTATATAAATATCTTTCTCCAGGTAAAACTGTGGCTCTACTCGGTTCCTCAGGAGTTGGAAAATCAACGCTACTTAATTATCTGGCAGGCAATGAGCTCCTTAAGACAGGGGAAATTCGCGAGTATGACGACAGAGGAAGGCATACCACTACTCACAGAGAGCTGTTTCTACTGCCAGAAGGTGGACTGATCCTGGATACTCCCGGAATGCGCTCGTTATCTCTTTGGGAAGCAGATGCCGGTATGGAAGCTATGTTTGGAGACATTGAGACATTGGTTACCCAGTGTCACTTCTTTGACTGCCAGCATGTGAAGGAACCCGGTTGCGCTGTCAGGAAGGCTCTAAATAATGGAACCTTAGAAAAAAGGCGATGGGAAAGCTGGTCGAAGCTTCAGAAGGAGATTATAAATTTTGAGCAACGTAAGGAAGTTAAGCAAAAGCTCAAGGAGAAACAATTAATTAAGCAGATGAAAAGCAGCAAAGACAATAGACAGAGTATCAAAGCTAGTATAAAGAATATTGATATGTATTAAAGGTATATGGATATTAATTATTTGTCGATTTCAAGATATTATGAGGAATATATCAACTTGGCATTGAGGCAATTAAACGATTAACTAATAATATAAAAAGGAAATAACACAAATGAGATGAAGCAGAACACATTATATCGGCGTATACAAACTTTATATCATATTATACATTGATTCCTTTCAGAACTGATATAGAATAAGGATATAGAATTCAACTAGGAGGAGGGATATCATGAATTACCATATCAAAAAAACTGGCAGCGATTTAAACCCCGGAACTGAGAACCAGCCCTTTTTGACAATCAGTAAGGCGGCTTATGTTGCACTACCCGGAGACGTTATTACTGTCCATGAAGGGATATACCGCGAGTGGGTCAACCCTAAAAGCGGTGGAACTTCTGCAAAGCGAATAACCTATCAGGCAGCAGAAGGAGAAAATGTCATTATTACAGGCGCTGAAGTAATTACCGAGTGGGAGAGAGATGGAGAAGTCTGGAGAACAGTAATAGATAATAAATTTTTCGGTGATTTTAATCCATATAGTGAAGCTATCTATGGGGATTGGCTTTTTACAAAAGACAGAGTCTTTCATCTGGGAGAAGTTTACTTGAATGGACCCGCTATGTACGAATCGGTTTCCATCGATGCAGTGCGTAATCCCAAAAGATCGGAAACCTCGTTGGAGCCGGAGTTTTCTGTATATGCTTGGTATGCCGAGGTAGACGATTATAATACCACTATCTATGCGAACTTCCAAGGTGAAGACCCTACAAAGGGAAATGTTGAGATAAATGTACGTCGATTCTGCTTCTGGCCTGTTAATCCTGGTAGAAGCTACATTACAGTTCGTGGTTTTACAATGAAGCAAGCCGCAACTCAGTGGGCACCTCCAACCGCTTTGCAAGAAGGCCTGATCGGACCTCATTGGAGTAAGGGCTGGATTATAGAAAACAATACAATTAGTGAATCCCGTTGCAGTGGCATTAGTCTTGGCAAAGAAGAAAGCACCGGTCATAACGAGTGGACGAATATCTTCACCAAAATGGGCCATCAAAGAGAGCAGGAAGTTATCTTCAGAGCAGTTAATAATGGATGGAACAAGGATAATATAGGTGGTCACGTGGTTCGTAATAACCTGATATACAACTGTGGACAGACCGGCATTGTCGGGCATCTAGGCTGCGTATTCAGTCTGATTGAAAACAATCATATCCACCACATAAGGCATAAGAGAGAATTTGAAGGTGCAGAGGTTGGTGGGATCAAGCTCCATGCCGCGATTGATACAATCATTCAAAACAATGTGATTCACGACTCATTCAGGGGCGTTTGGCTAGATTGGCAGGCGCAGGGAACACGCATTTGTAATAATATTATGTTTGGAAATGACAGTGAAGATATATTGGTTGAAGTAAGTCATGGACCGACCATGGTAGATCATAATATATTGCTTTCCGGTCATGCATTTAAGACGCTAAGTCACAGCTGCGCACTAGTTCATAACCTACTGGCCGGAACAATATCCACCGGAAATGAATTGAACAGACATACACCCTACCATGTCCCTCATAGCACCTCAATTGCCGGTATGGCCAGATTTACCGGAGGAGACGATCGTTATTATAATAATGTATTTCTTCGTGAAAAAGGTGACACACGTTCCGATGAACCTTATCTGGAAGCGTTTTTTGGTAACAATAGAGTGACCCCTGAAGAGGTAACGCCATTCACAGCCGCAGTTTTAACCTACCCTGTTGGAACAGCTGTTTATAACAATTGCCCGGGCCCGGACGATGAGAAGCCATGGGATAGAATTCGTAAAATGTTTGAAACAGAAGGACAGCCTCCTAAACCACAGGCGGAGAAGCCAGACAATAACGATGATGAGGATAAACCGTTATATGCAAGCCTTTCCAATCCCGATCCCCTTGCAGTATATATTGAAAACAATGTTTACTTCAATAAAGCACTTGCCTACAAAAAGGAAAAGGGTGCGAAATTATTTGATAATTCAGGCATTGAATATACAATCGACAGGGAAACTAAAAAAGTTGTGATTGACATAATAAACCCTGAAATGCTAATCGAGAATGCTGCTGATATTATCACTACAAAGATACTTGGTTCTGGCTTCCAAACCGAACAGCTTTTTGAAAAACCCGATGGAACACCTTACTGTTTTGATACAGATATCTTTGGGAATTCACGTGGTAATGGCGCAGTTCCAGGGCCATTCCAAGTAACTGGCAAACAGAAGTATGAGTTTACATTTAAATAAGCGCTTATAACCGGTGACTTAATTCAACCCCTTGGTATAGGTACTTCTTTTAGTCCAGGTCATCTTACTAGATAACTCAAGATATATCCATATGAAAGCAAGGCCCCAATACATTAATTTAATAGGGTGCCTTGCTTTTTTTGTTGACAAGTAATAAAAAACATGGTTTCATTAATTAGATATCTAATTAGATATCTAATCTGGTTCAAGGAGATAGTAAATTATGAGATTTCATAAGTTGTTAAATGGAACACTTAACTCACATTGTAAAAAGTGTATAGGCCAATTTCGTGCACTAGGGTTATCATCGGGGCAGCCTAAAATACTAGAAACCTTAACATCATTAGAAGGTTGTACACAAAAGGAATTAGCGAAAGCTTGTGACGTAGAGCCAGCTACAATCACTAGCATATTACCCGGCATGGAGAAAAACGATTTAGTAAAGAGAGAAACTATCGTATATGAAGAGGGTAAAAGGGCATTAAGTGTGAGTTTAACAGATAAAGGCAAAGCTATGGAAGAAGAGGTTGCAAGAGTATTTGACGAGATTGAGGAATTATGTTTTAACGGATTTTCTGAGGAAGAGAAAGAAATTTTTTTATCGTTACTTGAGAGAATTTATACGAACATTAAATAATCTATGAAGTCTGATTAAGCTATGAGTAACCACCAAAAGATATAGAAACAGGTACCAGCAGGTTTGTGTCAGCGCTGCGCACAAACTTATATATGCGTATGATCCTGAATGTAAGATATGAAATGCATCGCGGATATGAGGAATTTATGGGACAAAATAATTTAATAACAGGAGATCAGATGGATAACGGTGTTAAGTCATTATGGAACGCCTCCTTTCTATTCTTAATACTCATCAGCTTATTTACAGCTATGGGCTTTAATATGGTGTATGTCATTATTTCAAAGTATGCAATGGGTTTTACTTCTTCATTAACAATTGCCGGGGTAATATCGGGTATTTTTTCAATTGCCGCTTTGATAATCCGTCCCTTTGCAGGATTGACTGTGGATTCTGTTAATAAGAAATCATTATTCATCATTGCCAATACTTTAATAGGATTTTCAGTAGTAGGGTATGCATTCTCAAGCAATGTTCCGGTATTATTTTTCTTCAGGATTTTACACGGAGTTGCCTTTGGTGTCAGTAGTACCGTCAACATTGCCCTTGTATCAAAATACATACCGAAAGGACGGACGGGTGAAGGACTAGGTTATTATGGTCTTGGTCAGGTAGTGGCACAAGTCATCAGTCCAAACCTGGGAGTATATATAGAAGGAAAATATGGATTTCAAATACTTTTTTTGATCATTGCTTCCTTGTCCTTCCTTGGTGTAGCACTTCTAAGTTTGCTTAATTATCCAAAGAGCAGCCAATCTGCCAGCAAAGTAAAAAGAAAGCTTACTCTTAATTCCCTGATAGCCAGAGAGGTGATTGTTTATGCTGTTATGGGGGGAATGTTTTCTTTTGGAAATGGTATAGTAAGCTCCTTCCTTGTATTGTTGGGTCAGGAAAGGAATATAAAGAATATTGGCTTATTTTTTTCTGTAGGTGCCGTTGTTCTATTCATACTTCGACTGTTTGTTGGACGAATTGTGGATAAACAAGGCTTGACCTTGGTAGTGAATGTCTCACTTGCCGTTACAGCTATATCCATGGCCCTAATAGGGGTGGCTCCGGTTCTCGGCTTATTGCTTGTAGCATCGGTGCTGAAGTCCATAGGCCAGGGGGGTGGTCAGATATCGTTGCAGACAGAATGTATCAAGAGGGTTGACCCAGGCAGAGTGGGTGTGGCCACCAGTACCTTTTATATTGGAGCAGACATTGGTCAAGGCGTGGGCCCCATGATTGGTGGAGCTATTTCCTCCACCTTCAATTATACGGTATTATTTTTAGTATGCGCTGCTCTTATGTTACTCGCAATGTTATTCTTTCATTTATACCAGCGGAAAATGAAAACCATTCAAAATATAAAATTAAAAATATCAAATACATAAAATAAATTAAATATGATAAGGAGAACTTTTATGGAAAAACAAATCGAGAATTGTGCAGGAGCTTTTGCAAAGGCTAAGGAATTTATAGCTGTTCCGGATCATTACAGAAATGAGAATATAAAACAGGGAGTCATTGAGAGCTTACAGTATCCCGTACCCAATTTAGAAAATGGTACAGGTCAGAAGCATTTGAATGTATACCTTCCATATTGCTATGATGCTGCTGATGTGAATAGAAAGTATAATGTTTTATATTTGATGCATGGCGGCGGAGAGGATGAAAATCTTTTATTCGGTGGCCCGGGTCAAAACAGAGAACTAAAAAATATCTTGGATCATATGATTGATAATGATGATATTGAACCAATGATAGTTGTTACCCCTACCTTTTATGGCGTAAAAAACAATAGAAAGAACGATCCGATGCTCAGTCATGTTGAAAACCTTGATCATCCGCTTCCTATCGTGGAAACGGAGTACTTTCATGATGAATTGATACATGATTTAATTCCTTTTGTGGAAACTAAATATCATACCTTTGCCAAAGCAGGAAGTAAAGAGGATCTGAAAGCTTCCCGTGAGCATAGGGCCTTTGGAGGCTTCTCTATGGGTTCAGTAACTACTTGGAATACATTTATCCATTGCCTGGATTATTTTAAATACTTTATGCCCTTAAGTGGAGAATGTTGGACATTCGGTCAGAAGGCCGAGGGCAGAATGGCGAAAGAAACAGCTGAGTACTTGGCAAAGGTTGCAAGGGATGCAGGCTATACTCCCAAGGATTACTACTTACTCTGTGCTACCGGGAATCAGGATATCGCTTATCCGAATATGAAGCCTCAGATGGATGCTATGAAGGAATTAACGGACAGCTTTATATATACGCCGGATATAAAAGAAGGTAATTTCTATTTTATTGAATGCGAGGGTGGTGTACATAATTGGTATTGGGTTAACCAGTTTATCTATGATATACTGCCGGATTTATTTAATTACTAGGGTGAAATGGGTTAATTTAGCATAAATATAGAGACTTCAAGTTATTTATATGTTACTTTTTCATACCATATCATACCTTTTCCTATTCATGTTAATAAGTCGGTTTGATATAATCTAAGACAAAGTGATGCAAATAAAATGACGAAGGAGTAAATGGTAATGGAAGAGTTAAAAGGAAGCAAGGTCAAAATATATTCAGACGAATTAAGACGTAGAGAACTAGCAAACAGAGAGTACTTATTGAAGCTGACCAGCGAAAATTTACTTATGAATTATAAGCTGGAGGCAGGTAGGTTTACAGAACGTGAAGTTCCTGCGGATGCACATACGGGCTGGGAGTCACCGGTATGTCAACTACGTGGACATTTTTTGGGACATTGGCTATCAGCGGCAGCAATCCGTTATGACGCGACCGGAGACAGGGAGTTAAGGGCGAAGGCAGACAATATCATAGATGAGCTGGCTGAGTGTCAAAAGGATAATGGCGGACAATGGATAGGACCGATACCGGAGAAATATCTTCACTGGATTGCAAATGGTAAATCGATTTGGGCTCCTCAGTATAACCTTCATAAATTATTCATGGGATTAATAGATATGTATCTTTACGCAGATAATAAGAAGGCATTGGAAATAGCTGATAAGTTCGCAGATTGGTTTGTTACCTGGAGTGGTACATTCTCCAGAGAGAAATTTGATGACATTCTTGATGTAGAGACAGGAGGAATGCTTGAAATATGGGCGGAGCTTCTGCAAATAACAGGAGATGATAAGTACAGGATACTTCTGGAGCGATATTATCGAAGCAGGTTATTTCAGCCACTGCTGGAGGGAAAGGATCCATTGTCGAATATGCATGCCAATACGACAATTCCGGAGGTACTGGGCTGTGCAAGAGCATATGAAGTAACCGGTGATACTGAGTGGATGGATATTGTTAAGGCGTATTGGAATTGTGCTGTAACAGAAAGAGGTTGCTTGGTAACAGGTGGTCAAACCTCCGGTGAAGTATGGATGCCTAAGAATAATATGAAGGCTAGGCTTGGTGATAAGAATCAAGAGCACTGCACCGTTTATAACATGATGCGGTTGGCAGAATTTCTATTCCGTCATACCGGTGATCCAGAATATCTTCAGTACATGGAATATAATTTTTATAACGGCATATTGGCACAGGCTTATTTTCAGGAATATTCTCTTACCGGAAGAAAACATAATAATCCCAGCACCGGCCTGCTTACGTATTTCTTACCAATGAAGGCAGGGCTTCGTAAGGATTGGAGTAAGGAGACAGATAGCTTCTTCTGCTGTCATGGAACCATGGTTCAAGCAAATGCAGCTTTGAATCGAAGTATATATTATCAAGATAACGATACAATTTATGTTGCCCAGTATCTGAGCTCGGAGCTGAGCACGAAGATTAAGGATGAGAAGATTACGATTACTCAAAAACAAGACTTTATGAGTGGTAGTATGCTTACCTCCTCCAATACAGCAGGTTATCAAACATTAAATGAGACAACTGCTTTTCATGAAAATATGCCTGATTATGTGAAATATGATATTACAATACAACGATCAGCTTCCTCGAATTTTACATTGGCATTTCGTATTCCGGAATGGGTCATGTCAGAGGCAGTGATCTATGTTAATGAGGAGCTTCATGGCAAATCCAAGGATAATCTTCATTTTTATAAGATATCACTGGAGTGGAAGGATGGAGATAAAGTGAGTATCCTTCTTCCGATCGGTATATGCTTCATACCTCTACCGGACGATAACAGTATGGGTGCTTTCCGTTATGGACCGGAAGTGCTGGCGGGCATTTGTGAAGAGGAGCGAATACTGTATTCGGAAAGCGATGACATATCCTCTGAAGTAATGATGGAAAATGAACGTGAGTGGGGCAGCTGGAGATATTTCTTTAAAACAGTTAATCAAAATCCAGCCATAGAATTAAGAAGAATTAGGGATATAGGTTATGAGCCATTCCAGATATATTTTAAGGTGAAAAAGCTCTAAGCAGTATCGCATTAAGAAGTGAAAAATGATACGATGAAATATGGAGTAATGCGTAACCACCGGCTATGATAGCCCCCTGCCAATAAGGATGTTTTCAGTTTTGAGATTTGCCGTAGGATGTTAAATCCTACGGCTTTTCTCTTGTCCTAAACCCTGCCAACAAAGTTGTAGTACACATCAACCTGCTGGCTGTAGTTTTGCCCTTATATTCTTAAGCCCCTATCCCCTCAATCAGCAATTTGCAATGCTCCACGGCCTGCACCTTGAGGTCAAAACCAGGGGATCGGATACACCATTCATAACTAACACCCCTTATCGCCATCACAAAATGGTGGGAAAGAGCCTCTGGAGACAATGAAGATGTGATCTCACCGCGCCGGATGCCCTTGTCCAATATGCTGTAAAACAGCAAATAAAGCTCTCTGCCATAGCCCTTGACCGCTTCGGTGTCCACCGTTCCCGCCAGCAGCATCTGATAGATTTTTTTCATATTCTCGCAGCCGATGTTATCCACAAGTTCATCGGCTATCTTTTGGGTCAGGGCAAGGATCACCTCTGAGGCTGGCATCTCATTGGGCAGTGCTTCCACAAAGGTTTTGTAATCCATATCGGCGCTGGCTACGTAGTCTGCAATTAAACTGGCAATCAGCGCATCCTTAGACTCGAAGTGCACATAAAAGGCCCCCTTGGTGATACCGGCTTCATCCGTGATGTCCTCTACATTTACGTCAGATAAGTTGCGCTCTGAAAACAGCTTTTTCGCATTCTCATACAGCTTCTTTCTCGTTTCAGCTCCTTGCACTTTTCTTTTATCAGGCTTTTTCTCTCTCATGTTTCCTCTCCTCTATTGAATTTTCTTAAAAAGTAAGGTATAATAATCTAAGTAAGTAACCTCGTTCACTAACTCGGGTTATTCAACTTTCAGTATAGCATCTAATAGTCTCAAATTCAAGCAGTTAAGCCAAAACGGTCACAGTTCTTGGAATTTTGCTTGGAGAAGTGTGCGGGAGCTGTTGTAGATTTAATAGAAGTTTTTATAGTTCGAAATGGAGGAAATGGTATGAGCAGAAGAAAAGTGTTTCACAAAATCACAGCCTTACTGCTGTCAGCAATCATGGTTGTGGGAATGACACCTGTGTCAGCATCGGCGGATACAGACATGCTTTCTTACGGCGTAAGCAGCGAGATTATTGCCTTTGAAGCACTGAAATCAGAGATTGCGGAACAGAGCGTTCCCCTCGGCACATCTGAGGCGGATTTGGGGCTGCCGGATACTTTGACAGCAACGGTACGGTTTGAAAGAGGGATGTTTGGTGCGGCAACAGAACAGTTCACCCTTACCCCCGGCGGCACCTATTACTTCGACCTGTCGGGAGAAACCATTCCGGGGACGAAGAATACCGCCCTGCCGGACAGCAGCCTGAAATGGGTGCCCTTTACCTATGCGGGTACGGTGAATGCGTATTCCTTAGACGCAAGTTCCAGCAGTAATACAACTGCGTCCGCCAATGCTACGCCCTCAGATCGCAGTCTGTTTGTGGCGGATTATAATATAACCCATACAGTTTCATGGGCTAAGCTTCATACCAATAACCTTATCTTTGGAAAAAACTACACTTCGGGTGGTGTTGCCTATACACTGCGCTCGTTGTCGGAGGGAAGTAATCACACAGGCTCCGGCAATGCTGAGAGAGGAACGCCCGAAACCAACGAATGGGATCAGATTTTGAATAAAGACAGTGATTACATTAACAATTGGAGTACAATTTATTCTTGGGGGCAGGATACATATTCCGGTCTTATGTCGGACCGTGCGCTTCGTGGGTTCACTTCGTCCCGCTTCTGGAATTGCAGTTTAGCGTCGTACTTCTACTCGTACTACGGTTTCCGCCCCGCCCTTGAAATTCTGAACCCTGACACGCTGGGCTCTGACGGACTGAAAACCGTGACCTATGACATGGGCAGCAACGGCACGCTGGGCGCAGGTTCGCACACATCAGCCGCGGTGGTCTACACCGGCACGCTGACCCTGCCGGAAATCACAGAAGCAAACGGCTTCACCTATACCGGCACAGGCGCGGGGGATTTAGGCTGGTATGACGCAGCTGGCAAATTTTATCGTGCGGGAACACAGATTGCCGATTTAACGACAGGAACCGTTTTAACGGCGAGCTACGTGAAGGAGCAATTCACCCTTACCCCCGGCGGCACCTATTACTTTGACCTGTCGGGAGAAACCATTCCGGGGACGAAGAACACCGCCCTGCCGGACAGCAGCCTGAAATGGGTGCCCTTTACCTATGTGGGTACGATAAATGCGTATTCCTTAGACGAAAGTTTAAGCGGTGATGTGAATGCGTCCGCCAATGCTACGCCCTCAGACCGCAGCCTGTTTGTGGCGGATTATAATATAACCGATACAGTTTCATGGGATAATCTTCATACCAATAACCTTATCTTTGGAAAAAACTACACTTCGGGTGGTGTTGCCTATACACTGCGCTCGTTGTCGGCGGGAAGCAATTACACAGGCTCCGGCGATACTAGGAGGGGAACGCCCGAAACCAACGAATGGGATCAGATTCTGAACAAAGACAGTGATTACATGAACAATTGGAGTGGGATTACTTCTTGGGGGCAGGATACAAATTCCGATGACGCGTCGTACCGCGCGATTCGCGGGTACCATTTGGCCCGCTACTGGTCTCGTAGTTCCGCGTCGCTTGTGAACCCGTACTACGGCATCCGGCCCGCCCTTGAAATTCTGAACCCTGACACGCTGGGCTCTGACGGACTGAAAACCGTGACCTTGAAGTTAAACGGCGGGAAGCTGAAGGATAGCACAGATGACATTCACATCGTCTATACAGGGAACAGTTTTACCGCACCGGACAGTGAGGGGCTGACTGCGCCTATCGGCAAGCTGTTTTCTGGCTGGAAAGACGATCATAGTACCGCAACCTACGTTTCGGGTGCGGCTGTTCCGCATACCGTCACAAGTTTAAGCGCACAGTGGGTACTCCCGGCGGAGGCCAGCCCTACTGCAATCTTTACCGCCACCGGAGCGGATACCGGCACACTGTCGGGTGTGACTGACGGCATGAAGTATCGGATTGATAGTGGGTTATGGATAGACATTACGGACAGAACAGTCATTTCCCTTACAAACCTTTCCGCCTGCACCATCGAAGTGGTAAGGAAAGGGAATGGCACGACTTCCGTTGATTCTCCTGCACAGGAAATAACCGTCACAAAGGGGGATACCCCTACTCTGACAGCAACCCAGCCAAGCACCATAGGCGAAAACGGCAGCATTCCCATGACAACGAACCATGAATACCGATCCGAAGCTGACAGTACATGGACTTCTGCCAGCGGCAATACGACCCTTGCCCCCGGTAATTATCTGGTGCGTATCAAAGCAAACGGTACGGCGCTGGCATCAGAGAGCCAGAGCATTACCCTGACAGCTTTTACCGGTGGTTCCGGCGGCGGCGATGGCGGTTCTTATGCACCGGATATTCCTGCAACCATTATACCAGAAAAGAAGCCCGACCAGCCGGTGACTGTGACGGCTCCTGTCACAGCAACAAGGGGAGCAAATGGCACAGCCAGCGCAACCATCCCAGAAAAAGCTATTACCGATGCTATCGCAAAGGCGCAAGCTGACGCAAGGGCACAGGGCAAAACTGCAAACGGTATTTCCGTGGGGCTGAATGTCACCATGCCAAAGGGTGCGACTTCCCTAACAGCAGCGCTGACGCAAAATTCTCTGAACAGTCTTGTGAACGCAGGGGTATCCTGGCTTGAGCTGGATGGGGCGCCGATTTCCCTCGGACTTGACCTGAATGCCCTAAAGGAAATTCAGAAGCAGAGTAGCGGTGATATCAGTATCACCATCGCCCCGGCGACAGGGCTTTCCAAGGAGGCAAAGGCACTCCTTGGGAACAGACCGGTGTACAGCATCACCATCAGCTATGTTGATAAAAACGGAAAAACAAAGACCATCACCAGCCTCGGCAGCGGAATAGCAACCCTCTCCATCCCCCATACACCGGGTAAGAATGAGGCTGTGGGCTATCTGTTCGGCGTGTATGTGGACGCAAACGGAAAAGCACAGCGCATTGACGGTTCCGCATATGACGCAAACAGCGGGAGCCTGCTGATCCCCACCGGCCACTTCTCCGTGTACGGCGTGGGCTACACGGCTCCAAGCGCCAAATTCACTGACATCGTCACACATTGGGGCAAGGAAGCCATTGACTATGTAGTCGGCAGAGGACTTCTCTACGGTACATCAAAAACTACTTTTGCACCTGACACCGCCATGACACGGGGAATGCTGGTAACGGCTCTCGGCAGACTGGCAGGCGTGGATGTAAAAGCATACACCACAAACAACTTTACCGACGTAAAAGCCGACAGCGCCTTCCGGCCCTACATTGAATGGGCATATAAGAACGGCGTTGTGCAGGGCATCGGAAACCAGCAGTTTGCACCGGACAGAGCGATTACCCGTGAGGAAATTGCGGTCATCTTCGCAAACTATGCCAAAGCCACCGGCTACAAGCTCCCTGTCACCCGTGAAGCAACCACTTATGCGGATGCTTCCGGCATCGGCAGTGTTTATCAAACAGCAGTAACAGCTATGCAGCAGGCGGGCATTATGATGGGCGGCACAGGCAACAAGTTTAATCCAAAAGCCAGCGCCACCCGTGCGGAGGTTTCCTCCATGCTCCACCGTTACATCAAGCTGACCATTGACCCTGCCACAGCACAGGGCTGGGCGAAAAATGATGCCGGACAGTATCTCTACTACAAGGACGGCAAAGCCCTCACCGGAACACAGACCATTGACGGCGCGAAGTATTTCTTTGAAACAAACGGAACGCTGAAAACAGGCTGGGTGAAAGATGGCGACAACTGGCGTTATTATTCCGGCAACAAGGCCGCTATGGGCTGGCTGGACATCAGCGATAAACGCTATTACTTTACCAAGAACGGTCTGATGGTGTCCGGCAAGTGGCTGAAAATCGACGGCAAGTGGTATTACTTTTACGCAAATGGAGCTCTCGCCAAGAATGCCAAGATTGACGGGTATGAGGTGGATAAAAACGGCGTGAGAAAGAGCAAATAAATACAGCCAGGATGGAGGACCATCAAATACAAATACCATTTTTATAGTATAATAAATCTTAGAAATCAAATTAGAAAGAAGTGTTGAGTATAAACAATAACCGATACAAGAAAAAATCAAAAGATGAATTACAGCAATATTTAACTGAATTACAATACGAAGTAACTCAGAATAATATGACAGAAAGACCCTTTCGAAATGAATATTTTAATGAGTTCAGAAGAGGGATATATGTGGATATTACTACCGGAGAACCGATGTTTCTATCAAATGATAAATTTGAGTCCGGCTGTGGATGGCCAAGTTTTTCAAAGCCCATCGATAATCAATTAATTAAGACTATCTCTGATTATAGTCATGGGATGATACGTACGGAAGTCAGAAGCAAGACCGGAGATTCACATCTAGGACATGTATTTGAGGATGGACCGGAGGAACTGGGTGGATTAAGGTATTGTATCAATAGTGCATCACTTAGGTTTATTCCAATGGAAGAAATGGATAGAGAAGGATATGGGGAATTGATCAGCCTGATAAATGAAACACCATGAAACTAATTACAACATAATCTAAAAACAGAGCACAGTTAATAATTATTATTAAGTGTGCTTTATTTAATTGACATAACTTGGTATTTATTTTATAATGAATAAATATTCATTCATAAATGGAGGTTATATGCCAAAAACACCGGAACGATGTGAAGAAATTAGAACAGAAATGCGCAATAAAATTCTGCAAAGATCCATACTCTATTTTGCTAAAAACGGATTTTCAGGAACAAGGATTAGTGACTTATCCAAACATATCGGAATTGCTCAAGGAACTATTTATATCTATTTTGAATCAAAGGAGAAGCTGTTTCAGGAGATTCAGAAAATTACTAACAGAGAAAAGGATATTCAACAGATAAAGCTTCTTGCGAAGCTTCCGATACCTGCCAGACATAAAATACAAAAGTTGTCGAGAGAGGTCTTAAGACAGTTGAAGGAAGATGATAATTTCGCTGGAATGATGGCTCTAAATACTCAGATGATTTTAGAACAAGATGAAAATAACTCTGCATATGCAACCACATATCAGTTGGAGCTATATAAACATATGACGAAGATCATAGAACAGGGACAAAAGGAAGGTAGTATTGTTTCAGGAAATCCTTTGAAACTGGCTGATTACTATTGGGGTGTGATCTATCTTTACGCCTTAAAGAAGTTATTTACAACAAAGTATGAAACCATTAATGCGAATGATTTAGAACGTACCTTATTAAAATAGAAGACTAAGGATAAAAGAGTGGCTTAAACGCCATTATGGAGGTAAGTGTGGATAAGAGAATTGCTATCATAACAGGAGCTAGTGGTGGAATAGGAAAAGAATTTACGAAGCTAATGTTAAAAGAAGAAATAGATGAGATATGGGCAATCGCCAGAAACCAAGAGAAACTTCAAATCTTAAGGAATGAATTGGGAGATAAAATTATTATAATCTCTAAGGATTTATCAATACCCTCAGAGCTACTTTCCATAGGTGAATTGCTCAAAAACCAGAAACCAGTCATTGTTTATCTTATCAATAATGCTGGAATTGCAAAAATGGGGTCTTATCAGGAGTTTACTGCTTTAGAGATTATGAATACAATCAATATTAACTGCACTGCGCTTACAGTTTTGTGTACCTTATGTATTCCATTTATGAAAAAAGGCAGCAGGATATTGAATATTTCTTCTGCATCCTCCTTCCAGCCATTACCATATTTAAATATATATTCAGCTACAAAAGTCTTTGAAAGATATTACTCCAGGTCATTAAACATAGAATTAAAGGGTACCGGAATTACATCAACAGCTGTATGCCCTAGTTGGGTTGATACGGAACTATTGAAAACAGAATTAAACGGGAAGAAATTCAAATTCCCAGGTATAGTAACACCTGATAGAGTCGTTATCAAAGCGTTGAGAGATGCTAAGAGAGGAAAAGATATGTCCGTATGTACACTGCGTGTAAAATATGGGCATCTACTGGCAAAAATATTTCCTCAAAATATGGTTATGATTTCATGGCTTTACAGAATAAAAAAATATTTCTGATATGGGTGGGAGAATGAATAATTACATATATACGGAACGAGTAGATTTATATGAACCAAATATCTATATCCAATACTTAGTGCAGATTACCGGGATGCCAACTTCAGCATCTTTGATATCAGCTGTAAAAACTGCATTTGCGGCAAATGAGGCTACCATGTCCAGAATTGTACTGGACACGAATGGTGCTGCAAGCTATGAACAGATGTTGGATAGTGGTTGCAAGGTAAGCATTAGTAAGGACGATTGGAAGACGATTATCAGACAGAATGAAAAGATAACCTTTGATATTAATAAGGGTGAATTAATGCGGGTATTTGTGATTGAGTCAGAAGCTGACGTATTCTTGTTCATAATGGCACATCATTTGGTTGGTGACGGAAAGGCAATTACTTATTTTATCGAGGATGTTATGAAGGCTCTTTCCGGTAAGAGTCTGGAGCATAAGCCAAATCAGTTAATTACAGATAAAACCTTTCCTGAAAACACGAAATTATCATTATTATTAAAACTATATGTTAAAAGTTTAAATAAGAAGTGGAAACGTACAGGCTGTACTTTCCAGTGGAAGGACTATTATAATATCCATGAAGCTTATTGGAAGAAACATAGTTCGTCAATTGTACATGAGCATTTTTCACAGGAGGAAATTAACAGGATTCATGCTCATACGAAAGAGATAGGGGTATCCGTTAACAGCTATATTGTAACAGCATTTTTAGAAGCAAATAGGGATAACATTACGATTGGAATGCCTGTAAATATTAGAGATGATAAGAATAAATCTCTTTCGAATCAAGTAAGCGGTATTAGCATAGATCATATATATTCTGATAAAATGACATTTGATGAAAACGCACAGATCATACATAACAAAGTGATAAAAAAGCTATTAAAACCAAAGAAAAAATACTTTGTTCTTAGATTTGTATCGTCATTTACTCCAAGTTTACTCGATTCTGTTCTATTATATACCTACGGTCTTTACCAAAGCAAAACAACACAGAAACTAGCGAAGATCATGGGTTATACCGGTGGAAAAACGAGAGAACTCGGTATTACAAACTTGACAAAACTTGATATTCCAAATTCTTATGGGGTATATGGTTTAAAAAAAGGATTGTTTATTCCCCCGGTTATATCCTATGCAAAGCATGTCATAGGGGTTTCGACTATGGAGGATGGAATGTCGATCTCTTATCATTTTATGAGTAATCAGGAGAAAGAAAAGGAAATAGAGTTTTTTAGTCATGCGATTCGTAATTTAAAAACATCAATAAACCAATACGAGAAAGCCGACTAAGGGCTATCGCGTCTACTATTTAGGGTTATTGTAGAGATTTATTTTTTCCGCTTATAATTATTTGAATTTTGTTAATAAGTAATGTAAAATAAGGAGGTATATAGAAATAAATGTATAGGCAGGAAAGGTATGAACTGTTTTGAACAAGATAAGAATATGGAATTTGGTAGAAGCATAATTGAAGGGGTGGAAATTAAGCTATGTAGAAAAAGTCCCCATGCTTATAAACCCCATGTCCATAATGAGCTTTCATTAGGGTTTATCATAGATGGTTCTACCGAATTAACTATGAACGACAGGACGATCCGATATGTATTAGGTGACGGTGTCATGATACCTCCATTAATGACTCATAGATGTGCACCGAATGATATTGATCACTGGGCATATATTATGCTATATATTGACCCTAGTTTATATCATAATGCTGTGAGCTTTAATCAAGCAAAGAAGTTAGTAGGCAATCAATCCCGTAAATTAATCAGCTTTATTGAGCAATTATTAATTGAAAAGCATCCGGACTCATTGGAAAATATTCTAATAGAGTTATTGCTGGAGTTTGGTGATAATGAAATTACGGACACTTCTACAGCAAATACTAGTGATATCATGAAAGAAATCCATGATTATATATTAAATCACGGGAAGGAAGAGATAACATTAGAGAAGCTTCAACATATATCCGGGCTGAATAAATTTCTTATCATCCGGAATTTTAAAAAGCAATATATGACAACACCTGCTGCATTTCATTTACAGTATCGGGTTGCAGAAGCAAAAAGGTTATTGAGTAAAGGTGCAGAAGTATTGGATGTTTGTGAGGAATTCAGATTTTATGACCAGGCTCATTTAATACGAGAATTCAAAAAAATGTATGGTATTACTCCAGGATCATATATGGAACAAATAAAAAGTTAATGTCAATATCATACAATACAGATCTTTATTATTTTGCTAATCTGAACGAAACTAAGATAAGGAGTCTGTCTATGAATAGAATTAAATTGGTTCTTATTATGATTATTTGGGGGAGCCTTGGCGTATTTACCAGATCCATTCAAATGTCCGCTTTAAGCCTGGCATTTTTGAGGGCTCTCATTGCATTACCGGTTCTTTTTATTGTAATAAAAAGAAAAAAGAGTGAAAAGGTAAAATGGTCGCTATTAATACCATATATTATTTCGGGTATATTACTTGGTTTTGGCTGGTTAACTTTATTCTATGGATACAAGCATACGAGTATCTCATCAGCTGTTATTATCTACAATATGTGCCCTGTATATGTCATGATACTTGCCCCTAAGGTATTGAAAGAGACTATTTCAAAGCTTCAAATTGGAATGATTACTATATCATTTTTTGGCCTCGTATTGATTGTTGGCAATAATTTATCAGAAGGTTACGGATACCTGGGGATAATTCTAAGTGCTGTTTCTGGAATGCTTTATGCAGCTATTGTGCTTATTAACCGCAGTATAAAGGTCAGGGTGGATAATCAAAAAGCCACCTTTGTGCAAATACTTTCAGCAATGCTTGTACTGTTACCATTTGTATTGATGGAAGGAACAATTTCTACAATTGTACACCTGGAAGTCATCGAAATTATCTATATCATTCTTTTAGGTGTATTGCATACTGGTTTGGCCTATACTATATTCTTTTCACTTTATGCACATATGAAATCTGTTGAAATAGTATCCTATAGTTTTTTAGAACCTTTATTTGGTATTTTGTTCAGTGTAATCTTACTAGGAGAGGCATTAACCTATGCTCAGATTATTGGCGGGTTAATGATTTTAGGTTCAACCTATATCGGAGAAATGCTTAAGCAAAGAAAAGAAAGAAACATACAAAGGAGAGGTAATTATGATGAAGAAACAAGGATTTAATCCATATCTTCCATCCTGGGAATACATACCCGATGGGGAACCTTATATTTTTGACGGCAGAGTATATGTGTACGGTTCACACGATAGATTTAACGGTTATGCATATTGCTTAAATGATTATGTGTGCTGGTCTGCTCCGGTAGAGGATCTTACTGACTGGAGATATGAAGGGGTGATTTATAAGAAGACAGATGATCCGGCGAATACGGACGGAGAAATGTGTTTGTATGCACCTGACGTGACAGTAGGGCCGGATGGCAGATATTATTTATATTATGCTCTGGATGCTTTGCAGATTGTATCCGTTGCTGTATGTGATAAGCCTGCGGGTAAATATGAATTTTACGGATATGTACATTATAAGGATGGTACGAGACTTGGTGAAGGACCACACGATGAGCATCATTTTGACCCTGGTGTATTAACTGAAAAAGATACTACCTATCTTTATACCGGATTTTGTATGCGGAAGGATAAATCTCGTACCGGACCGATGGTCACAGTACTTGGAGCTGATATGTTGACCGTTGAGAAGCCACCTATTAATGTTGCTCCAAGTGAGCCCTACAGTAAAGGCTCAAGCTTTGAGGGAAATGAATATTTTGAAGCTGCCTCCATCCGTAGGGTGAAGGATAAGTATTATTTTATTTATTCTTCGATTCATCAGCATGAGCTATGTTATGCAGTTAGTGATAATCCGACTACGGGCTTTGTCTATGGAGGAGTTATTGTCAGCAATAATGATATACATATAGATACTTACAAACCTGCGAATAAACCCATGTTTTACGGTGGCAATAATCACGGTAGCATTATTGAAATCAACGGACAGTGGTATATCTTTTACCATCGTCATACAAATGGGACTAATTACAGCCGCCAAGGCTGTCTAGAACCGATTTTCTTTCGGGAGGATGGCAGTATCATTCAGGCTGAGATGACCTCTTGCGGACCTAACGGTGGACCGTTAGAAGGACGAGGAGAGTATCCGGCTTATATTGCCTGCAATCTATTCTGTGAAACAGAAGCCTTTTTTACAGGATATCCCGGTGAGTGGATGGATAGCTGCTTTCCGAAGATTACCCAGGAGGGTAAGGATGGTGATGAATTAGACGGCTATATCGATAATCTAAAGTCTGGAACAACAGCTGGGTTTAAATACTTTGATTGTCATGGAATTCATCGTGTCGGAGTTAAAACCCGAGGCAGATGCTGGGGTGGTAGTATTGAGGTGAGGACGAGTTGGGATGGAGAGAGCCTTGGTACAATCAAAATAGATAAATCGAATGAATGGAAAACATTTTTTGCAGATATAGTCATTCCGGATGGAATCAATGCATTGTATTTTACTTATCGTGGAAAAGAAAATTGCAGCTTGGCAGCATTTATTCTGGAGTAAGTTATGTATTGAACCGAAGAGAGGAAATGGCAATGTCCCTTGTCTATAGTGCTTTTTCGGGATTATTCTTTGTTATCTTTAGAATTATTTAAGATTAATTTATTTGCGGATACCTTTTGGAGGGTATATACTAAAAAATAGTTATACAATCAAACGATTCCTTTCAGGAATAAAAGAGGAGAGATTAAAATTATGGAAAATTTTACGTTTCCTTCATTGGAGTACGTTAGACCGGATTTTGATAATCTGGAAAAAGAATGCTTACAGATGGTAGAAGTGGTTAAGCATGCAAATAGCTATCAGGATATTAAGTCAGTGCTGGAACGTCGCGAAAAAATTCAGAAGACTATTGATACGATGTGTACAATCGCATACATTAGAAATACGTTGAATACGACGGATGAGTTTTATGAGAAAGAGGTAGAGTTTATTGATGAGCGGGGAGCAGCAGCCAATGTTGCGACAACAGAACTGAGTAAGGCGTTATTGGCATGTGAATTTACAGATGATATTACTGCTGAGTATGGACCTGAATTTTTGGTCATTGAACAACGTAGTGTAGATCAATTTAAGGAAGAATTGGTTCCGTTTATGCAGCAGGAAGCAAAGCTTACCACCCGTTATCAGAAGCTGATGGCAACTGCAAAGATTGAATTTGATGGTCAAATTCTGAACCTTTATGGTGTACAGAAATACTTTGAACATCCGGACAGAGAGACCCGTAAGGCTGCTTTTAAAGCGTATTCTGATTTTTATCATAATAATGAAGCGGAGATGGAAGAAATCTTCGATGAACTTGTTAAGCTACGTAATGAAATGGGACGTTATATGGGATATGAAAATTTTATTCCGTTGGCTTACATACAACAAGGACGCAGTGATTATGGTCAGGAAGAGGTAGCTTCATTCCGTGAGCAGGTTCGCAAGGAGATTGTTCCGATTTGTGAAAAGCTCTATGAAGCACAGGCGAAGCGTATCGGCGTGGATCAAGTAAGAGTCTTTGATGAGAAATTTATTTTTCCGGATGGAAATGCAGAGCCTATTGGAGATGATGATTATCTGGTTGGGGAAGCACAAAAAATGTATCATGATTTGAGCCCTGAAACCGGTGAGTTCATTGATTTCATGATAAAACATCAGCTGATGGATTTAAAAAATAAACCGAATAAAGCTTCCACCGGTTATATGACGAACCTATTAGACTATGATGCACCCTATGTGTTTTCCTGTTTTAATCATACAATATTTGATATGCAGGTATTATCACATGAGTTGGGTCATGCCTTTGCAGGTTATGAAGCAATGAGAAGCCAAAAGACCTTGCAGTACTACTCAACAAGTACTGATATTGCAGAGATCCATTCGATGGCGATGGAGCAGTTTGCATATCCTTATGCGGAGCAATTCTTTGGTAAGGATGCAGATAAATTCCGTTTTGCCCATTTGCAGGAGGCAGTTACCTTTGTACCTTTTGGTGTTGCTGTTGATGAATTCCAGCATATTATGTATGCTAATCCGGATTTGACCCCGAAGGAACGTACTTACGAGTGGCATAAGCTGGAAGAAAAGTATATGCCCTGGCGTAAATATGAGGATAATGAGTTCATGGAAAGAGGCGGTTATTGGTATCATAAGTTGCATATCTTCTTATATCCGTTCTATTACATTAATTATACTCTGACGACCATCGGAGCAATGGAATTTAAAAAGCGTTACAACGAGAATAAAGAGCAGGCATGGAAGGATTATCTGGCGCTTTGTAAAGCGGGTTCTTGCACAAATTACCTTAACCTCTTAAAGCTGGCGAACCTATCGATTCCTTTTGAAGAAGGAAGTGTAGCAAAAGCTATCTCCTATGCAAAGGAAGAGCTTTATTCGAAACTCGTGTAAGTCAATAAAATATTTGAAGGTATTATAAAAGCTCGGTATGCAGAAGTAGAATACGAATCTGTTTACCGAGCTTATATTACTTTTGATATGCCAAAAAATTCAATCAAATCATGCCTACCTGTCAAATAACAATATTGTTGATATATAATGATTTTAAATGAGTATGCTATCCAGAAGTTTCATATGCTTCTTTTGAAGTTTAATATCCTTACTGAAAATCATGGATTTCCTCCACCGTTCAAAATACGGATATGTAACAGGAAGATATCTTTCCGTTCGTTTTAGGTACTCAGAGGAAAAGAACTCCTTACTGCCTATCACTGAGGTATGAATTAGCTGATAACAGTTAGCTAATATAAAATTTTTAAAGGAATCGTTATCTGCCCTATATTCTTCCATAATAGTATAAATAAAATGCAACATCTTGTTTACCAGAGCTTCTTCTTGGCGACTGCTTAAATCCACAGTAAAGATTGTTTGATAGCCCTTTTGACTATCTTCCATGATGTCCTGCAGATCATCAGCAAGTTGCAGAAAGTAGCCTACACCTAAATAATAAATGAGATCCTCTTTGGTAAGCTCCTTGTTCACCAAGCATCGGTCGATTAAAACAGAAATACCACCTTTATAGATGGAAATATCGAGTCTTTCCTCATAGCTTAGCGGATCTTCCTTATTTTGTTGACGGATACTGACTTCCTGGGCATCCAGCATCATAAGCAGTAGATGATATATTGAGTCATCTTGGTCCCTGGGATAATCCGATGCGATTGCCTGAAGTAAATCACAGGTTTTCTTCTGGTGGGTTGATTTTGGGTGTATGTTATTACCTTTGATTTTATCACGTATCAATTGATTATATTCGATTTTATCCATGTTGGAACAGCTCGAATTATCAATATAGTTATCAGTAAAAGGGTAGAGCATACTGTAGCCAAAGCCTGCACTGCTGTACCCGGTTGAAATATAATTGATTTCTTTGAACATAACATAAACAATATAATTTCTTATGGCCTGTCCGATATCTTCAAAGGATAATTCCGGTGCAAATTCTCTCACATGATGTAAGAAATCTATGATTTCTTCTAAGAATGCATCTATTCTCTGATTATCTGCATTACTATGTAGATCGATGATGGATTCGTGGGATAGGATATCCTTAACTAGGCTTAAGGTGTTGTGTTTCCATTTTTTTCGACCGAACGGAATACGTGAAAAGCTTTGTAACTGCTTTTGAAAACCAGAGGTAACAGCTTGTAAATACTGTTCATTCCTCTCTTTAGTTTCCTTGGATATCTCAGACAAAAAATCCGGGTAGGTTTCTTTGGCTGACAGCCATTTTTCCTTAATTATAGCAAAATAGATATCTTTATCTGCGATTAATTCCAGTAACATAATCAGTATTCACCTTTCCAATAAGATTTAGGATCATTATAACATGTGGAGATATATGCTTCAATAAAAATACACTTTCTGGTATATAAGTAAGGATATGGTAAAAGGATAACCGTCAACAATCTTAGCATAATAATAGGGTTGCTGCTAAATATAATAAATATTTTGCATCAACCCTTCAGTTACTAGCTTTTGTAATTATGTCATACAATTCAATCATTTCTTATTTACAGAGATCAGCTACCACCTGATTAATCAATTTTCCATCAGCTTTTCCCTTTAATTCTGCCATAACACTCTTCATAATCATACCCTTATTTTTGGTGGCAACTGCGTCTGCAAAATTATTGTTTATAAATGCTTTGATTTCTTCCTCAGACATCATGGAAGGAGCATATTCCTTTATTACATCATAGGTTGCCTGATAGCCTGCTTTTAATTCGGTTCTTTCTGTAGGGCAAGTCTCTACCTGTTCATTCACAAGCTTCATTTCCTTTAGGACGGCACGATCTACTAACTCTTCCGGTATATCCTCCCGACAGCCCTCATCGATTGCTAATTTCTTAACTGCGGATACTAAGGTGGAGATGGCATCCTTACGTACCTTATCTCTGGCTTTCATAGCTGCTACCATATCTTTTTGTAATTGTTCCATTGTCATAAGCAATACCTCCATTCATATACAACTAAAGATTATTTTTCATAATATATAACTCTTTCCTAACAGTATATTGCATGACAGATTGATTATCAAGAATTATTTCTTAGAGAAGACCGGGAGGGCAACCTTATATAATTTGTATATTTTAACTATTATTTAGATCTTTTCCTGTATATAATGTAAGTAAGATAAAAATGGGAAGAATACGAAGGAGCAGCTGAGGAAGGGTGAAAGAAGATATGCAGAAAAATGAAATTAAAGAATTGATATCGAAACAAAAAAAGTATTTTGCCTCGGGTAATAGCAGGAATATTGTATTCAGACTAAAGGCTCTGAGAAAATTAAAAGAAGTAGTACTACGTAAAGAAGAAGAAATATTAAATGCATTATCAGAGGATTTAGGTAAACCACATATGGAAAGCTATGCTTCCGAACTGGGTATCATTATTAACGAAATAAATTATGCCATCAGGAATTTAAAGAGATGGATGAAGCCGGAACGGGCCAAATCCACTTTATTGATATCTCCTGCAAGAAATTATATCATTAAGGAACCCTACGGAGTTGTTTTAATTATAGGACCCTGGAATTATCCATTTCATTTAACCCTGGTACCACTAGTTGGGGCGATTGCCGCGGGTAATTGCTGTATCATCAAACCCTCAGAAATATCCATAGCTTCATCAAAAGTAGTAAAGGAACTGATACAGGAGACTTTTGATGAGAAATACATTGCTGTTGTTGAAGGGAATGTGGAGACTAGTAATTATCTTTTAGAAGAGAGCTTTGATAAAATATTTTTTACCGGAAGTCCTACTGTAGGAAAAATAATTATGGAAAAAGCAGCAAAACACTTAACCCCCGTAACCCTTGAATTGGGTGGTAAAAGTCCGTGTGTTGTGGACAAGGATATTGATATCGAAGTAACAGCAAAACGAATATTATGGGGTAAGTTTTTTAATGCGGGTCAAACCTGTATTGCTCCTGATTATCTGATTGTAAACAAGAAGATTAAGGAAGCCCTTTATGCTTCCTTCCGAAAATGGCTAAAGGAATTCTTTACAGAGCATCCTGAAAAAAGTCCTGACCTATCAAGAATTGTAAACCTGAGACATTTTCAAAGACTGAATGATTATCTGAAACAGGGAAAGATCATTGCCGGAGGAGAGGCGTATAAAGAACAATTATTTATCAGCCCTACCATTATGGAAGTATCTGATATGAACCTGCCGGTCATGCAGGAAGAGATCTTTGGACCGATTTTACCAGTTATTGAATATACAAAACCGGAGGAAATAGAAAAAATAATAAACTATAATCCAAATCCACTTGGCTTTTATATCTTCTCCCGAAACAGGAAATTGGTAAAGCACTTTATTCAACGAATTCCTTTCGGAGGAGGATGTATCAATGACACAATCATGCATGTTCAAAATCATCATATGCCATTCGGGGGAAGAGGCAGCAGCGGAATAGGGAATTACCATGGTGTTTACAGCTTTGACACCTTCTCCCACAGAAAGTCAATCGTTCAAAAAGAGTTTACCTTCGATGTAAAATTAAAATATCCGCCTTATAAAGACAAACATCGATTGTTAAAGAAGTATCTATTAAAATAATATGTTCCCATGGATGAGCCGTTCTTACTTAGTTGCTTACGTAGTTCGTATTGCATATACTCACCATGGGAAACATTTTGCTCCAGTATTATGCTTTAGATTTCGATTAGGCTGAACTGTAACATTATTATTGTAGAATCATTTGCGGAATCATGTCTGTACCTTAGTTTGAGTGTGAACAGTAACGAAGATACAGATAAGGGAACAGACTATTGTATATTAGAATAAGGTGTAGTAGAATATGGAATAATAAGAAATACTAGGGTATTTAGTTTCATACTCTGTGTTCTTAGGGATACATCATCAAGGGGGATAAAAAATGAAAGAGGGTATCAGACCGGGGAGATGGCCCTATGCTGTCTCGGCAACAATCTTCATAGCTTCAATTATCTTATTTGTAGTAGTCTTAGTGTCAGGTATTAATAAGTCAATTGATAAGCTTGATAATCAGGTAGTGGTTCCGGGTTCTAGCATAATCGAATTAGAGGAATCGGGTAAGTACAATATATATATTGAGCATAAAAGTGTAATTGATGGGAAGGTATTCCATTCGAATAGTATCGATGGGTTAATGTTATCATTAACAGACCATAATACAGGTCAAGATATAAAACTTAGCAACCCAAAGATAAATATGAATTATAACTTTCTTAATAGAGAGGGCTACAATATCTTTGAATTTTCCGTTGATGAACCTGGAAAATATGAATTGACTTCCTGGTTTGAAAATGGTGAGGGTAGTGAAGCTGTGCTTGTGATAGAACGTGGCTTTGCCACCGAACTAACGATCACAATTGTAATTTCTATATTAATTATTTGTTTTGGATTTGGTGGAGGCCTTATCGTATTTATTTTTACCCTGTATAAGAGAAGTCGGGCAAAGAAAGGTCTCGAAGTATAAAGTAAAAGATTAGAAACCTAGTGTGAATAGTCTCGCTAAAAACTAGCAAAAGCGGCTATTCTTCAGGGTAAAACTCTCTCTGTGCATTAATATGGATGCTTAAGGGAGAGTTTTTGTATATATGAAGATAGTTCATAACAGAATGTTAGAACCTATGAATAATTTACATCAATGGTTGCAGATTAATAGTAGATAAGAATTGTGTAGCAGAAGGCATTAAATGAAAAATTCGCTTCTTAGCATAGATAGATAATATTACATGGATAAAGACTACAGGGCTGGACGAAAGGGATGGTAATTGCATGATGTATGAAATGGTGAAGGGACTTTCTAAAATAACAACTTCTTCTGAACAGATTATTCCAAGTATTATAATGTTAAAGTTCACAAATATAAATGCTTACATGGTTGGTGATAATTCTGGATGGGTTTTGGTGGATACAGGTTTAGAGAATTCCTATGATTATATCTTGAAGACCACCAAGGAGCACTTTGGGAAAGGGAGCAGACCGAAAGCGATAATTTTGACGCATGGGCACTTCGATCACGTTGGATCTGTTACCAAATTAGCGGAATATTGGGATGTGCAGGTATATGCTTCTGAATTAGAACTCCCATATCTGAATCTGGGAGAACATGCTCTTGCCTTAGCCGGTGAGGGGCAGGTTCCGGGGATGCCGGGTTGGGAATGGCTTCCTACACCGGGGCACACTCCGGGTCATATATCCTTGTTTCAGGAAAATAATAAGATACTTATCGTTGGAGATGCCTTTACAACAACCAAGCAGGAAGCTTTATTATCAGTAATAAACGGAAGAAACGATATAAAAGGACCGCCTGCTTATCTGACAACGGACTGGAGAACCTCAAGAAAATCATTGGATTTGCTGAAAAGCCTTCGCCCTACAACCGTGCTGCCAAGTCATGGAACGGTTCTGACAGGAGATGCACTTAAAAACTATTTGGACCTTTTACAGGAGTATTTTGATCAGCAAGCAGTTCCGGAGGAAGGAAAATATTTATAATTCTAAATCAAAAGAGTTACGGGGTTTTTAGCTATCATAATAAAGTTTGCTGAATTTATCCCTCATTAATATGATTAATCAGTTACATGGATCGTACATCTTACTTTTGTGCCGTCATCCGAAGCATAGACATAAGCTTTTCCTTTTTTTAAGGCCTTTACTTCTCCTTTTGAATTGACGGTTACGATGTTTGAATTACTAGTAGACCAAACCGGAGAGCTTTTAGAGGATACTTGAGCAGTTATTAGAGTGCTACCTCCAATTTTTAGATAAATTTCCGAAGAACTCAAAGTAATTTCCGGCTTTTGGACAATGACTTCACAGACGGCAGAGATTCCATCCACAGTTGCGGTTATGGTCGCTATTCCGTTTTTAACAGCTGTGACATTTCCTGATCCATCCACGATGGCTACACTTTTTTTATTGGTTTTCCAGGTGGGATTTACGTTTGAGGATACAGTGGCTGTCAGCTTTGTGGTTTCACCATGGTATAATTTCACGGAAGATTTGTTTAGGCGAACAGTTGGTGCTTTAACTGTTAGAAAGCAGGTGACAGAGCTACCGTCCGCAGTAGCAGTGATGGTGGTTTCACCTGGCTTTAGTCCGATTACTTTTCCGTATTCATTAATTGTTGCGATACTCTTCTTACTGCTTTTCCAAGTGATTTGAGAAGCGTTCGAGGTAGTTGCTGAAAGCTTCAGGGTTTCACCCCGTTCAATGGATGCGCTGGTAGTGCTGATGGTTATTTTTGTTTTATTTACAGTAATCAGGCAGGATGCTTCCGCATCCTTTATTTTGGCGGTGATTACAGCCTTTCCGGCCTTCTTCGCTGTCACAATACCGTAGGTATTAACAGAAGCGATGGATGAGCTACTGCTTTTCCAGCTAGGCGATTTTCCGTTTGACGTAACAGCGATAAGGTAGATTTCGTCTCCTATATCGGCGGTTGCGTGATAATCTGACAGTATTACGAACGGAAAAATCGGTGTTAGGGCAGATGCGGGATGACTTGGAATTGATAAGGTAAGAATTGAAATAACTAATAGGATTGAGACATAGATTTTTTTACACTGAGACATAAACTCCTCCATTCATAGGAACGTGAGGAATAAATCTGAATAAGAGCTGACAGCAAACTTTTATATGATAGGAATTGATTAAACAATTCATTTGATAGTTTAACATATATTGTAAAATGTGTAAATACGCAATTTATTGTATATTTATTTTTTACAAAATAGGTATAATTGAACTACATAAGGTTCTGCATCAAAAGAGCAAAATTTACATAGCGAATAAATAAATTCGCAAAGTGTATAAAATAATTCGCTTAGGAAGAACTGCGATGTTCGTGCAATGGCACTCACACCTTGTTCCTCCGGCGTTTTGAGCTGCATCAAAGATGCAGCATGGGAGATTAGAGTGAAAGATAAATCTTTCACACGCAAATTTGTGCTCTGCATAACATGAAAACCAAAGGTTTTCATGTAGAAAGTTTGAAGGTTACGAGAGAGGCATGGGTATTAATATGAAAAATATTGAAGATATTGACTTACAGGAGGAATATACAGCAAGAATTAACATCGTTCAGGATTATATTGAGAAACATTTATCAGAAGAGTTCTCATTAAATGAATTATCAAAGGTGGCTAATTTCTCACCTTATCATTTCCATAGGATTTTCTATTCCATGACAGGAGAAACGTTGTTCCAGTTTATACAGAGAATAAGGCTTGAGAAGGCTGCATTTATGCTGTTGGTAAATAAGAAAACCGAAATATTATATATCGCTCTTGAGTGTGGTTTCTCGAATCAGGCTTCCTTTGCGAAAGCATTTAAGAACTTTTTTCATATGAGCGCCAGTAGTTTTAGAAGTAACTACACAGAAAGCAATATGGGAAAAGTATTTGACAGGTTAAGCATTTATAATAGCAGTATGAAATGCGATACAAAACCAAACGATGATTCAAAGCAGCAGATACCTTATACGGTTGATGTAGTAAATATGCCTGAAATGAAAGCCATCTATATCCGCCATATCGGACCTTATAAACAGGACTCGGATTTATTTGCCAGGCTATTTACAAAGTTGTATCAGTGGGCTGATCGGAGAAAACTGATTCGACCGGATAAAGCTAAATGGCTCACACTTTATCATGATACGGATGACATAACCGATAGTAATAAGCTCCGCCTCAGTGTTTGTATGACTGTTGATCAAGAGATCGAAGTGAGTGGTGTGATAGGTAGAACGAATATCAAAGGCGGTAATTATGCAGTAGGTCATTTTCTGCTTAATAATGATGAGTATCAACTAGCCTGGAATGCAATGTTTAGGGAGTGGCTTCCCCATAGCAAATATCAGCCGGATGATCGACTTTGCTTTGAGCTATACCATAACGAAGGAGAAGAGCAGTCAGATAGGCAGAGGGTGGATATCTGCATTCCTATCAGACCTTTATAGCATATTTTGCACCAGTTTGTTTTCGTTTGGTTTATCTCGTTCGTTTTTTATAATAAAATTAAAGTCGGGTTTCTGGCTTTTTACTAGGAGGTTAAAAAAATGAATAAACTGCTTGAACCAGCGGATTATAAACTGAAGCCTATCGGAGGGTTACTTTTAATGAATGGATTTGTGACTGCTTATGTCTATCCGGAGTATAAACCGGCATTAAAGTCACTGGATTTGTTCAGCCATGTTATCTTAATTTTTGAAAAAGGAGAAAATGGTTTACGAAAGGCATCAAATGAATTAGATAATTATGATCTACAGAAATTGTACCAGATACGCAAATTAAATGTTGAGGTTTGTAAAATACTTAGGCTGGATGTGAAAAAAGGAATACTTATTATTGATCATTTGCCTAATGGTAATGGCAAGGTTATCTATGACATCAAACCCTATTTCCCGTGTGAAGACAGGGTTAAGAATTATATGCTTCCTAAGAATATGCCAAAACATAAGGAATGGCGAACAGATGTGATAAGTCAAGCTTTACAGGAGAATCAGGAATTTGATATGACATTCCCGGATATTGTCTGTGATGAGTTCTCCGTAAGGTCAATTGGAGAAATGGGAAAAACTGAGGCAAAATGTGTTATTAAGCTGCAGTTATCAAAAAAAGAGATTTTAAATACGCTGATGGAGTTTTCACATATAAAAGTACTCTGGTGGTTTCACAGATTTGATAAGAAAGAATACAGGCACATTACACAGGTGAATCCTCCCTATGAAAATGCACCCAGAACCGGTGTCTTTGCTACCAGATCTCCGGTTCGTCCGAACCCTATCGCATTGACCACAGCTCGAATCATCAATATTAACTATGAAGAAGGAAGCATACAGATATCGGATACGGATTCTTTTGATGGTTCTCCGGTGATTGATATCCTCCCATATGTTCCTGAAGATGACAGGGGATCTGATTGTTCGGTGCCCTACTGGCTACAACATTGGCCTGAATGGCTGGATGATCGTGAGGAGAGTTCGGTACAGGTTACCTTGAATACATTGGAAGCTGATTTTAGCAAATTAAGTAAATATTTGATACCTGATAAATCACAAAAGGATAGTGCATTACCATCCTATCAAAATGAAATACAAGTAATACAAGATAGTAACGACGATATCATTATTACCGGAGCAAGACAGAATAATTTAAAGAATATCAGCTGCAGGATTCCAAAAAATAAAATGACAGTAATCACTGGTGTAAGTGGCAGCGGTAAATCCAGCCTGGCCTTTGATATCATAGTTACAGAGAGTCAGAGAAGATTTATGGATAGTATGTCTGCTGCTGGCAGATTGATATTTGATCAGATGGAGAAGCCAGAGGTTGATCAAATAATCGGACTTCCACCTGCAGTGGCTATTCAACAGAGCGTTAGCTATCGAAATCCAAGATCAACCGTTGGAACGATGACAGATATATATGATTATCTTAAACTATTGTATTCTATTATCGGAATTAGACATTGTCCGGAATGCGGGCATCCAGTGAAGGCTTATAAAACACAGGAGTTAATTGACATTCTAGGAAGACTTAATCCCGGTACATTGCTAAAGCTTCGGAGCTTTCATAAGGACGAAGTGTGTAGGGAATTTATTGTACCAGACATTTCTAAGGACAATTCTTTTTATATCAATCAGCTTAAGGATAGCGTTCATAAAGCCCTATCCGAGGGCAACGGAGCTATGGAAGTTGAATTAGAAGGTTGCGAAACCTTTATACTGCAGACAAAGGAAATGTGTTATCACTGTAACCGGGTTTTTTTCTCAATGACTGCATCAATGTTCAGTTTCAATAATCCGGAAAGTATATGCCCTGTATGTAAAGGTCTTGGTGTAAAGCTGGAGGTGGATCCGGAGTTAATAGTATCTAATCCGGATCGGTCCATCCTAGACGAAGCATCTTTATTTTGGGGTAACCTAAGAAAGCATAGATTAAAACCGAATGCCAATTGGATGAAAGGTGAAGTATTAGCTCTTGCCAAAGAGTTAGATGTTGATCTGGAGCTTCCCTGGAATAGTCTTCCCGAGGTTTTTAAAAAACAGGCGATCTATGGTTCTGAGGGAAAAGAGGTCAGATTTATTTATGAAAATTCCAATGGCAGAAAGGGAGAAATCATCCGTCCGGTTGAAGGTGCTTATCACATTTTATCACGATTGTTTCGGGAAAACAGCGGTGATACAGCAGGAAAGATTGCAGCTTCGTTTATGAGAGAAAGCAAATGTAATTCATGCCAAGGAGAAAGGCTATCTCCCGAAGGACGTATGATAACAATAGGAGGAACCAGATATCCCGAAGCGGCTGCGATGACGATAGAAGAACTTAGAAACTGGGTTATCGGACTGCCGAATTATCTGTCGAAGGAAGAAGCCTTGATAGCAGATCATATTTTAAGAGAGATGCTTCGAAAACTGAATAATCTAATAGATGCAGGTATCGCATATTTATCTCTTGACCGACCGGCACCAACCTTATCCGGCGGAGAAGCACAAAGACTCAGACTAGCTACACAACTGGGCAGTGGAATTTCCAATATTCTTTACGTTCTTGATGAACCGGCAATGGGCTTACATTTCAAGGATCATGAAAGACTAATTAAAATCATGAAAAAACTTAAGAATGAGGGAAATACCGTAATTGTGGTTGAACATAATGGAGATATCATGCTTGCAGCAGATAAAATCATTGATATCGGTCCGGGTGCAGGAACACATGGCGGAGAAATAATATTTGAAGGTACGCCGGAGAGAATTTTACAAAATAATCAGTCAGAAACAGGTAAATACTTAAGAAATTTATTGATGAAGCAATCTGACTATACCTTACGTAGAAGAACGCCGGTGGATTGGCTTAGGATAAAGGGTGCGAAACATAATAATTTAAAAAATATTGATGTTTCTATCCCTCTTGGAATTTTTACCTGCATTACCGGGGTAAGTGGTTCCGGTAAAAGCACCCTCATATCAAAAATCCTATATCCTGCATTGTCAAGGTATCTGTACCATTCTGATACGTGTATCGGTCAGTATGACAGTATCGAAGGTATGGAGAAAATAAATCATATTATCAGCATATCACAACAGCCGATTGGAAGAACTCCCAGATCTAATCCGGCTACCTATACTGGAGTTTTTGACGATATCCGGGATTTCTATGCTTCCCTTGATGAGGCAAAGCATAAAGGATATAAGCAGAATAAATTCAGCTTTAACAGTAAGGAGGGACAATGTGAGGTTTGTAGCGGAGAAGGAAGAAAGTGCGTACCGATGCACTTCATGCCCGATGTATGGATTGAATGTACCTCCTGTAATGGTAAAAGATATAATAAAGAAGCCTTGGAGATTGTATATGAAGGAAAGACGATAGCCGATATACTTGATCTGAATGCAGAGGAAGCTTTAAGCTTTTTCAAAACGAATATCAGAATATTCAAAGTGCTCCAGACTATTTGTGATGTCGGACTTGGATATATTAAACTAGGGCAAAGTGCTTTAACACTTTCTGGAGGAGAAGCCCAAAGAATTAAACTTGCAAAGGAACTGAGCAAACGGAGTACGGGAAATACCATCTATCTTCTCGACGAACCTACAACAGGCCTTCATTTTTCCGATGTTATGAATCTACTTAAGATCATTCGTCAGATTACAGAAACAGGTAATACGGTGATTGTGATTGAGCATAACTTGGAAATGATCAAAAGCGCAGACTGGATCATTGATTTAGGACCGGATGGAGGCAAGGAAGGAGGATATCTTGTAGCACAGGGTGTACCGGAGGAGATTGCCCTAGTACAGGAAAGTCATACTGGGCAAGCTTTACAAAGGTTCGGTTTTTAACGCAGATATGAATTACCAATTAATATTAAGATCTGCTCAGCAAACCAATTGATGAGGAGGGATTAATTGCACTGAGTAAAGCAGAGTGAATAGACAATTTATAAACAATATTATGTATGGACTGACGTAGGAGTAATTAGCCTGCGTCGGTTCTTTTTTGGTCGGACCTGCTGATATATTGATATTTTTAATGTATTTAATATTATTTGAAGAATTTACTATATAATTCAAGTTTTATGTAGTAAAATAGAAAAAAGAGTCGAAAGCAGGTAGATTGGATTGAAACAGAGAAGAAACAGAAGAACCTTAAAAAAGAGGATCAGAAGAGCAATGTCTCTTTCGTCATTTATTACTGTTCTGATTCTGAGCGGATTATTTATTTACTTAATTGTAGATGCTGCAAAGAGGTTTGCCGTCTACCAAGCTGAAACTGTATGCCAGGAAATACAAAAGGAGATTAATTCGGAAAGAGCGCTTCGAATTCTTGGTATTACTGATATTGAGCAGCTGGACCTAAATAATCAGCTGACTAAAGTATGGATACACGAGTTTGATAAGTATAACGTTTTAAATGACATTTCCAAACAGCTTGGCAACGTTACTGATACATATATTCAAATCGAGATAAATAATGTCCTGGCATATTCTAATGTGGATCAGGATTTCGAAGAGGTATCCGGCTTTTTTCAGGATACTGAAGTAGAATTGCCGCTCATGAATTCCAATAAGCAAGTCGGTACGGTTAAGGTCAGAGTAAATCCTAAATTGTTAATGATTATTGCGGTTCCGGTTTTTATTATAGTTGGTTTAAGTATCATAGCGTTGATTATTTCAAAAATAGCTAGTATGTTTCTGACGATACCGATTATAAACCCAATTAATCAGCTGGAGAAAAAGGTGAAGGCAATGGCCGAAGGGGATCAGGAGACGGCTATGAATACCCAGCTCACGTTAAAAAGGCCACTGAGAGAAATCGAATCCCTAGTTGATTCCACGAATGGAATTATGAAAAAACTCCAAGGCTATAATGATCAGCTGGAACATCAGAAAGAAGCTCTTGAGAATCAAAATGCGGAACTGGAAGTACAAAACGATGAACTGATAAAATCCAAAGTGCAGATTCAGGAGCAACAGGTACAATTGATTCAAAGTGAGAAAATGGCCTCCATAGGCTTACTTACAGCGGCGATAACCCATGAGATTAATACACCGATCGGTGCTATTAACAGCAATGCACAAATTGGAGATATGCTGTTAAATCAGCTGGTTAACCATCCTTTAATCCAGACAGACGAAGAACTGGGAACGATGTTTTGGCAATTAAAAGAAGTTAATGATATAAATTTAGATGCCTGCAGCAGAATTATCGAAATAATAAAAAGCCTAAAAGGCTTTTCCAGGCTTGATCAGGCGGATTTTCAAGAGGCAAATATTAATGAAGGAATAAAAAGTGTTCTGGTTCTTACAAATAATTTGCTGAAGAGAAGAATAATCGTGCATGAGGATTACGGTAATATTCCTCTGGTAAAATGTTTCCCCGGTCAGCTAAATCAGGTGTTTATGAATATTATCGTTAATGCATCTCAGGCAATTGAAGGCGAAGGTGAAATATTTATTCGTACCTTTGTACAGGATAGTTATCTTTATGTTACGATTAAAGATACCGGTGCAGGCATCGAGGAAGAAAATCTCATGAAAATTTTTGATCCGGGCTTTACAACGAAGGGAGTCGGTATTGGATTAGGTCTAGGTCTATACATAAGTTACAATATAATTCAAAAGCATAATGGCGGGATTGACGTAGTAAGTGAAGTGGGTAAAGGTACAGAATTTATAATAAAAATTCCAATCTATAATGATAGAACTTGAGATTAAGTAGAACCTTAGGAGAGTGAAAAATTGAGCAGAACGATAATGGTAGTAGATGATGAGAAGATGATTACAACAACTCTTTCAACCATGTTTAAACTGATGTTAAAGGAGAATGTAATTGTCTACAATGATGTAGACCAGGCTCTTTCCAGCAAAGAACTGGAGAACAAAGAGATAGACCTAATCATATCAGATTTTATGATGCCTAAAATGAATGGGCTGGAGTTCTTAAAAAGTGTTAAGGAGAAGTGTCCGGAAACGGTTACTATTCTACTGACGGGATACGCAGATAAGGAAAATGCAATTCGAAGTATAAACGAGATAGGCTTATACTACTATCTGGAAAAGCCTTGGAATAACAACGATCTTATCAAGGTTGTCAAAAACGGATTGGAGAAAAAAGAACTGGAGGATAATTTGAAAAGTAAATATGAGGAGCTTGATTATTCGAATCAAGAGCTTTCGCGGTTATATGAGCTTTTACAGCATGATTATAATTCCGAGACTGAGAATACGAAGAACCTGATTATTACGTTAGCGAACGTAATTGAGGCGAAGGACAAGTATACTGAGGGTCATACCAGACGGGTTGGTATTATCAGCAGAATGTTGGGAGAACGCTTAGGATTGAAAGAAGAAAAAATAAACGATCTGGAAACGGCAGGGATGATACATGATATCGGAAAAGTCGGTGTTCCGGAGAATATATTAAATAAACCGGACAAACTTACTCCTGATGAATTTGAAATTATTAAAAAGCATTCTGAAATAGGAGAGACAATTTTAAAGCCTCTGGGATCGTTAAAGGAATGTTTGGGACCTGTCAGAAGTCATCATGAAAAGCTGAATGGTACCGGATATCCCGATGGATTAAAGGGTGCTGAGATTTCGATAGAAACAAGGATTATCTGTGTAGCAGATATCTTTGATGCGCTTTATTCCGATCGGCCTTATCGAAGTAAGATGCCATTATCAGAGGTCAGGGAAATCCTTAGTAAGGATGTAAGTAACGGAAGCCTGGATGAAAGTGTTGTAAATATGCTTTTAACAATGATAGATAATAGAGAGTTGGATCACGTATTTGAATAGTATGATATCACAAAATCAACTTATCATGTGTAGTAGAATAACAAATGCAGTTCCTTGTGTGGTAGAGGCACACAAAGAACTGCATTATTTTATTTGACACCACCCTTTTACTTAAGAGTTTTCAAACCATATTTTAAAAGCTTTAAGGAATCGTTATATCTGCCCTCCTTAGTGGAATTCATAACGACGCTGACAACTACATCATCACCGCTTTTGGCTGCCGAGATCAAACATCTTCCAGCAATACTGGTGGTACCGGTTTTTAAGCCGATTGCATTGGAATAATACCAGTAACTGTTCTTATTAATCAGTGCGTTCGTGTTATTCCAGGTTATCTTTGATCCGTCACTGAGGGTTTCCTTAACTGTACTACATTTGGCAATCTTCAGGATAGTATCATTTTTTACAGCGGCCATCCCGATTAAGCCCATATCATAAGCTGTTGTACATTGTCCGATAGCATCATACCCATCAGGAGTCATAAAACAGGAATTAGTTACACCTAGCTCCTTCGCTTTTTTATTCATAAGTCGAACGAATTCTTTTACAGCATCTATATTTTTGGCTTTTGAATTATTCAAGGATTTCTTTCCGACATAAGCAGCCATTACATAAGCGGCATCATTCCCGGACGGAAGTAGCATTGCCTCCAGTAGACAGTATGCAGATAGCGTCTGTCCTTGTTTCAGATTAGCCCTTGAAGAGTCTGAGGCAATTAGCTTTATTTCACTACCGACTGTAATTTTATCCTTTGTTGAACACCAGTCCAAAGCAACTAAGGCAGATAAGAGTTTAATAGTGCTGGCAGGGAATACCGGACTTACAGGCTCTTTATGGAATAAGACTTCTCCGGTAGTGGCATTGAACAAAATAGCAGAAGATGCTGCTATCGTAATACTAGGGTTCTTAATATCCAAGGCATGTTCCATGGTATTACTGATGCAGACTAATTCGGGAATATAATCCATATATTTGACAGAATATCGACTATAGATTAATGGTAGCTTATCCTCGGAGGTCTGTGCAGCGCTGACATTTGTATAGAATAATAGATTGCTTGGTTGAAACAAGTGAAAAAATAAAACAAAGCATAATGATAGGGATATTTGAATCTTACGTTTTTTCATGGCGATATACCTTCCGTTTTTCTTAAGTGTAATAACATGGTATAAAAATTATATCAAATTTTAGAATTAATTCAATTATAATTTATGATTAAAAAAAACAATTCTTTGGGATTCTATGATTTGTAAGGTATTCAAATAAGGAAGTGATAAACATAAAATGGAAATGTAATTAAATGTAAAAGCATATCTATGCTTGCTTATGCATAAATCCTCATATTACTATTTATGTTGAAAAATTACTGGAAAATGGTATAATTTAAATAACGGCTAAAGTCGTAAAAAATTTTTGGGAGGAATTACGAAATGAAAAAGATTATGGCACTTGTATTATCTCTTGTACTGGTATGTGCACTTTTTGCTGGGTGCGGTACAAAAGAAAGTGGGAAGGAAGATAGCAATACTAAAGTTGATACATCAAAGGAAGATGATAAGAAAACTGATGAATCAAAGGATGATGTGACAAAGGATGATGAGGCGAAAGGTGATACCAAAACTGAAAACAGTGGTTATGAAATAGCACTCATCACAGATAAAGGTAATATTGATGACAAATCCTTTAATCAGGGTTCCTGGGAAGGTGTAGTAGCATTTGCTGAGGCAAATGGTATGACACATAAATACTTTAAACCGGAAGAAGCTTCTGATGCAGGTTACCTTGCAGCGATCGATCAAGCGGTTACAGCAGGAGCAAAAGTTATCGTAACCCCTGGTTTCCTTTTCGAGGTACCGGTTTTTGAAGCTCAGACAAAGTATCCAGAGGTAAAATTCATCCTAGTTGATGGTGAACCACGTACCGCAGACTATTCAACCTATAAAACTGAAGCTAATGTTGCTTGTGTAAAATATTCTGAAGAGCAATCCGGATATCTTGCAGGCTATGCTGCTGTAAAAGACGGTTTTACTAAACTTGGTTTCATGGGCGGTATGGCATTACCGGCAGTACAGGCATTTGGTTACGGTTACCTTCAGGGTATAGAAGCTGCAGCGAAAGAATTAGGTCTTCCTGATGGTTCAGTACCTGTTATCTATCATTACACAGGTAATTTTGAAGAGAACGATACCAATAAAGCTACTGCTAAGACAATGTATCAAGAAGGAACAGAAGTTATCTTTGGGTGCGGTGGTTCTGTAGGTAAGAGCGTTATGGCAGCAGCTACTGAAGCTGGTACAAAGGTAATCGGTGTTGACGTTGATCAGAGATATGACAGTGAGACAGTTATCACTTCTGCTATGAAGGGTCTTAAAGCATCTGTTCAGGCGGTTCTCGAGTCTATTTACACAACAGACAGCTGGAGCACCTATTCTGGAAAAACCACATATTTCAATGCTGCTAATAGTGGTGTAGGTCTTCCTACTATAGTAATCGGTGATGAGAGTGGCAATGCATTTGATAGATTCAGCAAATTTGATAAGGCTGCTTATGATGCTGTATATGCTACACTTGTTGATGGTTCCGTTGCACCTTTACGAACCATTGAAATTGCTGATACCACAGGTGGTATTGCTACTGCCGAAGAATTAACAAAAGGATTTGGCCTTGTAAAGGTTGTAGTTGAAACAAGATAGTTTCAATACTCCGGTATTACTTTAAATATTGGCCTAAGCCTTATATTAGTAACAGCCAATAAGGGGGGAAAGGCAATACCTTTCCCCCTTATTTAATGAAAAACGGTAAAATAAAATTTTTGTGTGGTAATGAATTTTAAAAATCAGTGAGGTAAACATGGAAAATTATATAATTGAAATGCTTCACATTACAAAAGAGTTTCCTGGAATTAAAGCGAATGATGATATTACCCTTCAATTAAAAAAGGGTGAAATACATGCCCTATTAGGAGAAAACGGTGCAGGTAAATCCACACTGATGAGTATTCTTTTTGGCCTACACCAGGCGGAAAAGGGAGATATAAAGAAGAATGGTGAAATTGTAAAAATTAATAATCCGAATGATGCTAATAATTTGGGTATCGGTATGGTACATCAGCATTTTAAGCTGGTTGAAATATTTACAGTACTGGAGAATATTATATTAGGTGTTGAACCGAATAAACTGGGTTTCCTTCAGAAAAAGGAAGCCAGGGATAAGGTGATTGCTCTAAGTAAGCAATATGGACTTCAAGTAGATCCTGATGCAGTCATTGAAAAAATATCAGTGGGTATGCAACAACGTGTTGAGATACTTAAAATGCTATATCGGGAAAATGAAATATTAATTTTTGACGAGCCGACTGCAGTCTTGACACCACAGGAAATCGATGAGCTTATCGAAATTATGAGGGGCTTTGCTAAAGAGGGCAAATCGATTCTATTTATCACGCATAAATTAAATGAGATTATGTCGGTTGCTGATCGCTGTACTGTACTTCGAAAAGGCAAGTGTATCGGCACTGTTGATATAAAGGATACTACCAAGGAAGAACTCTCCCGTATGATGGTTGGAAGGGATGTTAACTTCATAGTAGATAAGAAAGAAAAAGCAGTAGGTGATGTTGTTCTGTCTGTCAGAAATGTAACTGTTGCATCTAAAATCAGTAAAAAGGATGCTGTGAAAAATGTGTCCTTTGACGTTAGGGCCGGTGAAATAGTATGTCTTGCAGGAATTGAAGGAAATGGTCAGTCGGAATTAATTGCAGCGATTACGGGACTTGAGAAATTAAACAAAGGGAAGGTATCCCTTTGTGGTAATGACATTACAAAAACTACGATTCGTAATCGTTCCAAAAACGGAATGAGCCATATTCCTGAAGACCGACACAAACATGGACTGGTGCTGGATTATTCCTTGGAACAGAACTTAGTACTTCAACGTTATTGGCAGCCTGAATTTCAAACAAATGGATTTATTAGATCCAAAGCTGTTCGTTCCTATGCGGAAGGTTTGATTGATCAATATGATATTAGAAGTGGACAAGGTCCAATTACGGTGACAAGAGGGATGTCGGGAGGAAACCAGCAAAAAGCTATCATTGCCCGTGAGCTGGATAAGGAGCATAAGCTTTTAGTCTCGGTTCAACCTACCCGTGGCCTTGATGTTGGAGCAATAGAATTTATCCATAGACAGCTGGTTGCAACACGAGATGCGGGAAAGGCAGTGTTACTTATGTCTCTGGAGCTTGATGAGGTCATGAATGTAAGTGACCGAATTCTTGTCATGTACGAGGGTGAAATAGTTGGAGAGCTTAATCCAAAGGAAATAACAGTTCAGGAACTTGGTTTATACATGTCCGGAGCTAAAAGAAATAAAGTAAAGGAGACGGAATATGCCAAATGATTTATCTCCCAAAGTAAAAAATTATGTTATTGGTTTTTTTAAAAGTAAAGGAGTCGCAGCCATAGCAGCAGCACTACTTGCAATCGGTTTAGGTCTTATCCTCGGATTTATCGTTATGTTAATTGCAAGTCCGAAAGATTCCTTTGATGGATTTCAAAAAATGCTGTTTGGTGGTTTTAGTCGTCTCGGTGATGTGTTTTACTTTGCCACTCCTATCTTAATGACAGGTTTGTCCGTAGGTTTTGCATTTAAAATGGGATTGTTTAATATTGGAGCCTCCGGACAGTATACGATGGGTATGTTTTTTGCCTTATACGTAGGATTGGTGTGGGATATGCCGGAAGGTATTCACTGGATTGCCTGCATCATCGCCGGAATGATAGGTGGTATGCTATGGGGCTTTATCCCCGGTATTTTTAAAGCTTTATTAAATGTAAATGAAGTTATTACCTCAATCATGTTTAACTATATAGGAATGTATCTTGTAGATATGATGATTCAGGGAAATAGCAAGATGTATGTATCCTCCATGACAAGAACCGCTTATTTACCTAGTTCAGCACAAATACCATCGTTGGGTGTAGAAAATTCCAATGTTAATTATTCAATTTATATTGCAATCTTTTTGGCAGTTGTACTATTTATCGTTTTAAATAAAACTACCTTTGGTTATGAATTAAAAGCAACCGGATATAACAAACATGCAAGTAATTATGCAGGTATGAGTGATAAGAGAAATACCATTCTAACCATGGTAATCGCCGGAGGACTTGCTGGACTTGGCGGTGCCTTTGCAATTTTAGCACCATCCACCATCCAAGGTAGTAGTATGACCTACGAGCCTATTAGTATCATAGCGGCCAACGGTTTTAATGGTATTGCCGTTGCATTACTCGGTAGCTCTAACCCGCTTGGTATCATTTTCTCGGCTTTATTTATTTCTCATATTCAAAGAGGTGGTACCATTGCAAGTAGTTTTTATGGATATAAACCTGAAATTATCGATGTTGTTATTGCTGTTATCATTTATTTCTCAGCTTTCGCAATGATTATGAATTCGACGGTTGCTAAATTCTTTAAGAAACGTCAAACTAAAAAGAAGGAACATATCAGTACCGGACCTACCATAATTGATAACAATGAGAAAGGAAAGGAGGCATAAGAACAATGGATACCATTTATTACTTAATTCAAAGTATGCTTCCTGTTGCAATTCCTTTGCTGATTGTTGCTTTAGGAGGTATGTTTAGTGAACGAAGCGGTGTTGTAAATATTGCATTGGAAGGAATTATGTTATTTGGAGCATTTTTTGGCTGCCTTACCGTATATTTTGCAAAGGCATCGAACATAAACCCTCAGATATTATTGCTGTTGGGTATGCTTGTAGCCGCGGTTGCAGGAATCGTTTATTCGATGCTACTATCCTTCGCCGCTGTTAATATGAAGGCTGACCAGACAATCACAGGTACTTCTCTTAATATGTTAATTCCGGCTGTTATTTTACTTTTTTCCAAGATGAAATTTAACAGCGATGGAATCACCACAGATGTCTACTTCTATATTCAGAAGGTTCCGGTACTTGGTGACATCCCTGTGATCGGGAGATTCTTTTTCCAAAAAACTTATATCACTGTTTATATTGGATTTTTATTTCTGATTATTTCAACTATCATATTCTATAAAACAAAATTTGGTTTGAGACTTCGTGCCTGCGGTGAGCATCCTCATGCAGCTGACTCGGTGGGTGTCAATGTATATAAGATGAGATACTATGGAGTTGGCCTTTCCGGAATATTAGGTGGTGTTGGCGGATTTTTCTATTCCATAGGTGTTATGAATGGCAATATTAACGGTCATACCGGAGTTGCAGGTTTTGGTTTCCTTGCACTTGCAGTCATGATCTTTGGTCAATGGAAGCCTTTGAAGATAATGCTGGCAGCTTTATTCTTTGCCTTATTGCGTACCGTAGCTTATTCAGTACCGCTCATTCCTTTCTTAAAGGCATTGGAGCTTAATCCAACCTATTATAAGATGTTACCTTATGTGGCTACCATGATAGTTCTTGTGTTTACCTCCAGGAAGTCAAGAGCACCGAAGGCTGAAGGTATTCCTTATGATAAGGGCAGAAGATAATTTAGTCTAAAATTAATAATAAGAAAAGTTCATTTGCCAAAAGCAGATGAACTTTTTTTGATATGAGCGTAAAAACAATTTTTACAAAACAAGTTCAAGCTTCAAAAACAAAAAATAAAGTAATTTATAATGAATTTCAGCATAAAAATATTTATAAAAATACGACGATTTATGCGATTAATGACTTATTACTTGCAAAAATTTAAAGTAATGGTATATAATACCAATATATACTAAAATTGTATAATATGAAGCTAATATTATATCCAAATGACGAGCAAAAATTAATAGTACATAATGGTGTGACGGTAGGGTATGTCTATACCGACTCAGGTAATGACATCAAATCTAGCATACTTAATAGTTTTGAAATTACCTAAAATAATAAATTGAAAGGGGACTACAATTGCTATAAGAGCTCCAATAACCAGCTAAATCTAAGCGCTGTTTCAACAGCCAGAGCAGGTATTACAACATGCAACCATATTAGGTTGTCAATTATATTATTTGCATATCAGGGTTATCCCCTCCAAGATGGTGATTAATCCTAAGGAATGAAAGGTGATAATATGAGAAAACGAATTCTATTTATAATACTTTTATTTATGATGCTGTGGCTATTGCCAGGCGGTATCGCATTCGCTTATACATTTGGGTTTAATACAGTAGATGATTTTTATTATGATAATACGATATCAGATACAAGTGGTGGCGAAACACTACAGATTACTTCGTCTGTCGCCACAGATAGTGTTACGAATTTTTCTGGGAATGTAGCTAATTTGCCCTTTGTATCAGATTTGATGGATGGGCATGCTGTTTCTATTGCTCATGTAGAGGATAATGGCACGATTAACAAACCTCAGGGAACCATAACTGTAAGCTTGACGAGCGGGAAACCCTTTATCGTGAATAGCTTTGTATGTGGAAGTTATATGAATGCGGATACCCTCACGATCACCACCGGATCAACAAATGAGACATTTCCCATAAATTTCTATAATAATAGCAGTATTGAGCCCAGTATTGCATTTGCAGGTATTACATCGTTTACGATGAGTTGGAATATAGAACAAGAGATGTATTTTGATAATTTTTCTATCTCTCCAGTTACAAACCCGGTAATTACATTACACCCGAGTAATACCACAGCAGTAAGTGGAAGCGCAAGCTTTTCTGTCGCTGCAGTGGGAAATATCTTATCCTACCAATGGCAGGTGGATACTACCGGAACATTAAGCAGTTTTGAGAATGTTAGTAACGGTGGGGTATATAGTGGTGCAACCACTGCATCCTTAAGCCTCTCAGGGGTAACCACGGAGATGAATAATTATTTATACCGGTGTGTTGTGACTAACACTGACGGGGGTATTTATGATACGACATCGAATTCTGCAAAACTGACGGTTAATACACCGGTAAGTATCTCGGTGCAGCCGGTTGCTGCGACCGTTAACGTCGGTAACAATACAAGCTTTAGCGTAACTGCAGCCGGAACGGCTCCACTTTCCTATCAGTGGCAGGTGGATACTACCGGAACAGGAAGTAGCTTTACTAGCATTACGAACGTTGGAGTATACAGTGGAGCAACTACGTCTATGCTTAGTATCACAGGTGCAACCGGTACGATGAATCAATATCTGTACCGAGTGGTTGTAACCGGAACGAGTGCTATTCCGGCGAATACTGTAAACTCAAATAATGCAAGGTTGACTGTTTATACAAATCCGGTTATTAATACTCAGCCAGCCAATATAACAGTAGACCAGGGAAGCAATACATCCTTTACGGTAGGAGCTAGCGGAGATAGCCTGACCTATCAATGGCAGGTTAATTCAGGAAGTGGGTTTGCGAATATAACGAATGGCGGAGTTTATAGCGGGTCAACGACATCTACGCTGCAGATTACAGGGGCAACCTTGGGAATGAATGGTTACCGGTATCAGTGTATCGTCAGCGGAATAGGTTCCTTAAGTACGACCTCATCAGCTGCAACACTTTCGCTACACCTACCGGCAAATATTACGGGACATCCTGTGAACTGCTCTGTGAATGAAAGAGCAAATACAAGCCTAACTGTAGTTGCTGAGGGTAGTAGCCTTACCTACCAATGGCAGGTGAATACAGGAAGTGGTTTTAGCAATATAACTAACGGTGTTATATACAGTGGAGCAACTACTGCGACCTTGACGATTATGAATGCAACCGAGCTCATGAATGGTTACACCTACCGAGTGATTGTGAACGGTTCGGCTTTAGTTGTAGCGATATCGAACACAGCACAGTTAACGGTAATACCTACCTATATCATTACATACGTTGGCACCGGCAGTACCTCCGGTTCTGTTCCGCTTGATAATAACGCATATATTGAAGGTGCAACTGCTATCATTAAGAATAATTCTGGTAATTTATCTAGAGCGGGATATTCCTTCAAGGGATGGAATACCTCATTGGATGGAAGTGGCGTTAGTTATTCGATGGGTGATAATTTAGTAATAGGTAAAGATGATATTTCGCTATATGCTCAGTGGACATTAAATACAACACCACCGCCACCACCAACACCACCAACATCACCAACACCATCCTTAGAGGACACAGTACCTCGGATGGATGATAATAATGACTCAACGAACAACACAGAGGGTTGGAGTAACATTGTTGAGAAATTAGCTGAATCGAAGGATGGAACCAGCTACAGTATTGATTTGAGTGGTGGCAGCCAGATACCTGTTACAATCTTAGAGGCAATAAAGGGAAAGAATGTTGATGTGACCATAAATCTTGGGAATGGTATTGAATGGATTATAAACGGAACCGATATTCAAGGTGATCAGGATAATCAAGAGGATCAAGGTGAAAACGATCCTGCGCAGCAACCGAAAACCATTAACCTTCAGGTTGCCGTAGTTACTGATGCAATTCCAAAAGATGCCTTGGCAAATCTAGAAACACAGGATTCGATAGAACTGTCCTTGGCTTATACAGGTGATTTTGGCTTTAAAGCTACACTAAAGATGTCAATTAATGAGGAGAACAGAGGTAAGATAGCAAATCTGTTCTATTATAATCCGATTACTCAAATGCTAGAGCTACAGGGAGCCTGCAGGGTTGATAATAACGGTAATATTCTTCTGGATTTTACTCATGCTTCTAACTATATCATTGTAATGGATGATAAAGTAATCGTAGAAGAAGCAATAAAACTGGTATCCATGCCTATTCAGAGCAGTACCTTATATGTAGGTGGTACGAAGGATAAGAGTATGAAGCTTAAGCTTAATATTCCGGATAGTATTAAACAAGTGATTGAGGATGGGTTATCAAAAGGAAGCATTACCTACTCATCAAGTAATCCAAAAGTAGCAAAGGTTTCAGCTGATGGTAAGGTAAGTGCTATAGCTGCCGGTAAAACAACAATAACGACTACAATAGTCATAGATGGTATTACAAGGAGCTTTAAGACAAAAATTATTGTTAAAAAAGCACATATCGTAATCCGCGAAAAACTGAATAATATGACGGTAGGTGATACCTTTACCTTTGTTGCAGTTGGTTACGGTGTCGATACCTCAGATATTGTATGGACAACGGAGAAAAGGTCCATCCTGGTTATTAATAAAAAGACCGGAAAAGCGAGAGCTAGGTCCGTCGGAACAGATTATGTGATTGGCAAGGCAGGGGGTATTACGACTAGAGTTAAGGTAGTTATAACAAAATAATTTATTGTAACTATTCTTACTCCGAGCAATCCATAGGATTTCGAGATTTTCGTCGTCAAAGTATAAGTTTATCAACTGTTTAATAAAGCGGAAACAAGTCTTGTAAAGGTTTGTTTCTGCTTTTTTCAGGTTCAAGAGAATAAAAAGTTAATCACCAATTTCTACTTGATTGCATCAGGCTCACAGATAATGTTATAATATTCCTGTGAAATACCGATAATTCTACCGGAAATTACAAAAAATGAAAACAACTGATATTTGATTATGAATTTCTTTCAGGCTTTATTGGTGTCGCAGCTTTGCAACGGAATGGAGAAGAATATGAATTATTATATTAAGCTTATCAATGAAACAGTAGATTACATAGAAGAGTATCTAAGCGACAGGTTATCACTGTCCATTCTTTCAAAACACTTTGGTGTATCAGATTTTCATTTTAATCGTATGTTTAAAACCGTTTCCGGGGTTACCTTAAAACAGTATATACTAGGTAGAAAACTGACCAGAGCTTCTGAACTATTATCAATGAAGGAAAGACCTATCATCGATATTGCTTATGATTTAGGGTTTGAATATCCGGAGGTGTTTAGCAGGGCATTCAAAAAACAATTTGGAATATCTCCTTCCGTATACCAAAAAAATTCATCGAGATTAGAAGGTGTTCCGAAAGCATTCATTGCTGAAAGAGAAATCATGAACTACCGGGGTGTATTAGCTTTGAAGGGAGATTATAGGTACCTGGATGAGATTTCACTTGTGGGAGTATCAACTGATACTGATATGAGCAGTAAAGAGCAGGAGGTCATATTAAGAACAAGAACGGAACAATATCTTAGTAATACTGCAGAACAAGATGGGTTTAATCAAGAAAGATTTTTTACTGTGGTCAACTGCCATGGTGAAGAGAATGAAGGTTATACCGTTTTTTGTGGAAAAGAATTGCTGAAGGAAGCATCCATAGGAGTATATCAAAAGAGGCTTATACCGAGCGGTTGGTATGTGAGCTTTCAATATTATGGAGATATTATTGAAATAAGGGAAGCTTTTGTTGATGACCTTTATCGCTGGATAATCATAAATGAAGCAGAGTTAAATCCCAATGGGATAGGAATGATTAATATTTACCCTAAAGATTACCCAAATAGTAACAATATCACGATTCTGGTACCTGTAAAAAAACCATGTAATCAGCAAGATTAATCATGTGAATACATAATAAAACCTTTATGATTGTATCGAAATAAGAATTATTAAACTGCAATGTGAGTTATTTAGCGAAATTTACAGCTATAGCACTTACTCATAAAGCATGGCATGGAGGTTAATATGAGTAGTATTCAAAGTGGATTAGTCAGATTTTTATTACGTAGATCGGGTATGTTCAATAAACCCCTGGATGAGATCCGAAGAAATATGGAGAATTTAAAATCAAAGGGTCTGCCGGAAGGAATAACTGTCAAAGAACAAAGAATTAACGGGGTAGCTTGTGAAGTGATAACTAATTCGGCTGCGAAGAAAGACCAAGTCATTTTATACTTTCACGGCGGAGGCTTTTGCTTGGGAATTTATCCTTCTAATCGTGAATTTGTTGCGAGGATTGCTAAGAAAACAGGTTGCAACGTGTTCCTGCCTGATTACAGACTTGCCCCTGAAAATCCATTTCCGGCAGCATTACAGGATGCGATGAATATATATATAGGGATTCTGGAGCAGGGATATGAAGCGAACAATATTATTATTATGGGTGATTCCTCAGGTTGCGCCTTAGCTCTATCTGCACTTCTTGAACTAAAGTATAAGAATATAGCTATGCCAAGAGCTATTGGCTGTATCACTCCCGTATTTGATCTGACAGGGAAGGGAACAACATTTCATAGCAGAGCCAAAAAGGACCCATTTCAAAATAAAAGCCCACTGGGAATGGCCGGTAACTATTTGTCAAAGAATGATTCGTTTTCTTATAAAATCTCACCCCTCTATGGAGAGCTTTACGGTTTGCCGCCAATTTTAATTCATGCAGCGGATTATGATGTCTTCCTTGATGATTCCTTAAGAATGAAGGAAATGTATGAAATGGCAGGAGAGAAAGTAACCTTAAAGGTTTATCCAAAGATGTGGCATATATTTCATATGCAGGAGCAAGTAGTGCCGGAAGCGAAGCAGGCTTTGGATGAAATGTGTGCTGTTCTGATGGATGGAATAGGGAAATAACCTTAGGAGATACCGGTAATAAGATTTAGATCAAATATACAAAACAATAGAAGCAGCTTAGGTTTGTAGTGGGGTCCTTTTGGTTTACCCATGCCTAAGGTGCTTTTTTTGAATACCTTTTTAATATTAGTGTTATTTATAGCAATATAGTGTAAAATAAAATTAAAAGTTATAATGTATTTATTAAAAAAAAATGATATTTCATATATCCATTTCAATTATTAGCTTTTTATGCTATACTTATTAAGTTCGAAATCTATAATAATGGTAATAAGTTCTGTTATCCCTTTATGTACCAATCAAATATAGATAATTATCTTTGAAAATAAATAACAAAGATGTAATAAATACTAATTAGAATTATTACTGCTGATGGAGGATACATGTTTGGATATGTCAATATTCATAAACCAGAACTGAAAGTGAAGGATTTTTACAAGTATAAAGCATATTACTGTGGTTTGTGCAAGACCCTGAAAAATAAATATGGCAGCTTTGGACAGATGACATTATCCTATGATATGACCTTTTTAATTATTTTATTAACTTCCTTGTATGAGACAGATACTATTCATAAGAAAAATCGGTGCGTCGTGCATCCGGTCAGGAAGCATGATACGTTATGTAATGAGATTACTGAATATGTAGCAGATATGAATATAGCTCTTACCTATCATCATTTTCTGGATGACTGGCAGGACGAAAAAAGTATAGCCGGACTTGCCGGAGCAAAGGTATTAAAAAGGAATTATAAAAAGATTAGTAAGAAATATCCCAGACAATGCAAGGAAATTGGAAGATGCTTAAGTCAACTACAGGAATGTGAAAAAGCTGGGGAGAAGAGCATTGATATGGTAGCCCGATGCTTTGGAGAACTTATGGCGGAGCTGTTTACCTACCAGCAGGGCAGATGGGAGGAAAGCTTACGAAAGATAGGGTTTTACCTTGGTAAGTTTATCTACATTCTGGATGCCTATGATGATATCGAAAAGGATAAAAAACATAATTCCTATAATCCGTTAATTTTAGTTTCTAATAAAGATGGTTTTGATGCAGACTGTAGGAATATGCTTACTATGATGATGGCAGAATGTACCGGTGAGTTCGAGAAACTGCCCTGTCTGGTTGATATCGATATACTGCGTAATATATTATATCAGGGAGTTTGGACGAAGTTCGATAAGATAAATAAAGAGAGAAAAAAGGAAGGATCAGAAGAATGATAACAAATCCATACAAGGTACTTGAGGTGTCTCCAAATGCCTCAAATGACGAAATTAAAAAAGCATATCGGGAATTAAGCAGAAAATACCATCCGGATTCCTATGTGAACAATCCGCTTTCGGAGCTTGCAGAAGAAAAATTTAAAGAGGTTCAGGAAGCTTATGATCAGATTATGAAGGAACGGGAGAGTGGCAATAACGGTGGTTCATACAATCAGAGCTTTTATGATGCCGGATCAGGTGATGAACCCATCGAAATGACTGCTGTCCGCAACTACTTAAACTCAGGACATTATACAGAAGCCTTAAGAGCGCTGTCCGATATACAGCTTCGAAACGGCAAATGGTATTTTTATAGCGCGGTAGGAAATGCCGGTATCGGTAATAATATTTTGGCGGTGGAACATGCCAGACAGGCAGTTGTTATGGAGCCAAATAATCAAGAATATAGAAATTTTTTAAATCGACTTGAGTGGCAGAGCCAGAGATACCAGTATAATCGCAATACAGGTAACGGTTATGGTGGCTATGGCAGAAACTATGGCACGGGTAATTTCTGTTGTGATTTATGGTGTGCAGATACTTTGTGTGAATGTATGGGAGGAGATTTGTGTTCATGCTTTTAGGAACAAAAAAGCTGGCATTTTTAGGACTTTTACTGGCATTAAGCGTACTGACAGTTATACTGAGCGGTATCTTGGAATTCAACACATTATTTCTCTTAGCAGCGGGTTCCTTTTGTATTGGGATTGCTATCCGGGAAAGCGGAATTCGGTTTGGTTTTGGGTTTTTTGTTGCTGCAGTACTTTTAAGTATCATGCTTGCACCGAATAAAATGTACTGCATCACATTTGCAGCCATGGGTTTCTATCTAATAATAGCGGAATATGCCTATGATATGATGGTCCATATTAATAAAACCGGTAACCGCAGAATCATATTATGGGTTATAAAATATGTAACCTTTAATGCGATGTATATACCGATTTTACTGTTACTACCCAGGCTGGTTTATTCGGGAAGTATTAATAAGGGTTTACTGGTAGTTGTTGTACTTGCAGGGCAGATAGTGTTATTTATATACGACCGTGCGTATGATTACTTCCAAAAAAATATCTGGGGAAAAGCTCGGGTACGTTTAAAATTCTAATGATTAGTCGGAGGTTTAGAATGGATCAATTTAACAATGTAACCGTAAGCCGGACAATCCTTTGAAGTGGCAAGCTCTTCAAAATTTCAGCTGGTGGTCAAAGAGTTGACGGATTTTGCTGTTCTTATCTGACAGAGTAGTTATTCTCAGATCATATTAAAACTAAGTTTATCAAAAAAATAAAATTGGGATACTGCGACTTTGATCAAGTATTATGCTGGAGCATACTGTTCCTGCATAATAACTAAAATCCTTGCAGTACCCTTTTGGCTCTTTATTAAGTGATGGAGTGGAATTCTTTGAAACCTCCTCAACTACTGGATAAAGAGCTATTTTATTGGGTTATATTAGGCACTAAAAATAAGAAAAAATGATTATTATAAGTAAATGCTTGATTTGGTATAATGAATCAAAGACATTTTACCGATACATATATGGGAAATAATATATATAATGGCAGAAAAATGTTGAAACATTATTTTTAATATTTTACAATGGATATAAATTAAGTAATGCATTACCGTTTTTGAGGATGAAAACGTTACAACTATTGTTATGAAGCTGCAGGGAAGCAGCCTTCATAACCAATACGGTAGAAAGGGTTGTGATACAAATGAAGCTTGTTCAGGTCAAAAGAAAAAGATATTATATGATGATTACAGCGTCGCTTTTCTTAATGCTAATCATTTCCAGCATGATGCAAAAATCAACGAAAGCGGCAGAAATTATAACGGTAAAAGAAATAAATTACCAAAAGAGTACAATTACCTTACAATTAAATTCAGGTGATACAGAAGTATATTTTTCTGATTCTAAAAAGCAGGATTGGGTACAGGTACCGGGAGAAATCACTAGTACAAATACGATAACGATGGATATTTCATGGGTTTCCACATCGAGGAATTATATCATAACCTTTAAAGGCAATAAATCTACAGGAATAATTTCAGTTACGATCCCTAAACAGGCAACGAATTTTAAAGCTACCTATAATAAGTCAAGTGGTATGGTAACCTTCAGGAATGTGGGTGGGCGTACGATTGAATGGAGAAAAAAGGACAGTACAAAATGGAATACAGTGAATACTAACACCTTAGCTTCAGACTTAAGCAAATTTAACAATAATGGAGCAACCATATATTTCCGTCTTGCACCTATGAACGGTACAAGTGTAACTAATATTGGATTTCGACCAAGTAAAGAAGTATCAATCACAATAGCTAAAAAAGCAACAGCTCCTTCCGTTGCGATTAACGGGTCGAAGCTTAGTATAGCGGTAAAAAAAGGCATGTCATACCGAACGGTCGAAAGTGATGGGTCTACTTCCCAGTGGTTAAATATCGGAAGCACAACCAATCTGTTACTCGAAAAAATTGCACCCAGTGCTTTATATGTAAATGGATCACCACCGCATGCCTCAGTCACACTACAATTTCGAACAAATTCTACCAGTTCAACGCAGGTATCTAAGATTACAACCGTTACGGTACCAATTCAGGAAGGAGCACCGGACCCTGATCTATATGGCATTTCTATTAGCAATGCCAGTTCAACAACGGTATCACTTCAGGTAAAAGCAGCAACCGCTAAGGTACCCTTTGAATATACCATTGTTAAGAAGGATGATGAGCTAAATTATCAGAATGCTAACTGGACAAGTATTACTTCCAGTGAAGCAGTTATCCTGGATTATAAAAAAGCGCCGGCTGGCAGTCATATCTTTGTAAGAAAGAAATCAATTGCTGCATCAGAAAGTGAAGATTTTTCTTTAGCTTCAGCCGTAACAGATATTACAGAAGATGGACTTGTATATCTAAACGCTCCAAAGGCGACCACATTAACAACATTAATTTCAACAGCAGGGGTATGTAAGTCCTCCAATAGTTCAAGCTCTTTATCCTTTGTAATTTATAGTCCAACATCAACTACGGTATCCTCCATCAATTTCCGTAATCTTTACGGAGTTAATAGGGGTGCTGTTACCAGTAAGAGTACGGTTGTAAGGAATACAAGCAGTACTGGTCTGGAGGACAAATATATCATAACTACTAAAATAACATCCACAGCTAATGTTGATGCGTTTACAGAAGAAATATTATATGCCGATATTACACTATCAAACTCAGATGTGATAACCAGTTCACCTACAACAGGAGTATTGCTATATCTGTATCCTCGCACCACAGTTAATAATCCGGTAGGAGATGATAAATATAATACTGATTTTAAACGGGTATATCTCTCCAATGAACAGAAGGATGCATCAAGCTTTAAATTCCAACTGGATTTAGGAACGGCTAAGTTGATTGATACTACTGAAGTCGGAAAATATAAGACAGAGGATGTTTCCATCAGTTCCATTAAATATGACGGCTACACCCTGATAAAGGATAAGGATTATACGGTTGAATATGGGTCCTATAAAGATGATGATGACTTAACGAAAGCAACTGCTACGGTGACAATCAATGTTAAAGAGTTTGAAGCTTCCTCAGCTATTGATACTACAGATAAGGCGTTGCCTTTAGTTATCAAATTGAATAATGAAGAGGTTATTGACAGTGATGTTAAGCTCACACTAATCAGCACTGCAACGATTGATAAAACTCCGATTGCATGGTCTATTACGGAAGGTAGCTTAAAGGAGACGAAGACATCTACGATTATCAACGAAGATAAGAGCCAAACGACGGTTACGGAAGAGGTAATAACCTATACCATTACATTAACATTATTTGATAGTAATTATGATGTCGGTATTTCTGATGTTACTTGGGGTGGAACGTCGGTATTTGGATCAGCCATGATATCGGAGGGTAAAGCAACCATTTATCTGTCAAATGCTAAAATTAATAAGCTTGATACCGACTCCACCGATACAAAAAATTTCGTAATAACCTTAAGTAACGGATATGTTATTAGAAGCGGTTGTAAGCTGACCATCTTAAATGCCATGAAATGAGTAAGTTCAGAATAAAATCAAGGAGGGAATATGGTGATAAATAAAAAGATTAAATTAAGTATATCATTGCTGATTACCTTGTTTCTACTGATTAACTTCCTACCGACAGCTCAGTTAAAGGCTGAAACGGTTAGCGCGACAGCTGTATCCATCGGAAGTATTGATTATGATAATTTAACAATACAGATTTTTTATAACAATAATACGATTGTTTATTATTCTACGGATAACACGGAGTGGACAGAGGTGGAAGGGGATTATGACAGTACTACGAAATCCTGTCAGATGGACATCTCATGGATTTCAAGTACAAGCGAAGCTACCTTATATTTTAAAGGCAATCTTATGAAGACAGTTAAAGAAATAACGCTACCAATGAATAACACTTCCTTCAGTGTTGATTACGATAAAGTAGAGGGAGAATTCACCTTTGATAATTTGGATGACGCTGATTCCTTTGAATGGAGAAAATCAACGGACTATCATTGGATATCTGTAGATTTTGATGAAACCTCAAGCTCGTATAAGGAATTTCTGAAAACCATGGAGTATCTCCGTGTGACTGGTGGAAAAATAATATTTCGTACTCCTCAAGTAAAAGGTACGGGAATCAACTATGTTGGAATTCGTCCGAGTAAGGAAGTTACGGTTACAATTATAACAAGGTCCGCAGCTCCGTCCATAAAAGTGAACTCTTCAAAGCTGTCACTCAACACGACAGCTTCGATGGAATATTATGATCCGGCAATAGATTTATGGATCGAATGCTCCTCGAGTATGTCATTAGATGAGATTGCACCGCAGACCTTATATGAGAATGGAGCAAAAACAACGACATTGATGCTTCGTAAGGCAGCTACAAACTCAGCACCTTACTCAAAAACAGCAGTTATAACAATCCCAGGACAATCAGCCCCTCCTACAGTAGGAGATAGCTCTGCAGATGTTACTTACTACTATATGAACTCAAAGTTAATGCTTCAATTTAATAAGGCTACGACTAAAAACCTATTTGAATATGCAATTGTGAAAGAGGATTATTCCTTTGATGTTACGAGAACATCATGGAAGACAGTAAGTTCTTCAAACCTAATCACCCTTACTAGAAGCAGTGCTCCGGATGGATGTACGATCTATATAAGAAAGAAAGGAACAGACGCCGGAAAATATACCGATTTAGTGCTTTCTTCTGCAGTGAAGGGTTTTGTGGTGGAGTATCAATAAGAATAGACAATGATGGACTAAAGTTTAAAGCAATAGCAGACGGATTGAATCAGAAGATCAACTGAAGTTTTTGAAAATCTCATTTGCGAAGCAAGGCAGGTATATTTATTATTATAAGAATAGCGGTTGCAGACAGTTTATTACTGTTAGCAACCGCTTTCTGTTAATATAATTATTTGATAACTGTCTTACCACCCATATAAGGCTGCAGCGCAACCGGGATATTAATTGATCCGTCAGCATTTAAATTATTCTCAAGAAAGGCTATTAACATACGGGGAGGAGCCACTACCGTATTATTTAAGGTATGAGCAAAGTATTTACCGTCATCTCCAACAACTCGGATTTTAAGACGACGTGCCTGTGCATCTCCTAAGTTGGAGCAGCTGCCTACCTCGAAGTATTTCTTCTGTCTTGGAGACCAGGCTTCAACATCGACGGATTTTACTTTTAGATCTGCTAAATCGCCGGAGCAGCACTCAAGAGTTCTTACGGGAATGTCTAAGGAACGGAATAAATCAACAGTGTTCTGCCATAATATATCAAACCATTTCATGCTATCTTCAGGTTTGCATACAACAATCATTTCCTGCTTTTCAAATTGGTGAATACGATAGACACCACGTTCCTCCAGACCATGTGCACCTTTTTCTTTTCTAAAGCAAGGAGAATAGCTTGTTAAAGCCTGAGGTAAATTATCTGATGGAATGATGGTATCAATAAATTTACCAATCATAGAATGCTCACTGGTTCCTATTAGATATAAATCCTCACCCTCAATTTTGTACATCATGGCATCCATTTCTGCAAAGCTCATAACACCGGTAACAACCTCACTACGAATCATGAAAGGAGGAATGCAGTAGGTAAAGCCACGGTTAATCATAAAATCTCTTGCATAGGAAATTACTGAGGAATGAAGTCTCGCAATATCACCCATTAAGTAATAAAAACCATTTCCGGCTACTTTTCTTGCACTGTCTAAGTCAATTCCATTAAATTTCTCCATGATTTCTGTGTGGTAGGGAATCTCGAACTCAGGAACGAAAGGTTCACCATAACGCTGCACCTCCACATTATCACTGTCATCCTTACCAATCGGAACGCTGGGATCGATAATATTCGGAAGGGTTAGCATGATTTTCTTAATCTTTTCTTCCAATTCGATTTCTCTAGTCTCAAGCTCAGCAAGACGCTTGGAGTCGGCATTAACCTGTTTCTTCATTTCTTCTGCCTCTTCCTTTTTACCCTGTGCCATCAGACCACCGATTTGTTTGGAAATCTTATTTCTCTCAAATCTTAAATTATCTGCTTCCTGTTTTGCATTTCTACTTTCGATGTCCAGGCTAATTACTTCATCAACCAAGGGAAGCTTATTATCCTGAAATTTGTTTCTAATATTTTGTTTTACGATTTCAGGATTTTCTCTGACAAATTTTATATCTAACATCATTTCCTCCATTCTGCCGACTGTTACGGCAACTCTATTATTGCTTTTGACTTATACTGGGAATCAAAAAATCCCTTCAACCCATAAATATATGGGACGAAAGGAATCCGCGTTGCCACCCAAATTGCTAAGTATAAAACCCTAGCCACTCAATAGTAGGATAAAGGGTACTAACCTTCGGTTCATCACCGACAGCTCCAAAAGTGGAAAGATTTATCCTTTCACCGGTTCGCACCAACCACCGGCTCTCTGAAGAAACTCATAAATCGTAGCTTTTATCTTCACTGGTTTATTTATATTTTTACTAATTATATATCCTCTTATACAAATTATCAAGTAAAATCTGCCGTTTCAATCGATGATTCAATTTTCTTTGATACAAATGATGGCAATATTACAGATATCTCCAACCGGTGCCATCATCCTTGTGATGGATGCAGCTTTACAATAGCATAAGGATACTCTTCCTACATTCTGCTTGATGCACGAACATACGTATGGTAGAATGTTCTAGTAAGAATAATACAGTTGTTACAGGAGGTTTAGGATGAGTATACTGGATGGTTTAAACGAAGAGCAAAAACTGGCCGTAACTACAACGGAAGGGTATATACGGGTGATAGCAGGAGCCGGTTCAGGAAAGACGAGAGCTCTGACGCACCGGTTTGCGTATCTGGTGAATGAGCTTGGAATTTCACCTTCTAATATCCTATGCGTTACCTTTACTAATAAAGCTGCCAATGAGATGAAAAAGCGAATTCGAAATATGATAGGAGATAATGACACCGGGTTTATCAGTACCTTTCACGGTTTTTGCGTGCAGGTGCTAAAGGAAGAAATTCATGTTTTAAATTACCCAAAGAACTTCATTATCCTGGATACGGAAGATCAAAATTCTATTTTGCATTCGATCTTTGAGGACATGGGCTTGAATTCTAAGAATTTTACCTTTCCTACTTTAATCGATATGTTTACGGATCGGAAAAACAAGGAGCCTTATCTGAAGGATATCCTAAGCACGAATCATGATGAATTAAAGAATAAGTTCCAGAATGCAAGGAACCAGGAGGATGCCATTTTCTATCGGTACTTATATGAGCAGAAGAAATGCTTTGCATTGGATTTCGATGATTTGATTAATTTCACACTTTATATATATGAAAATCATGAGGACATCCGTTCCAAATGGCAGAAGCGACTGGAATATATCATGGTTGACGAGTTTCAGGATGTGAATGTGAGGCAGTATAAGCTTGCTAAGATACTATGCGGTCATCATCATAATCTATTCATCGTTGGAGATCCGGATCAAACAATTTATTCCTGGCGTGGAGCCAGAGTTGAGTATATCCTTAATTTTGATCAGGATTATCCGAACGCACAAACGATTATTATGGATAAGAATTATAGGTCAACGCCTAATATCGTCAATGCTTCGAATTCGTTGATAAATAAAAATAAAAAACGTATTGAAAAGAACCTGATTCCGATCAAGCAGCTTAATATTCCGGTCATCTTTCAACATTGTAAAACAACTCAAATGGAAGCTGAATGGATTGCAGCTCAGATTAAAACCTTGCAGGAAGGCGGAAAAAGCCTTAGAGACATGGCTATTTTGTATCGATCACATTTTATATCCAGAAGCTTTGAAGAGGTTTTTATCAAGCAGGAAATAAAATATACTATTTATAGTGGAATAGAATTCTATAAGCGTAAGGAAATAAAGGATGTTCTCTGTTATCTTCGAATGGTAGCCAATTCTGATGATATTTCATTTATGAGAATCGTCAACCTTCCAAAAAGAAATATCGGGGAAAGACGTATGGCATTTCTTAAGGAGTATGCACAAAAGAATGATATTACGTTATATCAGGCAATGAAAAATACGATCAATGAAGATATTTTCTCAAAGACACAGGCGAAGTCATTTGTCACATTGATAGAAAAGTATAAAATAATTTATGAGAAAATGAAGCTATCCGAGCTACTAACAGGAGTATTAAATGACAGTGGTTATGAGGCTTTATTAAGGACGAATGGGGAACAGGAACGACTGGATAATCTGGCAGAGTTGAAACAGTCCATCTTTGAGTATGAGAGAGACGCAGGAGAAGAATGTTCTTTATCTGATTATTTGGATCGAATATCGCTATATACGAATCTGGATCAGAAGGAAAGTGTAGATGCCGTACAGCTGATGACGATCCATAATGCAAAAGGGTTGGAGTTTCCTTATGTTTTTGTTTGCGGTCTGAATGAAGGGATATTTCCCAGTAAGCATGTAGACACCGAAGATAAGATGGAAGAAGAGCGTAGGCTGGCTTATGTAGCCTATACAAGAGCTGAGAATGCTTTGTTTTTAAGTGATTCCGAGGGAGTTAATTATGACGGCTCATACCGATATCCTTCCAGATTTATTTTTAATATTGAGAAGACCTATGTGAATTATACGGTAGAGTTAGAGGACCGTTTGGCCGGTGAAGCACAGTTTTATATTGAGCAGAATGAGCGAAAACTAGGCGGTAATAACAATAGGCTAAAGGTGAACGACCTCATTAAGCATAGTGTGTTCGGGACCGGAAAGATTGTGGGAATGAATGATGATTTATCCACCTACATCATACAATTTGATAATATGGAAACAGTGAGAAATATCAGCTATAAAATCATGCTGGAATTAATAGGCTAAATATAGGATATACAGACATACAATAGTTCCTTTTTATAAAACTTACAAAGAAGCAATTTATAAAACACAAATTCCTTTGTTAATGATATCTTGATTGAGAATTTAATACAAACCGCTGCTTCTAAGTTGTATGTTTTAAAGTACATGAAGCCAAAATACAAAAAACACATAAACAGGAGATTACTTATGGACAATGATAAAATAAATTTAAGGATTATGGAGCTTCGGGAGATGATGAAGGCATATTCCGGAGAAGATGACGGAGTGGTTAGTGATCAAATAGCCGGACTGCCACAACCACCTTTGGAAAAGGTAAGTATGGGTACAAAGTTTATCCCATTAACCAGAAACTTTGACCATATTATACAGAATAATAATTTATTGAATATTATTAATACCAGAACAAGTAAACGAAAATATACACAAGAGTCATTGACTTTGGATGAACTCGCTTTCCTGCTATGGGCAACTCAGGGAGTGAAAGAAATCATAGGGAAACAAAGAAAAGCAACTTTGAGAACAGTACCGTCGGCAGGAGCCAGACATCCCTTTGAAACCTATCTCTTAATTAACCGTGTTGAGGGTCTGGAACAGGGAATTTATCATTACCTGGCAAGTGAACATAAGCTTGAATATATTAAAACGATCGAAGCTCAAACGGATCGGGTTAGTGAAGCATATTGCGGGCAGACCTTCTTTGGTAATGCAGCGGTCGATTTTGTATGGACCGTATTTCCTTATCGAAGTGAGTGGCGCTATGATATTGATGCGCACAAATATGCGCTGATTGATGTAGGTCATGTATGTCAGAATTTATATTTGGCTTGTGAAGCAATCGGCTGTGGTACCTGTGCAATCGGTGCCTATGATCAGGGCTTGGCGGATGGGCTTCTTGATTTAGATTCAAAGCCTTCCTATGACAATGATAATGAATTTGTTCTATATGCGGCGTCGGTTGGTAAGGTAGATAAGTAGTCTTGAAAAATAGTATCATATTTGTAATTTAATTCGGGTGGATGAAAGGAAATAAGAGTATGAGAAAAATATTTAGGCATTCCACAACCTTATTCATTATTGTATCAATGCTTTTACAGCTTTTTTATGTCCCTTTAGTATTTGCAAAAGAGCAGGAAAAATCAATCACGATACTTTTTACCCATGACCTGCATGATAATCTACTACCGGCAAAAACGATTGAAAACGGTGAAGCTGTTAATTTGGGAGGGTATGCAAGGCTTCAAAGTGCAATTAACCTCCAAAAACAAATAGATCCGAATGCTCTGCTGGTGGATGGCGGAGATTACTCCATGGGAACCCCGTTTCAAACCATCTTTCAAACGGCTTCCCCTGAACTAAGAATTATGGGAGCAATGGGATATGATGTGGTCACCCTGGGTAATCACGAGTTTGATTACCGCCCGGCCGGATTATCGGGTAGCCTTAAAGCAGCACTTCAAAGTGGTGATAAATTACCGCAGTTGGTTCAATCGAATATATATTACCCGGAAGATAAGAACGGTAATCTGACTTCAACCTTAACGGAACTTAAGCAGGCTATGGATGATTACGGAGTTAAGGATTATACCGTGATCGAACGAAATGGTATTAAAATCGGAATCTTCGGTTTGATGGGAGAAGAGTCGGAATCAATGGCTCCGATGTCAGAGGTAACCTTTAAAGATGAAGTAAAAGAAGCGAAGCGAGTTGTAAAGCTTTTAAAGGAACAGGAAAAGGTAGATGTGATTCTATGTCTATCGCATTCGGGCACCAGTCAGGATAAAGCCTCATCGGAGGATGAAATTCTGGCTCAAAAGGTACCGGAGATCAATGTGATCATCAGCGGTCATACACATACCTTGTTATCTGAGCCGTTAGTTGTCGGTAATACGATCATCGGGTCGGTTGGAGATTATGGGAAAAATCTTGGCGTAATCAAGCTGACGCAGACAGAGAATAAGGACTTTAAATTAGGTAGCTATGAGCTGGTTCAAATTAATGAGAGCCTTCCGGAGGATAGTATAATAAAGGATAAGGTTGAATATTTTAAAGGTATTGTTCAGGAAGAATATTTTGAAAAGTTTGATATGGAATACGATGAGGTGGTAGCATCCTCCGACATACAGTTTGAAACACTGGAGGAGATATCCTCGGTTCATAGTGAGACAGCCATTGGCAATCTGCTCAGCGATGCATACATATATGCGGTAAAAAAAGCAGAGGGAGATAACTATATACCGATTGATGCTGCAATTGTTCCCAATGGTACCATCAGGGGTACTCTTTTTAAAGGAAATATCACGACAGCGGATGCGTTCAGCATCAGCTCTTTGGGAATAGGAGCCGACGGTATGCCGGGCTACCCACTCATCTCGGTATATTTAACCGGTAAAGAATTAAAAACGGTGTGTGAGGTTGATGCATCGATTGCGCCTATCATGAGTGTTGCACAACTATATATGTCCGGTGTGAAGTATACCTTTAATCCGAATCGTTTGATTTTCAATAAGGTTGTGGAAACCTCCTTATTAAGACCTGATGGAACCGAGGAAAAGATTGATGATAAAAAGCTTTACCGGGTAGTTTGTAACCTATACTCTGCTCAGATGCTTTCCATCGTAGGTGATAAATCCTATCATTTGATGTCCGTAGTACCTAAATCAGAAGATGGTAAGGTAATCAAGGATTTTGAAGCACATACCATTTATGAAAATGTAGATGGCAGAGAGAGGGAGTTAAAGGAATGGTATGCAGTTGTTCAATATCTTAAATCCTTTGAGAAAAAAGAGGGGGTTCCTCAGATCTCATCCTATTATCAGACAATGCATGGTAGAAAAGTGATTGATCACAGCAAAAATATTTTTGATTTGATTCGTAACCCAAATAAGATATCATTGACGGTTTTTATTGGGGTTCCAATGATATTATTCTTAATAACTTTTGTTATAGTTAAGTTAATCAAGCGCAGAAGAAAAAAGAAAGCAGGACGAATTTCAAAATAGGCATCAATTTATAAGTAAATCCTTCGAGATAGAAAAATTATACAACTACTTAGTGATAATTTTAGAAATTTGATGTAAAATAACTATATAATTACTTGAATGAAAATTATATAATATAATAATAGGAATGATTACTATTAAAGTAAAAATAATAATCTTGATGGTAAGTAATAATCCATAAGAAATATGAAATAGTATATTAAGGCATATAATTTTATAATATTAGATCAAATGTCTTTTAGAAATATTGAGGAGGATGCTTATGAAAGTAGTAGTAATTGGTTGTACCCATGCCGGTACGAGTGCAGTAAAAACAATATTAAGAGAAAATCCGAACACCGAAGTAACTGTTTTTGAAAGAAACGATAATATATCCTTCTTGTCCTGCGGAATTGCTTTATATGTCGGAGGAGTAGTAAAGGATGCTGCAGGTTTATTCTATTCTAATCCGAATGAGCTTGAACAGATGGGTGCTACGATAAAAATGAAACATAATGTAAAAAGTATTGATACGGAAAGAAAACTTGTAATTGCCGAGAATTTGGATACAAAAGAAGAAATCAGTGTGTCATATGATAAACTAGTTAACACGACCGGATCCTGGCCAATTATTCCGCCGATTCCGGGAATCGATAGTAAAAACATATTACTCTGCAAGAATTTTGAACAAGCCAATCATATCATAAGCTTATCAAAGGATGTTAAGAAAGTAGTTATTGTAGGCGGAGGTTATATAGGTATCGAGCTTGTAGAGGCATTTCGGTCCTCCGGTAAAGAGGTAACCTTAATTGATGGACTGGATCGCATACTGAATAAATATCTGGATAAAGAATTTACGGATATATTGGAGAAGGATCTGAAAGAACGCGGAATTAGATTAGCTCTAAATCAAGCTGTAACAAGCTTTAAATCCGATGAGAATAATATGGTGACTGCTGTTGTAACCACCGACGATGAATATCCCGCAGATATGGTTATCCTATGTGTTGGTTTTCGACCAAATAACGAATTATTAAAAGGCAAGGTGGATATGCTTCAAAACGGAGCGATTATCGTGGATGATTATATGAGAACCAGTAACACGGATATCTTTGCAGCCGGAGACAGCTGCGCAGTTCATTATAATCCAAATGGAAGTCAGGCCTACATCCCGTTGGCTACCAATGCGGTACGAATGGGGATGCTGGTTGGTAAGAATATAATAGAACCAAAGGTGAAATACAGAGGGACTCAATCCACCTCCGGGTTACATTTGTTCGGCTACAATATTGGTTCAACCGGTGTTACGGTAAGCGGAGCGGACACTATGGGATTAAAGGTACGTTCTGTAATCGTGACGGATAATTATCGCCCGGAATTTATGCCTACCACCGAAGAAGTTCTGATGCAGCTGGTATATGAAGTGGGAACCAACCGTATTGTTGGCGGGCAGGTTATGTCAAAATATGATATCACACAATCAGCAAATACACTTTCTTTAGCAATTCAAAATAAAATGACGATAGAGGATTTGGCTTATGTTGATTTCTTTTTCCAGCCTCATTTTGACAGACCTTGGAACTATTTGAATCTATTGGCTCATGAAGCCGTGGAACAGGAAAGAAAGATAGCAACTAATCATGAATAAGGAAGAAAATCAAGAGATTGATTGTAGAATGGGATGTGGAGCATGCTGTATTGCCCCTTCCATTTCATCCACAATACCCGGAATGCCGGAAGGGAAACCTGCCGGAGTCAGGTGTATTCAACTTACCGAGGATAACCGATGCAAGCTGTATGGTTCGAATATGCGACCTGCAGTATGCAATAATTTAAGGCCCTCGTTTGAAATGTGCAAAGAATCCGATGAGGAGGCTATGAAATACCTACAGGAGCTAGAGAAAGAGACTACTTCTGAATAGAAAGGGAATTTTAAATGAGGGAATATTCTTATAAAAAAATTGATGCATTCACATCTTCAACATCAAGCGGTAATCCGGCTGCCTGTTTATATCTTAGGGATTATGAAAATCTAACGGAACAGGAGAAGCAAGAAATAGCCAAACAGCATAAAGGCTTCGTGTCTGAAGTAGTATATTGTAAAAATATAGAAGCGGGCAAATATGAGTTATCCTATTATTCTTCAGAATGTGAAGTCGATTTTTGTGGACACGGTACGATTGCGTGTATGTATAGTCTGATAAAAGACATGCCCACCTTATATCATCAGCAGGAAATTACGATCAATACAACAAGGAAGGGTTTACTCACTGTTTATAATAAAATAGAAGAACAGAATGCGGTATATATCACTGCACCGAAGCCAACCTATAAGGAATGTAATCTGACAAGAAAAGAGATTGCACTTTATCTTGGGATTGATATGGAGGTAATCTCTGAAACATATTCTATTGATATTGTTAATGCAGGCTTATCTACATTAATCGTTCCAATTACTACCTTACAGGATGAAGTTAAGATATTCCCTAACGAGAAAGAGTTAAAAGAATTCTGTCTCTGCAATAACATTGATATTATTCTAATATTCACCATGGAGGTAGGAGATAGAAATAATTTTGCCCACACTAGGGTTTTTGCTCCCAAATTCGGATATTTAGAGGACCCGGCTACCGGTTCCGGTAACAGTGCTTTTGGCTATTATATGCAAAAGCATCAACTATGGGATGGTAAAGCTATTATGGTTGAGCAGGGTGGAGAGGATATAGAGTATAATATAGTTAGATTAACAACAATACAAGGTAATGTCCTGTTTGGTGGTTCTGCCACAGACCGAATTAAAGGTTCTTATCTAGTCCCATAACAACTTATTACATTAGGGCGGAGTAATAAATTAGAATTATTATATTGCATTTACATAAAGCCGGAACAATTATAATATAACCCTTAATTAATGAAGCAGTGGGTATTATTATAATCGTTCCGGTTATTATTGTCCCAGTTTTATTTTAGTTGTAATATACTAAATTATTTCATGTATCTGGCTAGTCTTTTTTCAAAATCCTGTAATGATACACCGATTTGGGCGAACACTTCAGGGGATACAGGCTCTTGTGCTGTACCACCTAAGTATTTCCAAGCATATGCCTGCGCAATATGAACACAGGATACTAATTCCTGATTTACGATACACGAATCAAGCGGTCTATGATGATATAGCGCTACCTCATAAATAGGGAAGGGCAGATCCCATATGTCTAGAAAATGTGCACCGATTTCCTGATGATTTACATGGTTTTCGGAAAGCTCCAAGGAGATATAATCATTTGCAGTCAGATCAGATTTCCCTAGACTACCGTTTTCTTGCAGGTTTTTCGAAAGAAAAATTAGCCCTACATTATGTAGAAGACCTGCAAACATTGCGGAATCCATTGGCTGTTTATGAAGAAAGGCCTCATATAAAAATAAGAATATTCGGTTAGTATAGTAGGAATGCTTTATTAAAAGCTCCTGATCTTCCGGAACATCCGTAGTATTATTGGTTGCACATATGATGCATGCCCACCGCATGAAGCATTTTAGGTTATGAAGACCGATATAGATGGCGGTTTGTTTTACTGAATTCGGCATAACTCCATAAACGGCGGATTTGGCAACTTGAATTAAAAGCTTTGAGATTGCAGGGTCGTTTTCCAACTCCAAAATCACTTTATCAATATCTTCTCCTTCAATTAAAGCTATCATATTCTCACAATTTGAAGGTAGCGAAGTAAAGCAGCCTAATTTTTCAATCGTATCCTTAAGATCTTCGGAATTTAATACACTATCGTCTGTAAACAGCTTTTGAATACTTTGTAAAAGATCATGATTATTCCAAGGTTTATATACATATAGCTGTGCTATATTATGCAGAATTGCCCGAAACATTGGCTTTTCATCAGCGTAACCGCTTAGAATGATGCGGATAATCTTAGGATACTTTTCCTTCACTATACTTAAAAGTTTATATCCATCAAGCAGTGGCATACGCATATCACTAATAACCATATCCAACTCTGTGGTTTCAATGAGCTTTAATGCCTCCATGCTGTTATCCGTAATTATTATTTCATAATCTGTTTCTAAAAACATTCTGTTCATAGCTTTTAAAATCTGAACTTCATCATCAACAATTAAAATTCTTTTCATATCCTCTTCATCCTTTCATTTTGTGAATTGACTTCCTTTCATCAGCCCGCGTATTTACACCGGCTAAGCTTATTGAGAATAAAGAAATATCGCATTCTTTAGGGTTATTTAAGCTGTATCAAAGCTTCAGCATTCAAGTTAAGTGCGAATATAAGAATTTAACTAGTAGTTACTATCGGTAATATGATTGAAAAGGTTGCACCTTTTCCCGGTTCACTACTCACTTCAATACTTCCATTATGCTTATTAACTATAATATCATAGGAAATGCTAAGACCAAGGCCCGTACCTTGACCGATTTCTTTGGTTGTAAAAAAGGGTTCAAATACTTTTTGAACATTATCCTTGGGAATGCCCGGACCATCATCTGTAAATTCAATCATAATCGTATCGTTAATTTTTCTTGCCTTGATCTTAATCTTTCCCAGTTTGCTGCGGTTTTGGGATTTAATAGCTTGGGCAGCATTCAAAATAATATTTACAAATACTTGTCCAATTTGAATCCAGTTACAATAAAGGATAATATCATCAGGTACATCCAGTTCGATTTTAGCAACATATTTTACTTCATTATTTGTTATCAATATTACCTGATGAATTAAATCATGTAGATCATTTGTACTTTTTTCATCATCCTTAGAGGATCTGGCATAAATCCGAAGTGATTGGACGATATCAGTAATTCTATGAATACCGGTAGCTGTATCAAAGAAAAGACTATCAAGATCATTCATGATAAAATCTATCTTCAAAGAGTTATATTTTTCAGCGATATCACTTGCAACCATCGAATTATCGTTAATAAATTTATCATCTTTCATGCATTGATTAATAAAATTGATAAATTCTTTAATCCTTGTGATATATTTCTCAAGAATATCGAAATTGCTGCTGACAAAGCCCATGGGATTATTAATCTCATGTGCAATTCCGGCGGCTAACTGACCAATGGCAGCCATTTTTTCAGACTGAACTAAACTGAATTTTGCCTCTGTCAGTCTTGCATTTATTTCTTTCAATTCTTCGTTCTGTTTCTTTGTGACCTCTAATAAGGATTTAAGATAATTCGAATTGTTTTTTGATTCAATAGCTACCTTTAAGCGGGAGTGTAACTCAACAGTATTAATGGGTTTGTTAATGTAATCGAAAGCACCAAGTTCAAAGCATTTTTTATAGCTTTCCATATCATCTAAGGACGTGAGCATGATGATGGGCATATCATCATACTTTTTATCTGCACGTAAGAGCTCAAGTAATTCAAAACCGGTAATTGCGGGCATCATGACATCTACGATTAAAATATCGATGCCGTATTCATCTAAAATAGATGTTACCTGCCTTGGATCATCACATAATAAGATTAGAGTAATGGCAGAAATATCTTCCAAATATCTTTTTGCAACAGATAAATTGAAATGACTGTCATCTACTACCAGTACTTTCATGACATATCCTCCATTCATTGGGTGGGATATCTTTAGTTTTATCAATTATATCATTTAATGTACTATAATTCAATGTAAAATGTAAGAGATAACCATAGCCAGTATTTATCATAATGTAACAAAGTCACATAGAATAGACTGCGATAGGTTGATACTTAAATCTCGATATCGTAATATAAATATAAAGAGATGGTAGGTATCATTGAAGGCAGAAGAAACCAGAGATAACAAGAATGTTATATTAAAAACTGAATTGATACCTTAGTATATTATGTATGATAGAAGGAGAATTTGTATGGGTAAGAAAGTATTAATTGTAGGCGGAGTTGCAGGCGGAGCATCTGCTGCAGCGAGACTTAGAAGATTAGATGAAGAAGCAGAAATTATCATGTTTGAAAGAGATGAATATATCTCTTTTGCAAATTGTGGTCTTCCTTACTATATCGGTGAAAGTATTAAGGAAAGGAGTAAGCTGCTTGTTCAGACTCCGGAAGGAATGAACGCCAGATTTAACATAGATGTCAGAAACAACAGTGAAGTCATCAAGGTAGATACCGACGCGAAAAAAGTGATTGTAAAAAGTAAGAATAAAGGTGTATATGAGGAAAGTTATGATTATATTGTACTGTCACCTGGTGCAAAAGCATTAAGGCCAAATATCCCGGGAATAGGTAGTAATAAGATATTTACGTTAAGAAATATTCCGGATACAGATCGTATGAAAGCTTATGTTGATAAGCAGGGTATTGAGAGTGCTATCGTTATCGGTGGTGGCTTTGTTGGAGTAGAAATGGCAGAGAATTTAAGAGACAGGGGTCTTAGTGTAACCCTTGTGGAAGCGGCTCCTCACATATTAGCTCCGTTTGATTATGATATGGTAGTGGTACCGGAGAAGGAGTTAGAGGATAATGGTGTTCAGCTAATTCTAGGTGACGGAGTGAAGGCCTTTGAGGAGGCAGGTGATACGATAGAAGTTACCCTAAACAGTGAAACTAAGCTGTGTGCCGATTTGGTGATTCTAGCGATTGGGGTTGCACCGGATACTGCTTTCTTAAAAGATAGTGGATTAGAATTCGGACCAAGGGGTCATATACTTGTAAATGACAGGATGCAGACGAACATAGAGGGTATTTACGCAGTGGGAGATGCAATTGAGGTAGTAGACTTTGTAACCAAGCAAAAAACTGCGATTCCTTTGGCAGGACCTGCAAATAAACAGGGGAGAATTGCTGCTGATAATATTACTGGGTTAGATACTAGCTTTAAGGGTTCCCAGGGAACCTCCATTATTAAAATCTTCGGATTAACTGCAGCCAGTACGGGTGCAAATGAAAGAACTCTGCAAAAAGCCAACATATCCTATCAATCAATCTATGTTCATCCGGTTTCCCATGCCTCCTATTATCCTGGAGCAGTACCGATGTCCTTGAAGCTTATTTTTAATGAGGAGGGTAAGGTACTTGGTGCTCAGGGTGTTGGATATGATGGAGTGGATAAGAGAATTGATGTGATCGCAACAGTTATTCGTCTTGGCGGTACGGTAGAGGATCTTACGGAGCTTGAATTATCCTATGCTCCTCCATTTTCATCAGCAAAGGATCCGGTTAACATGGCCGGCTTTGTTGCTCAAAATGTATTGGAGGGCAGATCCCATGTGATTACCTGGAATGAGGTTACAGGTAGGAAGCCGGAGGAATATATTTTGGTTGATGTCCGCAGTGAGGAGGAATACAACAATGGTCACATAGAAGGTGCAATCAATATTCCGGTCGATAATCTTAGGGAAAGACTGGCGGAGCTCGATCCTAATAAGACAATTGTAGCATACTGCCAGGTTGGTCTAAGAGGTTATGTAGCGGATCGTATCCTTACCCAGCACGGTTATCAGGTATTGAATGTAATCGGAGGCTACAAGACAATATCTTCTCTTAATTATAATCCGGAAAAATTGGCAATAAATAGCTCGTGTAATATTAACAATTATAATGAAGATTTAAACGAGAAAAGCAGAGGAGAACAACATATTATGATAGATCCCGATACACAGGCAGTTAAGCTAGAAACAAAGCCTGATGGCCAATATGATAAAACCCTAGATGCCTGTGGTCTATGCTGTCCCGGACCCTTAATGCAGGTGAAGGCCTCCATGTCTGATCTCATAGAGGGGCAAATTTTAAAAGTAGATGCTTCTGATCCGGGATTTTATGAAGATATAAAAGCCTGGTGTAAAAGAACAAACAATGAACTGGTCGATTTAAAGAAAAAGGGAGGAAATATAACTGCCTTTATCAGAAAAACAGGACCAAACCAGGAACCAATTGCACATGCAGCATCGGTGCAAATGGACAAAGATAATAAGACGATGGTGGTATTCAGTGGAGATTTAGACAAAGCAATCGCTTCCTTCATCATCGCTAATGGAGCCGCCTCCATGGGGAAAAAGGTTACTATGTTCTTTACCTTCTGGGGACTTAATATCTTAAGAAAGCCCAATAAGATTAAGGTGAAAAAGGGCGTTATTGACAAGATGTTTGGAATGATGATGCCCAGAGGTAGTAAAAAATTAAAGCTCTCCAATATGAACATGATGGGTATGGGTGGTATGATGATTCGTAAAGTTATGAAGAATAAGAATATATCCTCACTGGAAGAACTAATTCAGGCAGCCATTGAAAGTGGTATTGAAATTGTCGCCTGTCAGATGTCTATGGATGTCATGGGTCTCAAGCAGGAAGAGCTGATTGATGGAGTTAAAATTGGTGGTGTAGGATATTACCTCGGAGAAGCTGAGGATTCAAACGTGAATTTATTCATCTAATGAAACAGCATCATATCAATAATATATATAATTTAACTGATATAACTACTGTTAAATACTATCTGATATTTCTACAGATAAAACTATCAGTAGATTAGTACGACAGATTCAATCATAAATTATAGCTACTGTGTCAGATACAAAGCAAGGCTGAATTAGTAAATCAGACAAACGGACGAAAGGTTCATCGAGGGTCTTTTGTCTGATTTACAATAATTCATAACCTTGCTCTTGTTTTGTTTTTATGATATAAGGAGTAAGGAATTTTTTAGTAGCTATTATGTTGGCTTAATCATTTTAAGTAATTTTAAATTCAAAATTATTAAGATATCTTACTGGAATGAATAGACAGGGAATGGTATAATTAATTGGAGATGTTCGCACAATGGCTGGGGAGGATAGTATGAAGAAACGAAAAAAAATTAATTTGATAATAGCAATCGTTTGTATCATGGTAATATCTGTAATCTTCATACCCCCAAAGGTATCCGGTGAGGTTAAACAGATCACTGAGATTGAAGATAAACTGGATGGTATCACGGAAGAGGAAAAACTTGTACTTGAGAAGTTGTTTACCATCAATCAAGAAATCGATGAGCTGGAACGCGAAGAGGACAGAATTTCGGGTGAAATAGAGACCTTACAGCTTCAGATTCAGGATTTGGAACATGGGATAGAAGAGAAGCAAACGGATTATGATGATCAAAGAGATATCCTAAAGCAGGTTTTGATTGATTATCAAAGAGGTGGTCCGGCAACATATCTTGAGATATTATTTGGTGCAGACAATCTGTCTGATTTTTTAAAAAGTATCAACATAATTAAAGATATATCCTTTAATGTAAATGATCTTCTGGCTTCCCTGGAGGAGGGAAAGAAGGCTTTAGAAGAAGAAAAGGCTAGGCTGGATGAAAAGGCAGAACAATTGCTTCTAAAGAACGAGGAGCTTAATGAGAATATACATAGTAAACAATTATTGAAGGAGGAGCAGGAAATATATCTTGCTTCACTGCAAGAGAATAAAGAGTATTATCAGGAACAGCTTGACAACCTGAAGCTTATGTGGGCAGATAGTAGGATGCTTTTTTCCGAAATTGTAGCTGAATTTACAGATATAATCAATGCCGGATATTTTACTACGGATGATTTGAATATTAACATCAGTTTTTTTAGTACCAAGGGATTTATTGAGGAGGTTACCTTTAACCGTATCTTAGAGGAGAATTCTGATCTTCCAAAGACAGTATTTCATTTTTATGATAATCAGGTAGTGATTGAGGTTCCTGAAAAGCATCTGTTACTAAAGGGGAACTTTATCGTAGCAGGTGAATGTGCAGTTCAGTACGAGGTAACAGAGGGAACCTTCTATGATATGCCATTAGAGCCAGAGTCAATTGAGGAATTGTTCCATGACGGTCCTTTCCGATTGGATTTTAAGATGATTGCCAAAGAGATGATACCATTTAACTTTACGTTAGTTCTCGTGGAAAGCAAGGAAGGTCAATTAGGATTTGCCGTTAAACTACTGTGGTAGAATAAAACCGATCAAAAGGAGATGCTAATATGATAGAAGTAAAAGAAGTATCATTAACCTATCAGGATGGCACAATCGCATTAAGGGATGTTAACCTTGAGATAAAACCAGGGGAATTAGTATTCATTACCGGGCCCAGCGGTTCCGGTAAGACCAGTTTACTTAAGCTTTTTATGGGGATAGAATATCCATCCTCTGGTGAACTGCGAGTTCTGGGACAGCCAATGAAAAGAGGAAAGAACCGTAGAATACGTAAGCTTCGTAAAAGGATTGGTCCTGTATTTCAGGAATTTAAATTAATACAAGGAAGATCAGCACTCGAGAATGTAATGATGGGAATGCGTTTTTTAGGAATCTCTCCGAGGAAAATGAAAGCGGAGGCTGTAAATGCTTTAGAAAGAGTTGGCTTGGAACATAAGGTACGTTCGAAGGTGGAGAAGTTATCCTGGGGAGAGGCACAGCGGGTTGCGATAGCACGAGCTGTAGCTAGAAAACCGGCTCTATTGATAGCAGATGAACCTACCGGTAATTTGGATCATGGCAATGCCATTAATATTTTACAGATACTAGATTCCTTTCGTGATAAAAATACGGCTGTTGTTATCACCACTCATGCAACACACCTAATTGAAAATCACGAGGATGCTACATACATCAGAGTCAATCATGGTGAAATAACCATTGAGAGAAGGGGGAGTGTACGATGAAAACCTTCTTTTATAATATTGGATATTTTTTACTGGAGGCTAAACGAACCATCCGATTTAATCCGTTATCCAATGTATTCTCTGTCATCGGAACAGGCCTAATCTTGTTTTTACTAGGTCTTGTTTTGGCAGGAGGGTCGGTTGGAGATCAACTGATATCTGCCTTACAAAAAGAGGCAGAGGTAAGTGCGTATTTCGATGAGAATACGGATAACGAAGACGCTTTGAGACTGCTTGAAACCATAAAAGGTATGGAAGGCGTTCAGGATGTAAGATACATCGATGAAACCGAGGCTAAGGTACGCATGGAAGAGATGTTAGGTGAAGAGGCTGAAATACTTGGTCTATTTGATGAGAATCCTTTTGAGGCCTTCCTGGAAGTTCGGATTCATCTTGATCAAATGGATACCGTAATCACTGAGGTTTCGAATTTACAGGGAATTAATTATGTAAGAGATAATAGGGATGTTCTGAAACAGATGAAGGGAATAACCGATGGGTTAAAGATATTCGGAGCCTTAATCATAATTGCGGTTGGTATTACTACTTTGATTATCATATCACATATGATTCGTCAGGGGATCTATAATAATAAGGACCAGATTAACACACTTCGACTATTGGGTGCTCCGAACGGATTTATCGGATTTCCATTTGTTTTGGCAGGTACACTTTTAACCCTACTCGGAGGTGTGCTTGCGGCAGGACTTATCATCCTTATAATGAATCAGGGGTACAGCCGACTCAGTGGATTTATACCGTTTATTCCAATGCCTCCCCTGGACCAACTGAGAAATCAGGTGAGTGTGATTATACTGATTGTAAGCGCTGCATTAGGCTTTATCGGAAGCTTATTTGGTGTATCGTCTATAAGAAAAACGGATCGGTAAGAGTGTACTTCGTAAAAGTAGTATTATATAAAAGTATAATTCATAATACTAATTTCATTAGTATAGAAATCAGACTGGAATACAAGACACTATATTACATTAGCAAAATGGAGGAACGTTAATGATTAGCTTTAATAACGACTACAGTGAGGGAGCACATCCAAAAGTTCTGGAATTATTACTAACATCGAACCTGGAGCAGAATGCGGGCTACGGGGAGGATGTTCACAGTGATAGAGCCAAGGGATATATAAAAAAGCATCTAGGGAGAGAGGATGTTGACATTCATTTTATACCGGGTGGAACGCAGACGAATTTACTCGTAATTTCCTCCTTCTTAAGGCCACATCAGTGCGTAATCGCAGTTGATACCGGCCATATCAATGTTCATGAAACAGGAGCGATTGAAGCCACCGGACACAAGGTACTTGCTTTGGAGGGAGTTGATGGTAAGCTGACAACCAAAGCAATTAGGAAAGCTCTTGAGATACATTCCGATGAGCATATGGTACAACCAAAGATGGTTTATATCTCTAATACTACGGAACTGGGAACGGTATATACGAAGGCTGAGTTAACCGCTATTCATGACCTATGTAAGGAGAAAGGGCTGCTTCTCTTTCTGGATGGGGCGCGTTTGGCATCTGCACTAACCTGTAAAACCAACAATTTGAGTTTGGAGGATATCGCAAAGCTTACCGATGTATTCTACATTGGTGGTACAAAAAACGGAGCATTGCTTGGAGAAGCGCTGGTTATTTGTAGAGAAGATTTAAAAATAGATTTTCGCTACCTGATCAAGCAAAGAGGCGCATTAATGGCCAAGGGATTTGTAATTGGTATTCAATTTGAGGCTTTATTTATGGACGATGAGCGAGAGGCGCTATACTATCAATTAGGACGCCATGCGAATGCTATGGCTGAAATGATTGCTGACACGCTGCATGAAATAGGATATTCTTTTTACGCTCCTGTCTGCTCGAATCAATTATTTCCAATATTACCGGATTATTTACTGGAGCAATTGTCGGAGCATTTTAACTTCACAGTACAAGCTAAGGTGGATGCTACTTATAGCGCTGTTCGTTTTGTGACCTCTTGGGCTACAACGCAGGAAAATGTAGCCAAGTTAATTCAAATCTTAAAGTCTTACACTAAGATATATTGATTACGCTTCATTCATAATTCAAAGTTTAAGAATGTAATTTAATAGTTTTAAATTGCATGAATAAATACGGTTTCGGGGGTATCTGTGATGCTAACAAGAACAAATAATAAAAATGGTGATGAGCTTTCCATCCTTGGCTTTGGGTGTATGCGTTTTCCGATGAAAGGAAGCAATATAGACGAAGTAAGATCCATTGGGATGATACGGGATTCCATTGATAAGGGAGTGAATTATTTTGATACCGCTTATTTTTATCATAACGGAAAGAGTGAATCACTGTTAGGTGAGGCCTTGAGTGGCGGATATCGGGAAAGAGTTAAGATAGCAACCAAGCTTCCGCCTTTTATGGTAAGTAAGCTGGCAGGAGCTAAAAAAATCTTTGATACCCAGTGTTCGAGATTGAAAACAAATTATATAGACTATTACCTGCTTCATATGCTGACGGATAAGGCAACTCTTGACCGTATGGTTTCCATCGGTGTTATAGATTGGCTGGAGCAGTTAAAAAAGGCTGGAACCATCAAAAATATCGGTTTTTCCTTTCATGGAAGTAAAGCTGACTTTGAACAGATTGTTGTAGCTTATCCCTGGGATTTTTGCCAGATACAATATAATTATCTGGATGAAAATAATCAGGCCACCAAATCCGGTTTACAATTAGCTGGCTCCTTGGGAATTCCGGTGATTGTTATGGAACCGCTTCGTGGAGGTAAACTGGTAAATAATCTGCCGGAGCAGGTTATTACGGAATTTAAGAATTATGATGAGAAGAGGACACCTGCAGAATGGGCACTCCGCTGGATATGGAATCATTCGGAGGTATCGGTCATCCTTTCTGGTATGAGCGATGAGCAACAGATTGAGGAGAATGTAAGACTGGCCTCCGATGCAGAAGCAAACTCTTTATCGGAGGAGGAACTAAGGGTATTTGATCGTGTAAAAGAGATCCTGTTAGAGAAAATAAAGATACCCTGCACTGCCTGTGGATATTGTATGCCATGTCCTGCAGGAGTGAACATTCCCGGTTGTTTTTCAGCGTATAACGATAAGTATCTTTTAGGTGATAAGAGGAACCGTTTTAAATATATACAGACACTGGGAACCTTATCGAAGCGCCCGGCCTATGCCTCTCTATGTACAGAATGCGGAAAATGTGAGCAGCATTGTCCGCAAAAGATCGAAGTTCGTAAACAATTAAAAACAGTTAAGAAGGAGATGGAGGGTGTCTTTTTTAGACCCGTTGTTAGTATTGCTAGAAAATTTTTAAAGGTTAAATAATTATGGTTTCATAGTGAATTTTTATTGTTGATAACATTACCTATATGCAGCAATTTTTATTAATGTCGGTGTAGGACTATTGGCAATGTTACCTGGCCACCAAGTTAAGATGCGTACTAAACCTGCCATTTGTGGCAGGTTTTTCATTCAATAGGAGATTGCATCCTATTGAATGAAAAGCATCTTTGCAAAGCGAACCGTAGTTGGCTTTTGGATGCGCACTCGACGCGAAACGCATATAAATATGCGTAAGGTAATTATCACTTCGTGAACGCGTACGGCGCGGAGAGTCTGCTTTGCAGTTATTATCATGTTTGAATTGTAACAAATCACTTAAATATTTTTTGCTTCTGTGTATTATATAAGTCCGCACTCCAAAAAATATAGTTAAATTTGTGAAGGATAAGGGGCTAAAAAAGATGAATACAGTTAGAACAAAAATATTTGAATATGGGGATAAAGAGATGAATTATCTAAAAAGTGAGGATCCTATGTTGGGAGAAGTAATTGACCGGATAGGAAAGATCGAACGTATCATCATTCCGGATCTTTTTCCGGCCTTAATATTTGCTGTTATCGGTCAGCAGATATCATTAAAGGCGGCACGAACAGTTTGGGCAAGGTTTCAGGAACGCTTTGAGATCATCACTCCGGAGCATATCTCTAATATACCGCTTGAGGAGATTCGTTTATGCGGTATGCAAGCATCAAAAGCCGGATATATCAAAGGTATTGCAGAGACTATTAATCGTGGAGATTTCGATTTGAATAGTCTTTATGAGCTGCCGGATAAGGAAGTAATTAAAAAACTATGCTCCTTGAATGGAATTGGCGCCTGGACGGCGGAGCAGCTATTATTAAATTCAATGGAACGGCCTGATATTATCAGCTATGGAGATATTGCTATCAGAAGGGGAATAATGAAGTTATATAATTTATCCGAGCTAAATAAACAACAGTTTAATGAATATAAAAATCGGTATTCTCCCTATGGGTCAGTCGCATCCATTTATCTTTGGAGGGTATCCTATGAATAGAAGAGTGCGCCTAGTACTGCCTGTGAAAAACTAGGCAGCTACTTTTAGGCACATAGCTTTTAAGAGAAGCTCTGTGGGATATGGATACTTCAGCACAAACATGTAATACAGAGATTAGTAACTGACTAGCTGTACATAGCCACAGGATTTGAATAAATATTTGTATTTCACTCGTAAGTAATGTAAAATAAGGTAGAAAATAATACTTTAATATAGATGAGGATAATTATGAAACAGCAGCTATTAAAGGATTGTACCTTATGTCCCAGAGAATGCCATATTGACCGAACGAGTGGCAGGAAAGGATATTGCCGTGAAACGGACGAACTTGTAGTAGCCAGGGCAGCACTGCATATGTGGGAAGAACCGTGCATCTCAGGGGATGAAGGCTCGGGAACCGTATTTTTTTCCGGTTGTGCAATGGGCTGTGTATATTGTCAGAACCATAATATAGCCAAAGGATTGGCTGGAAAGAACATTACGATAGAGAGACTTTCTGACATTTTCCTTGAGCTACAGAAGAAAGGTGCAAATAATATTAATTTGGTTACCCCGAGTCATTATGTTCTGCAAATCAGAGAGGCTATCATTTGTTCTAGGGAAAAAGGGCTTACTCTTCCTGTCGTATATAATTGCAGCGGTTATGAGAAAGCAGAGACACTCAGGCTTTTGGAGGGTTATGTAGATATTTACCTGCCTGATATGAAATATATGGATCAAATACCTGCTAGGAAGTATTCTAACTGTCCCGATTATTTTACATTTGCCTCAGAGGCTTTAAAGGAGATGGTACGACAGACGGGGCCTCCGGAATTTGATCAACGGGGTTTGATGAAGAAGGGTGTAATTGTAAGGCATCTGACTCTACCGGGATATCTGGAGGACTCAAAAAATATCATCAAATATTTATATGAAACCTTTGGTGATACTATCTATATCAGTATAATGAACCAGTTTACTCCAATATCCACACTGACAGATTATTCGGAATTATATCGTAGAATTACCGAGGAAGAATACGATGAACTAGTGGATTATGCAATTTGTCTTGGTGTCGAGAACGGTTTTATCCAGGAAGGTGAAACGGCATCGGAGAGCTTTATCCCGGAATTCAATGAAGAAGGAGTTTAATCACAATGAGTGAAGAAAATAGAAAAAGAGGACATGGGAATAAAATGTCTCAAATGAATAAAAACAAAGGGATGAAAAGATCTGAGAGTACTCAAACAAAGAATACAACAAAACCTAATTTAAATAAGTATTCGAAAATGATTTCAAAGGTGGAGGAAACAGGGGATGCTAGGTATTTAAGCTATCCAAAGGAAATGAAACAGGAAGGAAGAGCAAATAAAACCGAGCGAATAAATAAATTTGATGATACAAGAAAAACCGACAGACCAAATAAATTCGAAGGAACCGGAAGAACAGACAGACCAAATAAATTCGAAGGAACCGGAAGAGCAGACAGACCAAAAGAATTCAAAGGAACCGGAAGAGCTGACAGAACAAAAATAATCGAAGGAACCGAAAGAGCGGACAGAACAAAAAAAATCGAAGGAACCGGAAGAGCTGACAGAAGTGATATAACGAGCAGATTTAACAAAACAGACAGAACTGATAGACAAGGAAAGGCAGATAGAAAAGGAATAACAGGAACTGCTGAACGAACTGATAGAACGGAAAGAACTGATAGAAAAGTTAGAATAGGAAATAGTTTCGAGAAAAGCCAACACAATTACGAAGAAGATAAATTCGATAGAAAACCATCATATAATAGAAATAATGCAGCTGTTGCGAAAGGTTCCTGCCGTTATATGAGGGAATGCGGTGGCTGTAATATCCAAAGGCAAAGCTACCAGGAGGAGCTGAAAGGAAAACAAAAGTCAGTTGAACTATTGTTGAACAAGTTTTGTAAGGTTGAACCGATTATAGGAATGAAGAATCCGAAACATTACCGTAATAAGGTTCACGTTGTTTTTGATCATGACCGGAAAGGCAATCCGGTTTCAGGAGTATATGAAGAAGGCACACATAGAGTAGTTCCGATTGAAAGCTGCCTCATACACAATCAGAAAGCAGATGCCATCATCGCTTCCATACGTGGTATGCTAGGATCGTTTAAAATTAAGACCTATGATGAGGATACCGGTTACGGTTTGCTTCGTCATGTATTGATAAGAACCGGGTTTACCAGTGGTGAGATTATGGTGGTTCTTGTATTATCTTCACCGATTTTACCCTCCAAGAACAATTTTACTAGAGCACTTCGTGCTCAACACCCTGAAATTACGACTATTGTAGTTAATGTAAATGATAAGAAGACAAGTATGGTACTTGGAGATAAGGAACAGGTGATATACGGAAAAGGCTATATCGAGGATAGCTTGTGCCAAAAAGTATTTCGTATTTCTCCGAAATCCTTCTATCAGGTGAATCCTGCTCAAACAGAGGTTATTTATAATAAAGCTATCGAGATGGCGGGTCTTACCGGAAAAGAAACAGTGTTAGATGCATATTGCGGTATTGGTACGATCGGAATTATTGCTTCAGAGCATGCGAAAAAAGTTATCGGTGTTGAACTGAATAAGGAGGCGGTTCGTGATGCAAATATCAACGCGAAGCTAAATGAAGCCTCTAATATTGAGTTTTATAATAATGATGCAGGAAAATTTATGAGTCAGATGGCGGCACAGAGGGAAACCGTTGATGTTGTATTCATGGATCCGCCGAGAACCGGTAGCAATGAGGAATTTATGGACGCTCTAGCAATACTAAAGCCACAGAAAGTAGTATATATTTCCTGCAATCCTATTACATTGGAACGTGATCTTCAATATCTGACTAAGAAGGGTTACAAAGCGATGAAGGCAATTCCTGTGGATATGTTCCCTTGGACGGCGCATGTTGAGTGCGTAATAATGATGACGAATATCTCTGAAAAGGAAAGTGAGATTTTTGAGAAAAATGAATATGTGAAATATCTTGACGGGGAAAAAACTACAGACAGAGCTTCAGGAAGAACTTCAAGTAAAAAAATCAATAAAGCACTGGTTAAAAAAAATCTATAAAAAGAAAGAGTGATAAATATTATGGCAAAGATATGCTTCGTCACATATAATTATGGAGATTTGGAAACATGTGAGGGTGCAGGCAGATGGATATATAATCTTTCATGTTTGTTAGACAAGAACGGGCATATAATCACGATTTTGATTGCTGGTGGTGATTGGGATAAAGAAAAGTCATATATGGTGGAATGTCTGGGCAAAAACATTAAAGTTATGCATTTAAGCGAAAAAAAATGTAATGAAGCGATTTTCCCTAAAGAAAATTCATTAATAACATCATATAAAGTATATAAATGGCTAGAGAGTTCAGATTTCGAGTTTATATTTTTTCTTGATAGCGGTGCAAGTGGTTTTCATACCGTGCAAGCTAAAAGAGTTATAGGACAGTTTAGTAATTGCAGCATAATTGTTAATTTTTACGGTACAAACAGGTGGTTTAGGGAGAAGACTCAACAATGGAGTGATGGAAGTCTATCAAGTTTAAGACTAAATTATATGGAAAAATACTGCTGTGAACATGCAGATATATTCGTTAGTCCATCTATTGAATTATTAAATTGGTGTAGCGCAAATAAGTTTAATTTTGATGGGCGAAAAGAAATTATTCCCTATCTTTCTGAAAATGAAGATATTAACATTGATAATCAAAAATACAATGTTGAAAGCAAGTGGGTTAATCTGTTTTCAAAGAAACAAGTTCCTGTATATAGAGAAAAAAGTATTTATCCCAAGGTTTCTGTTTGCATGGCATATTATAACCATGGACAGTATCTTACTGCTGCAGTAGAATCACTAGCAACTAATACATATCCCAACTTTGAGGTTATTATAGTAAATGATGGAAGTACGGATCCCGATTCTATTCAAGTTTTTGAAAATTTGAAGAATAAATATAGGAAAAATAATTTTATTTTTATTAGTAAGGAGAATGAATACTTAGGAAAAACAAGAAATATTGCTGCTAGCTATGCAAATGGAGAGTATCTTGTTTTTATGGACTCAGATAATATTGCACATCCAGATATGATTGAATGGATGGTTTCTGCTATGGAGTTGTCCGCAATGGATTGTTTAACATGTCATAATGAAGTATTTGTTGGTAAGGGTATGCCTAACAGTATGAGTACAAATAAAGAAGTATTCTCACCTGTTGGACCAGCCGTTGATGTAGGGATATTTGAAAATTGTTATGGTGATGCAAACTTTATTATAAAAAAGAGTGTATTTGATAAAATTGGTGGTTTTACAACAGAAAGACTATCATATGAAGACTGGCAGTTTCTTGTAAAAATTGCTCTTAAGGGATATAAACAGGATGTTATTCCAAAAGTATTGTACATGTATCGTGTTACAAATGATAGTATGGTTCACACTGCTAATATGTATAAAAGTCATATACGCATATTAGATACGTATAACGAAGCTTTACCTATACATTTAAGAGGACTTTTTACTGAGTACATTTTTCCTACATGGTATAATAGCTTTGCAAATTCTACTACGCTTCCAATGGAATCTGATGGTATGAGCACAAAATTAATTAAAAAAGTAAATAAAATACTTCCTCTTGGAACAAGAAGAAGAGTTTTATTTAAAAAAGTATGTAAACTTTTACTACGTTAGAAAGGGAGGGCGACAGCATAAGAATAAAAAACCAACTATGTACAAGCATGATAAAAAAATATTTTAAGCTATTTTTAAAATTTATTATTTTTTTTAAAACCAATGGAGTTTCAAAGGCTATACATAAGGTTAGTGAGTATATTTTAAATAGATATAAGATGAAAACTATTGCCAAGTCTCAAAAGAATTCTATGAAAACTGCTATTGTGAGTAATAAATTGAAGTTTAGTATAGTAGTGCCGCTATATAATACTCCTAAGAAATTATTAGTAGAAATGATTGAGTCTGTTGTCGGACAGACTTATTCTAATTGGCAACTCTGCATGGCTGACGGAAGTTCAGGGGATTTTTCATATGTTGAAGAAATAGTTATGGCATTTGCAAAAACTGATAATCGGATTTTTTATAAAAAGTTAGACAATAATTATGGGATCTCAGCAAACACTAATTACTGTTTGACGATGGTCGAAGGCGATTACATTGGATTACTTGATCATGATGATTTACTTGCACCAGATGCTCTTTCAGAGGTAATATCTGCAGCTGAAAATCAAGAGGCTGACTTTATTTATACGGATGAGTGTGTTTTTGAAGTATCCCCTGAAGATCCAATTTTTATTTATTATAAACCGGATTTTGGTATGGATACTCTTAGAAGCTATAATTATATTTCTCATTTTGTTGCTTTTAGTAAAAATTTACTTAATAAGGCTGGAGATTTCCGAACAGATTTTGATTGTAGTCAGGATTATGATATATATTTTCGATTACTTGAACACGCGAAAAAAGTAGTTCATATTCCTAAAATACTATATTATTGGCGAAGTCATTCTACTTCTACTGCAACTGATATTACATTAAAACCAGCAATTCTTGATAAAGCAAAGTTGGCGCTTAGTGAACATCTTATAAGGTCTGGGTTAGATGGGACAGTTAATGATTCACCAGCTCGTGGGATTTATAGAGTAAGCTACAAAATAAAAGACAATCCTCTGGTATCAATAGTAATTGTCGGAGATAATAATACAGAAAGCAAATGTATCAAATCTATATACGAGAAGACAGAGTATAAGAATTATGAGGTGCTCATGGTTCCCGGGCTAGCATCTCCCGCAACATATAACAAAGGAATGGTACTCACTAAGGGCAGTTATATCGTCTTTATTAGCAGTGATACTGAGGTAATCGAACGAGGCTGGATTGAGGAAATGCTAATGTTTGCGCAAAGAGAGGATATAGGAATTGTTGGTAGTAAACTTTACTATCCAGATAAGACGATAAGTCATGCGGGAATAGTAGTGGGCCTTTTTGGTTCAGCTGGTTGCGGACATCGAAATTTCCCCGGGGATCATACTGGTTACATGTGTCGCATGTATGCTTCTCAGAATATTACAGCTGTATCTGGTACGTGTATGATGGTTAGGCGTGATGCATTTGACAAATGTAACGGATTTGATGAAGAGTATAAAGGGGCTTATTTTGATGTGGATTTTTGTCTTAGAGCTTCAGAGTTTGGCTACAAGGTGATATTTACTCCATATGCAGAGTTATATCACCTTATTGAAAAAGATCGTATGGCAGTTAGTAATGACTGCCCAATAGCTGATGAGAATGAAGATAAAAAGCTTTTTGTAAACAAGTGGAGGGAAAATATACAAACAGGTGATAAGTTTTATAATCCAAACCTGACACTTGATTCTGATAATTTTGCATTTAGAATATAGAGATTAGTGGAAAACAAAGCCTTGTTCTTTAGTTCTACACTTATTACAATTATTTCATATAAAATTTTACCATTATAATTAGGTCCTGTTTTAGAATCCAGTGGCTATTTGTTTGTAATGGTATTAGGTGTATTCTTTTTAAAAGAAAAGATTTCTAAAAATTGAATTATTGGGGTACTACTAATTGTTATTGAAATAACGGTTTTTACAATATTTAAATAGGTAAGTTTTAAGATTTTATTTAGAGGGGCTAATTATTGTATTTGAATAATTAGGGTGGGGTATTGAGATAATTTTATGATATCTATAATTATACTAAACTATAATAAAGCAATTCTGCTTAAGAATTGCATCAATTCAATTATTAATTGTAAGAGCACTAATTATGAAATTATTATTGTGGACAATGGGTCAACAGATGCATTTGTGCCACGAGATAATCAGACCAACTTTAAATATATTGAGCTAGAAAGCAACTTTGGCTTCTCAAAAGCTGTCAACATAGGCATAAAGCAGGCAAAAGGTGAATATATTGCTATACTTAACAATGACACTGAAGTGGATCCCCGTTGGCTTAAAAATGTAATTACTGCTTTTACACAGAACCGAGATGCGATGGTTATCACATCTAAAATAAGAAGTCTCCACGACAAAGAGCTTCTTGATAATGTAGGGGATATCATCCTACTCTCCGGAAAGGTATACAAAATAGGTAACAATGAGAAAGATATTGGCCAATATGACAAGCAACGGTATATCTTCGGTGCTAATGGCTGTGCATCTGTCTTTAGGAAAGAGTTTTTTGACAAAGTAGGCTATTTTGACGAAAATTTTTTTGCATATCTAGAAGATATAGATTTAAGTTTTCGAGCTAATCTTTTAGGATATAAGTGCTTATATATACCTGATGCTATTGTATATCATGTTGGCAGCGCAACTACAGGAAGCCAATACAATGACTTTACAGTATTCCATTTAGCACAAAATACAATAAGCGTACTTGTTAAAAATTTGCCTACAAAGATTTTGATTAGATCGATATTACCAATGCTCACATACATTACATCTTTGCAGGCATTCTTTCTAATTAAGGGCTTAGGTGGTGCATATTTTAGGGGTTTAGTTAGTGGGATACGTTTAATTAGTAAAATGCTACCTAAGAGATATGGGATTATAGGAACTCGTGTACTTACAGATGATGAAATAATAAGGATGTTTAGAGAGAACAAGAAACTGTATAAAATATCTAAAAAGAATAGAAATAAAAAGTAATAACCATTGCCCTTGGTTTCACATAACGTTGGAGGCACTACATATGCACATCTCACTAGCCCTCGCCACCTACAACGGCGAGAAGTACATAACTGAACAACTAAACAGTATCCTCCCCCAACTAACCCCGGAGGACGAAATCATTATTTCCGACGATGGCTCCACAGATTGAACTCTGGAGATCATAGCCAATCTTTGTTGTGCTCAAATTCATGTATATACTAACCCCAAATAAGGTATTATAAAGGAGCTAAAGGATCTTACGTTTCCTTGATCTGCAATCTTACTATTGCAAGAATGGATATTATCTGATATTTTGTAAGTTCCACTTGTTATGAGAGTGAACTGGGTCAATTTGAAGTACATCCCCGGGTCAAATTGATGAAATTACACAGTTAAAAATTTGCCTACAAAGATTTTGATTAGATCGATATTACCAATGCTCACATACATTACATCTTTGCAGGAATTCTTTCTAATTAAGGGTTTAGGTAGTGCATATCAAATAAGCTCCGCAAAAATCATTTCCTCCATCTGTGCTTTAATTGTATTCATTAGCTCTACCTATTTTAGCTGGTCGGCGGATTAGGATATATTCCTTTATCAGCTTGTAAGTTATGTTTTGGCTTGTATGCGTCCGCTTTTTCCACTATACTATTAAGAGGTATTATGCTATACTATAGAAGATATGAAGCAAACGCTACGGTACTAAAGAGAGATTCTCTCTTGCGATCCATTATGTGGCGAAAGAATTTGGCTGTTGAGCTTATTAAGCGTCAATTTGCCAAGTAACTAAACATAGGATAAAGGGTTAAGATGAAAATTTCCATAATAATTGTAAGCTACAACACAAGGGGACTTTTGGCTGCTTGCATTAATTCCATAGAAAATAACCTTAAGCAGCTTGATTATGAAATCATTGTTGTTGACAACAACTCTACAGACGGAAGCGTGGAATTACTGAAGTCACAGTATCCAAAAGTAAAGCTAATAGAAAATAAATACAATGCAGGTTTTGCAAAAGCTAACAATCAAGGGCTATTGTTTTGCTCAGGTGAGTATATCCTGCTCCTTAATTCCGATAGCCTTGTTCTTGGGAACGCCATTGGTACGCTTGTGGAGTTCTTGAATACACATAAGGAGGCTGCTATTTGTGGACCCCGGCTTCTCAATAGCGATATGACGCTGCAGTTACCTTGCCGAAGAGGGTTTCCAAGGCTTATAAACTCTATTTCACATTTTTCTGGACTAAGCAAGGTGTTTCCAAAGAGCAGGGTCCTAGGGAGCTATCTGATGACATATATGGACAACTCTGTTGACCACGAGGTGGATGCAGTTTCTGGCGCATGCATGTTGGTGAGAAGGGCTGTGCTGGACACGATAGGAGAACTTTTGGATGAAGCTTTTTACATGCATTTTGAAGATATTGACCTTTGCTATAGAGCCAAAAAGAGTGGTTACAAAGTTTACTATGTTCACGATGCTGAGGTTGTACATCTTAAGGGCCAGAGCAGTAAACTCAGGAGTGAGGGCGTTAATAGGAACTTTTTTGATTCAGCTTTTATTTATTTTAAAAAGAATTATAAAAAAGAAAATTTTATTGCTTATGTGACAATGAAGCTTTTCATAATAGTCATGAAGTTTTTATCCCTAACAGCAATAAAGAAGACTTAGTTCTATAAACACTTAATCCATCGAAGCAGAAGTATCAGAACTTCGTTCAGAGAAAGACATTCTTGAATATTCTTGTCGTCTGAAATCAGAATTCCGGTAAAATGGAAATCGGTTTTCCGCTTGACGGAAATCACCTTAGTTCTGCTTGATTACTACTAATCCTGGAATTGAAAAATTGTCAATGCCTTGCCGCATCAGCGGTGCGTAGCAGCATTGATGATTTTTCTATTCCAGGATAGCTTATGTAGTCCGCACTCCCAGTGGCCTAATTTTTAATTGACATTAACACAGTAAAAATATAAAATTAATAATAAAATTAATTAGGAGAAACAAATGATACTGGTTACAGGGGCCACTTCCCAGGTGGGGATTGTATTAGTGAAGAAGCTTGTGAGTAATGACTACAAGGTTAGATGCCTTGTACGAAAGACCAGCGATATTAGCGGAATCAAAGATCTAAAGGTAGAGCTTGTTTATGGAGACATCGAAGACGATGACTGCGTTATGAAGGCATTGACTGGTGTGGAAAGCATAGTTCACATTGCAGGTATTTGGAGGATAAAGAGTCTCATGAGAGCCTGTACCGAACAGGAACTAAATATAAAGATAATATTTATTGGATCCACTAGTAGATTTAAGAAGCTAGACAGTAATGATGATAGAGAGAAGCTTCTTGCGGTGCAAATGTGCGAAGCAGAGCAACTAATTATGCAAAGCCAAATAAATTATGTCATATTAAGGCCAACAATGCTTTATGGTATAGACCGAGACAAAAATATTTTACAGATAATTAGGTTTATGCGAAGGTTTAGATTCTATCCTTTAATTGGCATTGGTGATGCGTTGAAACATCCTGTATATGTAGAAGATGTGGTAAATGCAGTTATTAGCTGTCTTAAATCTAACAAAGTAAGCAAAAAAGAATATATTATTGCAGGTAAACAACCAATTTTACATAAAGAAATGCTTGGTATTATTAGGGAAAATTTAAATATAAAGGCGATTGTTCTGAGAGTACCTGTGTTTGTAGGATATGTAGCAGTGTTTTTATTAAAACTTTTTAAGCCTTCGTCATACATTAATTATGCAATGATTAAAAGAGTTAATGAAAATATAGCCTATGACATTGAACCAGCTGTAAGAGATTTTGGATATAATCCTGTTGATTTTGAAACAGGAGTCAAAAAGCAAATAGCATACCTTATTGAAAAAGGTATTATATAATAATGGGGGTGGAAGTATTGAAAAAGGTTTTGGACATTATATTTTCATTTGTATTTATAATAGCTTTCATTCCTGTTTTTATTTTTATAGGTATTATTATTAAGGCTACGTCCAGGGGACCAATACTATTTAAACAAAGGCGGATAGGTAAAGACAAGAAGGAATTTTATATTTATAAATTTCGTACAATGTATTTGGAGACACCAAAAAATATGCCTACTCATTTATTAGAGAATCCTTATAAATACATAACACAGGTAGGTAAATTTTTACGCAAGACCAGTCTAGATGAGCTTCCCCAGCTGTTTAATATATTGAGATGTGAAATGAGCTTTGTGGGTCCTAGACCTGCTTTATACAATCAATATGATCTAATAGCTCTGAGGGATGAAAATAATATAAACCATGTAAGACCTGGGGTGACTGGTTGGGCACAGGTAAATGGAAGAGATGAAATTGACATACCTATGAAAGTAAAGTATGACAGCTATTATATTAAGAATCAGTCTCTTTGGCTTGATGCTAAGATTATTTTTATTACCTTTTATAAAGCATTATTCGGTCATGGTGTAGTAGAGGGCCAACGAAAACGGGAACCTGATCCCTCCATAAAATGTGAGAAAATATATTAAGATTGAACGTTAAACTCCTCGGGCGAGGAAAGGCATGGCTCCAAAAGTTTTTGGTGATCATCGTGGGTACTTCATGGAAACATATAACGAGAGGGATTTTATAGAAGCTGGATTGGACATGTCTTTTGTACAGGATAATCATTCTAAATCACTTGAGTATCAGGAATATTATGAGAAGATGTATGTGGGTAGGTAAGATATTACTCATCATGTAAAGAGGGGTTAAATGTGATAAGGAAATTCAAGGGGATAACATTAGTTGTTGCAATATTTTTAATAGTATTTGTGGGTTTACTGGCACCTTGGCAGTACTTTTTTGAGGGACAGCCGTTGACTATGGAAATAACCGCAAAAACCCAAAACGATGATTTTTGGCAGTTGTTTTTTATAACTGAAGAAGGAGTACAATTTAACGAAGCGGATTCGATAAAGGTAAATGTAAGTAAATCAGATACTTTTCAAATAGTTAAGTTTAAGTTATACAAAAAAGATATCTTATATTTTCGGTTGGATACTGGCAGTCAACCAAGCGAGGTTGTGATAAAGGCTTTCAAAGTTAAAAACTTTGAAAGTAATTATACTTGGGACATAAAGAGTAGTATTGATGATTTTGAATTTTCAAAAGATATAGCTTCTGTAAGTTTGAAAGATATCGCTTTGTATCTGAATGTTACTGGAAATGATCCATCAATTGTTAGTGGTAATGTTGACAAAGTTTTTAGTTCAATAAAAAATAGTAAAAAAGTATATTTTTACTTGGCTGCTAGTTTGTTGGTAATACTGATCTGTAGCACATACGTATTTGCGTTAGTTTACAAAAGGGCTATTATATTCCTAAAAGACTTAATAAAATCTAGACGCCTTATTTTCGAATTGGCGAAAAAGGATCTACAGAACAGGTATTTAGGGTCATACTTAGGAATAGTATGGGCTTTTGTTCAACCGATGGTTACAATTCTTATTTTCTGGTTTGTGTTCCAAGTTGGATTTAAATCTGCCCCGGTTGATAATTTGCCGTATGTGCTTTGGCTGATATGCGGCATGGTTCCATGGTTCTTCTTTTCAGAGGCTCTACAGGGTGCAACAAATTCAGTCGTTGATAATGGTTATCTAGTGAAAAAGATTGTTTTTAGGGTTGATTTATTACCTATAATTAGAATTTTATCCTCATTATTTATCCATATATTTTTCATAATTGTTATTTTTGTAATGTTTATAATATATGGCTATAGGCCAAGTATATATAATATTCAGGTTGTGTACTATTTAATTGCAACAATTGCACTTTTGCTGGGATTATCTTGGATTACATCAGCACTTGTCGTATTTTTAAGGGATCTTGGACAGATTATAGCAATAGTAATTCAGTTCGGGTTTTGGCTAACTCCTATATTTTGGTCTTTCAATATAATGCCTGAAAAATACCATTTTATATTTAAAATAAATCCAATTTATTATATTGTCGAGGGATATAGAGATACATTTATTAACCATATTTGGTTTTGGCAGCATTACAACTTAACTATAAGCTATTGGGTTATTACATTGATTTTATTTTTTGCAGGAATGTTGTTATTTAAGAAATTGAGACCGCACTTTGCAGATGTTTTATGATTAATAGTTACATACATTTTGAGATTGGAGCTTTACAATGAGTGAAATTGCAATAAAAGTTGAGAATATATCAAAAGTTTATAAGTTATACGATAAGCCTGTAGATAGACTCAAAGAATCTATAAATCCCATTAAAAAAAAATATCACAGAGACTTTTTTGCACTTGATAATATTAGTTTTGAAGTTGAAAAAGGTGAAACATTAGGTATCATAGGGAAGAATGGTTCTGGTAAATCTACATTACTGAAAATTATAACGGGTGTTCTAAATCCTACTAGTGGGAATGCAGTTGTTAATGGAAAAATATCAGCACTTCTTGAGTTAGGAGCTGGGTTTAATACGGAGTTTTCGGGAATTGAGAATATTTATTTAAATGGGACAATAATGGGCTATACAAAAGAAGAAATGGACAGAAAAATTCCTAAAATTATTGAATTTGCGGATATAGGTAACTTCATAAATCAACCGGTTAAGACGTATTCAAGTGGTATGTTTGTAAGATTGGCATTTTCTGTAGCTATCAATGTTGAACCAGATATATTAATTGTAGACGAGGCATTAGCTGTTGGAGATATGGCATTTCAAGCAAAATGTATAACAAAAATGAAGCAATTAATAGAAAAAGGAATCACCGTTTTGTTTGTAACTCACGATATAAGTGCGATTAAGAAAATGTGCACAAGATGTGTTTATCTTATAAATGGGAAAGTAAAATCAATTGGTTGTGCATCTGATATAGCTGACCAATACCTTTATGATACAAGAGAAGCTATGAATAAGGAAAATATTTCGCTAGCAAAATATAATGACGATAATTATAAGTTTGCTGATCCCCAAAAAAATAATAATTTAGTATTCAAAGAAGAAAAGGATTATTTTAGTAAGATAGGTGCAATACGTCAAGGTACAGGTGATGTTGTAACAACTTTTTTTGAATTCTTAGATAATAATAATGAAGCTGTAAAAACAGCAAATTTTAATCAAGATATTACGTTAAAGATATATGTAAAATTTATAAAAGCCTGTGAGGTAACTGTTGGATATCATATTAGAGACAACAGAAATGTTGAAATTATTGGTAGTAGTATTTTATTAGAGGAAAAAGGTATTATCAATGGGAAAGCTGGTGATAAATTTATTGTTGAATTTAAGGCAAAATTACCTTTAAAACAAGGGATTTATAATATTACTACTGTGGTATCAACCCCTGTTATAAAAAATCGTTCCGCTGTTTTTGTTGATTATATTGAAAATATTTACTTGTTTGAAGTATTAGAACGAAAACCAACAGTGATTTGGAATGCTGTGTATATAAAAAATGAATGTAGAATTGTCCAGGCTTAATAGGATACTTAAAAAAGATGGTTTTGGCATAGCAATAGTTCCTATTGATTTACAAAAGAAGAAAGTGGTGAAGATGAAAATAATATATTTAGGTACGGTTGGTAAGATGGACAATTAAGTAGCAGCAAATAGTACTAAAGATAAAGTTATACTATGTTGATGAACACTGAATTTAGTTTAAAGTGGGAAAAGAGGTAAAATGAAAGTTTTACAAACAACCAACGATTTAGCGATAAATGGCGCAAAACCTATGTTTGATGATCCTCGTTTTGTAGGAAAACCCAATATTGGAGATAAGGATTATTTTATTTCTTTAGTTAATGAAATGTTTGAAAGAAAACGATTAACTAACGATGGACCTTTTGTAAAAGAGCTTGAAGATAAATTATTAAGATTTCTAAATGTAAAATATGCTTTTGCTGTTTGTAATGCAACCGTAGGGCTTCAGATAGCTGTTCGTGCTTTAAAATTAGAGGGTGAGGTAATTGTTCCTTCTTTTACATTTATTGCTACTGCTCATTGCCTCGAATGGTTAGGAGTTAAACCTATTTTTGTAGATGTTGACCCTATCACATATAATTTAGATACATTAGCAGTAAAAAAAGCTATAACTCCAAAAACAACAGGAATTTTAGGTGTTCATCTTTGGGGGAGACCTTGTAATATTCATTCACTAGAAGAAATTGCAAAGGAGCACAATCTTAAATTATTTTTCGACGCTGCTCATGCCTTTGGCTGTTCTTATAAAAACAAGATGATTGGGAACTTTGGAAGTTGTGAGGTTTTTAGCTTTCATGCTACAAAATTTTTTAACACCTTTGAAGGCGGGCTAATAACAACAAATGATTCAGAATTAGCGCACAAAATTAAACTGATGAGAAATTTTGGCTTTACAGGAATAGATAAGGTGGAATCTGTCGGTATTAATGCAAAGATGACAGAAGTCTGTGCTGCATTTGGATTAACAAATTTGTTAGATTATAACAATATATTAGATACGAATAAAAACAATTATTATTCGTATAAAACTAATCTTAAAGGAATAAAAGGTATTGAAATATTAGAGTATAGTAGCGATGAATTAACAAATTATAGCTACATAATCATAAAAATTAGTGAAAATGAGTATGGCATTTCTAGAGATAAGCTTTGTGATATTTTAAATAGCGAAAATATAGTTGCTCGTAAGTATTTTTATCCAGGCTCTCATAAAATGGAACCATATTTATCTGATGATTTTTATGAAATGATATCCTTGCCTATCACAGAGGATATATGTAAAATGGTATTAGCCTTACCAACAAATAAAAATGTTTGTGAAGATGATATTAAACAAATTTGTAGTATAATAGATTTTGCTGGTAAAAATGCAAGCTGAATTAAATAAACTTTTTAAATATTAATACTTAAAAATTATATTGGGAAGTGATATAAATAATGGAAAGTGCTGTTGTTATTTTTTCCGGGTACAATATGAGAGCAATAATTGCTTTTCTTAGAGTCGCTATTAAATATAAAGTTCCTGTTATTATAATAGCAGCAAGCAAAGACGATCTTATTTTTCAAACAAGCTATAAAAATTTTGTTGCTGTTACCCGTGAAAAAAACGAGTTAATTTCGATTAAAGATATACCAAAAACTATTACACAAAGGTTTTCTTATACTAAATATATAATTTTACCTAGTACTGAATCACTTAATAGATTCATACTTGAAAATAGAGAATATTTTGAAGGCTACAATTTTTACATACCACTTGTTGGAAAAGAGTTATATGAAAAAATATCAAATAAAAAGACTTTTTATGAATTAACTAAAAAAAATAATCTAGATGTGCCAGAAGAAATATTTAAAATAGATGAAGCATCGTTATTTCCAATTGTTTTGAAACCTAATTATTATGATTATAATAACCCGTTAAAGCCAATTATATTTTTTGATTATAGAGAATTCAAAAACTATGCTAATAAAAATTACAGAAAATCTGATTGGACGATACAGCAATACGTTGATGGCGAAAATTTTTATTTGTTATTTTATTTTAGGCCTAATGGTGATTGGATATTTTCTGGTCAAAAAAACTTAATGCAACAACCACAAGGGGGCTCTATAATCACAGCGGTAATTTATAATGATGATTTATTAGAGGAAGTAGCAAAAAAATATGCTCAAATGCTACTGAATAATGGTTTTAGAGGACTTATTATGGTAGAAGTACGCAAAAATTGTAATAAGTTTATAATGATAGAGGCTAATCCAAGGCTATGGGGACCATCTCAATTGTTTGTTGATGAAGGTATACCAATATTTGAGTATTTTTTAAAGGATGTCGGATTTAATATAACTATTGAAAAAGGCGTTAAAGTTAATAAAGCTACACATTATTTTTGGAATGAGGGAATGGAAAAATCAAAAAATAATGAAGTTTATTTTAAATATTCAAGAAAACAGTTCCTTAATGATTACGATTACTTATTATCTAAAGAAATTTACAATAGAGAAGATACTAAGATGATTTTTTTGAAAGGAAACAATTATGATTTCAATTAACATAAAGGATGAAATTATAAATTTATATAAAATATCCTCTAAACACTCAAATTATCAAAACATACCCCATTTTATTAGCGATGAATTGGGCTTTAAAGTAGATATTAATGAAGACTGGAGAGGAGATACTGCAAGATACTTATTTTTTAAAGAAAATATTGAATTTAAAGAAGCTACTAATGTCGCAGATGTAGGTGCTAACACAGGATTTTTCACATTAAGCTTTGCTAATGACAATAAAAATACTAATTTTATTGCCTATGAAATTAATGAAAATCATTCAAAATTAATTTCGTTAATTAAGGATGCTTTAGAAATGAACAATGTTAGTGTTTTACATAAAGGTGTAGACTACTTATCTATAGAAGACATTCCTAAATACGATGTTGTGCTTCACTTAAATATATTGCATCATGCAGGTGTAGACTTTGATAAGAATTATGTTAAAGATGTCAATGATTTTTATCAATACGCTGTGAATTATTTAACGTTGTTAAGAAATAAATGTCGTATTTTGGTTTTTCAAATGGGATACAACTTAGGAGGTAATAAAACAAATCCTATTGTATCTACAAACAATGTATTAGAAATGATTAATTATCAAGTGAAATTATTGGCTGATAGCGGTTATTCAATAGACAAAATAGCTTTATATGACAAAGAAATTAAAAAATATAGGATTGTAAGAGCTGTAAATTTATCAGATGCGGTAGAAATCTATAATTTAATAAATAATAGCGAGTTTTATAAAAGACCGTTGATTGTAGCTTTGAGCGAATAACAAGTAGTATTATACTAATATTATCCCAATAATATATGGGCAGACATATATAATTGCATTGATTCAAAATTTCATATAATGTAATTTCAAAGGAGAATATAAAAAGAATGCCAACTGTATCCGTAATATTAACATCGTATAATCATCATAAATTCATTCGTAAGGCTATTGAAAGTGTATTGGAACAGACATACAAAGATTTTGAGCTTATTATCGTTGATGATGATTCAAAGGATAATTCTTGGGAGTTGATAAATAGTTACAAAGATGAAAGAATTATTAAGATAAAGAATGAAAAAAATATGAGAGCAGAAGGCTTTTATAATGCTATTAAATTATCAAAAGGTAAATATATTGCAATTCATCATTCGGACGATATTTGGATGCCAGAAAAACTTGAAAAACAAGTTATGTTTCTTGGAGAAAACCCAAATTATGCAGCTGTATTTACAAAAGCAGAAATTATTGATGAGAAAGGACTACCTTTTTCAATTAACAACCATTTTTATTACAATGTCTTTGAACAGCCTAATCGTAGTAGGTTTGAATGGCTAAATTTCTTTTTTTATAATGGAAATGCCCTATGTCATCCAAGTATATTAATTAAAAAAGAGTGTTATGATGAATGTGATTTATATGACTTTGGCTATGGTCAGATGCCGGATTTTCTCAAATGGGTAAAAGTTTGTCTAAAATTCGATATTTATATTATTGAGGATAAATTAGTAAAATTTAGAGTTAGAGATAATGAACAAAATACAAGTGGAATTAGAAATGAGACACGTCTAAGATGTAATGTTGAAATAATAAAAGTGTTAGAACAATATAAAAAAATACATAGCCCAGATGAATTTTTAAAAATTTTTCCGCAGTCATCAAAATATTTAGTAAATGGTGATTTTGTCACCGAGTTTGCATTAGCACAAATGTGCTTAGCGTTTAAAAATGATTCTATACATAAATTTTTCGCTCTATTAATCTTATTTGAAGTTGTTAATGACAATGAAAAATCAAAAAAAGTAAGAGAGTTATATAACTATACTCATATGGATTTGATAGCAGATACAGGAAAATATGATATTTTTAACATGATATCTAAAGAGTATTGCCAAACTGCTACATTGTATGTGGATACAGGAGAGGGTTTTTCAGAAGAAGAAGCCTTGAAATTTATTGGATTTATCGAGAATGATAATAGTTTTAAGGTAATATTCTACTTAGAGCCTTTATTATACAAAAATGGAAATAAGAGAATAGTAAATCTAAGATTTGACCCAATTGAAGGATTTTATTGCAAGTCTATGGTGAATAAGATAAATTCAAATGTTTCTGATCTTGAGCTTATCCCAATTAACGCCATTACTAATAGTGATGGCTATGATGTATTTCAAACAGTTGACCCTATGTATTATATCAAGGGTAACATTGAAAATATAACATATATTGAAATAGAAGGAAAAATATATGTGGAAAACCAATTAGTAACTATTTTATCTAATCAGACTAAAATAAATGAGCTTGAAGATATTAATCGAAACAACCAAGCTCATATTAATAAACTTGAAGAAGATATTCAAAGTAACCAAGCTCATATTAATAAACTTGAAGAAGATATTCAAAGTAAACAGGCTCATATTAGTGAACTTGAAACTAATAATCAGGGAAAACAGACACAAATCAGCCATTTAGAGGTTTTGGTTGAAAACTTAAACAACAGTAAAATCAACTTAATTAAAACAATCAATTTACAAAACAGAAAAAAAGGTGTTTTTCAGACACTTAAAAATTGGAAAACGTCTTACTATATATTTAAAAGTGGCAAGTTTGATTATAATTATTATTTGCGTGTATTAGGTGATAATTATAAAATACCTAAACCCAAATTAGTAAAATACCACATGTCTAAGTTTAAGCCTCTAAGAATATTGTGCAAAAGTATTAATAATCCAATACGTCATTATGTTTGGAATGGTGCATTTGAAGGCTTAAACCCATCGCCATATTTTAATACTATTAGCTATTTAGAAAATAATATTGATATTTTGGTTAATGGAATAAATCCTTTTTTTCATTATATAAGATATGGAATTAATGAGCAAAGAAAAGGAGCTATAAAGCCTTTATCCCAAACTGCTTCTTCTGATTATGAAATTATAAAAAGCTCTGATTTTTTCGACGAAGATTATTATTTAAAGCATAATGTTGACGTAAAAGATGCTGGGATAGATGCCGTAACTCATTTTTGCTCCTTTGGTTGGCTAGAATACAGAAACCCTTGCGAGAAATTTGAAGTTAAATATTATTTAGATAAATATCCAGATGTAAAGAATGCAAATATTAATCCGTTAGCTCATTATATAAGGTTTGGTCAATATGAGGACAGGAAAACATTCAGCGAAAAAATAAAAGGTAATAAAACAATTGTATTTGTTAGTCATTCAGCGACACGCACAGGTGCTCCTATAGTGCTTTTAGAATTAGTTAATTGGTTTAATGATTATACTGAGTACAATATAAAAATTATTCTTTTAAATGGTGGCGAATTAGAAAAGAAATTTACTCAAATTACTGACACATTATTATTAAATAACGATGTAGATAAAGAAAAAATTAATAATTATATTCCATACGGTTCTTTAATAATGATAAATACAGTAGTTTCAGTTAAGATTTTGGATAGCTTGTATACAAATAAAGGTTATAAAATAGTAACATATATACATGAACTTGAAAAAAACATAAACCTGTGCCCTAAAGAATTAAAGATATTAGAAACTAAAGCAGAGGTGATTTTAGGTGCTTCTCATGCTGTTACAGAAAACTTATTAAAAAATCATTCTGTAAAGCCGAGGATACTAGAGCATATAAATGCTTTTATTAAGCCATTAAGTATCGTAAAAATTGATGAAGATAAGCTAGAATTCAAAAAGAAAAATAATATCCCTCTAAGCGCTACTATTGTAGTAGCATGCGGAACAACATTTTTTATAAAAAATCCAAAAGGATTTATTAATGTTGCAGAAAAAGTAATAAACAAGGGGCTAGACTTTTACTTTATTTGGATTGGTGATGGTGAAGAAAGAACAGAATGTTTAGATATAATTGAAAATAAAAAGCTTACTAATAGAATTAATTTTATTGGCTCATTAGATAATACACGTGAATATTTTTCGTACTGTGATATATTTTTACTACCATCAATAGAAGATACTTTTCCTTTGGTGTGCTTAGAGGCTGCTGATTGTAAGCTGCCAATTGTGTGCTTTGAGGATGCCGGAGGTATGCCCGGATTTGTTAATAATGATTGTGGTTTTGTAGTACCATATTTAGATTATGATGCTATGGCTAGCGCGGTTATCAAACTGTCTAATAAAAAAGTATTAAAGGCGTTCGGTGAAAATGCTTATAAAAAAGTAAATTTAAGACATACTGTAGATAAAGCTGGTCAGCAATTTAAGAAAATTATTGATTGTGAGATGAATAAGAAACCCTTAGTTAGTGTAATTGTTCCTAATTATAATTATCAAAATTATTTAAGGCAAAGGTTAGATAGCATTTACAATCAGAATTTTAAAGATTTTGAAGTTATTTTATTAGATGATTGTAGCACTGATGACAGCATTTGTATTTTGGAGGAATATAAAGATAAGTATCCTGAAATCACTGTTACATGCTATAATTCACAAAATGCTGGCAATGTATTTGTTCAATGGAAAAAGGGCATAGAATTAGCTAAAGGGGATTATGTATGGATAGCAGAAGCAGACGATTTTGCATCGGATGATTTTTTAAAAACAGTATTGTTACCTTGTAGTCGTGACAATAGTGTTGTTTTGTCATACGCAAATTCAAATATCGTTGGTCCTAATGAGGAATATTACAATTCTTACGAAAATATTAAGTGGCTAACAGATATTGATACAAATAAATGGAAAGAAGATTACATCTTAGAAGGTAAATATGAAGTTAGAAATGCCTTAGCTTTTAGAAATACCATACCGAATGTGTCTGCTGTTGTATTCAAAAAAGAAATTTTATTCAATACAATTGACACTGTTGTAGAATATAAAAAAGCTGGAGATTGGCTACTTTATATTGAGATGCTGAGATATGGTAAAATAGCATATTCAAGTAAAAAATTAAACAATCATAGAAGACACGCAAATACAGTTACAAGCAAGAATATGGATTTAACTTATGTCGAAACATTTAAAATACAAAAAGAAATTTGTGATAAGTATTATTTAGAAGACTTTATAAAAAATAAAATGATAGAGATTACTAAGACTGATTATATTAGTATGAGTAATGATAAAAATACACTTAAATTCGGTGAACTATATATTGAAAACGATATTCTACAAATTAAAAATAAAGCTAAAGTAGCACTTTATATGCAGGGATTAAATTATGGGAAAGGCGGAGCAGAAATGCTCCTTATAACGAAAGCGAATATGCTTTCAGAACTCGGTTATGAAGTATTTGTATTTAACAGAACTACTTCTAATAACGAGCTACCTTTTGATTTAAACCCGAATGTTGAATATTATACCATTGGCTTCAACCAAGAACTGTCAGAATACTTCTTGCAAAATGATATTAAAATATGTATAGCTCTTGGTATTGGTCATGATGATAGTAATACATTGAAAGATTTACATAATAATGGAATAAAAACGGCGTATGCCGTGCATAATTGCGTTGAATTTTTTGAAAACGAGACACCAGGAAAATCAAGTCATAATGTCTCGACACAAATTTGCGACAATTTAATTGTAAATATGAAGACATACGAGAAAGATTATGTTAAAAGAGGGATAAGGGAAAAAAAGATAAAAATCATACCTAATATGATTACAAAAAGGGATACAAACGAGCATTTTGTACCGCATAGTAGAAAATATATTTTCACAGCTGGCAGACTTGTAGAACAAAAGCAACAGCATATTTTAATTGAAGCTTTTGAAGGGGTTGCTAAATCCTTTGAAGATATAGATTTGATTATTGCAGGGGAAGGTGTTTTAAGAAGTGAATTACAAGAATTAATTAACAAAAAGCAACTAGACGAAAGAGTTAAATTAATTGGGTCTATAGATAACCTCGGTGATTATTATAATGGTTGCGAATTTTTTGTTTTACCATCTAAGTTTGAGGGGTCGCCACTTGTATTATTTGAAGCTGCTAGTTTTGGGAAAATAACTGTCGTGTTTGAAGATGCAAGGCCTTTTAAAGAACTGTTGCCAGAAGAGCCTAGTGTTATATTTGTAGAAAAAATGCAAAAAGATTATTTAGAAAAGACTTTGATAAGTCTATTAAAAACTAAGCAATATGAAAAATTAAGTGATGATGCAATAACCTTGTTTATAGCTAATGAAAAAACGACAGTAATTAATTATTGGATTAATTTAATAGATGATCTATTAAATATGAGATAGTTTGAGAAATGAACTTGATTTGAAGTAAAAGGGTACACTGAATTAAGGCTCTTTATTGGGCTGTGTTGACAAGCAGTTAGCCATATTGCAATGAATGAATTCAATATGTTGCCAGGACACAGAATGAAAGAAGAAATCTAGCTATCTGAAATGAAAGAAGAGAGCTAAATCTTTTTGTATACTGGAAATAACGTAACATTAGTTTTGTACTGAGTTGAAGGATAAGAGCTATATTAACAGCGGCTGATTGGAGAGTTTTTATGGTGAGAAAAATATTAATACTTGGTTGTGGCTATTTAGGGTACAATTTGGCGCATTTTTTGTCTGAAAAATATGACGTAACAGTTATCAATAAAAAAAAGAATTTATATAGCGATGCCACTTATGGTAGCGTCAAATTTTTTGACATAAATCTTACGGATTTTAATACGTTAGACGATTTTGACTTAACAGATTATACCGTAATAAACGCTCTCGGATCAATTTTCCCCACAACTAATATTAATAATATTAGTGAAGAATTTAAATTTTATGATATTTTAACGAGTTTATTGTTATATATTTCAAGTAAAAAGATACAACGTATTATTCATATTTCTAGCGGCGGTACGGTATATGGTAATAAAACCATATTACCAATTTCAGAAAACCAAACATTAGAACCAACTAATGTCTATGCACTTCAAAAAGTATTTTTTGAAGGCTTTTTAAAAGTTAATTTTCTTGAAAATAAAATTCCATATACAATACTTAGGATTTCAAATCCTTATGGTGGTTATCAAATACTTAACAAGCAGCAAGGGTTAATACCAATTATTATAAATAACATTATTCAAAATAAAGATATGGAGTTTTGGGCAGATTTGAATACAATAAGGGATTATATTTATGTATCTGATCTTGCAAAAGCCTTTGAAATTGTGATTGATAACGATGTAACTAAAAACGAAATATATAATGTAGGTAGTGGCGTTGGAACAAAAATTTTAGAAGTAATAGAACTTTGCGAACGAGTAACAAGTAAAAAATTAAAATATGTTCACATACAAAATAATGTTGGCATAGTTAATAAAAATATCCTTGATATAACTAAACTTAAAAATTTAGGCTTTTCAACAAATATAATCCTAGGAGAAGGAATAAAAAAAGAGTATGAAAGAATTATTAAATTGTAAGTGATAAATCTTAAGCATTCACAACGTCGTATACCGATGATTACGGAGACCTATCTTAATAATGTTGGAATATATCATCAAAAATAATAGTTTTATAATAATACTTAAAATAAAAGGTGGGTTAAAATGTATCTAAGGTATCGTAAAGTAATGATTAATGAAGCTGACCAAGTGTTTTTAATGCTCAAAGAATCGGCAGAATGGTTAAGGGTAAGGAAAATAGATTATTGGCAAGATTGGCACAAACCATCAAAGCAATATAAAGAATGGATTATGGAAGGAATCAGGAAGGGTGAATTTAACTTTGCTCTAGATGATGATATCATTGTAGGTATGTTTAGGCTTCAATATGAAGATGAAATATTTTGGGGGAAAAGAACAGATTTATCGGGGTATATACATTCTTTCACCACCAAACGTACGTATAAAGGAAAGGGTATTGGTAAACTTATTTTAAACGATATAGAAAAAATGTTGTATGAAAAAGGCATAACCAATTTAAGGCTAGATTGTGGAACAAAAATTGATGGGTTATGTAAATACTATGAGAAATATGGGTTTGAACCTAAAAGCGAGATATGCCTACATGGTGAAGCACTTAAATTGTATGAAAAGAAAATATCAATATAATTAATAAAGCGATTAATAAACATCTTTTACGTGACCGGTGGATATGTTTCCTTGAATGGACGGTTCCAATGACATCAATTCTATCCTCTCGAGCCATGAGGAAATCTTGGTACTGATGTCAAAATAGGGAACTTGTGTAAGCATTGAGAATACTGGGTTTGATTGATGATGTAATATGAAAATTAATAATTCGACTTATTTAACCCTTCGGTATGTGTTTTGAGTAAACGGGTTATTGACAGTAGAGCATTCTTGTGTTAAAATGACTTAAAAGACCAATGTGGTCATTAATTTGGAGGGAGCATATTGCCAGCAATTTTTAATGATGAAAAACGTAAACAAGTGCGTATTAACCTATTGGAGAATGGCTTTGAACATATCAAGCGTTTCGGTTTGAAAAGAACTTCTATAGAAGAGGTCGCTAAGGCTTCAGGTATCGCAAAGGGTACCTTCTATAATTTTTTTCCATCCAAGGAGGAGTTCGTAGCTGCCATCATTTTGTATAAGCGGGAGGCCTATAAACGAGAGATCACTGTTCTTGTAGGCGAATCAGGAGGACTTACGAAAGAATGCATAAGAAAAATTCTGAAACGCACGGCGTTTGGAGATGATAACCTTTACGCCTACCTTACAGCGGAAGACCTTGCGGTGCTCGTCGCGCGTGCTCCCAAAAGTATAATACCGATGGAAGAAGATGTAGCAATCACAACCGGAGCGCTTCTGAGCCTTATTCCCGATAAACGCACAGATTGTGACTGGCAGGTAATAGCGAACTATGTAAAAATCATGGTGCTGGCAGTTATAAACAGAAAGATGTTAATTGAAGAGGCAGTCGAAAAAAGTATTGACGGTATCATATCTCTAATCATTGATTACATTTTTGACTCGTATGAAAACGAGACGAAAAGAGGGAGTGAAAATTAAGCGTTCTCAGTTTGGATTTTTCGTTGAGAATAGCAAATTTAAGAAAGAAGGTATAATATGACTGGTAAAAAATATACTCTTTTTTGCATACTAGCGGCTGTAAGTGCAGCGATTATCGCGATTTCGGATAACCTTTTGGAGTTTACGGGAGAACCAGGCGGCATGACTATCATCGATCCCGCATGGATGAACATGGCGAGCTGGCGTTTTACACTTTCACTCAACCTGTGTGCGTTCTTTATACCCTTTTATCTGCTTGGGTTCTGGAGTATACGGTGTCTGCTTGCAAAAACACATCCTAAAGCGGCAAATGTGTATTTTGTCTCCGCTTCGTTTGGAAATGTTATGGGTGCTTCGTTCATACATAGCGTTTTATGCTATTTCCCCATGATCTATCAACGGCTTACTGAGGCAGGACAGAAAACGTTGGCGGATCACGTTATCAATGACATTATACTGGCAATTATGCCTGTATTTATCGTACACTATGTAATTACATGGGTCTTCCCGCAGGTACTTCTATTTGTACTGATCATTAAGGGTAGAACTGTACTAAAGCGTTGGACAGCTTTTTTGAATCCTTTTATCTTTTTGATGTTTGGCTCGATATGTTCCCTGTTAGCTCCACAGGCATTACAGCCTGTTTATGTAGGTATTATTAACAAGGGTAATACAGTACTCTTTCTTGTAGCAGCCGTCTATTCATGTAAATTATTGGATATACGAGGCAACACAGCAGCTTACAAAAACGTTAAAGGTATTGTGTAAGATATATATTAAGGAGGAATGTAAAATGATTGCTATCATTGTTCTCTTAGTTATCTTGATTGTAATTGCAACTGGATTTTTGAATTATTACATACGCCAGCAGGAGGCAAAACATACAAAGGTATCCTGGTTCAATCCGGATAATCTAGAAAAAATTAATAATATCAACACACATATCATAATAAAGGGTGAGGGCGAACCATTACTGTTCATTCATGGAAGTCAAATGAACCTATACGATTTCCGTTATAATATTGATTTCTTTTCTAAGCACTTTAAAGTCTACGCTTTTGACATGGTCGGTTGCGGTTTTACCGACAAGCCCAGGGCTGAATATTCTCCGGCTTATTTTGCAGAATTCATTCATGAGGTTATGCTACATTATAATATAAGAAAAGCCTCCTTCGTCGCAAGCTCCTGGGGTGGTGGTCATGTGTTTTATTTTGCGCTAAAGTATCCCAATATGGTAAATAAACTGGTTATGTCATCGCCATGCGGCTATAAGCACGAAATGCTTTCCTCCTATGATATCCTTTCTATTCCGGTGATCGGTAATCTGACTATGTTGTTTAATAACAGAAGTATTGTCAGAAACGAGCTACTTAAGGCATTTCATGACACGGGCTTTGTAGATAAAGCTTTGGTCAACGCGGTATACTTCCCGTTTTATACTAAGGGATGCATTAATTCCACCGTAAAATCTGCCAGAAACGACAACTTTAGCTTAGTAGAAAACAATCTTGAAGAAATAAAAGCACCAGTATTGCTAATTTGGGGCTCGTCTGATAAAGTTCACCCAAAATGGATGATTGATAAAATGAAGGAACGAATCAGTGTTTCGGAGCTTATTGTATTAGAAAAGGTCGGACACCTGCCTCATGAGGAAGCATGCAGCGAATTCAACCGACATGCTTTGAAATTTTTGACCGCTTAAGGAATGTGAAGACAAGACATCAATCCTATCCTCTCGAGCCATGTGGAGACGTGCTGTCTGCTATATAAAGTGAAGTAAGATCCCAAACTTTTCGAAGTTTGGGATTTATTTAATGGAAGACGATTGGGAAAATGTATAAATTTGAAAAATAAACATTGACAATAAGAGTACGTACTGTTATCATACCACTATGATAACAGTACGTACACATAAGGGAGGTAATATATTGCAACAGGTATCAAATTATGAATTAGAATTAATGAAAATAATATGGGCGAATGGTGGCACAGCTATGTATAATGAAATCGTAGAGGGACTTGAAGCGAAAGGCGACAACTGGACAAAGAATACAATCATTACATTACTATCACGTCTTGTAGATAAAGGGATCTTAAAAACAAATAAAATTGGACGACGTAATAAGTATACAGCGGTTGTATCAGAGAATAATTATCAAGCAGATCAGACGGTCGCCTTTCTCAATAAGATATTTAAGGGAAATACAAAGGGTTTGGTTTCTACATTAATTGAAAATGAACTGCTTACAGCAGCTGAATATGAAGAATTAAAGGAATATTGGAAAGGTGGGAATACACCAAAATGATGGATTTTTTAAAAGCACTACTGTCACTTTCTGTCTCTGGAACAATACTGATCCTATTTCTATTTTTGATGAAGCCAGTCATTAAGAATAAAGTGAGTAAAAAATGGCAGTATTATATTTGGCTCATTGTGATAGTAAGGCTATTGATCCCTTTTGCATCGGAAATGAGCCTGGTGAACCAGGCATTTCAGGAAACAGATTCTCCAGTACCGGCTGTAATAGATACTAAGGTTATTCATCTGGAAGAGAAAACATATGCTCGGGTTAATAAAGTGATGGATACCAGTAGGACTGAGAAGGAATCAATACCAGAAGAAGTGAGTACACATTCAACAATTAATATAAGTTCAATAATACAATTAAGTCTAATTATAATCTGGTTTGTAGTTGCACTAATACTTTTTATTTATAAAGTAAATGTTTATCATAAGTTTTGCAGATATATTAAAAGAGAAAGTACTGAAGTCTCAACTATTGAGTATCTGGAGCTACTGGGAAATGCAGTAGAGCATATGAATATTAAACAGACCGTAGGGCTTTATACTAACTATTATGTATCATCTCCATTGTTAGTTGGGTTTTTTAAAGCGAGTATTGTCTTACCAACTTTAGATTTGGCAAATACGGATATTCATTATACGTTACTTCACGAATTTACACATTATAAGCGAAGGGATATGTTTTATAAATGGCTGGTTCAGTTTACAATCTGTTTACATTGGTTTAATCCCTTTGTACATCTGATGGGGAGGGAAATCAATCATGCCTGCGAGCTTTCCTGTGATGAGGCAGTGATAAAGAATCTGAATTATGAGAAAATGCGAGCCTATGGGGACACACTGCTGAATGCTGCAAAAACAGGTGGGAATTACAATAATCCCCTTTCAACTGTCGCATTTTTTGAGAACAAAAAATCAATAAAAGAGAGGTTATATTGCATAATGAATTATAAGAAAAAGACAAAATCGACTATATTTATGATGGTTTTAATGACATTAATACTGTGTGGAGGAGCTATAAGTTTAGGAGCTTACAGTTCAGGAAAGCATTCAGAGGCTATGGTGAAAGACGATGTTCTTGAGATTAACAGAAATGCAGTTGCTTCAAGTGAGAAAGTTGTTATGAATAGCGAACCGGTTGATACTAATTTGGAAAAATTTAATATGGATGAGAAGTCAATTGACATGACCATAAATAAGACGGATACGAAGGAAGTCACGACAGGTATTCAATTTGATGATGTCAATATAATTTCATCACAGAGCTATTATAAGGATTCTTATGTATTTTTAATTGGTTGGAACAAGGATAATGAAGGAATGGATAAATATTCCGCGAAAGCTGATCTTGAACTTTCAGATCAATCAGTAATAACAGTATATTTTGATGATTCCTGTAAAAGCGAGTCTATGGATGGAGCTGTTTTATCTGCTTTAGAGAAAATATTAAAGCAGATAAAGGAGTATCCTGAAAAACCCGGGATGTCTAGCTTGAACCCAATTGTTATGCGGACATTGCATGTTGGCACAAATTTGAAACAAGTAGCTGAAAATTACTACTCAACGAATGATACATGGGTATTTTTCGCTGTGTTTCCTGAATTAGATAGCAAGCTGCAAAAACAATACGTTACAAAATCATATAATGATGAAAGAATTGATGTGTTTGCTGTGGCATCAGACTATCTGGATGAGGAAGAAATCAAAGCATATGCAAAGAAGGCCTATGATGATGACAAAATCAATATCTTTGCTGTGATATCAGACGATATGAATAAGGAAGAAATTGAAACATATGCAAAGAAGGCCTATGATGATGACAAAATCGATTTCTTTGCTGTGGTATCAGACGATCTGAATAAGGAAGAAATTGAAACATATGCAAAGAAGGCCTATGATGATGATAAAATCGATTTCTTTTATATGCTATCTAGCAGAGTTAAAGAATAATTAAACATATGTAAAGAATTTCTATGATAATAGAATAAAAAAATGATATCTGTCTTTTATCATGCAGCAAATATTCATAATAGGATTAAATAACATAAAGAGAATTAACATGGTAATCCAGAGATCTTACGTTATGAGCAACTCCCTCATAGATCAGAAGATTGATAATGCTGACTAGTAGACAAGTCAATCAAAACCTATATAGGTAAGTAATTTGCCCCAATGCCCGCCGGATAAGGAAAAAGCGATCAAGGAGGTACTCCAGCACTTCGGAATGATTTAAGGAGGGCGGATATGGATCGTTAGATTTCTTGCGAGTTCAACATGGATACTGCCTGCATGGAACTGAAAGTTACCGATGGCAGTATGATTGCCATTGATACAATTGCTGTGGAGAACGAGGTTGCTGACAATATGTATCAGCGGCTGACAATGCGGCAACAGTTGAAAATGCTGTAATTGTGAATTGTCGAAAAGCAGATATCATTATCGGACCTATCGGAATTGTAATTGCAGATGCACTACTAGGAGAGATCACACCGCTTATGGCAAAAGCTGTTTCTCAAAGCGATGCAAGACGGATTCTTATACCGATCAATCATTGCGATAATATTGTGGTTGGTATAAATGACTTAACCATAGGGAAGCTCATTTGGGATGTGATTGTCGAATTGCATAAAATTTAATATCAAAGGTCAGCTTTTTTATTTGTGCTGAATATTGATTTTTGGACTCAACTGGTGTATAATATTTGAGATAACAAGAAGCTATCACTCATAACGCAGAAGCGTTAAACTGGTTTATATCGAATTCGACAACATTATATTGCACATATCGTATGCTTAGAAAGCACACAAATCCTCTGAAGGGGATATGTGTGCTTTATTTTTTTGAAGTTGAGGTGATTATTTGACCACACAGGAATTTTTTGAACGGTACCCCAAGGTAGCGATTGCTTTTTCCGGCGGTGTGGATTCTGCGTATCTCCTTTATGTAGCAGTGAAATATGCAGACAAGGTAAAAGCCTACAATGTCAGAGGTGAACGGTGTACACCAACAGGTGCGGCGTTACTCAAGCATTTTGCGACCAGATTTGGCAGTATGCCGATTATGAAAACGACAGCAATCGGCTACGGTATGGGCAAGAAAGATTTTGAAGCAGCAAACTGCGTCGGATATGGTATTGAACGCAGAAAATACGAACACGATGATCTCGCACTCATTGCAAGAGAGAAAAACATCAGCATTTCAGAAGCGGCTTCTCGTGTGGATGAGCTGAAATAACAGGATTTAATTCCGCAGACTTGTCTTAAAAGTCTCAGCTAAATTCGGTATACGCAACTGCCCTGATTGAATGGCGCCCCGATCAGAGAAAGAGCGAAACCGAAGCAAGAATAACATGATGAAAGGATACGAACACATGAATATCAAAAGAATACTGGCTTTACTCCTTACTGTAGTCATGCTTTTTGCTATGACAGCCTGTGGTACTAACGATACTGCAGTTTCCAAAGACAGCGTGGTTATAGCTATTGGCTCAGAGCCCGAAACACTTGACCCTACCAAGGGGTGGGGACATGGTAATTCGCCCATCGTCCAGAGCACTCTGGTAAAGTATACCGCTGATCTGACTTTTGAAAATGATCTGGCTACTGGCTACGAACTGTCTCCCGATGGTCTGACATGGACATTCACTATTCGTGACGATGCTAAATTCACTGATGGTGAGAAGGTCACCGCCTCTGATGTAGCGTTTACGCTGGAAACAGCCAAAGCTGCACAGGGATCTGTTGACCTAACCTACATGGAAAGAGCTGTAGCGCAGGATGATATAACTGTTGTTGTTACTCTGTCCCAGCCTACTTCCATTTTCCTCAATACCCTTGCGTCTGTCGGCATTGTACCTGAACACGCATACGGTGAAAACTATGGAACCAATCCCATTGGTTCCGGTCCTTACAAGTTTGTTGAGTGGAAAGCACAGGAACAGATTGTTTTTACCGCTAATGAAGATTACTATGGCGGTGCTCCTGCAATCAAGAATGTAACAGTTGTCTTCATGTCTGAAGATGCTGCACTAGCTGCTGTTCAGGCAGGAGAAGTGGATGTTGCTTATTCCTCGGCTACCCTTGGTACAACAGAGGTGGAAGGTTATCATGTTGAGGCTATTACCTCCGCTGACAACCGTGGCTTTACCCTTCCTGTTCTGCCGAATGAGGGCAAGAATACCGCAAGCGGTGCTCCTATCGGAAATAACGTAACCTGCAATATTGAAATTCGTCAGGCAATCGCTTATGCAATCGACCGTCAGCAGATTGTCGATGTTGTACTGAATGGCTTCGGCAGACCGGCTTACTCTGAAAATGACGGTATGCCGTGGAACAATCCCGAAGTAGTCATCGAAACAGATGTTGAATATGCAAATAAGCTCCTCGCTGATGCTGGTTGGGTTGATACTGATGGTGACGGAATCGTTGAAAAAGATGGAGTGAAAGCAGAGTTCTCCTGCGTGTATCCGTCCGGCGACTCTGTACGTCAGGCTGTTGCTATGGCGGCTGCTGAGCAGGTAAAGGAAATCGGTATTAAAATCAATATCGAAGGTATGGGTTGGGATGAGATCATGCAGCGTATGTTCTCTGAAGCCGTTATGATGGGCTGGGGTTCTGCAATTCCTAACGAGACTTATTATCTGTATCGTTCTGAAGGCGCCCTTCTTGATGACTTCTATAATCCTGAGGGCTACATGAGTGATGTAACAGATGGCTATCTCAATGCAGCTATGGCAGCTCTGACTGTTGAAGAAGCCAACGCAAACTGGCAAAAAGCACAGTGGGACGGCGCTACCGGTACTGCTATGCAGGGTGAATGCCCGTGGGTATGGATCGTCAATTTGGATCACGTTACTTATGTTCGTGACGGTCTTTCTATTGGCGAGCAGCCAATCCACGGTCATGGTCATGGTTTGCCGCTGATTCAAAATTTGCACGAATGGACCTGGAAAAAGTAACTCTATTTCCGTGATGAAGTAAGCCTGCTGCATCTTATTGGTGCGGCAGGCTGTTATAAAAACCGGCTCTGTCGGTTTTTATAAGCAAACATTCCGGCGTCTGTTTATAAAAGCCGATAGAATAAAGAGGTGTGTTATGAAAGAAATTACTATTAAACGGTTAACCCGTATTTTCATTTCATATGGTGTCAGGATTATTACTTTGTTACTGGCAGTAAGTATTATTACGTTTGTATTGGTCAGTGAATTTCCGATTGATCCGGTACAGCAATATATTCTGGGTCTTGGAACTGCCGTTTCGCCGGAGCAGAGGGCTGAAATTGAGGATTATTGGGGTGTTGACGAACAGCCCGTGGAATGTTATTTCAGTTGGCTGTCTGAGCTTCTGCAAGGGAATCTTGGCGAATCAGCGATATACCGAAGACCGGTAGCGGATATCATTGGAGAACGATTTTTGAATTCTCTGGCACTGATGCTGTGCGCATGGGTGCTATCCGGTGTAATCGGTTTTGCCCTTGGGTGTGTCATGGGAATGTATAAAGATAGATTGCTGGACAAGATTCTAAAAAAAATATGCTATATTCTCAGTTCTGTTCCTACGTTTTGGATTGGGCTGGTTTTTCTTCTGGTGTTTTCTGTATGGTTGAAATGGTTCCCCATCGGATTTTCCAGTCCTATAGGTGTTCTCAGTAAGGATGTTACTCTTTGGCAAAAACTCTATCATTTAGCATTACCCGCTTTTACGCTGAGTCTGATGTCTTTTGCCAATATTGCGCTGCATACCCGACAAAAGCTGGTGGATGTTTTGAACAGCGAATATGTTCTGTTTGCGAGGGCAAGAGGTGAAGGTAAGCGGACGATTCTTCGCCGCCACGGACTAAGAAACATTCTTCTTCCAGCACTGACCTTGCAGTTTGCGTCTTTTGCTGAACTGTTCGGCGGTTCGGTCATGGCAGAAAACGTGTTCAGTTATCCCGGTCTCGGCAGTGCAGTATCCGCAGCAGGACTAAATTCGGATGTGCCTTTGCTACTTGGTGTGACTTTATTTTCTGCTTTATTTGTCGCTGTTGGCAACATGATTGCTAATCTGCTTTATGGAATCATTGACCCACAGATACAGGAGGTGGGCGAATGAAGAAATTGAATCGTCGTACAAAGGTCGTTATTCTGACCATTATCCTGACCATTATCTTAATTACAATCTACACTTTTGGATTGTTGATTTCCGACGATGCGGTGGCAGGCAGTTTTCTGAATGCAAAGCAGCCGCCCTCATTAGCACATCCTTTCGGTACGGATTCGCTGGGACGGGATTTGCTCATGCGTACCTTAAAAGGCTTGACCGTCAGTATGACAGTAGGCTTTGTCGCTTCTTCAATCAGTGCAGTTATTGCCGTCTTTGTTGGAATTGCTGCGGCAACCGGTTCAAAGCGAGTTGACGCCTTTATCAACTGGTTGATTGATCTTGTGATGGGTGTTCCTCATACAATTCTCGTCATCCTGATTTCCTTTGCTATGGGACGGGGATTAAAGGGTCTGCTCATAGGAATTGTCGCTACTCATTGGTGCAGCCTTGCCCGCTTGATCAGAGGCGAAGTGCTGCAGCTTCGTTCACAACAATATGTAGCGGTGTCACGAAAACTTGGAAAATCCAGCGGATGGATATTGATACATCATTTGCTGCCGCATCTGGTGCCGCAATTCTTCGTAGGATTAATTCTGATGTTTCCTCATGCCATTTTGCATGAAGCATCTGTATCTTTTTTGGGGTTCGGATTGCCGCCCGAACAGCCTGCCATCGGCATCATTCTTTCAGAGAGTATGCGATATATCTCGACAGGTATGTGGTGGTCTGCGGTACTGCCCGGATTTACTTTGGTGTTAATCGTTCTGCTGGTAGACAAACTCGGAGATAATCTGCGGATGATTATGGACCCCTACAGCGCACAGGAATAAGGAGACGATTATGAAACAAAAAAAAGATACTTTATTGGAAATTCACGATCTGTCAGTTTCCTTCCGTATGTACGATCACGGCTTGGAACAAATAGATTTGCAGGTCATTTCCGACCTGCATCTGAAGGTATATCCCGGTGAGATTGTTGCTATCGCAGGTTCTTCCGGCTCTGGTAAGAGCCTGCTGGCTTCCGCTATTTTAGGTATTCTGCCCAGCAACGCCACAGTGCACGGCCATCTGTACTATAAAGGGCAGGAATTGACCCTGGAACGTCAGAAAAAGCTGCGGGGAACGGAAATTGCACTTGTGCCACAATCAGTTGCATTCCTTGATCCATTGATGAAAGTAGGTGTACAGGCAGACGGACATCGTAAGCCCCGACCGACAGAGAAACGAAAAAGTCTATTTAAGCGTTTCGGACTTTCGGATAAAACGGAACAACTCTATCCGTTTCAGCTTTCCGGCGGTATGGCAAGGCGTGTTCTCGTTTCTACTGCTTTGATTACAGATGCAGAGCTTGTTATTGCAGATGAGCCGACACCCGGGATGAGTCTGGAGCAGGCACTTGAAGCGCTGCGGATGTTCCGTGAAATGGCGAATGAAGGGAAAGCCGTCATACTTATAACTCACGATATTGACTTGGCATTTGAGTTTGCCGACAGAGTGGCTGTGTTTTATGCGGGAACTACCGTAGAAACAGCTTCGGCATCCGATTTCAAAAGTGGTCCCGATTTGCTGAGACACCCCTATTCCAAAGCCTTATGGAGAGCATTACCGCAGAACGGATTTCAACCTATCGAGGGATTTCAACCTTATGCGGGTGCATTACCAAAGGGCTGCCTATTTGCCCCACGTTGTCCTTACAAAACAGCACAATGTATGGCAGCTGTACCACCGGTACGTGAAATCAGAGGCGGTGAAGTGAGGTGTTATCATGGCTCTTGAAGCGAAGAATATTTATTTCCGATATGATCAAAGGCAACCGTGGATTCTTGAGGATCGCAGTTTGAAGATTGACAAGGGGGAGCGATTGGCTTTATTTGCACCAAGCGGTTACGGCAAGACAACACTCGCAATGCTCTTGGCAGGTTATCTGAAACCAAGTAAGGGCAAAATTTTGCTGGATGATAGACCACTGCCCGTAAAGGGTGTCTGTCCCGTTCAGTTGATTTACCAGCATCCTGAAAAAGCAATCAATCCTCGCTGGAAACTTAAGCGTGTATTGGAAGAAAGCGGTGAGCTTAGAGAGGATGTATTGGATGCCTTTGGAATTGAACATGCTTGGCTTGAACGATTTCCACGAGAACTGTCCGGTGGTGAACTGCAAAGATTTTGTGTTGCAAGAGCATTGATAAGCGGAGCAGATTATCTTATCTGTGATGAGATCAGCACTATGCTGGATGTAATTACGCAAGCTCAAATCTGGAATGTTGTTCTGGATGAGGCTACAAGGCGTAATATGGGAATTATTGCAGTTACGCACAATAAAAATCTTGCAGAAAGAATCGCAACAAGGATGGTTGATTTATCCGAATAACGTAAATCTAATTCTCCTATATATGCTGCACAAATTATTTTATCTGTGCTTTATGAGTGCGACAAAAATATGAATTTCGCACGATGTATATGATTCATTTATACAGATTATTTAATCTTAGATGAAGCATACTAAGAGGAAAATATGAAAACGAGGTGAGTCAACATGTGTACAGGATTAAGTATCCAAACTCAAGAGGGCAAGTGCTATTTTGGAAGAAATATGGACATTCCATATAATTTTAATCAAGCAGTTATGATTATTCCAAGAAGCTATCAATATCAAGATAGAGTAACAGGTAATGTAGTAACCAATAATCATGCTATGATTGGGATGGGAACGGTAATTGATAATCACCCTGTTTTCGCGGATGGTTTAAATGAAGTGGGCCTTGGCTGTGCAGGATTAAATTTTGAAGGGTATGCATACTTTGAAAAGGAACCTATTGAAGGAAAAAATAATATTGCACCCTATGACTTTATACAATGGGTATTATCAAATCATGAAACAGTAGAAGAGGTTAAACAAGGGATTGGGCATTTAGAACTTGTAGATTGCCCTATCAATGATAAAACGCCTGTTCCGATGCTTCACTGGATGATTGTAGATAAGACAGGAAAGGCTATTGTAGTAGAGAAGACAAAAGACAGCCTTACTATACATGATAATCCCATAGGAGTGATGACCAACAATCCTACCTTTGATTGGCATCTAACTAACTTAAAAGAGTATTTGCATCTGACACCAACGTCACCAAAAGAAACTAAATGGGGTGAGCATACGTTAAAAGCCTTAGGTGTTGGAGCTGGAACATTAGGTATACCCGGTGACTTTGCTTCAGTTTCCAGATTTGTAAGAATTGCTTATCTTCGCTCATATATGCCAAAAATTGAAGGAGATGTGCAAGCCATAACGCAATTTTTTCATATGCTGGATTATGTGAAAATGGTTAAAGGTGGTGTCCTGACAGACGAAGGGTTAGAAGATTTAACAACCTATTCTTCTTGTATGGATCAGGAAAAATGTATTTATTATTATAAAACTTATGGAAATAGTCGTATAAATGCGGTAGATTTATATGAGGAACAATTAGAGGGTACAAATCTTAAAACATTCGACTATCTTGTACAACAAGATATAAACTATCAAAATTAGAATTATCAAGTGAATGTTATCACTCTACGACACCTGAAATGACTTTCGGTGTGCTTTCTCCCACTTTCATAGGTTGTGAAGGGAGTTACGCTTTGCAAGAATACGGTAGAAAATAAAGATGAATAAGGTAAAAGTAGCAAAAAGCAAATATACCGACGGAATGATACTGGTAGTAATAATTTGTTTGAAACTCCAAGTTTATAAGGATATAATAATATAATGTCATAATGATCGGCATTATGAGCCGACTATACAGTAAGAAAGCGTTAATAAGGATAACTGCTCAATTTTTACTGGATAGAAAATTAATATCAGCATTTACCAAGGAGGAAAAATGAAAAAATATTTAAGAAAAAGTTTGGTAATACTATCATTAATGATTTTGGCATTTAATTTGCTGGCGTGTAATAAAAACAACAATTCAAGTATGTCAAGTGCAAAGATAACACCAATCACAGAAAGTGTAGATAATAGTGATATCGTAAAAACAGAAAGTGTAGATAATAGTGATATCGTAAAAACAGAAAGTGATCTTAATCCAGATAGTGCATTATCGTATGATAATTCAAAGACTCTAACTGAAAATATTGATATTTTAAATAAATCATTAGAAACAAAACATGGTAAGAGCTTAAGTGTATCTACGATTGAGGAATATGAAAAGTCCGGTCAAGCAGATTGGACTTTAGTATTAGATAATAACAGAATTGGCATTGATATAGCTACATGGAAGTTTAATTATGATTCTGATTCTGATGAAATGAAGTATATGGAGGCTATATTATCAACATTTACTTTTTTTTGTGGAGAAGACATGGGTAATTCTTTATGGAGGCTTACTGGAGATTTATTAGATGGTGGTGCAGATGAAACAATATATGGATTTGAACATGACGGAAGTCAAATTGAATATAAAAATGGAAATATTGTAGCCTACGGGCCAGGTAATAGTGAAAGCACCATGTATATTTGGTTAACTCCTAATGAATATTAACTTATGTCTCGCTTCAGAGCAACTGGGAGTATTTTATTAAGGGTATCTGATTGTTTTGATGTCAATCGGTTTATCCTAGTAAATTTAATAAGCTAAAATGTCTTTCTCTCGCACTATAATAGGGTGCGAGAGTTTTTATGTGGAGAAATTTAAGGATATACTGAACGTGAGTCCAAGAGTATCGAATGCTCTTAAGCTGTGTTGACTGCTGGTTCCCACCAAGTAGAACAGTTCGTTTATATCAAGCGTGGATACATATGATTGAATCGGGATAAAATATTAGTAAAATAGGGAACTTTGATACTGGATAAGGCGTCTAAAAGAAGTAGCGATATAAATTGTTTATTTACGAATGAGTGGCAATATTGAGAGGAGAATGAGAATATGTCATAGATAAATATGAGATATAAAGATACAAATAAAATAATACAATAAAATGAACTGGAGGATTGGAAATGAAAAAAAACATAGTACTAATTATAATTATGCTCGTAGTTATCATGTTTTCAGGCTGTAAAAAGAATGAAACGACAGGGGATATTGAGAATAATAATTCGACTTCTCCTGATAATATAACACAAGAAGAAAGTCCTCAAAATTCGGAGGAGATTCTTGACAATAGTAATGAAAGCACGGATATGAATGATAATAATGAACAAGTAACAGGAAGTGAGCTTTCTGGTGTAATTAATGCAATTTATGAAATCAAAGATTCAGGATTAGCTGTTGGGGATATTCCGATTGATTTAAATGATATGGATTCAGTGAAATATTATACTGGCCTTTCTGATATATCAAAAGTCAAGGACGTTGCCGTATCAGAAGCTATGATTGGATCTCAAGCATACTCATTGGTTCTTGTTCAGTTAAATAAAGCAGAGGATGCAGAAACCGTTGCAAATGAAATGTTAAATGGTATAGATCCGAGAAAGTGGATCTGTGTTGAGGCTGATGATCTTCAGGTAGTAACCCAGGGTGATTTAGTCATGCTCATTATGGTATCTTCACAGCTTAAAGATTCTGTTACATCCGGAGAAATTGTTGATGCATTTAAAGAAGTGCGTGGTGGGGAGCTTGACTTTGAACTAAAGAAGTGATTTTAGAGTATATAACAAGTCCACTTTCGCGTCAGCCAAGGCAATTCTGAAGTGATATTAGATGTTAATTAAGGAGATATTATGCTATTTTCAAGCGTTATATTTTTATACTATTTTTTGCCATGTGTTCTCCTAGTGTATTTTATCTCGCCCAAACAGATGAAAAATCTGGTTCTTCTTAGTGCAAGCTTATTTTTCTATTGGTGGGGCGAACCGAAATATACCATTTTGATTATTTCCACCATTTTGCTTAGCTACATTCATGGCATATTAATTGATAAATATAGGGGGAAAACAGCATCTAAGGTTTTTCTTGTTTCCTCATTAACAACAAGTATTGCATTGCTAGGCTTTTTCAAATACGCAGATTTTTTCGTGAAAAATACGAATGCTGTACTTGGCTCCGATATCCCGCTTCTAAAAATTGCACTTCCCATAGGTATTAGCTTTTATACATTTCAAACACTCAGCTACACCATTGATGTGTATCGTGGAAATGCAAGGGTGCAAAAGAGCTTGATTAATCTTGCAACCTATGTAGTTTTATTCCCACAGCTAATCGCAGGTCCTATTGTGAGGTATACAACGGTTGAAGAGGAGCTAAAGAGCAGAACACATAGTTTTGATAACTTCGCTTATGGTGTAAATCGTTTTATACTTGGGCTTGCGAAAAAGGTTTTGTTAGCAAATGCTCTTGGAGAGCTGTGTAATATCTTTCGTGTTTCAAATGAAAAATCGGTAATGTTCTTTTGGATGTATGCGATTGCTTTTTCCCTTCAAATCTACTTTGATTTTTCGGGATACAGCGATATGGCAATTGGTCTAGGTAGAATTTTTGGATTTCATTTTCTTGAAAACTTCAACTATCCATATATATCCAAAAGCATTATTGAGTTTTGGCGCAGATGGCATATGTCACTGAGTACATGGTTTCGCGATTATGTCTATATTCCTATGGGTGGAAACCGAGTGAAAAAATCCCGATGGTTCTTAAACATAATTGTGGTTTGGATGCTTACGGGTTTTTGGCATGGAGCTGAATGGAATTTCATCGTATGGGGCTTGTTCTTTGCTTTCTTCCTCATACTTGAAAAGCTGTTGATTGGAAAGTTCCTTGTTAAAGCTCCGTCCATTCTTAGCAGAATTTATGTACTTTTGTTAGTTGTCATCAGCTTTGTTATCTTTAATGCAAATGGAATGAAAGGGGCAGTTAGTGATATTGGTGCTATGTTCGGAGCACAGCATATCCCCTTAGTCTCAACGGAAGCGCTGTACTATTTACGCAGCTATGCAGTGGTGATTATTTTTGCTATTATCGGTTCTACACCGTTTATCAAAGATGCTGTACGAAGACTAAAGCAATTTCCAACTGTAAATCGTATATTAAATATTGTCGAGCCCATGGTAATGCTTGTGCTTCTAATTGTTATAACAGCATACCTCGTTGATGGATCATTTAATCCTTTTTTATACTTTAGATTTTAGGAGGTAACGATGAACGATAGGACGAAAAATATAACTGTTACCATTGCTTTTATCGTATTCCTTGCAATTACCACTTTACTAATTGCTTATCATAAACCCAAAGAAATATCGGAATTTGAAAGAAGAAAGCTGGCTCAGTTGCCTGAATTATCAGGAGAAAACATACTTTCTGCAAAGTATATGGACGAATTTGATAAATATACCCTTGACCAGTTCCCATTTCGTGATACATTTAGGAAACTGAAAGCTATTATACAGCTTTCAGTATTCCAACAAAAAGATAATAACGGAATCTATATCGTTGATAATATGGTGTCGAAAATAGAATACCCGTTAAAGGAAAACTCTATCATCAATGCTGCAGATAAGTTTAAGGATTTGTATGATACTTACTTTTCAGGCAAGGATGTGGATGTTTACTATTCAATTATTCCAGATAAAAATTATTTTTTAGCGAAGCCAAACGGTTATCCGTCAATGGATTATGACAGGCTGCGATCACTATTAAATAAAGAATTAGGCAGTATGAAGTACATCGATATATTCGATTGCCTTTCTATTGAAGACTATTACTCAACCGATACCCATTGGCGTCAAGAAAAGCTTACCAATGTTGTGGAACGCATAGCCACAGAGATGGGATTTTTTGAACGACTGACCGGAAAATATAAAGTTAACGAGATCAGTTCTTTTTACGGAGTATATTATGGGCAGGCGGCGTTGCCAATGAAGGCGGATTCCATATATTATCTGACGAACGAAATCACGGACAGCTGCCAGGTCTATAACTACGAAACAAGTAAATTTTCTGAAATTTATGATTTGGAAAAGAGTAATGGTAATGATCCATATGAGTTATTTCTTTCAGGTGCAGTCCCCCTTCTGACAATAGAAAACCCAAACTCAGATACCAATAAAGAATTGGTGATTTTCAGAGATTCCTTTGGTAGTAGCATTGCACCGCTATTTGTGGAGGCTTACAGTAAAATTACCCTGATTGATATTCGGTATATAACAAGCGATTATTTAGAGAACTTCATAACGTTTGATAAGCAGGATGTATTGTTTCTATACAGCACTCTTGTAATTAACAATAGCACGATGCTGAAATAGTTAGAATTAATTACAACCTTATTTTTAATATGTTTTTTATGGTATAAAATAGAAGATAATGGTATAATAACTAAAGCCACGGTCATCCGAGCCACTGGTTAAAATGGGAGGATAATATCAATGGGATTAATAATCAGGAAAAGTTTGAAGCTATAAGCGAGATTAAAGCATTTCATATACAACTTTAAGATGACAATAATTCTGTTGTTTGTCTCGATACAGAAATTTAAAGGAGACCAAAATGGTTTTATTAATAGTTGATACACAAAAGTTAATTACCAATGAAAAATTATATAAATTTGATATGTTTGTTTCTAATGTTAAAGAAATAATACATGAGGCTAGGACAAATAATGTTGAAGTAATATATGTACGCCATGATGATGGTATAGGAAATGAATTAACAAAGGGAACTGTTGGCTTTGAAATATATGAAAAGTTTCAACCAATGAATGATGAAAAAATATTTGATAAAAAGGTGAATAGTGCTTTTAAAGGAACTGGATTATTAGAATATTTAACAGATAAGGGTGAAAAAGATATAATCATTGTGGGACTTCAAACAGATTATTGCATGGATGCTACTATAAAATGTGGATTTGAACATGGGTTTCATATTATAGTTCCGGCATATACAAATACAACAGTTCATAATAATTTTATGTCAGCAGAACAAAGTTACCAATATTACAATGAATTTATGTGGGATGGCAGATATGCAGAATGTATCTCATTGGATGAAACAATCAAAAGAATGAAATAGCTGATTTCCATTTAATAATGAAATGATTAGACACCAGATATTACACGGTTATCTGGTGTCTTGTATTATTATATGACAATTTTATAAGAATAGATTAGTACTATCTCGAATGGATTATCATACGAGTTATAAGCCAATTTTGAATGGATGGTAAGCTGTTGCCATTGCAGCAAATGTTTGCATGCTAATATTTTCCGTCCGTTGTCTCAAAGTGAGTAGGGGCATTAATAGCTTCTCCTCCTGCTATAATCCATTCTGCAACCATATCGATCATAGTATTCAAAGGTGTTAAAGGATATCCCATTATTTGAGTCATTTTCCCTGCATTACTTAATAGTGCACGAGGGCCTTCTTCTCCGTTGAAGCTTGGAGCTTTATGGAAGCGTTTTGCAAATTCATTGGCGACCCACTTTGTAGATATGGTTTCCGGACCTGTAACGTTAAGCTTGGTCGGAGGAACATTTGTGTATAATAGTGAGCGAAGAGCATATTCGCAAACATCTCCCTGCCAAAGACAGTTAAATACCGGTTGACCCAAGGATACTGGCTTTTCATTGTATACAGCATTAGCGATATCATATAAAACTCCGTAGCGCATATCAATAGCATAATTAAGGCGGAACAATAGCATGGAGGTATTATCTTTTTGTGAATAATACTCCATAATACGCTCTCTTCCGAGACAGGACTGTGCATACTCACCTTCAGGATTTACTTCATCAAGCTCACTGGATCCTCCGGTGGTAAGCCCCGTCATACCATAGACATTACCGGTAGAGAAAGCTACTATATTGGAACCTGGATAACGTTCGCAAATTTTTGAGGGAAGCAGAGTATTGATCTGCCAGGTTTGAGACTGGTTTTGTGTGGTACCGAATTTACGTCCTACCATATAGATGATATGTTTAATATCAGGCAGCTGCTGCAATACTGACGGATCAGAGATATCAGCCTCGATCACTTCAACACCTGCTTCCTTCATGGATTCAGGAGCATCCTTATAATCAAATAAAGAAACAGCTACCACTCTTTTATCAATTCCGGCAGCATCGAGCGCTCTTTTTGCGGTAATAGCAAGACTGGGGCCGATTTTTCCGCCTGCACCCAAGATCATAAGATCGCTATTTAATAATTTCATATCCTCGATCAGTCTATTGCTGGGACGAGTCATAAGCTCCAAGTATTCTGTTGTTGATTTCATTATGTTTCCTCCTGTTATTAATTAATAATTGTTTCTAGTAAATATTTACGTTATAATAGCATTGCATCAATAACCATAACCATGAACATGTGAGGAGATAAAATGGGCAAAAAGGATGATAAGAAAAAAACAATAACGGATATTGCAAAGCTTGCTGGTACTTCGGTAACTACCGTTTCCAGGGTCTTAAATAATCTGGATTATCCTGTGAGTAATGAGCTAAAAAGGAAGGTGAGGGAGGCTGCCCAAGCAGCTAATTATGTTCCTAATCCCATGGCTCGCTCTCTCAAGAGCAGCAATAATACGTTTACCGATATAGGAATTGTCATTCCAAATATTTCAAACCAGTTCTATCTTCAAACAACGCTTGGAATTAATAATATAGCTTTTGATAAAGGCTATAATTTACTGCTTTGTAATACTATGCGTCGTGTAGAAAAGGAACGTGAATATCTTAAAATGCTATATGAGCGTCAGGTTCGTGGTGTAATATTATCCTCAATTGATACGGATTCTAATATAGTTTGTAACTATATAGAGAAGGGGATGAAATTTGTTTTACTTGATCAAAGGATAGAAAATTCCAATTGTTCGTGTATTAACTTCGACTCACGTAAAGGTGCCGGCATGGCCGTAAATTATCTGATAAGCCAGGGGCATCAGCGTATTGCGTTTGCCACAACTCCACTTACAAGATGGACACGTAAGGAAGTTTTTGTAGGATACAAGGATGCACTCAAAAATGCTAATATAGAATATACTGAGGATTTGCTATATGTCTCTAGTCGTGAGTTTGATAATGAGGATAGTAATTATGAAGTAAACTCAGGAGATTTATTAGCACAGCAATTCATTGAAAATCCTCATGATGCAACCTCTGTATTATGTATTAATGATATGGTTGCTTTTGGATTTATTCGTACCCTTTTTAAAAATGGAATCCGAGTGCCTGAGGATATATCAGTAATAGGATTTGATGATATCCCATTTGCTGATACATTCTTACCTCCGCTTACAACTATTCGATATCCATCCAATGAAACTGGAAAGCTTGCCGCTATGATGCTTTTTAGTAATATGAGCGATGATGGGGATAAGCTAACCTTGGATATGAATCTGGAACCAAAGCTAATTATAAGAGACACTGTAAAATGTATAAAGTAAGTCTAATTATCGATTGCTACTGTGGTATTAAGGGCGGCAGACTTCATAATTGCATCCATAAGCTTTACTGAACATAATAGTCTGTCGGCATCAGGACTTTTGCCGCTGGCTATAACATCAAAGAAAGCCTTTAATCCATAAAAATAGCAAACATTATCGTCTAAAATATAGGTATCATCCATCCGAATCATTGGCTGGGGCAAATCAGGTGCAGAGTAAAGCTGCACTTTTTTGTTTGCCTTTTTAGTACATTCAAGATGATTATTATCATCATATATTATCTCCACAAAAACCTTCTTATTAGACATTCTTGTGTTTACAGCGATCGCATTTTCACCACATATTGCTGCGCACAAATCTGTTAAATGGCTACCATAGAAGTACCATCCTCCAAAGGGAGAATCAGGGTCTGCCCTATAGGAAAGCTCCGCATGATTTGTAACTAAGAATTTCTTCCTCAGTTTTGGAATCTCAGGTAAAAAACATAAAGTAGAACCACCGGTAAATGGAGTGGAGTATCTCTTTGCTGCTTCAATAATTCTTAGACTATCAGACGGATCAACCGTAAATGGCTTATCAATAAATACGGGCTTACGCTTTTTGATACATTCGAGGGCATAATCTGTATGCTTATTACCATCCCTAAGTGTAATGATAATAGCCTCAGAGGCGTCGATTACCTCGCTGGGTGTTTTTGTAATTCTTTCAATTCCCGTTGCTATAGCGCAGGAGCGCAGCCTATCTTCGTTGGTGTCTCCTCCCCAGATATAAGCTACACGCGTACTGCCAAATAACTTATCCTTATTGATTAGATCACAGAAGTAATCCACATGCTTACTTTCTGCACCAATCATTCCTATTATCATCTATAAACCTCCTTTGCCCTGTTAAAAACATTACATGCTGATTATAAAACACTGGCTGACAAAAAGTCAACAAATAGAAAACGTTTTCTACATCTAATTTTAAAATATTATGCTAAATATTAAAATAAAGCTTGAAATTATATGTGCAAATGGTATATAATCTTTTCGTAACAATAAACTAAATTGTTAAAAAGCAATACAATAGTAGACATAGTTACTAAAATTTACCTAATTTGGAAAATTTTATGTAAGAAAAAATAGAAAACGATTTCTATAGTTTTCTATCAAAAAGAATGAAATTATTCTATAATCTTTACACTTTTACAATTCACGAGGTTTACGCATTTATGCGTTTATATAAACCTAAATAAAGAAAGAAGAGAGGGTATTATTTTTATGAAGAAACTATTTACACTTATGGCTTTTGTGCTTGCGCTTACCATGTTTACAACAGCTTGCTCAAAAGGTACAGAAGACAACACTGACAAAGCTCCGGAGAAGGTTGAAAATTCTGATTCGGAAAAGGAAAATGAGAATGAGAATGAGAAACCAATAAAGATAGGAAGTCTTCAAGATCTAAGCGGTGGTGCTTCTGAGGCTGGACGAGCAAACGCTTGGGGAGCAGAATATGCAGTTAGACAGATCAATGAGAATGGCGGAATTAACGGACGTATGCTCGAGATCACAACACTTGATATTAAGAATGATGTACAGGAAGGTATCAATGCATACAAGCTTCTTATTGATGAGCATAAGGTAGATGCAATCATCGGACCTCCGTTATCAAATCCGGCACTTGCATGGGTTGATCTTTCTACAGAAGATAAAATACCGGTTGTTGGACATTTCATGGATGAACGCTGCACAACAAATGAAGAGACCGGTAAGCCATATCCTTTTATGTTTCTTGCAGAGCCGGGATGTGCACAGCAGTCCTATAGTATTGCGAAGTATGGTGTAGAGGATCTTAATTTAAAAACATATGCAACCTTCTATAATGCAGGCTTGTCCTATGCAGTACAGCATGCTATCCCCTTTGCTGAATATGTAGAGTCCAAGGGATGTGAGGTAGTAGCAGAAGAGACCTTCCAGACAGGTGATGTGGATTACCGTGCACAGGCAATTAAGATCGCAAAGGCAAATCCTGATGCAGTTTTCATCTGTAACTATGCTGCTGACAATGCTCTTTGCTACGATTACCTTCGTGAAGCTGGTTATGAGGGAGTAATTCTTGGTAATAACACCTTCCAATCACCCTTCTCATCCTTAGTAAAATCAGAAGTTTATGATACTTACTTCTTACAGAACGTTGATATGGAAAATCCGGAATCTGATTCCTATGATATTGTACAGGCTTACATGAATGAAACAGGAGCTAAGTATCCTATCGCAAATGCATGCTTTGGATATGATGCGGTTATGGTTTTGGCAGATGCGCTTAAGCGTGCTAAAGACCCTAGTAACGGAGAAGAGGTAGCAACTTTACTTGAACAGACCAAAGAGGTTCAAAGCTCCTCAGGTCCTATCACAATTAATCCTGAAACCCATCGTACTGTTGGAATGCCTATGTTAATTGCTGAATATGATGAGAACTTTAAATTAAATATCATTGATAGTGTATTACTTGAAGAAGGCTTAGAATAGGACGATTAAGCTTAATATGAATGCGGACGGGCTTTAATGCCCGTCCTATAGACATGGAGGAATTATGAACCTGCAGCTATTATTTAATGGTATTTCCTTAGGTGCTGTTTATGCACTTATTGCGGTTGGCTTCGCACTTGTTTTTAGTATTTTAAAATTCAGTAATTTCGCACATGGCGGAATGATTAGTGCCTCGGCCTATATCGCTTATTTTTTTCAGGCGTCCTTTAAAGAGACCCCACCAATTTGGTTGACAATTTTATTCACCAGCATAATGAGTCTTATCTTAGCTTTATTACTTGATACGGTATGTTACCGTAATATTCGTAAGAAAAACAGTCCTACAATTTATTACTTTGTAGCTTCCATTACGTTTGGTATTTTAATTGAGCAAATTCTTAATGTTTTCTATGGAAAGGCATCCTACGGCTTTCCTCGTATGTTTGAAAAGACATCACTAAAGGTATTAGGAGCTAATGTTTCTACACTAGATGCAGTGATGCTGGCTATTTCAATAGCAATATTAGTAGTACTAATGATAATCATCGGAAAAACGAAACTTGGTCTTGCTATTCGCGCGGTTTCTATTGATAGTCACACAGGTCGCTTAATGGGTATCAATTCGGGTCTTGTAATTGTTTTTACATTTGCACTTGCAGGATTTTTAGCCGGAGTATCCGGAACACTTCTGGGAATGAAGTACTCTGTTTATCCTACCCTTGGCTCCTCCATGGTAGTTAAGGGCTTCATAGCATCAACCATAGGCGGGCTTGGAAGCTTGCCGGGTGCAATCATCGCAGCTCTTCTGCTTGGTATTGTCGAGATGATATCCGTTTATTATCTTGGCTCTAGCGTTACACCGGTATTGCTATTTGGAATTATGTTATTTTTCTTATTCGTCAGACCACAGGGCATATCCGGTAAATTCGCCCAAGATAAGGTTTAGGAGGTATACTCATGTCATCATATCAAATAAGCTTGTTAATACAAGCATGTATTTCAGTCATATCCATAACCGGTATCTTTGCACTGACCGGTCTCGCAGGAATGTTTAGCTTAGGACAGGCTGGCTATATGGCGATAGGAGCATATGGAACCTTTATCCTGGCTAGTAAACTGGGTGTTTCCTTTTGGCTTACCTCTGTTTTAGGAATTGCTTTATCAGCAATTATTGCCTGTATTGCCGCCTATCCAACGGTTCGACTTAGAAAGGATTACTTTTCACTCATTTCCATCGGACTTGGACAGGCAATTACCTCATTACTTATAACCTTTAGCAGTATAACAAATGGATCACAGGGCTTTACGAAAATCCCGAAGGTAGAAAATCTGCTCTATATTGTCATAATTGTAACGGTAATTGTCATAATAGCAATTCACAATCTCAAATATTCTCGTTTTGGACGCATGTGTATCGCGTTAAAGAATGATGAATTAGCAGCTAAGAGCTTTGCAATTGATGTATATAAGCTTAAAATAAAAATTTATGTTCTGGCGTCCATTATTGCTTCCATTGCAGGTATATTACTTGGTCTGCAAAGCAGAGTGCTTCTTCCTGAAACCTATGGCTTTACCGCTTCCTCCGAACTTGAAATCTTCCTTTTCTTCGGTGGTACCAACAGCATGACAGGCTCTGTAATTTCAGGCTTTGTACTTAAGGTTCTTCCTGAGCTATTCAGAAGTGTAACCATATTTGGTCAAAGTCTTCAGGAGTATCGTACCATTTTATATTGCATTCTGATTATTATTGTACTTAATGTAAGACCGGCTGGCTTATTTGGTGAATACGAGCTTAGCTTGAAGAGTATAAAGAAATTATTTTCAAAGAAAAAGTCAAAAGGAAATCACGGAAGGAGGGTGCATAAATAATGAGTGAGTTTATTCTCAGAACGAAAGATATCGGGATTAAATTTGGTGGTGTTACAGCTGTAGACAGCTTCTCCATGGAGATTAAGAAGGGTGAAATTAAAGGAATCATAGGTCCAAACGGAGCAGGAAAAACTACCATTTTTAACCTTCTATCTCATATATATGCACCGAATTCAGGCAGCATAGAGTTTGACGGAGTGGATGTTACGGCTAAGGACCAAATTCAGATTGCTCGTATGGGGTTATCAAGAACCTTTCAGAATACACGCCTATTTGCAGGGCTTAATGTACTTGATAATGTTAAGGTTGGTTTAGATCATGCTGGTAAATACAGTATTTTGGAAGCATTTCTTAGAATGCCGAGGGTTCGAAAGGAAGAAAAACGAATAGAAGCAGAAGCAATGAATTGTCTTGAGGTTCTTAAACTATCACAATATGCAGAAATGAGACCAAGTAATCTATCCTATGGTATACAAAGAAGAGTTGAGATAGCACGTGCTCTGGCAAGTAGTCCAAAGTTACTTTTGCTGGATGAACCTGCAGCAGGTCTTAATCCTGAAGAGGTATTTGTACTTATAGATTTTATACGAGAAATCAAAGAAAAGTTTGATTTATCCATTCTAATTATTGAACATCGTATGGATTTAATTATGAGCTTATGTGATTACATCTATGTTCAGGATTTTGGTCATACCATTGCTCAGGGAAAGCCTGAGGAAATTCAAGTTAATCCGGCTGTTTTAGCTGCATATTTAGGTGAGGAGGAATAGTAGCATGGCATTGTTGAATATTAAGGACTTAAGAGTCACATATGGACAAGTTGAAGCTATTCACGGCATCAATATGCAGGTGGAGAAGGGCAGTATTACTGCAATTATTGGCTCTAACGGAGCAGGTAAAACCACCATACTGAATGCCATCTCTGGTATGGTAAGGCGAACCGGAGTCATAGAGTTTGATGGCAAACAACTACCGTATAAATCAAATCAGATAGTAAAGTATGGTATAGCTCAGGTACCGGAGGGACGTAAGGTTTTTGCTGGTTTATCTGTTGAAGAGAATTTAAGAATAGGTGCGTACTGTAATAGTAACAGAGGTGAGATTAATTGTCTCATCAATGAGCAATATAAGATTTTCCCACGACTTAAAGAAAGAAAAAATCAAGATGCGGGTACACTCTCGGGCGGAGAGCAGCAGATGCTGGTTATCTGTAGGGCTTTAATGTCTAAGCCACGTTTGTTGCTGCTAGACGAGCCTTCTCTGGGATTGGCTCCAATCGTTGTAAAGGACGTATTTGCTAATATACAAGCGGTTCGTAATCAGGGTGTTACGGTTGTATTAGTAGAACAGAATGCGAAAAAGTCCTTAAGTATTTGTGATTATGGTTATGTTATAGAGAACGGAAATATAGCCTGTAAAGGCACAGGCAAGGAACTACTTGATAATACAGATATTGCTAAAGCATATTTAGGTGGTAATCGCAATAGTGTGGATCCGATTTGCCAATAAATTGTAAGGAGTATATAATGGAAACGTTTAACAATATGTTTGATAAATTAATGGTCAAAGTATTTGACACGAGAAGAGAAATGGGTCTGAATGCTGCCAAGGATGTAGAAGCAAGATTAAAGAAAATCATTAGTACAAAGGGAGAAGCTACGGTTGTTTTTGCTGCAGCACCTTCTCAGAATGAATTAATTGAGGAATTATTAGGTTGTGATATCGAATGGAATCGTGTGCGAGCTATGCATATGGATGAATATATAGGACTTTCAAAGGATGCCCCTGCCGGTTTTGGTAACTTCCTGCGTCGTGCTATCTTTGATCGTGTCACATTTAAGGAAATTCATTATCTTGCGGATGCAGGTGAGGATGAGATTAAGGCCTGTGAGGTTTATAGTTCCCTTTTAGAAAAATATCCGCCAGATTTGATTTTACTCGGTGTAGGTGAAAATGGTCATCTTGCCTTCAACGATCCGCCTGTAGCTGACTTTAATGATCCTTACTTAGTTAAGGTGGTAGAGCTTGATGAGGTATGCCGTAAGCAGCAGGTAAATGACGGCTGCTTCCCAACCTTAGAGGATGTTCCAAAGCATGCAATTACATTAACGATGAGTGCAATTATAAGAATACCGGAAACAGTTAGTGTTGTACCGGGTATATTAAAGGCAGATGCAGTTAAAGCAATGCTGCATGGACCGATTACCACCGCTTGCCCGGCAAGTATTCTCAGAACACATGAATCCTCAGTGCTTTATCTTGATAATGATAGTGCATCAAAAGCTTTGGCTTAACCTGTAGAAAAAGGAGACAAAAAAATGCTATTAAATCGTATGTCAGCAGATGAAATTATGAAGCATGATCCGGAGCTGGCAATTATACCGGTAGGCTCCATAGAACAGCACGGGCCACATCTTCCTGTAATAACTGATTGGTCAATTGCTACAGCCTTAGGTGAAGGGCTAGCACAGAAGAGTGGAGGCTTTCTAATTCCTGCACTGCCAATAAGCACCTGTCGTGAGCAGATGGGTAAAAAAGGTGCAGTCTGGATGAACCCTGATACCTTTTACCACATGATGACTGATATTATTATGTCTCTCAAGGAGCAGGGCTTTAAGAAGATTTGTATCCTGCAATGTCATGGTGGTATTTTTATCATGACACCATTGGTACGAGAGTTGAATGCCAAATACAATCCCGATTTAATGGTAGCAAAAGTTGATATATGTGAGCTGTTTCCTGTACTTTATAAGGAAGGAATCATGGAGACTAATACAGAATTACATGCGGGTGAATGTGAGACATCGCTAATGCTTCACTTAGAGCCGGATACTGTAATAATGAAGGAAGCAATCGATTATGTACCGGATACTCCACGCTCATATCTAAGCTACGGAAGTATATTCAGAGCTACACCCTCCGGTGTGTGGGGTGAACCATCAAAGGCAACAGCCTTAAAGGGTGAGCAAATCCTAGAACGTGCTATTGAGTATTCATTTACTCAGATGCAGGAAGCATTTGATTTTATGTCTAAGAAGAAACCCTTTGGTTATAGTCAATTTTAAGGAGGAAGAAATGGGAGATAAGGTTAGAGTATTATTAATAGGAGCTGCTTTTTCCGCAGATTTACATTCTGATGGATATGCCAGAATTAAAGATAAAGCCCAGATTGTTGGAATCGTTGACAGGGCATTAGATAAAATAAAAGCATTGGCTGATCGATATGGATTTACAGATTATGTAGCTTATGATGATTACGAAAAAGCGATTGATGAAGTAGAGTGTGATGTGGTTGATATCTGTATGCCCAATTTCCTGCATCATGATGTGGCAATAAAAGCGCTTAATCGTGGAAGACACATTATATGCGAAAAGCCGTTGGCAACAACTGTTGAAGATGCCAAGGATATGGTTGAAACAGCGAAAAGGGTAGGTAAGCAGATATATTATGCGGAGGATTGGTTATTCGCGCCTGCTTTCCAAAAGGCAATTAATATTATGAACAGCGGTCAGCTTGGTAAGCCCTTATATATCAGAGCCCATGAAAGCCATTCCGGTTCACATAGCCCCTTTGCACAGTCTATCAAATACTGTGGAGGTGGTTGTATGGTTCACCTTGGAGTTCATCCGGTCAGTTTTATGCTTGCGCTGAAGAATAATGAATGGAAGGAATTAGTGGCAATGACCTCCGGTGGTGGGGATAAGAATCTGATTCATCATAAGATGGAGGGCGAGGATTGGGCCGGTGCCTTCATGAGCTTTAAGGATGGAACCTATGCAACCCTAGAAGCCAACTATGTAACAGTGGGTGGAATGGAGGATATGGTTGATATCTACTGTGAGCAAGGCTGTATCCATGTGGATCTTTCTTTTTCAGGACCTGTAAAGGTATTCAGCATTCCAGGACTTGATTATACCGTAGAAAAAGCTGAGATAACAACGGGTTGGTCAACACCAGCAATTGATGAGAAGTATAATTTGGGTTACACAGGAGAAATTCTTCACTTTATGGAATGTGCAACTCAGAATAAGGAAGCAATGGTAGGACTACGCGGTATCGATGGACTGGAGGCTTTGGAGGTAATAAATCTCATATATAAATCTTCTCGAGAGGGAATCAAGATTCAAAATACGAAATTGGAGGCGTAATTATGATGGTAAAGGATATTATGATACCGGTCACTATAGGCGGAGTAACTTTTAAAAATCCGTTTTTTGTAGCATCCGGTCCAACAACCAAGAATGTTCGCCAATTAAAGCGTATAGAGGAGACAGGCTGGGCTGCGGCAAGTATAAAGCTCAGTATTGATCCTGCGCCATATATAAATAGAAAACCCCGTTATGGAATTTTTGAGGACAGAAATGCTCTGGCATTCACAACAGAAAAAAGACTTACCTTTGAGGAAGGCTTAAAGCTAGTCAGGGACGCTAAAAAAGTACTGACGGAGCTTAAGCTGATGGCGAATATCACCTATGCCGGAGATAATGGAATTGAAGGCTGGGTGAATATGGCCAGAAAGTTTGAGGAAGCCGGAGCAGATATCATAGAATTAAATATGTGCTGTCCAAACATGTCCTTCAACCTGGAGCTTACCAGCGGTGATTCTGCTGCATCAGCTAAGAAAACCGGTGCTAGTATGGGTCAACAGGCTGATGTTGCTGCCGAAATAGCAAAAGCAGTAAAGGAAAGCATCAGTATTCCCCTATTCGTTAAGCTAACCCCGGAGGGCGGTCAGATAGCAAAGGTTGCACAAGCATTATATGCAGTAGGAGTAGATGCTGTTGGATCAGCAGGTAACCGAATGGGTCTACCTCCTATTAATCTTGATAAGCCGGAAAGCTCATTCTTCCATCTTCAAGATGAAATCAGCATGAGCTGTCATTGTGGAAGCTGGCTGAAGCCGCTTGCACAGCGTGATACCTATGAAATAAGAAAGGTATGCGGAAATGACCCCTTTATTATGGCAACCGGCGGTATCACCAACTGGAAGGATGCAGTTGAGATGGTACTCTGTGGAGGGAATCTGCTTGGTATATGCGCAGAAACCTTAATTAACGGCTATGATATTGTTCGTCCTATGATTGCAGGAATGAAGCTATATATGGATGAAAATGGCTATGAAACATTAGATGATTTCAGGTCAAGGATTGTACCTGAGGTAAAGACAGCTACAGAAGTAACACTTCATGCAGGCTATGCCAAAATTACAAAACCCAATCTATCGGCCCCCTGTAAGGTTGCTTGCCCTCATCATGTCCCTGCTCAGGCTTATATTACTAAGGTTGCAAAAGGCGAGTATAAAGAGGCCTTTGACTTAATTACTTCTAAGAATCCTTTACAGGGTATCTGTGGTCTTGTTTGTACCCATCCCTGCGAGGATGCATGTACCCGTGGTATTAATGGACGTTCAGTGCAGATAAGAGATATTAAACGCTTTGTTCTTGAATATGGAAAGGAAAAAGGGTGGAAGCCCAATACCGTTGTGGCGGCAGATAATGGACATAGAGTCGCTGTTATCGGCTCCGGTCCAGCAGGTCTATCCTGTGCTGTAGAGCTTAAAAAGGCCGGATATCAGGTAACTGTATTTGAACGTGAACAGAAGCTGGGTGGAAATCTAGCCTTTGGTTTACCAAGCTTTCGACTTGGTGAAGGTATCCTTGAGGATGAAATTGAAGCGATCAAGGAAATGGGAGTTGTATTTAAGCCAGGGATAGAGTTCGGTAAGGATATATCGGTAGCATCCTTGAGGGAGGATAACTTCGAAGCAATATTTATAGGAATTGGTGCACAACAAGTGAAGGTACTTGATTTACCAGGAGAAGATACTGAGGGCGTTATTTATGCCAATGCGCTGCTAAAGAGTGTAAGCAGTGAAGAGAATATTACAATCGGAAAGACTGTAATCGTATACGGTAATCATTATTCCGCAATTGATGCTGCAAGAACTGCGGTAAGATTAGGTGCCAAGCAGGTTTACTTAGCACATAAAACTCTCTTAACCAAGCGTTCCTTCTTGGCTGAAAATCTAAAAATAGCTGAGGCTGAAGGAGTTAAGATAATCAGCGAGGTAGAGGTGAAAAGCATTGAAGTCATGGAGGCTAGGGTAACAGCTGTAGAATTAGTGAATCATATCGGAATCTCCATGAAGGTAGCATGTGATAACCTTATTATCGCACAAGGAGCACAGGCTGAGGCAGTCCATATCGGAGAAATTGGCAAGGTTAACGGCTTTATAAAAATTGTAACAAAAACCGGAGCAACAGATCAGGAGGGCATATTTGCCGGAGGGGATGTTGTCCGTAATGCCAATATCATTACGGCAATTGCTGCGGGAAAAACAGCAGCAGTATCCATAGATAAATATATCCTTGGTGAAGAGTCAACCTTACAATACACCGATAGTGTGGTATGTGTTAATACAGAGAACGTACTTCAAAGAGCAGGATATTTTAAAGAAGAAGGTACAGCAATCAATACGAATCACAAGAACATAGAGGAGCTTAAGAATAACTTTGAGATATGTTCCAGAGTTTTAACGGAAGAGGAAGCTGTTAAAGAAGCATCCCGATGCTTAAATTGTGGATGTGGTGAAGGCTGTCAATTATGTAAAACCATATGCACTGATTTTGCTCCTTTCATTAAGGAAGCTGATACTTTATCGATTGAACCTGAAGCTTGTGTAGCTTGCGGTATGTGTTATAACCGTTGTCCTAATAAGAATATAGAAATGGTTATAACAAAAGAAAACGTCTAGGATAAAGCGATAAGATGGATAGTTGAACTGAAAAAGGGAGGAAATTTAAGTGCTAAGATTAAAACAGAAAAATTTGGATAGAACGAATCATTGGGAAGAAGCAGGTATCACGATTCCAAGGTACGATAGACAGAAAATGCTTGCTAATACAAAGGAAAATCCTAAGTGGATACATTTTGGCTCAGGCAACTTGTTCAGAGGTTATATCGCTGTACTTCAGCAGGAGCTTCTTAATAAAAATATTGAGGATACTGGTATTATTGCAGTAGAGACCTATGATTATGAAATACTAGACAAAGTATATCACCCTTATGATAATCTTAGCCTTATTGCTACCATGTACCCGGACGGTAGCCTGGGTAAACAGGTACTCGGCAGTATTAGTGAAGCTTTGGTGGGAGATTATACCAAAAAGAACGACTGGGCAAAACTGAAGGAAATCTTTGCAAAACCATCACTTCAGATGGCGAGTTTTACGATTACAGAAAAGGGCTATAATCTTGCAAAAACCTCCGGTGAGTATTTCACAGAAGTATTGGAGGATTTTAAGAATGGACCCTCAAAGCCTACAAATGTGATGGCTAAGATCGTAGCCCTTGTTTATGAAAGATATCAGAGCGGTAAGCATCCTATCGCCTTGGTAAGTATGGATAATTGCTCTCATAATGGAGAAAAGCTTTACAAATCAGTGAAGAAAATTGCTGTAAAGTGGTTTGAGAACGGATATGTTGATAAAGGTTTTATTGAATATATCAATAATCCTAAGCTGGTTTCCTTTCCGTGGTCAATGATTGACAAAATAACACCTAGACCATCCGAGACAGTGAAGGAGCGTCTTAGCCGAGATGGTTTTAAAGACACCAATATTTATTGCACGAGTAAAAACACCTATGTTGCACCTTTTGTCAATACGGAAGAAGCACAGTATCTGGTAATTGAAGATGATTTTCCGAATGGACGTATGAAATTAGAAGCTGCTGGAGTATTTTTTACAGATCGAGCAACAGTAGATAAATCAGAAAAAATGAAGGTATGTACCTGTTTAAATCCGTTACATACTACACTTGCGGTATATGGATGCCTGTTAGGGTTTCAATCTATTGCTGACGAGATGCAGGATGAATACTTAAGAAGATTAATTATGAAAGTTGGGTATGACGAAGGACTTCCGGTAGTTATTAATCCTGGTATTATCGATCCGAAAAGCTTTATCGATGAAGTTATCGGTAAAAGATTTCCTAATCCATATACGCCTGATACACCGCAGAGAATTGCTACAGATACCTCACAAAAGGTAGCAATCAGATTTGGGGAAACGATTAAAGCGTATGATAAGAGAAAGGATTTGGAGCCGGAGATGCTTAGATATATTCCTCTGGTTCTTGCAGGCTGGCTTCGATATCTATTGGGAGTAGATGATAATGGTGTAGAGATGCAATTGAGTCCTGATCCTATGATGATGGAGCTTAAAAAGCACCTAGTGAATATCAGCTTAGGGAAGCCTGAGGCTATGAAATATGAGCTGAAGCCTATCCTATCAGATGCCAAGTTATTCGGTGTTGATCTATATGAGGTAGGTTTAGGAGATAAGGTAGAGAGCTATTTTAAGGAGTTAATAGAAGGGAAGGGGGCTGTCAGAGCTACCCTGCAAAAGTATTTGGATTGCTAATTGTGGTGTAAATTATCTGGTAGGGTTAAGCTTTGCAGGACTTGTATCCAACCGATTACAACGTGGCAAAGCTTAACTAATACCAAATAATTTACTATATGTCGGAGGTGTTATTAAATGGAAGAGTTTGTTCTAAAATCAGATAATCCAAGAGGATTGTCGGATGAGGAATTAAAGGCTGCATTAGAAAAATCTTTAAAAAATCATGATAATGTGCTAAAAAAGGTGCTTATAATCCCTCCGGATTATACCAGGCTATACTCAGGAGCAGGCAAAATTGTAGCGTACTATTATGACATGCTTAAGGAGAGCTGCCATATAGATATCATGCCTGCTGTCGGTACACATGAGGCAATGAATGAGAAAGAAGTTAGAGATTTTTTTGGCAAGGAGGTTCCATTCGAAAGGGTACTTGAGCATAATTGGAGAAATGATGTCATTAAGATAGGTGAAGTACCAAAGGAGTTCGTTGCACAGGTTTCGGAGGGACTGGTAGAAAATAAAATAAATGTTGAAATCAATAAAAGATTATTAGATAAAAGTTATGATTTAATTATATCCATAGGTCAGGTTGTGCCTCACGAGGTAGTTGGCATGGCGAACTACAGTAAAAATATATTCGTCGGATGTGGAGGAAGGGATATAATTAACCAGTCCCATATGCTAGGTGCCTTTTACGGTGCGGAAAGAATGATGGGAAAGGATAATACTCCGGTAAGAAAGGTTTTTGATTATGCGGAGGAAAGGCTGATACAGGATATTCCCTTAATGTATGTTCTTACTGTTACCACCAATACCGGACATGATACCAATATCCATGGTCTATTCGTGGGGCGTAAGAGAGGCATTTTTGAGGAAGCTGTAAGCCTAAGTCAGGAGAAGAATATTACCTTTGTTGATAAGCCGTTGAAGAAAATCGTTGCTTTTCTGGATGAAAGAGAATTTAAGACAACCTGGGTGGGAAATAAATCCATATATCGATCCAGAATGGCATTGGCTGACGGTGGCGAATTGATTGTACTGGCAGCTGGTATCCGCAGATTTGGTGAAGACAGCGGTAATGATGACATCATTCGAAAATACGGTTATCCCGGTAGAAAGAATGTACTCAGCCTTGTGAAGAACAATGAGGATCTACAAAATAATTTGTCAGCTACAGCTCATTTAATCCATGGTTCAACCGATGACCTATTTTCAGTTACCTATGCGGTTAAGAATATCAGCAAGGAAGAAATAGAAAGCGTGGGATATCAATATATGTCATATGAGGATGCCGTACATAGATATGATCCAAATAAATTAAAGGATGGCTTTAATACGCTTGAGGATGGCGAGGAAATCTATTATATTAGCAATCCGGCTTTGGGACTATGGGCATCTAGGGATAGATTTTAACAGGAAGGTCTTCGAAGAAGGGAGGATAGTTATATGATGATTTTAGCTCTTGAATCAAGTACAACCTCCGCTAAGGCTATGCTGTACAGTACAACGGAAGGTGTAATTGATATAGTAACACAGGAGTACCTTTTGCAGAACAATGATGGAAGAACGCAGGATGCAGAAGGTGTCTTTATGCAGACCATGCAGGTTGGAAAACAGGTAAGTAAAGGTCAAAAGATTGATTGTATTGTACTTAGTGGAGTATGGCATAGTGTTCTTTTATGTGACAGTGATATGAAGCCACAGACGAGGGTATTAAGCTGGGCAGATACCAGCGCGGCCAACCTATGTAACACACTGAGGGAGAATGAGGAGAAGGTAAAAGCAGCTTACCAGAACACAGGCTGTATGGTGAATGCGATATATCCTGTTTACAAATTACAGTATTTAAGGGAGCAAGGCTATAAGCTTGAGGATTATTATATCTTTGGTCAAGGAAGCTACAATACGTACCGGCTGACTAATAAAAGAATTGTAACAGATTGTATGGCTTCTGGTAGCGGCTTGCTTAATATTTACAGCAAAGATTATGATGAGAATGTACTAAGTGAGGTTGGTATAACTAGGGATAAGCTATGTAGAATTGTCACATATAAGGATATGGAACCACTAACTGAGGAAGGGGCAGCACTACTTGGGCTAAAGGCTGGTATTCCGGTCATGCCGCCCTGTTCTGATGGAGCCTTGAATCAGGTAGGAGTGGGTGCTTTGGAGAAAGGTATTATGACGTTTTCTGTAGGAACGAGTGCAGCAATACGTCTTACGACCTCCGAGCCAATTCTTCCTAAGGAACCAAGCACCTGGTGCTATCTATCACCTACCCTCTGGCTAAGCGGGGCGGCTACCTCAGGAGCCTGTAACTGTATAGACTGGTTTCGAGATAATTTTTACTCGCTTAGTTATTCTGATATAGAAAAGAATAGCTATAAGGTTACTGATACTCCTGTTTTCCTACCTTTTTTGTTTGGAGAGCGATGTCCCGGATGGAAGGATGATCAGCAGGGAATGTTTGTAGGGATTAAGCCGACTCATACGAAAGCAAGCTTTTATCAAGCTGTACAGGAGGGCATATTATTTAATGTGTTCCAGTGCTATAAAGTATTAACGGAGATAAACGGTAAACCTGATAGAATCATTTTGTCCGGAGGGATTTTAAAATCTGAGTTTTGGACTCAGATGTGCGTAGATATATTTAATATTGAGATGGAGATACCAAGGATTGATCAATCCTCCTTAATGGGAGCCATTGTATTAGCCTGTGAGAGTATAGGAGCCATTCCGAATCTGAAAGCATTTCCATTCGAAAAAGGTAGAATAGTAAGCCCGAATCCGGATGGAACCATAGCCTATGAGAGAAAATTTGAACAATATCTGAATTGGTATAATAAGCTAAGCTGATAGGATTACCTCAAGTAATAGAAGTATGAGCAAACGAATGGTTTCAAACAGAACATATTATAGTAGGACAATGTGCTGACGACTAGATAGAGAGAAGGTATAAGATGAAAATATTAGTTACCCCTACTTCCATGCAAGAAGGGAAGAAATGTAAAGCAATGGATATGCTGAAGGATTTTACATCAGATATTGTATATAATCCTTATGGCAGACCTCTTACAGAGGATGAGTTAATTCCGTTATTGGAAGATTGTGATGGATATATTGCAGGACTGGATGAGGTTACGGATAAGGTGCTTTCCAGCTGCAAGAAGCTAAAAGTAGTTTCACGTTATGGTGCTGGTGTTGATCGTGTTGACTTAACTGCTGCCAAAGCAAATAACATAGCAGTTACCAATACACCGGGTGTGAATGCTATAGCAGTGGCTGAATTGGCTTTTGCCATGATACTTAATCTTGCTAGGAGAATCTCCTTTTTAAATGAAAAGACAAAGGCTGGAGAATGGATTCGTTCTACGGGAACTGAATTAAACGGGAAAGCCATTGGTATTCTTGGCCTGGGTGCTATTGGAAGAAATCTCGCTAGGTATGCTCAGGGTCTGGCTATGAAGGTCATGGCTTATGATCCCTATATGAATGAGGAATATGCAAAAGAGAATAATATTACCGTTGCTACTTTTGATGAGATAATTGAACAATCTGATATCATAAGCTTACATTTACCCCTGACTTCAGCCACAAAAAATTTGATTGATAAGTCTACGATTGCAAGGATGAAGCAAGGAGCATTATTAATTAATACTTCAAGAGGAGGACTAATAGATGAAAAAGCAGCCTATGAAGCCTTGGTAGATAAACGTCTGGGAGGACTTGGACTGGATGCCTTTGAAGTTGAACCTCCAACAGGTTCCCCACTTTTTAACTTGGATAATGTTATTGTTACACCACATACGGGTGCCCATACAAAGGAAGCTATTGATAATATGGCGGAGCTTTCAGTAGAAAATCTTATCAATGTGCTTACAGAAAATGAATGCAAATATATCTTGAATAGATAGAGGTGACGAGGAAATGAATAATGTAATGACCAGAATAAATGCTACAGGACTTGTTCCGGTTGTAGTAATTGAAGATATCGCTACAGCAGTTGATACTGCAAGTGCACTTCTTGCAGGCGGTGTAGATGTTATGGAAATAACCATGAGAACCGAAGCGGGTCTTGATGCTATTAGGGAGGTTGCTACAGCTTGTCCGGACATGCTTGTAGGAGCAGGAACCGTATTAACGATGGAGCAATGTAAGAAAGCAATTGAAAATGGAGCAAAATTCATAGTTTCTCCAGGCTATGATCCTGAAATTGTACAATATTGTATAGATCAAGGCATTGACATATGCCCTGGCTGTGTAACGCCAACAGAGATAACAGCAGGCCTAAAAGCAGGTCTTAGGGTGCTTAAGTTCTTCCCCGCAAATATCTATGGTGGGTTAAAGGCGATAAAGGCATTAAGAGGACCCTTCCCAATGATTAGATTCATTCCAACCGGTGGTGTTAATCTAACTAATCTGTCTGATTTTAATGATCCTGGTATATTTGCCATAGGTGGTGGATGGTTATGTGAGAAGAATATGATAACTGGTAAGGAATTTAGCCAAATCACAGAAATCAGCAAAAAATCAATTGATATTTTGTTGGGCTTTAAGAACGAAGCAGGTACAGAGATTACCCTGGACGAGCTTATGCTTAATGGTGGATGCGCTACAACGAAAAACCTAATCAGAGCAAAATCTCAGTTAACTCGCAGAGGCTTCATAATTAATTCTGAAAACGAGAAAAATGCTGAGCTTTCTAAGGATAATGTAGAAATTAAGCTTTCAATAGAATAGTATTAACAATAAGCAACTTCACCAGAAAGAGCTGTGAAGTTCGGGTTTCCAAGCGTTGGAATTTTTACTTGTAAGCAGGAGTAGAAGTTCCGGTGCGAGGAAACCCTTTTTTATTGTTTGAGAAAATATAGCTAATGAGGAATTGCTAATAATTACTTAATACATTCATTGACTACCTATATATGGGAATGTATAATTATCATATATTTTGATAATTAGGAGCTGATATTATAATTTTAAAACGTTTAGCAACAATTTTCCTTATTTTAATACTAACATTTTGTCTAGCTAGTCCGGCAATGGCATGTACAATATTTTCAATTGTACTGGATGATGGTACTGTTTTAGCTGGCAATAATGAAGATTATATGTATTCTATCAATAACAGTATGGTAGTTACAGCACCCAGCGATAGCGGCTATGGTCGTATATGCTTCTATAATTTGTCTTATGTACAGGGCGGCATGAATGAGTATGGCTTATTTTATGATGGAGCTTCCTGTCCGTCCTCAGATGTTCCTTATGATAGTAATAAGGAACAGTTGGATTATAATTTAGGAGATATTGCTCTTTCTAAATGTACCTCTGTTGAAGAAGTAGAGAAGTTTTTTGATAACTATAATATCCCGAACAGTTTTTGCGATCATCTCTTATTTACTGATGCAACTGGAGCTTCAGCAGTATTTGAGTGGATGGAAGGAGATATTCATATTATTCATAAAGGTCATGATGAGAACTATCAGGTTATAACAAATTATTGGCTTGCTGATCCTTCCTTGGGTGGATATCCCTGCGATCGTCACGACACTGCTGTAGAATTATTGCAAAAGCAGTCACCATCGATAGAGTTATGTGCTTCTATACTAGACGCCACGAAGCAGAATTGGGGGGATGGAGGTACCTTATATTCTAATATATATAATTTATCTAGCAAAGAAGTCTATGTATTCTCAAGGGGTACAATGAATTCAGCTTACAAGATAGATATGGAACTACAGTTTCGGTCAATGGAAGCAGGGACGCAGGTAAGCTATGACATTAGTGAACTTACATATGATACCCAACTCAATTTTAATAATTCAGGTGAGGAAAATCTCAAGAAAACAGATACGATCCCGACACCCGAAGCTGCTGAGAATATAGAAACAGTGGTAATTTCATCAACACAAGGTAATTCTGAAAGTAATCATTGGTTTTATTGGATTCTTGGTATAGGTATTGTGTTATTAGTTGTAATCGTCATTGTAAAGACAGCAAAAAGGAAAATTAGAACTGAACATGAAAGTTAATAAATCCATTTCATATCACCCCTCGGTATACAGTATGTTCCAAAGACAACAATCCTGTCCTCTCGAGCCATGTAAAGACGGAAAAATATAGCCAGTATCGTAATTATGATATGATTTCCCTTAAGTAGACAAGGTAAATAACCAAAATCTACTTAAGGGGAATCATATAATTGAATTCGATGCTGGTTATTTTTATTTTAAAAGTATGTAATATGTAATGGCGTTGCGGTATCAATAAATAATAAAAAGGGTATTGACATTTATAATTAAATTATGTAAGATATCAACATCGACCAACGGTCGATATATTTTTTACAAACTACCGACCGCCGGTAGAGAGAACGCTATCGCAATGAAAGAGGGGAAACGTTTAAATGAAATTATTGTTACATCTTATTCGAAAGGACTTTAAAAGGAATCGGATTATCACAACTGCCCTAGCAGTATTTTTAATTCTTTCTGCTATTTTTATGGCAGGAGGGCTGAGAGTTACAGGTATAATGTTATCTTCATTAAATAGCTTGAACAAGATTGCAGTACTGCCCGATTATGTACAGATGCACAAGGGAGAATACGATGAAGAAGCATTTAAGAATTATGTAAAGAAACAAGATTATATAGAGGATGCGTTAGTAGTCAGAATGCTTGATATTAATAACAGGAATATTGTATACAAGGGAGAAATATTAGAAGATTGTCTGATGGAGAATGGATTTGTTACACAGAATCAAAATTTTGATTTTCTTCTTGATCAGAATAATAAAATTGCAGTGGTTCAGGATGGTGAAATCGGAGTTCCGGTCTATTATGCGGAAAGTTTAAATATAAAGGTAGGAGATGGCCTAACCCTGCGGGAAGGAAATTATCAAAAAGAATTTAAGGTATCTGATATTATCCGAGATTCTACGATGAATACAGCTCTCGCTTACTCTAAACGATTTCTTATAAGTCAGAATGATCAGAATGAATTGGCTAAACATATGGGAGAATGGGAGTATTTGTTTGAGTTTCTTTTAAGCAAAAATGCATCCACTACAGTCTTGGAAAATACATACTTAGATGCGGGAATGCCATCGAACGGAACGGCTGTTTCAGCAGTAAGCTTTAATTTAATCAATTATTTTTCTTACGGATTGGTAGCAATTGTAATTATCGCGATTAGTATTTTGCTAATCATTATGTCAGTATTATGCTTGTCTTATATTATCCGGGCTACCATGACAGAAGAAAATCATTCGATTGGAGAAATGAAAGCAATTGGATTTCCTGGAAAAGGAATTGAAAAAATATATCAGATAAAATATATCATACTTACATTACTTGCAGCGGCTGTAGGCTATCTAGCTTCCATTCCTTTTGGAGATTTCTTTAGCAAAACGGTAATCAGATATTGCGGACATGGAAGTAGCCAGTGGATGAAATGGGTATTTCCTTTAGTGGGAGTAGTCCTGCTAAGTCTTTTTGTAAAGTTTCGGTGTCATAGAATTATCCGTAGGAATTTGAAGAGTACGGTCATGGAGCTAATGCGAGGCGAAGAGAAAATAAAGAAAGAAGGTCATTATTCACTTACTTCAAAAAGTTTCAAGTACCGTAACCTTACAATGGCTTTAGGGGAACTAAAATGTAAGTGGAAGGAATACTGTTTAATACTATTAATATTTATATTTTCTTCCTTCCTAATTTTGCTTCCCATGAATATGAATAATACGGTTGAGGATCCTTTCTTTTTAACCTATATGGGCATAGGGAAAAGTGATATTCGAATAGATATTCAATACAACGAAAATATAACTGAACAAAATGAGGCAACGATGACTTATCTGGAAAATGATCCTGAAATTGATAGATATGCAGTTTACCAGAATGGTTACGTACAGTCTCAGAATGTGGAGGGAGAAACGAAATATGTTCGTGTACAGGATGGAGATAACTCAATTTTTCCATTAGAATACCTCGAAGGAAGGGCACCTAGGGAAAGTAATGATATGGCACTTTCTTATACGAACGCCGTTGACCTAGGGAAAAAAACAGGTGATTCCATAACGGTGACTTATCAAGGAAAAGATATTATCTATTGTGTAAGTGGTATATATCAGGATATTACTTATGGTGGAAAAACTGCAAAAGCAGCTATAGACTTTGATAGGAAAGATATAGAAGGTTATATAATTTATTTGAATGTTTGTGATGGCATCGATATTGATAAAAAAATTGCTGATATGAGAACTGCATTGCCAGATATCAAAGTAACTCCTGTGGATGAGTTTGCCTTCCAGACAATGAGTGGAGTTCTGGAGAATATGAGCCTGGTAGAAGGTGTAGCTATAGGGATTTCCTTACTTTTAGTTATTTTGATTACTATTATGTTTTTGCAACTTATTACAGCAAGGGAGCACAGTGCTATAGCAATTAAGAAATCAATTGGATTTTCAACTCGGGATATTAGGATACAGTTAGGAATAAGGATTCTTATTATCCAGTTCATTGCGATTACAGTAGGTACTATTCTTGCCAATACGCTTGGAGAAGTTATATTTGCCGGAATGCTTTCTTCTGTTGGTGTAGCAAAAATAGAAATGTTGGTAGAACCGATCTGGGCATATTTACTTTGTCCGGCAGTACAGTTATTAGTAGTCGTTATTACCATAATTATTGGAACCAAGATTATAAAAACCTATCATATAAGAGATCAAATAGTAGAATAAGGAGTTTAGCCATGATAAAAATTGAACAGATTAGTAAGTCCTTTAAGGACTCAAAAGTATTAAATGATATATCGTTTGAAATTAAAAGAGGAGATTTTGCTGCGGTTATGGGACCTTCGGGCTCGGGAAAGTCTACTCTTTTATATAGCGTCAGCGGAATGGATAGCATAGATGAAGGCAGGGTGATGTTTGAAGGTGTGAATATAACCCTGATGCAGGAAAGTGAATTATCCAAATTCAGGCTTACAAAGATGGGATTCGTATTTCAAAATGCTCAAATGCTGAAAAATCTGTCTATCTTTGATAATATAATTTTGCCCGGACTTGTGGCAAAGAAAGAGCCGGCAGAGATAATCAGAAAACGGGCCTCCGAATTTATGGAACGTATGGAGATTACAGGAATTGAAAATCGTGATATTAAAGAAGTATCAGGAGGGCAGTTGCAGAGAGCATCGATTTGCAGAGCTATGATTAACAATCCGGAAATCCTCTTTTTAGATGAGCCTACCGGCTCATTGAATTCAGAGGCTACAGATCAAGTATTGGAAATTTTAGAAGATTTAAACCGAGATGGAATGACTATCATGACAGTCACACATGATCAAAGAGTTGCAGCAAAAGCCAAAAAAGTCCTTTATATAAGGGATGGACAGGTTGCAGCTTGCAAGGAATTCAAGACGGGGGATAACCGAATATTAGAATTGCATAATTGGCTGAAAGGGATGCAATTTAACAATCATACAGCATAATTGAGGGATATATGGATAATTATATTATTAGGAATATATGGATAATTATTTTATTATTGAATTGACCACGTAGTGATTTAGGATTATAATATAGAAAATTAAAACCAGAAGTACATGAAAAGCATCAGGTGTCGTCTGATGCTTTGGTAAGAGACTTTAAAGAAAGACACGGGAATTAATATCTATGAAAACAATTAAAGATGGAGAAGAAAGAAAGAAGGAAATTCTTATTACGGCAAGAGGATTATTTGTACAGAAAGGGTATGACCAAACTTCGATTAATGATATATTAAAGATTGTAGATATTGCGAAAGGGACTTTTTACTACTATTTTTCTTCAAAAGAGGAAGTACTTCAAGCAATTATTATGGATATTGTGAATGAAGGAGTTGCCAGGGCTGAACAAGTTTTAAAGGATTCCTCCATCCCTTTGATAAATCGTATTGTAATAGCGGTGATGGCTCAAACTCCCGAATTTGAAGGTGCTCAACAATTAGCAGAAGAATTACACAAAGTGGATAATGCCAAACTAGAGCAGCTATATCGCAAAACGATGTTAAAAAAGATGACATCGGTGCTGGAAGGTGCGATAAAAGAAGCACAGGAGCAAGGTATTATTGATACGGATTTTCCGATTGAATGTGTGGAGACCATATTACTTATGGAACATATGATGTTTGATTGTGATACTTTTGACTGGAAAGAAGAAGAATATCCAATTAAAGCTCAGGCTTTTTTATATAATGTAGAGAGGATACTTGGTACAAAAAAAGGAGAATTCCAAGTATTCATGGATATGTTCAATAAAGAAAAAGATTAGCCGTGGGGCTACATTTTTCTTTACAAATTAGTAGTATCTTTATGTATGAAAGATGTAAAAGCAATGCACACTGTGCGGTATCGATAACCGTGGGGTGTGCATTATTTTTCTTTGCAGAGAATCTCCATTACTTTTCATTCATTTATGACACAGAGGATTGTAATATCACATTAACCGAAGCAAAGTTTGATTCGGAATTGAGCCATTTTGTATTTTTAAGGAAAATGCTATCAAATGCATGCAAAGAAATCATGTAGCGGAGTCCGAGTATCATGATAACCTGATTATTATGTGGGCAGCCGTGCATGGGTTAGCGGCAATGGCTAATATGAAAGGGTTTCAATACAGCGGAGATTGGGGACCTGCGATAATGGAATATATACCAATATCGATAAGGGGATTGTGAAGTATTGCTTCGAAATAGGTGCAGGGAAAGATAATTTTGTGTGGGAGTGAGTATTGTAGTCATAGTTAATAAGGAACAGTTTTATTATCTTTGCTTTATTTGAAGCTTTATAAGTATTATTCAACGAATATAGCTGGTGGATATAAGGAATGTATGCGTCTGGTGGACTTATACAATATCAATTATGAATTAATATTATGTGATATGATCACAGATATTAATAAGAAATCCTAGTATAATTTGGATCAAGATAAGTTAAAAACTTAGCTAACTATTACTTAAAAAGCTTGGAGGTATATAAAATGTTTGATTTCTTAAAGAAAGATGATAGTAAAGCTATCAATGTAAATGATATGGATAACCTTATTGGTCAGGTGGAATTAATTGATATAAGAGAACCATATGAATATAAAAGTGGATGTCTAGAGACTGCTAAAAACATACCAATGGGTACTTTATTAACAAGTCCAGAAAAATACTTAGCAAAGGATAAGACATACTATATTATGTGCCAGTCAGGTGGTAGAAGTGGAGGCGCCTGCAGAACACTTTTGAAACAGGGTTTTCAAGTTATTAATGTTAGTGGTGGTATGGGTTCCTATATAGGGACAAAGAAAAAATAAATGTTTAATATTGGAGGTTTATATTATGGGGCGAAAGATATTGATTATCGGTGGCGTTGCCGGTGGAGCATCTGCAGCTGCAAGACTCAGAAGGAATAGTGAAGAAGATCAGATTATTATGTTTGAAAGAGGACCCCATGTTTCATTTTCTAATTGTTCGCTCCCTTACCATTTAGGTGGAGTTGTTAAGGAGGCAGATGATTTAGTTTTAATGAATCCGGAGTTGTTTTTAAAACAATATAATATAGATGCACGAGTAAATAGTGAAGTCACTGCAATTGATAGGAAAAATAAATCAGTAACTATAAAAAGAACAGATTCAGAAGAAGAGTATACGGAAAATTATGATAAATTAATCTTATCACCAGGAGCGACTCCCATTGTACCAAAGCTCCCTGGTATTGAAACTATAAATTTATTCACAGTACGAAATGTGGTTGACATTAATAAACTGAATCAATTTGTAAAGAAGATGGATACCAAGGATATAACGGTTATCGGAGGTGGATATGTCGGAGTTGAAGTTGCCGAGAACTTAAGCGAAGCTGGATTCAAGGTATCGCTGATAGAAGCAACCAATCAGATACTCAGACCATTTGATTATGATATGGTTCAAATATTCCATAAAGTGTTGATTGATCATAAGGTGAATTTAATCGTTGGAGATAAGGTAGAGAGATTTGAAAAAGATAAAGTAATCTTGGCTTCTGGGAAAACGGTGAATACCAGTGCTGTTGTAATGGCAATCGGTGTATCGCCGGAAACATATCTTGCAAAAGAAGCTGGTCTGGAAATAGGAGAAACAGGTGCGATTAAAGTAGATAAGAATTATCTTACGAATGACCCGGATATCTATGCAGTAGGTGATGCGATCGAAGTTTATCATGCATTAACTCATACCAGAACAAAATTATCATTGGCAGGACCAGCATTAAAGCAAGCAAGATCTGTTGCGGATCATATTAATCATAAGAGAACCTTGAATAAAGGGTATATTGGTTCTTCTGCGATTAAAGTATTTGAATATAATGGTGCATCTACCGGATTGAATGAATCCTTAATTAAAGCTCTTAATATGAAAATCAATTATGATATTGTCCGTATTATTCTATCAGATAAAGTGGGACTTATGCCGGATGCAGCACCTATGCATTTTAAATTATTGTTTGAAGTACCGACTGGAAAGATTTTGGGAGCTCAGGCAATTGGTAAAGGTGATGTTACAAAACGTATTGATATCATTGCTACGGCCATTAAGTTCGGTGGAACAGTTGAGGATTTAAAGGATCTGGAGCTTAGCTATGCACCTCCGTTTGCAACAGCAAAGGATATTGTAAATTATGCAGGGTATGTAGGCTCTAATCTCTTAAATGGTGACTTTAAGCAAGTGAATATTGATCAGGTAAGAGAGCTTGTTGAAAATAATAATATCATTATCGATGTAAGGGAAGGCTATGAATTCAAGCACGGACACATAAAAGGAGCAATCAATATTCCATTAAGTGAACTTCGGGAAAGAATAGACGAAATACCAAAAGATAAGCCGGTTTATTTACACTGCCGAACCGGTCAGCGCAGCTATAATGCAGCTTTGGCACTTCAGAATATGGGCTTTCATAATGTTTTTAATATTGCCGGAAGCTTTCTGGGAGTTTCCTTCTATGAGTACTATAATGATAAACTAAAGGAAAGAGACAGTATAGTAACAGAATACAATTTTAGATGATGTGAAACACATGGAGTCCTGGTGTCATTTTACAGGCAACATATTAATATAATCGGAATACCGTTAGGGATATATGTTCTCCTTAACGGTATTTTTATGTTGAAGGGAGCCGAATTTCCATGTGAATAAAATCTGCCATTAAAGGATTAAGGTCAAGCCGGTAAATCTTCATGTGGTACGATGAACTGGTGTACACAGGAATAGTCCTGGTTGATTTATTCTTTTCTTTTGATAGATAAATGGGAAAACATGTGATAAAATTGGAATAATTATAAAAATCCTTGAACAGATAGGAGAACAAAGATGAAAATTGCGTGTATTTCAGCATCAAATACTAAATTGGCTGAGGGGAAAAGTACTTCTATCATCGTCTGCAATATAATAAAAGATATTATTCTTAAGGAAACAATGGAAGACATCGATGTAGAAATAATTGCTTTGAAGGATTATGATATAAAGCCATGTATACTATGCGGAGCATGTTATACAAATGGATTATGCACCTATGATGAGGAATTTAATAAACTACTGAAGGCTTTAGGGACTGTTCAGGGTATGTTTTTGGTTGTACCTCATTATTCACCGATACCATCAAAATTACTAATGTTATTTGAGAAGGTGAACGAAATTACATATGCAGGTTGGATTAATAATCCAAGTTACCTATCACCATTTAATAATATGCGAGTTGGAATTATCGGCCACGGTGGAATGGTTGATAATGAAGCTAACATAAAATATTATCATGATTATCTTGTTACTCCGATAGCAAATACTTTGAAAGCTCTTTCCTTTCATATAGTTCAGCTTAATAATGATAATGAGAACGGAGTGTCCTTTGGTTTAAAGGATGATACTTGCTTAATGAAGTCAGAGAGTTCCATTTTCCCTGATATCATACAAGACTGGGTGATGATTGAGGAAAGAATAAAACCTCTAATTATGAAAGGAATAAGGGAGATGAACATTAATCATTAGGAAATACAACAAATCGGTATATGAGAGTGCCAAGACAATAGCATCGTGAAAGTGGTTGTCATGGTACTTGTTGAATGTTATTATTTTCATACATAGTAGCTTTTGCAGAAAAACCGGTTGGAGGTTTGGATTGCGGTGATTTAGAGATTGTTTTGTGTGTGACATGATATGTCTCTGTACCAAAAACGGACATTGCTCGCTTTGTGTCCTGTAATATTTGGTGTAATGAAGGTATTCTATTTTCTGAGAGGAGGTTACAATGCTTGTGGATCAAATAAAAACAGGAGCTTTTATTAAGAAACTTCGAAATGAAAAAGACCTCACACAAGAACGGCTTGCAGAACAGTTTAATGTATCCCGAAGGACTGTTTCGCGTTGGGAAACCGGAAGCAATATGCCTGATCTGGATATATTAATAGAGATGGCTGATTATTTTGATGTAGATCTTCGGGAAATATTGGACGGAGAAAGGAAAAGCGAGAAAATGGATAAAGAATTAAAAGAAACTGTATTAAAGGTTGCTGATTACAGCAATGATGAAAAAAGGAAGATAACAAAAGTTGTACGCTTATATTTTATCGCCGGAATAATTGCATTAGTAATTAATTCAATTTTGGATTTGTGTGAATTACCAGAAACATTCTGGGTCGGTTTTGCAAAAGGTTCATCCATCGGATTTGCTTTAGTCGCAATGATTATAGGATTAATATATACGAGCGGATACATGGCAAAATTATTTGCTGCGAAGAAGAGCCTTGTCAGCAGAAAGTAATCTTATTTTGGGAATAGGCTTTACTGACATTACTCATATAAGGAGAGTTCACATACTTATATTAATGCTGTATAAGATAAAGGAGCGGATTAAATTCTGCTCCTTTTATTATAAGGTGCCTGATTTATTTTTATTAATATTGCTTTGTACAGGAACGCAAGAACACTGGAATACGGTAACACTGCAATTGAATAAAAAATATTACTGGTAAACGTTGACATTGGTGATTATTGAGGTATAATTTATTATAACGTCGAAATTTATTATTTTATGACGATTAAATTATTATAATACAAATAAGGAGAAAACATGGAACATAATTCTTACAACCCTTTTGAAACAGCACAAATTCAATTTGACAATGTAGCAGACAAACTGGATTTAGATCAGGCAACCCGTCAATTGCTTCGTCAGCCAAGTCGAGAGTATCATTTTACGATTCCGGTAAAAATGGATGATGGAACTACTAAGGTATTTAATGGTTACCGTATTCAGCATAATGATGCTAGAGGACCAGCAAAAGGTGGAATTCGCTTTCATCCACAAGAAACCATTGATACGATTAGAGCACTTTCTATGTGGATGACATGGAAATGTGCAGTAGTAGATATTCCTCTGGGAGGGGGTAAGGGTGGTGTTATCTGTGACCCGCATAACCTTTCTTTAGGTGAGCAGGAGAGATTATGCCGCGGTTATGTAAGACAGGTTTCTAAGAATATCGGACCTTTAGCTGATGTACCTGCACCGGATGTAATGACCAATGGGCAGCATATGCTATGGATGATGGATGAATATGAAGCAATTAATGGTGGACATTATCCAGGAGTAATCACCGGAAAACCGGTGGGAATGGGTGGTTCCTTGGGGCGTACGGAAGCTACCGGTTATGGAGTAGTTTATACACTCAGAGAGGCATTAAAGGCACTGAATATTGACATTACAACTAGTACTGCGAGCCTTCAGGGATTTGGCAATGTTGCAGAATATGCAGCCCGCCTTTACAGCAGTTTAGGTGGTAAGATTGTGGCGATTTCAAGCTGGGATAATAAGGATATGAAGTCTTATACGTTCCGTAATCTTAAAGGACTAGATATAGACAAGTTGATTGGTATTAAAGATTCTTATGGTACGATTGACAAAGTAAAAGCAGCTGAGCTTGGGTGTGAGGTTCTTCCCGGTGAGGAATGGATTGCTCAGGATGTAGATATTCTTCTTCCTTGTGCATTAGAGAATCAGATTACACCGCTTACCTTTGCGAAGATCAGTAACCGGGTAAAAGTTATCTGTGAAGGAGCGAACGGTCCAACAACACCGGATTGTGATGAACTGATTAAAGCAAAGAATATCTATCTTATTCCGGATTTCTTATGTAATGCCGGTGGCGTAACCTGCAGTTATTTTGAACAAATACAATGTAATATGAATTATTTCTGGTCAAAGGAAGAAGTCCTAGAGAAATTAGATTACAAAATGACCAGTGCATTCGACGCAGTACATAATCTTGCGAAAGAAAAAGGCTTATATATGCGAGATGCAGCTTATGTAATTGCAATTAATCGCGTTGCTAATGCAGTTAAGCTTCGTGGCTGGATATAATACTTACTTTTTTAGACTATATGCTTTTGGCTATAGTCTAAAAATTTACCAGTATTTTTATTAAGCATCCGTTATAAATTATATATTAAGGGGTGGTGAAAATGGACCGATTTAGAAATCAAGGTATGGATGTTTTAGTGGAAAGAGCGAAAGAATTGGAATGTTTTTATCTGGTAGATGAGGCCCTCACTATTTCTTCCCTTCAGGATAGTCTGCTAAAGATCACAGAAGTAACGCCAGTGGGCTTCCACGATTATAAAGACTGCTCGGTTTGCATCTTATTGGATGGCCAGCTCTATGCTACAAAACCAATTATAACCGATGGATATATATTACAATCCGAGATTATGCAAAATGGAGTCTCCCGTGGATATATCAAAGCGATGTATCCCAAAAAGATTTTTTTTAACTCAGATGTCATCTTTCTTCCGGAAGAGCAGAGACTCCTTGATTCCATTGCCAACCGTATTGCGGATAGACTTTATAAAATGAATTTCCAGCATAACAATCGATTTCGTGGAGACTGGGAAGCAATTATTACATTACTACAGAACACAGATCAGGATATGCTTCTTTATGTATGTGAAAAAATGATTGCTCTGCTAGCCGGAACCAACCCAAATCTACTGAATGATATTTTTGATATCATGGAGTGGAATAGAGACAGAATACAAGGTGAAATTAATTTTCCGTTGGAAACCTTACCGGCTTTTGATGTTACTCACTTAAGTCGGATTCTATTCTCCAAAGCCAGCACCTGTCTGGAAGATGATTGCATTTATAATTACATCAGTTTATGGATTTATCAAGGGAAAACCTATGAGCTTATTAAAAAAATCGATAAAAAGGATATTGATGTAAAAGATATTACCCATGCATTGTCTCAATATATGAATGCAGTCAGGGGTAATGAAATGGTAAGTGAAGCTACGAAACGATGGCTGACAGTGGAACTTATACAGAGATTCTTGTCCGATAAACCGTTACTAATAACAAATGCCCAAAAATATATATCAATCGAAGCTCTTTGTAACCTTCTTGATAATGTGATCTGTTCTCCGAAAAGTATTGGAAAAATAGGGGGGAAGGGGACCGGCTTTTTTATTGCAAATCAAATAATAGCCTCTCATGTACAGGATAATCCGGAGTTTTCCAAGATCAAAATCCCCCGGACCTGGTATATTTCCTCCGATGAACTATCTAATTTGATTAGGCGCAATGGATTGGATGAATTAAACGAACACAAATATCGGGATATGATAGAGATACGGACTAGCTATCCAAGAATCATACAAATGTTGAAAAATTCTAAGTTTTCTTCATACATTTTAAATGAACTGGGACAAATATTGGAGAGTTGCGAAAATAAGCCATTGATTATCCGATCCTCAAGCTTATTGGAAGATCAAGTGGATACGTCCTTTTCCGGAAAATACAAAAGCTTATTTATAACTAATACAGGGACCAAAGCAGAGAGACAGCAACAGCTAGTAGAGGGTATTTTAGAAGTGTATGCTTCATTGTTTAATCCGGATTCAATCCAGTATCGAAAAGAAAGAAATTTAATCGATTGTTCGGAACAAATGGGTATTATGATTCAAGAGGTGGTAGGGACGAAGGTTGGTCCATTGTTCTTCCCGCTTTATGCAGGAGTTGCTTTTAGCAATAATGAACTCAGGTGGTCTCCCAGAATTAAAAGGGAGGATGGTTTGCTACGAATGGTAATGGGATTAGGTACTAGAGCAGTGGACCGGATCGGAGATGATTATCCGATTCTAATATCACCGGGGCAGCCAAACCTTATGGTTAATCGGACGGCTGTCGATTTACTAAGATATTCACCACAGAAGATGGATGTGTTGGATGTAGAAAATAATCGATTTTTAACTCTTCCGATTTCTCAGGTGATCAAAGAATATGGAGGTCAAATTCCATATATTAATCATGTTGCTTCTGTATTGAAGGAAGATATACTGGTTGGGGTGAATTCGCTGGTGACGGACTTTAAGTCAGAAGAGTTTGTCATTACCTTTGATCATTTGATTAGAAATACATCTATGATAAAACAATTACAGTCTATGCTGGTACTGTTAAAAGAGAAATTAGGGTATCCGGTTGATGTTGAGTTTGCCAGTGACGGTGATAACCTTTACTTATTGCAATGCCGTCCGCAGAGTAGAAATCACGATGATAGACCGGTAGCAATTCCACCGGACATACCTCGTCAAAAGACAGTTTTTACAGCAGACAAGTATATTTCCAATGGAAAGGTTACCGGGATTAAAACAGTAGTATATGTGGATCCTGCGGAGTATAGAGCACTAGAAAAGTATCAGGATTATATCAATATTGCAGCTGCAATAAGCCACATTAATAGTATCCTTCCTCGAAAAAGCTTTATTTTAATGGGCCCGGGACGATGGGGAAGTCGTGGTGATATTAAGCTTGGCGTTCCAGTGGCTTATTCAGATATTAATAATACAGCTATGCTTATAGAAATAGCCGAGAAAGAGTCAAAGTTTCAGCCAGAGCTTTCATTTGGAACTCACTTTTTTCAGGATTTAGTAGAAGAAAATATTAAATATCTTCCCCTCTATCCGGAAGACAATCAGGTTATTTTTAATAAATCATTTTTTACCAACAATAAAAATTACTTAGCTGATATGGTTCAGTCCTATGCATATTTAAGTAATGTGATTAAGATAATTCAAGTGGAAGAGACCTCTGTCAATAAAGAATTGGTGATCTTGATGAGCGCTGATTTAGAAAAAGCGATAGCCTACCTTGATTCTCCATCAAAGCTTATTGATATGACCAATCCAAAGCAGAAAGAAACAGAGAATATAGAGGAAAACCAAGAGGATTATGGCTGGAAATGGCGACATTATATGGCGGAGCAAATAGCAGCGGAGATGGACATGGATGCTTTTGGGGTAAAGGGAATCTATCTCTTCGGAAGCACAAATAACTGTTGCGCAAGGTGTAACAGTGATATTGATTTGATCCTTCACATTGATGGCACCGAAGAGCAAAAAGAGCAGTTGTCTTACTGGCTCCAGGGCTGGAGTATAGCTTTGTCACAAATGAATTATCTGAAAAGCGGATATCAATCCAAAGGTCTATTAGACATTCATTATGTTACGGATCAGGATATTTTAGAGGAAACCTCATATGCCATCAAAATAAACTCTATTTATGATCCTTCATTTCCCCTTCGTATCAGAGGGGTGTAAACACAGGAAAGTATTGGCAGTGCTGGGCATCAAGGATTGTAAAAATAAAATAAAATCAATCAAATCGATTTACCCCCGATATATGTATTAGTGAACATATTGGGGGTTTTTTTTATTTGGAAAAAACGAATGGGGATTTTCCAAAAAGAATCTATCATAAAAAAATGTATTTTGCTTTGAAAATAGTAATGTGATAGAGTATAATGGAACTAGCGCGGCTAAAATCCGGTTATTTTAGCTTTTACTATGAAAAAGAATCTATAAAATGGGAGAGATATAATGGAAATACTAATGAATTTACTGCTTATGTTAGGTGGAGTCGCCGTATTTATGTTTGGCATGAAGCAGATGAGCTCTGGTTTGGAACAAAGCGCAGGATCAGGAATACGAAATCTTTTCAAAAAAATAAACAAAAACAGAGTCTTTAATTATGGAATTGGAATTGGGGCTACCGCACTTGTCCAATCTTCTTCAGCCACTTCGATTATGACAGTCGGTCTTGCTCATGCAAATATTGTAACAGTAAAGCAAGGCTCAGGATTTATCTTGGGTGCAAAAGTAGGCACCACACTTACAGCATTTATGTTTGCTCTTTCAGGCGTTAGTAAAGGCGGCTTTAGCATAAGCTCTGTATTTGCAGCGGTTGCATTTGTTGGTGTATTCATTGTATTTTCCACTAGTAACGAAACCCTTAATAAAATAGCGCCATTTTTAATTGGCTTTGGAATGCTGTTCATCGGTATGGAAGTGATGGAAACCGCAATCGGTGGGTCAGATTCCACACTGAGTATTCAACTTTCTAAAGTATTCAAATATGATATCATGCAAAATCCCATCCTACTTTTAGTATTGGGAATTCTCTTTACTGGCATTATACAGTCATCTACAGCAGCAACTGGTGTTTTTATCGCTTTCTTGGCTACAGGAGTTATCAACAATATAGATCAATCGTTTTTCTTACTGATGGGAGCAAATATTGGAACCTGTAGCGATGGAATTATGGCATCTCTAACCACAAACGCCAACGGTAAACGTATCGCATTATTCCACCTGATAACCAGTGTGATTGGTGCGATATCATTTTCGATTATTCTGGTTCTTTTCAGAACACCCATTACCAACATGTTTGAAAGTTTATTCCCCGGAAACCCTCAGTTTAGTCTTGCAACCTTTAACCTGATTTATAATACGCTTTATACCTTAGTGTTGCTCGTATTTATCGATCCGTTAATCAATTTAGTATCAGGTTTGGTTAAAAATAAGCAACAAAAGCTGGAGGAATTCTCGTATATAGATGAGCGTTTCCTGCAAACTCCTGCGGTTGCCATTGAACAGGCATTGAAGGAATTGTATGATATGACAATCCTTGCAAAGGAGAATATTGATCGTTCGTATGCATCATTGATTAACGAGGATATGAGTGAAAGCAATAAAATTGCCGACGTTGAATATCGTATTGATTTCTTAACCAACAAGCTCACAAGCTTTTTCATCAAAATATCATCGGCTACTAAATTCGCTGAGGACGAAAAACTGATTGGCGGATTGCATCATGTAACAAACGATATTGAGCGGCTTGGCGATTACGCTGTACTTATGGTAAAGGAAACCAGCTACATGAAGGATAATAACGTAAAATTTTTAGATCAGACCAAAGATGAACTAGGGCAAATCTACGATCATATAACCGAAATGTTTGACTTAGGATTTGATGCGTTTACAACGCGTAGAACCGAAAATTTTAAAAGAATATCAAACCTTCACAAGGATATTAAAAAGCTAATATCGTCAACGCGTAACGAGCATGTGATACGTCTAAGCTCAGGGATGTATCCTGTTGAAGTATCAAAAAGCATTTATTCCGTTCTGTTTTCCATGCAAAGAATATCGGATCATATTGTGAACATTGCTTTCTCAATCAAGTCCACCACCGGAAGTAAAACAGAAGCATTTCAAGCCATTGAAAGAGAAAAGAAAGAAGCGAAGATTTGATAATTCTTAAGCATATAAAGGAGCAATCGAAGGATTGCTCCTTTTCACGTCTAAACTAAGGTGTACTTCCAGAGTATCAAAGATCAGAAATAGAGAAGCTGATAAAATAGTATTGTGGTAAAACATAATATCACAGAATGATATCACTTGGAAAAATTAGAGCATATATTATAACATAAAAAGTTTGAAGTGGGGTTGAATATGTATAAGGATATAAGATACACCCAGAATAATATGCCAATGGGTTACGTACGTGTAATACACACAGTACCAGACGCACCTAATGTAGACGTATATGCTAATGATAAATTAATTGTAAGTAATCTTGCTTATGGTAATCATACTGAATATTTATCTATACCTGAAGGCACTTATCGAATATCTCTTTATGTTGCTGGAACTAAGAATTCTCCTGTACTAGATAATATGTTAACAGTGATTAGAAATTCTATATTAACGGTAGCTGCATTTGGAACTCTTAGTGATATAGGATTAATGGCTATAACTGATGCTGATGAAGCAAGAATGCACGGCAAAGCTATGATAAGATTTTTACATCTATCGCCGAATGCTCCTGCAGTAGACATTACATTACCAGATGGAACCGTGATTTTTAATAACGTTTCCTATAAACACATAACGTCTTATATTGATGTTGATCCAAAGAACTATACGCTACAAGTTAGATTAGCAGGAACCTCAAATATAGTTCTTACAGTACCTAATATTCATCTTAACGCTGATAAGTTTTATACGGTTTATGCAATAGGTCTTGTTGGAGAAAGTCCTGAACTCAAAGCATTATTATTAATGGATGGAGAAAATAGATGAAATGATATGATAACATGAAAGAGGTTAAAAAGTGAGAAGACTTAATCCTCAAAAGGTATTTGTGCAATATCGGGATATAATGAATCCATATGAGCCCGTTATGGGCAGATTATATACGATTACACATTCTGATATAACGGCAGAATTATTTGTATTTGTAGCCCAAAGTTATGCAGAAGATCAAATCACAGAAATGCGTGATGAAGTAAGAATTGCCTGGGAGCTTAATAAAAATGGAATTGCATTAATTGGCTCGGTGATTGTGGATGGTAATGGTGTAATAGGAAATGCTTATATAAGAAATAGAATTTTCTATAACGAAATGCCTACAGCACTTCAAGCCTTACGCCAAGCTGACCGCTTCTTATTTGACAATGAACCAAATCTTGATAATACACCTGTATTTATTCACTTTATATCAAACAATTCTATATATAACAAAACATATGATTTTGGAGTTATTGGCATGTATAAGTAAATAATTTGAATATTTCCTAATTCTAGTACAGATAATATTGATATAACTCAGAAGGAGGAAATAGAAAATGAAAAAACTTCTTTATATAATTGCAAATTCAAAACCGGAAGAAATATCATCAAGTAAAACAGTAGGTCGAGCATTAGTTAACAGTATTATGGATAAATATAAGGATTTAAGCTTGGAAGAATTGGACTTATACAAGGAGCATATTCCTCGCCCAAAGTACAACTATTTTAGTGGTCGCAGTGCTTTGGTAAGTTCTGAGGCTCTTTCAAAATTGACAGCTCAAGAACAAAATGATGTACAACAGATGTCAAAGCTTTGTGACCAGTTTATAGCTGCATCAGTTTATATAGTAATTTCTCCAATGTGGAGTTTATCATTTCCAGCTGTACTTAAGGATTATATAGATTGTATTATACAGGCAGAGAAGACAATAACTTTTCCTAATGATAAGCCGGAAGGACTATTAAATGATAGACCACGTACATTTATTTATGTTCAATCCTCTGGTGCGAATATTCCATGGATAATGAAGCCTATTCTTGATAAAGGATTGAATTATGTGGAAGATATTATGAAATTTATTGGTATAAGAAACTTTGAAGAACTTTTGATAGATGGTACAGGAACTACAGAAACAGAAAAATCTGAAGCAATAGAAAAAGCAAAAAGCAAAATAGATATTATTATTGATAAAATACAATGTTAATTAGTAGAATTTACGAAGACAGTTGCATAGGTTAAGGCAGGTAGCTAACATTTTGGTACCTGCTTTTTTTTGCACAGCTATGTAATGAGCAATAAAAAATATAACAATAGAGGGTAATACTTTTGATCTTCCGCAATCTGGTATGTTAACTAATGAAATTCAAGCTTATAATGCATTTGGATTAAGTATATCTAATAATACTTTTACAAATTACCTGTAACGGGGTTACCGAAATATTTTGTATTGAGATATTGGCGTAAACGTGATATTATATGATTTAAGAATTATTTTACTATCGGAGGAAAATCAATGAAACAAATAAACACCTTGCAATCAATAAGATTTTTTGCTTTTATGATGATATTTCTTCTTCATACACAAACTTATCATTTTACGAAGTTTATTTATAGTGCTCCTTGCGCTGTAAGCTTTTTTATTATGTTAAGTGGATTTTTATATGGATATAAATATTGCAATTATCAAAAAAATATTAATTTGAAAGAAATAATAAATTTTGCACTTAAAAAAATAAAAGGGTTTTATCCGTTGCATTTGATTATGCTTATTATTTTAATACCCTTATCTGGTATATTTACATTAGTTAACATAAATGATATTAATGAAATTATGATATTTGTAAAAAAATTTGTAATCAATGTCTTGTTATTACAAAGTTATACTACTACAGATTATTTTTATTTTAATGGTGTAAGTTGGTATTTGTCGTCAACAGTATTTTTAATAGTTATAACATTACCATTAATAAAGATTATATCAAAGATAGGCAATTCATCAAAAGGAATTATTAAATTATCTATATGTATGTTGTTTATTCTAATCATTGATTTTATATATATATTATATATAAAAAATAATTCTTACAGTTTAGAATATTGGTTATATGTATTTCCACCATCAAGAATTACTGAATATGTTTTTGGAATAATAACTGGCTTTATTATTGGTAAAAAAGGGGAATCACTATCAAAAAAATTCAATACTTTGATTTTTACTTTGTTAGAGTTATTTATAACTTTATCATTAATATTTATTATAAAAAATGTTTATATTGATGAATGGTTATGGAGAACAATTATTTGGATTATTCCTAATACTTTCTTAATAGCAATATTTAGTTTTGAAAAAGGAATATTGTCTAAATTAATAAGTAATAAGTTATTTATATATTTAGGAAGTATTACATTCGAATTATTTCTTATTCACGGTGTAATTATTAGCTATTTTTTGAGAATTATCGGTGATAATTTAACTAACATTGCTAAATTTAGTGTGTTATTTTATATTTTTACATTAACTATAATTTTTAGTGTTTTTGCTCATTCCATCAGAAAAAATTTTTCATCTTCAAGTGCACGAAGAACATTGTCCAGTAATATACATGAATAATCCGGACTAAAATACATCACCTGTCCGGTCGGTCAAGGATGCGAAGCACCGTTAAAACGGCTTGTCCTTGAGGGGACTATTTACAGACGCTATAAAAAATAAAGAGGAATAAGTGGGTTGAAAATAAACTGGAAATGATTATAATGATGATAAACTTCTTGACGAAATACATTTTATAACATAAATCAATAATAGAAAAATATAAAGGAAGGTAATTCATGAATACAACTCTTAGATGGATTAAATTTGAATCTATTATGATCGCAATATTATCAATTAACGGGATAAGTGCGTCCAAAATTAATAGATTTGATAAGATTCATATAAGAAGATTGGAAAATTCATGATAGTATTATAATATTGATGAATATAACCCAAGGCTTATATGCCTTGGGTTTTTTTATGCTTTTAATGGAAAGGAAAAGAGAAATGATAGAATTAAGTATAGATAGTTTAATGAAGTTTTATGGAGCAAATAAGATATTTGAAAACATTACCTTTGATATCAAAACCGGTGAGCACATCGGACTAATTGGGAAAAATGGCTGTGGAAAGACATCAATTTTTAGAATATTGATGAACATGGAGGAACATCAAGCAGGGAACATCAGCATCCGAAAGGGTTGTAAGCTTGGTTATCTTAATCAAATCCCCGAATATGAGGAAGAAACCTCTGTTATGGATGTCATACAAATGGCATTTGAAATAATCTATGAATTACATTCAAAAATGGATGAATTGGAGCATCAGATGATTTATCTAAAGGATCAAGAGCTTGAGAAGGCAATTTTGGAGTATAGTAGATTACAGGAACAATATGAGTTGGGCGGAGGTTATGAACTTGAGACAAAGATTAATAAAATAACGGAAGGACTTAAGATAACACAAGACCTTAAGCAAATGCGGTTCAACCGTCTGAGTGGAGGCGAAAAAACTAGAGTAATTCTGGCTAAACTTCTGCTTGAGGAACCGGATATTCTCCTTTTGGATGAGCCAACCAACCACCTGGATTTAAATACAATCATATGGCTCGAAAGCTTTTTAAAGGATTATAAGGGAGCAGCACTTATCATTTCACATGACAGATTCTTTTTAGACAATGTTGTCAGTAGAATCATAGAATTAAACAATGACCGGGCAGAAGAATATCATGGAAATTACAGTTATTATATAACGGAAAAAGAAAGAAGATTTTTGATAGAGCAAAAGGTTTATCAGAACCAACAGAAAAAAATAGATAGGATGGAGCAACAGATTGAACGTTTTCGTATCTGGGGTGCAATGAGAGACAGTGAAGTAATGTATAAGCGCGCCAAAGAAATTGAAAAACGTCTTGAGAAAATTGATGTCTTAGATCGTCCAATATTGAATCAAAGAAAAATACGCTTGAATCAAACAGAAATAGGAAGGTCCGGGAAAATAGTAATTGAAGCGGTTAATCTTCAGAAAAGCTTTGGTGAACGATTACTATTTAAAGATGCAAATATTAATGTTTTTTACCAGGATAGAGTCTGTATTATAGGTGAGAATGGCTGTGGTAAAACAACACTTCTTAAACTGCTGTTAGGAAAAATAGAACCTGAAGATGGAACAGTTAAGATGGGCTCACAGGTTGTCATAGGTTATCTTCCGCAACAGGTTGATTTTAAGGATGAGGATCAGACAGTTTTAGAGTACTTTTCAAGACTTCATAACCTCACCTATGGGGAAGCCAGATCTCAGTTGGCAAAGGTATTATTCCTAAATGAAGATGTAAATAAGAGTATAAAATTCTTATCTGGTGGGGAAAAAAGCCGACTAAAGCTTTGTTCACTTACGTTTGAAGGGGTTAATCTTTTGATTTTGGACGAGCCAACCAATCATCTTGATATAGATTCACGGGAGGTGCTGGAGGAGACCTTGCTTAAATTTAACGGAACACTGATATTCGTATCTCATGATCGATATTTTATTGATAAAATTGCTGATAAAATAATTGAAATCGAGAATTTGATCACGAAGGAATATAACGGAGATTATACTTATTATCAAGAAGAAGTGAAAAAGATGCAGGAGAAGCAATCAATATTAAAAAATATTACAGTAAGACTCAATGACAGAAATAATAATCATACTTCAGCTAATCACTCATTTTCGAAACCAAAGAATACCGATTCAAAAAATGATAAAAAGCTACAGCATCTTGAAAAAAGTATAGAGGAGATAGAAGAAAAGATTAGTTACTTGGATACAATCATTGAAGCGAATAGCTCTGATTGTGTTCGCCTGAAGGAATTATTTGAGGCGAAGAGGGAAGCAAGTAAGGAACTCGATGAGGCATATACGGTATGGTATAACCAAAATCAGGCTTAACTTTTAATAAAACTGTAGAAGAGTTGCCAATCGTGGAAGTTACTGTTTCACACTCCCGGTTGGCTTTTTCTTCTGTTTTGGTAGATAAACGGGAAGACGTGTGATAAAATTGATATGATAATTACAATCCTTGAACAGGCACCAATTAATTATTTACAGAAATTTCGTTACATACAATGACATATTACGTTTGATAATATGAGCATTAATAGATAAATCCTTGAGGAGCGATGTAGATTATGAGTTACTTGTTTCGCTTTTATGCAAAAGCATATGATCGTTTTATGCGGAGTTTTCATTTAGATGATGATTCAGCCATAATAGATATGATAGGTGTCGGAAATAAAATAATAGCAGACATTGGAGGAGGAACCGGTAAGACCGCCGACAAATTGATAAAACAGGGCCATTTTGTTACAATTATTGATCCATGTCAGTCAATGACGAAAAGAGCAAAAAAACGAAATCAAAAGATCCGGATTATAAATCAGCCAATGCCCTTTGATATAAAAGGCAAGTATGATGTAATTCTTTTTCGTGATTGCTTGCATCATATCAAAAAACAGAGAGAGACATTAGAACTATGTTCAAATAAATTGCGAGAGGGTGGTCGAATCATAATAGCTGACTTTTCACCCGAATGTATGAAATCAAAATTAATATTTCTTTTTGAAAGAATTTGTTTTGAAAGGATATGGAAAGTTGATGAAAATAAACTGTTGAACCTACTTCATAGTATCAATATGAAAACGCAGCTAATTCGAGTTAGCGATCGAGACTATATAGTGATTGGATGGAACGATAAATGATAGGATTTTTATTTAGGGCAGCATCCTTGCTTCTTACGAATAAAACAGTGAAAAATATAGACGTTGCAGCTTCTTATGATAAAGTATGCAAAAAATACGAACAGTATTTTTTGAGCATTATGCATCGCCATAACGACAAGGTATTGAGTTTATTAGTAAATAAAATTAGAGAAAAGCACGGATTACAAAGTGGGCATAGAATTCAAGTATTGGATTTGGCTTGCGGAACAGGATATAATACGAAATATCTTCTCAACCAGGGGATAGATGCTGATTACACTCTTGTTGATCTATCGAAGGGCATGCTTAGTGTTGCCAGAGAACAAGGTATGGATTCTTCGAGGATGTCTTATGTTAATAAGGACATGTTGTCATTTTTGAAAGACTGTCCCAAGGAATCCTTTCATATAGTGATATGTATGTGGGCGATAAAGTATCAACCTCCTAAAAAAGTAATTCGTGAATGTAAGAGAGTACTTAAGAAAGATGGATTGATGGCAGTTATCGTAAATACCTCTGATACCCTTCCTCAAATGAGAAGATTATATCCTAGACTGATCCTTCATAATTGGCGTAGGATTAAGAAAATCATGTTTGATCTGCCAAATCCGAAGAATAAAAAAGAATTTGGTAAGTGGTTTACAAAGGCTGGCTTTAGCATCGTTGAATTATGTGCTGGAAGGCAGACCTTTCAATTTAAAAACGCAAAGAAACTTGTTGAGTTTCTAAATTCAACCGGAGCACTTGCAGGATACGATGACATGCTTGACTTAAGAAATAGTGAAGTTCAAAAGCAAATGGTATCTTATTTTCATAAAAAAAATGTTTCGAAAGCAGAGCATTTTTATGTATTTGGATTATTTAAGAAAGAAGGAAGATATCATGAAGCAAATTAGAATGCTATGTAAAATGATTAGTAACAAAGGGGTACGTTATAATTTTCTATCACTACATAACAAATTCAAGAAATCACCTCAGTATAAATTAAGAAATTTTTACTATTGCTGTAAAAATGTAATAAAACATGAACGCTTGCTAATACATGAAGGAAATTATATTGTGAATTCTTTTTTTCCTCCAATTAATTCTTATGCCTTTTATCAAATAGCCATGAGAGTACCGGGCGAAGGAGCGGCTTTCTTTGAGAATCACACAACAGGTAAGAGACTTGCACCAATTTCTACCTATATAGCAGTTACGCATAAATGTATGTACCATTGCTGGCACTGCAGTGCCAGTCGCTTTATGGATAATACGAATGAAGATATGACTACAGAACAATTCCTGACTGTAGTTAAGAAGATTAGAGAGCTTGGAGTAGGAGTCATTGGATTTACCGGAGGAGAACCCTTACTTCGTAAGGATTTGGAACAAGCGATATCACTAGCATCAGCCCCATCAGAAAACATTAAAACAAAAAAATTGAATTTGATGCATTCTATGACATTAGTATTTACTACAGGTTTTGGACTGAACTTAGAAAGGGCGCAATCACTGAAAAATGCTGGATTATTTGGTATTGCAATCAGTTTAGATGGTATTAGTCCTGTTGAACATAATAAAATGCGTGGGGTAGATGGTGCATTTGAAAAGGCTGTAATAGCAATAAAAAATGCAAAAAAAGTTGGGCTTTATACTATGTGCCAGACAGTGTGTACCAAAGATTTATTACATAGTGGAGGAATATATAAAATTGCAGAATTTGCTAAAACGCTTGGAATTGATGAAATGCGCATTATGGAACCAATACCATGTGGTTCTTTACAAGAGCATCCTAAAGAAATATTAACAAAAGAGGAACAGAACAAATTGATTTCTATACATATAGAAATGAATGAAAATAAAAGATATCCGAAGGTTTCTGTATTTCCTTATATTGAATCGGAAGCTCAATATGGTTGTGGAGCAGGTAGCCAGCATTCATTTATTGATGCGGATGCTAATTTTGGGCCCTGTGATTTCCTACCAATCTCTTATGGAAATCTGTTAACGGAGGATGCTGAGTTAATTTGGAAACGGATGCATGAAGAGATTGGAAAACCGAAATGTTCATGCTATGCAAAATGCAAAGAGAACAAAGTAAAGCTACCAATGTATTATCAATTACTGAGAGGCACCGTCAAATAAAAGGTATCTATTGTATTCTGATTGAGAATAGAATAAACCTATGAGCTACACCCAAATCCCAGTAGATTCGTAAGAAAATTATCTTTAAATTGTAAAGACAATTCTTCTTACGAATAAATCAAGTGTTACACTTTTTGATTGCATAATGTTACACTTTTGCTTTGCACTAAACATAAGGTCAATGAACATGAAGGATTAGAGTCTGGTTGAATGTAGGAGTAGTAGCTTAAAACGGAATGATAATCACATTAAAACAGTATAATATAAAGGATTTGTATAGCGTAATCATTACAATATTAATCTGAGGAAAGGTATGTGAGATATTATGACAAAGATGCCTGTTTTATTCGTAGGACACGGGTCACCAATGAATGCCATTGAAGATAATAATTATACAAAAACCTGGAAAAGCATAGCTGAAAGGATACCAAAGCCTGAGGTGATACTATCTGTTTCAGCTCATTGGTATACAAAAGGAACTAGAATCATGAACGAAGAAAACCCAAAAACTATATATGACATGTATGGTTTTCCAAAGGAATTATATGAAGTTTCTTACAACACAGCGGGTTCACCCGGTATGGCTAAGGTCTCAGGGGAGCTGATTTCAAAGGGAACAATATATGATAATTCTTGGGGTATTGACCACGGAACCTGGTCAGTATTAGTTCATATGTATCCGGATAGAGATATCCCTGTATTTCAAATCAGTATAGATGCTGATGCACCTCCAAAAGCGCATTACAAAATTGGAAGGGAGCTGAGAGACTTAAGGGAACAGGGGGTTCTTATATTTGGAACCGGGAATATTGTTCATAACTTAAGACAGATTGATTGGAACAAAGAAAGTGAGGGTTATGATTGGGCATATGAATTTGATGAATATATTTATGAAAATATTCGAAATAAGAATTATGATCATATTCTAAAATTTAATGAGCTTGGTAATATTGCAAGGTTGGCAGTGCCGACTCCGGATCATTTTTATCCTCTTTTATATACACTCGGAGCGTCGGATGAAGATGATAAAATCAGTGTTTTTAATAAATCCTGTGAGCTAGGATCATTGACAATGACTGCTTATCTTTGGGAATAGTGATCTGGGAGAAATTAAGCCTGAATATGAAAAAGTCAGCAGCTTTGGTAGAGTGGGAGGAAAAATATATGGAAAGAAAAATTATTCAACAGGTAAGAGGTTTTAGAACAAAGGACGGAGCCGGAGTGAGTTTGGTCAGGGTATTAGGATACGGAACGGTACAGGAATATGATCCGATTTTAATGCTCGATTCCTTTGATAGCACAAATCCGGATGACTATACAGCAGGATTTCCCATGCATCCTCACAGAGGTATCGAGACAATCAGTTATGTGTATCGTGGGTTTATGACGCATAGGGACAGCTTAGGGAATGAGGATACGATTGGTGATGGAGAAGTTCAATGGATGACTGCGGGCTCCGGTATCTTACACGAAGAAAAATTGCCGGCCGCCGAGCGGATGCTTGGTGTACAGCTTTGGTTGAATCTTCCTGCAAAGGATAAAATGGCTCCCCCAGCTTATCACAGCATCAAAAACTCAGAAATTAAAGAAATAGAGTTTGATTGGGGCAAGCTTAGACTTTTGGCGGGTGAATTCGAAGGAAGAAAAGGATATATGAGCAAATATCTTCCGCTTAATTATTATGATTTGCACCTAAATTCCAATGCCACGATTGTTTTGAATACAGAAAGTGAGTGTTCTGTCCTGGTGTTTACCCTTATAGGGGACGCATATATCGGAGGTGATCTGGTAAAGGAAAAGACGGCGGTAAAACTTACCCCAGGAGATACGATAGAGATTAAGGCTACCATTACAAAAGCCCAGGTGTTATTTATAAGTTCAAAACGACTGGATGAACCTGTGGCATGGGGTGGACCTATCGTAATGAACACAAGAGAAGAATTGAATAAAGCATTTGAGGATTTAAAAAAGGGCACATTTATACAAAATAAAATCTCTTATTTATAATATTAAATAGTGAATGGAGATTACATGGATAAAGCTAGTCAAGAGGGAAAAATGGATATTAATACTGTATTTAACAATGCTATAAATATGATAGAAAAGAATATATGCAATGACATAAATTATGAAGAAATCGCAAAGGTTATGGGTGTATCGGTGTTTCACTTCCAACGATTATTCTCTTTTTTGACAGGAGTACCAATTGCAGAATATATCAGATGCAGAAGGATGTCTTTAGCTGGTTTTGATATAAAGAAATCGAATTTAAAAATCATTGATATTGCTTTAAAATATCGTTATGAATCACATTCTTCCTTTAGTCGAGCTTTTCAATTGTTCCATGGAGTTACGCCCTCCGATGTTCGTAATAAAGGGAAGGAGATCAGGATTTATTCTCCAATTTATTTAAACATAGCGATACGGGGTAATGACATCATTGGATTTAAAATTGAAGAAAAAGAGCCTTATCAATTATTCGGTAAAGATGATACCATAGTTCCGATGGAGCATAAATATGCCCTCGATTTTATAAAGATTTATGGTGAAATGGTTGTAGAAAATGGGAGCCATGCAGCCGTCAATATTGCAGCAGGCTTTCCGGTTGATGATAACTACCCGTTTCATTTATTACATGGTATATATTTTAAGGATAAAGAGAATAAAACCCATTTTATGTACGGATGGGAAAAACCAGATTATGAACTAGAGTCATTCACTGTGATTGATGTACCTAGAACGACATGGGCGATATTTACTTATATTGGAGAACATATGGAAGGATTACCAAAGATCTGGACATATATATACACTAGTTGGCTATATACTTCTGATTACAAAATAGGAGATCACATTATTATCGAAAAAGAGTCATGGATTGATGAGAATAAGAACATTTTACGTGCAGAAGTCTGGCTGCCAATAACAGAATGAAAATAATAAATATTATAATCGGGGTATTTATAGTTAGAACTTCAATTGTGCAGATATGGGCATAAAATGAACAGCAGAATAAAATAAATGAGATATAATTATCTCTATCATAATATAGATGAGAGGTAATTAAATGTCAAAGCCCAAAAGAGGTAAAAATGTTAAAGGAATTCCTAACTGGCGTGGCACTTGTCCTACGTGCAAACGTACAGGAGTGAAATTATTGTGGACAAAAATAATGGAAGATAAAAGCCAGCAAAGTGTGTGTAAACGTTGTGGTAGTTAAATCATTAACCAAAGTATGTAATATACAATAAATGATAGGCGATGGAATATTACACGAGTTTCCGAATCATTATTTGATTTATGAGAGAATGATTGGAAATTAGGGCAAGAATTCAGAAGTAATATAACAGACTATTTTCAAAAGAATCAACCCGACATGGTGATTCTTTTGAAAATAGTCTGTTTTACGTGGCTCCACCAGCTTTAGACGGCATTTTATTGCTTGGGAGTTTTTGATTGGTCAAACGTTTATCGAATTATACGGAAATTAATAACATTTCACATGGAAAATCATGGAGTATTATGGTAATATGTATACGGAATATGTTTCAGCTTTCATCATGAGATTAGATTTATTATAGTAGGAGAGATTTGCAATGAGTTTATATAATGCTTATAAAAAGAAACATAGTTATTTGCACAAAGTTGTGATACGAAATAGGAGTACTTGTTTTATTCTGGCTATTTTATTATGTCTATTCTTTGCTGGCTGTACTAAATCAAAGGAGAACGATAATAAGGAAGCAGAAAACATTACATCAATACCCGAATTGCCTACATTAATAGCTTCCCAGGATATTACTATTGAAAAAAATATATTGCGGACTGAAGCGGAAGTTACAGAAGCAGTGCAACATATGATAGATGTTGATTTTAGTGAGTATTTTAATGGAATTGAAGGGTGCGCGGTATTTTTCAATTGTGATACGGATGTCTATAACCTGTATAAGGAAGAGTTATGTGAAAAGCGAGCATCCCCTTGCTCAACGTTTAAAATCGTGGCAACAATCATGGGATTGGAAGCTGGAGTATTAGATTCTGTGGACTCTAAAATGGGTTATGATGAAACTATTTATCATATGAATGCATGGAATGAAGACTTACGGTTACAGGATGCCTTTCAGGAATCCTGTGTCTGGTATTTTAGAAAGGTAATAGACCAAATAGGAGAGAGTGTAGTTAAAAATTATCTTAATCAATTGGAATATGGTAACTGTGATATAAGTGAATGGGAGGGTAGTGGAATCAATTCTGCACCCGAATTGAATGGATTTTGGTTAGAATCATCCTTAGAGATTTCTCCCAAGGAACAGGTTGATATCTTAGGAGATATTTTTAATGGAAAAACTGATTTCTCAAAGCAAAGTATTGATATACTAAAAGAAGTAATGCTGACGCAGAAGATTGGTAGTGTTTCTGTATATGGGAAAACGGGTACTGGTCAAAATGCAAGTACAGGGAATAGAGATAACGGTTGGTTTGTTGGAATGTTTGAGAATTCAGATGAAAGCTACTACTTTGCGGTACATTTAACGGATGAAGGTAAGGAGGTATCAGGTCCATTAGCAAAGGAAATTGCGCTTAACATAATTAATGGGTATTATGCTAAATAGTATTTACGATATAATTAAGATTTTTAGGAAGTAGTAAGGTGCTGCATGATAATTTGATTGTCAAATAATATAAGAATTTTGAATAGCTTAATCTAAATAAATTGAATTTTTAATTTATATTTTACATTTTTGATAAGAATTTTTAAGGGGGTTATTAAATGAATATAGACAGAAACTGGACAGTTTTATTGATTGGTGGAGCTTCGGGAACAGGTAAATCAAGTATAGCATATGAAATTGCTCGCTTCTATGGTGTGAATGTCTTAGAAGTAGATGATGTTCACCTATCTGTAGAAACGGTAACAACGAAGGAAAGTTTTCCAGCAATACATTACTGGAGTGCTGGTGTAAATTGGATGGATGTCGGAGTTGATGGCAATGTAAAGTGGTTGATTGATGTAAGCAAAGAAATGATTCCGGTGTTAAAAGAGCTTGTGAACAGGCATATTGAAGACAAATTACCTATTATTATCGAGGGTGATTTTATCGATCCTGAATTCACAAAATCTTTTGAAAATCCTGAGGTAAAATCTATTTTTATAAATGAAACGGACATTAATCAAATATTACAGAATTATTTATCTAGAGAAGGTGGAGAGATACAGCAATACAGAGCTGAAATTAGTATTGAATATGGGAAGTGGATAGCAAATACTTGTAATCAGAATGGTATAAGTGTGATTGCTTCAAGACCTTGGGATACTGTTTTAGCAAGAGCCCTAAAAAGCTTATTGTGATGAAATTTATATGTAGGAAGTGTTACAGTAATAAATACGTAGCAAATACAATTACTATTTTAAGTCTGTCATGCTGCATGTTATTCGATATTGGAGCCGAAATTTAAAAATCTTTATAAAATCTTTAAAATTAAATAATAGAATGCTCTTTGAAAGGAGCAAAGGAAAAGTAGAAACGGAGAATGATAATTAAATGGCTAAAATACTTGTTCTCGATGACGAAGAGAATATCTTAAAATTAATAAAAAATATTCTTCTTCTAGAACGTCATATCGTTACCTTATGTACAAATTATGAGGAGATAGAAGAGAGTGAGCTTCCTTGGTATGATTTGATTTTGCTTGATGTTATGATGCCTGGAACAAATGGTTTTGAGGTCTGCAAAAATCTTCGAGATAAGGTAGACTGCCCAATTCTGTTTATCACAGCGAAAACAGAGCAAGAAGATATTGTATATGGATTTGGCTTAGGAGCGGATGATTATATAAAAAAGCCATTTGGTATGGAAGAACTCAAGGCAAGAGTAAATGCACATCTTAGAAGAGAGAAGCGTAGCCACTCGGTGGCAATACAAGCGGGAGATATCAGATTCGACTTGAATGGGATGAAACTGATGGTTGCAAATGAGAACATCAATCTGACAAAAGGGGAATATCAAATATGTGAATTTCTTGTAAGGAACAAAGGTCAAGTGTTTTCAAGAGAGCAGATTTATGAAGCAGTCTTCGGGTATGATGGAGATAGTAATGATAATACCATTGCAACTCACGTAATGAATATTCGAAATAAGCTGAATGAAGCAGGCGTTTCACCAATACAGACAGTATGGGGGATCGGATATAAATGGCAAGTATAAATCATAAATTAAAGCGCAAGAAAACTCTTGCAAGAATTGTAGTAGAGGCAGTCTATTGTTTAGGTTTTTCTATATTAGGATTGACAGCAGGCATCCTTGTACTTTTGTATGTCGATGCAGATAAAAAACTTCTTACACCGGAACAATATCTTAATGTTATAAATATAATCGTTATAGGTTACATAATAATAGTCATATTTTTAACCCTACTCATTCCCTTTTTGACAGCAAGAAAAATAAAGAAGAGAGGTCAATCCATATTAAATGCAGCAGAAAGAATCAAATCCCAGGATTTGGACTTTGAAATTAGCCCAAGCGGAATAAAGGAAATTGATCAAGTATTATGTAGCATGGATGACATGCGTATTGCATTAAAACAGTCACTTGAAAAACAATGGCGCATGGAGCATAATCGTAAAGAACAGATATCTGCTCTTACACATGATTTTAAAACACCGCTTACCATACTAAAAGGTAACCTGGATCTGTTACAGGCCGCTGAAAAGGATAACCTAAGTAATGAGTACATAAAAGATGCCAAGGGCAGTCTTGAACAGATGGAGATCTTTTTTAATCAGCTTCTGGAGATGACACGGGCTGAAAGAGGTTACCCTATGCACGCAGTGAAAGAGAAGTTTACTAAATTAATTGCTGAGGCAGTAGCACCGTTAGTAAGAATAGCTGATCAAAAAGAGATTAAAATTTTAATGGATTATGAGGAGATGGATACTCTCGTATTAGTGGATAAATTACTAATAGAACGAGTAATCTGTAACCTTATAACTAATTCATTAGATTTTACACCGCCCCAAGGAGTAATCAGGGTTATACTTAAGACAGAAGAAGATAATGCTCTTATCATTGTTACAGACTCCGGTATTGGATTTAGCAAAAATACCTTAATACATGGAATGGAACAATTTTACATGGAGGATACCAGCAGGGGCAGAAGAAATCATTACGGATTGGGGTTATATATTGTAGACTCGATAGTGAAACAGCATTCAGGAATAATGAAGCTTATGAATGATGAAGAGACCGGAGGGGCAAAAGTAATTATACAGATTCCAATATTAATAAAATAAAAAAACATACTTTTCCTAATATAAAATGAAAAAAAAATTATTAAAAATTGCTAAAATAGGAAGAAATATATTAATAGGATTATTATTACTGGTTGTAGTATTTTTAATTGGAACTACAATTTGGAATACCGTAATGTGTTTAAAAGAAAATAAAATATTGAAGCAGGTTGGTACAGAAATTGAAGTAAATGGTGTCGATATCAGAGTATCAGTTACGGGGAAAGGGGATAAAACCATTGTATTATTAAGTGGATTGGGAACTCCCAGCCCTATCATAGATTTTAAACCGCTTGCGGATAAATTAAGTGATTCATACCGTGTAGTGACGTTGGAATACACTGGATATGGATTAAGTGAAGATGCTAATGTAGATAGAAGCAATGAAGCATTTGTCGAAGAGATCAGGGAAACTTTAAATCAATTAGATATCAAACCACCCTATATTCTCATGCCACATTCTTTATCAGGAATTTATTGTATGCAATACATAGAAATGTACCCCAAAGAGGTTGAAGCAATGATAGGAATTGATTCGTCGGTACCTAATCAAGGCAAATATGAAGAGGATTCTAAGGTGTCCAAGGGAGAGTATTATCTGATGAGTTTTATGGATAATACAGGACTGACCAGATTAATTAATATGTTAGAGGCACCAATGATTGAGGATATGGAAGCATGCAAAAGTTATTCAGAAGAAGATATGAAAATCGTAGAGGCATTATATAGAAGAAAACTAGTAACGAAAGCACTGTATAATGAAAATAACACTTTGGCGGAGAATTTAAAGTCATTATATGATATAAAATTTCCGATTGATAAACCGATTCTATTTTTACTAAGTGATGATTCATGCATACAGATAAATAAAGGTTTAAAGAAAAGGGGATATGATGCTACGTGGGAGGGATTGCACGAAGAAGTTATTTCGAATCCCGAAATACAAACGATAGAATATTTGGAAGGGAAGCATTATCTGCATTGGACTCAGTCAGGTAGAATTTCTGATATGACAAAGGAATTTTTACAGGAAAATCTACATTGATGTAGTCGAAAGCTTGGTTTTAGGGGTTCAGAAAGGAGTTCGGATTTAGTCGTACGAAAACCTTGATGCAAGGAGATGATTATTGCAATCATTTTTACTATTTTTTAAAAGAAGCATAGAGTTAATATATGATGCTTGAACTGTATGAATAAGCAAGACACACTCTGTCACAATTGTAGTGTGTCTTGCTATATTTTATAGTAATAATAAAGTTTTCATTTTGTCTGAGTTTTATTTCTCCAATAAAGAGTCTGGAGAAATCTACTTTTTATCAACTCTCCTGTAAGTTTGCCACTATAATTCATCATATTTATTTATCAGATCATCAATTTCACTCAAATGCAGTTTGATATGTCGCAGATAATCATTAATCATCGTTTTAAGTGAGATAGTATTATTTAGTGCGCTAATCCATACATTATCCAATTTTTCCGGGTTAACGTTATTTATGACATGGACAATATGATGATTGAAATATTTCCATAATTGAACTAGATTCTCCCAATTTTCATGCTGATAATTCTGTATTGCAATCCACCTGTCATTATTGCCAAGGTTTGCATAATCAGGAAAGTTCAAAGGACTGGCTTGATAATGTAAATGGATGATCCTATGGGTATTGTTAGAAGCAGAATCAATCATATGTCCGACAATCTGCTTAATTGTTCTGTTTTGGCTGTTTCTCCTTTCGGTTAGTACATCTACTGGAAGCTGCGATAGTATTGGCTCCCATTCATTAATTAATCTAAGTAGTACCTGATTGTTTTCCGAAAAATCATTCATTCTTTAAAATCCCCTTTCATTTTTTTAAGAAAATATTTCAAATTATTTGATAGTATGGTATCATATGGTAAACATTTAGTAAAATTAATAAATTCTATTCAATTAATCGATACAATCGATAAGTAGGTGCTTACAATGGAATTAAGACATTTAACTACATTTCTAACAATTACAAAGCTTCAAAGCTTTTCAAAAGCAGCGATAGAGCTGGGTTATGCTCAGTCTTCCATCACCTCGCAAATTCAATTGCTTGAGCAGGAATTGAACGTGAGGCTGTTTGAGCGCTTAGGCCACAATATCACATTAACACCTGAAGGAAAGAAATTGTTGCCGATGGCTGAACAGATGTTGAAGCTATCGACCGATATAAAAAACATATCGGGTAACACAGATATACCGAGCGGTCCTTTAATCATAGGAGCAGTCGAATCTTTATGTGTGACAAGGTTGCCAAAACTTTTAAAAGAATATCGCTTAAGATATCCTGAGGTCGAGATTTTTATAAAATTCGGAGCTAGAGCTGAATTTTTACAATCCTTAAAGGATAATACAATTGACTTAGCTTTTTTTGTGGACCAAAAAATAATTAATAGTAATTATATTACGGTATTTCAAACCCCGGAACCAATGGCCCTTTTATGCTCGTCCGATCATGCTTTTGCAAACAGAGAAAATGTCTATCCGGAAGACCTATCTGGTGAACCTCTGATTTTAACGGAATCCTGCTGCGGCTATAGAGAACTTTTTGATACTATAATGTCTCAATTTAATATAAAGCCTCGTTCAGTGATAGAAACCGGCAATGTTCAGGCAATCAAACAGTTGATCTTGAGTGGAATGGGTATTACATTTCTGCCGCAGACTGCTGTGGAAGAGGAGCTTCAACAAAAACGACTTGTGAGATTGAATTGGTTAGGACCGGAATTTCTCATATTTACTCAAGTACTCTGCCACAAAACAAAATGGATGTCTGCAGCACTTAAGGCTTTTATCGAATTGATGAATGAAATGAAGCTGTAAGATCGGTCAGAAATAATGCGAAGCGATTGGAGATGATATATATTGATTTTAAGTGAAGTAGTTAATCAGGCAATTAACTACATTATGCATCATATTGGCGAGGATATTAGGATTGAAGATGTGGCTAAACATTGTAATTTTTCAAAATATCATTTTAGTCGAAAGTTCAAAGAAGAAACAGGTGAAAGTATCTATGCATTTATAAAAAGAGTAAGACTGGAGCAGAGTGCATTTCGCTTAAAGGTTGATAGAGGAAAGACGATTACTGATATAGGATTTGAATATGGATATAGTCCATCCAATTATAGTTCAGTTTTCAAAGAGTATCATAACTCTTCTCCAACAGAGTTTCGAAAAAAAATTGTACAACATTCCATGGCACATCCATTTTATCCTGATACTGTAAATGATATAATATCCTTTGAAGAATGTAATAAAAAGATTACGATTGAGTTTATCGAAGATCAATTTGTAATTTACGAAAGAAGAATTGGAAATTATCAAAATCTAGGTCATGAATGGTCTGAATTCCTTGAGAAGTATAAGGAATATCTTACAGATAAAACATTACTAATAGAAACCACGTTTGATGATGTCTCTATCACGAATGTGAATAGCTGTCTTTATGATATTTGCATGAGTGTTGACAAAGACTGTGCATTAAAAAATACATATACGATTCAAGGAGGTAAATTTGCGGTGTATCACTTTAAAGGATTCTCACAGCAGATCTACTCAGCGTATCAAAATATATTTAATGTATGGTTACCAAAAAGTAAGCATAAGCTTGATAAACGATATGGATTTAATTGCTATCGTGAAATTGAATGTGAAACTATGTATATGGTTTTAGACTTATATATTCCGATAGAGTAAAATATACGACTAACTACTAATTACAGTGTTAATGGAAAGAAAGCAAGAATCCAGAAGTTTTTATCATAACTCTTTTCTATAATAGAATCTGAATTTAAAGTAGAAAGGAGAGCGACAAATGCCACATCAAGATAAAATCATAATCAAGGGCTTGACACAGAATAATCTAAAGAATATTTCGCTGGAAATTCCTAAATATAAGATTGTTGTATTTACCGGGGTATCCGGTTCAGGAAAATCCAGCATTGTATTTGATACGATTGCTACTGAATGCAGTCGGCAGATTAATGAAACATATCCAGCTTTCGTTCGTGGAAGGCTACCAAAGTATGAAAAACCGAAATGTGACTTAATTCAAAATTTATCAGCCTCTGTTATTGTTGATCAGAGCCGTCTAGGAGGAAATGCACGTTCAACCGTAGGTACAATTTCCGATTTATATGCAATGATGCGTGTGCTTTTTTCTCGCATAGGAGAACCTTATGTCGGAACAGCATCCTGTTTCTCTTTTAATGATCCGGCAGGAATGTGTCCGGAATGCTCCGGCCTAGGGAAAGTGACAGAAATTAATATAGCTGCTATCCTAAATGAAAATGAAAGCTTAAGTAGTGGGATGATTGATCTTAAAATGTATCAGAACGGTCATTGGAGTTGGAATCAGTATGCTCAGTCAGGTTTGTTTGACATTGATAAAAAGTTGAAGGATTATTCTGAAGAAGAAAGAAATCTGCTTTTATATGGTGCTTATAAAAAAGGTGAAGAGCAAGTGAATAAACGGGTGGAAGGTATTTATAACCATCTGAATCGACTTCTGTTAAAACGTGATCGTTCGGATTCCTGCGATACGCTTCAAAAACGGATTGAAACACTCATTGTACAGAGAGAATGTTCCGTTTGTCATGGAAGGCGTTTAAATCATGCAGCACTATCCTGTAGTATCAACGGATATAATATTTCTGAACTTTGTGACTTGGAGTTTTTAAAACTTCGGGATGTACTGCATAGCATTATTGATAAAAGAGGACAGACGATTGTACAGTCATTAGTTGCATCTCTTGATCGGATGATTGATATCGGACTTCCATACCTTAACATGAATCGGGAATCAGCATCATTATCAGGAGGAGAAGCGCAGCGACTGAAATTAGTTCGTTATATGGGAAGTTCCCTTACGGATATGATTTATATTTTTGATGAGCCGAGTACAGGTATGCATCCAAGGGATGTTCACCGTATGACTGATCTACTTAAAGATTTACGTGATAAGGGAAATTCTGTCTTAGTAGTAGAGCATGATAAGGATGTGATAAGTATTGCCGATGAGGTAATTGAGGTAGGCCCATTAGCTGGTAAAAACGGTGGACAAATTTTATTTCAGGGAAGTTATGAAAACTTGCTTATATCTGATACGAAAACTGGCAATGCAATGAAACGCATGATTCCTATCAAAAGTAAGCCACGCATAGCGAAAGAATTTTTACCGATCAAAGACGCAATGCTTCATAATCTAAAAAATATATCGGTTGATATTCCGCTTAATGTATTGACAGTAGTGACTGGAGTAGCGGGTTCTGGAAAGAGCTCCCTGATACGTGATATATTTGCAAATCAGTATAAGGAACTTGTAGTATTGGTGGATCAGTCACCAATTACGGTATCGGGACGATCTACTCCGGCAACATATTTGGGATTTTTTGATGAAATCCGAAAACTTATTGCTACAGAGAATGGAGTTTCTATCTCGCTATTTTCTTTTAACAGTAAAGGTGCCTGCCCAGTGTGTGATGGCAAAGGTATGGTGGTAACCGAACTGGTATTTATGGATCCGGTTGTTACCGTATGCGAAGCCTGTGAGGGAAAAAGATATAGCGATTTAGCCTTATCTTACCGGTATCATGGAAAAAATATAGTGGAAATTCAGGAACTGTTAGCAGATGATGCACTTGAGTTTTTTAAGGATAATTATAAGATTGGCAAAGTGTTAAAAGCGATGATTGAAGTAGGACTACCTTATCTTTCATTGGGTCAGCCGCTTTCCACCTTATCAGGTGGCGAACGTCAAAGAGTTAAGCTTGCTAAGAATTTATATAAAAAGGGTAACATCTACGTATTGGATGAACCCACTACCGGTTTGCATGCTTCCGATGTAGAAAACATCATGAAGCTATTGGATATCATTGTAAAGCGCGGAAATACAGTAGTTGTAATTGAACATAATTTGGATGTGATAAAGCAGGCGGATTATATTATTGATATTGGGCCGGATGGCGGCACCGAAGGTGGAGAAGTGGTGTTTACAGGTACGCCGCAGGAAATGGTAGAAAGTGCAAATACAATTACATCGTTATATCTTCGTAATGCATTGGATTAGAAGGTTGAATTTATAAACATATATTAGATTTGAAATTATTAATAATGTTTTGCTTGAGTAGGAGCGTTGGATAAACCCAGCGCTTTTCTTATTGTTCAGATATCTTTACGATTGAATATGTAAAAATATAGATTATGATTGTAATATGTTTATGATATATTTTTGCTATAATAATCGTGAAATAGAAAATCTACAATCAGAACAACAGTAATAGTAATTAATTTATACTTTTGAAAAATAACACATATTTGTTATACTGTAATAAAGAGGACAGGGGGAAGTATATGTCAGATCAGAAATGTCAGGAAGAGTACTTAAGAAGAATTCATAAGGTGCAGGACTATATCGAACAGCATATCGAACAGTCTCTGCTCATTGAGGAGCTTGCCCGAGCTGCCGGATTTTCTAAATATCACTTTTGCCGCATATTTCAGGGTATATTACATGAGCCGTTAGCACATTATGTGAATCGAATTCGAATGGAGAGGGCACTGTTTTTGCTGGCTCATCGAGTTGATAAAAATATGACGGACATTGCATATGAACTTGGACTTTCTGACTCAGCCGTATTTTCCCGGACATTTAAGAATTACTATGGAGTCAGTCCAAGCGAATACCGGAAGGAATATAGCAAGAATCGCAAAGATTCTTTTTTACTGTCTGAGTACAATAAGAGCACAGCAAAGCAAGAATGTTCGGGCAACCCATATCCTGTTACTGGACAGATTACGATAGAAAACCTGAAAGAGAAGCAGGTCGCTTATGTGAGACATACGGGCACTTATGAGACATTGGCAAGAGAGTATGAGAAACTGATACGGACGCTATTTGATTATGCCAATAAACAACACCTACTTATCGAGGGTAAGAATTGGGTTCTAGCCATGTATCATGACAATCCGGAATTCGGAGAAGAGAGCCAGTTTCGTACGAGTCTGTGTCTGACGGTGCCAGAAGATATTAGAATAAAGGAAGATGGCATCCTTGGGGAGATGAAAATAGAAGGCGGTCTGTATGCGGTTGGACATTTTCAAATTCAAAAGGAACAGTACAGTGATGCATGGAATTATATGTACCAGGAGTGGATTACGGGCAGTGGGTTTGTTCCAAGAGACTACAATCCATTTGAAGTGTATCGAAATATTCCATCAGCTAATGAGAGTCCTGTCCATGAGGTGGACATCTATGTTCCCATTGAGCCCATTCATTTCTAACATGCTGCAAATCAATTTGGAGGTGAGAATATGGAGAAATTTAAGAGGATAGGATTTCAAGAAAGGGAGGTTTTTGAAGAAACCTTAAAAACGCAGCTGGATAAGATAATTAATGAAAGCTACAACAATATTGGAGGCATTATTGTACAAAAAAGCGGTAAGACTTTATATGAAAATTATTTTAACGAATGCACTTCAACCAGCACCTTTCATGTTTTTTCAGTAACAAAAAGTATTGTTTCCATATTAATTGGTATTGCAATTGACCGAGGTTACATTAAAAGTATCCATCAGAAAGTATTGGATTTTTTCCCTGATTACGTAGTTAAAATAGGAGAAGAAACGATACAGGATATAACACTAAAGGATATGTTGACAATGACAGCTCCGTATAAATTCAAGTCAGAACCCTATGAAGAATATTTTTCTAGTGATAACTGGGTTGATAGTGCGCTTGATTTATTAGGAGGTAACGGAAGGATAGGAGAATTTCAATATACTCCGGTGATTGGACCGGATATATTTTCAGGGCTTCTTGTAAATGCGACTGGTCAATCCGTACTGGATTTTGCAACAGAATATCTATTCTCACCCTTAGGCATTAATGTTTCGGGAATGATTGTTTTTCAAAATAGTGAGGAACAACTTGGCTGGTATAATGAAAAAAATGTAAAAGGCTGGGTTGCTGATAGAACCGGAGTAAACACGGCGGGCTGGGGACTTTCTCTGACACCTATGGATATGGCAAAGATAGGTCAGTTATATCTAAATGGAGGAGTATGGGAGGGAAATCAAATTATATCACCCGAATGGATACATGAAAGTACAAAGGAGCATAGCAGATGTAACCAGTGGAAACTGTCTTATGGTTATCTTTGGTGGATTATTGATGAAAATGAACATAGTTATGCTGCTATGGGGGATGGAGGGAATGTTATTTACGTTAATTTAAAGAAAGAATTAGTGGTTTCCATTGCTTCATTTTTTGTACCGGAGGTAACGGATAGAATAAAATTAATTAAAGAATATATCGAACCCGTGTTGGAAGATTAGGGCAAAATGGCTGTAACCAATTGGTGCAGCCTTTACTTAAGTCTAATGTTGAAATAGCTTTACAGCATGGTGCATTGGATAGCTCTATATTCAGAAGGAGAATAACCAAAGTTTTTTTTGAACATCCTTCCAAAATGTGTTATATCAGAAAAGCCAACTCTCTCAATAATCTCTGAAACAGGTAATAGTGTTTCTTTGAGCATTTTAGAGGCTAAATATAGTCTGAGTTGAATAAGGTACTCCATTACAGGATAACCTGTAACCTCACTAAATCTTTCCGCTAACGAGGTTCTGTTGATATGAAATAAATCTGTAAGCTCCTGAATGGTTATTTTATTCATATAATTTGTGTACAAGTATAGAATGATCTCTTTGATATCACCAGGATCTTTATCAAGCTCTAGACTTTCAAAGGTTTCATCAATTATTAGTAATCTTGATAGTAAAAAAAGCATTTCTATTAGATAGGTTCTGCTTCTGCAGGGCCAATCATAATCCTTTTGAATATCCAAGGCGTCCATCATATTGTCAATAATGTTTCTTATTCGGTGTGCATTACCAGGACCAAGATGTAGCAGACCTGAGAATACATTTGTTCTTCTTAGGAAGGGGTTTAACCAGTATAAATCATGTATGTCATTTATAGATAACAGATTATCAGAGGCTTTTAGTACAGAAAACTCGAAATGTTGATTGATAATATGTGGATGAAAGATGATAGAAATACACTGAAAAGATATTTCAGATTCCATATAATATGTATCTGTCTCATTTAGGCAAATAACGGACGGAGCTACGAGGATATGCTTAGTATTATTAAGAGTAAGCAGTCCGGTACCTGAGTTAATAAAAATCATTTTATAATAATCTCTATTATTTTCACCATCTGAGAAGCAATTTTCATTTGTATGGTAGATAGGTAACTGTAAACCCTGATGAAAATGTATTCCCTCTGTAAAATAAGCAGTCATAACGCACCTCCTGAGCAATGATATTGTTGATTATATCACTGCTCAGGAAAAAAATATAGAATTATTTCATAATCTGTTATATATGCTATATTCTGTTATCTTCCAAGAATATTTAGCACTTCACACAGCTTTAATCCGAAAGCGACGGAAGCATCTGGATTTCTTCCTGTAACAATATTGCCAGATACAACAACTTCTTGATCTACATATTTAACGCCTCTGTCGGTTAATTCCTTGATACCATCATCCCAAGGGTACATGGTTGCTTCTTTACCCTTAAGAATACCAGCTTTTGCCAAAGTTGGTACCGCTGCACAGATTGATGCAATAATCTTTCTTTGCTTATTAGCATCCTTCAGAAGTTTTCTGAGATCTAGGTTGTTCCACAGATCACTAATTGAGCCTATACCACCAACGACAAAGATTGCATCATAGTTCTTAGCCTTCGCATCGGATATTAAAAGATCAGTCGTATAACTGGAGCCATTTGCACCAATTGCAACTGAGGTAGTACTAGCAACAGTTACCTTTGCTCCGTTTATCTCAAGCAATGTTTTTGGTGTGTAGAACTCTACATCCTCAAAATCCTTTGGTGCTACTACCATAAGAACCTCTTTAGTGAATTTTCTAATTTTCAAAGCATCACATATAGCCAAACCAAAGCTTTTTGATGCAGCTGGATTTTTGCCGGTTACTATATTTCCATCAGTAACTGTCTCCTCATTAACATAGATAGCACCTCTTGTGGTAAGTTCCTTAATTCCATCATCCCAAGGAAACATTGTAACTGTTTTGTCCTTCAATATTCCGGCCTTAGCAAGGGTGGGAGGAGCTGCACACATAGAAGCTACTATTTTATTTTGGGTATTAAAAGCTTGAATAAGTGCATGAAGTTCTACGTTATCCCACAAACTACCTATAACACCCACACCTCCTGGTATAACAATGGCATCGTAATCATCGGCTTTAGCATCACTGATTTTGATATCCGGTGTAATCTTCATTCCATTGGTACCAATCGCTGTATCAGTTGTTGTGCTAGCTATTGTTACCATTGCACCGTTAGCCTTTAAGATAGCCATAGGTTCAAGAACTTCACAGTCCTCAAAATCCTTTGGTGCAATCACCATAAGAACCTTTTTTTGTTCAATTTTTGCGCTGGCGGTATTGATTGGACCACTTTCCAAAACTCCTAACATCATAAAAAAACACAGTGTAAAACAAATCGCTTTTTTCATTACTTTTTTCATTTTTTTACCTCCTTTAAGATAACCATATTTTAACAGTATAGTATTTAATCTAAAATAGCGAATTGTCAGTGCTTTTCTGCGCATTTACAGGAAAGCTGCGATTTGTTTTTTGTGTTAAAATCTATACATTAAGCAAAATGTCAACCTATTTAACATTATATGAGAAAAAATAACAAAATTACTAAATATATGGTATGATTAGTTATATAAATACTGATACTGCTATGGAAATTATGGGATTTATAATATTACGATATTTAGAGAGAGTTTTCGGGGGTAAATATGTATAAGGTTTTTATAGTGGAAGATGAAATAGTGGTAAGAGAAGGTATAAAGAACAATATTCGTTGGGAAGAAGAAGGATTTATAATCGCCGGAGATGAAAGTGACGGCGAATTAGCTTATCCAATGATTTTAAGGGAACAGCCGGATATTCTTATAACAGATATTAAGATGCCGTTTATGGATGGACTGGAGCTTAGCAAACTGTTAAAGAAGGAGATGCCTCAGCTGAAAATAATCATTATCAGCGGTTATAGTGATTTCGGATATGCACAGCAGGCAATCGATATCGGAATCACTGAATATCTTTTAAAACCGGTCACTCCTAATAAGCTTATGGCAGCAGTTAAAAATGCAGCTGTAGTGATTGAAAAGGAGCGGAAAGATAAACAGATACTGGAGCAGTATCAACTTTTGGTTTATCAGAAGCAGGTAGAAAAGAGAAAAGATTTTTTTAGTGCCCTGGTTGGCGGAAAGATGTCTCTTTCACAAATCATTGAACAGGAAGAGGAACTTGGTATCAATATGGTAGCAAGTGCATTCTGCATTATACTCTTTCAATTTAAAGTTCAGGAATATATGTATGAATATTCGAATGAAATTGTTCAATGCGAAGCAAGAATGGAGGAAGCTTTAAGAAAATATCCTGAAATTAAAGTGTTTGAACGAGGTATGGACGGCCTTGCATTTATTCTTCTTGGAGAAGATGAAGAGCAGATAGAAGCATTAACCCAGAAACTTTGTATGCTATTAATTAGCATTTGTAACGGAAGGGTGCATTATTTCGGAGGGATTGGCAGGGTTGTTCATCGTATCCGTGATTTACAGCTATCCTATCTGGATGCTAATAGGGCATTTTCCCTGCGTTATTTTGAAAAAGGGGATCAATTTTTATCCTATCGTGATGTGGGTAATATTAAGGATCAAATTGGGAATCAGATCAATGTAAGTGAGTTGAATCTGGAGAAGCTTGATCGACTTCTCTTGGAAGAGTTCTTAAAGAGAGGTACGATACAGGATGTTGAGGAGTTTGTGGACAGGTATTTTAGTGGTCTTGATTCCAATACAATGAAATCCTCCTTATTCAGGCAGTACATAATGATGGATGGATATTCAGCGATTATGAAGTTCTTGAAAGATATGAAGTGTCCAAAGGAAAAGATAGATAACAGTCTTAAGAATATGATGGATATCACGGAACAGCTTACCAGTTTGGAGGATTGCTGTAAATTTTATAAATCCATTCTAAAAGAAGCTATTGATTTACGAAATAAGAGCAGTCAGAAAAAATATTCAGGGCTCATCGATAAAGCTAAGGAATACATACATAATAATTACGCTATGAGTGACTTAACTTTGAATAAGGTTGCATCAAAGGTAAATATCAGCCCTAATTATTTCAGTTCTTTGTTTAATCAGGAAACAGGGATGACTTTTATCGAATATCTTACGGATATCCGTATGGACAAAGCGAAAGAGTATTTAAGATGCTCAAGCAAGAAGATTACAGAAATCGGATATTTAGTAGGTTATTTGGATTCCCATTATTTCAGTTACATTTTTAAGAAAACACAAAATTTTACACCTTCAGAATACAGGATGTTGGGGAAGGGTGAAGAATGACGAAAGATACAAACGGAAAACAAATCAAATACCCGCTGCGGCTAAAGTTAATTCTGGTAGCGGCAATCATTATTGTACCGATGATTATTCTCTCAGTATATCAGATCACGGCTCTGCATAATTACAGTACGGCATATGATACCATTGTGCGAAGAATTACTGCAGCGAATAATTATAATCTTAATTTCAAAGAAGAGATGGACGAAAGTATGTATAAGATAGTTGTTGAAGCTGAAACTTTCGATTCCATTGATGATAATCACGACTTAAAAAATCCATATGAGTTAATAGAAGATGCGAGATTAAATTTTACAAATCTTCAGGATATAACCACCAGCTGGGAAAGCCTCAGCTGGATTAAGCGCATCCTGCTTAATCTTAATACTCTGGAGGACAGGATTAATGAAATACGTGATAATCTTGACCAGTCAGGACACTACGAGCAAAACATTAAGATGCTGGAATCAGATATTTATATTCTGACGGAACTGTTTCAGGAAGAAATCCAGTATTATATTTATTATGAAACACAGAATTTTGAAGCACTGAGACAGAGTCTGAATGAGAAGGTAACAAATGTAATCTTGACCATGATAGTGGCATTGGGTTCCATTATAATAGCTTCCTTCTTGATGAATGTCTTATTAACGGACAGTATTACAAAACCAATCAGGATGTTATGCGAGAAGACTAATTTGGTAGCAAAAGGAGATTTTACAACGAGGACTTCCTGTGATAATCAGGATGAATTGTCATTGTTATCCGATAGTTTTAACGATATGGCTATGAAGCTGGAGCAGCAGGTTAACAGCATAAGGCAGGAACAGGAAAACTTAAGGAATATGGAGTCCAAGCTTTTACAGGCTCAGATTAATCCACATTTTTTATACAATACATTGGACACGATTATATGGTTGATTGAAGGAAGTAAGAATAAAGAAGCAATTGATATTGTGGTATCATTATCCGAATTCTTTAGGATTGCTGTGAGCAAGGGAAGAGACTTTATTACGATCCGAGAAGAAGACATACATATAAAAAGCTATCTACAGATACAGCAATCACGGTATAGCGATATACTTGATTATGAAATTGCTATCCCTGAGGAACTGTACCAATATCAGATTTTAAAGCTCACATTGCAGCCGCTGGTAGAGAATTCGTTGTACCATGGAATCAAAATGTTAAGAGCCAGAGGGAAGATCACAATTTATGGCCATCGATTGGGTGAGGATATATACTTTAAGGTCATCGATAACGGGATAGGTATGGAGGAAGAGGAGTTAAACGAATTAAGGAAATCAATTGAATTGCCGGGGAGTGAAAAGAGCTCCGGTTTTGGATTAGCCAATGTTAATAAGAGGATTAAACTGAATTATGGTGATATGTATGGACTCGATATTCAAAGTAAAAAGGGAGAGGGCACAACGATAACAGTTAAGATACCGGTACGGTCGGTAGAGTGATTTCACTTACGCGGACTAGATGCGTAGAAATGAGGAAATATATGAATAAAAAACTCATAATTATATTAGTGGTTTTTTTGGCCATTCCGATCACTATTGTCAGTTGCAGTATGAAGCCGATAAAAATTCTGCAAAATAGTGAAAAGGATACTACCGAGGGTATCGATCCAGATTTAATAGTTGTTGGATTCTCACAGCTGGGATCTGAATCGGACTGGCGAACAGCGAATACGAAATCAATTCAGAATGCTCTTACGGAAGAGAATGGATTTTCTCTGATTTATAGTAATGGAAGGCAGAATCAGGAGAACCAGATCAAGGATGTTCGAAGCTTTATTTTTCAGGAGGTTGATTATATCGTAATAGCACCGGCTACAGAGACCGGATGGGATACAGTGCTAGAGGAAGCGAAGGAAGCCGGTATTCCGGTAATTATTGTAGACAGAATGATTGATACGAAGCATAGCGACCTTTATATCGCGAGTGTGGGCACGGATAAATATGAGGAAGGTGTAAAGGCCGGACAATGGCTGGAACAATATTTAGAGGAACAAAAAAGTAAGAAGGATACTTCTAAAGAAACAGAGTCCCTAACGGATGATACATCTACACAGGAAGAGCAGGAGCAATATACTGATATTGTTAATATTGTAATCCTTGAGGGTACCCTTAATTCCACATCACAGCTGGGACGTTCGAATGGATTCAATGATGTGGCGAGTAAGCATGAGAACTGGAATATCCTTGCAAACGAAAGCGGAGATTTTACCAAGGCTAAGGGCAAGGAGGTTATGACCAAGTTGCTAAAGGAATATAGCGATATTGATGTATTGGTGTCACAAAATGATGATATGACGTTTGGTGCGATAGAGGCAATACAAGAAGCAGGCTTAACCTGCGGGGTAAACGGTAAGATTAAAATAATATCCTTTGATGCGGTTTCGGAAGCATTTGACAAGATGGAAGAAGGATTAATCAATGTTGACATTGAATGTAATCCTTTACAGGGGCCTCTGATTGCAGAGATCATAGGTCGTCTGGAAAATGATGAGGAGGTTGATAAGGTAAATTATGTGGATGAAAAGGTGTTTAAAGCGGAGAATGCCAGTGATGAACGTATTGGACGAAGCTATTAAATCGTAAAAAAATAAACTAAAATCATAGGAATCTTAACCAATCAATAACTGGGATAATAGCTCAGTAAAAAAAGATACAAAGATAGGAATAATTTCCGTATTTTTCTGCGTATATATTAAATATACTTGTACTTGTAAGTAAAACTCATTATTATGAGTTAAATTTGATTGGAGGAGATTACAATGAAGAAATTGATTTCTTTAGTTCTGGTATTAACACTTGTGTTCTCGCTTGCAGCATGTGGTACAAAAGAAAAAGAAACAACAGAAACAGGATCAGGAAATGAGACAGAAACAGAAAAAGAGACAGATACTGAAACAGAAACAGAAACAGAAACAGAAACAGATACAGCTGAAAAATCAGATGACAAGATAACTGTTGGTGTAGTACAGACTAACGCTAACGAATCAGACTGGCGTACAGCAAACACAAAATCATTCCAAACCGCTTTCGAAGATGCTGGTTTTGAGCTTAAAATGGTTTACGGTGAAGGTAATCATGCAACACAGATCTCTCAAGCACAACAGCTTATTCAGGAAGAGGTTGACTATCTTGTTGTTTTAGGACTTCAGGCAGCTGGCTGGGAAGATGTAGCAAAGTCTGCTCAGGATGCTGGAATACCATTTATTATGGCTGATCGTAAATTGGACTTAGATGAAAGTTTATATACCGCAATGGTATGTTCCGATTTCGAAGCCGAAGGCAATAAGGCTGTTGAGTGGCTCAAAGCGCAAGCTCTTCCTAAGAACAAGATCGTAATACTTGGTGGTGACACAGGTGCTACCGCTCAGCTCGGTCGTTCCAAAGCAATGGAAGACGGTGCAGCAGCGAATGGCTGGGAAATTGTACTCAACCAAAACATGAAGGGATGGGACGAAACACTTGCTATGCAGGCAGTTGCTGAACTCATCGCTGGCGGAACAGAATTCAATGTAATTTATGCTGAGAACGATAATATGGCTCGTGGCGCGTGTGCTGCTATGGATGCTGCCGGTATTACATATGGCAAGACTGGCGATGTAAAGGTTATTGCATTTGATGCTAACCAGTGGGCTCTTCAGATGGTTCTCGATGGTAAATTTAACCTTGACGTTGAGTGTAATCCTCTCCATGGCCCTCGTATTGTAGAACTTATTAACGATCTCGAGGGTGGTAAGGAAGTAAACAAGGATGCTTACGTTACTGAGGAAGTATTTGACTGTGAAACTATCACACAAGAAATTGTTGATGCACGTAGTTATTAGTATCCGCGAAGCATGTTTTTTCCGAATATAATAATTACTTCTGTTGTAAATCCGGCGATTTTCAGCAGGCAAACAAGGTAAGATATTGATCGAAATGCGCGGCGCCGAGTATGTGGATATTGTTCGCAAATCTTGGCACCGCGCTTTTATTAGATCATGACTAACAACATCTCATTATACATGACAAGTGAAACGTGTATCCTTTCATTTGTTAACTTAAGGCAAATGTCACTACTTTTTGTGGCTAAATCACATAGGGGGCAGGATAATGTCCGGATATCGTATCTGAACGGAGGTGTAAGTATAAACAATATGCAGAAATCAGTACTTACAATGCGAAATATATATAAAAGTTTTCCCGGTGTACGGGCTTTACAAAACGTAGATTTCACTTTATGCGAAGGTGAAATCCACGCTTTAATGGGTGAAAACGGTGCCGGAAAGTCCACCTTAATTAAGGTTTTGACCGGAGTCTACTCGAAGGATTCAGGAGAAATCTGTATTAGAGGAAATAATAAACCGGTTCATATCAAGTCACCTCAGGAAGCACAAAAACTCGGGATAAGCACAGTGTATCAAGAGATTACTTTGTGCCCGAACCTGACGGTTGCCGAGAATTTATTTATTGGAAGAACCGATGATTTCTTCATTGATTGGAAGAAGAACAATAACAGGGCAGAAAGCATTCTTAAGGGACTTGGAATACCGGTTAAACCAACGAAGCAATTGTCAAACTGCTCCATAGCAGTTCAACAAATGGTTGCGATTGCCCGCGCCATTGATATGGATTGTAAGGTGTTGATACTTGATGAGCCTACCTCGTCATTGGATGAACAGGAGGTCGCAAAGCTATTTACATTGATGCGTGAACTTAAGGACAGAGGGGTAGGTATTATATTCGTCACCCATTTCCTTGATCAAGTTTACGAATTATGTGATAAAATTACGGTTTTGCGTAATGGTGAGCTTGTCGGAGAATATCAAATTAAGGACTTGCCACGAGTTGAGCTTGTTGCCAAAATGATGGGTAAGGAGATTGGCGATTTGGCAGGTTTACATAAAGAAACTCAATCTGATGCCGGTACTTCGAAAGAAAAAATCATTGAAACGGAAGAGCTTTCAAGTACTTCAGGAATTAAACCATTCAATTTCACCGCTTACAAGGGAGAGGTAACTGGTTTTGCCGGATTGCTTGGTTCAGGCCGTAGTGAATGTGTACGCGCTATTTTTGGTGCAGACAAGGTTATGAAAGGTAAACTAAAAATCAAAGGTGAACATGTCAATATCACATCGCCAATAAAAGCTATGAAGAAAGGAATTGGATATCTCTCCGAGGATCGTAAGAGGGACGGTATCATTGGCGACTTGTCAGTCCGAGAGAATATCATACTTGCTCTGCAGGTTATGAGAGGCTTTTTCAAACCATTTTCCAAGACGCAGGCGCAAGCCTTTGCCGATGAATATATTAGTTTACTTGGTATAAAAACAGCTTCGGCAGATACCCCAATCAATTCGCTATCAGGAGGAAACCAGCAAAAGGTAATTCTTGCCCGTTGGCTGCTTACTCATCCGGATTATCTTATTCTTGACGAGCCTACCCGCGGAATTGATATTGGTACAAAGGTTGAAATTCAAAAACTAGTGTTAAAGCTTGCTTCCGAGGGTATGAGTATCACCTTCATTTCATCCGAGATTGAGGAGATGCTGCGTACCTGTTCCAGACTGATCGTTATGCGTGACCTGTATGTAGTTGGAGAGTTAAAAGGTGATGATATGACACAGGATAAAATAATGTATACCATAGCGGGGGGTGTAAGTCAAAATGTCCAAAAACAGTAAAAAACTTAATGCCGACCGTCAGCAATCGGTTTTTAAAGCTTTATTCAGGCACAAACTGTTTATACCCATTGCTTTTCTTGTATTTCTATTGTTAATCAATGTATTCATCAATCCTGGTTTCCTAAAAATCAGCATGGGCAAAGACAGTTCCGGTAATCCTGTTTTAATTGGAAATATAATCAATATACTAAATAACGCGACGGAACTGGTTATTCTTGCCATAGGGATGACCCTAGTTACGTCTTCTTCCAGAGGTCAGGATATCAGCGTTGGTGCTACAATCGCAATCGTCGGCGGAGTGATAATGCGAGTTTTGTGCGGAAGCGAAACCCAGCCCACCGAGTTGAAGGCTCCGGTTATCATTGCACTCTTACTCGGATGTCTTGCCGGTATGGCCTGTGGAGCATTTAACGGTATTCTCGTTTCTAAATTTAAGATACAGCCTATGGTAGCAACGCTGATTCTCTTTACAGCCGGACGTTCAATAGGCTCTATGGCTATGGGTGGCCTTAAGCCTAAAGCAGTAGCTTCGTTTGGGTATTACGGCAACTTTATTCCGGGATTTCCAGTTCCGATGCCAATACTCATCACTATTGCTGTAATTGCTGTAACAATCATTGGGTTGAAAAAAACTAACCTTGGTCTGTACACACGGGCTGTAGGTATCAATGATAAATCCTCCAGCCTGAACGGTCTAAATCCTGCACTGATCAAATTTTTAACCTTTGTTATTTTAGGTCTTTGTGTTGGTATTGCCGGTTTCGTCCAGTCAAGCAGGGTGCAAACTGTTAATCCCTACACTATTGTGCCAAGCATTGAAATGGATGTTATTTTAGCAGTTGCCCTTGGAGGTAATTCACTTGGCGGCGGTAAATTCAATATGACAGGTTCAATTATTGGAGCATATACGATCCAGACTTTAACCTCTATGTTGACCACGCTAAATGTCAATACAAATGCGGTTCCGGTTTTCAAAGCCGTGATAATAATTATACTTGTGACCATCCAAACGCCGGTTGTAAAAAGTTTCTTCAACAATAAAGTCACATTTTCCAAATTGACTTCAGGTGTTGGAAAGGAGCGTGGTTAGTATGACAAATAAAACTCAAAGTACCAGCAGTAACATTAGTTTTCTGAATAAATTCAAAAGAAGAGAAGCTCTGACCGATACTGCTTTCTTGTTGACAATTACAATTTCACTTTTTATTATAATCTATGCACTCTCCATAATCTTCCTTGGAGACAAAGGTTTCAGTAAGATTCAGATGTTCTTTAACCTCTTCAATGAAAATGCAGCACTGATTGTCATAGCTTGCGGACTTTCAATTGTTATGATAACGGGAAGTATTGATATTTCTGTAGGCGGTTCCACGGCACTTATTTGTACGGCTTGTATCATATGCCTTAACAAGTATAACTTTAACTTCTTTACAACCTTAGCTCTAGCCATAGGAATTGGTCTCATATTCGGTGCAGTTCAAGGGTTTTTGATAGCGTATCTGGAAATGCAGCCCTTTATTGTTACTCTGGCGGGCATGTTCCTAGGACGAGGATTGGTTGCCCTGATAGAAGTTAATCAGATACAGGTTGATAACGCAGGTTTTGAGAAGCTATCGGGTGCGCGAATACTAATTCCCTTTTTAGGTGATGTCAATAAGAAGGGTATTTTCATTCAATCAAAGCTGGAATATGGCGTTGTGGTAGCGATTATTATAGTATGCTTGATGTTCTTGCTACTCAAGAAGACAAAACTCGGACGCAGTTTTTATGCTGTGGGTGGAAATTCGCAAAGTGCTCTGATGCTCGGTATAAATGTAAAAAGAACTAAGTTTAATGCTCATTTGCTTTGTGGACTGCTAGCAGGTATCGGCGGCTTCCTATACCTTTTCCATACAAGGTCCGGTTCCGTTCAGCAGGCAACAGGACTTGAAATGGATGCAATTGCTGCATCGATTATAGGAGGGACGCTGCTAACCGGCGGTGTAGGTAATATCTTCGGTACTTTATTTGGAGTATTAACAAGCGGAATCGTATTACTTGTCGTTACCGCGATCGGTAGTCAGGATCCGTGGTGGCCACAGATCACACGGGCGGCAATGCTTTGTTTCTTTATCGTACTTCAGAGTGTTATTTGCTCGCGGAAGAGGAAATAAAGAGCCGTTATATATCTCTCAATCGATATAACAAGAAGTAATTTACATACATATAATATGACGCGTAGAGGAAATAATTACCAAAACCAGGTAATTTTCTTTCCTCTGCGCGTTATTAGGTTAAAAGCTTCTTTGAATGAATTGCTGTTCCACTGGTGAATAGTAATTAGCTTAATAACAGAATGAGAAATTGCTTATCAAGAATTAATTGATTCATATTGTACTTTAATCTGTGAAATGATAGAATTTATAATATATTCCAATTATGAGAGGAAACTTCAAAATTGCATATGATAGGAGATGATTTATGTCAGAGCTAGAAATAATCAATGTTTTAAAAAACCGATTTGAGAAAAATATGAACCGACATAAGGATATTATATGGGATGCAGTACAAGCGAAGCTGGAAGGCAATAAGGAAAAACTTATCTCGCTGAAACAGATGGAAGAAACCGGTGGAGAACCGGATGTAGTCAGATATGACGAAATGACAGGCGAGTATATTTTTTATGACTGCTCCGCAGAAAGTCCTAAGGGACGAAGAAGTATTTGTTATGACCGTGAAGCTCTAGAGTCAAGAAAAGAGCATAAACCGAATAATAACGCTATCGATATGGCTGAGGCTATGGGTATTGAGCTTCTAACACAAGAACAATATCGTGAGTTACAAACACTTGGTAATTTTGATAGTAAAACATCGAGCTGGTTAAAAACACCTCCAGAAATTAGAAAACTCGGTGGAGCAATTTTTGCTGATTATCGCTATGGCAATGTCTTCGTATATCATAATGGCGCAGAATCCTACTATGGCGTCAGAGGGTTCCGAGGTTCACTTAGGGTGTAGCACATGGAGATTAGAAGGGGGAAATAATATGAGGTACAGACAGTTAGGAAATACCGGATTGAGTGTCAGTGAAATCGGACTCGGAGGCGAATGGTTGGAACGTAAGACAGCTGCTGAAGTAAAAGAAGTAGTTGAACGTAGCGAGTCATATGGAATTAATATCTTAGATTGCTGGATGTCGGAACCTAATGTGCGTTCCAATCTCGGAGCAGCAATGGCAGGACATCGTAATAAATGGGTGATTCAAGGACATCTAGGTTCCACTTGGCAGGATGGCCAGTATGTTCGTACCCGAGATATGGAAAAAGTAAAGGAAGCGTTTCAAGATCTACTAACCCGTCTCCAAACGGATTATATTGATCTTGGAATGATTCATTTTGTAGATGAAGTAGCTGAATTCAATCAAATTATGGTTGGAGAATTCATTGACTATGTCAGAGAATTGAAGCAAAATGGTACGATTCATCATATCGGTCTCAGCACACACAACCCGGTAGTTGCAAAATTGGCAGCGCTTAGTGGAGAAATCGAAATGATTTTATTCAGTCTTAATCCAGCCTTTGATATGCTTCCGGCAAGTGAAGATATCAAGGATCTTTTTAGTGACCATTATAAGGATGAGTTAAAGGGAATTGCACCGGAACGGGAAGAATTGTATCGGATATGTGAGCGTGAGAATGTAGGAATTACTGTAATGAAAGGCTATGCGGGAGGAAGGTTATTCAGTACAGAACATTCACCTTTTGGTGTTGCATTGACTCCGGTTCAGTGCCTTCATTATGCTCTTACCCGTCCTGCCGTGGCTTCTGTGGTGGTAGGCTTCAGTTCAGCGGAACATGTAGATGCAGCAGTAGCGTATGAGACAGCCACGGAGGAACAGAAAGATTATGCCACTGTACTGGCCAAAGCACCCTATCATGCATATTCGGGACAATGCACTTATTGCGGACATTGTGCACCCTGTCCGTCCTATATAGATATAGCGATGGTAAATAAGCTATATGATCTGGCAATAATGCAGGAGGAGATTCCCGCTACAGTTAAAGCACATTATTCCGGTCTCTCTGCAAATGCATCCCATTGTATCGGTTGCCAAGATTGTGAAACGCGTTGCCCCTTCGGAGTATCGGTTGCCGAGCGTATGAAGAATGCAGTTTTGCGGTTTAGCTAGAGCTGGAGTGATAGAATTGACATTGAAATATCTATATAATTATGAAAGGGAGTTGCTATAAGTAACTTCCTTTTTCAATTATAATATGTTTATATGATCTTTTTATATGAAATTATCCGAATCAATGTTATAATGAACAGCAGTTTATTACGTTTGGATCAAATCTCGTAAAAAATAACTGGAATGAGCAAGTTCAAACCGTAATTATAAAAAAGATAAAGACGATTGAAGGGTTAAGAAGTTTTCTACTCATTAATAGAAAACGTTATAAAGGACAAACTATGAGATTAGATAAGTTTTTAGCAGAGGCGTCTGTAGGGAGCAGAAAGATAATCCGAAATTTTGTAAAGGATGGCATGATAACAGTAAATAATAAGAAAATAACAGATCCTGCAGTCGAAATTGAAGAAAGTATGGATGTGATTCGGTATCTCGGTAAAAGAATAACTCATCCGGGAAAAATGTATTATATGTTTCATAAACCTCAGGGATGTATTACTGCAACTAAAGACCTCGATAATAAGACAGTACTTGATTATTTTGCTGAGGACTGTCGAAAAGGACTATTTCCGATAGGAAGACTTGATAAGGATACAGAAGGATTACTTTTGTTGACGAATGACGGTGAGTTCAGCCATAAATTGATGTACCCCGACAAGCATGTGGAAAAGACCTATTTTTTCTGGGCCTTTGGTACTTTAAGTAGAGAAGCTAAAGGAAGCTTGAAAACGGGAATTGATATTGGAGAAGGTGAACATCTGGCAAAAGCCGTAAAACTCGAAATAGAAGAGGAAGGGCTATATCTAGAGCTACAGGATAAAATGAAGCTTACTAATATAAAGGGTATCAGGATAAATCCTTTTCATCAGCCTGTAGTATCCGGATTTATTACGATAACAGAAGGAAGAAAACACCAGGTAAAAAGAATGCTAAAGGCAGCTGGATGTTATATTGTTTATTTAAAAAGGACTTCCATTGGCGGGTTAACGTTGGATGACACACTGAAAAAAGGTCATTATAGGGAGCTGACAAAAGAGGAATACTGGAAGCTGACACATTAATATTCAGAATAATGCTAAGATAGTAACGAATACAGGGACCTGAGTTAATTCAAAGATAGATCATAAAATTGGTACTCTGGAAGAAATGAATGAATTAGCAGATGTAACATATAGATGATGACACAAAAAGAAACAGTATTACAGGAGACAAAGGGTTGAAAAAATATAAAAAAATCTATATAGAAATTACCAATGTATGTAATCTCAGCTGTGATTTTTGCCCGCAAACTATTCGTAAACCGGTATTTATGACGGTTGAGACCTTTCGTATGATATCAGATCAAATAAAACCATATACGGACTATATCTATCTTCATGTGAAAGGAGAGCCCCTTCTACATCCTGATATTGATCAAATCCTGGATATATGCCATGAACAAGGGTTTCGAGTCAATATTTCCACAAACGGAACACGGATCAATCAAATGAAAAATAAGCTTTATGGAAAACCATCTTTAAGGCAGATTAATTTTTCATTGCATAGCTTTGACGGAAATGAAGCTTTTGGGGACAAGGCAGATTATATAGATAATATTATTTCCTTTACCAGAGAAGCGACTCTAAGTAGTGAGCTACTAATATCCTACCGGCTATGGAATTTGGATGAGAACAATGAAATCAATCAGAAAAGGAAAAAAAACAGTCAGTTATTGGAGACGATTGAAAAAGAATTTAATCTACCCTACAAAATACAGGAAAAGGTCATACCGGGCAGAGGGATTAAAATAGCCGACCAAATCTATCTAAATCAGGATCATCAGTTTCAATGGCCGGACCTAAAGGAGATGGAGGATGATGGTAAAGGCTTTTGTTACGGACTTCGTAACCAGATAGCTATCTTGGTAGATGGAACCGTAGTTCCATGTTGTCTTGATGGTGAGGGTATAATAAATCTAGGTAATATTAAAACAACTCATTTTTCAGAAATAATCGAAAATAAAAGAGCCGCTAATATCATTGATGGTTTTTCCAAAAGAGAAGCAGTTGAGGAACTATGCAGAAAGTGTGGATATCGGAAAAGATTCGATATGAGAGAGTAAATATGAACGATAGAAGTTTTCATAAATATAAATTAAGTGAGGAAATATTGAATGCACTTGACGGGTTAAAATATGATATACCCACAGAGGTTCAAGATAAGGTCATGCCTTTAGCGTTAAATAAAAACGATCTTATTGTAAAAGCCCAGACAGGTAGCGGTAAGACTGCAGCATATGCCATTCCAATCTGTGAAGCAATAGAATGGATTGAAAATAAGCCACAAGCTCTTATCCTGACTCCTACGAGGGAGCTTGCAGTGCAGGTGAAAGAGGATTTTACGAATATAGGCAGATTTAAACGAATCAAAGCTGTCGCAGTATATGGAAGACATCCTATTTCCATAGAAAAAACAGAGCTCCATCAAAAAACTCATGTTGTAGTGGGTACCCCCGGACGGGTTATGGATCACATGAAAAAAGGTACTATTAATCTAAGTAAATTAAATTACTTAGTAATTGATGAAGCAGATAAGATGCTGGATATGGGATTTATAGAGCAGGTGGAAACAATTTTAAAGGGACTTCCTAATGAGCTGATTACAATGATGTTTTCGGCTACTATGCCTGTTGAAATAATAAATATCTCATCTAAGTCTATGAGAAATCCGATTCAAATAGATGTCAGTGAAGACCAAATTACAACAGCTGTGATAAATCACACCCTCTATATTACCGAGGAAGAGGATAAATTTTCATTGCTAAAGGACGTTACAATTATGGAAAATCCGGATAGCTGTATTATATTTTGCAATACCAAGGAACGGGTAGATATGGTATATGGCCGCCTGGCTGATATGGGGTATCCTTGTAATAAGCTTCATGGTGGTTTGGAGCAGGAGGTTCGGTTATCAGTGATGAAGCGATTTAAAAGAGGAGAATTCAGTTATCTGATAGCAACGGATGTTGCAGCCAGAGGGATTGATGTTGAGAATATATCTTTAGTAATAAATTATGATATCCCTTATGATAAAGAGAATTATGTTCATCGGACAGGAAGAACCGGACGTGCTGGTCAGACCGGAAAGGCAATTACCTTCACCGATCCAAAGGAAAGCCGATACCTACAAGAGATTGAGAGTTTGATCGGGTTTGAAATCCAGAGATTAGCTAGGCTTTCAAAAGAAGAGGTGTTGACAAAAAAGCCTGTTTTTGATGCAAAACTAAGAGCAGCCCCCCGAATTAAAGTCAGTAAGAGTGAGCCCTTAAATAGGGAAATTATGAAGCTACGTTTTAGTGGCGGAAAGAATAAGAAATTAAGAGCAGCCAATTTTGTTGGAGTTATTTCAAACATTGAAGGTGTCAGTGCAGAGGATATCGGTATTATTACCATTCAGGCTTCTCTCTCGTATGTAGAGATATTAAACGGTAAAGGTCCATTGGTACTGGAGACTATGAAGAACACAATGATTGGCGGTAAAAATTTGAAGGTTATTAAGGTATCGGATAAGGATAGATAAATACAAAAACGTACCATTTTAAAAGAAAGCTGAATTGCTAGTGTAAATATAGCTCAAAGGTTATAGATGTTGATGAAAGGCAAGGGAATTATGAAGAGAATTTTTAATGTAATTTTATTAAAGAATGAAGCTTATTTGTTTGACGCAAGTTTATATATCATAAAATCTCTTGTAGCTGTATTAGCTGCCTATGTTATTGTACAACAGCTTCCACTGGTTCATAAGGATTTAATTTCTGTTCTTTTCGGATTAATGATGTCTCTGGAACCGGTTACTGTAACCGGTATACGAAGTGGGCTGAAGCAAATTTCAGCTACTCTTCTTGGTGCGCTGGTCACAGCATTTATCGTTTTATTGTTTGGTATTAATTTATGGACAGTAGCATTTTCAGTCTCAGCAACTTTATATATTTGCTTAAAAATTAATTGGAGAGAAGTATCCCCTGTAGCAATCTTTACCTCCATCTATATGACGAATTATGTCCAATATACAGCGAATGGAGAGCCAAGTGTTATATTAACCTTTGAATTAAGAATACTGTCCTTGGGAATTGGAATTTTAATCGCTATCATATTTAATTTTATTTTTTCCCTATTTTTTTATAAACAGATGGAGAAAAAGAGAATAACCCATAGTCTAATCAATTTAGCAGATCATCTGAAAGCAATTAAAAAAGGGATAGAGGGAAACTCATTAAATCCTATTTTTCAAGCGAAGGAACGATTACCAGAAACCTTTAAAGGAATCGATTGGTTGACTTTCTTGGTGAAGGATAAGGATAAGGAAGCAAAGATTAAAAAGATAATGATGCTTCGTAGTAATTATAAAAAAAATACATCCTATCATAATATTTTGGTAGCTTTAAGAAATACAGCGCATTTAACCTATGACACGTCAATTGTTTTAACGTACCAGATGAAGGATATGAGTAGTCAGCAGCTTCAAACAATAACCATCCTACTTAACGAAATCATAAAGAAATGTGATTATCTAGCTGCTCATTGTGGTAAGCATTCTATAAAATATTCAGATCAGATTCAATATAATATAACAATTAATTCTACACAACACCGTATCGTAGATAATTTGAATAGCATGAATGAGATGTTGAATCTAGTTAATGATACTCTTTTTGATATTGAGTACCCAAGTTCCTAAAACATGTCAGAAACCTTATGAAGAACAAAGCAGCAGAATGGAGATTAAATTATATGCAATTTAAAGAACTAAATGTAATACCTGAGATTTTAAAAGCGTTAGAGAAGGAGAATTATGAAGTTCCGACACCGATACAGGAAGAGGCAATTCCCTATATTTTAAGCGGAAGAGATTTGTTGGGATGTGCACAGACAGGTACCGGAAAAACCGCAGCATTTGCAATACCGACTTTGCAATTACTTCACGAGGAACATATATCTCATACAGAGCAACGAAGTATTAGGGCTTTAATTATAACACCTACCAGAGAACTGGCTATTCAGATTTATGAAAGTTTTAGTACCTATGGAAAATATACTGATTTAAACTATAGTGTAATTTTCGGTGGGGTATCACAAAAGCCTCAAGAAGAAAAATTGAAGCAGGGCGTGGATATTCTTGTAGCAACACCAGGTAGGCTAAATGATTTGATAATGCAAAAATATGTGGATTTAAGCCATATTAAAATTCTAATTCTGGATGAAGCGGATCGTATGCTGGATATGGGCTTTATTAACGATGTAAAAAAGATCATTGCCAGAACACCGGAGAAAAAACAAACCCTGCTATTTTCTGCCACCATGCCATCGGATATAGCTAGGCTTTCGGAGCGCATGCTAAAGCATCCTGCAAAAATTGAGATAACTCCTGTTTCTTCCACAGTGGATACCATCGATCAGTATCTGTACTATGTGGATAGAACTAGTAAGAAGGATTTATTGGTACATATCTTAAAGGATGGATCGATTTCTTCTGCACTGGTATTTACCCGAACTAAGCATGGAGCAGACCGTATTGTAAAACAATTAGCGAAGGAAACAGTGACCGCGCAAGCCATTCATGGGGATAAATCTCAAGGAGCACGGCAAAAAGCTTTAAACGATTTTAAAAATAAAAAGCTACGGGTCTTGATAGCAACGGATATCGCAGCCAGAGGAATTGATATTGATGAACTGTCACATGTAATTAATTATGATTTACCTAATGTACCCGAAACCTATGTACATCGTATTGGACGTACCGGAAGAGCAGGACTAGGAGGAGTTGCTATATCCTTCTGTGATTTTGATGAGAAGGAGCAGCTAGCGGATATTGAACGATTGATAGGGAAACGCTTAAATGAAGTAAAAGAGCATCCTTATCCATTGATGAATAATTTTCCGGCACCAAAAGCCACACAGCCGAGAAGAGGTGGTGCAAAGTCTGAAGCTTCCCAACCGGATTCGAATCGGATATCACAACGATCAACCAGCGCACCGAAGCAAGCGTCCTCTTATAAAACAAATCAACAAGCCAGCTCAAAGCAAGCAGGAAATTCTCAGAAGAAGAAGTATCGTATGACGGCAGACGGGACCTTAAAAGAAAAAAGAAGTTTATTTAAATTCTCAAAGAATAGTAAAAAATCTTAAGATAATTATTCGCGCAAGGTGGTTGCTATAAGACTTGTGAATATGCCGCTATTAGGCGGTGGAATGGGAGAACTATGAATTATTATTTCGCACCTATGGAAGGAATAACGGGTTATGTATATCGAAATGCCCACAAAGCTTTTTTCAATGATATCGATAAATATTATTCACCCTTTATTGTGGCAAATCAAAGTGATAGCTTTAAAACGAAAGAACTTAATGATGTTTTACCGGAAAACAATCAAGGTCTGACCTTAATACCACAAATCTTAACCAATCAAGCAAGAGATTTTATTCATACTTCTAAAAAACTCAAGCATTTGGGATATCATGAGATCAATCTGAATTTAGGGTGTCCTTCCGGAACAGTAGTGGCAAAAAACAGAGGCTCTGGTTTTCTTGCGAAAAGAGAAGAACTTGATGAATTTTTGTATGAAATATATTCTGCGTCAATTACAAAAATCTCTATAAAAACAAGGCTAGGAAAGGAAGAGCCCGAGGAATTTTACGAGCTGATTGAACTGTTTAATAAATATCCAATCGAAGAACTTATCATTCATCCTAGAATACAGAAGGATTTTTATAAAAATAAGCCTAATTTGAAGATATTTAAGGAAGCGTTGACCTTAAGTAAAAATCCTGTTTGTTATAATGGGGACATTTTTACTGCCGAAGATTATCAGGCATTTACTGCTGATTTCCCCGATGTCAAGACAATTATGCTAGGTAGAGGGCTAATAACCAATCCCAGCCTCATTCATAATATTTCAAATCATGAAAAACTTAATATGGAATTATTAAAGAATTTTCATGATAAAGTTTATGAAGGTTATCAAAAAACTCTTTACGGTGATCGGAATATTCTATTTAAAATGAAAGAAATATGGTTTTATATGATTTGGATATTTACGAACAATGAAAAGTATGCAAAAAAGATTAAAAAGGCAGATAAATTATCGGATTACAACGAAGCCGTTACAAGCCTGTTTCGAGAACAAAAAATACGAATAGAAAGCTGAGGGTATATATGGAGATCACATACATTGGACATAGTGGCTTCCTGTTGGAATGGGAAACCTGCTATTGGTTGTTTGATTATTACAAAGGCGATATACCGGAATTGAACACCGGTAAAAAGTTAATTGTATTTGCCAGTCATAAACATGCCGATCATTTTAATCCAGAGGTACTTAAATTGCAGGAACAATATTACGATATTTTGTATGTGCTTTCCTCAGACATTAAGCATAAGAGTGATAGCAGCACTGGGACAGGTATGGCAACTGATAAGTTAATATCGGTAAAACCAAATCAGGAATATAATCTGTACGTAAGTAGTAATGATAAAATAATTCTTAAAACATTGAAATCGACAGACAGCGGAGTTGCTTTTTTGCTTACCTATTTAGGAAAAACAATTTATCATGCGGGCGATCTTAATCTATGGCTATGGAAAGAAGAGACAAAGCAGTATAACAATAATATGAAGGCTATGTTTGAAAAACAAATGGAAAGTTTAAAAGACTTATCGATAGATATAGCCTTTGCACCTTTAGACCCAAGACAGGAAGAATGGAGTTATATGGGACTGGAATATCTTTTTAGTACTGCTAAGGTCAGATATGCATTCCCGATGCATTTCTGGGATCAACCGGAGATAATTCAACATTTTAAACGGGATAGAAGCTCAATCATTACTTCTGTGAACGTTATGGATATCAGTCGGGAGGGGCAGAGTTTTACCCTGGATATCTAAAGGGGTTAAGTAATTTAATCTAATTTTGTTAATTTATTTATTAATATAAGCTTTAGGAGATTGTAAGATGCAAGAATATAATGATAAAACTTACTTGAATGCGATTGCCCGTATCCATACAGAATTTCCGGAAAAGTTTGGTATTCCAAGACAAAGCGGAATTGTTGATACCCTGAAGGCAGTAATCATATTCGAACCGCAATATCGGAATCTTGATGCATTCAGAGGTTTGGAAGGGTTTTCACATGTCTGGCTTATATGGGGATTCTTTCATACAACCCGTGATAAATGGGCACCAATGGTAAAGCCGCCACGTCTTGGCGGTAATAAGCGTATTGGTGTTTTTGCAACCCGTTCACCTTTTCGTCCTAACCCAATTGGTCTTTCCTCAGTAAAACTCGACAGGATAGAATTGCATCCTGAGCTTGGACCGTTGTTGCATGTTTCTGGAGCTGATCTAATGGATCAAACACCAATTTATGATATTAAGCCATACCTTTCGTATACGGATAGTCATCCTGATGCAATCGGAGGATTTGCAGAGCCCCTGATAAATTATGCTCTCGAGGTAGAATTTCCTGAACATTTACTATGTCAGATACCCTTGGAGCATCAGGAAGCATTAATGGGTGTACTGGCACAGGATCCAAGACCCTCGTATCATAAAGATCCCGATCGTAAGTACGGCTTCGGATTTGCAGGCTATAATATTAGATTTACGGTTTGTGATAATTTGCTAACCGTCTTTGAGGTCACGCTAATATAGGTTGGCCCATGGATACAGCTCTTTGATCAGATACTTAAAACTATACAATAACAAAATGACAACAGACTTTTAAAATAATTTGCCGGCTGACAAGTTATATTAAAGGTCTGTTGTTTATATACTGAGAAAGAAAATATTATTTAAGAGAAGGGCAGTTTGTCATAATGAACTTCGAAGCTATTTTGCAGCTTCTGCGTCGGCCTTCGTTTTATGAACAGTACCGAAGGGATGCTTTGGTGGCGCATAAATGGAGTATAATTTTAATGGGATGTCTCCGGTATTAATTATATTATGCCACTTACCTGCAGGTATAACGATTGCATAATCGTCAGTTGCATTTTCCTGAAAATCCAATCGGTCCTGACGATCACCCATTTTAACCAGAGCATCACCCATCTCAATTCTTAAAAATTGATCATGATCCGGGTGAATTTCTATTCCAATCTCTTCTCCAACATTGAGGCTCATTAGCGTTATCTGCAGATGCTCACCGGTCCATAATGCAGTCCGAAAGGTATCGTTTTGAATGGTAGCTTCATTAATATTTACTACAAACGGGTTCGGTCCATAATCCCTTATTACTACATCCTCATCATCAAACTGCGGCCCAATCTGATAATTTGTTACCCCAGAAGAATAGGGAGAAGAAAATTGATTTTCATAATTTGAGTAGGTGGAGGAATTATCAACAGAATAAGGATATAGCGGTGTTCCATACATATTATACATATTCGGTGTATTTACATAGTCCGGGCTATGATACGATTTGTTAGGATTATACTTTTGATAATTATTATACATGTTAAACATCCCTTTGAATTGATTACTACAATATCATATGTTTTTATGATCGTGATGTGCTTGTAGGTTGTTAATAAATCATGAAGCGGTAATTAGGGTAAATTTAAATGAGACATATAGGTTCCTATCTTAACTCAATGTAAGGAGGCAAGTGACTTGTCATCAAAGAAGGCTTTATACAGACTCATATTCTGGATTGATTTGGCGTTGTTAATCGATGCGGGTATTTTCTTTTTCATGGGAAAAGAAAAAGCGCTTGAGTTTATCAGTGGATATATCATTGAACAAAGTTTAAGTATAGACAACCTGTTTTTATTTATTATGATATTTTCTAGCTTTGGAATTAAATCAATATATCAAAGAAGGATTTTAAATTATGGTATTGCCGGAGCTTTAATTTTAAGATTTGTATTTATAACCCTTGGGGTTGCAATAGTGAACAGGTTCCACTGGGTTCTTTATGTGTTTGGAATCGTGTTGATCATCAGTGGGGTTAATATGTTGTTTAAAAAAGATGAAATGACTGATGTGAAGGAGAGTAGGATTTTTAAATTTTTAGGAAAAATAGTTCCGGTTACAAAAAAATTGGAGGGAGATAAATTCTTTGTGAAAAAGGATGGAACTCACTATATTACTCCATTATTTGCAGTCCTTATACTGATAGAATTTACGGATATCATATTTGCCATTGATTCGATCCCGGCCATATTTTCTATCACAACGGACCCGTTTATAGTTTACACATCAAATATTTTAGCAATTATAGGGCTGAGAAATATGTATTTTGTATTAGGAAAGATGCATGAGAAGTTTAAATATGTCAGATATGGTGTTGGTATGATACTTACCTTTACAGGCATTAAGCTTTCCTTTATGATTTTTGATCTACATATTCCTACCCAGTGGTCCCTTATTATGATTTTTATCCTGCTGACAGGAAGTATTCTACTCTCGGTGTATGTTACATTCAGTGATGGAACAGATAAAAAATATAAGAATGGATAGAAACGAAGCTATTAATATTTCTATATAGACAAAATAGTTATATTAAAGTATAGTAATAAAAATATCCAGTAGTTATGAATTGTTTCAACTAAGGAGTAGTCAATTTATAGAAAGGATGGTTTACATGAAGCTAATTGATAAAGTAAATATACTTAATCAACTCGTGGGTTCGATGCTAGATGATACTGCAGAAAGTATCCTGAGGAATAGTGATTGTTTTCTTTACCCGCAGGTCAGTTTATTTATTCCATCCAGTGGGCAATGTAAATATGCTATTACCCCAAGTCATTGTCACCCTGCCTATTCATTCATCTATTATTTTCAACCGGTCAGCAATTTTATCATTGAAGGTAATGAATTATCCTACGATCTTTCAGATGGGAAATGCTTATCTGCAATATCACCGGATATTCCTCATCAGGAGGTAGAGCAAGACCACTTTCAAAGCTACATAGCGATCATGATTCATGCAGATATATTTCATAAAATAATACTGCAATATACTGATCAAATACCGATCTTCAAGGGTGAAGCCTTTATACCGCATCCGGACCTTTTGGGTGTGTTAAGATGCTTTATGTTGGAAGCAAATGATAGTGAAAAGGGTAAGACCGAACTGATCAATCACCTAGCACAAGTTATCACGCACTTAATTTCGCGGTCCGTTATATCAAGAACCAATAAAATGCTTCCTCTGTATGATCGTTTTGAGGTTGATAAAGCAATTGCTTATATGAACAGCCACTATTCGGAAAAAATATCGTTAGAAGATCTAGCCGAGCAGGTTCATCGTTCGACCGGGCATTTTTCAAAAATATTTAAAACAGTTACAAATATGACTCCAATCGATTTTTTACAAATGATACGTCTTCAAAAAGCTCGTATTATGATATTGAATAGTACAAAAAGCATAACTGAGATTGCAATTGAATGTGGATTTTCTTCATCCTCTTATTTTTCATTCTGTTTTATGGATAAGTATCATATGACACCTACTGCTTTCAAACAAAACTTTCAGCAGAGCAGTGAAAACATTGAATTTTGATAATTTTGCACGGGATTTTGAAAGTAAATGAAGGATAACAGGTTTAAAATCCATTCATAGTCAAACAAGGAAATTATCCTTGGATATTAAGGAGGAAAAGCTATGAATGAACAATTAAATGAGGTAATTATGTTTGCTAACCAAAACCCGTCGTGTTGGCTAGCAACAAATGAAGATGATCAGCCGCGAGTACGAGGTATGCTATTGTGGTTTGCTGATGAAACGGGATTTTATTTTCACACAGGTAGGGTAAAGAATCTATACCATCAAATAACAAAGCATCCAAAGGTTGAAGCCGCATTTATACGTAACGCTGACCAGCCGGACTTTGAAACTTTGAGAGTTGCAGGTACTATGGAAGTACTTGAGGATGAGGAATTAGAGCAAAGACTCTTTTTGGAAAGACCTTGGTTGTTAGATAACTTAAAAAGAGCACAGAGTGATTCTGATGTAGCAATATTTCGTATTATAAATGGAACCGCAACAATTTGGAACATGAATTATAATCTGAAGGAAAACAGTGCCCCAAAGGTAAGCTTTTAATTTAAACGGTTGAAAGACTAATATAGTCGTGTAAAATATAAATATGTTTTGGATTAATTCCTTACTCATCATAGAAGGTGAGTAAGGTTTTTTTATTACTTTTAATAGTAAAATAAATGAACAAAAAGAACTGATTTTTGTATTTAAACTTGACTCATTGATTCATTAATTGTATACTTCAATCATTAATAATAAAGTATCAAGAAATTACAGGACTTTCTGTAATAGCTTATAAAATATCATTTCGATTACTGGAAGGCGGAAAAATGGATAAGGAAAATGTAACAAAACTGCAGTATCAAGATAAGGAAATCATATTGATTGCTACAGCTCATGTATCTAAAGATAGTGTGGAACTTGTAAAACAGGTAATTGATGAGGAAAAACCCGATAGTATATGTATTGAATTGGATGACGATAGATATCAGAATGTTCAGAATCCGAAAGCCTGGGAGAATACAGACATCATTAAGGTGATAAAAAATAAAAAGATAGGTTTTCTCATTGCAAACCTATTTCTCAGTTCCTATCAGAAGAAGATGGCTAAGAAGCTGGATACCGTGGTGGGCGGTGAAATGCTCCAGGGTATTGCCAGTGCAAAGGAAACCGGAGCAACGCTTGTCCTGGCAGACCGTAATATTCAGACCACTTTTCTTCGTATTTGGAGAAGCCTAGGCTTTTGGGAAAAAATGAAACTATTAGGAAGTGTGTTATTTGCAGATGAGGATGATACGGATATTTCTGATCAGGACTTACAGGACTTATTAAAGGAGGATATGCTGGAATCAGCAATATCGGGTTTACGTAAGCAGTTTCCGAAAATCGGCGAGATTTTAATTAGTGAGAGAGACCAGTATCTCGCATCTAAAATTAAAACTGCACCGGGGAATAAGGTCGTTGCTATTCTTGGTGGCGCGCATGTACCGGGAGTAAAAAATGAGATATATGAGGAGCAGGATATCGAAAAAATAACTTTTATTCCTCCTAAAAGCACTTTCTCCAAAATAGCGGGCTGGATTATTCCGGCAATTATTACTATAGTTATGGTATACTCCTTTATCCTTAATTTTGAAACAGGTTTACAACAATTATCCTCCTGGGTGTTATGGACCGGAGCATTAGCAGCGATATTTACTGCTTTATCCTTGGGACATCCCTTGAGTATACTTACTGCTTTTGCAGTAGCTCCAATAACGACACTTCATCCGTTACTGGCTTGCGGGTGGTTCGCAGGTCTGGTAGAAGCAACAATAAAAAAGCCTACCGTTCAGGATATCCAGAATATTCAAACTGATATCTTCAGCTTTAAGGGCTTTTTCAAGAATCGATTTCTTAAAACAATTTTAGTAATCGTAATGACCAATATCGGTGGTACCATCGGTACGTTCATAGCTGGTACGGATCTGATAAAGAACCTATTATAGAAATAATACAATCAAGCCATTTTCCTTACATAATATTTAGGGAAAGTGGCTTTTTAATAATTAAATATAAATATGCACTTTTATGATTTGGGAAGAATAAATAGTAATAAAAAGAGAAGTTTATATGATGGATTGCAGTGATCCCATAAAGACATTATTATCTGTTCCCTACGATTATTCGGACCTATGACGTGAAAGAATTATATGCAGGCGTATCTAATTATAACAATCTAATAACTGCTAATTATCATGTAGTAACTACAGAGAATTTTGATTTTATTATATTTAGAGATTTTGTTTTCCTAAATATCAAAAGAAGATTTTAATAGAAGCCCGAAAAGACTTATTCCCACTTAGTCTTTCCGGGCTTCTAATCTGAAACAATATTCTATACTGAAACAATATTCTAATCTGAAACAATATTCTATACTGAAACATAGTTCTATTCTGAGTTTAATCACTAAGTTAAAATTTTAATAACATCTCTGAGTATTTTAACTCCTTCTGTAATCTCAGTAAAGGTCAGATGAGCATATCCCAAAATTATTTGATTGGAGTAGCTACCACTCTTTCTTATAGTATAATCCTCAACCGGATATATTTTTACATGATGAGTGGTTAGTTTTCTAATCAATTCCTCTGTGAAGATAATGTTATTAAATTTTATAACAATATGAAGACCTGCAGCCTGCCCCAGGATTTCATACTGCCCATCAAAATTCATTTTTAATTCCTTGATGAGATGTTCACGTTTGTGATTATACAATTTCTTCATTCTCCAGATATGCTTTTCCAGGTCACCATTTTGTATAAATTCAGCGAGGGTATATTGTGATAATGCTTCTGTGTGCACGTCTGAATACATTTTTAAAGTCTTATATTGATCCTGCAGTTCCTTCGGGAGTATAAGAAAACCAATGCGAATTGCAGGGGCTAGTATCTTACTAAAGGAGCCTAGATAAATTACTTTACTTGGATTTAATTCATATAAGGAGTTAGTTGGCTGACCCTCAAATCTGAATTCACTGTCATAGTCGTCCTCAATAATATAACAGTTCTGAGAGACCGCATATTGAATTAGAGCAATTCTCCTTTGAAGCGGTAATATCCCACCCATCGGGTACTGATGAGAGGGGGTTGTATAAAGGAAGGAGAGATGTTCGGAGGGTGCAAGTAAATCTGTAATCATTCCTTTCTCATCCACCGGGATTCCTTTAATATGGTAACCGGCAGAGGTTATCACCTGAAGAAGCCCAGGATGAAGCGGATCTTCTGTAATTACTTCCTGTTGATCCCTGTACAATAGGGCTGATATTAAGGACAGGCCTTGTGTAGATCCTGATACGATCATGATATTTTGTGCAGCGCAACTGATTCCTCTCGTTCGGTAAAGATAGTTTGAAATAGCTTCCCGTAGCTCATAAACACCGCACGGTGATTGATAACGAAGTGCAGAGGAAGGCAGGTCTTTGCAAAGCCGTTGATATAACCTTCCCCATTCCTTTCTGGGGAATAAATTTAAGTCAGGGACACCGGAACGAAAATTAATTAGTTTTTCTTCCTTACGGATATTTTTAACCCGATTATCATTATTGTGTTCTCTGATTTGTTTTTGTAGCATCGTAATACTATCAGATACAATGGTGCCTGAGCCATGCCGGGCCTCCAGATATCCCTCCGCTATTAACTTATTATATACTTCTAATACCGTATTTCTTGAGATCTTTAATTCACTTGCCAGGACTCTGGTGGAAGGCAGCTTATCTTTTGGAGTAAGCTTAGCATCTAAAATCATCTCTTTTATCTTATCATATAACTGTCGGGTAATCGGGAGGTTGCTGTTTGGATCAAAATTAATCCACATGATATACTCCTCATAAAGTGGTACTGCGAAAATAATGATTAAGTGGTTCTTTTCAAACCACTTTAGCGACGATATGATTATAGCATTAATTACCATCAATGAAAAGAACTTTGTATAAGCAAAATTCTTACGAACAATGGTTCAGATTGGAGAATTATTATGAGAGTAAATAAAATGAGTGCTTATCTTGATTTAACATTGGCGATGTTTATTTCCGGGAGTGCAGTTGTTGCCAGTAAAATGATGGTTTCATCATTACCCACTTTTTTAGCAACCGAATTAGGAATTTTTATCGGTATGATAATATTACTCCCTCTTACCTTTCTTATAAAAAAAGAAGCTGTAAAGATAGATTTGAGAACTCATGCTTTGCTGTTTTCACAAGCATTGTGCGGTGTTTTTTTATATCGTATCTTTACTTTTGTTGGGCTGAGATATACGACTGCAGCTACAAGCGGACTAATTACCAGTGCAGCACCCTTTCTTGTAGTGGTGATAGCAATCCTAGTGCTAAAGGAGAAAGGAACGTTAAACCAGATAGTCGCTGTTATATGTACGGTCATAGGACTATTGATAATCAATCTTTATACCTATGGTAATAACAATACCGGAACGGGTTCCTTAAAGGGAAATCTATTAATACTTGCTGCTGTAATCTGCGAAGCATTGTTTTCGATTCTTAGCAAGGTGAAATGTAAGCCTATCACGGCATTATATCGAACAACTGTTATTGTTATTTATGCATTTTTATTATTACTTCCTTTTTCCGTTTATGATGCATTCCGTTATGATTTTCTTAATATGGATTTTAAGAATGTCTTATGTATTCTTTATTACGGTATATTTGTATCATGCCTATCTTATGTACTATGGTTTCGCGGAGTCGAAAAAGTTCCTGTAAGTAACGCAGCGGTATTTACCAGTGTAGTACCGATCAGCAGCATTTTTCTATCAGCTGTAATCTTAAAAGAAAAAATATCCTTCGTACATTTCATCAGTTTGCTTTTTATCATGGCAGGAATTTGGATATCCTGTGCTAAGTCCTTCGTAGGGAGAGCCGCCGCTGATAGTCATAATTCGTAGCTGCAATCTAATATAATCTACGATATCTACTGTTGATGGTAATTTTCTTGCGTGATATTGCCTTTTAGGATTGGAGTAATAGTATTTCATATGATAAAAAGTTACATAATAATACTTAATATTATAAAACATGCCATTTTTTTTAAAAATTTAACAAATGTTTATTGACTATTATTTAATTTGAATGGTAAAATATCCTAATAATAGTAAAATATACAAATATTATACAATAGTTACCATAATTAAGACATAGTTTTACTACTAAGGAGGAAATCTTTATGCAACAAAATGAAGAAGTTCAAAGAATAGAATTAAAACAAAATGTAATCGCAACAAGGCTATTATGGATTTCGGTAGTATTAGGAGTAATCTGTAACTATTTCGGAGGATCACCGATGAAGGTTATACTGGTACTTCTAACATTAGGATTAACAGTTGCTCTTGTCTTTACCTTTGTATCAATTAAAAAGATATTTATATCCTGGATGAAGTATTTTGCTTTTGTCGGATTGATTATACATGCTATCATGATAACTCTGGTTCATCAGAGTCTAAATAGTGTTTTTCTTCTTTTCTTTAATTTGATATTTATCAGTTTATTTCTAAAAAAATCATTAATTATCCTAATATATATCTCAAATATTATTATGATTATATTTTTTTATATTACCTATGGTGAAGGTATGTATGTGGGCTATGCAAATATGCAGGGTTTATTAATTATTCTGTTCTATATGTTGCTGGCCTGCATCATATTATGTGAACTTGTTCAATTAATCACCGGTTTACAGAAGGTAACAAAAAAGCAATACACAGAGGCCCAAGAAAGCAGTACCTTCTTAAAGAGTATCTTAGATCAGATTACAGAATCAGTACATTTTCTGAGAAAATTTTCAGAGCATGTGACCGGGGATATGGCGGATGCAGCGAGTACATCGGAGGAGATGAACACTTCCTTTAGTGAAGTCGCAGCCAGTACAGAGGAACAATTTTCAATCACGGAATCAATTCATAGCTATATGGATTTAAACTTAAAACACATAGAAACGATTGTTTGTGAAACAGACGAGCTTAAGCAACTAGTCGTAAAAAATACTCAGATTATCGATAACGGAAATAGTGTATTAAAACAAATGATTGAACAATATGAACAATTAACCCAGATAATTAATGAAACTGCAGAATTGATGGAGGAGTTCATTAATCAAAACAGAAGCATGGATGAGATTCTGTCGAGTATCGATAGTATTGCGGATCAGACGAATTTGCTATCTCTAAATGCCAATATCGAAGCAGCAAGAGCGGGTGAGCATGGAAAAGGCTTTACGATAGTTGCAGATGAAATCAGAAAGCTTGCTGTCAGCAGCGCGAAAAGCGTCAGTATGATTAATCAAATACTAGGTTCTCTGTTGGAAAAGTCTAATGTGATAAAGGATAGAATCAATGACGGGCAAGAAGTAATGAACAAAAACAGAATATATAATAAGAATACCATGCAGGTTTTTGATGAAATTAAAGATTTTAATAAAATAGTTACGAAAAATACAAATAGTGTACATCAGAAAATTTCGGATTTGAATAAGAATAGCTTGATTGTTACAAGTCAGACAAAAGAAATAACAGATTCTACCGGTAATATTTCAAATGCAATCAACAGTATTGTTATAAGTGCAGATGGTCAAAATCAGATGCTACAAAGTATTTCACAAAGATTTTATGAGCTCGATGGTTTAATTAACAACTTAATTCAAATGACAGGAAAGCTTCAGGAAGAATAAGGAACTAACAAACATTTACATTCATTGGAGGATAACATATGAACGTAGGAGTAATCATCAAGTCAGTAGGAATCTATCACCCGGAGAATAAGGTAGATAATCAATATTTTGTTGAACATTTTTCTGAAATCGATCAAACCTTGGGAGAAAAAGTATCACACTTATTAAATCATCTTGGCAGAAAGGAAAGATTCATAGCAGATATTTCAAAAGAAAATGTGATAACCATGGCGATTGAGGCCAGTAAAAACGCAATTCATTCTGCAGATATTAAAATTGAAGAGCTGGATGGAGTAATATTCAGTACGGATACTCCGGAGTACACTTCACCCACGAATGCAATCATTCTGAGGGATGCGCTGGGAGCTGAAAATGCACATACAGTATTCGATATGAATGCAAATTGTGTTGGAATGGTTGTAGCCCTAGATCAGGCGCAGGCACTCATGAAATCAAATAAAAGATTACATAAGCTTTTGGTCGTAGGAGCTACCATGATACATCATTATGGTCTGGAGACTAACCCAATCACGTATGGTTGTATCGGAGATGCTGCGGTTGCGGTTGTACTGGAAGCCATCGAAACGGAAAAACCGGTTGGATTTATAGATTCCTTATATGCAACCAAAACTAATTTACGTGATTATGTACTTATGCCCGAATGCGGAATGTCAAAAATATATAACGCTGAAATTCCAGGTGATCAAAAACGCTGGAAATGGGATCCCTTTGATACCGAGGAACCCGAAAATCGTTGTGCAGAGATAATTTATCAACTGATGATAGAGAATAATTACACGATGGAGCAGGCTAAAATGGTATTCTTCACTCAGTTTTCTGAAACTGCTCTTAAAAAAGTAGCGGATACATTGAACTATCCGCAGGGACAATTTAAGTATGTTGGAGACCGTTATGCCTACACCGGGACAAGCAGTCCGCTTCTTGCTTATTATCATGCGGTTACAGCTGGTGAGATTGCCGCAGAGGATTTACTGGTATTTTGCAGTGTTGGATCAGGCTTGACAGCTGCGTCAGTTTTATATATTTCAGCCTAGCCTTATAAATTTTTTTAATATGATGCCTAAGGAATGCTAATAATGTTTATCACATTTTGATATAAAAGTGGTATGTGATTAAAACGCTTTTCAATTCAATTGATATGATAAAATGAGTCTATTTAATTGGTTGAAAAATATCATAAAATAGTTTAAAATATCTTTAGAAACCTAAAAGCGTGATTAATCGAAATACTAAGGAGAAATTATGTCAGAAATTAACGGAATATCTGTTGTAAGAAATAATTATAATATCAACTCAGGTAAGACCAATCCGGATAACAGCTCTGATTTCTCAACCTTTTTAGGAGAATCAAAGAGCATGGATGAGATATTTGATCAGGCTGCAAGGAAGTATAATGTTCCGGTTGAACTATTGAAAGCAATTGGAAAAGCTGAATCTGATTTTAATCCAAATGCTGTTTCCAGATGCGGTGCACAAGGTGTAATGCAGCTGATGCCGGCTACAGCAAAAAGCCTTGGTGTTACGGATTCCTTTGATCCGGAGCAAAATATTATGGGTGGTTCTAAATACATTGCAGAATTACTAAAGAAATACGATGGAGATACCCGTTTGGCTTTAGCAGCATATAATGCTGGCAGTGGAAATGTTAAAAAATATGGAGGGATTCCTCCGTTTAAGGAAACACAGAATTATGTAAAAAAAGTTATGAAATTTATGGGTGAGGGAGATATCCAAATAACCTCTAATGGTACTACTTCTGTGAAAAATAAGACTACAGTCACTAATCAGATCGCTGCTTCTACACCGGCTACTCCAGTACGAAGCAACTATTCTTATCTGATAGCAGATCAAGTCGGTACGGGTCAGGTTATTCAGGATCTGGAATTACTATTTTCGTACGAGGATTATCTAAGATTTATTGATTTGCTGATCACAGAAGAGAAGACGAAAGAAGCAGAAGAGAAGCAGTCATTATTAACCTCAAAAGAAATTAACTATAACTTACCGGTAATGAATTTAATAAAGGATACAAAATTTCTATAATCATTGAAACAGAGATAAATGATATATAAGCGTTTCCTTGAAGTAAGCCTCAGGATTAGATGCACTCGTCTGTGGTATCACTTCAGAGAGAAATACTAAGATAAGAGAAAGCGTTCATATCTATATAGCGAAGTTAGGTAAAAACTTAGATATTATGTTGTATGAATTAGTTGATAGGCTGTGTAACTGATAAGTTTGGTAAACTGGCAGGATATAACGTCATTGTATTTATGTGAATCATCTGAGGAGGAAGCAATTATGCTTCCTCCTCTTTTCTGGCTCTTAGTCAATAAATACTGTGTAATTATAAAATCATGCAAAATGTTAGCATTTTAACTATAGATGTATTGATAAATTTGATAAAAAGTGGTAGAATATGGAATTAATATGTAAATTCTACAATCACATTAGCTTCAATTTGTTTTGATCCCGGCTCAATCGGAGTAGCAAATGCTCCTTCTCTTAAGGCAATGGTAGGTGAAAAAGGAATGGGTTGGTTACTTACCTCAGTAATTCTTATAGGAATAGGATCAAACATAATTCTAAGACTTGAGGAAATGCTTTTTGCCTTTTGGAAAGCATTCTTTACAGCTAGATTTAGAGCCTGCTGATAATAGAGCTCCGTATCATTTACATCGAAATTAATAAATTCTACCACATTAGCACCATTATAAACAGCAGTATCGATGGCCACTCCAACCAAATTCATATCCATGATTCGTAATTCGAAAATATTTCTTACCATATATCCCCGGTCTATTCGGTTACCGTTTTCATAATCAATTATTTTTTCAATCTGGTATTGAACTGTTTTAATATCCGAAATACCTAGTTGCTTTAGCGAATTGATTACCTGCTGGCTTATTCTCGCATTTTCTGCTTGTGCTGTAGTTACATTATCTCCTGTGGTCTGAACCCCTAATCTGACGATAGCTACATCAGGATTTACTGCTACTTGTCCCTTGCCGGTCAAAGTCATTTTTTTATAAGGCAGTTGTTCTTCTTTGTTATTAAACATTATTTAATCCTCCAATATATACTACATTAATATATGAAACTTATTGGAAAATTAATATTAATATTTAGGACTATGTAGGGAGAATGTACATCTGTATGAAAAAAAAGAAAGTTTTTCAATCCATATACGAAAAATACCCGCCTTCAGATCCTTGCGACTGTAACATATGTAAAGCATATTGTATCCGTCCCGGTTGGTGGACTGTGGAAGAGGCTTCGAAGGCAGTGAAAGCAGGTTATAGCAATCGTATGATGCTGGAATTGGCCCCTGACTTTACCTTTGGGGTGTTATCACCCGCTTTTAAAGGATGTGAGCGATATTATGCTCTACAGGAATTCGCTCAGAATGGGTGTAATTTTTTAGTTAACGGGTTATGTGAACTCCATGGAACCGGTCTTCAGCCGATCGAATGCCGTTACTGCCATCATCTACGGAAGAGTATGGGAGAAAAGTGTCATTTGGACTTGGAAAGAGATTGGAATACAACCGCCGGACAGAAGCTGGTTAGAGAATGGATTGCATCAATCAGTACAAGAAATTATCCGATCAATCCATCCCGTGTACCGTAGTAGAAATAGCCATCATTGGATATACATCTTATGCAAGTCACAGTAATGTGTATTTTTTTATAGCAGCGACGATATACTTAAAGTGAGAGTATAGGAGCTGATTATGTATGAATAAAAACAAAGCTACAAACTTTATACCAGTTTTGAAAACTGCATTTGTACTTAACGTATTATCGCTCTTACTAGGGATTATTTACCTATTCTATCAGCAAATGAACTTTTTCTGGAATATGTATGGTGTTCTAATGATTATTACATTTCTGGTTAATATACTGTTTGCTGCGATGGAGAAAAAACAAAAAGTCCTAAGTTATACATATCTTATACTATCGGCATTATGGATGTATATGGTTCTAATAATTAACACGATAGTATCCCTAAATCCTTTCAACATGAATTCCCAAAGTACCATATCTATATTAATGATATTATCATTATTTTTCCTTGGTGGACTTTTATCATATCATTGCATAGCTGATGTGAAGAAACAGGATAAACCAATTAGTAGTATGGATAATAGTATCAGTAATAGAGGAATCAGTGTAAAAAATGGAGTTATTATTTTTCTTAGTGCAATTCTTTACGGTGGACTTTTTCTTGCGATCAGTCTATTAAAGGTTGAAAAGAATTACTTAATTGAAGCATTTTTATCGGAATATGCTCTGTTTTATGCCATTGCCTTTTTAAGTATAGGCACATTGATTATGAAACTTCTGAATCGGAAGAAGTATCACCTTTATTATTCGATTGTTTTTACAATTACTATAATTATGTTTGTGATTTTTATGCTTCCGTTTTTTTATATCCCTTCACTAATGAATAAAGCTGAAGGTAATTATAAAAAGGTATTTTCAGCTGAATATAAAGCGAATCCTATTTATTCTACCGCAGCTTTTCGTAAACTTCCGTTCTCGTTACCGGAGTATTTTTTTGGTACGCCCTCCAAAAGCTATCATTTAAAAGAAAATGTATTGTTTTATCTGGGAACGGAGGGAGTGGATAAAGGTTTAGAATTGCATTTTGATGTATATATGCCGGAAGGTGATGCTACGAAGCTTCCCGGTGAAAACTCAGTCCTCATAAGAATTCATGGAGGGGGCTGGACCAGCGGAGATAAAGGAGCTTTTAATTTTGCACAGATGAATAAATATTTTGCAGCTCAGGGTTATGTGGTATTTGATATTCAATACGGTTTAAATAATTTTAAGAGCTATTTTAATATAGCACCGGTTCCTAAAACTATTAGTAATGATTTTTCAATTGATGATATGGTAAGGCACATCGGTATTTTCACAAATTATTTGGCAGAGCATGCAGATGATTATCAGGCTAATCTTGATTCGGTTTTTATATCGGGAGGTTCTGCAGGTGGACATCTGGCACTTGTAACCGGCCTGGCATTGTCGAGTAATAAGTATCAGGATTTGCTAAATCCTAAGCTGTCGGTAAAGGGAGTGATACCGTTTTATCCGGCAAATAAATTATCGCTGGAATTAGATATCGCAGGAGAAGAGGCATTGGTAGATCCGGTTCTTCTTGTTGATAAAAAAAGCCCACCATGCCTAATTTTTCAAGGTAGCCATGATGGGTTGGTAAACAGTAATATTTCTGAGAAGTTCCGTGCTTCCTATCTGAAAGCGGGAAACAATCAATGTGCAATCATAGAGATGCCCTTTGGTGGTCATGCCAGTGACTTTTACTTTTCAGGATACTATAATCAGGTGTTTCTGTATTATATGGAGAGGTTCTTATATCAGTATAAATAATAATGAATCCGGATGCTGAGAAATTATTGTGCAGAGGCACCTTTTTTTCTAAGAAGCCCTATGACGGAGCATACTCCTGCAATGGTAAGAAAGCCAATCACCGATGAAACGGTAGTAATTATTCTACTGTTGGTATGATCAAGTTCACCTACAAACAGGTCTACAACATAATTTGTAATGATATTACCAGGAATACACAAGATTGCTCCAACACTGATAAAAAACCAGATATTTATTTTGGTCTTTCGATATAAAAACAGTAGAAACCAAATAGTAATTAACCAAGTTGCAGCTATCGGGAAGCCAACTTTCCAGAGCCATCCAGAAAATACTCCGTAATCCGAGGTTGCAGTTTGAATTAACGCTAATAATGGCATAATTAATGCAGTTAGGGAGTATAAACTGTAGAGGAAACCACGGCCTTTATAAACAAGAGGTGGAATTAAAAGAAACCAGCTAAACACGCAGCCCACTGTTACTATTGAAGACCAGGTTAGGCTATGATTTATTAATACATCAATCAGGACACAGGTAAAAACAGCAATCATTAAGCTGATGGTAATAATAGCAGCTAAGATTTTTCCTAAACGATTTTCTTTCATTGTAATAACTTTACCTGCATATTCAAGTGCATTGACCAGATCGTTAGTATGGGTTTGCTCCAAACGTTCAGAAGCTTCTCCATCGAGTAATTCATTTACAGTAGTACCTAGAATATCAGCCAAGGGTCTAAGCATTCCGATGTCGGGATAACCGGCACCCCGTTCCCATTTTGATACCGCCTTATCAGTAATTCCAAGTTGGTCTGCTAGATCCTTCTGTGTTAAATTTCTGTTTTTTCTTAGGGTGCTTATGAAGTCCCCTATCTTTTTATTATCCATCCTTTTCACCTTTCCTATCTGAGCATTTTAAGTGAGTTTTTATATCACCGATGTTCTCAAATCTGATTGTATCTTAACTGAGGGAAAACCCATATGACAACCGACTTAGCGTATATGATTAAGTAAACGTAACGTAGAGTAGGCAAAAACTTATATATATATGCCATTTTAGCATGAAAATATAAAATGGTAAATATCATCTTATCATCCAAAAAATGTATATTAACTTGCATATACAAGGGCTCAATGATATATTTAAAGTTAGTTTTATTATTTTTATAGAGTAACTAACGAATTTTATATCGGACTGATGGGAATATTTAGCTTTATAGGTATTCATTAGATCGTAGTGGTTTCACAATATAAAATATTACTCATGGAGGGATGTTATGAAAAAATTAATATTGGTTACGTCTCCGCCAGCTTGCGGAAAAACATTCATTTCAAAAGAACTATCAAAAACATTGAAGCATGTGGTTTATTTAGACAAGGACACCCTGATTTTATTATCCAAACAGATATTTAAGGTAGCAGGACAGCCTTATGACCGCAGTTCTAAATTCTTTGAGGATAATATTCGAGACTATGAATATGAAACCGTGGTGGCTTTAGCGCTGGAGGCATTGGACTACGATGATATTGTTCTAATTAATGCTCCGTTTACTGAAGAAATCAGAGATTTGAATTATATCAATCGATTAAAAGCCAAACTAAGGGAAAAGAACGCAAGGTTAGTCGTTATATGGGTAGAAACCTCTGTAGAGGTGTGCAGACAGCGTATGATATCAAGAAATTCAGATCGTGATACCTGGAAGCTTTCTCATTGGGATGAATATATTGCCGGAGTAAATTTTAATATACCAACGACTCTGGATGACCCTATGGTGATAGATGATTTATTAATATTTAAAAACTCCTCAGATGATGAGTTTAATTCTTCCATGAAAAGTGTTGTAGAGATCATTGAAACAACATAGGATACCCGATAATGCAGTATGTTAGGCTTAATGTAATTGTTTAGGATGTTATATGTAAGCAAGCATAGGTAACACGGTAATTATGAATGCGTTACCTAAAACTGAAATAAAGATGGTGGTACCGGATGATAAATTAGAAGAAATTATTGAAATTATCACTTCAACTACCAGTACCGGTGAATTTGGAGACAAAAAAATATTTATCAGTGAAGTTATTGACTGTGTCAGAATACGTACGAAGGAACGCGGAGACTGCGCGTTATAAAATTATAAAGCTGTTGCTTGAGTAAAATCTCTAGAAGAGGTTTTGTCAGGTCACAGCTTTTCAAATTGTAACGAATTTAGAATAACCATTGATATACTAATATTGCTAATAGAACTAAAGCATTGATCAAGATAATAGTACGTGCAACTGTACTTTTCTTACTCGGTGGTATTTTAATCTGCTCATCGTTAGATTCATTAGTCCCATCTTCGTCCATCATCTGACTGATATCCTCAGCTTCCGAATTCTGGCTAGAGCATAAATAAAAGTCCAAAATAGATTTCGCTTTCTCATAATCATTTTGTCCTACATAGATATCCTGGCCGAAAATGGTATAACCCATATAAACTTTCATGTATCCGCCACTGCCATGATCCTTAATAAAGGAAGGGATACCTGAATCCTCCAAGAGAGCAGTAATCATGGTTGTATCTAACTGACTTAAGTTTGAGGCAAGGATACAGGGCTCTGTTTTATTATCTATCATGATATTACCTCCCCTACGGGTGAAACTGCAAATGGCAAGGATTAATTTTGCTCAATTGAGTGTATCTTAGTATTTCATTTTGTCTCATCCATTCTCATACTAGCATAATTAAGAGTATGGAACAAGTACTTTACATTTTATGTATTCTTTTCTATGAATACTTAAAAGTACAAAACTAAAGATTGACAGAATATTAACAAGGGAATAAAATAAGTAGGAAAAATATAGCAGTTGAATTAAGCATAGATGGGGAGGTTCTACATGAAAATCAGTGAAGCAAAAGATTGCATCAAAGAACTATATTTAAACACAAAAAGTGTTACAGCATTAATCAGTGAAAGAGGAATTGGAAAGACTTCCGCTTATAAGCAATGTGCCGACGAATTAGGAATTGGATATATCAACCTGTACGCAGCAGCTTTAGAAGGGCCTGATTTCATGGGATTGCCGGATAAAGACAGAGAGCATGGAATAACGGTATATTTAGCTCCACAATTTCTACCTACGAAACAGGCGATTCAAAAAGGAATGTACCCGGAGAAGGGCATCTTGGTTCTTGAGGAGATTAACCGAGTTCCCAGTGATACGGTCTCTGTATTATATCCATTATTATTGGAAAAGAAGATTAATGGACATGAAATTGCAGATGGATGGGCGATTGGTGTAACGATGAATCCTGATACAATGAATTACCTGGTTAATTCTCTCGATGATGCAATGATTGACCGATTTGTTTCTATAGAGGTAACTGCTGAAATTGAAGATTATATAGCTTATTCCTTGAAAAACAACCCGAATGATGAGGTACTTACTTATCTACAGGCTTGCCCTGACATGCTATTGGTTGTAAAGAAAGCAGCGGACTCTACAGCATTATCTAAATATCCGACGCCAAGAGGCTGGACAAAGGTTCAGGAACTTTTAAATAGCTGTAAGCTTGATGATAAGCTTATGAGAGAGCTGATTGCCGGGATTGTAGGTAGTCAAGCTGCTGCAGCTTTATATGGCTTTCGGAGGAATAAAAATATAAAAATACCTTCGACTCTATCCTTGCTTGAAAAATATAGTGAGATCAGCGTTGATATTAAGAGATTAGTAGAAAACAAACAGATGGAAATTCTAAATTATATTATTAAGAAGATCATTATGAACTTTTCTATCTGTGACATACATTTTCATAATATGGACGAATTTCTGAATGATCTGCCGGCAGAGCTTCAAGTACTATTTTTTAAGTCGTTGTCGGTGAATCGGCCGGAGGATGTAACTGCATTTTCTGAAAAATCAAAATACTTTGAAAAGATCAGTGATAAAATTATTGAAATCATGAGTGCGGAATAGGGGCGGTGGAATGAAGATACAGGATATCATAGTTAAGCTGTTGATTGAGCAGCCTTTTTACGGGTATGTGGCTTCCTCTGTATCTATAGCAGAAAATAAACAGATAGCTACAATTAAGATGGCTTCCATTCCGGATCTTATTATTTATTACAACCCGGTGTGGTTCGAGGGGCTATCCGCTCAACATCAAAGAGGAGCAGTGTTACATGAATTGTTGCATGTAATTATGCTTCATCAGTACCGACGAAACAACAGGAAGACGGTTTTATGGTCAGTTGCCTGTGATATGGCGGTCAATGAGATGCTACCCGCAAAGGATATATTATCGGATGCTGTTACTGTAGAGAAAATGGCAAAGAAATTAAGAAGAAAGCTAGAGAAGTCACAGAACGCTGAGTATTATTATAATATCATTACCGATGTAGAGGATGAGATATCCTTTGTTACAATAGAAGGAGACAGTATCTTGCTATTTGAGGGTGAGGAATGTCTTAAGGCTCAAAAGTTATCCGAGGAAACAGCATCTTTGGTAGAGCTTAATGCACTTAAAAGTAACCTGTCACAAGCATTTTCAGAGGCAGAAGCAGAAGGAGAGGTTCCGGAGGGCTTGGAGGCTGAAATCGACGAGGTTTATAACGATATCAAGATTGATTGGCGGGTAATTCTTAAGAGGTTCCTTATCGGCAGGGGAAAAATGATTGTCCGTAAATCGTACAAACGCCAGTCCAGAAGATATGAGGAGTTACCGGGTACCAAGCGGTCCATCGGTGTAAATGCTTTAATCGCTATTGATGAAAGTGGTTCTATCTCAGATGCTATGGTAAAGGAATTTTATCAGGAGCTAACTGAAATAAATAAGATAACAGGCACTTCAATGCTGGTAACTAGATTTGATACAAAATGTACGGAACCGATTCCACTGAACACCTTCATTGTTGGAAATAAAAGAGAAAAACGAGGTGGTACTGACTTTCGGCCGGTATTTCAATTAGCGGATGAGCGAAAAATACCACTGGTTATTATCTTTACAGATGGTGATGGTGAGGCACCGGCAACTGCGAATCAAAATACCTTATGGGTATTAACAAAGAATTCTAAAAAACCCGCTACATTTGGTCATTATATTAATAGATAATTGCGGACTATGAAGTTTCCTTAATTTTATATATAGTATACAAAATAGATTTATTTATTAAGTTACGTAATTATCTATTAATTTCGAGAGGTAAGTATATGCCAATACAATATATCATTGCAGGTGGGCAATTGCAATTTGATAAGCTAGTATTTACAAGAGAACTGCTGCTGCCGGATAGCCCCTTTAAGAAAATACTCCGGGCAAACGGGGCAGGTGCTCAGAAGCAACCGAAGGTTATAAAAGAAGATAACTTGGTAACGATAGATTTTAATGAAGCCTCCGATATCATTCTGGACGAAGCCTTCTATGATTTATTTAAAAAACTGAAGGAAAAATATAGGGATAAAATAACCGGAAGAGTCGTGATACGTATCACAGCGTTGACCTCATACCATGTCATCATAAATTTAAACGGCTCCGAAGGAAAAATAGTTTATGAATAAGATTCAAACCATAAACATTGTAGATCAGTAGAAGTCTGCACATGGTTAATTAAAAAGCGTATAAAATAAAAGAGATAAGTTAAAGTTAACGAGAGTAAAAATATAGAGAGTATAAAATGAAAGGGAGCATAAATGAAAGGGAGTACAAAATAAAGCAAGATTAAAGGGAGTTCAAATTAAAGGGAGTACAAAATAAAGAGAGTACAAAATAAAGAAAGTACAAAATGAAAGGGAGTACATATTAAAGGGAGTACAAATTAAAGAGATAATGTAATAAATAAAGCTGTTTTCTTGCTTCAAAATCTTTTGGTTTGATAGAAAATCTCAAACAATAAGAAGTTGAGTCAATAAAACAGCTTTTTAATATTTCAGTGATTGACAAATAAAATTACTCATATTATAATTAGTAATTAACGGATAATTCTAAGTAATGCACAATAATCCAATATAACTATAGCACAAACCAAGTTAATTGTCAATACCCTTTTTTAAAAATAATTTTTAAATGTTTAAATATTTTATGAAAGGACTGGTATATCATGAGTAATCAATTTATGTTCCTCCCTGTAGCTTTGTTAAATAAAAACATGTTAACAGCAATTAGAAAATGCAATGATTTTACAGTAAATTTCAACTTGTTGTTATCTGATACAGAAATCCAGGAGTTGGTGGAGTACCGTAAGGAGGTACTGGATAAAAACGGGCGTATCGAATTCGGAGGAGGTGTAATGCAGAAAATCATTATGGAATTTGCAGATTCACCATATCTGTATCAGGATGTATATTTCAGTACCCTGATCGAATTACAGGAATGTTTTTATTATTTTAAAAATGAATCCCTGGAGGAAATTTCTGATGATGAGTTAATCAAAATAATGAAATATTATTTTGATGATGTTTGCCAAGGTTCCATAGAATATCTACAAAACACCATACTTGAAAATTATTGCAGAGATATACGCTATGGTACAAAGGATTATAGAGATTCAGATGGCTATGATGATAATTATGTAGATTTTCTTGATTGGGATAGAGAAGATGAATGAAGCCGCAATTCTATGGAAGAAAGGAGATTTCTATAATGCAGATACAAAGAAGTAATATTATAAGAGAAGATTGGTTGGATCAGGGATTTTATTTTCAATCCTTGTTCCAGGAAGCCTGCAACAAACATCTGTTAACCGATCTTCAGATTGAAAGAATTCAAATGGAACTAGTGGATTTAATGGCGAAGGAGGTTGAGCGCTTTACGAACGACGAAAGCAGTTCAGTAAAGATAGAAAAAGCGCAGGAGATACTTCAGTCCATCACATATAATATTGGTGTATATTTGAAATCAGTGGAAGTAATGGATGAAAAAATTAAGCTTTTAATTAATGAGAAAATATCAGTACTTTTTTATAAAGGGATGGATACCGTAGCAACAATTATGAAAGATGCAAGAGAAATGCTTCATGCTTTGCAAGCAAGCAACCCAAGGCTAAACAATATTTCTTACCAGGATACGGTACCCCAGGGCATTTCAAAGTTTTTTCATGATTACAATATAGAGTTTGGAGCTCATGATGCACCGGGTGATATCGATTATCAACTTTTTAGTACGATTACAGAATTGTTGGGAGTGGAGTATATAAATGAGTACCTGCGCCGGCTTACCTTAGAAAATAATCTTTTAGAGCATTTTACGGATTATAACATAAATAGGCTGCTACAGGGATATGATAAGGATTCGGAGCACCTCCTGATTAATATTTTCGAATTGGTATTAGCCAATGCATTAGGGTGTGAGCTGCTTGGACAAAAGATTACTCAGTTAAATATTACGGATAAGGAACGAAAGCTGCTGACAAAGAGCTTAGAAAAGCACAGTAAGGAGCAATTACAGAATCTTTTAACTCATTCATTGGAACGAATTGGTGAAGAGCTAAAATTAGAGGCGGAAACAATAGTGTATTCCAAATACGCTACAATACAAATTGCTGACAGAGTATATCATAATCTCATTACGGATACCCTGGATAAAGTATTTCTGTCATTTACGGATCAAACAGAGAGTATAGATTACTTTGAAGACGGAAAATCAATGGAGGATGAAAAACTAAGAGAGATTATTGATAAATTAAGTGAATGTAAGGATAGCACAGAAAAGGTTTCAATGATAAAGGAAACTGTACAAAGCCTCAGTGATTTAATCGAGATACTAGACGTAAGTATTTATGAGGATGAGTACGAGTCAGCATTTGAACTACTTAGTGATAATGAAATATCTCATTTGAAAAAATATATCCAGCTGGAGGCAGGCCCGGAGGAGTTATCCGATTTTAAACCGCAAAAGGAGTGGCAGAAAAGACTACTACAATTATATCCTTGATGAAATAATATAATTATATCCTTGATGAAATTCCTGAAAAAGTGGCAGAAAAGACAATTCGAATTATTTCATAGTTGAAATATTCCTAAAAGAAGTAGCAGAAAAGATTATTAGTATTATACTACGTAGAATGAGGCCGGAAATAGGTAATACTACTAAATGCAAGAAAGATATATGAGTACACTTCGAAGGGAGGACGTTTGATGGGAATATATGTTATTGTGATCATAATATTCAGCTACTTTTTAGGGTGTATTAATTTCGGATATTATTATGTCCGCTATTTTTACAAACAGGATGTCAGAACAGTGGGAACCAATGTAACGGGTGCGATGAATGTCAGCAGAATTGCCGGGAAGAAAGGGTTCCTGATTACTTTTGCCTGTGATGCAATCAAAGGAGCAATCCCAGTGGCAATATGTCGCATTCTTCAACTGAGTAATACGATAGCTATGGTTTGTATCCTGATGGTTATCGTAGGGCATATTTACCCGTTTCAGCTTAGCTTTCAAGGTGGGAAGGGACTTTCAACAGCCTTTGGAGCATACCTAATCTTTAATCCAATATTGATTATATACCTGTTGTTAACCTGCGCATTGCTGCTTCCTTTTGTTCGGAGGTTTACGGTTACTAGTTTATTTTCATTAGTCATATTACCGGCAGAGCTTTATTTTGGTTATAATTCCTGGGTGATATCCGGTTTTTTTCTCCTTTATACGACTATAATACTCTATGCCTGTCGAGGTAATCTCGTGGATTTTTTTAGGGGAAAACAAGATATGGAGAGTAATAAATAAGATTAATAAGTGAATCGTAATTGAGATTAATAAAATGATACAACTTACGGAGGAGGAATAGCCTTGGCAATTGGATACGCCTGTTTGACAATTGGAGTGCCCCAAACCGATATTTCCCGATGTACTCTTAAGAAGGCAACACCGGAGCATATGAAAGCTATCATAGAAGCGAATATAGTGGCTTTGGATAAGATGATTGATTATAATAGTAGAAACAATATCAAGCTCTTTCGAATTTGCTCTGATATCATTCCGTTTGCTTCCCATGAAGTGAATCAAATCAAGTGGTGGGAATTGTATCAGGAAGAACTGAAACTTCTTGGTACAAAGATTAAAGGATTGGGAATTCGGGTTTCAATGCATCCGGGGCAATATACGGTCTTAAATTCCCCGGACAGCAAGGTGGTGCATAATGCGATGAAAGACCTGGTATATCATGAACGCTTTCTGTCTTCGTTAGGTATGGACCATAGTAATAAGCTGGTACTTCATATAGGTGGGGTGTATGGGAATAAAGCAAAGGCTATGAAATCCTTTGTAAAAAATTATTCTCTTTTACCACAGGAAATAAAAAATCGTCTTATTATAGAAAATGATGATAAGAATTATCATATTGAGGATGTGTTGGTTATCCATGAATGTACCGGTGTACCGGTGGTGTTTGATAACCTTCATCATAAAGTTAATCCGCCACTGAAGTACTTAACGGATGATCAGTGGATAAAACAATGCAAAAATACCTGGAGAGTGCTCGATGGAACACAGAAGATTCATTATTCTCAGCAAAAAGCAGGTGGAGCTTTGGGAAGTCACTCGGATACTATCAAACTGCAGGAGTTCGTTGATTATTACAGTCATCTATCAGAGGATATGGTTGATATCATGCTGGAGGTAAAGGATAAGAACCTTTCAGCCATCAAATGTATCAATACAGTGACAAATAAGACTACAGCAAAGGAGCTGGAGGTAGAATGGGAGAGATATAAATATCTGATATTAAGTCGATCCGGCAGGCTGTATCAGGAAATCGAAGAAATGTTAAAGGAGCAGGAAAAGGTTGCTGCGATGGAATTCTATCAACGAATTGAAACAGCACTGACACTAGTGGAGAATGCAGGGGCAGAAGTAAATGCTGCACAGCATATATGGGGATATTTTAGTGTTGATTGTTCGAAAGCAGAAAGAAACAGATATGAAAAATTACTGGACACATACCAAAACAGAAATGGGAGCATCAATGCGGTGAAAAATCACCTGCTAAAATGTGCTAAAGAAAGAGAAAACAAATATCTGGTCAACTCCTTGTATTTCTATATTTAATCTCAATTAGATAAATGCGAAACGATTATGATTGAGAGGACCCGGGTAATCTGCAAACGTAGCAGTTTCTCCGGGTCCGTATCATGTTATTGATGTTATTGTGTGTTTATAAGCGTATTCACCTGATCCAAGGAAGGAGGATTTAATGGAATTGGGAATGCCGTACAAGCGCAGGCGGCGGTTGCTGCAGCAAATCTAACCGTATCATCATCGTTCAAATGATGTAATAATGCGTAAGCACAACCGGCTTTAAAGCTGTCCCCTGCCCCAAGAGTGCTGACAACGGTGACGGAGTAGGGCGTTAAGTGATTGGGTTGGTTATCTTTTAAGAATCCTTTGCGGCCATATAGAATATCCTTGGAGCCCAGTGTAAATATAACCAAACCATCCGAATTCTCCACATATTTTTGGAAAAGAGTATCGCGATCCTCGCCCGGATAATTCATCGATATAAATTCATTTGATAATACATTGATTGAGCTATGTTTGTGGATTTCACTATCATAGGGGCAATCGATAGTAACATAGGGTATCTGATTATCCTTACAAACTCTAACAACCTTGGATGTCATTTCTTCAAACCACGGATCAAGCCCTACAACCTTGGAGGATAGGATATCAGCCTCCAAGGGCTCATTCCATCGTTTTAATCCATTCGAGTAATACTCCCCAAAGGTTCCTAAGATTGTTCGGGTGTTTTTATCAATGATAACGTAATCCTCCAGACCATCAAAGGAGGGATCAAGATATAGCCTTGAGGTATCAACCGATTTGTTTTTATAAAAGTCAATAATCTTGGGATATGTATTGTTTCCCATGTAGGTTCCATCCATGATGACGTTGCAACCAAAATTAGATAAAATGGTTGCTGCAGTGCCGGTTTCTCCTCCGGGTACCAAATAACGATTTTTTATATCTGCGTAGGTGTCAGGTTCTGGAAAAAAATCCTTTAATAAAAAGCTATTTGTGATTAGTATCATTCCATATAAATAGATATCATTGTTTTTCATAACTACCTCCTTATTTTTTCATTATTTAAAAAGCAATGGAATCAGGAAGTTTCCATTGTGTTAAATGTATAATCTGTTATATTATGTATAATAATGTATAATAATATTAAACTACCTTATCGTAATATACAAGACTTTCTTTTAATAGAAATATTTTTTTCTTTAAAATCGGATTTGAGTATCAAAAAAATAATGTTTACCTCAAGGAAGGATATGGTTGATTTGCCACAACAATTTTGATAGTATGGAATGAAGAAAAGTATGTTCACAAAATAGTATTAATCGCTTAGAAAGAACATTTTTGAAGATGCAGCAGGTAATTATAAACAAACCGATAATTAGTAATTATGGAGGAAGAGAAAATGAATACCTTTATTTTTGATTTAGATGGAACTCTGTTACCGATGCCAAAACAGGAAGAGTTCCTTGATACATATTTTAAGGCACTGTCACAAAAATTAATTTTTCATGGAATGGATCCGCAAAAGCTGATGAAAGCAGTTTTGATTGGTACAGAAGCCATGATAAAGAACGATGGAACAATGACGAATGAACAACGCTTCTGGAATGAGTTTAGTAAAGTAGTGGGCGAAGATGCAAGGCAGATGGAGTCACTTTTTGATGATTTCTATCGGAATGAATTTAGTGCCGCAAAGAATACCACTTATACACATCCTCATGCTAAGGAATGCATACTCTGTTTAAAGGAGAAGGGTTATCAGATTGCACTTGCCACAAATCCGCTATTCCCTAAAATTGCTACCCATACTCGTATTAAGTGGGCAGGACTTGAAATTGAGGACTTTGAGCATATAACGACCTATGAGAATAGTTCTTTCTGTAAGCCTAATTTGGAATATTACATGGAAGTGTTAAAAAATATGGGAAAAAACCCTGACGAATGTATCATGGTAGGTAATGATGTAAAGGAAGATATGTGTGCTGCTTCTTTAGGAATGGATACTTATTTGTTAAAGGATTGTTTGATATGCTCACAAGAAGCTGACATCTCGAATATAAAGCAAGGAGATTTTGATGAGTTACTGGATTTCATCAAGCAGTTACCCTCACTGATTAATGAATAATGCGTAGTCATTAAGTTGATTTCTTGACTTAATGACTTTTCTTATTCAATATGAAATTGCGTCCTATTGAATAAAAAGCACTCCGTGCAGGATGCGCACTCACGCGTAAGGTAATTATCACTTCGTGAACGCGTTCGGCGCGGAGAGTCTGCTTTACAAACTCTATATTCTAGCGGGACCATGGCTGTGACGGATAAATTACCGCCACAACCTAAGTACCGAAGGCAACAAATTATGGGCATCGTTTCTACTTTTTTATATTTGAGTCATAAATACCGGGAGCAAAGCTACCCATACCACATGAGATAAATTAACAAGAGTATAGATGGTTAATGAAATATTTAATGCTATATTAGAAGCCTTCAACTGAGAATTATCAGCTTTCTTAATCCGGTTGTAGATATAAAATAACAGGACTGCAGGTAATACGATTTTCAACAATACGATTGCAACGGGACTTTCTACAGCCTTTACCATTAAGATATTAATTTCTTCAAAATAACCGGTCTGAAGAAGCAAAACTGTAAAAATAATATCTGTTACATTTAACAGATAGAGTAAAATAAACTTCTTTTTAATCGTTTCAATATTATATTTTTTTATAAAAGCTATCATTAATACACCTCCTTGATAGCATTATTACCACTAAATGGAAAATTAATCATGGTAGCATACTATATCATATGCATTTTTTGAATGAAATGTTTTAACCAAAGAAAATACTAAATGGCCTGGAATAAACCGTATGTAGTATGAAACTTGTCCAATAAATAGCTGGCATATACTGTTAGTATATGATAAACATGTCCATATTATGCCCTGATTGTTGAGATAAAATTGAATCCAAATAGAGAGATTAGTCAATAAGTATAAATAGTAAGGATACATCAAGGCACAGTGTCCATAATTAAGGATCTATTTAGTAGGGAGGTCTGAATGAAAGGTCTCCACGAAATAATGTGACCACGGTTATAGACACATATACCTGGTGGAATGGAGAAATATGAAAACAAAAATACTGGATTTTCAACAAATTGAAATAGAGAAAAAGAAAATTAAAAATATGTATTTAAGAGTATTGCCGCCGGACGGACGAATTCACATTACAGCGCCGTTACGGGTCAAGGATGAGGATATAGATAGATTTATTATAGCTAAGCAGGAGTGGATTCAAAAACAGCGAGAAACGCTGCTCCATAAAAAACCATTACAGGAATTAGCTTATGTGACAGGAGAAATGGTGCCTGTTTGGGGAGAGTTACGTACTCTTGTCGTATACCACACAATGAATCGAAATATGGTGATTGCTGATGGGGACTCAATCATACTGAAGGTCAAAAAAGATAGTACGGACAAACAGCGGGAACAGCTATTAAATAAATGGTATTTAAAGGAACTGCAGCAGGTTCTCCCGTCCATGATTCATCAATGGGAATCGGTGATTGGAGTAACTTCGAGTTCCTGGAAGATCAGAGATATGAAAACCCGATGGGGCTCCTGTAATATCAGAAGTAAAAGAGTATGCTTTAATTTACAGCTGGCAAAAAAGGCACCAAAGTGTTTGGAGTATGTTGTGGTTCATGAATTGGTTCATTTACTTGAAAAAAGCCATAACCAAATATTTAAGGGTTATATGGACAAATTTCTACCGGATTGGCGAATAACAAAAAAAGAGCTAAATACGTAATTACTCGCTGCTTTCAAACCATGCCCTTTTTAATAATAAAGCAGCTTTTGCTATTTCATCTTCTACCATCGTAGCGTATCCCAACAAAATTGTTGGTTGGTATACTACCGAGTTATCATAATAGTATTTAGATATTCCATAAGTTTTAACCCCTAATCGGAGAGCTGATTTAATCAGCATTTCCTCGGACATACCATTTGGGATACGAAGTAAGAGATGTAAGCCTGCATCTGCACCTAAAATTTGAATATCACAATTCATATCTGAGATGGCTTTGACTAAAGCCTCTCTTTTTTTTCGGTATATCGTTCTCATCTTGTTTAAATGTCGCTCAAAATATCCATTTTCGATAAAAAGACAAAGTGCCTTTTGCTCCATCATTGGTACGGGGCAAAGTATATAAGACAGCTTTTCCTGATATTTCTTCATTAAGTGATGGGGTAAAACCATGTAGCTTACTCGCAATGTGGGAGAAATGGATTTTGATAAGGATCCCATATAGATAACCTTCTCATTCTTATCCAAACCCTGCAAGGCCGGGACTGGTTTACCGCTATACTTAAATTCACTGTCATAATCATCCTCAATCAAGTAACGACCTTCGTTTTCATTTGCCCAATTCAGTAATTGAATACGCCTGTTAATCGGCATGATTTCTCCGGAGGGAAATTGATGGGCAGGTGTGATGCATAGGATATTAGCATTACTTTTTAACACTTTCTTTGGATTCATACCATATTCATCGATATCAATCGCCGTAAAACAGGCACGATTACCGATAAAAAGCTGATTAAGTTTTTCATAACCGGGGTTTTCTATTCCATAGATGCAGTCCTTCTCAAAAAGCTGTATCAGGGTCTGAAACAAGATTTCTGTACCTGAACTGATTACAATCTGATCACTATTACAGTTAACACCTCGTGATTGATGAAGATAATCAGATATTACCACCCTCAACTTGTGATAACCAAGGGAATCACCGGGTGTTAAGAGCTCAGAATCATATTCGTTAATCACATCCTTCATTAGTTTTCTCCAGACGGAAAATGGAAAGGTTGATTTGTCAATCCCATGATATGAAAAGTCATAAATCGCGTCCTGCTGTTCCATGCCACACTTTGAAAGAGAGGTCAGCGGACTTAGTTGTAGCTGCTGGAGATCATCTATTTTACATACAAAAAAGCCTCTTTTTTCCTGAGAAATTACATATCCTTCTTCCAATAATTGATCATAGGCTGCTTGTACTGTATTCTGACTAATTCCAAGATAGGAGGAGAGCTTACGTTTCGAAGGCAGCTTTGCATCATAAGGTATTTTCCCGGATTGTATCTCAGATTTGATAAAGGAATATAGCTGATGATAAATTGGAATTTTACTATCTGTTTGAAATTGTAAGGTTAACATTCCCATATTTAGCCAGGCCCTTCCAGGTAATTTAGAATCTGATACCATTAACTTTGTTGTTTCTGATACTTATAACTATGTCAGATCGGTATTATAATAAGGCAAATTTATCGAAACGTCAAGTACTTCAATAAATAACCTTATCTGTTATGTCTGTTTCAGTGTAACAAGGGTTAATAAAATAAAAGGAGAGATTACTATGAACCAGAGATATGAATTGAATAAAAATCTAGCACAAATGCTCAAGGGCGGTGTTATTATGGATGTTACAACACCGGAGCAGGCGAAAATAGCTGAAGCGGCAGGAGCTTGCGCTGTTATGGCTTTGGAGAGAATTCCGGCAGATATTCGAGCAGCCGGTGGTGTCTCAAGAATGAGTGACCCTAAAATGATTAGAGGAATCCAAGAAGCGGTATCAATTCCGGTTATGGCTAAGGTACGTATTGGGCATTTCGCAGAGGCTCAGATATTAGAGGCTATCGAAATCGATTACATTGATGAAAGCGAAGTTCTGTCTCCTGCGGATGATACCTTCCATATCGATAAAACCAACTTTAAGGTACCGTTTGTATGTGGAGCTAAAGATTTAGGAGAAGCATTAAGAAGAATTAATGAGGGAGCTTCTATGATCCGTACCAAGGGTGAGCCGGGTACCGGTGATGTTGTTCAGGCAGTTCGTCACCTGAGATTAATCATGCAGCAGATAAGGCAGCTCCAGAATATGCGGGACGACGAATTATTCCATGCTGCCAAAGATTTGCAGGTACCGTATGAATTAGTAAGTCTCGTACATAAAAGTGGTAAGCTTCCTGTTGTTAATTTTGCTGCCGGTGGAGTTGCTACACCTGCAGATGCAGCTTTACTGATGCAGTTAGGTGCTGAAGGGGTATTTGTAGGTTCCGGTATCTTTAAGTCAGGCAACCCTGCAAAACGTGCGCAGGCAATTGTAAAGGCTGTTACAAATTATAATGATCCAAAGATACTGGCAGAATTATCCGAAGATTTAGGAGAAGCAATGGTTGGAATTAATGAACAGGAAATTGAGCTTCTTATGTCACAAAGAGGTATCTAGTCAATTAATAACAAATTTGTGTCAGCGCTGCGTACACATGCTTGTATATGAGTAAGTCTTGCAAGCGAGATATGAATTGCAGCGGCAGAATGGAGGTTATCATGAGACAAATTGGAATCTTGGCAGTTCAGGGTGCCTTTGCCGAACATAAAAAGGCAGTGGAAGAGCTTGGAGAGGTAGCCTTTGAAATTCGCCAGAAATCAGATTTAGCAAAGAACATGGATGGAATTATTCTTCCTGGAGGAGAAAGCACCGTCATAGGAAAGCTTCTGAGGGAATTGGATATGTTTGAGGAATTGCAGCAATTAATCGAGAATGGATTACCTGTTATGGGTACCTGTGCGGGTTTGATTTTGCTGGCAAAGAAGATATCTAACGATGGTAGGAACTATCTAGGAACGATGGATATAGTAGTCAAGAGAAATGCATATGGAAGACAGCTGGGAAGCTTTACGACCATAGCCTGTTTTCATGGGATAGGGGATGTCCCTATGACTTTTATACGGGCACCATATATAGAAGAGGTTTTAGACGATGAAAGTGTTGAAGTGCTGGCTGAAGTAGAGGGCAATATTGTTGCTGCAAAGCAGAGAAATATGTTAGTTACCGCATTCCATCCGGAGCTGACGAAGGATAGGAGAGTACATCGTTTCTTTTTGGAGAGTATATAAATCACTATAGAAGAAGAGCCATAAACCTGAAAGCTAATGAACCGACCCCAAAAGTTAGGCTGATTTTATTTCCCCTAAGTAGACAAGGTAAATAACCAAAATCTACTTAAGGGGATTTTTTATGGTTAAATTTTATATGAATTAATCACGTATCCATATTTGTATAATTTATTCTATAGCACGCATACTATCCTTAAACTAAAAAAGGTGGTGATGCTATGAAAGGAAAAAATATTCTTCCTCCGACATCTCAACGAGTCTTTCTGCGTACCGATCCGTTGACGAATGCTGAAATTAGAAATAATACGATACGTAACTTGAATATATTTAAGAACTGCGACGAAGAAGAAATATCAGATCGCATCCGTATGTTAAATCTGGAATGGGATATTGAGAGAATTTTGGAAGTAAATGCTTCCTTGCTTATCATAATCAGCTCATACTTAGGCATTAAAATGAGTAGATTATGGTTTTTAATCACTGGAGCTGTAGCGATTTTTATGCTTCAGCACGCAATCTGGGGTTGGTGTCCTCCGCTTCCATTTATCCGCAAATGGGGTGTTCGGACTGCTGAGGAAATTGATGCTGAGAAGACTGCATTAAAAGCAATGAGAGGAGATTTTGACGGAGATCATTCATCAGCGGAAAACGCTTTAAATATGGCAGAAAAGCAATAAAAAATGAATCATAGAAAAGGAAATAATAGTATGTACCGTCTAATAAAACTTTTTAATCCGAGTATCTTTCAGGGAAAAAACAAAAAGGAACGATATTTTGAAGGATGGTATTTTAAAATAGTTGATAGTAATACAGAGCATTCCTTGTCAATTATACCCGGAATATCCATCGATCCATGGGAAACCCATGCGTTCATTCAAGTGCTAGATATGGATAACAAGGTCAGTTATTTTCGATATGATATTAATGATTTTCAATTCAATGAGAAGGAATTTGAAATCATGCTGGGTGACAATTATTTTTCCAGAAGCCGAATCAGGTTAAATATTATCGGTAAGGAGCTCAGCCTGCAGGGAGATTTATATTTTAGAAATATTATGGAGTTCCCGAAATCTATCTTACGCCCGGGAGTTATGGGACCATTTTTATTTAACCCGTTTATGGAATGCTATCATGATATTATAAACATTCAGCATGAGATAACCGGTCATATAAAAATATCAGGAGAGTATGTGGATTTTACGAATGGAATTGGTTATATCGAAAAAGACTGGGGAAGGTCCATGCCAAAAACCTGGCTTTGGTTTCAATCAAATCATTTTCAACCGGACGATGTTTCGCTATCACTTAATGTTGGTAAAATACCATGTCTTGGAAGTAGTTTTGTTGGATTTATCACGTTGTTCCGTTATAAGGATCGTATCTTTTTATTTACTACTTATACAGGTGCGCGAATTAGTAAATTGGATTACAATAAAAAACAACTGAGGATATCAGTAAAGGACTGCAGATTCCGTCTCGACATGAGTATCACCTATGCAAAAGGTGGTTCGATAAAAGCTCCGATCAATGGTAAAATGAGCAGGGATATTACGGAAACAAATAATGCTGTAATAAAAGTTAGATTCTCAAACTATAAGGGTAATGTCTTATATGAAGGAATAGGAACAAATGGTGGTCTAGAAATTGTTAAGTAGTCTGTGGCGAGACTGTTACACATGGTTAAATTTTGTCTGAAACAGTCTCGCTTTCATGCTATTTAAGTGTCTTGTCTTAACCTCTTACCCGTTATTTGTTTAACCTTCAGCTTTAGTACAGTGACCATCTTCAAGTAGTTGGGGTTAAATTCAAAGGAGGCTTCCTTTGAATATTGTTTCATCAGATACATAAGAGCATCTATTTTTTGATCATCTTCAAGGATCTCGAGTACTCCATGTCCACAGACACTATCAAACTCCATGGAATAATCACAAGCATTTTCTGCAATAATTAATTTGTGAGAGCAATCCATCTCAAAGCCGGCCTTCGAATTTGTACGGATTAAATCAAGTTTCTTTCCGGTATTGGCACAGTGGAAGTAAAGCTCGATATCATTTTCCAGAACTGCCAACCCAAAATTCATTGGAATAATATAAGGAAATTCCCCATCATATAAAGCAATCCTGCATACCTCACATTTCTTTATAATTTCAATTATCTCATTCAACTGTTTGATTTCACGGTCTTTTCTTCTCATCCGGACACCTCTATTCTTAAAGATTTTATTTGAATATTTTAACACATACAGTAGGATATTGCATTTAACATTTGCACAGATTTTTTTATTATTTGCACAGGGCAATCCAATTGATTATTGTATAATTCTTAATATATCTAAATTCTGGTTATAGAAATCAAATTAAATATATTATAATCTTCATTTCTCATGCTATTAATCTATAATAAACACAATTACAGATGGGATGAAATAATGTAAAGTAATAAAAATAAGGCGTCGGATCTTGTTTTAAAGAAAATATGCCATGAGGTAGCAAGAATAGTACATTTTTATTTATAAAATTTATTGCTATAATAAGGTTAATTATGTATTGCGCATAAAGCAGCGCAGAAAGGAGGAGAATTATGAAATTTAGTAACGGATGTTGGATACAGAAGGAGGGAACCGAAGTGTTTTCTCCTGCAGAAGTATATTTTGCTAAGAAGGAGAATAATCTTTTAACTCTATGTGCGCCCACACATAAAATTAACCATAGAGGAGATACCTTAGGTGGTGTTAATCTAACAATCCGTATTTCCTCCCCAGCCCCGGAGGTTTTACGGGTACGGACCAATCATTATATGGGTGTTAAGAAGAAATCCCCTGAATTTGAGATTGAAGTTGATAAAAACAAAAACATTCAGATTGAAGAACAGGATAATTATCTGATCATAAGCAGTGGTAGTCTTCGTCTTGAGATTAATAAATCTAATTGGAAGATGATATATTACCGTGGTAATGAGAAAATAACCGATAGCGGCTGGCGTGATTTGGCATATGTAAAAACCGACTGGAGAGGTCTGGCATATGATGATGGCCTTGAGCATGATACTTATATGAGAGAACGTCTTTCTCTTTCTGTTGGTGAATTAATATATGGTCTGGGTGAGCGTTTTACACCATTTGTTAAAAATGGTCAGTCTATCGATATCTGGAATGAAGACGGTGGCACCTCTACCGAACTGTCTTATAAAAATATACCTTTCTACATCTCAAACAAAGGCTATGGTGTATATGTCAACCATCCTGAGAGGGTTTCCTTCGAAGTTAGTTCAGAAATGGTTAAGAAGATACAATTTTCTGTTCCCGGAGAAGAGCTGGATTACTTTATTATCAATGGACCATCCATGAAGGAAGTATTAATGCGATATACAGATCTGACCGGAAAGCCTAGCTTACCTCCGGCATGGACCTTCGGTTTATGGTTATCCACTTCCTTTACCACCAACTATGATGAAGCTACTGTAAACAGCTTTGTTGATGGTATGCTTGAGCGCGGTATTCCGTTAAAGGTATTTCATTTCGATTGCTTCTGGATGAAGGATTTCCACTGGAGTGATTTCATCTGGGATTCCAGAGTGTTCCCTGATCCGGTGGGAATGATAAAGAGATTAAAAGAAAAAGGTTTAAAAATCTGTGTTTGGATTAACAGCTATATCGCTCAGGAAGCTTCTATGTTTCAAGAAGGCGTAGAGGGAGGCTATTTCATCAAACGACCGAATGGTGATGTTTGGCAGTGGGATATGTGGCAGCCCGGTATGGCGATTGTAGATTTTACGAACCCGGAGGCTTGTGAGTGGTTCTCTTCTAAGCTGGAAGTACTCCTTGATATGGGGGTTGACTGCTTTAAGACGGATTTTGGCGAGAGAATACCTACGGATGTAGTATATCATGATGGTTCAGACCCGATTAAAATGCATAATTACTATACCTACCTTTACAACAAGGTAGTATTTGATTTGCTAGAGAGAAAGCGTGGTAAGGGTGAGGCTGTGCTATTTGCAAGAAGTGCTACCGTTGGCGGACAAAAATTCCCGGTTCATTGGGGTGGTGACTGCTGGTCCGATTACGAGTCCATGGCTGAAAGCTTACGCGGTGGTTTATCCTTAACCATGTCCGGCTTTGGATACTGGAGCCATGACATTGGCGGATTTGAGAATACTTCAACCCCCGATGTGTACAAGCGTTGGTGTGCCTTCGGTTTATTGTCTACTCATTCCCGTCTACATGGAAGTACTTCTTACCGCGTACCGTGGGCTTATGACGATGAGGCTGTGCAGGTTGTTAAATACTTTACCAGATTAAAGGCATCCTTAATGCCATATTTGTTCCGTAATGCAATAGAAACCTCTAAGGTTGGTGTTCCTTCCATGAGAAGCATGGTTATGGAATACACAGAAGATCCTATGTGTGCATATTTGGATAAACAGTATATCTTAGGTGATTCATTATTAGTTGCTCCTATTTTTAATGATGAGAGCATGGCTAATTACTATTTACCGGAAGGTAAGTGGACGGATTTCTTTACCGGAGAAGTAAAAGCCGGTGGTCGTTGGTACAAGGAAAAGCATAGCTATTTAAGTATTCCTTTGATGGTGAAAGAAGGAAGTATCATTGCAATAGGTGCAACAGAAGACAATGCAGTATATGATTATTCTAAGGATGTAACGTTAACAGTATATGAGCTGATCGATCATGTTCCTGCTTCAACTGTGGTATATGATGAAAAGGCTGTTCTTTCGGTTAAAGCTGAGATTACTAAGTCAGGTAATACTATTACAATTGACGTAGATTCATCAAAGGGCTACAAGGTAGTATTAAAAAATATTACAGGTATCGTCTCCGTAGAAAACGCAAGCTTTGAGATTTCAGGCAATGAGACAGTAATAACACCGGTAAGTAAAGGTACAATTATTTGTACTTTAAAATTATAAAGTAAAATTAATAAAAGGTAAAAGGGGTTACTGTATGAATACGCGGATGTCGATGTTTCGTGTTATACAGCCCCCTTTTATTTTACTTGTCGGTCAGATTATGAAATTTCTATTGTTTTAATAAAAATATCAACATATAATTATCTTAACTGATTAGTTTGAAAAGAATTCAACAAAGTTGAATTCTTAGTAAATATAATAATGAATTCCAGTGGGAATTCATTATTATATTTACAGGTTTTCTATGAAGCATTTGCGGCAAAAGCGGCCATGCTTCGTTTGTGTGTCGAAAGAATTTCGAAATATCGCTTACTCTTAATTTTAGGCAGGAGAATAAATATTATTATAAAGGAGAATACCACCTATGTTTTCGGAATTCAGAATTGATCAATATTTAAGTGACAGTATCGAGAATATTATAAAGGGTGCAATCAAGGCTTCATTAAAAAATCCAAAGGAAAGTTTATTTATTGCGAAATATTCCATGTCAAGCAGGGAGGCAGCAATAATTAGAGAAAAATATGAATTGAGTGGGAAACATATTCCATCCTTTTTAATGAGTAGCATTACGAATGACTGTAATCTTCGATGCAAAGGCTGTTATTCCAGAGCAAATAATGCAGAAAAAGAACACCACCAAAAAGTTGAATTAAGTGTTGATGAATGGAAAAGAATATTCAAGGAAGCTACTGAGCTCGGTATCAGTTTTATTCTGATGGCAGGGGGAGAACCTTTCATGCGTCCGGAAGTCATAGAAGCCGCAGCAGGATATAAAAAAATATTTTTTCCGGTTTTTACGAATGGAACAATGCTTCGTGATAGGTATATAAAACTACTTAATAAAAATAGAAATCTGCTACCGGTTATCAGCATTGAGGGGGAAGAAGAATACACGGATCTTCGCAGAGGAAAGGGTATCTATTCACATATTAAGCTAACCATGCAAGGGTTGAAAGAAAAAGGTATCTTTTTCGGTGCTTCTATTACGGTAACGAAAGAAAATTATCACAATATTCTCGGAAATACCTTCCTTTCAGAACTATATCAAGGGGGCTGTAAGGTGGTATTCTTTATAGAATATGTCCCAGTAAATAGTTCTACGAAGCATCTGATCTTAACAGATCAAGATAGGGATGAAATGGACAGAAGGCTTCGTTTATACCGTTTACAATTTGCAGAAATGTTGATAGTATCCTTTCCCGGTGATGAGAAAAGCTCAGGTGGGTGCCTCGCAGCAGGCAGAGGATTTTTTCATATCAATTCGGATGGAAGTGCCGAACCGTGCCCCTTTTCACCGTATTCGGATACGAATATTAGGGATTGTACTCTGCTGGAAGCATTACAGTCCCCATTGTTCAAGAGTTTGACCTCCAGTGATGTTTTGTTAAGGGAACACAAAGGAGGCTGTGTATTGTTTGAGCAGGAGGAAGAGGTTAAAAGAATCTGTAAGGGTATTTCATAAATCAGATCGAAGATACTTAGGAACTGTATCAAAGCTACATAGGGTAGGATATAATGTGGTTAATGTAAAGGACAGAATGTTAGGTTATGCAGAAAATAACATAAAATAGTATAATTTTACAAGTATTTCTTGTAATTACAATAATTTCCGTTATAATATAAGAGTATTAAATAATAGGGAGGAAATTATGAACCGGGTTAATAAAATATTGATGAAAACACTACTGGTCGTAATGTTATGTTTTTGTGTAACGGCGATATCAGGAACAGCATTTCACACGATAGTTGAAGCAGCAGTTACAGCTCCCTCTATCAAAACATCCAAAACAACACTGTATGTAGGATACAAAACACATACAATTAGTTTTAAGAACTTAGCGAAGAATGCAGTTATTACCTATAAAAGCAATAAAACGAATGTTGCGAGCGTTTCTTCCAAGGGAATAGTTAAAGCAGTTAAGGCCGGTTCTGCAACGATTACTGCTACGATTAAGCAAAACAGTAAAAGCTATGATTTAAAGGTAACCGTAATCGTTAAAAACCCTTCGGTAGAGTTTACAAAATCCACAGAATGTCTAAATGTAGGGGAGACTTTCTCGTTTCAGGCAAAAGCAAACGGGTTATCTAATGATACCATTGAATGGAGTGTATCTGATACTTCAATTGCAACGATAAATACGAGGGGTGTACTTACTGCAGTAACCAGTGGTACGGTTACTGTTTATGCTGAGGCCGGAGAAAAAACAGGTAGATTTGATGTGGCCATAGGAACTAACCGTTTAGGTACCTTTTCTACTAATATTACCTGTTATGCGGATACAAAAATCTGGATTACTGCTACTGACCATACAAGTGATGAAAATTTAAAATTTAAAGTAGATAATACGGATATCTTAGATTGCAAAATGGAAGACTGGGTTGATAACAAAAAACCTATAACTATAATTACTCACAGTAAAGGGACGGCAAAAATTACTATATCATCAACTAAAACCAGTGACAAACTGATTATTAATGTAACAGTTATCGACAAGCCTGCAAAGACAGCTAAGCTAACATCGGAAGAGGTTTATAAAAAATGTGGTCCTTCAACAGTAGAAATAACTGCAACCTCAGACAGTGATGGCAGCCAAGGCTCAGGTTTCTTTATTGCCAAAGGGGTTGTTGTCACAAACTATCATGTAATTGAAGGTATGGAGAAAATTGTTGTTAAGACTGCAGATAAAAAGGAATATGATGTAAGCTCTATCTTAGGATATGATAAAACCTTAGATATAGCAGTTTTAAAAATTAACGCAAACAAACCAGTTATGATGATAAGCCAAGAAAAAATTTCTGTGGGACAGGACATCTATACGATAGGTAGTCCTTTTGGTCTTACACAGACTTTTACGAAAGGTATGATCTCAACAGCCTCACGTGTGATTGATCTTGTGGACTACATACAGATAGATGCTTCTATATCTCCGGGTAATAGCGGCGGGCCACTTGTTAATGCATATGGCGAGGTCATAGGCATTAATACAATGTATCTGGAGGGTGGTCAAAACTTAAACTTTGCGATTAATATTAAGGAACTTCAGAAGATAAATACCAATCAGCCAATGACGGTTGCTGATTATTATAAAAAATATGAGCAGGACTATAAGGATGCACTTGCTGATAGTATTATGAATGAAGACCCCTCAATCAGCCAGTATATCGATACATGCCAAGTAATTTTACCTTATATCGGTGTAATAGGTACTCTGACAGCTTCTGAAAGCGGAGATAAATATCGTTTTACAGTAACAAAAGATTGTGCGTTTTATGGGATAATACTATCTGATACCGTTACGGATATGAAGAATACATATTTTTCATTATATAAAATTGATGGAACGTTCGTAGAAATATGTACAGAATATGATGGTGAATTATATCAGGATATTTATTATAAGCTAACCCCGGGTGATTACTATGTTTGTGTTTATCATCTTAATACCTATAATGGTAGTGATATACCATATATCGTAATGATAGATTATGAATAGGTGATATTAATTTAAAGTTCATATAATGACCAATATAAAGGGCGACGTACTTTTTTGTACGACGCTCTTTATAATAATATTATGAAATATTTTTATGTATTGATTGATCAATTTTTTCATAAGCAATGGCACCAATCCACGTAATCATAAGGCTACTCCAAATGCCTGCTGCTGTAAAAATCAGTATGGCAGCTTTATGAAGCGGGTTCTTAGTAGTCATTAGATTGCGAAAACCTACGATGACAAAGGGTAAGAAGATTCCAAACAGTAACACAGACCATATTAGTGGAGGAAAAGATAGTACTTTAATTGGTAGTGCCGTAAAGCCTGCAATAATACCTAATATTCCAAGTAGGACTGAGGCTGGGCGCAGTGGTCTTTTTACCATGAATAAAGGGATTAAAAAGCTTCTCCACAGGGCACTGGTTTGAGCTCCTCCGATGATACCTCCAATCATATTTCTTGAGGAAGCTATAAGGAAGGAATTATCGATATTAATTTTTTCTCTCTTTTCATTTGGTTTATAATTTGCCTCAAGCATGGTCGTAATCGAGATAGTATCAATTGCCCATAAAAGCAAAACAAAGAAGGCAAAAGGAAGTGTTTTTAATATGGTCAGTAAATCGGAACCAAAGCCAATCCCCCACATATCATTCCACCAGTAAGAAGGATTGAAGGAGGGTAGGGATATGTTATTAACCCTGTCCGGTGTTATCTCATATATAAAAGAGATAAAGATAGAAATTACAGCGGCAACGGGTACAATCAACCATATTTTATTCCATTTTCGTAGTATTATAAAGACCACTGATAATATAATAACAATAAGAAGAAATGGGGTACGCTTTTCTCCGAAAAAGGAATTCATGTTTTTCAAGGAAAGCAGTACACCCGATATTCCAATCGTAAGCGTTAAGCTTGTCTTACTAATAGCACCCGATAGGGAAATTAATTTATGAAAGAGCTTTGTCCTAATACTTATAATCCCAATAAAACCTACCCAAAGGCTTAGTATGAAAGGATGAACACCGAGTGCAGCCATTGTCGGTACAAGGACAATTAAAGGTGCCAAAGTTCCGGAGGGTGCAATACCTGGCAATAGGAGAGCGGCGAGTAAGGTGATAATACTCCCTATAATCATTTCAATACGCACATTTTCAAATATAAAATCAGGATTCGTAAGCTGTAATTCAGAAGCCCATACAACCGCAAAGGAAGTAACGAGTGCAGTTTTTCCAATTAACCCGGAGAGCGCCGGGATAAAGTCAATTCCTTTAAAATGAAGGGGATCAATTCTTCTTTTTGTCATAGATAATTATTAAAATCTCATCGGAATTAAATCAATATAATCCTGAAGAGGAGCATCTTTTAATAGGCATTCAATGATTTGTTTACCAAGAGGATTTAACTCTTCAGTATTAAATTTGGAGGCCTCTCTCTTAAAGAAATCAATTAAGATAGCTGCACCGGCATCATAACCATCTTTTCCTAACTCTACTTGTCTTTCAGGTTGAAGGAAGGTTTTTCTGATATATTGACCATCTACCTTTAGGGATTCAAGTCCATATCCTAAGAGAGTACAACGTGCCTCTTTTAAATGTTCAGGTTTAAATTTAGCACTTCCACGTCTTGCGATATATTCTCTGGCAACCCATTGAGGATTAAAGCTTACTTTATAGACACCGATATGCTGATTTGGAATCAGGACATATCGTGTACTGGAGGATTTTACAATCTGATCTAATAATAAATTAGCCTGTTTCACCATTTTACCGGTAGCAAAAGGCCAGTAGGAACCAACACCTTCACTGATCATACCTTTTCCGCCAACAATACTTGGGTTATTATGACCTCTGGGTGCTACTAATCTCCATAGCCAAGCCAGGGCAGGAGGAAGGATCTGGAACATACCCAAGATACCGTAAGTGGGATTTTCTAAGCTGCAGGGTGGGGTTCTTACACCAAAGCTTCGTACATCAACCTCTACAGGATCCACCACTATATCAGGTACTAATCTTCTTGGTAGAATAGCTCTGGGGTTAGGGCAGGGGGTTCCGTCTGAATCAAGTGTGTGTTCCCATACTAGACAGGTAGCATTTGGAACTGCCTGAATATTAAAGAATACCAAGGGCTCCTTAGGCTGAGTGAATATTTTTTCATATTGAGGAGAGGTTCCATAATTTTTTACATGATCTAATCTCAAAAACCAACCGCTTTCAGCATCCTGTACCACTAACTTTTTACTGTCATTTTGCATACTTGGATGGCAGAGAGCCATATCATCCGTTACAGGACGAAGTTCACAGGACTCCGATAATTCTAAGTAATATTTTTCACCGGTAACAAGATTCTCACCTATTATAAGTCTACCGTCCGCAGCTCTATGAGCTGGTTCAATCATTTCACTCTTACCACCGCCGGATGCTCCTTCATGCATAATAACAATTTCATTATCATAAGGGGTAATTACTTTAACGGTAGAAGCATGTGCAGTAACCCAGCCTTCACGTTCACCAATGTTAAGAAGTACACCGTAGATACCTTTTTTAGCACTCGGGCCTGGATAAAGGTTGTAGGAGAATACTTCATGTACTTCCTCAAGTCTGTTATGAACTACAATCTGTTTACCATCAAAATGTGTATGACGGAAAGGAGGTGCGAGATATACAATCGCTTTCGGATTAAAATCGTCAGGAACTTCATCTATACTTAAAAATCCTTGTAAGTCAGCAACGCCACATGCAAAAAAAGCAGCATTTGCAGGAGCTATTAACAGTGCATCGTAACCATATTGTGTACCACCAGCCTTAAAAGGAAGCAATATTAATTCCTGATTTTTTAACCAGTCGAAGGTTTCCTTACGAACAGTTTCAAAATCATTGTGATAGATATCTTTATACCGGGGTTTATCTGTATCTAGATCGTCACCGATTACTAAGCTGTCAGGATCGCGGCGACGCATATAATCATCCACATAATTGATTGCAATACCATTTTTGCATCGGGTAACATTTGCCTCAACTATCATGCCTTTTTCTGGTATTTCATAACTAACTTCATAGTAAACACCAGATTTTTCACCAAAAGCAAGATCAAATAAATCTTCTCTTGTCTTTGGGAAGGTAACCTTTTTACTTCCGTTAACAATATCTCGCACTTCATCAGCCAGTATAAATTTCTGTAAAAACTCGTTTCCACTTGTTTGCATTAATTCTACTCCATTTCTTCACCTTGTTTATTCTATTTTTCTGTTTTTAACCCATACAAAAGATAGGATATTATTGTTCTTCATATTTTTATGTTTCGTGAATGAAGTAACAAATATATACCCCTTATTAGAATGCGTAATTAGTTAATGGCTCGCATGTTTTTAGCGAGACTATTCACACTAACGAAGCATGGCTGCTTTTGCCGCAAATGCTTCATATAAAACCCGTAAATATAATAATGAATTTCCACTGGAATTCATTATTATTTTTACTAAGAATTCAACTATGTTGAATTCTTTTCACACTAACGAAGCATGGCTGCTTTTGCCGCAAATGCTTCATATAAAACCCGTAAATATAATAATGAATTTCCACTGGAATTCATTATTACATTTACTAAGAATTCAACTTTGTTGAATTCTTTTTACACTAAAATTCTTCTGTTTGTAATTTACTGTCTTTTGCCATAACTTCATCAACCATATCTGATTTCATTTTTTCAAGCTTTTTGCATAAATCATCATCATAAATACCAAGCATTTGTGCGGCTAAAATAGCTGCATTATCCGCTCCATCAATTGCTACGGTAGCAACCGGGATTCCCTTAGGCATTTGTACGGTAGATAGAAGAGCATCCATGCCATCTAAGGTCGATGATTTAATCGGAATACCTATGACCGGTAAGGTGGTGTGAGCTGCAATAACACCTGCCAGGTGTGCAGCCTTTCCGGCAGCGCAAATAATTACACCAAAATCATTAGATTTAGCATTGGTTGCAAAATCACAAGCTTGTTTCGGGGTACGATGAGCACTCATAACATGTACTTCAACCGGTATTCCAAAACTCTTCAAAGCATGAATGGCACCTTTCAAGACAGGAAGGTCACTATCACTTCCCATAAGGACTGCTACTTTTTTACTCATATTACATTCTCCTTCTTTCGGAGGATCTTACCCTCCTTATCATTATATAAAAAAGCCGATACCTTTAGATTACTCCCAAGATATCGGCTTACTTACAACTTAACAAACCTTAAAAGGTCTGGCTACTGTTATGATCATATATGTAGCGGTTTAATTTGTGTCGTCTTCCGGAATTATTTAGTTGAAATAATCTCTTCAATGTTTTTATCTGCTGTAATTACAATAATCTTCTCGCCAGTTTTTGTACTAATGTCGGAATGGGTGCTGACGATGGCTACATCAATAATATCGGTAATCAATGTTTCCAAATATCCTCGCCCTCCTTCAAATAAGGAAGACCTTACTTTTTTAATTAATTCAATTCCCTGCGGATTATCGGTGAGCTTTTGTTCGGATGGGCTTAATACACCGGATAGTCGTATAATAATCATGTCATTAATAATGTAAGTTCGTATTAATTTTGGACCTCTGCCCATATATTCCATTTCAAATTTACTTACTGCCTCACTCAGTTTTGCTTCTAATTGACCTTTGGTCATAAGTATCACCTCTAAGTGTTTTTAATATAACTTATTTATATAGTAATGTCAACAAAATTGCAAGTATTTTATAAATAATGTATTAATATTCATAATATGATTTATTTATAAAATTTACAAATAATTTTCCAGCTGATTACATTAGATATTACATAGATTAGAAAGAGAAAAGTAAAAAAATACTAATTATTTAAAATAATTGCTTGACAAAATTAATTGTACATTGGTATAATTCGTTTAATATAAAAAACCGATGAGCAAGAGAAGTAAGATTAGCTATTTGTATACAGAGAGCCGCTAAGGGTGGGAATGCGGTTACAAAGGTTATTCTGAATGGACTTGTGAGGGAAGCCCGAAATCCTTTGAGAGTAGGCGCTTACGGGAACCCTGTCCGTTATCAGTTGGGTGCATATGATGGTATGCAAAATGAGAGGATGTATTTTCATACATCAAACCGGGTGGTACCGCAGAAGTTGATAGCTTTTGTCCCTGTAATTTACAGGGATAAGAGCTATTTTTTTATTCAATAGGAAATTACGTCCTATTGAATAATAGTCCGTACAGGCTTCGGTTCAATATAAAAGGTCATAACAAATATTAAAAGAAAGGAATTTTTCATCCATCAATGAAAAAATAGGTGATATGTATGGTTACACCAAGTAGTAATGAAATTGAAGCATTAGCAAAAGAGTATAGTGTTATTCCGATATGTAAGGAAATTTATGCAGACATAATTACTCCGATTACACTGCTTCGTAAGATTGCTCAGATAAGTCAAAGATATTATTTATTGGAGAGCGTTGAGGGTGGTGAAAAGTGGGGGAGATATTCTTTCCTGGGATACAATCCGATTGTTCATGTAAAATGCAAGAGTAATGTAATCACGATTGATCATGGAGAAAAGCAGGAAATATATTCCGATAACCCTTATGAGGTGTTAAGAAATTTATTAGAACAGTATAAAGCACCAAAACTCTCAGGAATGCCTCCCTTTACCGGTGGATTGGTTGGATATTTTTCCTATGAAATGATCGGATATGCTGAACCGGTATTAAAACTAAAAAGCAGTGAATTTAATGATTTTGATTTGATGCTTTTTGATAAGGTAATTGCTTTTGATCATTTGAAGCAGAAGATTAGTATCGTTGTGAATATGAGAACAGATAAGGTTCTTGAGAATTATGGAAAAGCAGTATCCGACATCGAAAATCTTATCAGATTCATTATGGAGGTACCTTCCTTTCAGAAACAGTATACGGTTTCTAAACCTTCTTTTAACTGTAATGTTACAAAGGAAGAATATTGCAGTATCGTTGAGAAAACAAAGGATTACATAATAAATGGTGACATCTTTCAGGCGGTTATTTCCAGACGATTTGAGACTGATTACAAGGATAATCTTCTAAATGCATATCGGGTTATAAGAACAACTAATCCTTCTCCTTATATGGTTTTCATGCAAAATGATGATGTCCAGCTGATCAGTACTTCTCCAGAGACCTTGGTTAGATTAAAGGATAGTAAATTAACCACCTTTCCAATTGCCGGTTCCAGGCCAAGGGGTAAGGACAAGGAAGAGGATGATGCCTTAATAAAAGAATTATTAGCTGATGAAAAGGAGCTTTCCGAACATAATATGTTGGTTGATCTGGGTAGAAATGACCTTGGAAAAATATCAGAATATGCCGGTGTTCATGTTACGGATTATATGCGAATACAGAAGTATTCAAGAATTATACATATCACTTCGGAAGTTGAAGGTAAGATCAGGACTGATAAGGATGCACTGGATGCAATTGAAGCAATCCTTCCTGCCGGTACTTTATCAGGAGCACCTAAAATAAGGGCATGCGAAATTATTGAAGAGCAGGAAAAATCGCCCCGAGGAATCTATGGTGGAGCCATCGGTTATATAGATTTTACCGGTAATATGGATACCTGTATTGCTATTCGTATGGCTGTTAAGAAAAATGATAAGGTTTATATTCAGGCTGGTGGAGGAATTGTTGCTGACAGTGTTCCGGAAAAAGAATATGAAGAGTCAGAGAATAAAGCGAAGGCAGTAATCGAAGCAATTATGAAGGCAAGTGAGGTGGATGAATAATGGTATTATTAATTGATAATTATGACAGCTTTTCCTACAATCTGGTTCAGCTGGCAGGAAGTATAAATCCCGACATCAAAGTAATTCGAAATGATGAATTGACCGTCGAGGAGATTAAAGCCTTAAATCCCTCACATATTATCATATCACCCGGTCCCGGTTATCCAAAGGATGCAGGTGTATGTGAGCAGCTGGTTGAAGAAATGAAGGGTGAGGTACCTATCCTAGGTGTCTGCCTTGGTCATCAAGGTATCTGTGAAGTCTTTGGAGCTACGATTACTCTGGCGAAGCGTCTGATGCACGGAAAACAAAGTGATATCCATATAGCGAATGGCAGCTTGATATTTCATGGATTACCCCCGGTGATTAAAGCAGCCAGATATCATTCTCTAATTGCACAGAAAGATAGCTTACCCGATGAGCTGCTGGTAATTGCAGAAGATGATGATGGTGAAGTCATGGCAGTACAGCATAGAAATTATGAGGTTTATGGACTTCAGTTTCATCCTGAGTCAATTCTTACTCCGCACGGAGATACGATATTAAAAAACTTCCTGAAAATGAAGTGTTTCAAATAATGCATAATAATATAGGTAGATCGGAGGTTAAGTATGATACAACAAGCGATTCGTAAGGTATTAAATAAAGAAGATTTATCCCTAGAGATGACAAGAGCTGTAATGGACGAGATTATGGGTGGCAATGCAACCAATGCACAGATTGCCTCCTTTATTACAGCAATCCGCATGAAGGGAGAAACCATCGATGAAATAACCGCTTGTTCCATGAGCATGCGCGAAATCGGACTTAAACTGAAGCGAGAGGGAGATGTCCTTGATATAGTAGGTACCGGTGGTGATGAGGCATTTACTTTTAATATTTCAACAGTATCCTCTTTGATTATTTCAGCGGCAGGTATACCTGTTGCAAAACACGGGAATAGAAGCGTATCCAGCAAATGCGGCAGCGCGGATGTCCTAGAGGCACTTGGCGTTAAAATTGATATCCCGGTAGAAAAAAGTGAACAGATTTTAAAAGAGATTGGTATCTGCTTCCTGTTTGCACCAATTTATCACTCTTCTATGAAATATGCAGCACCGGTGAGAAGAGAGCTTGGGATTCGTACCATATTCAATATTCTGGGTCCTCTTTCCAGTCCTGCAAATGCTAATCTTCAATTATTGGGAGTATATGATGAGAATTTAGTTGAGCCAATGGCCAGAGTACTTGCTAACCTAGGAGTGAAGCGTGCTATGGTAGTGCATGGACATGATGGACTTGATGAAGTATCCTTATGTAATAAAACAACGGTGTGTGAGGTAAATGAGGGTAAGGTAAACAGCTTCTTCCTGGATCCACATCAATTTGGATTTGAATACTGTAAGCCGGAGGATTTGATTGGTGGGGATCCGGCTATGAATGCAGATATTGCATTAAGAATATTGAGTGGTGAAAAAGGTCCTAAACGGGATATCGTATTACTGAATTCAGCGATATGTCTATATATGACTTATAATAATATCACCTTAAGAGAATGTGTAAAGCTGGCTGCAGCAACAATTGACAGCGGTAAGGCACTTGAACAGCTGAACCAATTTATCAGGTTATCAAATGAATCGTGATAAAGTTATATTAGAAAGGTAAGGTATTCGAATGATACTTGATACAATCGCAAAAGCTACCCTGAGCAGGGTAGAAGAAGCAAAAAGAAAGCTGTCGTTAGAGAAGCTAAAAGATATAATCTATGATGGAGTCGGTGTACGAAGTTTTAATAATAGAACTGCATTTGCATTTGAGAGAGCATTAAAGAGTTACCATGCATCGGATAAGAAAAATATCACTTTTATATGCGAAGTTAAGAAGGCATCACCCTCCAAGGGAATCATTGCAGAGGATTTTCCTTACCTTGAAATAGCGAAGGATTATGAACGTGCCGGGGCAGCTGCAATTTCAGTCCTTACGGAACCGGATTATTTTCAGGGAGCAGATCAATACTTGACCGATATCAGTGATGCGGTACACATTCCTGTACTGCGTAAGGATTTTATCATCGATGAATATCAAATCTATGAGGCAAAGATGATTGGTGCTGATGCTGTACTGTTAATTTGTTCACTTTTATATACCGAGGAGCTGAAGCAATACCTATCCATATGCAATGAACTCGGATTATCAGCTTTGGTCGAGGCTCATACCGAACACGAGATTTTATCTGCCTTAGAAGCCGGGGCCAGGGTCATTGGTGTTAACAATCGTAACCTACAGACCTTTGAGGTGGATTTGAATATTAGTATTCAATTAAGAACTCTGGTACCTAAAGATATCATTTTTGTTGCTGAGAGCGGTATTAAAACGACTGAGGATATTTTGATATTAAGAGAAGCCGATGTAAATGCTGTTTTAATCGGAGAAACCTTAATGCGAAGCCAGAATAAGAAGGAGCAGCTGGATAAGCTTAGAGGTTAAAGAATTTAAGGAAAAACGCTTGGGTAGAACTCCAGAATGAAAGCCATAGGAATTTCATGTTGAATGTCTTTTCAATATTGGTTATGGGAAGAACTACATTGAGGAGGTTGTAATGACGAAGATTAAAATTTGCGGATTAGTAAGACCAGCGGATATTGCGATTGTGAATGAAGTACTTCCGGATTATATTGGCTTTGTATTTGCAAATAGTAAGAGACAGATCAGTGATAAGCTAGCAGAGGAATTAAAGGCGATGCTTCATCCGTCAATTTCCTCCGTAGGTGTCTTTGTGAATGAAGACCTGGAACGGATTACATATCTTTGCAATAAAAAAATTATTGATTTTGTACAACTACATGGTGATGAGGATGAGGATTATATAGTAAAGCTAAGGACAAAGATTGGGATTCCAATCATAAAAGCAGTAAGAGTTCGAAGTGTAGAGGATATTCATAGAGCGGATGGAATTGATAGTGAATATTTATTACTCGATGCGTTTAAGGAAGATCAGTATGGTGGAAGCGGAGATTCCTTTGACTGGTCGATGATTACAAAGGTAAACAAACCTTATTTCCTTGCTGGAGGTATCAATTCAGATAATGTGTTAAGTGCTATCAAACAGGTCAATCCCTATGCAATTGATGTCAGCAGCGGAGTAGAGACGGATGGCTTTAAAGATAAAAATAAAATAATAGATATGATAACTAAAGTTAGGAGCGTGAAATGATGTCAAAAGGTAGATTTGGTGTCCATGGTGGGCAATATATTCCGGAAACCTTAATGAATGCCGTGAATGATCTGGAAGTGGCATATGAGTATTATAAAACGGATGAAGTTTTTTGTAAGGAATTTGATGATTTACTAAAAAAATATGCGGGAAGACCGTCCTTGTTATATTATGCCAAGAAGATGACAAAGGATCTTGGTGGTGCTAAGGTATATTTGAAGCGTGAGGATCTTAATCATACCGGTTCCCATAAAATTAATAATGTTTTAGGCCAAGTGCTTTTGGCTAAGAAGATGGGTAAAACCAAAGTGATTGCAGAGACGGGAGCAGGTCAGCATGGAGTAGCTACCGCAACAGCAGCTGCATTAATGGGGATGGAATGTGAGATTTTTATGGGGAAAGAAGATACTGACCGCCAGGCTCTGAATGTATTTCGAATGGAGCTTTTAGGAGCTAAGGTTCATGCGGTAACCTCAGGTACCCAGACTCTTAAGGACGCGGTGAATGAGGCACTTCGGGAGTGGACGAAATGCGTTGGTGATACTCATTATGTCTTTGGCTCGGTTATGGGTCCTCATCCTTTTCCGACACTGGTACGAGATTTCCAGAGTGTAATCGGTAAAGAGGTAAAGGAACAGATGCTTTCGATAGAGGGAAGACTACCGGATGCAGTACTAGCCTGTGTTGGAGGCGGAAGTAATGCAATGGGATTATTCTATGATTTTATCCATGATACTGACGTTCGCTTAATTGGATGTGAAGCAGCCGGACTGGGAGTAGACACGGATAGAACTGCAGCAACGATGGCGACCGGTACCTTAGGAATCTTCCATGGTATGAAGTCATATTTCTGCCAAGATGAATACGGACAGATTGCTCCGGTATATTCCATATCAGCAGGTCTTGATTATCCTGGTGTGGGACCCGAGCATTCTTATCTGAAGGATTCTGGCAGGGCAGAATATGTTCCGATAACTGATCAAGAAGCTGTGGATGCCTTTGAATATCTTGCACGTACAGAGGGTATTATTCCTGCTATTGAGAGTGCCCATGCAGTTGCCTATGCTAGAAAACTTGCACCAACCATGGGGAAAGATCAGATTATAGTAATCAATCTTTCTGGTAGAGGAGATAAGGATGTTGCTGCAATTGCTCGTTATAGGGGGGTGCAAATCTATGAGTAGAATGAAACAGGTATTTCTTAATAAGAAAGCATTTATTCCGTTTATTACAGCTGGAGATCCTTGTATAGAAGTAACGGAGCAACTGGTGCTTACAATGGCTAAAGCCGGAGCTGATTTAATTGAACTTGGAATTCCGTTTTCCGATCCGGTAGCCGAGGGCCCCGTCATTCAGGAGGCTGATTATAGAGCATTATCCGTAGGTACTACCACGGATCAAATTTTTGAGATGGTAGAAAGAGTACGTAAAGTAAATAATACTCCGATTGCTTTTATGACTTATATGAATCCTATTTTTACTTATGGTACGGAACGTTTCCTGAAAAATTGTAAAAAATCAGGAATTGATGCTTTGATTGTTCCCGACGTACCGTTTGATGAAAGAGTAGAACTAAAACCCTTTTGTGATCAATATGGGGTCACCCTGATTTCGATGATAGCGCCTACTTCTAAAGATCGAATTCGTATGATAGCACAGGAAGCGGAGGGCTTTATCTATTGTGTTTCCTCGATGGGGGTTACCGGTATCCGAAGTGAGATAGGCGGCGAGGTTGAGGAAATGATTCGTCTTGTGAAAGAGGTTAAGGATATTCCCTGCGCGATAGGCTTTGGTATATCTACACCGGAACAGGCTGCAAAAATGGCAAAGTTTTCAGACGGTGTTATCGTTGGTAGTGCCATCGTAAAAATTATCGCTCAGTATGGTAAGGATTGTGTTCCCTATGTAGAAGAATATGTTCGGAGAATGAAGGGAGCTTTATAGCTATGGCTGGTTTTGTTAATGATATCTTACAAAAACTGAACGCCGCACAGAATTTGAATGAGGAAGAGGCTTATGCAGCAATCCTTGCGATTCATAATAATGAGATGACAGATATCCAGATTATGAGTTTTCAGGTTGCCTTATTAATGAAGGGACCTACGCTTTCTGAAATATCTGCAATTGCAAGGGCCATGAGAGATCACTGCATACAGATTAAGCCTAATGTAAATGGAGAGCTTATGGACACCTGCGGTACTGGAGGCGGATTAAGTACCTTTAATATTTCTACAGCTGTAGCCTTCGTTGCAGCGGCAGCCGGTATTAAAGTGGCAAAGACAGGTAGTAAGTCCAATATGAATTTATCGGGAAGTGCCGATGTATTGGAAGCTCTTGGCATTCAGATCAACCAGAGTCCAAAAGAGGTAGAAAAACTGATTGAAGAGGTTGGAATTGCATTCATGTACGCACCGTTATTTCATCCTGTTATGCAAAAAATGATTCATCCGGAAAAGGAATTAGGGATAAAAACCATCTTTTACACTATAATCGGCCCATTAATAAATCCTGCACTTGCAACCAGACATGTGATGGGCGTTTACAAACCCGAGCTTCTGGATATGGTTTCACAGGTTGCTGTATCCTTAGGATATACAAAGGCTTTGTTTGTGCATGGAGATGGTGGAATGGATGAAATATCGCTTCTTGGAGCAACCAGAGTGAATGAACTTAATAATGGAATCATTACCAGTTATGAAATAACACCCGAAGATTTTGGAATGATAAGATGCAAATTGAATGATATTGTTACAGGAACCCCGGAGGCGAATGCTACGATGATTCGTGATGTGTTTTCCGGTAAAAATAAAGGACCTCGCCGTCAGGCTGTTATATTGAATGCAGCCGGAGCATTGATGGTTGGAGATAAGGTTGCTTCTCTTAAGGAAGGAGTTAATCTGGCTAAAGAAATCATTGATAGTGGATTAGCTCAAAATAAGTTGAATGAGCTGATTGAGGCTTCCCATAAAAAATACTTGAAATAACTCAAAATATGAATTTTACTAATAATTGAATTTTATCTATTGACATTGCCGTAACGTAAAGGTGTACACTAGCTTTAAGGAGGTGAAGATGTGGAATATACAGTGCAAAAATTAAGTAACATAGCAGGAATCAGTACCAGAACACTAAGGTATTACGATGAAATTGGGATTCTTAAGCCGGCTAGAATCAATTCATCAGGATATCGAATTTATGGAAAGAAGGAAGTGGATCGGTTACAGCAAATCCTGTTATATCGTGAAATGGGCGTAAATCTAAGTATGATTAATGAGATCATAACCTCTACTTCTTTTGATGAAACAGCGGCACTGAATGAACATCTTTCCAGACTTCTTGAACAGAGACAGCAATTGGACCTTCTGATTGATAATGTTATGAAAACAATCAGTTACAAGAAAGGAAATGTTGATATGAAGGATAATGAAAAATTTAAGGGATTTAAACAGAAGTTAGTTGAAGATAATGAAAAAAAATATGGCAATGAAATTAGAGAAAAATACGGAGAAGAGCAGATTAATAAGTCAAACCAGAGACTGTTAAATATGACTGAAGAACAGTATGTAGAGTTTGAAAAGTTAAGCCAGGAGGTAATGGATACCCTCGAAGCAGCTTTTGAGACCGGAGATCCGGCAGGGGAGCTAGGTCAAAAGACTGCAGATCTTCACCGCCAATGGTTATCTTATACTTGGGGAAGCTATAGCAAGGAAGCACATGCCGGACTTGCACAAATGTATGTTGATGATGAGCGGTTTTCAGCCTTCTATGATAAAAAGCAACCGGGAATGGCAGTGTTCTTAAGAGACGCGATTAAAGCTTATACAGGTAATAATATTTAATACCTATCAGCATTAGTAAAATAATTAAGATAGTTGTTTCTATTTTATGTATTTATGTTTCATAGAATAGAAGCAACTTTTTTTGTTCAATAAGAAATTGCGTCCTATTGAATAAAAAGTATCTGCAAAGCAGACTCTTTGTTCAAGAATCTGTAAGAAAGATTTTATTTAATTATTTAAAATTATTGAAGATTTTAGTATGAGATAAGAGTTTATAACAATATGAATTACTTATTTCAGTAATAATTGGAAAAAAATATATTTTATAGCATTTAATTATTGACATATAATATTATATGATATATAGTACTGATTGAAATATAATATTATATAAGAACAAATCAACATATGAATCAATGAACAATGCAATTATTAGTGAAGTAAAGGTTTCATATCATAAAGAAGGAGTAGAAAAATGATAACCATACTAAAATTAACGCTAGCTAACATCAAGCAAAAGAAATTCAGATCGATACTAATCATTTTATCAATTTTATTATCGGTAAGTCTTATGTATAGTGTTTTATCCTTATCAAATTCAACATCAGATATCTTCGAGCAAAAGATAAAGAAAGAGATTGGGAATGTAGAGTTGATGATACTCCCAAAGGAGAATTCAGGAGATCAGTACATCTCGGAACTGAATTTTAACAATCTAGAGGGAATGGAATACCAAATACCGCAGATAACAGCCTATGGATATTCAGAGATAAAGGATGAGATGGTACCGATTATTTTTAACGGTACATCGGATGCCAATTATGATACGGTATATGGGTTGAATTTCATCGAGAAAAATAACGAGATTTTATCAAAAAATCAGGTATATATCGGAAAAGAGACAGCTGAAGTTTATGAACTAGTCTTAGGGAGTAAATTAGAAGTAACCATGGCAGGAAAACCTATGAGCTTTACGATTACAGGAATCGTGGAGGATCAAAATAATAACCTTGGTTATGATTTGGGCAGACTTGAGCTAATTGCCTCCTCTGACACCATTTCAGAGATACTTGAACTGGAAGGAAAAGTTAATAGTTATTTGATTAAGTCTACTTCTAAATACGGCATTAGCAAGTTGATGTCTAATCTGGAAGCTGCATTTCCGGAATATGACATAAAAGATGTTACTGACACGAGTGATTTCGTCCAAATGATCACGATGGTTGTTACCTCCTTATTACTCATGGTTTCAGCTGTTGTTATGGTCAGTGCATTTATTATCTATTCTTCATTTAAAATCATTTCAATTGAGAGAATGCCATTGATGGGAACTCTAAGAAGTATCGGAGCGACAAAAAAAATGACGGTAAGAACCTTAATGTACGAAGCAGGCATTTATGGTATCACCGGTGGGTTGCTGGGTAACGCCCTGGGCATACTAATACTACAGGGAACAATGAATATGATGTTCCAGAATTTTGGTATGACTGTAGAAGATATCTCTTATTTTAATATCAAATATATCATCATAGCATCATTCATAGGGTTGGCATTAGCTCTCGGAAGCGCATTGATACCTATCATTAAGATGAGCAAAAAATCAATCAGAAGTATAATATTTAGTGAAATTCGTAATGAAAAGCATGTATCAATCTATAAAACTTTTGGTGGTTTGCTACTAGTGATATTTGCGTTTATCATTTTCCGGATTGCACCGCTGGAATATCAGCTGGCACTGGACATGATTGCGATGCTCTTTGTGACGATCGGTGCAGCATTAATCATTCCAATGCTTTCCAGAATTTTATCAAAACTATTAATTCTTCTTTTAAAGCCTATTTTGAAAGATGGACTTCATGTTATTACGGAAAATATTAAAAATGACCGGACCATGATGAACAATATTATGTTACTTGCTATGGGCTTAGGAATCATTTTAATGATCAATAATTTCAGTACCACAGTCGGTTCCGTTGTTACTGATGTATATGCTACAGGGAAAGCAGATGCACTCGTTTTCAGTGATATGGACGATAGCTTTATTCAAAAGGTAAATAAGGTTCAGGGTGTAGAACATGTATATACCGCAAAAGAGGCAGTTAATATGAAAGCCAATGACGGTAAAATTACATTGATGTTTTTGGAAGGAATTGATGGTCCTGGTTTCAATCAATATGCCTGGGATGAATTCGGTAAGTATATGACGGATGAACTATTAGAAAAGTTTATGAGTAACCGGAGTATCATACTATCAAAATTCACAGCCAGAAAGTATGACTTGAATAAGGGAGATACTTTAGAAATTGATTTTAACGGAAAAATAATTAATTATGAAGTAATTGGTGTGGTTCCGACGGTTATGAATAATGGTAACATGAATTTTATATATGAAAAGTATTTGGAAGAGGATGCCGGAATAGAGAACTATCAAAGTATGTATATCAATATCAATGATAATGCGGATATGAAGAAAGTACTTCAGGAGATTAAGGAATTATTACCGACCGGCATTTTACCAATACAAACGCTTAAGGAAATGCAGGATCAAAATGTAAAAGCAAATGATATGATTTTCTTTTTAATGAAAGCAGTATCTATCATCGCTATGATTATCGGAATTTTTGGGATCTTTAATAATTTTACCATAAGTTTTTTAAGTCGTAAAAAATTAATTGCAACAATGAGATCCCTAGGCTTAAGTAAGGCAATGACAGCTCGGAATATGTTGTTTGAAGCATTTTATTGTGGATTACTTGGTACAATATCAGGTCTGGTCCTCGGAACCGTTCTTTTAAAGGCAATGTGTTATGTGCTTGATGCCATGGGTATTTCGGGAGATTTACTGTACTATAGCCTGAAGGATTATCTTTTTGTGTTAGTATCAGGAATTGTACTAGCGATAATTTCATCGATTATACCCGCCATTAGTATATCCAGGGATAATATTGTTAACGGACTCAGATATGAATAAAGGATACAGAATAATTAATGTGTTAGATATTAATCTTTCACAATGCGCAAGATACTTTTACAGGACTGAAAAATGAGAAAATAATCACTTTCGCAAAGCGAATTAGTAAATTTGCTTAGGTATTGTTTGTGCCGCTGTCGGCGGCGGAATGGAGAAAATATGGAAAAAGTAATTGAATTATACGAATTGAATAAAACATATCAAAATGAAGAGGTTTCGGTTGATGTAATTAAAAATATCAACCTGGAAATCTTTAAAGGTGAGTTTGTATCGATTATGGGGCCCAGCGGATCTGGTAAAAGCACTTTATTATACCTAATGGGAGGTTTGGAGAAGCCTACTTCAGGGGCAATTAAGGTAGATAAAAAGGCTCTTCATAAGATGAAGGATTCTGAAGAAAGTGAAATGAGACGTAATTCAATCGGCTTTGTATTTCAATTCTACAATCTGGTTCCTCATCTGTCTGTGGAAGATAATATTCTATTACCGGTATTGTTAAACGGAGGAAAGAAAAAGGATTATAAGGAACGATTAATTCATTTGCTCGAAGTGGTTGGTCTTTCTGATAAGAGAAAGTCGTATCCTACCAGATTGTCTGGGGGTCAGCAGCAGAGAGTTGCCATCGCCAGAGCATTAATCAATAACCCTGATATTATTCTTGCCGATGAACCGATTGGAAATCTAGATTCTAAAACCGGCACGGAAATAATGGAGTTATTTAAGAAAATCAATCAAGAAGAGGGTAAGACAGTAATACAGGTTACTCATTCAAAGGAATCTGCAGGGTATGGTAATCGTGTGATCTTTGTTAGAGATGGAGAACTTGAATTAGTGAAATAATAGATAGATACGGCTTCCGCTTTCAAATTGCGGAAGCTTTTTTATTTCATCAAAAAGTTCTCCCAACTATTTATGAAATAAAATGCTTTTGCCCCTTGACTCTCCTGTAAAGGGAGGTTTTATACTGAGATTGTAAAAAATAACGGAGGACAAATTCCTCCAAGGAAAAGGAGGTACAAGATGCAAGCAGCTTTAACCGTCAACGGATTAAAAAAGAGTTATAAGAATCTAACAGCAGTAGATGACTTAAGCTTTGAGGTCAACAGAGGAGAAATTTTTGGATTACTGGGACACAACGGAGCAGGAAAATCTACAACGATTGAGTGCATTCTTGGTACAAAAAAGCACAATGCAGGAACGGTACAGGTCTTAGGTATGGATCCTAGTAGTAACAGAAAAGAATTATTTGAAAAAGTAGGTGTACAGTTTCAGCAGACAAATTATCAGGACAAAATCAAGGTGAGTGAAATGTGCAGATTAACAGCTTCCCTATACCGTAATCCGGATGACTGGAAAGAGTTACTAAAGACCTTTGGTCTTAGCCCGATGATTAATAAAATGGTTTCGGAGCTGTCCGGTGGTGAAAGGCAAAAGCTATCCGTTCTTCTAGCCTTAATTCCAAAACCGGAACTTGTTTTTCTGGATGAATTGACGACCGGATTAGATTCCAAAGCGCGCAGGGATGTATGGAAACATCTTGCTAAATTAAAATCAAAGGGATTAACCATCCTTTTGACCTCACATTATATGGATGAGGTGGAAGCATTATGTGACAGAGTATGTATATTAAAAAAAGGTAAAACCGTAGCAATGGGCACTGTGAAGGAGCTATTAGCAAATAGCCCATATGACAAATTCGAAGAAGCCTATTTATGGTATTCAGGGGAGGAAGAGGAAGATGAAGATGAAAGCATTTGTAGCAATGATCATAACTGAGAGTAAACTCGCAATACGTAGTATGGATTCAATCTTTTTCGGAATGGTATTTCCTATGGCTATGGCGATTATACTCGGAATTATCTACAAAAATAAACCGGCTTTTGAAGGTGCGGATTATACCTTTATGCAGCAGTCTTTTGGTGCAATCGTGTCCATAGGAATCTGCGCTACCGGGCTGATGGGAATTCCATTAAGCGTAGCGGATTATCGTCATAAGAAAATATTAAAACGTTTTAAGGTTACTCCGGTTAACCCAGGCCTACTACTATTTTCTCAAATGATCATTCAATCTGTAATCGCAGTTGTATCATCACTTGGAGTTTATGCTGTTGTAAAAATATTTTTTGAATATCGTATGGAGGGCTCAATAATAGCCTTCGTTCTATCGTACTTACTGGTTATGCTGGCAATTTACGGAATAGGAATGATGTTAGCCAGTGTATCACCTAATATTAAAACCGCAAATCTATTATGTACATTAGTTTATTTTCCAATGTTATTTCTTTCAGGGGCTACGGTACCCTATGAAGTACTACCGAAAGCAATGCAAAAGGTAACTGATTTTATGCCGTTGACACAAGGAATTAAGCTTCTGAAGGGTTTCTCCTTGGGGAATACACCGGAAAACTTATTATTCTCGATCTGTGTCATGGCAGTAATTGCTCTAGTTAGTATTCTTATTTCAATAAAGTTCTTCAAGTGGGAATAAAACACTTGACTCTCCCATAGTAGTAGATGTTAAAATGAGGAAAAGAGCTATCAGGGGGACAATGTATGTATAAGATCGGAATGTTTTCTAAAATGAACAGGGTAACCATAAAGGCATTACGTTATTATGACGAGATTGGCCTTTTAAAACCTGCCTATATCGATGATTTCACCGGCTACCGTTATTACACCTCGGATCAGCTGCCGGTGCTTCATCAGATACTTGCCTTAAGGCAAATGGGATTTAGTATGGAAGAAATAATTGATATCAGGAAGGGCATACCTATGGATAGATTACTTCAATTAAAAAAAGAACAGCTCCTAAATGCAATCGCAGATAGTACAAAAAAGCTCGCACAAGTGGAGCATTATCTGCATACGAATCAAGGAGATTTCTATATGGATTATAATATTATTATAAAAGAATTACCGGAGGTTATCGTTGCCTCTATGAGAAGAGTTGTTTCCGGTTATAATGATTTCTTTACGATCGTACCTCCAATGGGTGAAGAAATGGAACGACTGGGATGCGTATGTGCCGTACCAGAATATTGCTTCAATATATACCACGATGGAGAATATAAGGAGGAAAACATTGATGTTGAGGTATGCGAAGCAGTAGTAGAAGCCAGAGAGGAAAGCGATATGGTAAAATTCAGGCATATTGATTATGTACCGGAGGCAGCCTGTGTATTGCACAGAGGACCCTATTCCACCCTTGGGAATGCTTACGGTGCCATAACTCGCTGGATGGAAGATAACGGCTATGAGTCTTTGGATCATCCCAGAGAATCCTTTTTTGATGGAATCTGGAATAAAGATACTGAAGATGAATGGCTGACGGAAGTGCAGTTTCCGATAAAAAAGAAGAGGTCATAATCTGCTATAATATGTAGGTTATACGAAACAATAGTAAGTTATATTATTGATATTAACGAGTTTTAATCAAACGAAATCATTATGGACAATTTAATAAAGCAACTCTTTAGGACTGAATCCGGTATTGTATCGGACTCAGTCCTTTGTGTATACATTTAATTCGTTTGTATTAAAAATCTATGCACAATTAAGCTCCCTACGAAATGTTCTTCTGTTTGAAATTCCTGCTAATAATGAAGATAATAAGGAACGTCAACTATCTTATCTATAATTTATTAACATCACAGATAGGATATGGTATAATTTGAAAGGAAAGTATTGAATGTTTATATAAAAATTTATGAGGACAGGGGCTATTACAGGAACTGTATTTGATTATTATCATTATATGGAGGAATTGCGGATGTTAACAAGTCTTGCTTATATATTTTTATTGGGTTTATTGCTAGGATCAATTTTTAATAAGCTTAAAATGCCGAGTCTGCTTGGAATGCTTATTACCGGTATGATATTAAGCCCTTATGCGCTCAATCTTTTGGATAAAAAGATTCTTATGATATCGGCTGATCTTCGGCAATTAGCTCTTGTAATAATATTAACCAGAGCCGGCTTATCCTTAGATATCAAAGCCTTAAAGAAAGTAGGCAGACCTGCGATTCTTATGTGCTTTGTTCCGGCATGTTTTGAAATCCTTGGGATTCTCCTGCTTGCACCAAAATTACTTGGTATGACAATTCTGGAAGCCGCGATTATGGGGGCAGTGGTAGCTGCAGTTTCACCTGCAGTTATCGTTCCCAGAATGATAAAGCTGATGGAGGAGGGCTATGGTGCTAAGAACAGTATCCCCGGGCTTATTTTGGCAGGAGCATCCGTTGATGATGTCTTTGTCATCGTATTATTCACCGCGTTTACCTCCTTGGCCTCCGGAGAACAGATTATGGTAAAGGACTTTCTTCAAATTCCGATTGCAATCCTAGTCGGATTATTAGTTGGTATAGTAGTTGGATTAATTACATCAAAGTTCTTTCATATCTTTCATTTAAGAGATTCAGTAAAAGTAATCATTTTACTAGGAATCAGTTTTTTGTTGATTGAGATGGAGCATAGATTATGTGGTGTGATACCTATGTCCGGTTTATTAGCAATTATGAGTATGGCAGGTACTCTATACAAGACCTATGAAGTTCTGGCAAAACGATTATCAATCAAGTTTAATAAATTATGGGTGGCTGCAGAAGTCATATTATTTGTCCTGGTTGGTGCTACGGTTGATCTGCGATATGCTGTTTCAGCCGGTGGTGTAGCTTTATTAGTTATAATTGGAGCACTTTTGATTCGGATGGTTGGCGTATTGGTATGCTTATGGAAAACACGATTGCCCATTAAGGAGCGGGTTTTTTGTATGTTGGCTTATACACCGAAGGCAACGGTTCAGGCAGCGATTGGGGCGATTCCGTTATCCATGGGACTGGCATGTGGAGATAAGGTGCTGACAGTAGCAGTTTTATCAATTATATTTACAGCACCGCTGGGAGCATTAATGATAGATAAGTCTTATAAAAAATTATTAACCAGAGATTAACTAAGAAAAAAGTAGACCTTATTCAGAGGTATTTTACTTCGTATCATGAGAAGAATGAACAATAATTGGAATTCCTATGTTGGAAAAGCATGAAAGATTAAGTGGCGATAAGACATTTGATATAGCGAAAACCTACAAACATAAAATCGTAGATATGCTTAACTGGTAAGCATATCTACGATTGTTTTTATGACTACTTCGGTCATAACCTCATAATTTAGGTATTCGTGCTGATGATAGACCATCTCATGATTTAGGTATTCAACAAGTGAGAAAATCAGAAGAGCCTTTTCGTAAGCATTATCGGTATGAATACCTAATTTCTCCATGATATTAACGGTATTTAAAGCAAAATCAGATTGAATTTGGCAAAATAAAGCTCCTATTTCTTCATCTGTGTGAGCAAGCGCCTGCAGCTCTTCATGTACGGATTTAGCCATAGTGTGAGTTTCTGTGAGTTTTATAATGATTTGCCTGACTACACTTGCTAAATCAAAAGGAGGTTTCAGGTTTTGAATTAAATGATAGATCGGTGCTTCAATCGATTTCTCATACTCTTTAATAACTATCATAAAAATATCTTTCTTATCTTTAAAATAACTATATACAATACCGGTAGACACCCCGGCTAATTTAGCAATCTCAGCTGTATTTGTTTTATAGTATCCCTTTTCAGAAAATAATTGATAGCCTGCTTCAATAATTTTATTTCGCTTTTCAATCGAGCGTTGTTGCTGTGGCTTTCTTATCTGTTGATTACTCATAAGAGAACCTCCTTGTTTTTACTATCTTTGATTATAATAATGAAACTTATTTTCGTCAACCCGGATATGAAACTAATTTCACATTAAAAATATGAAATAAGTTTCATATTATACTTGACAGTAATATAATATAATTATATAATACTACAAACATGAAACGTATTTCATATTCATGTTGTTATAATATTACATTGCGCCTAGTAAAGCGGAATAACCGTAAAGGCAGAATGGGGGAAGTATGAATATTATTGAATTTAAAGAGGTTACGAAGGAATACGTGATTGGAGAAACAAAGCTTTTGGCGGTAGATAGAATCAGCTTCTCAATAAAGGAAGGCGAGTTTGTTGTTATACTAGGGCCCAGTGGAGCAGGGAAATCTACGGTATTAAATTTGCTTGGTGGAATGGATTATGCAACGTCAGGAGATATTATCATCAATGAAAAAACGATTACCAAGTATAAGGATGATGAATTAACTCAGTACCGGGCAGCTAATGTTGGTTTTGTGTTCCAGTTTTACAATTTGATACCAACTTTAACAGCTTTGGAGAATGTTGCGTTAACCAAAGAAGTTGTAAAAAATGCTATGGATGCGGAAGTCGTTCTTGCATCCGTCGGATTGGAAGCCCATATGAATAAATTTCCTTCGCAGCTTTCCGGTGGGGAACAGCAAAGAGTTTCCATTGCGAGAGCTATTTGCAAAAATCCAACAATGCTGTTATGTGATGAGCCAACAGGAGCGCTGGATTCAGAAACAGGCATCGTTGTTTTGAGTTTGCTGCAAAAGCTTAGCAAGGAGCAGAATAAAACAGTTATCATTGTTTCGCATAACTCAGCATTAGCTCATGCCGCTGATAAAGTGATTCAAATCAGAAACGGCAAAATAAAAGAGGTTACAATCAACGATAATCCTTTGGATGTGAGTGAGGTGAATTGGTGATGTTATTAAGAAAAATGCTTCGAGATATGAAGTTAAATAAAACTCAATTTATTTCTATATTTCTTATGACTGTATTAGGTTTATTCATCTATTCAGGTGTGGGAAGCGAATGGAAAGGATTACAGGAGATATCTGATGAGTTTTACGAAGAAACCAACATAGCAGATGCTTGGATTTATAGTAATGATTTCTCAAAGGAAAAAGCTGATGCTATAGCCGATATTGATGAAGTAACCGGAGTAGAGCGAAGATTAACGATAGATAGTATTGCTGATTTTGATAATAAACCGCTTGTAAAATTACATTTTGTTGAAGATAATCGCATCTCGTCTTTTAAGCTACTGGAGGGAGAGGAATTTTCTTCTGATCAAGAGGGTATATGGTTGGATCAGCTTTTTGCCAAAGCGATAAATCTTAAGGTAGGGGATACAATTAGAGTTTCTGCCTACGGTTATTCGATGGATAAAGTCATCAAAGGCTTAATCATAAGTCCTGAGTATGTATATTCGGCTGGCGATGATGATATTATTCCAGTGCGTGAGAATTATGGCTACGGGTATCTGCCGATACAAGGCTATTGGAAGGAGCTGCCGTTTGCTTTCACAGAGCTTATGATAACAACAGAGCATGCTATGAATTCTCGGCTGGAGCAATTAATAGACAATCGATTGGATGGAAAATACAGTGTAATTTTGTACAGAAAGAACTTAAGAAGCTATATGCAATTTGAAGAAGAGGTGAAAGAGCACAAGGCTATGGGTAAGATTTTTCCGGTGGCATTTTTAGCGGTTGCTCTGCTTACAATTATTACTACGATGACCAGATTGGTAAATAACCAAAGAACTCAAATCGGTATTTTAAAGGCACTTGGGTTTAAAAGAAGACGTATTCTTCTTCACTATATTTCCTATAGCTTCTGGATTAGTGTTGTAGGCACTGTAATAGGATCAATTCTGGGCCCGTTAACTCTTCCCCAGTTATTCTACGGCCCGATGAAAACAACTTATACTTTACCACACTGGAGATCCTCTTTTCAGACCTCGGTGTATGTTATGGTATTCCTGACAATCGTCGGGAGTGTTCTGGCAACTTATTTTGCATGTCGTAACGTACTTCAGGATACACCCTCTGAAAGTCTTAGACCCAAGGCACCTACAGATTTAAAGCATAGCTTCATTGATCGTCTAAAGCTGTGGAGACGTTTAAGCTTTCATACCCAATGGAATCTAAGAGATGTGTTCCGATGTAAAGGACGCTCCATTACGGCAATTGTGGGAGTACTCGGTTGCTCTGCTTTACTGATCTGCGCTTTTGGCATGCAGGATACCTTTGATTATATTATCGAATGGAATTATGGTGTAATAAATCAATATGAAACTAAGATAGATTTAGATGATAATATTGAAAAGGATAAGCTGGATAACCTTAAGAATAAATATGGCGGGCAAGCAGTTCTGGAGGATGTAGTAGAATTGAAGGCAAATGGTAAGAAAGGAAGCGGAGAATTACTGGTTACCGATAATGTCACTTTAATCAATTTTGTGAATCAGGATCGGAAAGAAATTGAACTGCCAAACGAACAGATTTCCATCAGTTATAAAATGGCTGAACTTTTAAAGATTAAAAAGGGCGATGAGATATCCTGGCATAGGTATGGTGAAGAAAAATGGAATACATCTACAGTTGGAGCCATCTATAGAACTCCTTTTACACAGGGAATTACGATGTCGAAGGAATACTATGAGGATTGCGGTTATATGTTTCAACCTACTTCTTTATTGAGTGATAAGGTATTATCCGAAGATACTGTATCGGAAGCCTCTGATGATGGCATCAAAAAGCTACAAACAAAGAAGATGTTGATTAAAAGTTATAACGATCTAACTGAAGCAATGGATGTTCTGGTATATGTATTAATGCTTGCTGCTGCCACATTAGCGGTGGTTGTAATCTATAATCTGGGTGTTCTGGCTTTTACTGAGCGTCAAAGAGAACTGGCTACTTTAAAGGTTATTGGGTTTCAAACGAAAAAGCTCCGAACGTTGTTATTAACACAAAATATTTGGCTGACCTTGGTGGGCATCATTCCGGGAATACCTATCGGGGTATGGATTCTTAATTACATCTTCAAGTTTATGGGAAACGTATTTGATTTTATTATAATGGTACAATTTAGTTCTTATCTTTATTGCATTTTTGGTACTTTATTTCTTTCAATTATTGTTAACCGTTTCTTCTCAAAGCGTGTAAAGGAAATTGATATGGTAAGCTCCTTAAAAGGTGTAGAATAATTCAAACAATATAAATAAGGGGGCTGTTGTAAAACGCTTTTCTAGTAATTTATTGGAGATATACTTCTTCAACTAAAATGTTGCTTAAGCCTTGTTTTGCGATAGCCCCGTACTAATCTAGTGAAATTCATTCTTCGCTATTTTAGCCAGATCGAATTTATCTTTACGTATATGGCAGTAACCATTCGGATTCTTATCCAGATATTTCTGATGATACTCTTCGGCAAGACAGTAGTTTTTCAGCGGTAGTACCTCAATCGCAATTGGTTTCTCATATTTCGTCTGTAATTTAGCAATTGATTTTTCTATTATGCTTAAATCCGATTCATCAATATAATAAATTCCGGTTCTGTACTGGGAACCACGGTCCTCACCCTGACGGTTCACAGAGGTTGGATCGATTACATCGTAATATAAGGATAATATAAATTCGAGGCGGATATGCTTCGGATTATAAAATACCCGTACCGTTTCAGCATGCCCGGTATTATAATGACATACTTCCTGATACGTAGGATTTTCTGTATTACCATTGGCATAACCCACATCTGTTTTAACAATTCCCTGAATATTAGATAAATATTTTTCGGTTCCCCAGAAGCAGCCACCGGCCAGATAGATAACTTTCAGATTCTCTGTCGTATTCATTCTTTTACCTCCTTTTTATCTAATTTAATCATATTATATCCATCAATAAATACGATATTACAGTCTTTCTTTAAACTATATCATCAGAAACAGTATAGAGCAAGTAAGAGTGTGGGGCGATGCGAGCATAATATCTAAAAGCAGTATCTAAAAGCAATATCTAAAAGTAATATCTAAAAGTAATATCTAAAACAATATCTAAAAGCAATATCTAAAAGTAATATCTAAAAAAGAAGTATCAAAAAAATATGAAATAAGAAAGAGAAATATTAAAAATATATCAATAAAGTAAATATTGACAAAGTTATAATTGGAGTATATAATGACTAAAAATATAATAATAGTCAAATAGTAAGAAAAGGAGATATAATGCCAAAAAAATTTTCCGAAAGTGAAAAGGAATATATTACGCGTCGTTTAAAAGAAGAAGCAATGAAATGCCTGACTGCTTACGGAGTAAAGAAAACAACCGTTGATGAGCTGGTGAAGCGAGTAAATATTCCAAAGGGAACCTTTTATTTATTTTATGAATCAAAAGAGCTTTTACTGTTCGATGTTATTAATGATCTCCATGAATCGATAGAAAATAAATTGATCCAAGATCTAACCGTTATAAAACAGGAGTTAACACCGGAGCTGTTGACTAATTTATTGTTTAGTCTCTATAAAGAGGTACAAAAGAGTGGTTTGTTATCCATTATGATGGGAGATGATTTGGAGCTACTAATGAGAAAGCTACCGGAGAAAATAGTAAAAGAACATCTGGCCCACGATAATTTTAATATGGAACAGTTCTTTTCCTTATTACCCTTTAAGAAAGATAAAAACATTGAAGCCTTCAGTGGTGCAATGAGGGGCGTATTTATGACTTTACTTTATAAGCGGGAAATCGGAGAGGAAGTATTTGATGAGGCTTTAAGAATCATGCTACGAGGCATCATAATTCAGATGATGGAGGAGGAAAATCATGATTAAAGTAAAGAATTTATTTTTTAGTTATTCCAAGCACCCCTTTTTAGAAAATATTAATTTTGAGGTAAAGCGTGGAGAAATATTTGGATTTTTAGGTCCCAGCGGAGCCGGTAAAAGTACCTTGCAAAAGATTCTGACAGGGTTAATAACATCTTATTCCGGTATTGCCGAAATTAGAGGAATTGAAAGTAAAAATCATAAGGATAACTTTTATGAGAACATTGGTGTGGATTTTGAGTTTCCAAGCTTATATGAAAAGCTTACTGCCAAGCAAAATCTTAAATTCTTTGGTTCCTTGTATACGAAAAAGCTAAGAGATGTAGAGGAATTACTTCAAAGGGTGGGATTACTTCAAGACGCAGATAAAAAGGTGTCTGAATATTCGAAGGGAATGAAATCCCGCTTAAATTTTATTAAGGCACTTCTCCATGATCCTGAAATTCTGTTTCTGGATGAACCGACCAGCGGCCTCGATCCATCTAACAGCAGAGATATGAAGGATATTATCCTGGAGGAAAGAGAAAGAGGTAAGACTATAATCCTTACAACTCACAATATGATGGATGCCTCAGAGCTTTGTGATCGTGTAGCCTTTATCGTAGACGGTAAAATAAAAGCACTTGATACACCCCATAATTTAATTATGTCAAAAGGGGCATCAAGGATAACTTACACTTATTTTGATGGAAGAGAAATAGTCAGGGAGTGTATGATGGATCGGACGAATGAAGATAAGAAGCTGCAGAGTTTACTTCAAACAAATCAAATTCGTTCTATACATAGTAGTGAGCCTACCTTGAATGATATTTTCATCGAAGTGACGGGGAGAGTGTTACAATGAGACTATGGAAATTAATAAAGGGTGATATTGAATTTCAGGTAAGATATGGTTTTTACTTTGTATATGTCGTATTTACTATATTTTATATTCTATTACTATTTTCTTTACCGGAGGTGGCGAGAGAAAAAGCAGCTACATTATTAATTTATACAGATCCGGCAGCTATGGGCTTGTTTTTTATGGGTGCAATCGTCTTACTGGAAAAGAGTCAGCGGGTATTAAATTCAATTGCGGTATCACCGGTAAAGGCATCGGAATATATCATTTCAAAGGTGTTATCGTTAGGAATTATAGCAACCTTAGTCGGAGTTATCATTGCTCTGATAACCGATATCGGAAATATAACCGGTGTGGCAGTAGGGACCTTTTTGGGTTCCATTGTCTTTTCATTATTTGGACTGATGATAGCAGCAAAAATAAGCAGCCTGAACCAGTTCATGATAGCAACCGTACCATTTGAATTGTTGTGCTTTATTCCACCGGTAGCGCTCATATTTGGTTATCAAAATTCCTTAATGGTATTACATCCGGGATGCATTGTAATTCAAATATTTAAAGGAAGTGAAGTTGAACTGTATTCACTTATTATTTTGTTTGGATGGATTGGTATCATCTACTGGTTTACATATTATATTGTAAAAAAAATGTTCCAAAGCGTTGGAGGTGTAAAACTATGACATATAGCAGAAAAGTTCTAGGTTATGCTTTGTTACAATTCTTAAACCAGATTTTAAAGGATGCAATGCTCATTTTACTTAGTATTGCCCCTATCCTGAGTGGGATTTTTTTTCGCTTTGGAATACCCTTCATTCAGAGCTTACTTACTAGGTATCTGAATAAGCCTGATTTATTATCACCTTATTACCTGTTGTTTGATCTTCTGATGGGATCTTTGACGCCACTGCTTTATTGCTTTGCGTCTGCTTATGTAATACTTGGTGAAATTGATGACGGAATATCCAAATATCTTGCCGTTACACCGATTGGTAAAAAAGGTTATCTAATATCCCGACTAGGTTTTCCTTCTTTGATATCATTTATTATATCAATAATGGCACTTTATGTCTTTAAATTGAGTGAGCTATCATTTATGAATATTCTTATCATTGCACTTATTGGAGCTATGTTGGGCATGATTGAAGCATTGCTTGTGGTATCTTTATCCGGTAATAAAGTGGAGGGCATGGCGGTATCAAAGCTATCAGGATTGTTCTTTCTTGGTTTACCGGCACCTTTCTTCATTTCAGGAAAGATTCAATATACATTGTTTTTCCTACCTTCTTTCTGGTTATCAAAAGCTGCCACAGATAAACAGATAATCTTTGCACTAATCGGAGTTATAGTTTCTATAGCCTGGATTGTAGGACTATATCAACGATTTAAGAAAAAGATAATGTAAAGATCGTAACATGGTTTAATGTATTAAATGACTCAATGAATTAAATATAAATAAGCTGTCATCCAAAATTCAAATGACAGCTTATTTTTATGGGTGCGCCCGGCGGGCGCACGTTTCGTATAAAGTATGGTTTATAATTTATAGAACCTAGGAATAGTAATACCGTATGAAATGATTATTTTCTATCTGATGATTTTGAAAATGCCTTGATGATTTCATTTACAATCAGTGGTATTAATGCAAATCCAATAACTATCGCCCATTCAACAAGACTTAAACTATGAACACCAAAGGCAGTTGCTAGTGCAGGAACTGTTATAACAACTAATTGTAGTAAGATACCAACGACAATAGCACCAATTAAAAATTTATTTGAGAATAAACCAATCTTAAAGATGGACTTTGTTGAACTTCTCATAGATAAGGAATAGAAGAGCTGGGAAGCTGCTAATACAACAAAGGACATTGTTCTCGCATAGGGTAAAGCTTCTTCCAGTATTTCTTCCGATAACATTTCGGAACCCAATTGGTATCCATGCTCCCATAAACCATAATAGAATGCCAATAGAGTAAAGAGTCCAATGAGCACACCGCCCACGATAGCTCGTATTCCTGCACCACGTGCAAAGAAACTTTCCTTAGGATTTCTCGGTTTTTGTTTCATAACATCATGGTCGCCCGGATCGATACCTAGTGCAATCGCAGGTAAGGAATCCGTAATAAGATTAATCCATAGAATTTGAGTTGCTAATAATGGTATCGGCCAGTTAAACAGGATGGAGAGGAAGATGGTAATAACCTCACCCATGTTACAGGATAAGAGGAAGATGACGGACTTTTTAATATTATTATATATATTTCTGCCTTCCTCAACTGCATGAACAATCGTAGTAAAATTATCGTCAGTAAGGATCATATCGCTGGCACCCTTAGCAACATCAGTTCCAGTAATACCCATTGCTACACCGATATCGGCATATTTTAAGGAAGGAGCGTCGTTAACACCATCACCTGTCATGGATACAATATTTCCTTGAGCTTTAAAGGCTCTTACAATCTTCACCTTATGTTCAGGGGATACTCTGGCGAATACTCTATAATCATTAATACGAGCTGCAAAGTCTTCATCAGAAAGCTCGTCTATTTCAGCACCGGTAATGCTTTGGTCGATTGATTCTGCAATGCCTAATTCCTTTGCAATGGCAACAGCGGTATTTTTATGATCACCGGTTATCATAATTGGACGAATACCTGCCAGCTTCGCTTCATGAATGGAATCTTTTACTTCTAATCTCGGAGGATCGATCATACCAACAATACCTATGACAGTAAGATCTTTTTCCATCTCTTCTGGGGCAATAACACTATCCGTATCTTTGAAGGCAACACCAAGAACACGCAGTGCAGCATCAGACATTTCTTCTGTTTTACGTAGGTAGTCAGCCTTTAACTCATCTGTTAAAGGAACCCGCTGGCCATTTACTAGTGCTGTAGTAGAAATTTTTAATATGTTATCAATAGCTCCCTTTGTATGAACTCGATAGCTGTTACCTTCTATATTTAACGTAGACATAAGCTTACGATCGGAATCAAAGGGATTTTCGGATACTCTTTTATGTTTGGCGTTCAAATCATCCCTGGTAAGATTAAATTTATCGCCAAGAATAATCAAAGCAACCTCAGTTGGATCGCCGGTTCCCTGTCCATTTATATAAGTAGCATCGGAGCAGAGTACTAATGATTTGATCAAATCTGTTTCGTCAGAAGTAGCCGTTAGATTTGTTTCAGTTGCCGGTATATCGGTTAAATGATTATTCGTATATTGCCTTACGACAGTCATTTTATTCTGTGTTAATGTTCCGGTTTTATCCGAACAGATGATATTAACTGAGCCTAAGGTTTCTACCGCCGGAAGCTTCTTAACAATAGCATTGATTTTCGACATTCTGGTAACACCAAGAGCTAGTACGATTGCTACGATAGCTGCGAGACCCTCCGGAATAGCTGCTACAGCTAGACTGATGGCAGTTAAGAACATTTCAAATAAATCACGCTTTTGTATTAAAGCAATAATGAAAATTAATGCACAGATGCCGATTGCCAGAAATCCAAGTATTTTTCCGAGTTCCTCTAATCGTTTTTGAAGTGGGGTCATTTCTTCATTATCATCATCCAATATCTTTGCGATTTTACCGATCTCAGTTTCCATGGCAGTAGCGATAACAACACCTTCACCACGACCATAAGTAGTGAGAGTAGATAAAAATGCCATATTTGCTTTATCACCGATTGGAGTTTTTGGATCCACGAAAATCGCAGAAGCATTTTTTGTGGAAGGAACGGATTCACCGGTTAAGGCAGATTCTTCGATTTGAAGATTTGCACTTTCGATTAATCGCATATCAGCCGGAACGTATCTGCCGGCATCGAGTATTACGATATCACCTGGTACTACCTCTTCTGAATTAATTTCCAAAGTTTTTCCACCACGGCGAACCAAAGATTTCGGAGTTGTCATTTTCTGAAGAGCTTCAACGGCCTTTTCAGCCTTGAACTCCTGGAAAACTCCAATAACCGCATTTAGAACAACAACCATAAGAATAATGATGGTATCAGCAATTTCCCCGCTATCCTCGATTATACTGATAATAAATGTAATAGCAGCTGCAGCCAGTAGAACATAAATTAACATATCGTTTAATTGAGCTAGGAAGAGAGCAATGATACTTTTTTTAGGCTTTCCCTTTAGCTTATTTAATCCATATTGCTCCAAACGCTTTTTTGCTTCCTCATCTGATAAGCCAATGGAGGGATCGACTCCCAATTCTTTCAATACTTCGTTTTGTGATTTGGCAAACCACATAGTTACACCTCTTTCATTCATTTACTTAAATAATATTATTCCTAATAAAGAATTCTTTATACTTTAGGCGATATTCCTGCCGTTTTCTAAAGAAGTACAGAGATATTATATCATAATATGGTAGCTTTAACATTAGAAAATAATGAGAAATACAGGACTATTTGGTAATTAATATCAGATAAACAGATGATTAAAATGAAGTTAAGCCCCTCACAGTAGTGTGAGTATTGTATACTTATAATTGACATACATATAATACAATAGTAAAATGATTTTCTAGAATATTTGGAAGGGTTTGTGTTTCATGAATTATGTTAGTAATATGTTACAGGATTATAATGTTAATAAAGAGATAGCGGGATACTTGTCATATATCTTTCTGGTACTGGCTACTATAGTTATATGTTTCATTGCTAATTTAATCACAAAAAAGATAATTTTAAAACTTTTTGCAAAGGTTATTAAAAAGAGTAAATTTGAATGGAATAATATTATGTTAGAAAGAAAGGTTTTTTCGAGACTTGCTAATGTCATTCCGGGTATTATAGTCTATACCTTTGCTCCTGCCTTTCAAACTATTGATGGTTTAGTTCATCGAGGTGCTGCCATCTATATATTAATAATATCAATCTTTATTACAAGTTCCTTTTTAAATGCAGTCAATGATATTTACCGGACCTATCCTATTTCAAACATAAGACCCATTAAGGGATTATTACAGGTTGTAAAAATATTTATTTATATTATCATAGGTATCGTTATTATAGGAACCCTAATGGATCAAAATCCTCTTATTATGTTAAGTGGATTCGGAGCTTTGGCTGCTGTATTTTCATTCGTATTTAAAGATTCCATTATGGGCTTTATCGCAGGTATTCAATTGACCTCGAATGATTTACTTCGGATTGGGGATTGGATTGAGATGCCGAAATATGGGGCTGACGGAGATGTTATCGATATTACACTGAATACAGTCAAGGTACAGAATTTCGATAAAACAATTGTATCACTACCGGCCTATTCCCTGGTATCAGATTCCTTTAAAAACTGGAGAGGTATGATAGAATTCGGTGGGAGAAGAATAAAGAGGTCTATTTTTATTGATGTGAACAGTATTTGCTTTTGTGATGAAGAAATGATAGATAAATTCAAGAAAATTATTTACTTAAAGGATTATATCAGGGAAAAAGAACAAGAACTTTCTATTTATAATAGAGATAATAATGCCTTGGACGATCTCTTGATTAATGGCAGGCATATGACTAATATCGGGACCTTTCGGGCTTATATTCAGTTATATTTAAATAATAATCCTCATCTGATGTCTGGAATGTCTAAGATAGTAAGGCAATTGCCCTCGACTGAGAATGGATTACCAATTGAAATAATCGCCTTTACAAATGACACAAGATTGGATGTATATGAAGCTATACAGGCTGATATCTTTGACCATATATTTTCAATTGCAGAAGAGTTCAAGCTCCGAATATTCCAACATCCTTCCGGTTACGATATGCGTTAACAATATGATAAGGGCAGGAATAAATCAGTATCCCTGCCCTTACCACTGGTGTCTCATGCGTTTTCAATGCAATATTCAATTCGATAGTGAGATATTACTTTTCAATCTACCTAGTCCTTATCAAACCGAAGTAAAATACTAAAGTTCTCTAATGTTCTAAATAATCTGTCCAAAGCTACCATCTCCCAATCTTCCAAGAAGTTTGCTGTTTGCGATTCTGAGACTAAATCACAAACCATCTATTTTTTTACAAGTGAATTGGTTTATCAATTCATCTTGCTTCGATACGACAGAACTTAAAATTCAAGTATATTTCATCATGCAAATGAAGTTCATACATCGTATCTGATATTTATTATGTCTCAAAAAGAAAAAAATATACGAAATAAAATAAAAAATAGCCTATCTATCAAAAGATTTTTTTGATAGATTTTTAGGCTATTTTGATATATTATTCTACAGATTGACGACGTTTAATTACCTTTAATCTGGTGAATTCTTCTCTTTCCTTTTCTTCCAAAGCGTTCTGTATTTCCTGAACAAGAGAAGTATAATAAGGAATTGTAATATTTTTAAGTGCATTAGCTCGCTTAAGAGTTTTATTGATGTTTGTAGCAAGGCGGTACGCAGAATTTTCAATCATAGATAGCCGTATGGTAAGTTCCTTAACCTTTACAAAACGTTTTGTGGCCTCATCAAGAGATAACTTCGTTTGAAAAAAGGCATAGGTAGGTTTGCTAACGGTGTTATCATATTCAACTAAAGGAATTTCAGTTCCCATAATACTGCGTTGCTTAATTTTAATTGAGTTTTCTTCCGGAATGGTATTACTTAACTCGGATACATTGTTAATACCCATCTCAATGTTGGCTTGCTGTAATGCAAGATAAGCAGTAGAGAAGGTACTGTCAATCTCAGCCTGAACATTTTTTGCCTGATCAATCAATTCCATCAGTTCCCGCATCAGTATATTACGTTTTTTGTCCATTAACTCATAACCCTGCTTTGCAAGCTTAAGAGAATTTTTAACCAAAATTAAATTACCTTTAGTAGGAAAGGTATTCGGATTCACGGTATCACCTCGATTCGTCCGCTGCTGTTATGTTTTTCGTAAAATATTGATCCAAGATCTTGGTATCAATACGATCTAATTCTTCTCTTGGCAGAATTGATAACAGCTGCCAGCCTTTATCTAAGGTTTGAATGATGGTACGGTCTTCGTTAATACCCTGTTTAATGAATTCCTGTTCCATTGCTATACCAAACTTGAGATACTGCTTATCGATTGGTGATAATTCATCCTCACCGATAACGCTGGCTAAAGCTCTTGCATCACCAACACGGGCATAGGAAGAGAATAGCTGATTCGCAAGATCTTGATGATCTTCTCTGGTATAACCCTTACCAATACCATCCTTCATAAGACGGGAGAGGGAAGGGAGGATACTGATCGGCGGATAGATTGCTTTTTGATACAGTGCGCGGTCGAGAACAATCTGACCCTCTGTTATATATCCGGTTAAGTCCGGAATAGGATGAGTAATGTCATCGTTTGGCATAGTAAGAATAGGTATCTGTGTTACAGAACCAGGACAATTATGAACAATACCGGCTCTTTCATAGAGAGTAGCAAGTTCGCTATATAGATAACCTGGATAACCCTTTCTGCTTGGAATTTCACCCTTGGAGGATGAAACCTCACGCATTGCTTCTGCAAAAGAGGTCATATCAGTAAGGATAACCAGGATATGCATTCCCTTTTCAAATGCCAAATATTCAGCGGCGGTTAAGGCTACCTTTGGGGTTATCAGACGTTCAACCACAGGATCATTTGCTAAATTCAAATACATAACAACGTGAGAGCTGGCACCGCTTTCTTCAAAGGTTCTTCTAAAGAAATCAGCAACATCATGCTTAACACCCATAGCTGCAAATACGATCGCAAATTCACCCTCAGCGTTTTCACCTAAGGAAGCCTGTTTTACAATCTGAGCTGCCAAATGATCATGTGGAAGACCATTGCCGGAAAAGATAGGGAGCTTTTGTCCACGAATTAGTGTAGTTAAGCAATCAATAGCAGAGATACCTGTTTTGATATAGTTTCTTGGATACTCTCTTGAACAGGGATTTAACGGTTGACCGTTAATATCACGTTTTGTCTCGGCTATAATATTACCCAGTCCATCAATCGGTTGACCTACACCGTTAAATACACGGCCGAGAATTTCAGGTGAAAGATTAACCTCCATGGGATGACCGGTTAACTTCGTATGGGTATTAAAAAGAGACATATCCTCGGTGCCCTGAAACACCTGTATAACAGCCTTATCCTCATATAATTCGATAATACGGCCGATTTTTTTCTTATTGCCTTCTACGGTTAATTCAACGATTTCATCGAAGGAGGCATCGCGAACACCCTCAAGAACAATCAGGGGTCCGTTTATTTCACTTAGTCCTAAATATTCTATCGACATAATATACTTCTCCTCCTATGCGTTCTTTTTCATGATGTTATTATAGAATTCGTCAATCATTTCTTTGTAATCGTCGAATTTATTCAATTCATTATTTGCTACATCGTATTTAATTGAAATCACCTTATCAAAGACAGGACTTTCCTTTAATAATGACATAGGCATACTACGATCTATCAGCTGCTTAGCCTTCTGATATAGATACAGGATTGTCTGCATCATCTTAAGCTGCTTAGTCATTGGAACATAGGTATCGGAAGGGTGGTAGGCATTCTGTTGAACAAATCCCAGACGGATAACTCTTGCTATTTCCAGTACCAATTTCTGATCATCCGGAAGTACATCACTACCGATCAATTTAACGATTTCATTCAATTGATTTTCCTGAGTCAGTATACTGAGTATTTGATTTCTGCATTCTACAAAATCCTCACCGACATATTTCGTATACCAGGGAGCGAGATCCGTTAGATATTCGCTGTAGCTGGTTAACCATTGAATTGCCGGGAAATGCCTTGCGTAGGCCAGGGATTTATCCAAAGCCCAGAAGCAGCGTACAAAACGTTTTGTATTCTGGGTTACTGGTTCGGAAAAATCTCCGCCCTGAGGAGAAACGGCTCCAATGATGGAGACACTGCCTTCTGTCCAATTTAAATTTTGCATAAATCCGGCTCTTTCATAGAAGGCTGATAACCGAGAAGCTAAATAAGCAGGAAAACCTTCTTCGGCTGGCATTTCTTCTAAACGACCTGATAATTCACGAAGTGCTTCAGCCCATCTAGATGTGGAATCCGCCATAATGGCTACATGATAACCCATATCCCGGTAATATTCTGCTAAGGTAATACCGGTATATATGCTGGCTTCACGTGCTGCTACCGGCATATTTGATGTATTTGCTATTAATGTGGTTCGATCAAGGAGCGGATTACCTGTTTTAGGATCCACTAGCTTTGTAAAATCCTCAAGAACCTCAGTCATTTCGTTTCCACGTTCGCCACAGCCGATGTATACAATGATATCCGCATCGCACCATTTCGCTAATTGATGCTGAGTCATCGTTTTACCGGTACCGAAACCACCCGGAATAGCAGCAGTACCTCCCTTAGAAATAGGGAACAGGGTATCAAGAATTCTCTGACCGGTTACTAAAGGACGATCTGAGGGGTACCTTTTAGCGGTAGGTCTGGGTACACGGATTGGCCATTTCTGGGTTAAGGATAATTCTTTTTCCACACCTTTATTATCTATGATTGTGACGATGGTATCTTTGATGGTGTATTTCCCATCGTCTACAACCTTGGTAACTGTACCGAAGGTATCCGGTGGCACCATAGATTTGTGGATAACTGCTCTGGTCTCGGGAACCTCTGCAATAATAGAACCGCCGTATACCTTATCGCCAGGTTTCACTGTGATATGAACATCCCAAAGTTTTGAAGTATCAAGAGATTCGACACTTACACCTCGGGAGATAAATGCTCCTGAACTTTTTGCGATTTCTTGTAAAGGTCGCTCAATACCATCAAAAATATTACTTATAATTCCAGGTGCCAGTGTTACAGATATAGCAGCACCGGTTGCGATTACCTCGTCCCCCGGTTTTAAACCGGTAGTTTCTTCATATACCTGTATCGTAGTTTTGGCGGAGGTTAAACCGATAACCTCGCCCACAAGCTTATCCTTACCGACTAAAACCATTTCACCCATTTTAAAGGCTTGATTTTGGCCGACATATACGATTGGTCCGTTAATACCAAATATTTTACCTGTTAAATTCATAAGGTCGAACTCTCCCTTTCATAATCTTAAAGAGTAAAGGAACTCTTTGCTTCTTCCAATTTTGTCAAAAATGAATTATCAATCAGAATACTGCGGGAAGGAATAACAGCGCGGGTACCACCAATAAAGTCGCGGTTACTTACCGTAAGGGAAACACCTGTTTTTTCTTCTAGTTTTGATATTTTCTCTGCATCAGTAGGATTGATATAGATAGTGATTAAATCCCCCTGGGCAAAACTATTAGCATTTTTGATTTGTGTACATAATAATTCTTCGTATTCGGAGGTTTTCATATAATCATCCAGTTTTTTTCTTACATCAGTGAAAATCCGATTGGAAATCTCAGCGGTTTTCTCTAAAACCTTTCGTCTGATCTCCATAGTTTCAGCGGATAATTTCCGATTTCTTTCCCGAATTATGTTATCGGATGCCATGCGGTAATTTGCATCAGCTTTACGCAGAGCTGCTTCTTTGCGCTCATCGAAATTTTTTTGTAGTATTTTTTTATATTCTTCAACGATTTCGATGTTTTGCTTCGTTGCACTATCAATTACGGAAGAATAAAAATGCTCTAATTTTTCATCAAGAGTCATAACATCCATACCTTTCTTGTATAACTTATAATTTTAATCCGATGGCTTCATTAACATAGGAAGTAATGAAATCCGGTTTACGGCCGGTCCCATGTCTGTCCGGGATTTCAACAATTAATGGAATTCTTCTGTTTAATTTTACATCATTAATGATTTCAGGGAACTCATTACTTAATTTCTCTGTAATAAGAATAATGCCTATCGTCTTATCGGCAAGCACTTTTTCAAGTTCATCCTTCAATTCTGGTCTTGTATGAACAACAGCACCATTTACACCTGAAAGCTTCATTCCGGTATAAGTATCAACATTATCGCTGATAAGATACATACGCATAATATTACCTCCATATTACGTTACCAATTTACTTAATGAATTGTTGTGATCAAAATAAATTGAATTAACCTAAAATAGTAAAGGATACGATTAATCCGTAAAGTGCAATACCTTCTGCAAGAGCAACGAAGATTAATGATTTACCCATGATGGATGCATCTTCGCTGATTGCGCCTAAAGCAGCAGAAGCAGCAGAAGCAACGGCAATACCACCGCCGATACAGGATAATCCGGTGGAAAGAGCAGCTGCGATGTATCTCCAGCTATCAGTTGCAGCCGCAGCCGCTTCCGCAGTTTCTGCCGCGGATACCTTGCCGGAAAACATCATAACATTTGCAATCACTAAGATACCAAAGAACATAAATACATTAAAGCCAATAGCTGCTTTTAAACCTCCCTTGGATTTCTTGCTGTAAAGAAAGGATCCAAAAGGAATGATGATGCTTAATAATAATGCAATTACAATAATAATTTTTGTTACCATATTAAATTTCCTCCTTTAAATTAAGTGAATAATTTTATTTGCTTTTGTATGGTTTGAATTCTTTTCCAGAACCCTTATAAAAACGGCTGAACATCTCGTAATATTCCAAACGAAGTACCTGAATACCTACGATTAAGCCCTCCATTGCTGATACGAAGATATTACCTATTACTAAAGCGATTATATTCGGATCACCTGATTCGGCTCCTGAAAGGAGCATTACAACACCCATCATCGCTGCGTGGCTTAATGCAAAAGCACCGACACGGAGAAAGGAGATTGTATTTGTAACATAACTGAGTAAAACTTCAAATAACTCAAAGGTCGATTCTACAAAGAACATTGCCTTATGCTCAGGAAAAATCTTTGATTTTTTCTGAATGACATGGGTTAGTGGCTCTTTGAAAAAAATTAGTAGTAAAGGTACGCCGAAGAAGATAACCATTATGAGTGCACCAGGTAATGCATGACCTGTAAATATCAATACGATACTCGCAATCAATGCTCCGTAAAACAATAGCCCGGCGACTCCGTTGGTATCAAACAATACCTTACCCCAATCCTTAGCTCTGATACCATTAATGATATTTATAATCATCGCAATCAGTATTAAGAACACTCCAAATCCAACAGCAGTGAAGAGTATTTTCATTACATTTTCTCTTGGAGACATCCAAATTGGATCAATCCAATCTTCAAATCCAAAAACACTTCCATATAAGAAACCAAATATCGTTGAGAATATACCGGCCAAAGAAATGATGGCAGCAATATTCATTTTCTTAAAGAAGTATAGAAGAGCACCTCCGATGACCAGGCATAATCCCTGACCAACATCACCAAACATGATACCAAATATAACGGAATAGGTGATGGCTACAAATGAGGTGGGGTCAACCTCGTTGTAGGAGGGAAGGCCGTACATTTTAATAAACATTTCAAAAGGCTTAAATAATTTAAAGTTTTTTAATTTGGTTGGCGGTTTAATATCATTATCTGTCTGACCATCATCAACGACGCAGTATACCAGGTTATCTGATTCGGCATCTTTTAATAATTCCTTTGCATCCTTATCCGAAATCCATCCACATATAATATAGAAGACATCGTTTTTACCCTTATCTCTGGTACAGGCGGCCATCTTGCGGACATCAAAGTTTTTGGATAATGCCGATACAGTATAATGAGCAATTTCTAATTGTTCAGCGATATCATTTAATCTTTCTTTGATTGTGGCATAAACCTCGTGTAATTCATTATTAATCTCATTAATTTTAGCCATAATCGAATTAAAGGATTCTTCCGGAGTGCCTTCATAAGCATCCGGTAATTTCATACGTTCAAAATGCAGGGAGGCATAAATTGCATCAATTTTTACAGCCTCATTTGCAGGAACGAAGTAAAGGCCCCATACATAATCACGATCACGTTCGCATTCGTAGAACACGGTGGTGAGATTATCATACACAGATTTTGAAAATCTGGTATAGAACTCATGTGGTACTTTTCCAAATCGGTATTTAATAAATTTCAGATCCATGATTTGATGGATGTTGTAATCCAAGTGACGGAAATGTTCAATCTGGGTTAATAATTCATTGCATTCCTGTCGCTGTTTTTTTAGTTCACGTTTTTTATCGTTTAAGTCGGACAGCATTGCATAAGCAGAGTTGATAATTTTAGCGGCCTCCTCCGAAGATATCATTTGATCAACAGAGATTTCTTTATTGTCCAGCTTTTTTACTAAATCTTCAGACTTACTAATCAATTCCTTGTAAGGATTGGTTTCAACGAAAGGCCTCAGGTTATAGGAAGTACTTAACTCCGTAAGTGCATTTTCTAAGTGAATATCATATTTGATTAAATACTTATTTACAACTCGGTCAAAATCTTCTTTCGGTCCTGTAATGCTGAGGAACCTCATTTTTTCTATCATTCTTGCACCTCCAGTTCTATTGTTGTAGAATATAATCTAATTTCTTTTTTTGATCTAACCCATATCGTATGCATTCCAAAGCGGAAGTCAAACGTTCGATTTCCCTGTCTTTTCTGAATAAATAATAATTTACTACAGTCATAGAAGCAGGATATCTGGTCATATTATACAGATAAATCTTATTAATAATCCGGAGATATTCTTGCTCCATTGTGCCATTTTTTAAATAGAATACGAAATCCTTATAGCGGGTAGAGCTTAAAATGTTCATGAATTCATCTAAAGTAAGAGCAGCCACCAGTCTAGATAGTTGGGATATACTTAATTTATAATTCACCGGTATTAAATAGGTAAAAATATCAGAGGTGCCCATATCGTACATTTTTTTAGAACGATATATCCACATAATATTAAGAAGATCGATTTCTGTACCCATTCGTAAGGTAAATGCCTTCTTGTTATTCCCTTTTAAGTTTTTATCTTTTAATCTCCAGGATTTTGTAAAGTAATAGACGTCAAGAGCCATTTCATAATCAAAGGATGTTAGCCCGACTTTATTGCTTAATCTAGTTAAAATAGAATAGTATTCAGTACTTTTAAGATTTTGAATATATTCATCCATAGAATGGGAAGAAGAGAGGGTGTCTACATTAATCTGTGAATGTTTGGTGAAAAATGGATGAAACAGAGACAAATCATATGCACTTTCCTTATTATGAATTAATCGAATGCATGCTTTTAAAACATTAACTTCGTAGCGGAAGAAGATTAACTCTAAGTCTTGTCTTTGCTCGTCGTTGGCAAAACGGTATATGTTTGTATAATCTAGGTAAAGACCATTTATAAAAATTCGTTCGGCTTCACCGCGGTGTATCTCACGCTCATCATATTTCTGAAATAAATCAGTATATCCGGGATGCTTTTTCAAATATGCAATAAAATCAGCTACCGTTTCCAGACCGGCTATCTTTTGTAAATCATCCTGGTTGATCAGCTTTGGAGTCATCGCTTTAACTTTTGTATTGATTCCACTATAGGATAAAGCAGAATTCATAATAACCTCCAAATCCCTTTTCGGGCATTCATTTGAGTTAATGAGTGATATAGTGTTTCTAATAACAATCTTACACTCAATTTCCTAATTTACTATTTAGTTTGAATAATAATTTTAAATACTTTATCAACTAAGCAATCATGATTTTTGTTATAATTATCTTCAAGATCCTTAAGTTGTATATTACTGTTATCAACTAATTGTTTCTTCTCGATTTCCAAATCATTTTCAGCTTGTGAAATGATTAAATTAATTTTTGCATTATTCTCATCAGTAATAATATTTTCCATTTCTATGATTGCTTTTTCGTTTTCTTCATATAATTCAGTTTTCTCAATGTTAGCCCGTTCAATAATCTGATTGGCTTTTTTTTCGATATCGAATAATAAACCAATAACTCTTTCCATGTAAAACCTCCTATCGATTGACATTAGCACAGAATAATAATACATCGTTTTTTACGAATTGCAATAGTGAATATGTACAATTAATTAATAAATATTGATATACATTTGTTAAAAGTATGAAATAAAAGTGTTTAGAAAACGATTAAGTTGATTTTTTTAAAAATTTTTAAAAAAAGCTTGCAAAAAATTACGAAAAGGTTTAAGATATGTCTAGTTAATAAGTAACACATATTACAAAAAGCATATTACATATTGTGTATATATGTTGATTATTACATAGATTGAACACAATAAATAGTCATTAATTATATATTTTATAGATTAATTCTGAATAGTTTGTATAATATGCTTAATTTGATAAATAGAAAACGATTAAGTAAAAATATTCTGGAATTTACCTACGAATAGGAGTTATAAGTGTGATATCGATTAAAGATGTTTCAATAAGATGCGGCGTATCGGTTGCAACAGTTAGTAAAGCCTTGAATGATCATAGTGATATCGCTGTGACTACCAAAGAATATGTTAGAAGAATTGCAAAAGAGATGGGCTACTTCCCGAATTCTTCTGCCAGAGCCTTAAAGACAAACCGTACATATAATCTAGGAGTATTATTTGTTGATGAAGCACAAAGTGGCTTGACTCATGAATACTTTGCGAATGTGTTGGACAGCTTCAAGGTAGAGGCAGAAAAAAACGGTTATGATATAACATTTATTAGTAAACATACCGGACATAGGAGTATGTCTTACTATGAACACAGCAAATACCGTGGAGTCGACGGAGTAGTGATTGCATGTATTGATTTTTCTGATCCTGACGTAGCAGAATTGATTCATGGAGAACTTCCTGTAGTTACTATTGATCATGTATTTGACAATAGAACAGCCATTATGTCTGATAATGCAAAAGGTATGAGAGATTTAATCACCTATGTATATGAGATGGGGCACAGGAAAATAGCTTATATTCACGGAGCAGACTCAACTGTAACCCAGAACCGTGTTGGAAGTTTTTATCAGACACTGGGGGAGTTGAAAATCAATGTTTCCAAAGGATATGTCAAAAGCGGAGTCTATCATGATCCGGATACAACTGCAAAGCTGACGAGAGAGCTTTTAGAACTCAAGGACAGACCAACCTGTATCATATTCCCTGATGATTTTTCATGTATCGGTGGAATGAATGCAATAAAGGAGCAGGGGTTGCGTATACCGGAGGATATATCTATCGTAGGATATGATGGGATAATATTATCCCAAATGCTGGACCCTAAATTAACAACTTTACAACAGGATACGAAAGCGTTGGGGAGAAACGCCGCCGTAAAATTGATTACCTTAATTGAAAATCCTAAGGCATCAATAATAGAAAGAGTTGTTGTAGAGGGAACTGTAATAAAAGGAAAATCAGTTTATAATCTGAATAACAAAATGCAGAGGTGAAGTAAGCAGAAGAGTAATTTTGGCAATTAATTAGGAAGAAGCACTTTATTGGTATGCAATATAAGCATGTTATAATAATGTAATAAGATGACGGGGAGTTATTTTAAATACATATAATTTAGCATATCTATTATACTGAAGCTTAAGCAAACCATTAAGTAGCGATATTCTGATAATTAAGAATGAAGTATAATTAATATGTATGCTTCTAAATTGCCAAGGCACTAGTCAAACGAAAAAAGGCATTATTATCATAACATATGATATGAAAATAAATGCAAAAAAAGTTTTTTACAAACTAGAGGGAGGATATTTAAATGAAAAAGAAATTATTAAGTGTTTTATTATCTTTAGCCATGGTTACTGCTTTATTGGCAGGATGTGGAAGCAAAGATAAGGAAGACGACAAAGCAACAAACACAGAGCCAGAGCCTACTAAGGCTGTAACAGAAACAAAGGATGACGAAACTGCTGATCCTACAACTGCACCTGAAGTAACAGAGGCAGAGGGCTTAGCATATGAGGGCGAGCTTGAGATTATGCACTTCTCAACAGAAGAAGAATCACAGGGTAATGGTGGTTCCGATGGCTTCCGTACCATGTTAGCAGAATGGAAGACCGCTAATCCTAAAATTACAGTAGTAGAAAACGTTCTTGCTAATAAGGATTATAAGCCTCAGATCCAGACACTTGCATCTGCAAACGATCTTCCTGACGTATTCTTATTACAGGGTATGAACGTTAAGCAATGGGCTGCTGATGGTCTTATCATGGATATGACTCAGATTATAGCAGATTCACCTTATGCTGCTGATTATGACAATGCTTATTTCTATCCTTTTACATCAGATGGAAAGATCTATGGTCTTCCTGCTTTAACAGGTGGAACATGTACAGTTGTTGTATATGACGCTGCAGCATGGAAAGAAGCTGGCTACGATACATTCCCTTCAACATGGGATGATGTATTCAAAGCAAAAGATTTCTTTGCTGGCAAAGGCATGGATACTGTTGCATTTGGTAATCGTGATAAATGGAATGCTAACTCCTGTTTCATATCAGCTTTAGGCGATAGATTTACAGGCCCGGATTGGTATAAAGGCATGATCGAGAAGACTGGTTCTAAATTTACAGATCAGACTTTTGTAGATGCTCTTAAAGCTACACAGGAGATTTTTGCTTCAGGCATATTCAATGCAGACTTCAATGCTATCACAAATGAAGATGCAAGAGAATACTACATTGCTGGTGATGCAGCTGCATTCATCGGTGGTAACTGGGATGTTTCTTATATCGGAGCTACTTTAAAAGAATCAAATCCTGATTTATATGCTAACTCTAAATTTGCTACTCTTCCTCAGCCGGCTGGTGCTAATGGATCAACCAATACTCAGAACATCGGTTTAGGATATGCAATTGCAATTAATGCTAAAGTTGCTGAAAACCCTGATAAATTAGCAGCTGCTATTGATTTAGTGTACAAATTAACAGGTCCTGATTTCTCAAACTTCGTAGCAACAAACTATGCATTAGGTGGATTAACAAAGGTTGCAGGCGTTGATTTAAGCAATTTTGATCAGTATATTCAGGATTTCTACAATTGGTCATATGTTGATACTACTCCTTGTGAAATTTATGACTCCTACCTTGTAGGCGCTGTTTGGGATGTATTTAATTCTGACCTTCAGAACTTATTAAACGGTGATATTACACCGGAAGAAATGGCTGCAAATGCACAGGCAGCTTACGAAGCGAATTATTAATTCGTAACTAAAGAATATTATTACAATGTAATATAGTAATATTATCTTGAAATAGGCCCTATCTGAGCTGTTTCTCAGGTAGGGCCTTTTAAAAAAGTAGGCATAGAAGGAGGCGAAGTAATGCAAAATACAATTCGGCCCAAAAATAGAGTAATATTTGCATATTTATTAGTACCCCTGGCATTATATTGTTTTTCCGTATTTATTCCGCTATTGACAGCAGGATTTTATAGCTTATTCGAATGGAAAGGTGGACCAAAGAAAACCTTTATTGGATTTGAAAATTATTTGACTTTATTAAAGGATAAGACTTTTTGGGAATCCTTTAGTCATAATATATATTTAGTAATCGCTTGTATCGTTGGTCAGATTGGTCTGGCATTTATTATTGTATTGATGATCAATTCTCGTCTTAGTAAATTCAAGGGAATTCATCGTACTTTTGGTTTCTTCCCAAGTACGATATCTGCAGTATATATAGGTTTTATCTGGATGATGGTATTCGATTATAAGAGAGGTATTATTAACTGGTTTTTAGAGCTGATAGGAAAATCAGATGCTACCAAGGTATGGTTAAATGAGCCTGGGTTGGTAATGATTTTAATATCCATACCATTGATCTGGCAGTATATTGGTTACTACATGGTAATTTTATTATCTGCGATTTCCTCTGTTGACCAGGAAATTTTTGAGGTTGCGGAATTAGATGGAGCTAATGCATTCCAAAGAGCTATTTATATTATAATGCCGTTGATTAAGAATACACTTCTAGTATGTGTTACGATGTGTGTTGCAGGTAATATGAAAGCCTTTGATCATATTTTTGTTATGACAAAAGGTGGTCCAGGTACTTCATCCATGGTTATGTCCTTATATGGATATAATGTTTCCTTCAATCAATCAAACATGGGATATGGTAGTGCAATATCTATCGGTATATTTATTACAAGCTTACTTGTTATCGGTGGCGTTCAGTTCTTGGTTAAGGTACTGACTAAAGGAAAGGGGGAAGACTAATTATGGAATCCTTTAAGAAAACTCGTTCCGGCAGGTCATTGGGTGAAAGAGTAAAAATAGGCATTTTATCTGTGTTTTTAAACGGAACATTAATTATATTCTCCTTAGGCTGTATTTTTCCTTTGTTTTGGATGTTTTACTCTTCACTAAAAGAAAAGAGAGTCTTTAATGCAGATCTTGTAGGTTTACCAAAGAACCCTACATTAGAGAATTATAAGAGGATTTTAACCAATCCGGATTACAAAATCTTTGAATCATTGATCAACAGCTTTAGAAACACGATTATTTCAGTAGTATTAATTGTGTTATTCGGATTCATCGTGGGGTATATTTTATCCAGAATTAGATTTAGAGGTAATAGAATACTGTATGTAGCATTATTAATGGGTATGCTTCTTCCGATTCATTCCTTGCTGGTTCCTATGTATATTGTTTTTGAAAGAACAAGTATATCTAATCACTGGTACACATTAATTTTCCCTTATGTGGCCTTCGGCCTTCCAATAGCAATATTTCTGGTAGAAGGTTTTGTAAAAGCGATACCGGTGGCATTAGAAGAAGCAGCTGCGATTGACGGAAGCAGTTTCAGTAGAACAATGTTTCAGATTATTTTTCCGATTACGAAACCAATCTTAGTTACTATAGGAATTATTCAAACCTTTGGATGCTGGAATGAGTTCTCCTTCGCGTTAATTCTCCTTAAGGATCCAAGACTATTTACTGTTCCTCTAGCAATGACACAATTTTCCGGACAGTTTGCTTCGGATTATCCTAAGATAATGGCAGCGATGATTATTACTATGGCTCCTATTGTATTATTCTACTTCATCTTTAGTAAACAGATTATTAAAGGTATGGTTGCCGGAGCTGTAAAGGGTTAATTATTATTAATTATAAGTTAAATAAGGCATTTCTATCTTGATATAAGTATTAAGATTGAAATGCTTTTTATTTTTTAATAGAATAATGATTTGAGTAGATACTAGTAAAATGGAATAGAAAAATGAGAAAGAGTACTTCAAATTGAGTAAAATTTAATCAATTTTCTAAGTTAATTAATTTAATTATACAAATTTAACTAATTTTGGTTGGATTATCATGAGAATTTGTTGAATTATATATAATTATAGTTTATAATTAATTTGTTATGTATTTACCATTTTAGGAATTTGGAGGTGAGTGTATGGCAAAAGAAACAGTCCAAGCTGTTCGCCAAGCAGAATTAAATGCATCACAAAAAGAAAGAGAAGCAACTCATCAAAAAGAAATAATAATTACACAGGCGCAGCAAAATGCGAAAGAATTAATTACTTCCATGACAAAAGAAGCCATTACACAGGCAGAGAAGAGATTACAAGCTGCCAATAATGAAGCAACGCAGATGTTAGAGGCTGCGAAGCAAAAAGCGGAAAAGGAAGTCCTTCTTATGAAGGAGATGGTGAAGGGTAAAGAACAAGCAGCAGTCAAGCAAATACTCTCAAGCCTTATTTAACAGACATATCGTACGACAATAAAGTAAAAGGAGGTGTTTTTGTTATGGCAGTGCTGCAAATGCAGCATATTTATATATGTGCATTAAAAAAAGATAGAAAAGCGATTTTGGAATTACTACAGCGACGCGGAGTCATTGAGATTAGTGATATGCTTGCGGAGGATAGTATTTTCCGTAAATCAGATGTTTCAATGACTAAAAGTAGTTTTGAAAAGACGATATCCTCAACAAAGGATGCAATCGAAATCTTAAATACCTATGAAGGTGAAAAGAAATCAATGCTATCCGTACTGAAAGGTTTAAAAGTTGCCACGATTGAAGAATACGATGCTTTTAAAGATAAGTATTCTTCAACAATGAAAACTGTAAATCGTATTATTTCTCTTTCGAAAGAAATAGTGGAAAGCAAAGCTGAAATTTTAAAATTTGAAACTCAGATAGAGATGTTAACACCATGGACTTCCCTCGATATTCCAATGAATTTTAATGGTACGAAGTATACAAAAAGCTTCATCGGAACCTTGCCGAATCCATGGACGCTAGAAGAAGTTTATGAAAAACTAGCTGATTTTATGCCGCTTAATGTTGATATCATCAGTTCTTCCAAAGAACAAACCTGTATTTTCGTACTTTGTCAAAGGGATAAGTCAGATGCTGTTTTTGAAGCTTTACGAGGAATAGAGTTTTCTCTTCCGGGAACTTCATCTGAATTAGCACCTGCTGAACAACTGAAGCAATTGGAGGATTTGATATCAGAAGCAGAAGAAACCATAAAAAAAGCGGAAGAAGAAATCAAATCCTACTCTGAACAAAAAGAGGATATACTTTTTCTTCAGGATTACGATACGATGAGAGCCGAAAAATACGAGGTAATCGGCCATTTATTACAATCAAAGAATGCTTTTGTTTTGTCAGGTTATATTGCACAAAAGGAAGTAAATGCTTTATCAGAGGAACTAAACAGTAAATTTGAAGTTTCTGTTGAAGTTGAAGCTCCTTCTGAGGATGATGAAGTACCGGTGCTTTTGCACAACAATGCATTTTCCGAGCCACTGGAGGGTATTGTAAATGCCTATAGCCCACCGAGTAAAGGAGAAGTTGATCCGACTATGATAATGTCGCTATTTTATTATCTATTGTTCGGATTAATGCTGGGTGATGCCGGTTATGGTTTTATTATCGCAGTTGCCTGTGGTATAGGATTGTTAAAGTATGGTAAGAAAATGGAGCAATCAACGAAAAACACCTTAAGAATGTATCTGTACTGTGGTATTTCAACAGTATTCTGGGGCGTAGTATTTAGCAGTTATTTTGGTGATATCGTTGATGTGGTATCTGAAACCTATTTTGGAAATAAAATATCGATTCCTCCGCTTTGGTTTATACCAATGAATGAGCCGATGAGAATGTTAACATTTTCAATGGCACTTGGTATTGTACATTTATTTACTGGTTTAGGTGTAAAGCTATATCAATTAATTAAACAAAAGGACTACAAAGCAATCATATATGATGTTGTATTTTGGTTGGTACTTTTAATAAGTTCCATATTATTGTTATTATCAATGCAGATGATTGTTGATCTGTTAGGTGTTAATTTTAAGGTTCCATCTTCCGTTGCGGATATAGCAGGAATACTAGCCATACTTGCTTCAATCGGAATTATAGCTACGAATGGTCGGGAATCAAGAAATCCATTTAAAAGATTTTTAAAGGGATTGTATGCGTTGTATAACATTTCAGGATATCTAAGTGATGTTTTATCCTATTCACGTTTACTGGCCCTTGGATTAGCTTCCGGTGTTATTGCAATGGTTATTAATAAAATGGCAGCGATGGCAGGCGGTGGAGGACCCGTTGGAGCAGTGATATTTATTGTTATTGTAGTTTTTGGACACACCTTAAATTTAGGCATCAATGCTCTGGGAGCATATGTGCATACAAATCGTTTGCAATATGTTGAGTTCTTTGGAAAGTTTTATGAAGGCGGAGGACGTTTGTTTAAGCCTTTTAGCGGTAAAACAAAATATTATAAGATTAAGGAGAAAAGGTAATATGAAGTTTAATATTAACGATTTAGGTATTGTTTTAGGTGTATTAGGAGCAGTTTTAGCAGCATTAATGGCGGGTATGGGCTCGGCAAAGGGTGTAGGATTAGCAGGACAGGCAGCTGCAGGAGTAATCACAGAGGATCCCTCTAAATTTGGTAAAGTACTTATTTTACAGCTACTTCCCGGTACTCAGGGTATTTACGGTTTGTTAATTGCCTTCGTTACTTTACTAAGAATTGGTATTTTGGGTGAAGCAGGAGAGGTAGATTTCGTTCATGGTTTAATGTATTTAGGAGCTTGCCTACCAATGGCTTTTGTAGGATATTTTTCTGCAATCGCTCAGGCAAAAGCATCTGTAAGCAGTATCAATGTTGTAGCAAAGAAACCTGAGCAGTTTGGTAAAGCAATGATTTTCCCTGCAATGGTTGAGACATATGCAATTTTAGCGCTTCTTATTTCAATTTTAGCGGTATTCAATATATAACAGTTGGGAGAGTAATCATGACTGGATTAGAAAAAATCTTGAAGGCAATCGAAGCGGAAGCTGCTACGGGTGCAGAGACGGTAATCAATCAGGCTAAGCAGGAAGCTGCTGATATTATGAAAGCCGCACAGGAAGAAGCAGATAATAAATGTGCAGAAATTACCGCAAAGTCGGAAGTAGATGTGAAAGCTGTCATAGGCCGTGCTGAATCTGCAGCAGCCCTACAGGAAAAGAAAATGATTCTGGATGCGAAGCAGCAGATTATTAATAGTATTATTGCGAATGCCAAAAATTCACTGGTAAATTTACCGGACTCCGAATATATTGATGTAATTCTTCGAATGGTAAAGAAGTATGCCCAAAACAAAGCGGGTACCATTTTATTTACCGCCGCTGATAAAAAACGTTTTCCGAGCAACTTTGAAGAAATGCTCCAGAAGGCTTTATCAGAGAGAACAGGTGCATCCTTAGCAGTATCACAGGAAGATGTGGTTATTGACGGAGGGTTTATCCTAAAATATGGCGATGTAGAGGAAAATTGTTCCTTTGATGCTTTGTTTAGTGCTGCAAAAGAAGATCTACAGGATGAAGTTAATTCAATACTATTCAAATAACAGTCCAAAGAGAGGTGATGACATGGCTGATACGCAATACACTTATGCAGTTGCACGAATTCGATCAAAAGAATTAACGTTACTTAGTAAATCGGATCTCGATCAGCTTATGAATTGTAAGAGTGAAAAGGAATGCTTACGTTTGCTGTCTGACAAAGGCTGGGGAAAATCCGGAGAAGAAAATGCAGAGCAGTTCATTACAGCCGAACGTGAAAAAACCTGGGAGTTAATGCGTGAATTAGTAGAGGATATGTCGGAGTTTAATACATTTTTATATAAAAATGATTTCCATAATCTAAAAGCGGCTATTAAGCAGGTTTATACCGGTACAAATATCAAGAATATATATATTACTCATGGTACCATAAAACCTGAGCTAATTTACAATTCCGTGAAAGAACATGATTTTTCAATACTACCGGAGCACATGAGAGAATGCGCTGAGGAAGCATATCAGGTTCAACTCCATACAGGAGATAGTCAGTTATGTGACGTTATTATTGATAAAGCAGCCTTGGAGTTAACTTATGAAAAAGGAAAATCCTCAGGCAATGATTTATTATCAGAATATGCAGAACTTTTAGTGGCTTCCTCTAATATCAATATCGCGATTCGAAGTTATAAAACCGGAAAAAGCAAAAAGTTCATGGAACGGGCTATGGTGAAATGCGATACCCTGGATATTCAGTCACTGATTCTGGCTTCTCTTTCCGGGGAAGAAGCAATTTATGATTATCTTTCGGTCACTGTATATGCAGACGCTATAAATGCTCTTAAAGAATCCTCATCTGCTTTTGAGCGTTGGTGTGATAATTTAATCATGAAGCATATACGTCCGCAGAAATATAATTCTTTTACATTATCTCCTTTAGCTGCTTATGTATTAGCAAGGGAAAATGAAATCAAAACAGTAAGAATTCTACTTTCCGGTAAAAGGAACAACATAGCGGATGAATCTATCCGGGAAAGATTGAGGGAAATGTATGTATAAGGTTGCTGTTCTTGGTGACCGTGACAGTATTTACGGTTTTGCAGCATTAGGACTTGATACTTATCCCGTAGAGGATCGAGATGAGGCAGGAAAAATATTAAAAACCTTATCGGAAGGCAACTATGCTGTAGTATATATAACAGAAAGCCTGCAGGCAGAACTGGAGAATGAGATTGATCGTTATACGGCAGATTATTTACCTGCTATTATACCTATCCCGGGAGTTTCCGGCAATACCGGCAAGGGTATAAGAAATGTAAAGAAATCCGTAGAGCGGGCGGTAGGCTCAGATATTATATTTAATAATGATAACTAGAAATGCGGATAGATAAATTCCAACTGATAATTCCTAAGTGAAATTATATTAGTTGAGAAATTACAGCTTTCTAGCAAGCAAATGGAGGTTATTATGAGCAAAGGCACTATTAAGAAAGTTGCCGGTCCGTTGGTTGTAGCAGAAGGTATGCGAGACGCCAATATGTTTGACGTTGTTCGTGTAAGCGAGCAAAGACTGATCGGTGAGATAATTGAAATCCATGGCGACCAGGCTTCCATTCAGGTATACGAGGAAACCTCCGGACTTGGACCCGGTGAGCCAGTGGAATCAACCGGTACACCACTAAACGTAGAATTGGGACCTGGATTAATCGGAAGTATTTTTGATGGAATCCAACGTCCTTTGGTTGATATTATGGAAGCAACCGGAACGAATTTAACCCGTGGTGTTGAAATTCCTCCGTTAAAAAGAGGTTCCAAATGGATTTTTGAACCCTCGGTAGCTGCAGGTATAACCGTTGAACCAGGTGATATTATTGGTACTGTTCAGGAAACTGAGATAGTCGTTCAGAAAATAATGATACCCTACGGTATCCAAGGTACCTTGAAATCAATCCAGGGTGGTGAATTTACCGTGACCGATACCATCGCTGTAGTCGAAAAGGCGGATGGTACAACTGAGGATATTACTTTAATGCAAAAATGGCCGGTACGTGTCGGCAGACCTTATAAACAAAAACTTTCACCGGATAAACCGTTAGTCACCGGTCAAAGAGTTATTGATACCCTCTTCCCGATTGCTAAGGGCGGTGTTGCGGCAGTTCCCGGACCTTTTGGAAGTGGTAAAACAGTTGTTCAGCATCAGCTGGCAAAGTGGGCAGAAGCAGATATCGTAGTATATATCGGCTGCGGTGAGCGTGGTAACGAAATGACTGACGTATTAAATGAGTTCCCGGAATTAAAGGATCCTAAGACCGGTAAATCCTTAATGGAACGTACAGTGTTAATAGCAAATACCTCTGATATGCCCGTTGCAGCCCGCGAGGCTTCCATCTATGTAGGTATAACGATAGCAGAATACTTCCGTGATATGGGCTACTCCGTTGCACTTATGGCTGACTCAACTTCCCGTTGGGCGGAGGCTCTACGTGAAATGTCCGGACGTTTGGAGGAGATGCCAGGTGAAGAAGGTTATCCTGCATATCTGGGAAGCCGTTTGGCTCAGTTCTATGAAAGAGCCGGTCGTGTAATTTCACTTGGAAAAGACGGAAGAGAGGGTACGCTTTCAGCAATCGGTGCAGTATCTCCTCCCGGTGGAGATATCTCAGAACCGGTATCTCAGGCAACTCTTCGTATCGTAAAGGTGTTCTGGGGTCTGGATGCAAACCTTGCTTACCGTAGACATTTCCCTGCAATTAACTGGTTAACCAGCTACTCACTATATAATTTGGGTAATTGGTTCAATACAACCGTAAATGAAAAATGGATGGACCTACGAGCTCGTATGATGCGTATGTTAAATGATGAAGCCGAGCTCGAAGAGATCGTAAAATTGGTTGGTATGGATGCATTATCCGCTCCGGACCGTCTTAAGCTGGAGGCAGCAAGATCCATTCGTGAGGACTTCCTGCACCAGGATGCGTTCCATGAGGTTGATACCTATACTGACCTAAGTAAGCAATACCTTATGATGGAGCTGGTATTAAGCTATTATGATATTGCACTTGAGGGATTAAAAAATGGAGTATCTATAGAAGCTTTAGTTAAATTACCGGTTAGAGAAAGAATTGGTCGATTTAAGTATATTTCCAAGGATAAGGTACAACAGGAATATGATACTATAATCCAAACAATTCATAAAGAAATTGATGCTCTATTACAGAAGGAGGAAGCCTAATGCCAAAGGAATATAGAACCATACAAGAGGTAGCAGGTCCTCTGATGTTAGTACAAGGAGTAGAAAACGTAGCATTTGACGAACTCGGTGAGATAGAACTGGCAAACGGAGAAAAACGCCGTTGTAGAGTACTCGAAATTGATAAAGGAAATGCATTGGTTCAGCTGTTCGAAAGTTCAGCAGGAATTAATCTTTCCAACAGTAAGGTTCGTTTTCTTGGAAGAAGTATGGAACTTGGAGTATCCGAGGATATGTTGAGCCGTGTATTTGACGGTCTTGGACGTCCGATCGATAACGGTCCGGAAATTCTTCCAGAAAAACGTTTGGATATCGCAGGTTTACCGATGAATCCTGCAGCAAGAAACTATCCTCAGGAATTTATTCAGACCGGTGTATCCGCAATCGATGGATTAAATACCTTGGTTCGTGGACAGAAACTCCCGATTTTTTCTGCCAGTGGTCTTCCTCATGCGGAATTAGCAGCACAGATAGCACGTCAGGCTAAGGTTCGCGGTACGACAGAAAACTTTGCCGTTGTATTTGCTGCTATGGGTATTACGTTCGAGGAGGCGAATTTCTTTACTGAGAGCTTTCGTGCAACCGGTGCGATAGATCGTACTGTCATGTTTGTAAATCTGGCAAATGATCCTGCAGTAGAGCGTATCTCCACTCCTCGTATGGCATTAACCGCTGCTGAATATTTAGCCTTTGAAAAGGATATGCATGTACTTGTAATTCTTACCGATATTACTAATTACGCGGACTCCTTACGTGAGGTATCCGCCGCTCGTAAAGAAGTACCGGGTCGTCGTGGTTATCCCGGTTATATGTATACGGACTTGGCAACATTATATGAGCGTGCAGGACGTAAAAAGGGAAGAGCAGGAAGTATTACAATGATTCCTATTTTAACCATGCCTGAGGATGATAAGACGCATCCGATTCCTGACTTAACCGGATACATTACTGAAGGTCAGATTATTTTAAGCCGTGATTTATATCGTCAGGGAGCACAACCTCCAATTGACGTATTACCTTCCTTATCCCGTTTGAAGGATAAAGGTATCGGTGCAGATAAGACCAGAGCCGATCATGCCAATACCATGAATCAGATCTTTGCTGCCTATGCAAGAGGTAAGGAAGCAAAGGAATTAATGGTAGTTCTTGGTGAAGCTGCATTAACGGATATCGACAAGCTGTATGCTAAGTTCGCAGATGCTTTCGAACAGGAATATGTTTCTCAGGGTTACAATACCAATCGTGATATTGAGGATACCTTGAATCTCGGCTGGAAGCTGTTATCCATCTTACCTAGAACAGAGCTTAAGAGAATTAAAGACGAGCTCCTTGATCAGTATTATGGTAAATTCTAAGGGGGTGCTTCATTTTGGCTAAGGCACATGTTAATCCGACACGAATGGAGTTAACCAAACTGAAGAAGAAACTGGCTACCGCAACCCGTGGTCATAAGCTGTTAAAAGATAAACGGGATGAGCTTATGCGTCAGTTCCTAGATTTGGTTAGAGAAAATAAAACCCTCCGTGAAAAAGTGGAAAAAGGAATTCAAACGGCTAATAAAAACTTCGTTCTTGCCAGATCAGCAATGCAGGAGGAAGTATTAAATGTATCCTTAATGGCACCCAGGCAGGAAGTTTTTCTTGAAGCAAGAAAACGAAATGTCATGAGCGTTGAGATTCCGGAATTTGAGTACAAAACGAAGACACCGGATGAGAATGATATTTATCCGTATGGTTTTGCATTTACCTCCAGTGATTTAGATGATGCGGTGAAATCATTACAGGATATCCTTCCTGAAATGCTCCGACTGGCGGAAATTGAAAAGTCCTGTCAGCTGATGGCTGCGGAGATAGAGAAAACCAGACGACGCGTGAATGCTCTTGAACATGTAATGATTCCGGAAATGAGAGAAAACATTAAGTTTATAAAAATGAAACTGGATGAAAATGAGCGTAGTACCCAGATCCGTCTGATGAAGGTGAAGGATATGATGCTGGAACAAGCCCATCAGTATAAGGAGCGTTATCAGAACAATTTTGAAGTATAAATATTATCTATCATAGCGTAATATTATTTAATTCAAATATTCTAGGAGGCAGATATCAGATGTTATATTTCTCTTGTAGAGAGTACTTTATTTTACGAGGAGGAGTATATCAGATGATATCTGTCTTGTTTTATTTATTGCTATGAAAACCGCGTATAGTCAATGCTTGTTATAAAGTGTGAAAATTGTCATTTAATAGATAAGAATATGTCAAGGAGTAATAATTCCATAAGGAAGTTCCTGAAATATTGACAGGGATATTTAGAAATATTACAATAGATTGAAACACCTGTGACTGATATTAGTTACATATGAGGAGCGGATAATTATGAAGGAATTATGTCATTGCGGACATTGTAATAATGAATTATGTATACGTAAGGTTCCTATTTTTTCATCACTGAACCAGGAGGAAGTACAGAAAATTGCAGAAATTATATCTCATCGTGAATATAAAAAGGGCGAAAGAATTTTGACCGATGGTGATAAAATGGAATCAATTGTAATTATGCATGAGGGAAGTGCAAAGGCATTTAAAAATACACTGGACGGTAGAGAACAAATTTTGTATGTGTTTACGAATGGTGATTTTTTTGGAGAACAGAATCTATTTAGTGATAAATCAGCATCATATTCGGTGGAAGCACTACAGTCGGTGAAAACCTGTACGTTATCAAAGGCACAATTCCAGAAGCTGTTGTATCAATATCCTGATATAGCAATAAAAATCATTGTTGAGCTCGGAGAACGAATGATACGGTTGGAAAATGCGATGCAGGGGATGGGTGTTAGGAATGTAGATAATAGAATAGGCGGATTACTGTTAGAATTTGCTGAGAAATATGGAACAAAAGGGAAGGAAGGTATTCGCATACAGTTACCACTTAGCAGAGAAGGGATAGCAAATTATCTGGGAATCGCTAGAGAAACAGTAAGCCGTAAGCTTGGACAGCTTGAGAACGAAGGTATCATTCGTTCCCTTAATAATAAAACAATCTTAATTATTGAACCGGATTCCTTGATGGTTTAAATGAATAATATTAATATTAATTTTAAATTTTATGAGAATCTGCTGATACTATTTCAGAAAATGGTTATACTTTAACCGAATAAATAAATGGAGGTTCGGTTATGGCAGTAGATTTTAATAATAGTCAAACGAAAGATAATTTAATGAGAGCCTTTGCTGGCGAAAGTCAAGCAAGAAATCGATATACTTTTGGTGCTTCACAGGCGAAAAAAGAACATCAGCATGTAATAGAAGCGATTTTTCGATTTACTGCAGATCAGGAAAAAGAACATGCAGAAATCTATTATAATTACTTAAAGGAATTAGCTGGTGAGAATATTCATGTAGATGGAGCATATCCGGTAGATATTCATGACGATCTAGCCCAACTATTACGGTCTGCCCAGCATAATGAATATGAGGAATATGATCCGGTATATAAGAATTTTGGAGATATCGCTAAGGAAGAGGGTTTTAATAAAATAGCGGCTTCGTTTCATATGATAGCAGCAATTGAAAAAACTCATGGAGACAGGTTTGCACGCTTTGCCGAGTTATTAGAAGAAAATAAATTATATGTATCAGATGTGGAAATCGGCTGGATGTGCCTTCATTGCGGTCATGTGCATTGGGGAAAAGAAGCTCCGAAGGTATGCCCGGTCTGTCATCATGACCAGGGATATTTTATACGGCTTACAATGGCACCTTATACTGAGTAGAAAGCATACAATGTAATGAATTATTTAATTTTAAGTAGAAAAGAAAGTATTCTATAGTAGCGATTATGAACAAGAGACGCAGCTATTGATAATAAATTCTTTTTTGGCTCTATATCAACAGTGTTGGGATATGATTTATCTGAGAATGCTCCCAATATTTGATTTAGAGCTATTTTTATCTTTTTATATAAAATATTATATGAAATATATTATAATGAGAATGCAGTCATTATGATTGAGATATGCTTATTGGTATTTAACTCATTATTTGAATACTACGATATTAATTACATGAAAATAGTCATATAGTAATAAAAACTACATTAAATAGAAAAATATACTACAACATATTGACAATAACTCCTTATTTACTATATAATGAACCTATACCGGTGGAAAGCACCGGATATTAAATATCTAATAGTTTGATTATCAAAGTAATATAGAAGGATAGATAAGTTAATGAGTATTACGAATTGATAGGAGAGAATGAGATGAAGATGAAGCCTTTAATTATCGGAGATTTAATAGCAAGAATTCCAATTATACAAGGTGGAATGGGTGTAGGGGTAAGCAGGTCAAAATTAGCTGGAGCTGTAGCTAAAGAAGGCGGTATCGGCATTCTATCGACGGCTCAAATCGGATATGATGAACCTGATTTTTATAAACATCAGATTGAAAGTAATTTGTATGCAATTAAAAAGCACTTAAGCTTGGCGAAAGCCCTGGCTCAGGGTGGTATTGTTGGTGTGAATATCATGGTAGCCACAAAGCAATTCGACCGTTATGTAAAAGCAGCCTGCGAGGGTGGTGCTGATGTTATCATATCAGGAGCCGGTCTTCCTATTTCATTACCTGAACTTGTGAAGGGCTTTAAAACCAAAATTGCACCGATTGTGTCCAGTATCAGGGCAGCCTCCGTAATTCTGAAAATGTGGGATAAAAAATACAACACAACGGCAGACTTTATCGTTATTGAAGGTCCAAGAGCCGGTGGACATCTGGGATTTACTAAGGAGCAGTTGGATCATATCAAGGAGCTTGATTATGATACCGAGATGAAGGGCATTATTGAATGTAAGAAGGAATACGAGAAGAAATATCAAAAATCAATACCGGTTGTAATTGCCGGAGGTGTCTTCGGCCAGAAGGATATTAAGCATGCAATGGAATTAGGGGCAGAGGGTGTACAGATTTCTACACGCTTTGTAGTTACTGAAGAATGCGATGCTAGCCAGGAATATAAGAATGCATACTTAACTGCCAAAGAAGAGGATATTAAGATTGTAATCAGTCCTGTTGGTATGCCGGGTCGAGCTATCATGAATTCGTTTTTGAGGACAGTAGGTGATGGCAGAATAGCTGTTACAAAATGCTTCAACTGCCTGGAACACTGTAATCCGAAAGATACACCTTATTGTATTACAAAAGCATTAATCAATGCAGTGGAAGGAAAGGTTGATGAAGGCTTAATTTTCTGTGGAGATAATGTTCATCGGCTGAAGGAAATGACAACCGTGAAAGCAATCTTTGACGAATTGGTATACTAGTCTAATTTATAGAGTGCCATAGGAAAGGCAGTAAAGCTTCATAAGTTTACTGTCTTATTTTTATGGTATGTTTACTGTCTTATTTTTATGGTATCACTTGATAATTTTATTATAAATAGATATACTTAAATAGACGGAATAATGGGTCTAAATATATATAGAATAGGATCGAAATATTAATAATAAACCGACGAAATAAATGTATCACGGGAGGTGTTAAGATGGTTACCATGGAAGACTTACTTTCTATTGAAAAAAAAGATTTAGAGGAGAGATCTAAATCACTAAGTAAAGAGGATTTATCTCAGCTTGTTGAATGGTTATCGGAGAAGGAGGATATGCTTCGATATCATTCCTTATTAATGCTTCAATACCGATCACAATTTTTTGATGATGTCTATCCGTATTGGGATATCTTTTGTAGTAAACTTAAGAGTGACAACTCATATCAAAGAAACATAGGAGTCATGCTTATCGCAGAAAATGCGAGATGGGATAGAGAGAATAAGCTAATGAATACAATTGATGAGTATTTATTAATATTAAATGATGAAAAACCGATAACAATTCGCCAATGTATTCAATCTTTAAATCGTATTGTAACAAGTACGGCAAAATTTAACGATATCATTGCAGAAAAACTCACCTCAATTCATATAGAAGAAATGAGAGAAACCATGCGTAAACTTATTTTAATGGATATTTTGAACATACTTGTTCTCATACAAAAGAGTAATAGAAAAAAAGAAATAGATATCTTTATCAGCAATGCGCTTACAGGTGGAATCCTGGATAATAAGTCGATCAAGCAGATTGAAAAGCTGCTATAGCTTAAAGAAGTTTTAATAGAATTATTATTTTTTCATATAATAAAAAATGCCAAGTATATTGGCTTTTCTTATTATATATAAAACGTGATTTAAATCACAGAAAGGGAAAACATAATAACTTAAACTTAAAAAATGACACAGTTAGTAAAATATCACAGTACTATATTAATATGATATGTTATTCAAAAACAGATCACTCGTAAATAATGAATAACGAGGATGAACATATGGGTGAGATATTATGAGTTCAGAGGAAGTATGGAAGTTATTATAATAATAATGATTATAGAATAATAGTAAGTGAAAGTTATGCGCATTTATCGATAATATAAGAAATTTAACTTGCGCAGGAATGGAGGCAATTATGAAAAAGCATCAGATTGGAGTATTCGGTCTTGCGGTTATGGGGAAAAACCTGGCTCTTAATATTGCAGATCGTGGATTTTCGGTATCTGTATTTAACCGATCCCCCGGAAAGATTAAGGAGATATTAAAAGAAGCTGATGGAAAGGATCTATATGGACCTTATTCTTTGGAGGAATTTATTGAATCGCTTGAGGTTCCTCGAAAAATTATTTTAATGGTTAAGGCAGGCGAAGCAGTGGATGAAACAATTAGGATGCTTCTCCCCCTTTTAACCAAGGGTGACCTTATAATGGATGGTGGTAATTCTTATTATTTAGATAGTATAAGAAGAAGCAAAGAGTTAGAGGAGCTTGGTATCCATTTTCTTGGAACCGGAATTTCTGGAGGAGAAGAGGGTGCAAGAAAAGGTCCCGCTATTATGCCCGGAGGTAATAAAGAAGCTTATCTGATGATGGAACAGGTTCTAACAGCAATATCCGCGAAGGTCGATCAGGAGCCCTGTTGCGATTATATCGGAAAAGATGGTGCCGGTCATTTTGTTAAGATGGTTCATAACGGAATTGAATATGCTGATATGCAACTAATTAGCGAAGCATATTTTATTATGAAAAAGATATTAAAATTGACTCCTCCCGAGCTTCACGAAGTTTTTAAGGACTGGAATCGTGGGGAGCTGAACAGTTATCTAATAGACATTACGGCAGATATCTTTGGTAAAAAAGAGGTGGATTCGGATAATTATATTGTTGATTCCATTCTTGATGTGGCAGGCCAAAAGGGGACCGGAAAATGGACGGGTCAGATATCACTCGACCTGGGAGTACCGACCCCTACGATAACAACTGCAGTATTTGAACGATATATTTCATCTATGAAGGAGGAACGTATCCTTGCAAGCAAGACACTAAAGGGACCTGGCAATTTGGATGTCAAGTCAAAGGATTTCATTGAAGCTATTAGAAAAGCCTTATATGCAAGTAAGATATGTGCCTATGCTCAAGGCTTTGGTCTTATGAAAGCCGCCTCCGATCATTATGGATGGGACCTTCAACTAGGTAGTATTGCGAAGATTTTTCGTGGTGGATGCATTATCAGAGCTCAATTTTTAAATCAAATTACAAGGGCATATGATAATAATCCAAAACTAGTTAACTTATTGCTGGAACCATACTTTACCGATATTATTGCAAATTATCAGGTGGAATGGAGAGAGGTAATAAAAACCGCGATTTCATCAGGGATATCAGTTCCGGCATTTACAAGTTCTTTATCGTATTATGACAGCTATCGCTCTGATGAACTTCCTATGAATTTATTACAGGCTCAAAGAGACTATTTTGGTGCACATACCTATGAAAGAACGGACAGAGAGGGCATATTTCATACCCAGTGGTAAGTTTTACAGATCATAACGATACAATATAATCATATGATACAAGTGGAAGGAGGGAGTACAAGTGAAGTTGGATCGAATTGAAGTGGGAGATGAGAATATGTCAGCAATCTTAGTAATATTCGGCGGTACAGGTGATCTGACGCAGCGAAAACTAATGCCGGCCTTATATAATCTTGTGATAGATAAGCTGATACCGGAACATTTTTCTATCGTATCAGTAGGGCGTAGAGATAAAACGGAAGAGGAATATAAACAAGATGTTTATGATTCAATTAATAAGCATTCCAGAAATAAAATTGATGAGGTGATATGGGCTAAACTTCGGGATATGATACATTACTATCAGTTTGATTTTACGAAATTGGAAGGCTTTATAGATTTAAAGAGTTATCTGGAGGATCTTGATGGTACGGTTCATTCCGGTGGAAATCGGGTGTTCTATCTGGCAGTTGCTCCTGAGTATTTTGAAACCATAGTACAGGGACTTCATATTAGTAATATGGCAACAAGGCCGGATGCCTGGAGTCGATTAATTATAGAAAAGCCCTTCGGAAAAGATCTTAAGACTGCTAGTACGTTAAACAATAAAATACTTGAGGTATTTCCTGAAAAGAGTATATACCGAATTGATCATTATCTTGGTAAAGAAATGATACAAAACATCATGGTACTTCGATTTTGCAATTCAATCTTTGAGTCAATATGGAGTAATAAATTCATTGATAATATACAGATTTCCTTAACCGAAAAGCTTGGTGTTGGCACCAGAGGCGGATATTATGAGCATTCAGGGGCAATGAGGGATATGATTCAAAATCACATTATTCAAATACTATCCTTAGTTGCAATGGAACCTCCAATCAACCTTAAAATGGATTCAATTCGGACAGAAAAGCAAAAGGTATTGGAGGCGATTGAAGAAATCAATCCAGAGTTTCTTAAAAACAATGTTGTTTTCGGACAATATGGCTCGGGAGTTATCGATGGTAATCCGGTTCCGGGGTATCGTGAGGAGTTAAATGTACCAAAGGATTCCAGTACAGAAACCTTTGTTGCATTAAAACTTCATATTAATAATTTTAGATGGGCAGGAACACCTTTCTATATCAGAACAGGCAAGCGACTGGGAAAGAGCTCGGCAGAAATTGTGGTACAGTTTAAATCCTTACCAAACATTTTATATTTTAAAGATCAGAATATACAGGAGCCTAATTTACTGGTTCTTAGAATTCAACCCAATGTCGGTGTTTTTTTTCAATTTAATACAAAGGATTTTCAGACTCACAACGGTATCGTACCTACGAAAATGGATACCAGTTCAATAAATCCTACTCAGGGAAATACTCCGGAAGCCTACGAACGTCTAATCTATGATATATTACGGGGTGACGCCACGTTGTTTTCCAGATGGGACGAAGTAGAATCTGCATGGAATATAGCGGATTATTTAATAAAATATAGAGAACAAAAAAGAAGCCAGTTTCCAAACTATGATGCAGGTTCTATGGGACCGATTAGGGCATTTGAATTATTAGCAAAGGATGGACGGAAGTGGTGGCACGTATAAATGGATGAAAGGTAAGGTGAATCATAAGAAAATGATAGATAAAAAGATATATGATATATCAATGCCGATTTCTATTCATATGCCGGTATATAAGGGAAAAGAATCAAAGCGTCCGAAGTACTGGGTTGAAAGCGACTTTAACACAGGTAACGCATATGAAAGTAAAATTGAGATGAATCTTCATACCGGAACTCATCTCGATCGATCTCTGCATATGATTCCCGATGGAAATACGATTGAAACCTTGGATTTGAATCAGGTGATAACAAAGTGTAGGGTACTTGATTTAACTTCAGTGAAAGATAAAATCACAGCGAATGACCTGAAGGGTAAAGGAATATCAGAAGGAGATTTTTTGCTTTTGAAAACTAGAAATTCCTTTGAGAATCTATTAGAAGGTGAATTTATCTTTCTTGAGAAATCAGGAGCACAGTATTTAACCGAAATGAAGATTAAAGGGGTTGGAATCGATGCTCTCGGTATTGAACGAAGTCAACCCGCGCATGAAACACATCTTCAATTGATGAGTATTGGAGCACACATACTGGAAGGCTTGATACTCAAGGACATTGAAGAAGGAGAATATCTTTTATTTGCCGCACCGATTAATATTATTGGGGCAGAGGCGGCTCCGGTCAGGGCAATATTAATAAAATAAGAGAGACTGTTTAATAAAGAAAGTAATAAATAATCATATTAGATCATTTATATGAATCATTTCAGATAATCTGCATCCACAAGGAATATTCTTTTTTATTCTATCCTGAGTAACATTATTCGACACCTCGAATATGATAATAGTGGATAGACAATAATGAAAATGAAGCGAGTTGTTGTCAATATCCTTCTGAAAATTTAAGAAGAGAGGTGAAACAATGGGCTGGAAATTAGAGAAAATCGAGCTTTGTGGAAGTGAACAATTGAAACCAAACGAGGAAAGGGATTTATGTATCGTACTGAGAGAGGAAAAAAGAGCTGCGATTCATGGGGTTGTTAAATTCCCTAGTGGTAAGCCGGTGAAAGGTGCATTAGTTAAGCTGTTTAAAAAAAACGACCCAAAAGATTGTTGCGAAAACTGCGATTTAACACCGATTACATTTACTTTTACAGACGAGTGCGGGCAATTTCTTTTTGGAGTAGAATCCGAAGTAGATTATATCATTAAGGTATTCTTTTATAAACCTGAAAAACAACCTATAAAGGATAAAAAGGATATTATAATCTAGGTGTTTTCATATAGATATCATATGATATAAGAGCTGTTGCATACAATGATGTAACAGCTCTATACTCAGTGCAAAGACAGAAGGGAAGGACTAGAATGAATAAAAGAAAATATGGTTTATTTACATCGATAACCATGATTACCGGAATAGTAATCGGATCCGGTATTTTTTTTAAGGCAGATAATGTACTAGCTTATACCAATGGTAATGTATTACTTGGAATTATTATTTTTATTATAGCTGCAATTGCTATCATTTTTGGTTGTTTGGCGATTTCTCAGCTAGCGAATTTAACAGACAAGCCCGGGGGGTTAATATCTTATACAGAAGAATTCGTGGGAATTGATTCTTCTTGTGCGTTTGGATGGTTCCAAACCTTTCTTTATTTACCCACGCTTGCAGCCGTTGTTGCTTGGGTGACAGGCATTTATATTACTCAGCTATTTGAAATTGAGTTTACATTGGAAAACTCTACATTAATTGGGGTAGGCAGTTTAACTTTTCTATTCATTGTTAATATTTTATCGGCTAAATTAGGTGGATATTTTCAAAATGCAGCAATGATTATCAAAATGTTACCTCTGATTATCATAGCAGTATATGGTTTGTTCATTGGTAATCCCGGTCCGTTGGTTATGGATGATATTCAGAACTTTCGCAGTGATGCAATTTCCTGGGGATGGTTGGCTGCCTTTGCACCGATTGCATTCTCCTTCGATGGTTGGATTATTTCTACGAGCATCTGTAGTGAGATTAAAAACAGTAAGCGTAACTTACCCCTTGCACTTACGATATCACCACTTATGATTTTACTTGTATATATTTTGTACTTCGTAGGGATATCCTCCTTATTAGGCCCGGACGTCGTACTGGAACAGCAAGACAGCTCGGTCTTCACTGCGGTAACCCTTTTGTTTGGAAAAATTGGTGCTAGAGTGATTTTGGTATTTGTGGTAATCTCAGTGCTGGGTACGGTAAACGGTATTACACTTGGTTTTATCAGAATGCCGTATTCGCTGGCACTTCGTAATATGATTCCCGGAAGCTCTTGGATCAAAAAAGAAGATGAAAGACTGGGAGGTATGCCGCTTAATTCTGCAATCCTTGCCTATTTACTGTCAATGTTTTGGATGGCTATACATTATATTTCACAAAAATATGGGATGCGCGGCGATGTATCCGAGATTGCAATCGGTGTAAGTTATCTGAATTATATCGTTCTCTATTTTGCAGTAATGAGATTGACAAAAAAGGGAGTAATTCAGAGTAAAGTTATGGGTTATGTAATTCCTGTTCTGGCAATGATTGGATCACTTGTGATTATATCGGGAAGTATAACACATCCATTATTCATATATTATTTTTTGATCTGTTTTAGTATTATTTTCGCCGGATGGATATATTGCAGAGCTAATAAAAATAATATTTTATAAATCGTATAAATACTTACTTAGAGCTTGATTTCAGAGGGATAAAATTAATTGATAGAAAAGGATTAGCCGGTGCTTATTTAATTAAGAAATCTTGACTTTATGATAGAAGGACTGAGCCGCTTGTGAATAACGGTCACAGTCCTTTTATGATTCAGATATTTAGAAACATTTAATCTCTAAATAGCTGTGTAATGTAATAGACTTTAATAAAAAAGGAAACAATGAAACAGAATAGCTTATATCAAAAGATGAATAGAATAAATCTTTTTTGTTTTAAGACTATAGTGTAGACAGAAGAAACATGTAGAATGGAGGTATTATATGTTAGTAAACGGAAAGAATAATCTACAAGGTGATAAAAATAAGCGGCTTAATGCAGTTGATTCAACAAATAGCGAATGCACAGCTGCATGGCAGAATGCAGAAGGTAATTATAAGGTGGATAACGTAAATAAACCCTCCCTAGAACGTGTCATTGATGCTAAGGAATGGGTAGATAACGGAAGTAAGTTATAAAAATGATATTATGGAGGTCATTATGGCAAAAACTCAAATGACAATGGATGGTAATACTGCTGCGGCCTATGCAGCTTATGCCTTTACGGAGGTTGCTGCAATCTATCCCATTACACCCTCTTCAGGTATGGCGGAATCTACGGATGAATGGGCTGCAAAAGGAAGAAAGAATATTTTCGGACAGGAAGTAAATGTAGTGGAAATGCAATCCGAAGCTGGCGCTTCCGGTGCATTTCACGGTTCCCTACAGGCAGGTGCGCTGACAACCACCTTTACTGCGTCCCAGGGATTATTATTGATGATACCAAATATGTATAAAGCGGCGGGTGAGTTATTACCAGGTGTAATTCATGTCAGTGCAAGATCAATTGCAGCTCATGCGCTCAATATCTTTGGAGATCATCAGGATGTTATGGCAACAAGACAAACCGGTTGTGCAATGCTTGCTTCCGGTTCAGTTCAAGAGGTTGCTGATCTTGCACCGGTTGCTCATTTATCAGCAATTAAGGGAAGACTTCCCTTTGTACACTTCTTTGACGGTTTTCGAACCTCACATGAAGTACAAAAAATTGAAGTTTTAGAATATAGAGATTATGCTGAGATGGTCGATATGAATGCTATCCAGGAATTCAGAGACCGGGCACTTTCTCCAAATCATCCGGTAGTCCGCGGTACTGCACAAAACTCGGATGTATATTTTCAAGGAAGAGAAGCCTCCAATCCTTTCTATCAGGATATTGTACCAATTGTTGAAGAATATATGAAGAAGCTGGGAGAGTACTCAGGAAGAACCTATAATTTATTTGATTATTATGGCCCGAGCGATGCAGAGTATATCATTGTCGCTATGGGTTCTGTAACTCAGACAATAGAACAAACCATTGATTATTTTAATAATCTTGGTGAAAAGTACGGTTTAATTAAGGTAAGATTATATCGTCCATTCTCTACCGAGCATTTTCTTAAATGCATGCCAAAGTCCGTGAAAAAAGTTGCAGTACTGGATAGAACAAAAGAACCCGGAGCGATAGGAGAACCGCTTTATATGGACGTTTGCGCCTGCTATAAGGGAGTGGCAGGTGCTCCGGAGATTTACGGAGGAAGATATGGTCTGGGCTCTAAGGATACGAACCCAAGCGATATCGCTGCAGTTTATAATAATTTAAAGGAAAAGAATCCGAAGAATTCATTTACAATTGGAATTGATGATGATGTTACTAAGACCTCCTTACAGGCTGTAAAGGGTATTCATGCAGAGCCTGAGGATATGATATCCTGTCAGATATGGGGACTTGGTTCAGACGGTACCGTTGGAGCAAATAAGGAAGCGATTAAAATTATCGGTGAAAATTCCGATTTATTGGTTCAGGCTTATTTTGATTATGACTCAAAGAAATCCGGCGGCTTAACCGTATCCCATCTTAGGTTTGGTAAGGAACGGATACGTTCTGAGTATCTTGTTTCCCATGCAGATTATGTTGCTTGCCATAATCCTTCCTATGTCAATAAGTATGACCTTTTGCAAAGTATTAAACAAGGTGGAGTATTTGTTTTGAACACCCAATGGGAAGGAGAAGAATTAGAGAATAACCTTCCGGATATTATGAAAAAGCAGATAGCTGAAAAGGATGTTAAGTTCTATACCATCAATGCAATCAAAATCGCACAGGAGATAGGGCTTGGGAATCGTATCAATATGGTAATGCAGGGAGCCTTCTTTAAATTAACCAATGTATTACCGGAGGATATTTACCTAAAGGAATTAAAAGCTGGCATCAATAAAATGTATGGAAAAAAAGGTGAAAAGATCGTTAAAATGAACCAAGAAGCAGTGGATCAAGGAGTAAAATCAATTCATAAGGTTCATGTTCCGAAGGATTGGGCAAAACTTGAGGTTACAGTTGTAGAAGACGATGAAGAGCCTGAATTCATTAGAAAAATTATGCGCCCGATGTCAGAGATGAAGGGTGGAGACCTTCCGGTTAGTGCCTTCTCAGGTAGAGAAGACGGCACCTTCCCTATGGGAACAACAGCATATGAAAAGCGTGGTATCGCTGTGAATGTTCCCGAATGGATTGAGGAACGATGCATTCAGTGTAATCAATGTTCTTTTATCTGCCCACATTCTGTAATAAGGCCCTTCCTATTAGATGATGAGGAGCTTAAAAAAGCACCAGACAGCTTTGTTGTAAAGAAAGCCTCAGGTAAAAACTTCGAAGGCTATCATTATAAGATTCAGATAAGTCCGATGGATTGCACCGGTTGTGGTAACTGTGCCGATGTTTGTCCGGCAAAGGGTAAGGCTTTGATAATGCAACCGATTGAAACCCAGATTTCGAAAGAAGTAGAGAACTGGAAATTTGCAGTGGAGCAGATAAGCTTTAAAGAGAATCTTGCCTATGGTCAGATATATAAAGACAGTCAATTTAAAGCTCCATTAATCGAATTCTCCGGTGCCTGTGCCGGATGTGGTGAGACTCCTTATGTGAAGCTCTTAACTCAATTGTTTGGGGAACGTATGATGATTGCCAATGCTACCGGCTGTTCATCGATTTGGTCCGCCTCGGCACCCAGTACTGCTTATACTGTCAACAGGGAAGGAAAAGGCCCCTCCTGGGCGAACTCCCTTTTTGAAGATAATGCAGAGTATGGATTTGGTATGTACCTGGCAGTAAAACAATTACGCAATAAGCTTCACGATAATATGCGAACTCTGAATAGTATGAATGTTGAGGAAAGAGTAAAAGAAGCGTTCCATGACTGGATCCACTATAAGGAGGACAGTAAGTCGTCGGAGGAAGCAAGCAAGAAGGTTCTTGATGTACTGGAGAATTTCGTTTCTACTGATGTAGAAATTGCTCAATTAGTAGATGAAATCAAGAAAAATAAAGATTACTTGACCAAACGTTCCATCTGGTTAATCGGTGGTGATGGCTGGGCCTATGATATCGGATTTGGAGGACTTGATCATGTTATGGCATCCGGTGAAGACGTCAATGTTCTTGTATTTGATACTGAGGTTTACTCCAATACCGGCGGACAGGCGTCGAAATCAACACCAACCTCAGCAATTGCCAAATTTGCTGCTTCAGGGAAAAAGCAGGGTAAAAAGGATTTAGGTCGTATGATGATGACGTATGGTAATGTATATGTTGCTCAGGTAGGTATTAATGCAGATAATTCCCAGCTAATCAAGGCTTTTAGAGAAGCAGAAGAGCATCATGGGCCTTCCATTGTAATCGCATATGCACCATGTATCAACCATGGTCTCAAGGAAGGTATGGGAAGAAGTATGGCTACAATCAAGAGAGCTGTTCAATCAGGCTACTGGCATTTGTACAGGTATAATCCGGATCTAAAGGGTGAAGGTAAAAATCCTTTTGTATTAGATTCCAAAGAGCCTACGGAAAGCTTCCGAGACTTTATCATGGATCAAGTGCGATATAGCTCCTTGGAAAAGGCCTTTCCTGATCAGTCAGAAGATTTATTCCGTCAGGCTGAGTTATTGGCAAAGGAGCGATATGAGATTTACAAACAGATGGCGGAGGCAGAACCTATTAATATAAAAATGGATTGGACTACGGTTGAGTAGTACTGCATTTTTAAAGTAGATTATATGGATAAAGAATAACCATGTTTTATTATGATTGAACCTAATTTTCTTCAGTGAATTAATTACTATTCAAGCGGAAGAGAAAGTAGGTTTGCTAGAATAAGGCATGGTTATTTATTTAGCTCTCGTAATTTTAGTTCAGAAAAAAATTTAAGGTTGAAGTTATGTTTCATGGAGAGTATCATTGATTCATATATACCAGATTTCAGATAGCATTTACATTTTAGGTTTCAGTAGTGGTTATGACAAACGATAATATAAATGGGGGTTTAAAAATGTTAGAAAAAGTAACTGATAGGATTTATTATATGAGTCACAGTGATGAAACAGATAGACCGGCGTTAGGTATTATTGTGGGAGATAAATGTTGTATGGTAATTGATGCCGGAAATTCACCGAGACATGCAAAAGATTTTTTAAAGGAAATCAAGGAGATGGGTTTCCCAGAGGTTAAATATCTAGTTATTACTCATCATCACTGGGATCATGTGTTTGGCATAAACGAATGGGAAGCAGTATCAATCGCCAGTCAGAAAACATATGAATATATGAAAACATACTGCAACCTAAAGTATGATGATATATCTTTGGAGGAAGCAAAGATGAATCATATTTTCAAAGATTTTTCTATTAACTGCTTGAAGCAGGAGATTGAACATATGGACGCACTTAAACTAAATAATTTTGATATCTCCTATTGTGGAGAGATGACAATAGACCTTGGCAATGTTACATGCATAATCAGAGAAATTCCGAGTCCGCATACGGAGGATTCAACGATTGTTTATGTTCCGGAGGAAAAATCGTTGTTTTTAGGTGATTGTGTGTATGGTTATAATTCGCAGGGATTTAATTATTACGATAGAGAGCTGATGGAACAAGTAATTAGATTAATAGAAGCATATGATGCTGAGCATTATCTTTGTTCGCATGAAAGTATCTGTAGTAGAGATGAAATGATATCATATTTCAATCAACTTCGGATGGGAGCTGAGATGACAAAAGGATGTAATAACCTTGAAAAATCAATTGCTAAATATAAGAATGCTTATCAATCTGAACCAAATGATGAAGATTTATATTTTATTAAGAGCTTTGGTACCGGAGAAGGTTGGGGAAGAAGTGGAGATATGAAACAGGAGATTTTTTGATGAGAGTTTATCTATGCAGGCAAGATTTTTCCAGATATGAGAGCTCCTCTTATTCTAGTATTATGGATTGGCAGAACATGAAATGGCAGGGATGGAAAACTTTAAAAATATTGATGGATGAAAGCTTGAAAAGTGGTAGTTAAGTCCATGGGTACTATAATTTACATAAAAAAATTTGATATAAACCACTCGTCAAGAATTAGATTTGTTGATATAATTATAGTGTCAAAAGATATCTTTTTATGTAGTCTTTCATTATACTATGAAGAGGGGTGGCGTTACATGATAGAACATTCAATGAAAACCAATACTAAAAAAGTTAAAGTTGAAAATATTAAGGTTGTTTATAATCTTATTTTTGAGAATGCTCTTTACAGTCTTGAATGCATTGCTGACGGTAGTGAGATAGAAAACAATTATTGTTACATAGAAAATTTTACGGATGATGAAGGGGAAGCGGAGTCTTTTCTTCGTCAGATGGTAAAAGGGAAAGTACTTCCGATACACTTAAAAGAAATTGCCGAAGATAACTTCGGTAACTAAGCACTCATGAAACTTATCATGAACGTAAGAGATTGACTACATAATGAGCTGACTTAAAACAGACTGTCTCGCATTGCGCTATCATTTAACCGATGGAAATTATCCTTGGGTGATATAATGAGCTGCTAGGAGGGAGTCTTTTTTAATATTATCAAATCGTAAATTTATCTAATATACTAAGAGAGTCTGCCAAGGCAGACTTTTTGTTTTGCATTAATAGAAGAAAGGAAAAACATTACTTTATGAATAAAGTATCAGGTTATCTGAGAGAATATTAAAAGTTGATATATGTACCCAATTGGAACAATACTACAAGTTATTAATAACAACATAGGATCGTTCGCAGAAAGTAGGATGTGTATGGAGCAGATTATTAATTCTCAGATATTTAAAGAACTTTTCTCAAAAAGCAGTGATATATTAGTCCGTCCGATTATAATAAATAATAGTAACGTTACCTTTCATATTTTTTGTGTGGATGGTTTAATTAATTCCGGTTTGGTGGATGAAGTGATACTTAATCCTATTATTTCGGACCAGTTTTTGCATGATTGCAAAACAGAGCGTGCAGTGATGGATTATCTTCTGGGTGGAGGTGCATACCATGTGTTTACGAAGGAAGAGGCAGATTACCAACTATTATTAAAATATGTATTAAGCGGCATGGTTGCTTTTTTATTCGATCAGGAACAAAAGGCTATTGTTTATGACATTAGAATGTTTGAAAAACGCTCAATTTCCGAGCCTGTAGAGGAGGGTGTTATTAAAGGCGCCAAGGATTCCTTTATTGAGGTTATGAGAGTCAATACTGCGTTAATTCGAAGAAGAATTCGATCGGAATACTTAGTGGTAGAAAGCTTAACGGTTGGTAAAATATCTAAAACGGACATAGCCTTGTGCTATATTAGTACAATTGCAAATATGGATACGGTCAATAAAATCAAAGAAACCATCAAGAATATTGATATTGATAATATATCAACGCCTGCATTTATTGAAGAATATTTGATTGAAAATAAAAAGAGTCTGTTTCCCCAAATTATGTACACTCAAAGACCGGATCGTATCTCTGCTAATCTATCTGATGGCAGAATCGCGTTAGTGGTGGATGGGATACCTTTTGTCTATCTGCTGCCATGCCAATTGGTAATGCTGATGCAGTCCCCGGAGGATTATGCAAATCATTTTTTTGTTGGTTCAGCCTTGCGTTTGATACGTTATGTGGCGATGCTTCTAACACTCTTTTTACCGGCATTTTATATAGCTGCAACCACCTATCAAAATCAGATGTTGCCAGTTCAGTTGGCATTATCAACGCAAGCAGCTAAGCAAAATGTACCGTTTTCTTCTGCTACGGAGGTGCTTGGTTTATTAATTGCATTTGAAATACTAATTGAAGCAGGCTTAAGATTACCAAAAGCAATCGGTACAGCAATGTCCATCTTAGGAGGCATTGTTGTAGGAGATGCTGCTGTTACAGCGAATATTTTATCGCCGTTGGTTGTAGTAATTGTAGCCTTGGCCGGAATTGCGGGCTTTATGATGCCAAATCAGGATTTAAGCAGTGGTATTCGAGTGATTAGGTTTTCATTTTCAGTATTTGCAGCTGTCGGAGGATTTTTTGGACTAGCTGTTGGATTAATCATTTTGCTTATTCATCTATGCAGTCTCGATAATTATGGAGTGGCATATATGTCACCCTTCGTGGACATCGATGAAAGTAATAATAAAGATACATTATTTCGTTTCCCAATTAAATATTTCAGGAAACGACCGCAGAAAATCGTTCCGGAAGATCGAATTAAGCAAAATCAGTAGGGAGATCAAGTTAGATGAAAAAACTGTTATTATGTTTACTCGCTTTTATGTTATGCGGTTGTACCCATGATATGAGTAGAAAGGAAATTGACGAGATTGACCTAATTCTTACTCTTGGGATTGACTATGTGGAGGGGGAATATTCCTTGAGCGCACTGTATAGTACCGGTGGCGGAGCAGATCCGGAGAAGGGTGCAGGCTCCGGTATGGAAGAAGTGGTAAAGGGCGAGGGTAAATCTGCATATGAGGCTCTGGAAGATTTAAAGTCAAAAAATAAGAAAGAAATTTCATTGGCACAGGCAGGAGCTTTCCTGATAGGAGATAGTGCTGCAAGAAATGGTATCGATAATTGTCTTGATTTCTTGTCAAGAGATGAAACCATAAAAATGGAAGCCTTAATTTATATTATAAAAGATAAAAGTGCAGTAGATTTTATAGAGGAAGGAATTAAAAATAAGCAATCCATTCATGAAGATATGCAGGCATTGGAGCAGAAACAAAGGGAGCTTTTAACCAGAAGTGATAATACGTTTGTTAATATATTAAATGATATTGAACAAACCTATTCCAGTGTGCTGGTTCCATATTTAATTGCTGAGGAATCTGGATTTATTATAGAAGGCTATGCAGTTTTTGATGAACTTAAATTACAGGATTATTTGGATAAGGATACCTCGGATGGTGTTAATTTTATTAAAAATGTTATGCGAAGCTATTCGATTTATCTTAAGGATCAGGTAAACCTAATGGTTTCTTATACGGAAACTGATTTAAGCACTGACATAGAAGATGAGAATATATCGGTAAATATTAAGGTGAGTTTTGAAACAATGATAAAAGAGGTAATAACGAAAGAAAATATTTTTACACAGGACGAATTGGTAAGACTCACAGAGGAACAGAATAATTATATCAAGGCGATTATAGAAAAAGCAGTTCAATATTCACAATCGACCGGTCTTGATATTTTAAATCTGGCTAGGAAAATTGAAAATCAGAATTATTCACAGTGGAAGAACAATAAGGAAAATTGGCCCAATAAAATATCTGATATTAATTATCAGGTTAAGCTTCAATCCAGGATATCGAAATCCTTTATTTTGGGAAATGAGAGGTAAGCATCATGATTTACATTTTTTCAATTACGATAATTTATACCTTTATTAAACAAAAAGATAAGCTTCTCAAAGAAAAGCGTAATCTGGTCATATATTTATTATTATCAGTGATAGGAATTACTCTTGGTGTTTTTTATTTATTGAATCCTTATTTGCCGAGTCTTACTATGCTGATGGAAAAATATACGAAATGAGGTGGAGCAGTTGAATAGAGAGGTTACACTTCGTCAAATTACCTTTATGTATCTGTTTATTTCTATTTCCTCGATTCTAAGACAGGTACCGGGGGCATTGGCAGATGAAGCCGGCAGAAGCGGATATCTAAGTCCATTATGGTCTGTACTTGCAACAGTACCGCTTACTGCCATCGTAATTTTATTGCTTAAGTCCTATCCCGGATTAAATATTTATGAAATTATGGTGCACTTAGTTGGAAAGTTTCTGTCAAAGCTACTGATACTATTCTATCTAATATGGATATTGATTTCTATAACCGCAAAGGTTACTATGTATAGCCTGACTCTGCAGTTTACCTTGATGCCTAGAACAAGATCGGATTTTTTTATGGGAGTACTGGCTGTATTGGTGTTCTATGCCTTGATACGGGGTATAAAAACGGTATTCCGATTTGCAGAGCTTACCCTTAGTACAGTCCTTATTCTGTTTGCAATTTTGTTTCTATGTGCATTAACAAGAATTCGTGTGGATTATTTACTCCCGGTGACTACGATCAATTTGAAGGAAACCATTATGGCTTCGAAACATGTAGTAGCAGTCGGTGGTAACATTATTATTGCCCTGTTCTTCGCGGATAAATTCGGTATTGCGGTTCAGAAAAAGCAGGTAAGGAAGCTTTGGTTTGGAATACTTACGTTTACTGCATTGGCATTTATGATAACGATATTTACATTTGGAATATCCGGTGCTAGTCTTACAAAGAATCTTCCCTTCCCTTTTTATATTGCAGTAAAAAGTGTGTCATTCTTTAATATATTTGAACGATTCGAGGTTTTAGTAACATTAATATGTGTACTATCAGATTTCATAGCAATCTGTATTTATGCAATCTTGTTGTTACGTTGCTTCCAATGGCTGTTTAATCTGAAGGAATGCAATTTTTTATATATTCCATTGGCAATGATTATATTTTATTTCACTTATTATCTATGTAGTACCCAATTTGAATTTAATTATTTATATAAGTATGTGATTGTTAATCTCAATCTTATTTTTGAATATATAGTACCGTTGTTACTTACTATCTTATGTGTGATAAAAAGAAAAAATATAAAGAAGCAGTACTAGAGGCTTATAACCCAAATAGGATGGACTACCAGTCTAATCCCTATTTTTGTTATTCATAGATATGAATTTTAAATTCGTCGTCATCGTATTTATATATACTATGATTGATGTGATGTTCTGCAATGGGATCCACATATTTATATACCCTGTTGTATTCCTTGGTCTCAGGGTCCTTTATTGTCTCACAACGGTTACGATACAAAAAGTTAATAATATCATAGCAGTCAATCCAAATCTCGCTGTTGCATTCCTTTTGTGATTCATCAAAGATTAGCTGCATTCCAAAATGAAGATGAGAAGTCTGAATGTTATTGGCATTCTCAGAACTACTGTATCCGGTTCTTCCAAGATATCCGATGACATCACCGGCTTGAATGATGCTACCTACCTTTAAAGATTTATTAAATGGAAAATTCTTGCGAAGATGAGCATAATAATAGTAACGTTTGTTATCAAAGCTGCGTATGCCTATTCGCCATCCGCCGTATTGATTCCAACCTAATGCCTCAATATATCCTGATTCAACAGCAATAACAGGAGTACCAACCTGACCCATCATATCATGACCCAGATGTTTCCGTTTAAAACCATAGCTTCTTGACACTCCAAAATCATCAAAATGACTATAAGGATAATATTTTGCGATGGGAAGAAAAACCTTTAATCCGTATTTTTCCTCCCATCGTTTTCCCCCAGGAGCTGTTTCATCGGCAACTTCTATCTTATATTTTCCAACCATTCCACCAAGCACAGCGGAATAAGCCTCATAATAGTAGTCGTAATATTTCATGCCCTCCGTAAGGGATTCCATTGTTTCTTCCTTGCTTTTCAACTTCTCTACCAGCTCATCCATATGCTTTTCTTTATATCTGGAGAAATCACCGCCATATTTATGACCAAGATAGGATAAAAGCTCAATCCAGTTAATCTTAACCTCCTCTGTTTGAGATTCAACATCATATTTATATGCATGTTCTAATGCTTTACTGGAGATATCAAAATTTACCCATTTGATAAAATCCTTTTCAGAATCATACATGGATGCATAGATTGCAGACTCATTATTAATGCCTTCCTTAATGATGACAGATGAAAAAATAAATAGAATTATCAGTTCACAAAGAACAATATGTTTTGCTTTTAATTTCGAAATCATATTAAAATATCTTCCTTGCTTTCAAAACTTGTAACATTTTATGATTTCAAATACTCATCTATTACCAATTCTAATAAGTTAAGACATTTTCTTATTCAAAAATATCACGAAGGAATTTTTTATGAAATTTCCTGTAAATATTTAATTTTTCCTTGTTGGAATCATACGTAGCAAGAATTATTTCATTGATATCATTGATATTGTTTGACCGAAGCTGCTGCTCCACCCATTTCTGATTCTTACCGGTGCTTTTTAAATTATCTAAAAGTATCTTACCATCAATGATAACATTCGCCATCGGTAGACTTTGTGTAGGATTAAGATTTAAATCTGATGGGGTCACGGGTCGGTTTTTTGCTACAGGAAGGACACTTACTTGGCCGTTTGTTTCAAGAAATACAGAATGAATTTCTTCTAAGTCATAATAACCATCAATACGACATGCGGATAATAATTCATCGACATCAAGCTTTGCTTTTAATAAATTCTTTTCAAAGATCTGACCGTTTTGATAGAGCAAGATTGCCTGACCCTCAAAAAATCTACGTAAATAAATGGACTTGCAGGTAATATAAGAGATAAAAATAGTTGTTACGGTGAAAATACCCATGGAAAGTAAAGGCTCTAGTATACTGTCCGTTGACATCACAGCCATTTCTCCGGCTATGGAACCAAGTGCTATACTACTGATGTAGTCAAACATACTTAATTGAGACATTTCACGGTTACCCATCAGTTTTGTAAATAAAAACAGGGAACCTAAGGATACAAATGAAGATGCTATAATTTTTAAATAATTCATAATAACCCTTCCTTTCATTAATTTAAACTGTTTCTTCAATATTCGGAAGAAAAAGAGTGCGTACCGCAGATGTAAAATATGCTTACATTTCATGATTTTACTAAGTTAATCAACTTTTAATTGAACATAATAACTAATAATATAGGTTTAACAAAATCATATAAATTATGAGTTGGATATTTTTCTAGACATATATTATCGATGAATATTGTTGTATTTTAGAATAAATTAATATTTAGAATCTTGTAAGTATCAACAATAATGTATAAAATTAAAGGGGAAGACAGTATTTCGTAATATTCGGAGGAGCATATGGAAGATTTTATTAAGCTAGAGAATGTAAGAAAGAATTATCGCATGGGTGAAGTTGAAATTCATGCTCTGGATGGTGTGGATTTTGCAATCAACAAGGGTGAATTTGTAGTTGTGGTAGGTCCCAGCGGTGCGGGGAAAACCACGGTATTAAATATATTAGGCGGAATGGATACAGCATCAGATGGTTCAGTTTTTGTAGCAGGAACCGATATCGCCTGTTTTAATGAAAAACAATTAACTAAATACCGAAGAGATGAGATCGGCTTTGTATTTCAATTCTATAACCTTGTACAGAATCTGACAGCAAAAGAAAATGTTGAACTGGCTTCTCAAATATGTAAAGAGCCACTTGATGCCGAATTGGTACTGAAAGAGGTTGGTTTGGAGGAACGTATCTATAACTTTCCAGCTCAATTATCGGGTGGAGAACAGCAGCGTGTAGCAATTGCCAGAGCTTTAGCCAAAAACCCAAAATTGTTACTATGCGATGAACCCACCGGTGCACTTGATTATATGACCGGAAAATCAATACTTAAGCTTCTTCAGGATACCTGTAAGGAGAGGGGGATGACAGTAATTGTAATTACTCATAATTCGGCATTAACCCCAATGGCGGACAGAGTAATTAAAATAAAGAACGGTAAGGTATCTAAAATAATTTTAAATGAAGAACCAGTATCAGTAGAAACGATAGAATGGTAGCCTAATATTAAGGGGTGACATGTATGAGAAGTAGAGCTTTATGGAAAGATTTCTTTATGGAAATCAAAATCAGCCTAACTAGATTTTTATCCATCGTTCTGATTGTAGCTTTAGGTGTAGCATTTTTTGCTGGAATTAGGGCTACCAATCCGGATATGCGGATAACGATAGATTCTTATTTTGATAACAGTAATTTAATGGACATCCGAATTCTTAGTTCCATGGGATTGACGGAGGAGGATGCAACTGCTATTTCAAAGGTAGAGGGAGTGGAGACGGTAGATCCTGCTTATTCTACGCATGTAGTTTGCGATGCAGATGGTAATGAATTGGTACTAGAGGTGATGTCCTTAACAAAAAAATTGAATCAAGTTACCGTCGACGAAGGAAGATTACCGGAGAAAGAGGATGAGGTGTTTGTCGATTCTTACTTTATCACGTCAACCGGATACAAAATCGGAGATAAAATTAAACTGTCCTCAGGTTCAGAAGCGGAGCTATCCGATACCTTAAGCCGGAACGAATTTACGATTGTCGGTATTGGATCAACCCCATATTACTTATCCTTCCAGAGAGGGAGCACAACAATTGGTAACGGTAAAGTAAATAGCTTTATCGTTATACTGCCAGAGGTATTTCAGATGGAGGTGTATACGACGATATATACCTCCGTGAAGGATGCGAAACCCCTGTCAGTATATACGAGTAAATATGATTCTAAAGTTAATAATGTAATAGAACGAATTAATGAAATAGCTGATACACAATGCCAGAAACGTTATGACGAATTATATAATCAGGCTTTTAATGAAGTCGAGACATTAAAGAACGGTTTGGAGGCAGACAAATCAGAAGAAAACGAACTAATAATAAAAAATGCACAGGCAGAGTTAGATAAACTAAAGCCTCCTGTTTGGTATGTACTTGATCGTAATAGCATTGAGGCATATTCAGAGTTCGAGCGAAATGCAGAGCAAATTGATGCGATCGGAGATGTATTTCCGGTAATTTTCTTTCTTGTGGCAGCATTAATCAGTCTGACAACCATGACCAGAATGGTAGAAGAGGAACGAATTCAGATTGGTACTCTGAAGGCATTAGGCTATTCAAAGAAAGCTATCGCCATGAAGTATATGCTTTATTCTTTGCTGGCAACGATTGGAGGAAGTGTACTTGGAGCCATAGTCGGATTAAAGGTTTTACCCACAATTATTATTACTGCCTATAAAATCTTATACCGAAGTATTCCGGAGGTAATCACTCCGTTTAACTGGTACTACGCACTTCTTGCTACATTACTTTCGGTATTCTGTGTAGGACTGGCTACTTATATATCCTGCTATAAGGAACTGCTTGCTAAGCCTGCACAGCTGATGCGACCGGAGGCACCGAAGGTAGGAAAGCGCGTCTTTCTGGAACGGGTTCCGAATATCTGGAACCAACTGAATTTTACCTGGAAGGCAACGGTTCGAAATCTGATGCGATACAAAAAGAGATTTTTCATGACGATTTTCGGTATCGGAGGATGTATGGCGCTTCTCTTGGTAGGCTTTGGGGTGAAGGATTCCATCTTTGTCATCTACGTCAGGCAATTTGATGAAATCATGCTCTATGATGCAATGATATCATTGGATGATAAAGCTACGAAGGAACAACTGACAGATCTCAAAAATGTGTTGGAGAAAGATGAAGAAATATCATCTTCAACACTGGTAAGAAACAGTTCAGTTGATCTAACCTATAAAGGAAAAACGAAGAGCATCTCAATGATTGTACCGGAAGAACCTGAGAAACTTCGGGATTGTATTGTATTTAGAAAAAGAGTGGGACATAAGAAATACACTCTAGACGATAAAGGAGTAATCATAACCGAGCAGGTTGCTAAAAAATTAGGGATTAAGAAAGGTGATACCGTTACGATCAAAGAGGGCGATATCACAGCAAAGGTAAGAGTATCTGCAATAACAGAAAATTATATGACCCACTATGTATATATGACTCCCGACCTTTATCAAACTTTATTTGAGAAGGAAGTTAACTATAATGAATATATTCTGTTAATGCCTGATACGGATGAAGTTACTGAATTAGTAGTGGGTAACCGAATTCTGGAATATCCGGCTGCAAATGGGGTGTTTTATACCAGCTATTATCAAAAAACGCTATCGCGTATTCTTGAAAGCTTAGATATCGTAGTCTGGGTATTGATTATTGCGGCAGGAGCCTTAGCATTTGTAGTATTATATAATCTTAATAATATCAATATCAATGAACGTCGAAGAGAATTGGCTACGATAAAGGTTTTGGGTTTTTATGATCATGAGATGGCTGCCTATGTCTACAGGGAGAATATTTTACTAACTTTACTCGGATCCTTGTTTGGAATCCTATTTGGTATCGTATTGCACCGATTTATTATAGTAACTGTTGAGGTTGATATTATTATGTTTGGTAGAAATATCGATTTTAGCAGTTATGTCTACAGTATCCTTTTGACCTTTATGTTCTCGGCATTAGTGAACTTTGCGATGTATTTTAAGCTGAAGAAGATCAATATGGTGGAATCATTAAAGAGCGTAGAGTAAATATTAACTCCAACAAATCAAAAAGAACGTCTAATTTCAAATGAATGGGCGTTCTTTTTTGAATTCTAATAAAAATAGCCATATGGATAAATATGGTGTATAATTAATTAAAATATAATTAGCTTAATGGGAAGAAATTTAAGTGAATATATAACGAAACTTTTGCTAGATAGGATTGGCCATCAGATGAAAGGCATGGTTATTTATGAACATACATTATAAACCAATTACACCGGATAATTGGCGGATTTTTACTCATTTAAAAGTAAAGGATGAACAGAAAGCCTATGTCGCACCTAATACAATGATACTGGCCAAAGCTTATGCATATCGAGAAAACAATAGTCTTGTATATGCAATCTATAATGAGGATTTACCAATCGGTTTATTAATGCAGCGTGATTACAGGAAGGATCATAATCTGACCTGTATTCTTGATCAATTTATGATTTCAGAACAATATCAGGGTCAAGGATATGGAAAGGAAGCTCTGCAACTTTGGATTTCCATGGTGAAAGCGGAGCGTAAGTATGTTTCAATTATGTTATGTTATATAGATAAGGATGAAATTGCCCGTAACTTATATCTTAGGGCTGGCTTTCTGCATACCGGTGAGAACGATGAGGATGAGATTGGAATGGAATTTAAGCTGATCGGTAGGTCGGATAACAGTTAAGTGTAACTTAGCTCATTTGATTTGTAACTTGGACTTAAGTATCTTGTAATGACTAGATAGATTGCTATATAGTGGTTTTATTAAATCGAAAGGCGGTCTATTATATGAAAAACAAACTAAAATCAGCGATCAAACAGGGAGTAACATTATATTGTATTATTTACACATTTACAACAATACTAAGCAGCGCACTTCAATTATTGGAACACCGGATTTATGATACAAATTCTCATATTCTAAATAGAGCTGTGGTTGTGCTGATTGGTACATTAACTATTTTATTGTATGATAAGATTAAATTTAAAAGCAGAATTTTGTCCTGGCTGGTTCCATACGCAATTTCAATGAGTACTGTATTTGGTTATATATGGTTTACCGGACATTTTGAAGAGCTACATAAAAATGCCTATCGGGATATTTTTCTGAATTTTACAGCGATTACAGTTGTTATTAGTATTTGTTATCTAGTTAAGGATAAAATAATCGATCGAAGACGGATAAGCGGGGATAAAGTTGAAGGTTAATAAATTTCAGGAAAGCAATCTAAAAGAAGATTATGTTGATGTACATTATAAAGATATGAATAATAAGATTCAGAATTTATTCGATTATCTGTCAGCCTCACAATCAATCATCGGAAAAAGTGAAGATACGCAAGTGATTATTAATCCTTTCGATATTTACTATTGTGAAGTGGTAGATAAAAAGAATTTTGCGTATTTAAAAACTCAAGTATATCAACTGGATATCAGTTTGCAGAATGTGGTGGATTACTTCTCACACTGTGGCTTTGTAAGGGTGAGCAAATCCATGATTGTTAATGTGTACAAGGTAAAGTATTTAAAAGCGGATATCAATATGAGAGTACATATTATGATGGAGAATGGAGAAAGAATTATTATGAACCGTTCTTATAAAAAGGACTTTTATAAGTATCTGAAGGAACTGGAGGGAGCTGTTTATAGTGAAAAGTAAAATGAAATATGTGGATGCTATATGTGTATTCTTTACTGTGTTGGCTCTGCTAAAAATAATACTTGAATGGATTATTCTTGATACTATTGATGATACGGGAAGTAATCTGCTTTTTATGTTTATATTTACCTGTTTAAGTATGTTTATCTTGTCAAGCTATAAATTATTTGAAAAGATACCAACTCTAATTGTTATGGCGGGGCAATATGTGATTGCTATGGGAATTGTTTTTGGGATTGTATGGATAAGTGGATTATTTAGCTCTTTAAGTGAAGGGGCATATCTTGATATTTTTATATCCTTTACGATTCCATATATAATAGGATCAATTCTATATTATGTCCAGCTGCATCTCGAGGTTAAGAATGAGAATTTGATGTTGGAGAGAATTAAGAGCGCCAAGAAAGTCGGATAATAATCAAGTAAGAAATCAAGCAAGAAATCAAGTAAGAAATCAAGTAAGAAATCAAGTAAGAAATCAAGCAAGAAATCAAGCAATAAATTATGTAATTAATTAAGTAATAAGTTATGTAATTAATCAAGTAATTAAGGTAAGATATCAAGTTATAAATCAGGTATGAAACAAGGGGATTGATGGTGGCATATAATTAGTGAATCCGGTGGTCAGGGTTAACGGTTATAAGCCACTTTTCTTATACCAATTAGATTAAATAATAATATTTTGAATTAATTATGCAGATGGGTATTGTATTCCTGAAATAAACAAAAAACTAAAAAATAGATAGTTATTTGTATATATTTGTTATATAATCGTAGTTAGTAAAAGTGGTTAAATAAACCACGGTATTAAAATAATTTAAGGAGATGCATTATGATAATAGGTGAAGTTTGTATTGAGACTAACGATGTTGTTCCTATGGCTGATTTTTATCGAAAGATATTAAATATTAATATGGATTGTAAGGATGAAATACATCAGTTTATTATTACTGAAGAGACCTCATTAACAGTTTACAACAACGGCAAAAAAAAGAGACCTAATAATGAGAATATAAGCTTAGCTTTTACAGTTGATAATGTTGATGAAGAATATAAAAGGTTATTAAAGTTAGGAATTCCTATCATTGATCCACCTAAAGCACAGCCCTGGGGAGCTATAAATATGCATTTTTGTGATCCGGACGGTAATCATATTTACTTTCGAAGCCTACCACAGTAATGTATTATATTACTGATTATCAAAGACGTATTCATTTTATCATTTGAGAAAGATTAGACAAATATAGACGCTCCATTAGCAGACCTTTATATAGACGAATTAAGATTTTGACTCCTATATGTATAAAATTATTTATGAAAGTAATTAGTTGGGCTATGACTTTATAATAAACTTATATTAACGCAGGAGGTAACATTATGTCTTATATCGAAGCATTGGATTGGGTAACAGAGGCCTATCGTAGCATTCTTAAAAAAAATCTGGTTGGAATCTATGTACATGGTTCAATTGCTATGAAATGCTTCCACTGGGATAAAAGTGATATTGATTTTCTGGTTGTTGTAGATGAAAAATTATCGAAGGATAGTAAGAAAAAGCTTATGGATGTAATAATGGATATGAATGCTTATGTTCCCCCAAAAGGGTTAGAAATGAGCGTTGTGTTAAAGAAAGATTGTATGGATTTCAAATATCCGACTCACTTTGACCTGCATTATTCTATTGCACATAGGAACTGGTATCTTAATGATCCAGAGGATTACTGTGATAAAATGCATGGAGAAGATAAGGACCTGGCAGCTCATTTTACGATCACTCGTAACTTTGGGATAACCTGGTATGGACAACCGATTGATAAGGTCTTCGGTCCAGTGCCCAAGGAGCATTATCTTGATAGTATCATGGAAGATATCAAGAATGCGAAAGAAAGTATTATGGAAGATACGATGTATATCGTATTAAACCTTTGCAGAGTGCTTGCTTATTCCAAAGAGGAGTTAATTCTTTCGAAAGAACAGGGTGGTAAATGGGGGTTTGAGCGTCTGGATAAAAAATATCACAATATTATAGCCCAAGCATTGTATTGTTATAAAACAGATATAGTAATGACCTTTGATAAAAAGGAAGCACAGGATTACTGTGACTACATGTTAGCACAACTGGAAAGTACTCAAAAATGAACTCATAGGAGACGGTATTAAATTTTTAAGAATAGATACATATCTAAGTAGATTAGTAATTCTAAAAAAGGGCTTTTGTAAAACGTGTGAACTTACAGGAATGTATGTAAAAATTCAGTAAGTAACGGTTTACAAAAGCCTTAAATTATTTTGCCAATACATCCGAGCATTCAGGGTGCTCATCAAACCATTTGGATGCAAAGCTGCAAGACGCCCTAGCTTTAAGGTTATTATCTCTAAGCTGTCTGACAGTTTCCTCCATCAGTTTACCTGCAATTCCTTGACCGCGAAGAGAACCATCCACATAGGTATGATCAATATTAACTATATTGTCTTGAACTTTCGGGAAGGTAACCACAGCTACCATATGGTTTTTTTCGTCGTTCATATAAATTTTATTTTGCTCATGTATGAATTCCATAGCATTACTCCTATTCCGTGTATTTTTAGAAGAGACCAACCGTAAGTAAAAGTATACGGTTGGCCTCATATTAGTATGTCCGGTGGGCACACGCTTATTATTCAAGATCAATTACACTAACGGGGCAGCCATCCCTTGCTTCTTCCGCACGTTCCAGACAATTTTCAGGAATGTCTCCTTCAATTGCAACAGATACATCATTTTCATTGTAACTAAAAACCTCAGGGCATACATCGATGCATAAACCGCAGCTGATACAGCCGTCTTGGTCAACAGATGCTTTCATATGAATTCTCCTTTCAATACAATACAATTTGTGAATAGTATGGTATAAATCATCTTTAATTATACCATAGCCTTCCTTTTTTTACAGTCAATATTTAATATTTTAAACTTTAAATCATACTTTTTTAAGTTACGAGGTATTAATAATTCTCCTATAACATGCTTTTATAATAAAATATCCTTCCTGTAACTTTTATCCATTATAAAACCTTTAAAATCACAGCAGTCCTCTGATTACACCATTATATGGTATACTTAAGTAACCACGATAAGGTATATTTAAGTAATACATTGACAGTACATTTTGAAACAGATAGAATGAGGAATTATAACAGTTTAAGGAGAGTATCATTAATGATAGAGAAGGAATTTTGGAAGCCTGGAAATATGCTATATCCTATCCCAGCGGTTATGGTAAGCTGTGGTACCATGGACAAGCCAAATATTATTACGGTAGCATGGGCTGGGACAATATGCAGCAGCCCCGCGATGGTATCAATATCAGTCAGAAAAGAGCGCTATTCTTATGATTTAATTAAAGACAGCAGAGAATTTGTGATTAACCTCGTAACGAAGGATCTGGTAAAGAAAGCTGATTATTGTGGAGTAAAATCCGGCAGAGAGGTTGATAAATTTAAACAAATGAAACTGACTCCGTTAAAAGGTAGTATTATATCTACTCCTTTAATTGGAGAAAGTCCGGTTAGTATTGAATGTGTTGTGAAGGATATACTGCCTCTGGGTACTCATGATATGTTCCTAGCAGAGGTAGTGAGTGTTGCTGTTGATAAACGTTATATGGACGAAAAGGGTAAGTTCCATTTGAACAAATCAGGATTAATTGTTTATTCCCACGGAGAGTATTATAGTCTAGGAGAATTACTCGGAAAGTTTGGATATTCCGTAAAGAAGAAGGGCCATTAATAAATTACAGTTTTACCATCCAGGATATAGATAAAATCAGGGAGGAAATGTTCCCATGGATGAGTCGTTCTCACTTGATTGCATTACGTAGTTTGTATAGCATATACTCACCATGGGAATCGGTTCTCCCACTTATGATTTATACTCAGATTAGGCTAAACTGTAACATTTTTATTGCATTTTATTTTATTTTTACCTATATTATATTGGTTACATTTCGATTATTATATTCTTTGAATAATCTGTTTAAATCGCTTTTGAAATACCGCTTATAGAAGAGAAATATTCTTCCAGTCTGACCGGACCTTCCAAAACTTCTCGACCAACATAGAGGGTCCTATCCGGTTTTGTCATCAAGGCCCACTTAACTAATGCTATGGTACCGCTACGAATTTCTAAGGCGGTAATACAACGAGGATGAACACAGCTTCCATCATTGAAATATAGTGGCTCTCCAACACTAGGAAAAACAGGGCGGTGGGTATGGCCACAAATTAATAGCTGGTTATTTTGATTTGACCATTCTACCAGTTTCTTTTCTATAGAATTCTTCTTCTCGTTATTCTTTGCGGCACTCGTAGGATCCTTCACACCAACCATTTCTAAAGGCTTCCATATATAACGAACTAAGAAGCGGGATAGCTTCCATAAATTATCATTCAAATAATCACCCTGATGACCATGGGTCAGAAATAACTGATTGTTGGTATAACGGTTACGTAAAATTAATCCTTCAGTTATTTTAATCCCGGGAAAAAGAGACATTTGTGAATTGTTACTGTCACAATAGAAGGCATGACATTTTGTCTGTGTGAACTTCGGGTCCTTTTTTACAATGTCATGGTTTCCGAATAACATATGAAAGCGACCATCCTTATAAAATAAGGACATCAACCAGAACGCATCGCTATGGGAGTTCATGATATCCTCAATTGCGCGATTCTCCCACAGTTCATCACCATCACCCAGCTCGATATACGTATATCCATTTTCATAATAATAGTAAAGAGCAGCGAAAAACAGATTTTGATTATTAGAGAAATTATCTCCCCAGCTGCCATTACCCCTATGACAGTCACTCATTATGATAAACCTTGAGCTATCATCATAGGGTATAACCTTGGAGGTTGCTAATACCCGGGATAAACGTTTTGAAGCTGACAATTGCCTCTCTCCCTTCTTTGATTAATAATCATTTTTATTAATATAGCTTTTAATGTTGTTATAAGAATCATAAACAGCCTTTGGTTTACCGAAATTAATCATTTGGTTATATAAATTAGGGGATTCATTGCGAGCTATTTCTAACTTATCAATGGTATCGGTATATTCCTCGGTAAGATAATTGTAGGAATTGCATAAACGTTCATTATTTCGCTGCATAATAAAGTCAGTAAATGCAGTCCTTGTAAGGGGTTGTGATGTATGAGGTTTTGAAAAATGCACTTTTACAATTCTGCCTTGAACATAATATTCATCCTCTTTATAACCGGCTTTTTTTAGTGAAGCTATAAATGCATTCGCCATTTTACGATCGTATAATTCTAAGGTGATATCCATGGAAAGCTCCGAAGGCTTGGAAAATTCACCTAGCTTGAAACCGGTTAGCCACCAATGATATCCGCTTCTGGTAAAGAGGATATTTCCGTTTTTCCGAAAGACATAGGACATATTGATACAATCCTCATCCTTTACACAGAAATAGAAGGTACCGTTAAATAGCCCCGGAATATTTAAATTTGGGCCAGTGGTATAATAAATGCCTACCTCTCCTCCGGTATTCATTCCGTATTGCCCTTTCCAAAATTCTATGAGCCACCTACGACCATTATACTCAAAAGGAATGGGTTCGCAATCTATAATCATACTAAGTGCAGCACAAGCCTCATCATAAAGCCTGCAGTAACCAAGACTTCGCTGCCATGGATACATTAGGGAATAGAAGATATCCTGGTATTCTTCATATGCAAAGCCGAAGGTTTTAATCTCTTGGTTTAATTCATTAATACGCTCAGGTACATTCCCTAGAATTTCCGATATAGGATGAATGACCTCATGCTTTTTTTTCTTCTTTTTCTTGAAATAAAAAACAGTGGCTACGATAAAAAGAAATACTACTCCAATCAGGGTTAATAGGACAACATTATTGGAGATCAGGGCTAAGCTACCGGCTGCTGCAAATACGTCTTTAATTAATGTAACTTGCATTAACATAAAATCAGCTCCTTTCATTATGTTATATATCATCATATTCGTATTAAGTTAGTGTTGTTCAAGGATAAGAGCTATTCTTGACAATACATTTTCAAGTGAAAATGATGATTGACATATGTCAGTAATCGGTTATAATAAATTCGAGATTTGATACTAAACCGAAAAAATGAAGAAAATATGTAAGGCTCAGGATAATAACAGCTATGATCTTTACATACTGTATCTAAAAGAGTGAAATGTTTTATAACTACGATTGATCAATATGAATCCACCAGTAGGGTTAATTTAGAGAGGTAGTAAACTACCGTTTCAGATGAGTAGACTAAAAATGAAAGGAAGATGAATATGAGTGATTGTAATAACAATTGTGGAAGCTGTAGTTCTAATTGTTCTGACAGAAAAGAAGCAAAAAACGAGTTTGCTGTTCAGCCCCACGAACTAAGTAGTATAAAAAAGGTGATTGGAGTAGTCAGTGGAAAGGGAGGGGTTGGTAAATCAATGGTAACCTCTTTACTGGCAGTTACCATGAAACGAAGAGGATTTCGTACAGCGATACTTGATGCAGATATCACAGGACCGTCCATACCTAAGATTTTTGGTTTAAAAGAAAAAGCGAAGGGTAATGAGATGGGAATATTTCCGGTACAAAGTAATAGTGGAATTGATATTATGTCAATTAATTTGTTATTAGGAAATGAAACTGATCCGGTTGTATGGAGAGGTCCGGTCATCGCAGGAACCGTAAAACAATTCTGGTCCGATGTAATCTGGAATCAAGTGGATTATATGTTTGTAGATATGCCTCCGGGCACCGGCGATGTACCACTTACGGTATTTCAATCCTTACCGGTGGATGGCATTATCATTGTCACCTCTCCTCAAGAGTTGGTATCCATGATTGTTGGTAAGGCTGTAAAAATGGCAAAGATGATGAACATACCGATTTTGGGATTGGTTGAAAATATGTCTTATTTCGTATGTCCGGATTGTAATAAGGAGTATGAAATTTTTGGCAAAAGCCATATAGAAGAGGTTGCTAAAGCGCATGAGATAGAGACCTTTGCTAAGCTTCCGATTAATCCGAAATTAGCAGCGGCCGGTGATAGAGGAATGATTGAGTTGTTTGAAGGTGAATGGCTGGATCAAATTGCCGATGTTCTAGAAAAATTATCACTCTGAGGTAAGTGTTATTGCATCTTCAAACCCTTTAGAATAGTGAATTTGATAATCATCAGTAATGAATATGGCATGGATATCCGAAAGACTGTTAATTAACTCAAGCCCTTTATCCAGACCCAGTGCAAAACAGGTGGTACTCAGCCCGTCTCCATCCGTTGACTTTGGTGAAATAATTGTAACTGATAATAGATTATTCTTATACGGATATCCTGTCTCGGGATTTAGAATATGATGATAGGATTTTCCATTCAGAGTGAAAAACCGTTCATAGATACCGGAGGATACGACAGAAAGATCATTAATGTTCATAATGGCTATGGTTTCATTACGATCGGCATAGGGTTTCTGGATTCCAACATGAAAAGGGGTACCATCCGGTTTTTCACCAACACATAATACATTACCTCCAAGATTAATCATTGCACTGGTTACACCTCTTGATAATAAATAGTCCTTTACTTTATCTGCAATATAACCCTTTGCAATTGCACCGAGATCAATTTGTACTCCGTCCTTTGCAAAGGTTATTTCATTTTGCAGCAAATTAATGTTTTTGTAATCTACTAAGGGAAGGGCAGCCTGGAGAGCTTCTTCCGTTGGTAGCATAGGAGTAGGGGAAGTAAAGTTCCAAAGGGAGGTAATAGGTGCTATCGTGATATCGAAGGCGCCCTCGGACAATTTACTATAATATAAACCATATTTGACAATGTCGGACAAATCATCAGAGATTTGATAGGTTAAACCAACATGAGGGGCAGTACGATTATTTAAAGAGTATAATTCACTGGTTTCATCCGTACGAGAATAAATTCTTTCATAATCCTTAATGAGTTTCATACACTCATCTAATATTTCTTCCTCCTGTTTGTCATATAGATTAATTGTAACTTCAGTATTCAATAAAAATGCTGATTTTGTAATAAAGTTTGGTTTCAAGTCTTCATTTTCTTTTTTAATCGAGCTACTGCAGCCGGTGAAAACCATTGAAAGCACCAACCAGATAAGGACAATGACGAACTTAATTTTATTATGAAAAATGGATGTAGCTTGTTTATTCATGTTAATTACCATGCCTTTCTTCAGAGCTTGTAAACTTTATCCTGAACGCATATGCTTTGCAGCGTAATTATATTCAGAGGCTGTCAATATTGTAAGTAAGATATAATATAATGTCAAGGTACCCTATAAAAATCAGATTTATAGATATATTTAATACCATAAATGTACTCTTTTCCTTGACTTTTTTAAATAATACAATTAATATGAATTTGCATTTAGCAATAATGAATTATATATTTAATTAGTATGGGTTTATGCAAAATCAAATAGCCACTGCTATTAATAAAATCAGATATATTGTGTATGATGTTTTACAGGATTAGATGAAAGGCTCGGTAATAATAATGATAAAAAAGAATGATATAATTTTAATCGGTGGAATACTCTTGATCAGTCTGGCTGTAATTCTTATTATCAATTTTACAAAAACGGAAGGCAGCGATTTAATAGTAACCATTGATGGGGATAAATATGACACCTTTGATTTAAATAAGGATACCATTTTTACAGTGAACGGAATAAATGGAGAATGGAATACCTTTGAAATAAAAAATGGATATGTAAACATGTTGGATGCCAGCTGCCCGGATAAGCTTTGTGTAAAAGATTTTAAAGATATCCACTATAATCATGAGTCTATTGTATGTCTCCCTAATAAGGTGGTACTTGAGATTAAGGGTGGAGAAGAAAGTAAAGTTGATATGATAGCAAACTAACAAGGAAACAAAGTGAATTATTGAAAGGTATGGTTATTAGGATGAAATCAAATAAAATAGCATCTTATGGATTGCTGGTTGCGTTAGCATTTATACTAAGTTATATAGAATCCTTGTTTCCGATACCTGTACCGATTCCAGGAATAAAGATAGGTCTGGCAAATCTTGTGGTTATTACTGCGTTATATTCTATGGGTACAAAAGAAGCATTGGTCTTAGCTGTTATTCGAATTATTATGGTTGGTTTCACCTTTGGTAATCCTTCGACAATGATATTTAGCTTAGCTGGGGGTCTACTGAGTTGGCTTATGATGACACTTCTAAAACGAAGTAAATTATTCAGTCAGGTAGGAGTAAGTATCGTTGGAGGAATCTCACATAATATAGGACAAATCGTAATAGCAATCTTTGTGGTTGAAAATATTAATATTATATATTATTTACCTGTACTATTAATCTCCGGAGTGATTACCGGAGCACTCATCGGAATATTAGGTTCAATGATAATCAAGAGAGTTAAGAAATTTCAATGACCTGAGCTTGAATATGTTCTCGTTTTATGATATTATTCGGATATTCTCTACAGTAAAGGATCGAGACAATGGCAAAATTATATTTTAAATACGGAGTGATGGGAAGTTCCAAGACAGCCCAGGCATTAATAACAAAATTTAATTATGAGGAGCGGGGAATGAAGGTATGGCTTATCAAACCCCAAACCGACAGTAGAGACGGCGATGGACTTATTAAGTCCCGTGCAGGATTGTCCTCACTAGCCTATGTTCTCCCTTATTCAGAGGATGTTTATCAAAGCTTCCAAAGGCTTTCCGGTTCCATCGATGTTATCATCGTTGATGAGTGCCAGTTCTTATCGGAAGCCCAGGTGGATCAATTATCACTTTTAGTAATTGATTATGATATACCAGTACTTTGCTTTGGATTAAGAGTGGACTTTCGAACTAAAATGTTTCCGGGAAGTAAGAGACTGATGGAAATCGCAGACTCAATTACTGAAATTAAAACAATCTGCTCCTGTGGTAGAAAAGCCACCGTAAATGTAAGACTTGATAGTAGCGGAAGGATTGTAACGGAGGGTGAGCAGATATTGATTGGTGGAAATGACAGATATACCGCCATGTGTTACCAATGCTTCATACAAAAGCAAAAAGAACAAAGAAATTAAATGCAATTCAAATGATATTATTTGTAAAGTAAGAGAAATATTTATTTATCGAACATATTTAAGAAGCCGTAAACCTTCCTGTAAGATTTACCGGTTTCTTTTTTTGTATCAGGAGAAATAAAACAACATAATTGACTCCCACAATTGTAGCTATAGCTACAGCTTTATATCGGTCAAAACGATATAATGAGGATAGAAGTTAAGAAAAGAATTATGTATGGTGTAATTATTAGATTAGTAAATCATGTGATTTACGATGAAATTTATGAAACATATAGTATACAATGAGTTGAGGGTAGAACCTAAATAGCAAAGAATGAGATATCGTTAAATTAAATGAGGAGAATTCCTCTTTCGAAAAGGAGATTAAATATGATACGTAAAATAATTAAAATTAATGAGGATTTATGTAACGGCTGTGGACTTTGTGTTAATGCATGTCATGAATCAGCAATCGGTCTGGTTGATGGAAAAGCAAAATTATTAAGAGATGATTATTGTGATGGACTTGGTAATTGTCTTCCGGTTTGTCCAACCAACGCCATTAGTTTTGAAGAAAGAGAAGCGTTAGAATACAACGAAGAAGAAGTAAACAAAAATATTGCTGAGAAGAAAATAAAAAAACCGGAACTTGCCAATGCATTTGCCGGAGGATGTCCGGGATCCAGAGTGATGAACCTTAATAAGCAGGAGAGTACACCGATTGATACAACAGCAGACAAATCAACTGCAGCAGCTCCTTCCATGTTAAGACAATGGCCGGTTCAAATTCAATTAGTTCCCCCGAATGCACCTTATTTCCAAAATGCAAATTTACTCATAGCTGCCGACTGTACTGCATATGCTTTTGGTGACTTCCATCAGTTTATGAAAAACAAGATTACCTTAATCGGATGCCCTAAGCTGGATGAGGTAGATTATTCGATAAAATTAACACAGATTCTTAGTATGAATCAGATTAAGAGTGTTACCGTTATTCGCATGGAGGTTCCATGTTGCGGAGGAATTGTACACGCGGTTAAAACGGCATTAACCAATAGTCAACAGATAATCCCTTGGAGAGTTATAACTATCAGTACCGATGGAGCTATCCTAGAGGATAACTAAGAGAGAATAGTTATACTTTGATTTGTTGTTATCAGTTAGGATCAGGCTATTATTCCTTCTAAGTATTGCTCATTACGATAAAAACAAACGTATCGCTCACTTTGAACGATACGTTTTCTTGAAATTAATACCCTAAATATAATTGTATCTCTTCTTCGATGGATTTATTAGCTTCCTCAGGCTCTGTTGTTAAGCTAAAAAGATCCATAATTTTCGTTCGAAATACATCAGCTACCTGAGGTGGTAAGATCTGATCAAACATTACAGTGGCAGAGGTGGCATATCTTGTGATATTCATAACTAGCTGTGATATTTTATCCTCTGGAAAGTAATTATTGACCGGAGGAATATAACCGAAAGAAATATTTTGCTGTACGGCGATATCATCAACAAGATAGGTTATTGCTTTGAATGCCATATCGGGATTTTCACAGGATTGGTTGACACAGTAAAAGGTACCACCTAAACTTCCAATTTCGATGTGAGCATTAGAATCCTCATAAGTGTATGCCGGGAATTCAAAGAAGCCTATCGTGTTCGAAAAATCCGACATCTCACTGGCCATGGTGTTTGTCATCCAGGAAGACATCAAATACATACCGGCCTGACCATCGTAAAGCAGTTGTCTGGGGCCTTCCGAAAAGTCGTCCAGACTATTAAAATCTTCATTAAAATAACCTTTTGAAACCCATTCCTGTATTTTGGTTCCAGCATAGTTGAAACATTCATCTTCAAAGGAACCGGTTCCTTCAAGGGCTGCTTGTAAAGGCTCAAGTCCTCCCTTACGGACGGCAAGATAGGAATAGTACATGGTTGAGGAATAGGGATAATAGGAATTACCTAAGGCAAATGGTGTAATTCCATTGGACTTTAATGTATCACAGATTTGTTCCAGTTCTTCAATCGTTGTAGGAATATTTAAGCCATAGCTATCAAAGAGCTGCTTATTATAATAGAAGCCTGAAAGGTAAACGCTTTCAACCGGAACCCCAATAATGCTACCATTGTAAGTGATTTGAGATAGGGCGGCCTTAAAAAATCTGTCACTGTAGTAATCTTGATTCATAAACTCTGTAAGATCATAAAAGTATCCGTTATTATAATCGTTTAAAGTATTATAATCACCATAGGTATAAAAGATATCGGGTCCTTCACCTGTCGCAATGTTAAGATCCAGTTGAGTCTTATATTCTTCAGAGGTAAATGTTGATAGATTAATAGTACAATATGGATTATCTGCCATGAATCGGTTCATACAATCCTGAATATTTGTGGGTATAAGACCATCATAGGAGAGTACCCAAACATCCAGGGTAGTATATTCCTCCTCGACTGTTTCTAATTCCTCATAGGTCTCTTCTTCCTCTTCAAAGTATGCTTCTTCCGACATTTTTTGGTTGCTCTTAGCGATAAGATCTTCTATTTTATCCTCATCAATTACTGCTTTATTATAATTTTCTAATGTGATGGATAATTCTAAATTTCGTTCATCAGCTTCTTCAGGACTATCTATATTTATAATTAAATCTAATGAAGTAAGCTTATTATCTTTCATCCCAATCTCAACTTCTAACTGTTTGACAGCTTTAGCCGGTTCCAGCAGTTCATCCTTGATATCATCGATATCATAATCAATTGCTGGCTCAAAGATATCAATAACGGCATCGATAATTTCCGGCACATCAACATCGAAGGAATAGAGCTTACCATCCTTCGTATCTTTAATCTCAAAATCATTACATACTTTTTTGTAAAATGCTTTATCATTCAACTTTTCCACGAACTTTTTCACACATTTTTGCAGTCTGTCTGCTTCAATATAATTAGAGATACCTGCATCCTCTATGGCTTCCTCCCAGTCCATATCATCGAGCTCATCTAGGGCTGAGTTATAATCCTCATAGTATTCAAAGATCATATCAAGCTCATCGGATATGTCTTCACTACTATATATCTCGCCGTCTTCTAGTTCATAAAGAATACCATCATAAAGTATGCATTCATAGCCATCATCCTGTTTTAACTCCCAAGCTAATTTTTCTTTCTCTAAATTATACTCAAGGGTTCCTTTCACTTTATTGGAAGATTCTTCTTCGTCATCAATGATACCTTTTGCTGTGATTGTAAAGTCAAAGCTTTCAGCCTTCAGTGTTCCTTTAACAGAAGCTAGAATATTATCTAAAACAGCTTCTTTTTTTAACGTCATCAAACAGATAACAAGGATAATTGCAATGATTGCTATCCCGGAGATACCAAAGATAATTGGCAGGAGAGGTTTCTTTTTCTTCTTCTGTGTTACATCTGGCAGTACCTGTTGATTGATAGGCATTTCGTTTAGTCTGTTGCCACACTGTAAACAAAAATTAGCATTTTCGTCATTTTTGGATCCGCATTTTGAGCAAAACATATATTCACCCCCGATAATTAATAAGTATATAGATAAATGCAAAACTGAATCTTTAAATGAAATAAACAAATTAGTTTCGCAATTACCTATGAAGCAATATTACATAAATAACCCTATTTTACCAAACTTATGCAATTTAATAGATTATATCACTTGACCAAAGTTTCGTCAAAAGCTTTAGTGATTTCTGATAGATCTTATTCTGATAAATCAGTCTATAGCAGTAGCACTTAATATAATAAAACATATCTTTGTAGTATAAAAAGAATTTTGTATGAGTTAAAACTCTTTTCACAAGTAACCTTGTGTTTTGTAGGTTTTATGAAAGGCATGGTATTTATATATGGAAGATGATCAAGAAACCCGTATGCCGCTGATCGGAGATATGGCTCCGGCATTTCATGCAGTAACGACTCAGGGAGAAATTAATTTTCCTCAGGATTATTATGGAAGATGGGTAATACTATTCAGCCATCCGGCAGACTTCACTCCGGTATGTACAACAGAATTTATGACGTTTGCTTCAATGATGAATGAATTTAAGGCACTTGGTACCGAACTGGTCGGATTATCCATAGATTCTATCTATTCGCACATTGCATGGCTTCGTAAAATAAGAGAGCTGGCTTGGAAGGATATGAAGCATGTGAATGTAACCTTTCCCCTAATAGCGGATATTACAATGGAAATAGCAAAAAAATACGGAATGCTGCATCCCGGTTGTTCAGTAACGCAAACAGTCAGAGCCGTGTTTATTATAGATACGGAGGGAATGATTAGAGCAATTCTTTACTATCCTGCATCCACAGGGCGAAATATGCAGGAAATAAAAAGAATGATAATTGCATTGCAAAAAGCGGATTGTGAAAAGATTGCTACTCCAGCGAATTGGATGCCATGTGATGATGTTATATTACCTCCTCCCGGCACGTGTGGAGCCGCTATGGATAGGATTGAAAGTGTGAATGAGAACAGATATTGTCTTGATTGGTTCTTATGTTTTCAACAATCAGAGTGTACCACCGACTGTTATAATTATGAACCGGAGATGAATCCATACCCGTCGTCATTTCCGGTCAGAAGCAGATATTATTATAGGAATAGATAATCAAATATAATGCCGAAACAGATGCTGTGAGAGCTTTGTTTTGGCATTTTATTAATTAATATTTATATAGAATAATCCGGAAATTTGTAGTATAGTATTAAAATGCAAGTTTAGCATACAAAACTTTATACAAACGTCTCGATATATGGCGTTTATACAGAATGGAGATATACATGGGAAAAATATCAAAAAACGTCAATGCGAAAATGGCATTATTTGGAGCTGCGATTATTTGGGGAAGTTCCTTTCTTATTGTAAAAAACTCGATGGATGTTATGCAGCCCCATATGTTGCTTGCTTTTAGATTTACCATCGGCTGTATTTTGCTTAGTATTATATTTCATAAAAGATTAAGAAAATTAAGTAAAGATTATTTTATTAAGGGCGGAATTATTGGACTTTGTCTGTTCCTCGCCTATAGCCTGCAAACCATAGGAATTACTGATACCACGCCAGGAAAAAACGCATTTTTAACGGCAATTTACTGTGTGATTGTACCGTTTCTGTTCTGGCTGGTGGATAAGAAAAAACCGGATGTGTTTCATGTGATTGCTGCCTTTGTAAGCATCATTGGTATAGGATTGGTATCCTTGAGTGGTGAATTTACGATACGTATGGGTGATGCTTTTACGCTGGCAGGAGGCTTTGTCTATGCGGCTCATTTGGTTTCAGTTGCGAAATTTGGTAGAGATAAGGACCCGATTCTACTTACAATAGTGCAATTTTTTTATGCTGCGATCTTTTCCTGGATTATAGCATTACTATTTGAAGATTTTCCAACCACTTGGAATGCAAATTCGGTTTCCGGATTGTTGTATCTGGCTGTTTTTGCTACAGCAGTTGCATTGTTATTACAGAATGTGGGGCAGAAATATTCAAAACCGGCACCGGCTGCAATTATTCTCAGTATGGAATCAGTTTTTGGTGTCTTATTCTCGGTAGTTTTTTATCATGAGCAAATTACAGTAAAGATATTCTTTGGATTTTTATTTATCTTTATCGCAGTTATAATCTCTGAGACAAAATTAAGTTTTCTATTTAAGAAGAGGAACATCGATATCATTCAGGATAATATTTATGAATAGATACGACAGTTATTAACTATTTATAATCAGAATTATTATCGTCAGTAACCACCATACGAGATCTGCATAAGATGAAGTATAGGAATCACCTTGCACTGCATAGGCAAATTTCTGCCAATCTACAGTACAATCTGATCAGGCGACGAAAACGACTGGATTATCGTGCAGCCGGGCTGACTTTCAGCAGCAGGAATTTATATACCTGTGGGACAGTAGTTTACTCTATGTGTTCCGCAGGTATTTTTTTGTTCGGAACACATACGCCATATGCATTGCCTTGCTATAGGAGGTAACGAGGATGACGAACTACTCTGGATTATCGATGAAGGAAGTGAAAGAACGTCAGGATATCTACGGTAAAAACGAAATAACCTGTAAACGAAAAGAGAAGCTAATTAAGAAAATATTCCATATTTTTAAAGAACCGATTTATCTTTTATTGTTTTCTTCCTCAATCGTTTATTTTTGTTTGGGAGAACAGGTTGACGGTGCCATTATGATTGCATTTGTTATATTTGTAATCGGAATTGATCTCTTTCAGGATATCAGGACCGGTAATGCACTAAAAAAATTAAAGGATATTTCAACACCAAAGATAATAGTAATCCGAGAAGGTAGTGAGATATTGATTTCCGGTACCGAACTGGTGCCGGGAGACGTAATAATTATATCGGAGGGAACAAAGATACCTGCCGATGGGTTTTTAATTTCAGCTGCAGGATTATGTATAGACGAAAGTATATTAACCGGTGAGGCCCTTGGAGTTTGGAAATATGCAAAATCCGAATACCAAGGCGAGCAAGTTGAATATGAAAATGATGAAGAACTATCCTATCAAAATCCAAAAAATTCTGATTATTACAGAAAGGATTATTGTTATACAGGGACTTATGTAATCCTTGGTACGGGAGCAATTCTTATCGATAAAACCGGAAATAACACCGAATACGGAAAAATTGCTGATACGATTAGCGGTGCGCCTTTAATGAATTCATTGCTTCAAAAGCAAATGAAAACACTGGCGAAGCAATGTACCGGCTTTGCCGCAGTATTATTTGTACTAGTAAGTGTATTTACTTTTATCAATCTTTCGGATTATATTTTATCGGAGCAAATTATTCATAGTATGCTTGCAGGTGTGGTTCTGGCATTATCCATGGTTCCCGGAGAATTTCCGGTAATTTTATCGGTTTTTTTCTCTATGGGTGCACTAAGGCTGGCAAGAAAAAAGGCATTAATTCGTCATTTACCCGCTGTAGAAACTCTAGGATGTGTGTCGGTACTCTGCATGGATAAGACAGGAACGATTACACAAAATAGAATGCAGGTAACAGACAGCTACATTGTGAAAAGACAGGAAGGGAAGTTTTGCAAGATCATGGAACTGGCTTGTAAGAAAGGAACCTATGATCCTGTAGAAAAAGCAATGCTTGAATATGGAGAAGAGCTTTGTGGCAAATGTACCTGTCATCTGGAAGAGGTTGAGGCCTGTAGCATTAGTAAGCGAAGGCGGATTTTAATAAAGGAATATGGATTTACAAATGAACTAAAGGCTATGGGGCAGGTATGGAGGGATAGAGGAAAGATCATTATTGCTGCTAAGGGAAGCCCTGAGACCATTCTTTCCTTATGTTACCTTCCGGCTGAGCAGGAAAAAGAGATTAATAAAAAACTGGAAGAATTTCTTAATAGGGGATTGAGAGTACTTGCTATCGCTGACCGGAATTTAAATGATACTGACAGTATTCCTGAAAGCCTATTGGAATGCCAACTTTTCTTCAGAGGTATTATTGGATTATCAGATCCGGCAAGAGAGGAAATTATAGATAATATAAGAGCATGTTATGTGGCTGGTATTCGTGTCACTATGATAACCGGAGACCACCCGATTACAGCGTCAGCCATTGCGAGAGAAGTAGGTATCAGTAATTGTGACAGGGTCATTACCGGAGATGAAATATCCAAGTTAAATGATAGGGCTTTAAGAGAATGTGTGAAGGACTGTAATATATTTGCAAGAGTATTACCGCTCCATAAGATGAGAATTGTAAAAGCACTTAAGGATAATGGTGAGATTGTTGCCATGACCGGAGATGGGGTCAATGATTCACCGGCACAGAAAATTGCCGATATTGGGATTGCCATGGGTAAACATGGCAGCGAAGTATCAAGAGAAGCTGCTGACTTAATATTATTGGATGACAATTTCTCTACAATTTTAGATACTATAAGGGATGGAAGAAGAATTTATTCTAATATTGTGAAGACAGTCGGTTATGTATTCGCAATTCATTTACCAATCGCATTGATATGCTTGGTTGCACCGATGCTTGGCATCGAACCGGAGGCTTTGATGTTACTTCCCCTTCATATTGTATTACTGGAGCTTGTAATGAATCCGATTTGCAGTGTCGCCTTGGAACGACAGCCGGCGGAGGACAGTATAATGGAAAAACCGCCAAGATGTCTGCAGGATCAACTTTTGACAAGAGGAAGATTTTTGAAAAGTATGCTGCAGGGGTTTATGATATTTATCACAACCTTTGGTTGTTACTTTACATTGTATATCATGGGTTATCCGGAAACGATGGCAAGAACCATTGGTTTTTCCATATTGGTATTATCGAATATATTTCTGGTATTGGTTAACTGTTCTGAAACTGATTCTGTCATTAAAACCATAAAAAAAATACGCAAGGATAAAGGCATTTTGCTGGTTAATATAATTACCTTTTTAGGACTATGCATCATGATCTACAGTCCTCTTCATGATTATTTGGCTTTTCAGCCACTGACTATTCATCAATTCGGTATGTTAATTATAATATCCATCATATCAGTTGCGTGGTATGAATTGGTAAAAGTGATAAAAAGAATAAAAAGAATAAAAATAAGGCATGATTGAATTCCTATTAATCCCGTGGTATTATAGTCATAAATCGTCCCATCAGGGATACCAAGGAGGCTATATCATGAAAATATCAACAAAAGGTAGATATGCCCTGCGATTAATGCTGGATCTGGCCTTAAATAATACTGGAGAGTATATTACGATTAAAAGTATAGCGGCTAGGCAGGGTGTTTCCGAAAAATACTTAGAACAGATTATTTCTTTGTTAAATCGTGCAGGTTATGTTAAAAGTATTCGAGGTGCCCAGGGGGGGTATAGATTGACGAAGGATTCCAAGGAATATACGGTAGGAATGATATTACGGCTTACAGAGGGGAGTCTGGCTCCAGTGGATTGTCTAGAGGAGAACAGGGAAGAATGTAATCGTAGCATGGGATGTGTTACCAAGGACGTATGGATTGAATTATATGATGCAATCATATCTGTAGTAGACCGAATCACGCTTCAGGATTTGGTTGATAAACAAATGAAACTGGTAAGTTCTGATTATTCTATATAATAAAATTTGCAATGCCCGCTTTGCGGGCATTTTGCCTGCTTTGCGGGCATTTTGCTTGATTTGCGGGCATTTTGCCTGATTTGCGATATTTACTCGTTTATGATAGCTTGAAAAACAAATTCTACATAGATGATAATAAGTTGTTGACAAATAATTCAAATAGAGTTATTATTAACTAAATTCATAGTAATATAGTATGAATACTATGATAAACTTAATGCTTGAATAAGTTAATTAATATTATATGGAGGACATCATATGGTAAATGAAAAAAAATTACGTTTTGAAACCTTACAGCTTCATGCTGGTCAGGAGAATCCTGATAGTGCAACCGGTGCACGCTGCGTTCCGATTTATCAGACCACCTCATATGTATTTGAGAATTCTGCTCAAGCAGAGGGCAGATTTAATTTGAGTGAGGGTGGTAATATCTATACCAGATTGATGAATCCTACCTCCGATGTATTTGAACAAAGAATAGCAGCATTAGAAGGTGGTGTTGCAGCTCTGGCAACTTCCTCAGGAGCAGCAGCTATCACATATTCTATACAAAACATCGCACATGCAGGAGATCATATTGTATCTGCTCAGACGATTTATGGAGGTACATATAATCTGTTTGCACATACACTGGTAGATTTCGGAATTACAACAACCTTTGTTGATCCGGATAATCTAGAAAATTTTGAAAATGCAATCAAACCTAATACAAAAGCGATTTTTATCGAAAGTTTAGGTAATCCTAATTCAAGCATTATAAATATTGAGAAGGTTGCAGATATTGCGCATAAGAATAATATTCCACTCATTGTTGATAATACCTTTGCCACCCCATATTTATTAAGACCTATGGAATACGGTGCAGATATTGTAGTACACTCAGCGACAAAATTTATTGGCGGTCACGGAACTACAATCGGTGGAGTTATAATTGATAGCGGAAAATTTGATTGGGAGGGCTCCGGTAAATTCCCTTCCTTAACCGAACCTAATCCCAGTTATCATGGAGTTCAATTTACAAAGGCAGTAGGAGCATTGGCTTATATCATTAAAATAAGGGTTACATTAATGAGGGATACCGGATCAACCATAAGCCCATTCAGTTCTTTCTTATTACTACAGGGCTTAGAGACCTTATCCTTACGGGTTGAACGTCACGTGTCCAATGCAATCAAAGTAGTGGATTTCCTGAATAAACATCCACAGGTAGAGAAAGTAAACCATCCTTCGTTATCGGATAATCCTTATCATTCCCTATATGAAAGGTATTTCCCTCAGGGAGCCGGTTCAATCTTTACGTTTGAGATAAAAGGGAATGCCGATACAGCAAAGGCATTTATTGATAAACTACAGATTTTCTCATTATTAGCCAATGTGGCAGATGTGAAATCTTTAGTAATTCACCCGGCAAGCACGACTCATTCACAGATGAACGAGGAAGAATTATTATCCTCAGGTATTAAACCAAATACAATCCGTTTATCTGTTGGAACGGAACATATCGATGATATTATCGATGATTTATCGCAGGCTTTTGAAAATAATAAATAAAACCGAGTTACTCGGAAGAATGGAGGATTAAATCATGGCAGATTACAAGAAAAGGATAACAGAATTAATTGGAAAAACACCACTGCTTGAATTATCAAACTACAATAAAAATCATGGTCTTGCTTCGACTATCATAGCAAAGCTTGAGTATTTTAATCCGGGTGGTAGTGTTAAAGATCGTATTGCAAAGAAAATGATTGAGGAAGCATACAAAAGTGGAGAAATTAACGAAAGCACGGTCATTATTGAACCTACGAGTGGAAATACAGGAATCGGTCTTGCCAGTGTATGTGCCAGCTATGGCTTAAAATTAATAATCACAATGCCTGAAACGATGAGTATTGAACGTAGAAATCTGATGAAAGCTTACGGTGCGGAACTAGTTCTAACCGAAGGTACGAAAGGTATGAAGGGTGCAATCGCAAAAGCGTTGGAATTAAAAGAAGTAACACCCAACAGCTTTATCCCTTCTCAATTTGAGAATCCAAATAATCCTAAAGTGCATGAAGAAACAACCGGTGTTGAAATTTGGAATGATACTGAGGGAAATATCGATATATTTGTAGCTGGAATAGGTACTGGAGGTACCATATCCGGTGTAGGTGCATACTTAAAATCAAAGAATCCGAATGTGAAAATTGTAGCTGTAGAGCCGGCAGATTCACCAATGTTATCGGAAGGCCGTGCCGGAGCGCATAAGATTCAGGGTATCGGTGCAGGTTTTGTTCCTAACACCTTAAATACCGGAATCTATGATGAGATCATTACAGTGACAAATGAAGATGCCTTTGAAACCGGTCGTGAAATCGCCAGAAAAGAAGGTGTTCTAGTAGGAATCTCTTCAGGAGCAGCCCTATGGGCGGCTACAGAAGTAGCACAAAGACCCGAAAATAAAGGAAAGACAATAGTTGTATTACTTCCCGATACCGGTGAAAGATATTTATCTACTGCGATGTTTGCTGAGTAGGTAGGATAATAAAAATATCAGAAGATAATGAACACGGACCTTTGTTAACCTCATAATAAGTAATGATTATGAGAGTTTCAAAGGTCCGGAATTTTTGATTCATGGTATGAATAAGTGGAAAAAGTGACAATATCAGGTGAGATGAATCATTTTATTGTTTCTGTTTGAGGTAAGATGCATTGCCCTGTCATAATCCTTAAGATGAACATATAGATGATAAAGGATTTTTTGCTCCTTATGAAGCATTTTGTAGTCATATTTAATATTTTCAACCGCTAATGCGTTCCGCAGGTCCGAAAATTCATTTGAAGAATATCCCCAATAAATTTCTACTCTATTCCAAAATAACATTCTAATCGCCTCTTCTCATTGAAAATAATTATTTATGCTTTCTTTGATTATAAACCCGGATAAAGATAAGTTCAAATTAAGGTTTCATTAGAAACGTAACCATACGCAAGAAACATTATGATTTTATCTCATATAATATTAAGAATTATAATAATTAATAGGTTTAATGTGTTACATATCAAAGGAAAGGTAGTATAAGCATGAATAAAATAATGATGAATTGTAGTAAATGTGGGATTAGTGAATCTTTTAATGATAATGAAACAGCGAAATACAATTACCGTATACAAGTTGGATTATTCAGGATATATAATAATGCCTATAATTTGCAAATGCAATTACTGGAGGAGGGATATGTGGCTGATATCGTCAGACACGGTGATCTGTATGCTGTACACGTTGGCGGTTTTCTGAAGCTAGATGATGCAGTTGAGTTGGAAAGAGTGTTAAGATTCGGAGGATATAATACATTGCTGGTATCTGTATAGGATAAACATAGGATGATCACCGAACACTAACATGAAAAAAATATAACATTCCGGCTCCGTTACTTGACTTGTATTACTATTTCAATTATAATTAATTGAATATTATAAAATAAGATAATTGTGGCATGGTTAACATGCCCTTTATCATGAAAGAGTGTGTAGCTATGCTAAAAAGTATGACAGGCTTTGGTCGTTGTGAAATAGCCGGAGTAGATCGTAAGATTACTGTTGAAATGAAGGCAGTAAATCACAGATATTGTGATATGTCTATAAAAATGCCAAAAAAATTAAGTTTTTTTGAAGCAGGTATCCGTAATGTGTTAAAGCAATACATTGGCAGAGGAAAAATTGACGTCTACATTACATACGAAGACTACACTGAGAACAATGTATGTGTAAAGTATAACGCTGAATTAGCAAGAGAGTATTATTCAAACCTGTTAAAAATCAGTGAAGAATTCGGAATGGAAAATGATATCCGCGTGTCATCGCTATCAAGATATCCGGAAGTGTTTACTCTCGAGGAACAGACGATTGACGAAAAGGAATTATGGGATTTGGTTGAAGAAGCGGTGAAAACAGCAGCTGCCAGGTTCGTAGAGACACGAATTTCGGAAGGTGAGCATCTGAAACAGGATATTTTGTCAAAACTTGATAACATGCTGGAACTAGTAAGCTTCGTAGAGACGAGATCTCCGGAAATAGTGTCGGAATACCGAAATAAGCTGATGGCTAAAGTGACCGAGCTTTTAGGAGATACGAAAGTAGAAGAAAGCATATTGGTAACTGAGGTAACAGTTTTTGCTGATAAGATATGTGTTGATGAAGAGACAGTTCGATTAAGAAGCCATATTATTCATATGAAGGAAACTTTAAATGATAATGAGAATATAGGAAGAAAGTTGGACTTTATTGCTCAAGAGATGAACCGTGAAGCTAATACAATTTTATCGAAAGCAAATGACTTAGAAGTAACGAATAAAGCAATTGATTTAAAAACAGAAATCGAGAAAGTTAGAGAACAAATTCAAAATATCGAATAGAAGCAACTGAAATGAGGAATAACTTTGAATAGGTTAGTTAATGTTGGTTTTGGAAATGTAGTTAATTCCAGAAAAATTATTAGTATTATCAGTCCCGAGGCAGCACCGATCAAACGAATGGTGCAGACTGCTAAAGATACAGGTATGGCTATTGATGCAACTTGCGGAAGAAGAACAAAAGCAGTCATAGCGATGGATAGTGGTCACCTAATCTTATCATCTCTGTTACCGGAAACAATTGCAGGCAGAGTGAATCAGAAGGAGATTTCTGACGTTTTGGAGGTAATACCGAACGATTAAAATATGATCTGAGAAGCATATACTTAAAATAAATGTACCATGGAAGGAGATATAATTATGTTACATCCATCATATACGGATTTAATGAAAGTAGTAAATAGTGAGGTTGAGCCAGGTGAGCAGCCGGTAGTAAATAGCAGATATTCTATCGTCATTGCTACAGCAAGACGAGCAAGACAGATCATTGACGGTTCCCTACCGCTTGTTAATGTTACGTATCCTAAGCCTTTATCCATTGCAGTAGAAGAATTATACAAGTCTAAGGTTAAAATTGTCGGAGACGATGATGATAAAGAAGAGAATCAAAATAGTATTATTAGTCAGTCGTTGTAAAGATTCATAGTTTGCTTATACCGCCGGAGGCTGCATACTTTTGCCTCTGGCTTGTTCATTTTTAATGACAATTTGGTATGATGTGAGGTATGTATGATATTTCTATCGAAGATAGGCGATATACATACCGGATTGGAGATGAGTAAGTATGTCAAAAAAACCGGATGAAGATACTATTATGGATTCAAAGGATATGGGTAACTATCTTGGAGAAGAAGAAATAATAACTACCCAGGATGATGAAGTATTTAATGTTGAAGGTGAATTTCAAATAGAAGAATCTTATGACGAAATGCCAAAGGATGGAAAGGTAGCTCAGGATAAAGGAAAAAGGAAAAGTCTTATCTATGATCTGATTTTTTATGCCGTATTGATATTTGTTATTATCTATATTCTTCCAAATTTTGTACTTCAACGTACGATAGTAGATGGTTCCTCCATGGAGAATACCTTATATAATGGAGAGCACTTATATGTTGAAAAAATATCTTACCGTTTTAATGCTTTAAATCGCTATGATATTATCGTATTTTATCCATATGGCAGAGAAAATGAAGAATATTATGTGAAAAGAATTATTGGACTTCCTGGTGAAACCATACAAATCAAAGGAAGCGATATCTATATAGATGGAGAAATAATAAAAGAGAATTACGGGAAAGAACCGATACAGGACCCAGGAAGAGCAGCGTACCCAATTACCCTTGATAATGATGAGTATTTTGTTATGGGAGATAACAGAAGTGTTAGTAGGGATAGCCGATCCGAAGAAGTTGGTAATGTTAAGAAGGAAAATATCGGTGGTCGAGCTATTTTTCGTATCAAGCCTTTAAAAAAAATTGGCCCAATCGATTAGATAAAATTGATACAATCAATAACTTTACACTTGCATTTTACATATGAATTAGGTAGAATAGAAAATGTTCTGTGGGAACAGGAGTAATCAATATTATGAAAGTAATCAAAGAGCATATTAAATCAAACAGCTTCAAATCATTCTATCTGTTATATGGAAGTGAGGAGTATTTAAAAAAACTCTATCGTGATAAATTGAAAAAAGCAATTTTAAAGGACGATAGTGATATGAATTATTCCTATTTTGAAGGTAGAGATGCAGAACCGCGAAAGATATATGAGGCAGCCCAAACCCTTCCGTTTTTTAATGACTATCGATTGATTATCATTGAAAACAGCGGATTGTTTAAAAATCAGAGCGAGCTCGGGGAGCTTTTGGATACATCACCGGATAGTACCATAATCCTATTTGTTGAAACAGAGATTGATAAGCGAAATAAGCTGTTTAAACTAGTTAGAGATCGTGGAACCGTATCTGAAATGAATGGACTGGATGAACAGAATTTAAGACTGTTTGTTGCATCACTTCTTGAACAGGAAGGTAAACGGATTTCAGAAGCTAATATCGTGTATCTTTTGGATAAAATCGGTACGGATATGGTAAATATCACGAATGAGGTTGAAAAGATTATCAGCTATTGCATCGGAAAAGCTATCGTAACCTCAGAAGATATTGATGCTGTTGTAACTACACAAATCACGGGTAAAATATTTCAGATGATTGATGCAATTGGTGGTAAACAAGCAAATAAAGCTCTTGCTTTCTACTATGATTTGCTTTCTGTCAGAGAAAAGCCGTTATCAATACTATTTTTAATAACCAGGCATTTTAATATTTTACTTCAGACAAAGGATTTACAGGCGCTTGGTTACAACCAGACCTCCATCAGTGAGATGGTGGGAGTTCCCTCCTTTGCAGTGAACAAATATCTATCTCAGACCAAGAATTTTACTAGTAAGCGTTTAAAAGAAGCATTGGAATTTGGTGTAGATATTGAAGAGCAGATAAAAACAGGTCGTATGCCTGAAAAAATAGGTGTGGAGCTGTTCATTGTTACCTTTAGTAAAAAATAAAATTTGGAAGCGTATCGAAGTGGTCATAACGGCCCTGACTCGAAATCAGGTAGTCCCTAACGGGGCTCGTGGGTTCGAATCCCACCGCTTCCGCTATTAAAATGAGACAAGAGGACTTGAATCAACGTGATTTAAGTCCTCTTGTTCTGTACAGATGATAGAAAAAATGAGCTTAGGTATTAAAATCATGCTTTTGAAAGCCTTCTTTGCATTCCTCCGGATAGTGTCTTGACACCTCCATACCGACCGTCGGTATTTATATAGAATAGTGCATTATTATTTTTTATTGAGGTCAATATCAGAACGGTAAGGGTTACATTCCTTTCAACACCTTCGTTTTGTACATAAAATAAGATGTTTGATGAATATAATAAAAACATGTTATAATAATCCTAAAAAGATTCAAAAAAAATGAAACCATGGAATAATCTTCATCGTCTAATGGACGAGAGCAAAAACTAATTATATCTATGAAAGGAGATTTTTATGAAAAAAATATTTGTATTGCTACTAAGCTGTATCATAGCTGTTTCATCAGTTCCAATGGAAAGCTATGCTGTAACAGAAACTTCATCGATGACAAAGGATGTGTCTGCCGGTAGTAATAACACAGATTCTTCTGATAAGGCATTAGAAAGTGCAATTTTGGCAGTAAAGAATAAAATAACAATACCTAAGGAGTATTCACAATTTAATTATTATATTAACGAATCGAATCTGGAGACCTCGTGGTATATGACCTGGACCGATCCGACAACGTATTCGTACATTCAAGTTAATTGTGATTCGAAAAATCATATATCTTATTATTATAAATATGATAATAAGAATAAGAAATCAGGTATTGCTAAATATTTAAAGAGTGAATTAAAAACCAAAGCAGATGATTTTATTAAGATTATTGCACCGGAGACCGCTAATAATCTTAAATTCATGAATGTTACGTACGAGGGTATTTACAGTGGAGATTATGCTTATAATTATCAGAGAGTATATAAGGGTATAGATTTTCCTGACAATACCGTAACAATATTGGTTAATAGTATTTCTGGAGAAGTATCCGGCGCTTCTATTAGCTGGTTGTACGATGTGACGGTTCCATCCTCAGCTACTAAATTAAATAAGACTGATGCGGCTGCTTTGATTAAAGATAATATGAAGATGAAACTGATATATCGTTCGGATTACTATAATATTTATGATGAAAAAGGAAATCTTACTACCGAGAAGAAAGCTTTTTTGGTATATGAACCGACGGAAGCTTATATTTCAATTAACGCAAATACCGGTGAAGTGTATAAATCCAGAGAAACATGGGTTAATACGAATGGTAATAGTCGTTACGATAAGGAAACGGCTAAGGATGAAGCAGGCTACGGTGGTGCTTCAAGCTTAACAGATGAGGAAATGAAGAAAGTCGAAGAATTAAAGAAGCTAATTTCCAAATCCAAAGCAATTGAAACTGTAACAAAAAATCCTTATTTGTATATTGATAAGAATCTGAAAGCATACACAGCAACCTTGAGTAAACAGGAGGATGGAGGTAAAGGCACCTCATATGTTTGGAATATTTCTCTTAGCGATCCCAGGCCGGTGAATTATGATAAAGATACTGATTATTACAGAGGATATGCATCTGCAACAGTTGATGCTGAAACCGGTAAGATTTTATCCTTTTATACCAGTTTAAAGAGTAATTATGATGAGGTAAACCAGAAATGGAATACAGTTAAGATTAAATATAACCAGGAGAAGAGTAAAGAAATTCTTGAAAAGTTCCTGAAATCGCAAATAAAAGATCGTTTTGATCATTCAGTCTTGGTTAGCCAGAATGATGATTATGTTGCATATTATAAAGATAAAACTCCTGTATACGGCGGCTACAGCTATCAGTACAACCGTGTAAATGAAGGTATAGAATATCCTTATAATAATATCTATGGAGCAGTTGATGGTGTATCCGGTAAAGTATATTCCTTTGGCTCTTATTGGGATAAAAATATTACCTTTGAATCTTCAAAGGGTGCTATGTCAGCAGATAAAGCGATGGAATACTATCTTGGTAAGGATGGATTTGGATTAAAGTATGAAATCAATACAATTAATCAATATGATACCTCAAATGGAAAAGATGATAAATATTATGAAAATACTAATGCATACAATGTAAAGAATGAAATTAGACTAGTTTATCGTCCTGATATCAATCCTTCCTATATTTCTCCTTTTACCGGAGAACAATTAACTTATAACGGAGAAGTGTATAAAGAGGCTCAGCCGTATTCTTATCTTGACATTAAGGATGCTGTCAAATATAGAAATATCTTATTACTATCAGATATGAATATAGGTTTTGAAGGTGAGTATTTTAAGCCAGATCAAAATATTACCTATGATGAATTAAATCAGCTTCTTGAAAAAGTTGGTTACGCAAACCCAACCACAGATAAAAGCAAAAACTCTTCTTTAATCACAAGAGAAGAGGCTGCCTATTGTTTTATTATTAACCTTGGATTAGAAAAGGTAGCAAAGCTGAAAGGAATCTATTCAACGGGATATGCCGATGAAAGCAGTATCAAAGCAGATTATATCGGAGCGGTTGCTCTAGCAAAAGGCTTTGGAATTATGAAGGATGTTGAATTTAATAATTTCTATCCGAAGAATAATATCAACAGATACGATGCGGTAAACTTATTCCTTAGTTTTATAGATGTTCAGCAAGGTGGAGTGTATTAGGAGTCAAGAAGATTAGAAGCCTAGAAGATTAGAAGCCTAGAAGATTAGAAGCCCGTTCAGGAACAAATAATTTCTGAACGGGCTTTCTTTATCAAAGGACAAACTTTCCAATAACATAAAAAAGGCTGTCTGCAAAGACAGCCTTTCATTAGTTCGCCCAGCGGGCGCATGATTATTCTATTATGCAATATTATTGATAGCCTTGGTTAAACGAGATACGCGTCTTGCTGCAGTGTTCTTGTGATATACACCTTTTGAGCAAGCCTTATCAATCTCAGATACAGCTTCAATTAAATTAGTCTTAGCAAGAGCTTTGTCGCCTGCTGCAACTGCTGATTCAACTTTTTTAATCATCGTCTTAACCTTGGACTTGATTTGCTTATTTCTAGCAGCTTTAGTTTCATTAACTAAAATTCTTTTTTTAGCAGATTTAATGTTAGCCAATTCGTACACCTCCAAATATAAAATTAATTCAACCATCGTACCAAGGACACCAAATTGAGAGTGAGATGTTAGCTTGATTGCTGGCTGTTCAAATACTTTGTTTCATTAAATCCGGACACGGACGCTCTAATGGAAACATACTATTATATAGTAGTCGATACGATTTATTCTGTCAATACATATTTTGAAAAAGTTTGCAGAAAATAAAGGAGAAATATAAGCCATGCATAGAGATGCATCCTATGATCAATGATATTTTATATAATATGAAAGATATTTTTAAATACTTGGAGGAAACATAGAATGGAGAGAAAAATAAGAACGGACTTAGCATTAGAGGTTAGGGAGAGTTTTCCTGAGGATAATGTTGAAATAAAAGGTGTTATTTTAACGGAAAACTATGATGAAAAAAATAAAATTCGAGTTTCCACCGTAGAGATAAAAGATGAGAAAGGTGCAAAGGCTATGCAAAAGCCAATTGGTACCTATATTACGATTGAAGCTCCGGAAATTAATAAATCAGATGAAGATTATCATAAGCCAGTGGCTGATGTGGTGGCAACTAATTTACGAATGCTTGCAGGTGAATTAAAAAGAGAAGAGATACTGGTGGTAGGACTTGGTAATAGGGAAGTAACACCGGATGCCTTGGGCCCGCAGGTAGTTGATAATTTGTTCGTAACCAGACATTTGATTAAGGAATACGGAAATGAATTTAGAGATAAGCATCATCTTGGTAATGTAAGTGCTATTTCACCGGGGGTTATGGCTCAGACCGGTATGGAGACGGTGGAGATTATCAAGGGAATTATTAAGGAAACAAAACCAAAGCTTTTAATAGTAATAGATGCATTAGCTTCCCGTAGCATAAGTCGATTAAATACTACGATACAACTTACAGATACAGGGATAAGTCCGGGTTCCGGAATAGGTAATAACCGAAAGGCTCTGAATGAAGAAAGCTTAGGAACGAAAGTAATTGCTCTGGGTGTACCGACTGTAGTTGATGCTGCTACGATAGTAGCGGATACGTTAACCTCCTACATGGAGAAAAGTGGTTTTAATGAAGAAGATATCGATAAATTTATATCTGAGGTAAGGGAGCAGCAGATTGATAATATGTTTGTAACTCCTAAAAACATTGATGAATCAATGAAAAGAATCAGTTATACGGTTTCAGAGGCTTTGAATTCCTGTTTTGCAGGGGCTGTATAAGGTTGTCGATTTTACTTAAGGGTAATAAAAAAAGTCCTTCCGAATATAATGAATTAGATAAGGGATTATTTTGATTCCATATCAAAGGAGGCAGCAATGAGAAAAAAGCGAAGCAAATTGAAAACAAATATATACCCGATACTTTGGTCCGGCATAATCGTAATCTCTTTGTATTTATTAATTCGCTTTGCCGCCTTATCATTTTCAGATGATTTTGGTCAAGCTAATCGCAGCCTTCAGGAAGCTATTTGTTCCAGAGTATACAGTAAAGCAATGGAGGAGAGCTCCGGTGTAGTTCGCTATACAGCTAATGATTTGGAGGATACCAGCGATTTTTTGTTAAGCATCGTTACGGATGATTTCGCTTTAAGAAAGTTTGTAAAAAACGATTCAACTGCAATAGCGGATACTCAGGAGTATTCCTCCGTTATGAATAATTTCGAATTTAAATTTGGTAAAAGTTCTGTTCAAACGCAGGAAGAGGAAACAGATCAGGAGCTGTCAGATGAACAGACAGATATTGACCAGTCAGTTGAACAGATGGATATTGACCAGTCAGTTGACCAGACAGATATTGACCAGTCAGTTGACCAGACGGATGCTATCAATATAATAAATCAGTTGGAAGCTGATCAAAACGATATTACAGATCAAGATAATGATATTGAAGAGGGAATTGGTTTTTATGAAATTAAAGAAGGTTACCTTACTTCGGAATATATATTGACCAATGGAGCTGTATTAAGCAGTTCCTTCGTCAGGGTTGGAGAAGAAACCGTCAATCAGGATATATCATCAGATCAGCTTGATGTAGGATTTTTAAAAGGTAATGTATATTTTCAGGAAATTGAAGATAATAATTCGACGGAGGATGGAGAAGCTGCCGAAACCCTAAATCCGGAGGCTTCCTTTGATTATACGATGGAACAATTATCAGATATTTCATTTCTGGTAAAAAACTTTTATATTGTAGATAAATCAACAAAGGTAACCGATACGCTTTTTGATGCAGAGAAGCTGCTGGGGAAGGATATGACGATTAAGCAAAAAAATGATGCTCCTCAGATACTGATATATCATACGCATTCCAGAGAGACTTACGTTGACAGTGAACCTGGCAAAGAAGCAGATACTGTTGTTGGGGTTGGAAACTATTTAGCTAAAATACTGAAGGAAGAGTATGGATATAATGTAATCCATGATAAAACACCTTATGATATTGTAGATGGAAAAGAGGATCGGAATGTAGCATATAATCAAGCGGAGGAAGGCTTAACTAAGATATTAGAGGAAAATCCGACAATTGAGGTTATTATTGATATACATAGAGATGATGGCAATGATAGATCGGTTGTTATTAATGGGGAAAAAACAGCGCAAATCATGTTGTTTAATGGCCTTAGCAGAAATCAGAGCGGTCCGATCCTACATTTGGAAAATCCATATTTACAGGATAACCTCGCATTTAGCCTTCAGCTTCAACTAAAATCTAAGGGAATGTACCCGGGGCTGTTTATAAAAAATTATTTAAAATGTTACCGTTATAACCTACATTTTCGGCCTAAATCCATTTTGATTGAGCTGGGAACCGATGAAAATACAGTTGAATCAGCCAAAAATACAATGATACCGTTTGCTGAAATTCTCGATTCTGTATTAAAAGGTAAATAGTTGCATCCGGTCATAATCATACATGATTCAAACAACATAACAACGCATTTTCTTGCCACCATGTTTTGGTTGTGTTATACTGTACGCGAGCGTTTTATAATAAGTAATTATACGCAGGAGGAACAAGATGGCCTTAGACCAGAGTAAAATAAGAAATTTTTGCATCATTGCCCATATAGATCATGGTAAATCAACCCTGGCAGACCGTATCATAGAGATGACAGGGTTATTAACCAATCGTGAAATGCAATCTCAGGTACTGGATAATATGGATTTAGAAAGAGAAAGAGGTATTACAATTAAGGCGCAGACGGTACGTACCGTTTATCGTGCTAAGAATGGAGAAGAGTATATCTTTAATCTGATTGATACACCGGGTCACGTGGATTTTAATTACGAGGTATCCAGAAGCTTAGCAGCCTGTGAAGGCGCAATTCTTGTTGTTGATGCAGCACAAGGAATTGAAGCACAGACCCTGGCCAACGTTTATTTGGCTTTGGACCATAATCTTGATATCATGCCTGTTATTAATAAAATAGATTTGCCTAGTGCAGACCCGGAACGAGTAATCGCTGAAATAGAAGATGTGATTGGTTTAGAAGCCCATGACGCACCCTTGATATCTGCGAAAACGGGTTTAAATGTCGAACAGGTATTAGAGCAGATTGTTGAAAAAATTCCTGCACCAAAGGGTGATCCAGAGGCGCCGCTGCAAGCATTGATTTTTGATTCAATCTATGATTCCTATAAAGGAGTTATTGTATTTTGTAGAATTAAAGAAGGTAAAGTGAAAAAAGGTACCGAAATACGTATGATGGCAACGGGGGCAACTGCTGAAGTAGTTGAACTTGGAATTTTTGGACCGGGACAATTTATTCCTGCCGAGGAATTGTCTGCCGGTATGGTTGGATATATTACTACAAGCTTAAAGAATGTGAAGGATACCCGTGTTGGTGATACTGTTACAGATAACAAACGCCCTTGTGCAGAGCCGTTGCCGGGCTATAAAAAGGTTCATCCCATGGTTTATTGTGGAATGTACCCTGCGGACGGTGCTAAATATCCGGATCTTAGAGATGCTCTGGAAAAGCTTCAACTAAATGATGCTTCCCTTCAATTTGAACCGGAGACCTCAATCGCTTTAGGTTTTGGATTCCGTTGTGGTTTCCTTGGACTTCTTCATCTGGAGATTATACAGGAACGATTAGAACGAGAATATAACCTTGATTTGGTTACGACAGCACCCAGCGTTATCTATAAGGTTCATAAATCGGATGGACAGGTTATTGATATTACCAATCCCACAAATCTTCCTGATCCGTCTGAAATCGATTTTCTTGAAGAACCTATGGTATCCGCTGAAATTATGGTTACAACCGATTTTGTGGGATCAATCATGGGACTTTGTCAGGAACGCCGTGGTGTTTATTTGGGAATGGAGTATATGGAAACAACCAGAGCCCTTCTTAAATATGAACTTCCTTTAAATGAAATTATATATGACTTCTTTGATGCTTTAAAATCCAGATCCAAGGGGTATGCGTCCTTTGACTATGAGTTAAAGGGATATGTACAGTCAGAGCTTGTAAAGTTGGATATCTTAATTAATAAGGAAGAGGTTGATGCATTAACCTTCATCGTTCATGCAGAAAGTGCTTATGAACGTGGCAGAAGAATGTGTGAAAGATTAAAAGATGAGATTCCACGTCAGCTTTTTGAGATTCCGATTCAAGCAGCAATCGGAAGTAAAATCATTGCCAGAGAGACTGTAAAGGCTATGCGAAAAGATGTCTTAGCCAAGTGTTATGGTGGCGATATTACCCGTAAGAAGAAGCTACTAGAGAAGCAAAAAGAAGGTAAGAAGAGAATGCGCCAGGTTGGAAATGTAGAGATTCCGCAGAGAGCATTTATGAGCGTACTAAAACTGGATGAAGATTAAACTTAGAGGGGGGTGTTGAAAAACACTCCCTTAAGTGTTGAATTAAAGGGGTGTAATAATGAAAGCTAAAATCATTGAATTAACCGATTTTCTTTATAATGAAAAGCAAGATATTGGTATCTATCTTCATATCCCATTTTGCATTAAAAAATGCGATTATTGTGATTTCTTATCTGCGCCTGCAACGGATGAGGTCATAAATACGTACTTTGACGCAATGATGACTGAAATTGATAGCTACTCCGGTAATACAGGTAATTATATTGTTAGGACCGTATTTTTTGGAGGAGGAACCCCATCCTGTGTTAAACCTCATTATATTAAAATGATTATGGAAGCTATTCGTAGGGTGTTTACGATTGATCATGAGCAGCTGGAAGCAACCATAGAGATTAATCCGGGTACCATCAATGAGGAAAAACTTCTGATCTACCGCGAAGCAGGTATTAACCGCCTAAGCTTTGGACTTCAGTCTGCGGATAATAAAGATTTATCGATACTTGGAAGAATTCATACCTATGAACAGTTTATAGAAAATTATCAACTAGCAAGAAGCTTGGGGTTTGATAACATTAATATCGATTTAATGTCGGCGTTACCCGGTCAAACTGTTTCTGCTTGGGAAAGTACCTTAAATAAAGTGATAGCATTAAAACCGGAGCATATATCTGCATATAGTTTAATTATTGAAGAAGGAACTAAATTCTATGATCGCTATTATAAGGAAGCAAAGGGTTATGAGGAGTTACCGGAGGAGGAAACGGATCGGCTGATATATCATAAAACCAAAGAAATATTGGGGCGCTTCGGATATTATAGGTATGAAATATCAAATTATGCTTTAAAAAAGCATGGCAATGAGGGTACTTATGAATGCCGCCATAACTGTTCTTATTGGATTGGAACCGATTACCTGGGTATTGGCCTTGGTGCATCATCCTTGATAAATGGTGCAAGATTTTCAAATATGGATGATATCATACAATATATCGATCTGTGTAATCAATATAAAGATAATCGCTCAAAAACTAAGACGGAACAGAATAATAATATGTTGATGAAACCTATGAATCGTGATCTGATTGGAATTAGACTTAATTATGAATACTTAACAAAAGAACAGAAGATGGAGGAATTTATGATTCTCGGTCTCAGAATGTGTGCCGGTGTCAGTAAGAGGATGTTTTTACAAAGGTTTGGTATCGAGCTTGAAGATGTATTTTCGACTGTCTTGGAACAGCTGCAAAAGAAACAATTGATTGAAATTCAGGATGATAGGATACATTTATCTGATTTTGGAATTGATGTCAGTAATACTGTATTAGCAGAATTCTTATTGAATTAACGAATAGAGTAGTGTTGCTAATCCATTGATTTTAATCATATTTTAAGGAAAAAAATTTACAAAATTGCCTTGACAAAAGAAAATGATAGTGATATTTTATATATAGATATTAGCACTCTATCAAGACGAGTGCTAACAAATCCAAACTTACCGATTAACAATTAAGTCCATCTATTTTAGATGATTGAGGTAAATCATGATGCAATTGGATGAAAGAAAATTGAAGATTTTACAGGCCATCATTCGAAATTACCTAGAGACGGGAGAACCGGTCGGTTCAAGAACGATTTCTAAGTTTACGGACTTGAATTTGAGCTCTGCAACGATCCGGAACGAGATGGCTGACTTAGAGGAGTTGGGATATATTATTCAACCACATACCTCGGCAGGACGTATCCCTTCAGACAAAGGATACCGGTTATATGTTGATATGCTTCTGGAAGATAAGGTTCAGGAGGTCGAGGATATGAGGGAACTGCTGATACAAAAAGCAGATCGCTTAGAAAGCCTTCTTCAACAGGTCGCAAAGCTATTAGCAGTAAACACGCAGTATACTACCATGGTGTCTACTCCTCAATATAAGAAAAAGGTAAAGTTTATCCAGTTAACCGAAGTGGATGAAAATCAATTACTGGCTGTCATTGTATTTGAACGAAATATTGTAAAGAATAAAATGATAAAAATAACTGCATCCTTAAATAAAGAAACCATATTAAAATTGAATATTATTATTAACACATTCCTGCAAGGGCTTGACTTAGGTGAAATAAATCTGCCGGTGATCACACAAATGAAAGAACAGGCAGGTGATTATCGAACCATTGTTAATGATATTCTGGACGCAATCATGCAGGCGGTTTCTGAGGAGGACGATATTGAAATATTTACTTCCGGAACAACGAATATCTTAAAATATCCGGAGCTCAGTGATAAGGAAAATGTAAGCAACCTATTATATACACTGGAGGAAAAGAAGGCTCTTTCCGATTTCATTCAGGATAAAATGGAAGATGAGGAAAATAGAGGAATACAGGTATATATCGGTGATGAGACACCGGTTGATGCGATGAAGGAATGCTCCGTGGTAACAGCAACCTACGAAATCGAAGAAGGTGTTTACGGTAAAGTAGGTATTATAGGACCAAAGAGAATGGATTACAAGAAGGTCGTCAGCACATTGCAATCTCTAATGGCACAGCTGGACGATATATTTAAAAGGAAAACTTAGGATTAGACTTAAGCCATTGGAAAGGTGGTAATTGGGGTTTGCAGAATATGAATAAAACAATAGAAATTATGAAGGCAGCGATGGAAAAGGAGAAAGTGATGAAGGAAAACTCAAAAGAATCGATGGAACAGCTCATAAATGAAGAGTCCATGCAAGATACACTGAAGGATGAAGATTATGATGAAGTAATGCAGGAAGACAGTGATGAAGCAGATACAGCGGAGGAAGAGAAAACTGAAGCTGAGAATAAGAGCGAGAAATCAGTGAAATCCTTCTTCAAGAATAATAAGTCAAAAGAGATGAATGCTAAGGATCAAAAAATCGAGGAACTTACTGACCGTCTGATGAGAACAATGGCTGAATTTGATAATTTCCGCAAAAGATCTGAGAAAGAAAAATCTGTCATGTTTGATATGGGTGTTAAAAGCATGATTGAAAAACTTCTCCCAATCATTGATAACTTCGAGAGAGGGTTTGGTACAATCACCGAGAAAGAAAAGGAAAGTGGTTTTGCTCAAGGAATTGAAATGATCTATAAGCAGTTGCTTACGGCTCTCGATGAAATTGGATTAAAGCCAATTGATGCAGTAGGTAAAGAATTCGATCCGAATCTCCATAACGCTGTAATGCACGGAGAGGACGACAGTGTAGGTGAAAATATTGTATCCGACGAATTTCAAAAGGGTTATATTTATCATGATATGGTAGTTCGACACAGTATGGTGAAGGTTGTGAATTAATTTCACATTATAATTATCACAAATAGAATGCATACGATGCAGATTAATCATGAAAACGATTTAGCATTGATATATTGTTTATTAGAAACTAATATGTACAAATTATATTTATATAGGAGGAAACGAACATGGGAAAAATAATAGGTATTGACTTGGGCACAACAAATTCATGTGTTGCCGTTATGGAAGGTGGAAAGCCGGTTGTTATTGCGAATACGGAAGGTTCCAGAACAACACCATCCGTTGTTGCATTTACTAAGACAGGAGAGCGTTTGGTTGGTGAGCCTGCAAAACGTCAGGCAGTTACAAATTCTGATAAAACAATCTCATCCATTAAAAGACATATGGGTACAGACTTTAGAGTTAAAATTGATGACAAGAGATATTCACCTCAGGAGATTTCTGCAATGGTTCTTCAGAAATTGAAGGCAGATGCCGAGAGCTATCTTGGTGAGAAGGTTACTGAAGCAGTTATTACAGTTCCTGCATATTTTAACGATGCACAGAGACAGGCAACCAAGGATGCAGGTAAGATTGCAGGTCTTGATGTTAAGAGAATTATCAATGAGCCTACTGCAGCAGCATTATCCTACGGGCTTGATAATGAGCATGAGCAAAAGATTATGGTTTATGACTTAGGTGGTGGTACCTTCGACGTATCCATTATCGATATCGGTGACGGTGTAATCGAGGTTCTTGCAACCTCTGGTGATAACAGACTCGGTGGTGATGATTTTGACGAAAGAGTCACCAGATACATGATTGATGAGTTTAAAAAATCTGATGGAGTAGATTTATCTACCGATAAAATGGCACTTCAGAGATTAAAGGAAGCAGCTGAGAAGGCAAAGAAGGAATTATCTTCTTCTACGACAACCAATATCAATCTTCCGTTCATCACTGCAACAGCAGAGGGACCGAAACATTTTGATATGAATTTAACCCGTGCTAAATTTGATGAATTAACTCATGATTTAGTAGAAAGAACCGTTGGTCCGGTACAGAATGCTCTTCGTGATGCAGGTCTATCACCGTCTGATATTAAGAAGGTATTATTAGTTGGTGGTTCTACCCGTATTCCTGCAGTACAGGATAAGGTTAGACAATTAACCGGTCAAGAGCCTTCCAAAACCTTGAATCCTGACGAATGTGTTGCAGTCGGTGCTTCTATTCAGGGAGGTAAGTTAGCAGGTGATGCAGGAGCAGGAGATATCCTTCTTCTTGATGTTACACCATTGTCTCTATCAATTGAAACTCTTGGTGGAGTAGCTACCAGATTAATTGAGAGAAATACAACAATCCCTACCAAGAAGAGTCAGATATTCTCTACAGCAGCAGATAACCAAACAGCCGTTGATATCAACGTTGTTCAGGGTGAAAGACAGTTTGCTAAGGATAATAAGAGTCTCGGACAATTCCGTCTCGATGGAATTCCGCCGGCAAGAAGAGGTGTTCCTCAGATCGAAGTTACCTTTGATATCGATGCTAACGGTATCGTTAATGTATCAGCTAAGGATTTAGGAACAGGAAGAGAACAGCACATTACTATTACTGCAAGCTCTAACCTCTCTGATACCGATATTGATAAAGCAGTTAAGGAAGCAGCGGAATTTGAAGCTCAGGATAAGAGACGTAAGGAAGCAGTTGATGTAAGAAATGACGCTGACTCTTTGATATTCCAGACCGAGAAGGCCTTAAGCGAAGTCGGAGATAAGATTGATGCAGACGCAAAAGCTACCGTTGAAGCTGATTTAGCTAGATTAAAGGAATTAATTGAAAAATCCAATCCTGAGGTTATGTCCGAGGGTGAAGTTGCCGATATTAAAGCAGCAAAAGAAAAATTAATGACAGATGCACAGGCTTTATTTGCTAAATTATATGAACAAAGCGGTGCTGCAGGTGGTCCTGGTGCAGGTCCTGATATGTCAGGAGCTGATCAAGGTGGAGCGACCGGTGGCTACAATGATGATGTAGTAGATGGAGATTACCGCGAGGTATAAGAAGCATCTTATAATCAAGTGGTATTTAAGGCGGGTTGTCCTAACATAAAAAAACAATGAATTAGTAAATAGTCGTAATATTTAATACTAGTTCGCTTGCTTTAAATCTGCTTGTTATGTATAAATTAATATGCCAATAGCATAACAACAGTTTTGCTATTGGCATATTCAAGACTCAGATAGGCGGTCATTTATGGACTGCCTGTTTGACTATGAAAAAGGGCGCTTGCTAACATTTTCATTTGCAGTAGTCCCATTAAGATGTAGCTATGAAAGGTGAAGGATAAAATGGCAGATAAACGAGATTATTATGAGGTCTTAGGTGTCAGTAGGACAGCAACGGATGACGAATTAAAGAAAGCATATAGACAGCTTGCGAAGAAATACCATCCTGATACCAATCCCGGAGATAAAACAGCGGAAGCAAAATTTAAAGAAGCTTCGGAAGCATATGCGGTTCTAAGTGATGCGGATAAACGCAGACAATATGATCAATTCGGACATTCAGCCTTCGAGGGAGGAGCCGGTGGGGGTGCTGGTGGATTTGACTTCAGTGGAATGGATATGGGAGATATCTTTGGAGATATCTTTGGAGATTTATTTGGAGGCCGTAGCAGACGTACGAATAATGGACCGATGCAAGGAGCAAATCTACGCACATCTGTCAGAATAACCTTTGAAGAAGCAGTATTTGGTACGGAAAAAGAGCTGGAGCTGACTTTAAAAGATGAATGTAATACCTGTCATGGTACCGGTGCAAAAGCAGGTACCACCGCAGATACTTGTCAGAAATGTGGTGGTAAAGGCCAGGTAGTATATACTCAGCAATCCTTATTCGGAATGGTTCGTAATGTACAAACCTGTCCGGATTGTAAAGGCTCCGGAAAGATTATTAAGGATAAATGTCCGGATTGTTATGGAACAGGCTTTATCAGTAGTAAAAAGAAAATCAAAGTATCAATCCCTGCCGGTATAGACAGCGGCCAAAGCGTAAGAATTCGCGGTAAAGGAGAACCGGGTACGAATGGTGGATCGAGAGGTGATTTACTCGTTGAGGTTGAAGTAAGTAGACATCCGATCTTCCAACGTCAGGATTATGATATATTTTCAACCGCACCAATCTCTTATGCAACAGCAGTTTTAGGTGGTGATGTTAAGATTAGTACCGTGGATGGTGATGTTTTGTATAATGTAAAACCAGGTACTCAGACAGATACTAAGGTTCGTTTACGAGAAAAAGGAGTTCCAAGCCTGAGAAATAAATCAGTACGTGGTGATCATTATGTTACTCTGGTGGTTCAGGTACCTACTAACCTGAATTCTGAGCAGAAAGAGATTTTGAGAAAATTTGATGATGCCATGAACGGCAGAACCAATCCAGATGATAATGAAAAGGAAAAAGGCAAGAAGAAATTCTGGAAATAGGATAGAGGAAACTCTGGAAATAGATAAAAGAAATAATTAAGAGAATTTCTAAATAATGAGTTGAATTATTAACCCAAGTATGGCAAAACTATGCTTGGGTTTTGGACATTTAACATAATATCCATAAAAATAAGAGGGGTATATAGAATGATTAGAATAGATCATATTAACAGGTATGTTTCTAATGTAGAACAATTCATTAACTTTTACCAAAACGTCCTTGATTACATGTTAATTGATAGAGGCATGAAAGACAATGGACATAAATATGCAATTATGAAAGGCGAAGGACATGAGCTGTTCCTATCGGAAAAAGAGAATTTTACAAAGGAAGATATAACTAACTTTAGGCATATTGGGTACTCTGTTGAAAATGCTGATATATTGTTGAATGATTTAAAAAATAAAGGTTATATTGGTAAGGAACAGGAAATAATTGTGAAATCTTACTCAAGACAATTTTATATAGAGGATCCGGACGGTATCGTGTTGGATTTGATTCAATGGACTGACAAGAAAGGTTTTTATAATTCCTTAAAATATAACTAACACATACATAATTATCAATGATTATTAATTGAAATAGTTAAAATTACATTAATATAATGAGGATATGGAGAAAACAATGAAGTGGACAAAATTCACATTAGAAACTACTACGGAAGCTGTTGATTTGATCAGTGATATGTTGAGTAATCTTGGAATCGTCGGAATAGAAATCAGTGATAATATTCAATTATCAGAAGAAGACAGACAGAAATTATTTATTGATATTCTTCCTGAATTAAAGGAGGATGACGGATCTGCTCTGGTAAGCTTTTATATGGATACCCAAGATGATGCTAAAGCTCTGTTATCCAGCGTAAGAGCTGGGCTGTCTGAGCTGGCTGATTTTGTATCAATCGGTAGTGGTAAAATTACAGTCACTGAAACAGAGGATAAGGACTGGATAAATAATTGGAAGGAATTCTTCAAACCTTTCAGAGTTGATGAAACCATAGTAATTAAACCTACCTGGGAGGAATTGACCGAGCGCAGAGAGGAGGATTTAGTAATAGAAATTGATCCTGGAACCTCCTTTGGAACAGGTGCCCATGAAACAACAAAGCTCTGTATCATAGGAATCAAACAGTATCTTAAACCTGAATCTATAATATTGGATGCCGGAAGCGGAAGCGGTATCCTATCTATCATTGCAAAAAAGCTCGGAGCAAAAGAAGTAATTGGGATTGATATCGACCCGAATGCAACTGATTCCGCAATCCAAAATGCAGGTGTAAACCAATTAATAATAGCAGAAGGTAATCTAAGCTTTACCACGGGTAATATCATTGAAGACGACGGGATTCGATCCGAGATAGGGAAAGAAAAGTATGATATGGTTGTCGCTAATATTTTGGCGGATGTTATCATTCCCCTTTCCGAGGTTATCGGAGAAAACCTGAAGCCCGGTGGTATCTTTATCAGCTCCGGAATCATTAATACGAAGGAAGACTCAGTAAGAGAAGCAATTGAAAAGAATAATTTTACTATATTAGAAGTGAATCGGATGAATGATTGGGTATCCTTTGTGGCAAAGAAGTAATTAAATAAAATAGTAATGAAAAACAGTGTTACAACTGATCATCTTAAATCAGTCGGAGCACTGTTTTTGTCGGTTCATCGCTTTTTGTGACATAGATGATCTTGCATTTATTTACGAAACCGTACATTGGTATATGCATAAATCGTTGCTATTATGGATATTACAACTATCACCAAGCATAATGTTATAATAAGCCATGTAATTTCAAATATACCAGCGATAATGGCAAGTAATAATATAAAATCGATTATTAGCAATAAATTACCAAATAGCATACATAAGGCCTTTTCGTTATATTTAGCCTTGTTTTTCGCTGACATAAAAGTATACATGTTTATTAGCCAAGCACCCCGTCCTGATCGTAATACCATGCTAATTACGAGTAGCAGTAAGAATATAAATCCACAAAAAATTAAACCATTGATATCGTCCTTCATAAGAGCCCCCTTATTTTGATATTTATTAGTATTTGTTAATAATAGTTATATATTACCATAAGGTTCAATCACTAACAAGAAAGGTTAATTAGAATTAAATTAATTATGCTTTAGAAATTCATAAATTATATTAGTATATTTAATTCAAAATACTATTGAACATATGTTCTTAATGCTATATAATATCAATGGGTTAAAATATGGTAATAAAATAAGCTTTCAGAAAAATTTGTGCTTTGAGATGTATGGATATATAGTATTTTTTATGCACATGAATGCAGGCTTTAATGAAAGGTATGGTAATTATTATGCATCGCTTTTATGTTACACCAAATCAAATCAACGATAATACAGTTACTATTGTCGGGCCTGATGTAAATCATATAAAAAATGTCCTTCGGATGAAGCAGGGCGACGAAATCATAATTTGTAATGGACAAGGAAAAGATTGTTATTGTATAATTAATAAGGTGTCTGAAGTAGAAATTACCGCCGGTATTGTAACAGTAAAAAATACCGGTACCGAGCTTAAGACAAAGATTACTTTGTTCCAGGGTTTACCAAAGAAGGATAAGATGGAGCTGATCATACAGAAGGCAATTGAGCTGGGAGTATATGAGATTATTCCGGTAATAACCAAACGCGTTGTTGTCAAGCTTGAGGATAAAAAGAAGGAAGAAAAGAAACTGGAACGTTGGCAGTCAATTGCTGAAAGCGCAGCAAAACAATCCGGCAGGGGTATCATACCCTTGATCAAACCGGTACAAACCTTTAAAGAAGCAATTAAGAATGCAGGTCAAATGGGAATCGGTATAATTCCGTATGAAAATGCTATGGGTATGGAGTATACCAGAGAAATTATAAAACATATCGGACAGCATTCTTCAATAGGAGTATTTATTGGCCCTGAGGGTGGGTTTGACGAAACTGAGATAGAGCTTGCGAAAGAAAATCATATCCTTCCGATTACCTTAGGAAGGAGAATTCTCAGGACCGAAACAGCAGGTCTGGCTGTTCTGTCCATGATGGTACTTGAGTTGGAGGAATGATGGTTGGAGATGTTAGCAAACCGGAATTCAAAGACCTATTGGTAGGAGGTAAGAAGGAATGGAAATACAACTTTGGAGAGAAATTCTTGATCCGTACTCTCTGGCAGTGGATGAGCTGGTAACAAAATTCAATCATATCATAGATGAATATAAACATGTTGGGGCTTATTCCCCAATCGAGCAGGTAACCGGAAGAGTAAAAACGATATCAAGTATTCTTGAAAAAGCACAGAAGAAAAGTATCGACCTTGGAAGCTTCGAAGAGAATATCGATGATATAGCGGGCATTCGTATTATTTGTCAGTTTGTTGAGGATATCTATAAGGTAGTAGATATTATTAGTAATCGGTCAGATATGCAGATATTGAATCATAAGGATTATATTAATAATGCTAAAAAAAGCGGATATCGTTCCTATCATCTTGTAGTATCCTATGATGTAGAGACCTTAAAAGGGAAAAAAGAACTTCAGGTTGAGATACAGATTAGAACACTTGCTATGAATTTCTGGGCTACGATAGAACATTCTTTACAGTATAAGTACAAACAGAACATGCCGGAACATATCAGAGAGAGGTTATCCTCCGCAGCCGAGGCAATTCTTATTCTTGATCAGGAAATGTCCGTGGTACGTGACGAGATTATGGATGCACAGAATTCCTTTACCATTAAGGCAAATATTGTTGCTGATATTCTTACAAACATTCAAAACCTTTATAAGGTAGCTAATAAGCAAGAGGTCATTAAGATTCAGGACGAGTTTTTCCGAATTTATCAAAATGGTGATCAATCTGAGCTTTCTAAATTTAGTCAAGAGCTTGATATGATATCGGCACGTTACAGGGCTCAAAGCTTAAGATGATATTATAAATAATAATCAGTAAGAATGGAATGCATCAAGTATCCATGCAGAAAATTATGTAAACAAGGTTAATTATATAACATTTCCTTGTTATTTTAGATAGATGGAGTGAGATAATGAATTTACCTAAATTATTTGAGGACAGAATGAGAAAGCTTTTGGGTGAGGAATATGAGGAGTATTTGCAATGTTATTCAAAGCCGCATTTTGGTGGTATACGTGTAAATACGCTTAAGATAACTCCAAAAGAGTTCGAAGGTATCTGTCCTTTTTCCATAAAAAGAATCCCCTGGGTGAAAAACGGTTATTATTATGATATGGAGGAGCAGCCGTCCAAACACCCTTATTATTATGGGGGTCTCTATTACATTCAGGAGCCCAGTGCAATGACACCGGCAAGTCTACTTTCAATAACGAAGGGAGACAAGGTGCTTGACATATGTGCTGCACCCGGAGGAAAAAGCACAGAGCTTGGTGCAAAGCTGGGAGGGGAAGGGCTTCTGGTATCAAATGATATCAGTAATTCCAGGGCAAAGGCTCTCCTAAAAAACGTTGAATTATTTGGTATTCGAAATGCACTGGTAGTTTCCGAGGCACCAAATAAGCTGGTGGAATACTTTCCGGAGTACTTTGACAAGATACTGATTGATGCACCTTGCTCAGGGGAAGGAATGTTCCGTAAAAGTTCATCCATAATAAAAAACTGGGAGCAATACGGAGTAGACTATTATAATAAATTGCAGAAGGAAATCATTCTATTTGCAGCTAAAATGCTTAAACCCGGTGGTTACATGCTTTATTCCACCTGCACCTTTTCCCCGGAGGAAAATGAAGGTACTATAAGCTACTTAATGGAGCAATTTCCGGAGTTTCAGGTAATTAATGCGATACCGGAGGTTAATACACAGGAAGAAATGGGACTTTCTTTTGAAGGCTTTGATTTTGGTAAACCAAAATGGGTGGATGGTAAAGAAGAATTGAAACACTGTATTCGCTTGTGGCCTCATAAGATTAACGGTGAGGGACATTTTATAGCCTTACTTCATAAGAGAATAACAGAGGACAGATCCCTTGACTTTAAGAATTCAATGAACAGCAGTGTACCTAGTAAAGGTAAGAATATACTATCCGATGAGGCGCTGGAATTTTTAAAAGATATAAAATTTCCCATCAAGCAGGAGCAGCTGATCGTACATGAAGATAGAGTCTATCTGGTACCGGAAGGATTACCAAATCTTAAGGGACTTCGAATTCTTCGACAGGGATTACTACTCGGAGAAATGAAAAAACAGCGTTTTGAGCCATCACAGGCTCTAGCAAATGCTTTATCAATTAAGGATTACGACAAAATTATTCATTTTAATATTGAAGACCCGAATGTAATCAGATATTTAAAATGTGAATCGATAGAACCGGAAGGGACTTATCAGGATGGCTGGTATCTGGTTTGTATAAAAGATTTTCCTTTAGGATGGATTAAGGTAGCTAAGAATAATTTTAAGAACAAATATCTACCGGGCTGGAGATGGGTGTAATGGAGGTTATATATGGCAGAACTGTTACGTCTGGATAAATATCTTGCTGATATGGGAATTGGTACAAGAAGTGAAATCAAGTTATGGATTCGGAAGGGCAGAGTCAAAGTAAACGGAGAAATCTGTACGAAACCTGAAAATAAGGTGTCCATACAGTCGGATGAAATTCTATTTGATGATGCTAAAGTAAATTATATTGATTACGTATACTGTATGCTTCATAAGCCTGCCGGAGTCGTGTCTGCTACGATGGATAATGTTAGTAAGACCGTACTTGATCTGATTCATGACAAGAAGGGAAAGGACTTATTCCCTGTTGGTAGATTGGATAAGGATACGGAAGGGCTTCTGCTGATCACCAATGACGGTGATCTGGCACATCAGCTGCTTTCACCGAAAAAGCATGTCGATAAGCTGTATTATGCTAAGGTAAACGGTAAAGTTACCGTAGACGATCAAAAAAAATTTTCTAATGGGATTGATATCGGGGAAGAGAAGATAACCCTTCCGGCGAAGCTGAAGATATTAAAATCGGATCAAATATCAGAAATAGAAATCACCCTCCAGGAAGGTAAGTTTCATCAAGTAAAGCGAATGTTTGAAGCGGTAGGTAAAGAGGTGATTTATTTAAAACGAATGTCTATGGGGGGCCTATCTTTGGATCCGGATTTAACACCGGGAGAATATCGTGAATTAACAGCTGAGGAAATTCAATATCTAAAGGATATTAATACAAAATAAATTTAAGTCAATATTTTATTTTGTATAAGGAACTTATTAATTAAGCTTATTGAAATATGTACTCAGTTAGAAAGAGTCTGTTCGTTCAATGGCATACACCTTGTTCTTCCCTCGTTTTAAGACGCATAAATGATACGGAATAGTTATTAACAAATTTTACAAATATATGGATTATTATGAAACTACAAAAGGAGACATTATGTTAAAGGATATAGATGCAGTTATTTTTGATTTGGATGGCACCTTAGTGGATTCCATGTGGATGTGGGAAAGCATTGATATTGAATATCTGAACCGGTTTGGTATTTCGTTACCAACGGATCTGCAAGGTAAAATTGAAGGTATGAGCTTTTCGGAAACTGCAATTTATTTTAAACAGCGTTTTGATTTGCCGGATAGCTTGGATCAAATAAAAAGTGATTGGAATCAGATGGCTTGGAATAAATATATGAATGAAGTCCCCTTAAAGGAGGGAGTGATTTCTTTGTTAAAGTACTTGAAACAACAGAATATCCCCGCCGGGATTGCAACCAGTAATTCCAGAGAACTAGTAGACTTGATCATAGAGAAACATAAGATTAAGGATTATTTTGTATCGATTCGTACCTCCTGTGAAGTTGCTAAGGGTAAGCCTTCGCCCGACATTTTTTTATTAGTTGCGAAAGACTTAGGTGCCAAACCCTCCAGATGCCTGGTGTTTGAAGATGTACTTCAGGGGGTTATGGCTGGAAAAAATGCTAATATGAAGGTATGTGCTGTATACGATAAATTTTCGGAAAAGTATCAAAAAGAAAAGATAAAGCTAGCTGATTATTTTGTGAATTCCATTTCTGAGGTATTATCTTAGTTGGGTAAAAATAGATAGGATGGCTGTCAGTACAGGTTAATTGTTATAGCTTTGATGGAAATACTATGTAGACAGGTTGGGAGCAAACGAAGATGAAATCAATTAATATTCAACAAAATGAAGCTGGGCAGCGACTTGATAAGCTCCTGATAAAAGTTTTGAATAAAGCTCCCAAAAGCTTTATCTATAAAATGCTGAGAAAAAAGAATATCACCTTAAACGGGAAAAAGGCAGATGGCTCAGAGAAGCTTGCCGTTGATGATGAGGTCAAACTGTTTCTTTCGGATGAAACAATAGAACAATTCAGTGAAATCGTCAGTATGGTGGAAGTGAAAGAGCGGCTAGATGTTATATATGAGGACAAGCATATTATTGTGATAAATAAACCACTCGGAGTATTATCTCAGAAAGCAGAAAAGAATGATATCTCTATGGTTGAGCATGTAATATCTTATTTACTGGAGACGAAGCAGATTACGAAAGAGCAGTTAACCAGCTTTAAGCCGGGTATCTGTAACCGCTTAGATCGTAATACCAGTGGTATTTTGATCGCCGGTAAATCACTCCTGGGACTTCAGGAAATGGCAAGATTATTAAAAGACAGATCTCTGGATAAATATTATCTTTGTATTGTTAAAGGCAAGCTTGAGAGTAAACAACGGATTGAAGGGTATTTAAGCAAGGATGAAGAGAAAAATCAGGTGAAAATCTTCCACAATCAGATAGAAGGAACGGATTACATCTGCACGGAATATGAACCGATTGCATATCAAAAAAGTAATAGTAAAAGGAACGAAAATGAGGAACCCTCTGGAAGCTTTACGTTACTTAGGGTGAAGCTGATTACCGGACGATCGCATCAAATCAGAGCCCACCTGGCAAGTATCGGACATCCTTTGATAGGGGATTTTAAGTATGGAGATCAAAGGACAAATCATTTTTTTAAGACGAAGTATCAACTGACACATCAATTACTTCATTCTCAACGAATGATATTTCCTAAGGTTGTGGGTGAATTGAATCATTTATCCAATCAGGAATTTACTGCTGCCGCACCGGAGCTGTTTGAGAGGATCAGGAAGGATATCTTTTGATTCAATTTTAATATGAAGAAGTCTATAGTCAAAGATTACATGAGTAATGTTATAGTTAGAAGATTGGAAATATCTTAATGCTAATTCAATCATACAAAGAATATCTGAGATGTATACATGCTCTATGATTATTAATAAAAGGAGGTGCTGATATGCCGTCATGGAATTCCAGAGGCCTAAGAGGCTCTATGCTGGAGGAAATGATTAACCTTACGAATAACAAATATCGTGAAAAAAAATTAGCCTTAATTCAAAAGGTTCCAACGCCTATCACACCAATCAATATAGATAAGGAAAACCGGCATATCACACTAGCCTATTTTGAACAGAAGAGCACGGTTGACTATATCGGTGTAGTTCAAGGTGTGCCCGTCTGTTTTGATGCAAAAGAGTGCGCGGTAGATACCTTTAATATGAACAATGTTCATGATCATCAGATAGCATTTATGAAGGAGTTTGAAGAGCAAAGTGGTATAGCTTTTCTCTTGATCTATTATAAAAAACGAGATATTTATTATTATTTAACCTTTGATAAGCTCTATGAATTCTGGGAAAGAGCTGTTTCCGGGCAAAGAAAAAGCTTTCGCTTTGATGAACTAGATCCAACCTATCAAATCACCCTGCAGGGCGGCGGTTGCATTCATTATCTCGAAATATTAAATAAGGATTTGGAACGAAGAGAATACATATAAAGTGCAAACAATGAAAGAGAAAGGATGAGCATTATGATCATTCAAATAGATAGGACAATTTATACTGACCGACCGGATCCGGAGTCCAGGCTGGAGAAAGAAAATAGAACCTATGATATATTGGAGAACCTGGGGATTCCTTATTTACGGTTGGATCATGGTGAAGCAAAAACGATTGAGGATTGCCAGGAAGTCGATCAGCTGTTACAGATTACGATATGTAAGAATCTATTTCTATGCAATACTCAAAAAACGAAGTTTTATCTGTTGATGATGCCAGGGAATAAAAAATTTAATACAAAGGATTTATCAGGTCAGATTAATTCGGCGAGACTATCCTTTGCTCCGGCAGAATATATGGAGAAGCTCCTTGATATTACGCCAGGATCAGTAAGTGTTCTGGGACTTATGAATGATAAAGAGAATCAGGTACAGCTGTTGATTGATTCTGATATCATAAAAGAAGAATACTTTGGCTGTCATCCTTGTATCAATACCACGAGCCTTCGCATTAAGACCGTCGATCTTTTAGAAAAGTTTCTTCCCTTCGTAAAGCATGAGCCTATTTTCGTAGATTTATAATACTAGAGCGTATAATTCAAGATCATTATAATACAACATCACTCTAATTAAAGATCACTCTAAACAAGATCACTCTAAGACAAGATCGCTATTATACAAGATCACTTTTATACAAGATTATATGAGATCTCAGAATTCTCTATAATATGTATTCCTTAATGAGAGGAGAGGTATTATTGATGCTTCCACATATAAAAGTTAAGATATCGGATATTGATTTTAATGTAAAATCAATATCTGAATTATTATATAGAGAAAATTCTCGAACGAATACCAGCCTTCCTTTTCAAGATAGAGTATTTCATACGTTTCCTGGTTTAAAAGAAAAGATCAAAGAGGATTTTTCAAATAAAGAAATATATAATATTGTTGAAAAAGTGATTTACTTGGAGTACGAAAAAAACAGGAAAGCAATGCTGGAGAGAAAGGTAGAATTACAGAAAAGATTTGACTCAATATTTCCGGTAATTCTTGAAAGGATGATAGATTTATTTGAGATGAATTGGCCTGAGAAATATAAAGAAATTGCGTGTTATCTTGGGTTATACGCTGTATTTCCCAGAAATGTTTTAGATAAAGCATTCTGGCTTCATTATCAAACTCCAGAAGAGACAGTGATACGAGCTAGTCTTCATGAAATTAATCACTTTATTCTATTTGAAAAGTGGAAACAGATGCATGGATATACCCTAACTAGAGAATCCACACATCCGGAAGTTTTATGGTTTCTTGAAGAAATGTCGGTTGACCCCACCTTAAATTCTCCTAAATTGCAGGAGGTGGCTCCATATCCACAGAGAGCTTATGAAAAGTTCTATCAAAATAGTTGGAATGGGATTTCATTTGAACAACATATTATAAATATATTTAATGAAAAACTAGTATAGAGGATTTTCTAGATAAAGCCTTTCAATTTATCAAAGAACATCATGAAGAAATAGTAATAAAATGTGGTTAAGAGATTATACGAGTGTTATGAAATTGATGGCTTTCTTAAGAAGCTGAAATTAAATTTAATTAATTTGATTGACATCATAATAAGAATAATTTATAATGTACAAAACATTTAGTGTGGTAGCGAATTATCACGTTACAACACTAAAGCTTATAAAACAGGTTTCGTATTAATTTATTATGTATTAATAATATGGTTAAGGAAAGGCTTGGTGCTTATTATGAAGGAAAAACTACTACATACACCAGAGGGAGTAAGAGACATCTATAATTCGGAATGCGTAACGAAATTAACGTTACAGAACAACCTCCATCATGTGCTTGAGCATTTTGGTTTCCGCGATATACAGACTCCAAGCTTTGAGTTTTTTGATATCTTCAGTCAGGAGCGCGGAACAGTCGCTTCGAAGGATATGTATAAATTTTTTGATCGGGATGGCAACACTCTGGTGTTAAGACCGGATATAACACCTTCCATCGCACGCTGTGCTGCGAAGTATTATAAAGACGAGAACCTTCCGATTCGTTTATGCTATATCGGAAATACCTTTATTAATAATACCAGTTATCAAGGTAAATTAAAGGAAGCAACTCAGCTGGGAGCAGAGTTGATAAATGATGACAGCACGGAAGCTGATGCAGAGATGTTGGCGTTGACCATTGAATGTCTGTTACAATCCGGCTTAAAGGAGTTTCAGTTAGAAATCGGTGATGCAGATTTCTTTCGTGCTTTGGTTGAAGAAGCAGGCTTTGAAGAGGAAGAAGAGGTAACAAACCTCCGTGAGCTCATCGAGAAGAAGAATATGTTCGGTGTGGAAGAAATTATCAGGGCAAGGGAAATGAACAATAGTCTGAAGGAAATATTCTTAAAACTACCTGAATTATTCGGAACCCTGGATATTCTTGATCGTGCAAGGAGGCTTACTAATAATCAACGGGCTCTGAAAGCAATTGAACGACTGGAAAAGCTTTACGTAATATTAACAGAGTACGGATATGAGAACTATGTTTCCTTTGATCTAGGAATGCTCAGCAAATACAATTACTATACCGGAATTATCTTTAAGGCTTATACCTACAGCACCGGAGATGCGATAGCAACCGGAGGACGTTATGATAATCTGGTGGGGCAATTCGGCAAAGAAGCTCCGGCGATCGGTCTAGCCATTGTAATTGACCAGCTAATGCTTGCTCTGTCAAGGCAAAAGCTTTTACAAGAACCGGAGGCTTCTGATACCTTGATTTTATATAAGAAGAATTATCGTAAACAGGCGGTTGCTTTGGCAAAACATTTTCGTGAGGACGGTATGAATACAATTTTGCAAAAGTCAAACGAAAATAAGACACCCGAAGATTATGCTGCTTACGCAAAACGAATGAATATCGGTGGCATCTTATATCTGGATAATGATGATGAGATTATGGTTATGAATATCGCTGAAGGAACGATACAAGCAGCTCCAATGCAGCAATTTTTACAATAAGCACCTTGAATTACTCCATCATTATGTATTGATGTTTCTATTGAGTAACTCGTTATTTGGTTCTGTTAGTAGATAGAGAGGAAGGAATGTATGAGATATATAACAATAGCCCTGGCGAAAGGCCGTTTGGCGTTAAATACATTAGAAATATTAGAGAAAATCGGTATCACCTGTGAGGAAATCAAGGATAAGTCCTCCAGAAAATTAATCTTTGTAAACGAAGAACTTAAGTTAAAATTCTTCTTAGCAAAAGCAAATGATGTTCCAACTTATATCGAATACGGGGCGGCGGATATTGGTTTCGTAGGAAAGGATACCATCCTTGAAGAAGGCAGAAAGATGTATGAAGTAGTCGATTTGGGGCTTGGCAGGTGCAGAATGTGCGTGGCCGGTCCGACCTCTGCCAAGGAATTGTTACAGCACGGAGAGTTGATCCGGGTGGCGACAAAATATCCGAACATTGCAAAGGATTATTTTTATAATAAAAAGCATCAGACGGTTGAAATCATTAAGCTGAATGGATCGATTGAACTCGCTCCGATCGTTGGCCTCTCCGAGGTGATTGTAGATATCGTTGAAACCGGCTCAACCCTGAGAGAAAACGGTTTGGAGGTATTGGAGGAAATCTGCAACATATCAGCCCGTATGGTGGTAAATGAGGTTAGCATGAAGATGGAGCATGAGCGGATAACGAAAATAATAAAAGCGCTAAAAGAAGTTACTCAGGGCTAAATAATAAAACTTAAATATAGTCAGAGCTTTTCACAGGCAGCTTTGTACCCTGGGTCCAAAGCTAATCAGTTTAGATGGAAGTTAAAGTACCTTTGAAAAAGCCGGTAATCGTTTATGAAACACACCTAAGTATAACTAGGCGCTAAAGAACATAGATTTATGATTATATAATTTAAATAAGTTTATTAATAAATCGTCGAAAGGGATGGATAACAATGATGCGAATGATAGAATTAAACACGGAAACAAAAAAGAATATCCTAGAGGACTTATTAAAAAGAAGTCCCAATCAATATGAGGAATATACTCAGGTAGTATCAAATATTTTAAATGATGTGAAATTAAATAAGGATAAAGCCTTATTTACTTATACGGAACGTTTTGACAAGGCTGTAATAACAAAGGATACGATCCGTGTTACCGAAGCTGAGATTGCAGAAGCATATAAAGTGGTAGACCCTTCGGTTGTGGAGGTCATTCGAAAGGCTATCATTAATATAGAAGCTTATCATGTAAAACAGAGACAATACAGCTGGTTTGACACTACTGATAACGGAACAATCTTAGGTCAGAAAGTGACTCCGATTGCGGCAGTTGGTGTCTATGTACCAGGATGGAAAGCAGCATATCCCTCCTCAGTTTTGATGAATGTCATCCCGGCCAAGGTTGCAGGGGTTAGCAGAATTGCGATGACGACACCTCCCGATAAGAACGGAAAGGTTAATCCGGGAACCTTAGTTGCGGCAAAGGAAGCCGGTGTTTCGGAAATCTATAAGGTGGGTGGTGCTCAAGCAATTGCCGCACTGGCCTTTGGAACCGAAAGCATCGCTAAGGTGGATAAAATAGTAGGGCCTGGAAATATCTATGTAGCCCTGGCAAAAAAAGCTGTTTACGGCCATGTCAGCATCGATTCCATCGCAGGACCCAGCGAAATTCTTGTCCTTGCTGATGAAACTGCAAATCCGAGATATGTAGCGGCAGATTTATTATCCCAAGCAGAGCATGATGAACTGGCGTCTTCCATATTAATTACCACCAGCAAAGAATTAGCAACACAGGTATCCAAGGAAGTGGAACAATTCGTAGAGCAATTATCAAGAAAAGAGATATTGCTAAAATCACTGGATAATTACGGTTATATCATGATTGCCGACAGCATGACTGATGCAATTGATACAGCGAACGAAATAGCTTCCGAGCACTTAGAGATAATGACGAAGGATCCGTTTATGGTTATGACAAAGATAAAAAATGCCGGTGCGATCTTCATTGGTGAATATTCCAGTGAACCGCTCGGTGATTATATGGCAGGACCGAACCACATTCTTCCGACGAACGGAACAGCAAAATTCTTTTCACCCCTAAGTGTGGACGATTTCATTAAAAAGTCCAGTATTATTTCCTACTCCAGAGAGGCGCTTGAACCTATTTATAAAGATATTATAACCTTTGCCAATTCAGAAGGCCTAACTGCTCATGCAAATTCCATAGCGGTAAGATTTGAGTAGTATCTGGAATTTGTATAAAAATAAGTAAATTCTAAAAGAAGTAAAATGTTATGTTAGATATATTCCAGATAATATAATCTAAAAAATAACATTTTACTTCTCTTATGTAGAAAAGAAGTTTGACATTTATTAGTCTTATTGTATAATGATAAAAAAGGAAGGATGAAGCCCATGAGTAGCAGAAGTACAGTAATTAATCGAAAAACGAAGGAAACAGATATTAATATGGAATTCGTTGTGGATGGTAGTGGTAAAGCACAGATTGAAACCGGAATAGGATTTTTTAATCATATGCTGGACAGCTTCACAAGACATGGTTTTTTTGATATAAAGCTCTCGGTGAAAGGCGATTTATATGTAGATTCCCATCACACAGTAGAGGATACCGGTATTGTCCTTGGTCAAGCAATCAAGACTGCACTGGGTGATAAGCATGGTATCAAACGTTATGGCTCTTTTATTCTTCCGATGGACGAAACGCTAGTAATGTGCGCCATAGACCTGTCCGGAAGACCGTATCTTTCTTACGATCTTGATTTTTCCTCAGATAAAATCGGTTACATGGAGACTGAGTTAGTCAAAGAATTCTTTTATGCAATTTCTTATTCGGCAGGTATGAATTTACATATTAAAAAATTAAGCGGTGGCAATGATCATCATGTGATCGAGGCGGCATTTAAGGCATTTGCCAAGGCACTGGATGAAGCCTGCAGCTTTGATGAACGTATTCAGGGCGTGTTATCTACTAAGGGCTCGATTGATTAATTAAAATAAAAAAATCATTTGATTGACAGCAATTATGATTAAATTACTTCTATATTGAAAGGCAAAGGTGCTTATGAAACTATTTCCGGCAATTGATATTAAAAATGGACAGTGTGTAAGACTCAGACAGGGAAGTTTTCAGGATGTTCTGGTATATTCTGATATACCTTTAAAAATTGCAAAACAATGGGAAGCTGCAGGGGCTTCCTTTATCCATATTGTAGACTTGGATGGTGCTTTGGTTGGTCATTCGGTAAATGATGAAGTGATTAAAACAATCGTATCTGAGGTAAAGGTTCCGATTCAGGTCGGTGGAGGTATCCGAACGATAAAGGATATCGAAAACAAATTAAATCTAGGTATTGAACGGGTGATTATCGGTACGAAGGCAGTAAAGGATCCGGCATTTATCAAAGAAGCTATTACAACCTTTGGCTCCAAGCGTATCGTAATCGGTATTGATGCCAAGGATGGTATGGTAGCAATTGAAGGCTGGGAAAAGGTAAGTAACTTCCAAGCAGTAACTCTAGCCATGGAGATGAAGCAACATGGTGTAAAGACCATCGTTTATACTGATATATCTAAGGATGGAATGCTTCAGGGACCGAATATTGCGCATACCAGGGAGATGGTTCAGACGACAGGGTTAAATATCATTGCTTCCGGAGGTGTATCATCGTTAAAGGATCTGGAGATGCTTGAAGAAATTGAAGTATATGGTGCTATCATGGGTAAAGCATTATATGAAAACAGAATTGATCTGAAAAAAGCAGTTAATTTATTTGAGAAAAAGAATGCATAAGCTCAGGAGGAATGTTGCACATGTCTTACAAAAAAATTATTCCCTATATTAATGCTGAAACAGAAGTACCCGCTAATGTTGTAAAACTGGCGAAATCATATTCATATGGGGGAGCAGACGAGCTGTTTCTTTACAACTACTCGAAGGATGAAAAATCAAGGGAGGAATTTCTGTCACTGGCGAAGGATTTAGCGAAGGAAATCGATATTCCCTTTATCCTCGGTTGTTATATCAAACGGTTGGAAGACGTTAAAAAAGCAATCTATACCGGAGCCACTGCTGTAATGTGCAAATATTCCATGTTAGAGAACAAAGCCTTGTTAAAGGAAGCCACAGATCGTTTTGGTTCCGATAAAATCTTTGTTGAGTTAGATATGATAGAATACCTGGACGCGAACGGCGAAGACTTATTCCAAACCTTATCTGAATATCAGGTTGGAATGGTTTTATTAAAGCATGTTATATTGTCAAAGAATGCAACTGAAAAGATTGAAAATTCACCGATAAAGGTTATGATTAGGGATAGTTTGGTACGCAATGATATCGGTGGGTTGTTATCTATTACTAATGTAGTCGGAGTTTCAACCAATTTCTATGAAAATAAGGATATTATGAAAGCAAAGCATGCGCTGAAAGAGGAAGGAATTGAGCTTAATACCTTTGAAAGCAAGCTTCGTTTTTCTGATTTTAAATTAAATGCCAATGGTTTAATCCCGGTAATTGTTCAAGATTACCGATCAAACGAGGTATTAATGCTTGCGTATATGGACGAGGAGGCATATAATAAGACTATTGCCGGTGGCAAAATGACCTATTATTCCCGAAGTAGAAGCAAGTTGTGGTTAAAGGGAGAAACCTCGGGACACTTCCAGTATGTGAAGGAATTAATTCTGGATTGTGACAATGATACGATACTAGCGAAGGTTCTTCAGATTGGCCCTGCCTGCCACACCGGAAGCCAAAGCTGTTTTCATAATGAGCTGGTAAAGATGGAGTATAAGAGTTCAGATCCGTTCCATGTATTTAAGAATGTTTACGATATTATCATGGATCGTAAAGCAAATCCGAAGGAAGGTTCCTATACGAATTATCTGTTTGATAAGGGAATTGATAAGATTCTGAAGAAATGCGGGGAGGAAGCGACGGAGATTACCATAGCTGCCAAGAATCCGGGAGCGGAAGAGCTTCGTTATGAAATCGCAGATTATTTATATCATCTCATGGTATTAATGGCAGAATGCGGTTTGGATTGGAACGATATCACAACTGAGCTGGACCATCGGAAATAATATGAAGTAGATTAGTAAATGCTATTAATAATAGGAATGATAGGCAAATTAATTATGGATAAAAGGATATTTAAAATATAGGAGGCATATAATCGTGCAAGTATATGGTGTTAATGAACTAAGAAAAATGTTCTTGGAGTATTTTGAAAGTAAGGGGCATCTGGTAATGAACAGTTTTCCGCTGATACCCCATAATGATAACAGCTTATTGTTAATCAATTCTGGTATGGCTCCATTAAAGCCTTATTTTACCGGTCAGGAGCTTCCTCCGAGAAAGCGAGTGGCAACCTGTCAAAAATGTATTCGTACCGGTGATATCGAAAATGTCGGTAAAACTGCGAGACATGGTACTTTTTTTGAGATGCTGGGTAACTTCTCCTTCGGAGATTATTTTAAACACGAAGCAATTGCGTGGTCCTGGGAGTTTTTAACTAAGGTTGTAGGGCTGGATGGAAATCGTCTTTATCCTTCTGTATATGAAAAGGATGACGAGGCTTTTGAAATCTGGGAGAAGGAAATAGGAGTTGCTCCGGAGCGTATCTTCCGTTTCGGTAAAGCAGATAATTTCTGGGAGCACGGTGCAGGTCCCTGTGGTCCCTGTTCCGAGATTTATTATGACCGTGGTGAAAAATACGGCTGTGGTAAGGAAGGCTGTACGGTAGGCTGTGACTGTGATCGTTATATTGAGGTATGGAATAACGTATTCACCCAGTTTAACGGGGATGGTAATGGTAATTACACAGAACTTGAGAATAAAAACATTGATACCGGAATGGGTCTGGAGAGACTTGCAACCGTAGTTCAGGATGTAGTCTCCATCTTTGATGTGGATACCATGAAAGCAATTCGCGATAAGGTATGCGAGCTTGCTCATACTGAGTATCAGGTAGATGCGAAAAAGGATGTCTCTATTCGTAAGATTACTGATCATATCCGTTCTACCACCTTTATGGCATCCGATGGGGTTATTCCATCCAATGAAGGAAGAGGCTATGTATTCCGCCGTTTACTTCGTGGAGCAGCACGTCATGGAAGATTAATGGGTATTGAAGGAAACTTTATGGCTAAGCTTGCAAAGGTTGTAATCGAAGGCCATAAGGATGGTTATCCGGAATTAGAAGAGAAGAAGGAATACATCTTAAAACTGCTTACCATTGAAGAAGATAAATTTAACAAGACCATTGATCAGGGCTTAAGTATTCTTGCCGATATGGAGAAGGAATTAGAACAGAAGAACTCCAAGGTTCTTGCCGGAGATGATGTATTTAAGCTATATGATACCTATGGTTTCCCGATTGATTTGACAAAGGAAATCTTAGAGGAAAAAGGCTTTGAAGTGGATGAAAAAGGTTTTCGGGCTGCAATGGAGGTTCAGAGAGTGACCGCCAGAAGCGCAAGAGGAACCACAAATTATATGGGTGCAGAGGAAACTGTATATCAGCAGATAGATGCAAGCATTACCTCCATATTTGTTGGTTATGATCATCTATCCTATACTTCAGATATCACAGTGCTTACTACCGAAACAGAATTAACAGATGAGCTTGTTGCAGGACAAAAGGGTACGATTCTTGTAAAAGAGACTCCATTTTATGCAACCAGCGGTGGTCAGGCTGCCGACACCGGTTTAATCACTACTAAGGATGCTGAATTTGAAGTGGAGGATACCATTAAGCTACAAGGCGGCAAAATCGGTCATGTTGGAAGTGTTATCAAGGGTATCTTTAAGGTGAATGAGAAGGTAAATCTTCAGGTGGATATAGCTCATAGAGCTTCCACAGCGAAGAACCATAGTGCAACACACTTGTTACAAAAGGCACTAAGAACTGTTCTTGGAACTCATGTGGAGCAGGCAGGTTCATTGGTAACGGAGGAACGTTTACGTTTTGATTTTACCCATTTCTCTGCATTAACAGCAGAAGAGTTAAGTAAGGTTGAGGCTCTGGTGAATGAGCAGATTGCAAACAACCTTCCGGTAAATACCAAGGTTATGAATATCGAGGATGCAAAAAAGGAAGGTGCGATGGCATTATTCGGTGAAAAGTATGCCAGCGATGTTCGTGTTGTAGCAATGGGTGATTACAGCAAGGAGCTTTGCGGTGGTACCCATGTAGGCAATACCGGAGTGATTACTGTATTTAAGATTTTATCCGAAACCGGTATCGCAGCCGGTGTAAGAAGAATAGAAGCTTTAACAGGTAACGGAGTATTCGCTTACTATAAAGAGCTTGAGAATGAATTAAATAATGCTGCAAAAGCAGCAAAGGCAGAGCCGGCTCAGTTGTTGAATAAAATCGAAAGTTATCTGGAAGAAATCAAGACCTTAAAATCAGAGAATGAGAAGTTGAAGAGTAAGTTAGCTAATAATTCTCTTGGTGATGTTATGAACCAGGTAGTTGAGGTTAGGGGTATTAAGCTGCTTTCGGTTAAAGTACCTGATGTTGACATGAACGAGCTTCGTAACCTAGGTGATCAGTTAAAGGAAAAGCTCGGAGAAGGTGTTATTATTCTAGTATCCGCAACTGCACCTGACAAAGTAAATCTTCTTGCGATGGTAACGGACGGAGCGATGAAACAGGGCGCTCATGCCGGTAATCTTATAAAAGAACTGGCAGTACTCGTTGGCGGCGGTGGTGGCGGAAGACCAAATATGGCACAAGCGGGTGGAAGGAATTCAGCCGGCATCGATGCTGTGATTGAGAAATCGAAAGATGCTCTTGCTGCTCAGATAAAATAAAGATTGGTTTTCAAAGAAATGAAATATATGTTGCTCCAGTATGGCCCGAAGAGGTTAACAAGCAACAGCAAATGATGCACCTTGATTTTAGTATGGAGAAAGGAAAACTTCAGGAATGGATTAATTACGCTTTAGAGCTTGGAGCAAGAAAAGCAGATTTTCAATATGGAGATTGGGCTGTAATGCTCGACCCAGAGGGACATCCGTTCTGCTTTGATGTAGTGTAAGTAAATATAATCTTAATAAACCATAGGCTATTGAGATGATAGTCTATGGTTTTTAATAAGCTGATATTCAGTTTGATTACAATTTCGTATGAAACAAAAACCCCAATAGACAGTAAGCAGCACGTAATGTGTATTCATATACGTATAGTATTATATCGGCTTTTCCAAATCAAAATTATTTTATTTACCGGATATTTTAAACGTTATTTGAATAGTAATATGATATATAGATAAAACTGTGACTTTCATAACGGAACATTTGATTGTTATTAAGTTTACATAGGTAATTGATTACCTACATTGGTTTGAGTGTCAAAAGGTCTACTATCAACATGGCTTCGTTAATTTGCACATTATCAATCTTGATTAAGGGGGTATCAGAAATGGCTCAAATAGGCTTTATAGGTTTTGGCAGTATGGGAAGCATGCTGGTGAAAGGCTTGATACAGTACGGACAAATAGAACAAAATCAGATTATAATAACCAGAAAGAATAAGGATAAATTGAAAGAAATTAAGGATAGGTGGCCTGAGGCTCTGATTGCACAGGATGCAACTGAGGTAGTAATGAACTCCGAGATGATTTTTCTTTGCGTAAAGCCTTATGATAATAAATTGATATTGGACGAAATAAAGTCAGTAATTCAACCGGAGCAGCATATCATAACCATTACCGGCTCCCTAATGCTACAGGATATAAAAAAAATACTGACCTGCAAAATATCGAAATTAATGCCCACCGTAATATCGGAGGTTATGGAGGGAGTTGCTCTAATCTGCCATAATGACAAAGTTACCGATGCAAATGCAAAGGAGCTAGAAAAACTTTTGGAAAGCTTTACAAAGATAAAACGTCTGCCGGAAAAGGATTTCGATTTTGCCTCTGAAATTACCAGCTGCGGCCCTGGATTTTTTGCTTCTATTTTCTCTGAATTCGTTAATGCCGGGGCAAGATATACCACCTCCTTTACAAAAGAGGAGCTGGCTTATTTATCTCTTCAAACCATAACCGGGACAATCAGATTAATGGAAGTAAATCATATGAATTTTTCTGATGTCATTGCAAGAGTAGCCACGAAGGGTGGAATTACAGAAGAAGGAGTAATTGTTTTACAGGAAGGTTTACCAGAGGTTTTTGATCATATGTATCAAAGGACTTTGTCAAAACGTGCTGTCGTTAATGAAAAGATGCACGATCAGTTTTGCGTGGAGCCATAATAAAAATTTAAAAGTTGGATTGTTTTTAGAATACTTCAAAACAGATTGGATAATAATTAAATAGTAATTTCAAAGCTTTAAAAGATGACTTAAAGTTAGTATAAATCTGAAATTTTAGTTGACGAAATTGAAAAATATGCTATAATCTATGTAGTGCTATTCAAAAAATACCCAAACAGTTGTATACGCACAATACACAACTGGAGGGAGGTTAGGTGTGAGACTATGTCAAATGTTATCGTAAAAGACAATGAAACATTAGATAGTGCTCTCCGCAGATTCAAAAGAAACTGCGCGAAAGCCGGTATCCAACAGGAGATCCGTAAGAGGGAGCATTATGAGAAGCCAAGCGTTAGACGTAAGAAAAAGTCTGAAGCGGCTAGAAAACGTAAATATTAATATTTATTGAAGAGACTTCCAATGGAAAACCATTGGAAGTTTTTTATTTCATATTAAAGTTCTCCAATCTTGCATATGAAATAAGAAGCATATAGTCTACATATTGAAAAAAAATCATATATTATTAACAGTATCTGCAAAGGATTTAGGGGGCCGCTATGAAGGATATCCTGAAAACATCCACCCATAAGAAATTTAAAAAGGAAAATAAAAATACATTATATCAGGGTCTGAATAAAAAAAATAAAACAAACTCTTCTCAAAAGTTGTCTCATCTTGAAGAACTATCAAGTCATCTACATCTGCCGGCGGATATTATAGCCGGTGCTCCTATCATTACCGCCACAGGAAGAAATGAACTATGTCTTGAAAATTATAAGGGAATTATAGAATATAACGGTAATCTGATAAAGGTTCAAACGAAGCTATGCCGAATTTGCATTGAGGGCAAACAGCTAAATATTTTATATTTCACGGAGGATGAAATGCGTATCACCGGATACATACAGGCGATCTATTACCAATGATGTGTGAATCTATGAGCGGGAGGTAATATCATGTTAATGAAACTGATAAACTGGTTTCGAGGCTTTTTATTAGTACGTATTCGGGGTACGTCACCGGAACGGTTTATTAATATGTGCTGTAATAAAAAAATCTACATTTGGGACTTGAAACGTATTGAGGAGGACTATCAATTCCACATTTCTGTGAAAAATTTTAAGAAATTAAGGCCAATCGCTAAAAAAACAGGTATGATACCAAGAATAACCCGTAAAATCGGCTTTCCTTTTATTATGCATCGATACAGAAAGAGAAAGGGCTTTTTTGCGGGTGTTATCATCTGCATTGTCATCGTCTACATACTTTCATTATTTATCTGGGATATACGTATTCAGGGTGGCTCTAAGTATACACCCGAGGCAATTATAAAATTTTTGAAGCATAACGAGATTTATACCGGAATCCGTAAAAAGAAAGTGAATTGCCAGGAGATAGAGGAAACCATTCGTTTGACCTACAACGATATCGGATGGGTGTCTGCTGAAATAAAAGGTACCAGACTGATTATCAAAATTACTGAGACAAACATGCCTGCTCCTGCGCAAAAAGCAATCGAACCCAGTCATATTGTGGCTACCAAGGATGGGATTGTTAAGGATATCATTACTCGGGCAGGTACACCCCTTGTGAAAGCAGGAGATGTCGTTAAAAAGGGAGATATCTTAGTTTCCGGGATTATTACCGTGAAGGGAGATTTTGATGATATCATCAGTATGACACCGGTTGTTGCAGATGCGGATATTAATTGTAAAACTTATTATGATTATAATGAGAAATTTTCAATGAAATATAAAGATAAGGTTTTCTCGGGTCATAAAAAGAAGGGCTACTATGTTGCCATTAATAATAAAAAATTATTTTTATATAATCCTAGAAATTCCTATTCAAAATATGATATAATTGTTAGCGAAAATACACTTCATGTGACAAGCAGTTTTTATCTTCCTTTTCGTTATGGAAATATAACCACCAGAGAGTATCAGGAGGTAGAAAAAACCTATTCTGAGGAGGAAGCATTTACAATTGCAGAAGATAAGTTAAAAAGATATTTTGATCGATTGATTGAAAATGATGTTTTAATTACTGATAATAATGTTAAAATAACAATAGATAATAATTACTGTATTACTCAGGGTAGAATTTTAGTAGAAGAACCGGCGTGGGAATATAGAACGATACAGGAAAATGAGTGGAGGATCGAGCAAACAGATGAGCATAACGGAGACAATCATTGATATACCTGCAGAGCATGAAAAGAATGTATTTGGCGGCTTTGATGCGTATGCGAAAATCATAGAGCGGGCTTTTAATGTTACAATCATAGCACGGAATGGTGAAGTAAAGGTAGTTGGAGCATCGGAGGATGTTACAAGAGCAAAAAGTGTATTTGTTCAGCTTCTGGAGCTGTCAAAGCGAGGTAATCAGATCACAGAACAGAATGTAAATTATGCTATTTCACTTTGCTATGAAGATAAAGAGAAAGCGATTGTTGAAATTGATAAGGATTTAATTTGTCATACCATTAGTGGAAAGCCGATCAAACCAAAGACTTTAGGCCAAAAAACCTATGTGGATCTAATCCGTAAAAAAATGATTGTATTCGGCGTTGGTCCAGCCGGAACCGGTAAGACATATCTTGCGATGGCAATGGGTATTACCGCTTTTAAAAACGATGAGGTGAGTAGAATTATTTTGACACGACCGGCAATTGAAGCCGGTGAAAAGCTAGGGTTTCTTCCCGGTGATCTTCAAAGTAAGGTTGATCCTTATCTGAGACCTTTATATGATGCTTTATACCAGATAATGGGGCCGGAATCTTATCTGAAGAATTCTGAAAAGGGATTGATCGAAGTTGCTCCTTTGGCGTATATGAGGGGTAGAACCTTAGAAAACGCATTTATTATACTTGATGAAGCGCAAAATACAACACCTGCACAGATGAAGATGTTTTTAACCAGAATTGGCTTTGGATCTAAAGTTGTTATAACCGGTGATCTGACACAAAAGGATTTACCGATTGGTACGAAATCAGGACTTGATGTGGCACTAAAGGTACTTGGTAAAATCGAAGATATTGGCTTTTCTTATTTGACCAGCCAGGATGTAGTAAGACATCCCTTGGTTCAAAGAATCGTAAAAGCATATGATGCCTATGAAGATAAACAGAAAAGACATGATAACAAGACAATAGACCAGGGAAAGAATAAAAAGGTAAGCAGAGTTCAATATAAATCGGAGAAAATTAGGGGAAGCCGGGATGAAAACAGATAAGACAAAAGTAGTATCAGATGCAAAAAATAAAGGTGATGATATCACGATTGTAATAAAATCGGAAGGTAAGCTTCAAACTCCATTATTAGTTACAGTTTTGCCCGTAATATCGGTACTGGTTGCAATTCTGCCTGATATGATAAAGAATTTAATCGATACCTCAACGGCAAAGGTTGGTATCATAACCATACTTTTGTCGAGTATTGTTACTTTTTATATTCGAATGAATACTGACAGCATCTTAAATAGAAAGTTTTCTAAAGAAATTATTATATTAAGCTATTTAAGCTCGCTTTGTCTGCTTGTAATGGTTCCTGGACCGGAGATATACAGTTTATGGATGCTAGGCGGCCTGGTGACGGCGATGCTGGTTGATCAGAAACTGGGACTGATTTTTCATTTTAACCTATCATTTATTCTTGGAATCTCCATGCAAATACGCCCGGAAGCCATAATTGGGATATTAATTATCGGTGTATTGATGAATATGCTGGCAGGTGCCCTAAAGTCAAAATCTACCGTTATCTATGCAGCAATCATTGTTTTATCTACAAATGTTACGTTAGCATTTGTTATAAATAACTTTATTTTTGAGACAAATATGAATTATAATTACCTTAGTTCATTGTTCAGTAATATGGCGGTACTTGTTACTGCATTTTTTGTATGTCTTATTTATGAAAATGTGGTCGGTGAGAATGTAGATACCGTTGACCAAAATAACAGCGAAACGGATCCGGTCACGAAGTTATCAGAGCCTGCACCTATTCACTCAAATTCAACTGCTTCTGAGATTAGGGTTCAGGAACTGTCGACAATTTCCGAAAGTAAGGAAGATTATACAATAGAATCAAGTGAGATTGAAGTGTTAGAAGCAGAAACTACGGATATAAAACCGTCGAATACGAATGTCGGAATACGGACAAGTTATGATGTGCTTTGCGATTTGGAAAATGAGCTGATTATAAAAATGAAGGAGTTTTCAGAAGCCTTGTATCAACATTCGGTTTATATTGGTGATCTATCATTTCGTGCTGCTAAAGAAATTGGGGCAAATGAGCTGCTTGTCAGGGCGGGTGGTTTATATCATGAAATAGGGAAAATTCATGGTAAGAATTATATTGAAGAGGGTTTGAAGATTGCAGAGGATTATGCATTTCCTAATGAGTTGAAAGCAATTCTTAAGGAACATAATATAAAATATGAAAAGCCAAACTCTGTGGAAGCTGCTATTGTAATGCTTTCGGATAATGTAGTATCTACCATTGAATACATAGAAAAAACAGAAGATAATAGGTATACAACAGATAAGATAATAGATAATATTTTCCTTATGAGAATGGATAAGGGAACCTTTGACGGTGCTTCCTTATCCTTAACCGATTTTAAGAAGTTAAAGGAGTTTTATCAGAAGGAATATAAAAACAATAAATCTGAAAAGAAAACAAAAGAAATTTAACGGTATTTTGGAAAGGTTGGATCCTTAATGGCGATTCATTTTGAGTATGAAGCAGAACAACAGTTGGATTTTGATTATGAGTCATTGCAAAAGCAGGTAGTGGAAGCTTGTCTGGATTATGAGAACTGCCCTTATGAAACGGAGGTAAATATCCTTCTTACCGGCGATGAACAAATACGCCAAATTAATCAAGAATTCAGAGGGATTGATCGTCCAACCGATGTTTTATCATTTCCATCGATAGAATATGATAACCCCGGAGATTTTTCAAATCTGGAGGATGCGGTCATGGATTATTTTCATCCTGAGACAGGGGAGTTAATTCTTGGAGATATTGTAATATCAGTTGAACGGGCTAATTCCCAAGCGAAAGAATATGGACATTCCCTAAGACGGGAAATTGCTTTTTTGACAGTTCACAGTATGTTCCATCTGTTTGGATATGATCATATGGAAGAAAATGAAAGAATAAAAATGGAAGAAAAGCAGAATCATGTTTTAGACGAATTGAATATTCAGAGATAAGCTATTTCATGACTCCGAAGGAGGGAACAGATTGAACAGAAAGAATATTATTTATTATATACTGGTAGGTTTAGCGATATTATTGCTGTTTGGCTGCAAAAAGGATAAAGGAAACGATGGTGACGGAGCAATACAAGATTATGTGAAAGATAAAGATACGACAGTAACGATACAACCGACGCAAGCAGCTCAACACGAGATCACTTCCATACCGGAGGATACGAATCACGAAGGAGAAATGCGAAGCTATTTAACTGGGTTATGGGTTTTAGAAGAAGTAGGAACAACGCGTCCCTACGCAATTCAGTTTAGTAATTTTAAAACGGTTTCTAACCAATGGGGAATCGGACAAGCCGATATCGTATATGAATGTATCGTAGAAGGCGGAATAACCAGATTACTCGGTATAGGGGAGAATTACTTTGGAGACCGCATTGGATCAGTTCGAAGTTCAAGACATTATTTTGTTAGTCTTGCAGATGAATACGATGCGATTTATATTCATTATGGGAAAACCAAATATGCTACGAGTAAAATAAAAGAACTTGGGATTGATAATCTGGATGGTGAAACCGGAGTAGGAACCACAGTGTTTTACCGTGATAATAGTATGAAAGCACCACATAATGCCTTCGCCAGTCTTGAGGGTATAAAGGAAGGAATAAAAGATAAAGGTTATGAAATAAAGTATCGTGAAGATTATCAACCACATTATTCGTTTTATAATGAGGATACCGATTTAATCTCAGGTTCCAATGCGAATAAAATAACTATAAAATTTTCTTCTTATAATATACCTTATCTGGAATATAATTCACAGGATAAGCTTTATTATCGTTATCAATTCGGAGCAGCACATAAGGATTCTTTAACCGGGGAACAGCTTAAGTTTAAAAATATAATAGTTCAGTTTGTTAAGGAATGGGATATTGATAAGAATGATTATCAAACCATGGATTTGGAAGATGCCAGTGGTTCGGGCTATTATTTCACGAATGGAAGAATGGAACCGATCACCTGGAAGAAGAAAGAAGCAACCAAATGGATGCGTTATTATAATGCAGCCGGAGAGGAACTCACAATAAATCCGGGAAAGACCTATATTGCTTTATTTCCGGACAACATTACAAAGGATGTTGTGATTGAATAAAAAATAACCTGAATTTTCATCTGATAATTGAGCTGTTACGTAAGATAAATAGAGGAGAAGGATATGCCATCAAAAAATAAAAGCAACCATTTTTTAATACAGGGAAGTATACTTGCAGTAACCTCATTACTGGTTCGAGTAATTGGTTTACTGTACCGTATCCCTATGACGAATATAATAGGCGACGAAGGTATGGGAATCTATAATAATACCTTTGAAGTATATAATATTGCATTGATTCTGTCCTCTTACAGCCTACCCATGGCAGTTTCAAAATTAGTCGCAGTTCGTAGAATTAAGAAGGAACATAAAAACTCCTTCCGTATTTTCCAATGTGGATTGGCTTTTGCTATTTTTGCAGGCTTGACTGCTACTTTATTATTGTTTTTTGGTGCGGATTTTATTTCTTCCTTTTATAAAGATCCGAGCATGGCGTTACCTCTAATGGTACTCTCGCCAACCATCTTCATTTTTGCAATTATGGGTGTCTTAAGGGGTTTTTATCAGGGAAAGAATACCATGATACCAACTGCTGTATCACAGGTATTGGAACAGATTGTGAACGCTGCGGTAAGTATCCTTGCATCATATTTACTGGTACAGAATTTTACTGCGAATGCAAACATAGCATATTACGGGGCTGCTGGCGGAACCCTTGGAACCTTTTTGGGAGCGGTGATAGGCTTAGTATTTTTATTGTTGGTATTTGTATTATACAAACCGGTTATCAATAAGCAAATGCGCCAGGACCCGGACGATAATCGGGAATCCTATAAAAAGATATTTTATCTTTTAATCATAACAATAGCGCCAATTATATTAAGTCAGACAGTATATCAGGTCAGTGGATTTTTAGATAATGTGATATTCCATAGATTAATGAGTACGAAACACATATCAGCTTTCGACCTCGAGGTACTCGAGAATGCTACGACGGATATGACATATACAAAAACCTTCCGTAATGTTTTGGTCGGTATTTATGGTGCAAAATATAAGCTGCTGACCAATGTTCCGGTAGCTATAGCCACGGCGATAGCAGCTGCTATCATAACTACGATTGCAGCTGCCAATGAAAGAGGTATGAAGGATGTTATCCGCAGCAAAGTACATGCGGCTATAAAGTTTAATATGATTGTAGCAATTCCATCCGCGGTTGGTATGGGAGTACTTGCATCCCCGATTTTACAACTGTTATTTGGTGAAGCACGCCAGTTACCTGCCAATTATCTGAGAATTGGTTGTATCTCTATCGTGTTTTATGCGCTATCAACCCTGTCTTCTTCCGTATTACAGGGGATTAACAGGCTTAAGACACCAGTCATTAATTCTGCAATTTCTTTAGGCATACATATAATACTAGTTATTCTTTTATTGAAGTTTACACCATTAAGTGCCTATGCATTAGTCATAGGAAATGTGTCCTTTGCGTTGGTGGTGTGTATTTTAAATTGGTTGGCTATTGAAAAATATCTAAATTATAGGCAGGAAATTTTAAGAACCTTCCTAATACCTACAGTAAGTGCAGGTTTAATGGGAGTAGCTGCATATTTTATCTATCAGGGGATGGAGTCTTTAACTGGTAGTAATCTGTTATCGACAATTGTAGCAATTGTAATATCAATCGTTATTTATTTTGTATTACTCATTTTCATGAAGGGCGTTGATGAGGATGAATTAACCTCCCTGCCAAAGAGCAAAGCAATTATTCGTATATTAAAGAAGCTGCATTTACTTTAATTGTATAAATAAGTAAATATTGGAGATAATATTGCCAAAGGAGTGGTTTCACATGAAGCTCAAAAAGGCATCTTTATATCTCTTAAGTTTCTTACTGTTATGTATGATGTTTACAGCATGCTATTATTTAAGTTATCTGCATGCATTGAATGATTTTAATAATAAGGCCATAGAACGGAAGGAAAAGTTATCGGAATTAACAAAAAAAACTGAACCTACACCGATGTTAACAGCAGATAAAGATGACAGTCAGCCTGTAATTGAACAGGAAGAAAGGATTCAACCAAATACAAAGTATACCCTTCAGATTTATAATATGAAATCGGATACTACCGATGTACAGGAATTAAATCCTCCCTCATATCTGGTTGGACTTTCCAGAGAAGAGGTTTTAGAGTATTTAGCTTCCTATATGAATGATTTGCCCCTATCAGAGTATAATAAGGGTTTGATCTCATATGAACTGGTTTATTTTTCAGAAAAGGAAATTGTTATCAGGAAAAGCTATAATGAAGACTTCCTTCCTTTTCGTTTCTATGTTGTTGTAAAGGATGGATATGTAGTTGTATATAATAGTGATTTAAAAAGTGTATTCGATTATACTCATATAGAAGCAAAAGATCTTCAGGAAGAGGATCGGATTGCACTAAGTAAAGGTATTTATATTAATTCCGAGGAAGAGCTGTATTCACTCTTGGAAAGTTTCTCGAGTTAAGATAAATAGCGATTTGATAGTGTAAAGAACTGCGAAGGTTGAATTAACGACCAGAAGTAGTATCTACCTTGGTTAGAATTAAAGAAGGATTAAGATAATCTTAGAAAATAAAGAAAAGCTTGAAATAATGCCCCGGGTAAAATATAATGAAACAAACATAAAATCGTTTGTAAAATAGGAGGCTGCAGGGGTGGAATATGACGTAATTATCGTTGGTGCCGGAGCTTCCGGTTTGATGGCTGCAATTGCAGCTGCCAGACAGGGAAGTTCGGTGCTTGTGATAGAACGAATGGACAAGGCCGGTAAAAAAATATTAGCTACAGGGAATGGAAAATGTAATTTTACAAACATGATTCAGACACCTGAATGCTATCGATCCGATGACAGCGCATTTGCTATGAAGGTGCTGTCTTGTTTTGATGTCTCAAGGACCATTGATTTTTTTAAAGAACTTGGCATCTATCCTAAGAATCGAGATGGATATCTATATCCGAATTCGGAACAGGCTTTAAGTGTTGTGCAAGTATTGTTAATGGAATGCGAGTTATTAGGAGTGCAGTTTCAATATTATGCGAGAGTCGTAGAAATAAGAAAACCGGATTTTACAGTAGTTACAGAAATCCTTCAGCCAGGAGATAATAAAAAGCAGAACGACAATAAACAAAAAAACCAAAATAAGTATAAAACAGATAATAATAAGGATAGTACCATAAAGGTAGAAAAGCAGCTTTTTCAAGGTAAGAAGCTGATACTTGCCACCGGTGGCTGTGCTTCTATGCAATTGGGCTCGGATGGTAGCGGTTACAGTTTTGCTAAAGACTTCGGACATAAATTGATCAAACCTCTTCCTGCGCTGGTACAGTTAAAATCACCGGACAAGTACTTAAAAACAATATCCGGGGTTAGAACAGTTACAAAGGTTTTTGCTATGCAGGCACATAGACAGTTATCAGCGGAAGAAGGTGAGATTCTATTTACCGATTATGGGATATCAGGTATCCCTATCCTACAGCTCAGCAGATTTGTTTCGAAGTCCCTGGATCAAGGAATACAGGTTCATTTATTGATAGATTTTCTGCCACGGATTTCTGAAGAGGAGCTAATTGAGAACCTTCAACAGCGAATAATTAGAAATTCACACAAGAATCTGGAGCAGATGATGGTGGGGTTATTAAATCATAAGCTAAATTATATTCTTATTACAGAAGCAGAATTGGACCCTTACAAAAGTGTAAAGAATATAACGAACCGGGATATAGAAAAGTTAGTAAGGCAACTGAAGCGATTTAAAATGCAGATTTCGGATACGAACTCTTTCGAAAACGCACAGGTATGTTCCGGTGGTGTAAGGACCGATGAAATTGATGATTCGACCATGGAATCGAAAAAAGTTAAGAATTTATTTCTGACAGGTGAATTAGTAGATGTTGATGGAACCTGTGGAGGCTATAATCTACAATGGGCCTGGAGTTCCGGATATGTGGCAGGAACAGCCGCCGGTAATAATGCATAAAAGTCATATAGATTGATAACTTATAACCGGATAGCTTATAACCGGATAGCTTATATCGGATAGCTTAATACTTATGAACCAAACTGAATTCTAACAATAGCCAATGAACTAATAACCTAATAATATGTGCTTCTACAGTCCTGATGATCATTGATTTCCCGGTATAATAATTAAATCCATTATTAAAGTAAGAAAAAGGAATAGGTGTTGTATCGTATGATAAGAATAACCCAATTAAAATTACCCATTAATCATACAGAAAAAGATATAATAGCAGCAATCGCAAAGGCCATAAAGCTGCCTGTAAATAAAATTAAGGAGTTTCATATCTTAAAAAAGTCAATTGATGCTAGAAAGAATGAAATCAAATATATCTATACGGTGGAAGCTTCCCTTCATCTGGAGGCTAAGGAAAGTGAAAAGTCTATCATAAGTCATAGCCATAATGAGAATGTAACGCTTTCTGAAAGGGGACAGTATAAATTTACTGCCTCCGGTACCGAAAAGCTGACCAATCGACCTGTTGTAATTGGTACCGGACCAGCAGGGCTTTTTGCTGCATTACTTTTGGCCAGATACGGATTTCAACCCTTGGTCCTTGAGCGAGGCTTTGAAATTAGTAAACGTGTTGAGACTGTAGAACATTTTTGGAAGACAAATGAACTCAGCACCGAATGTAATGTACAGTTTGGTGAAGGAGGAGCAGGAACCTTCTCCGATGGTAAGTTAAATACATTGGTAAAGGATGCCTTTAGCCGTTACCCGTTAGTTATGGAGACCTTTGTTCATTTCGGTGCACCTTCAGAAATTCTCTATCTGAATAAACCCCATATCGGTACGGATAAGCTTAGATCCGTCGTGGAGAATATGCGAAAAGAGATAGTAAAGCTTGGCGGTGAAGTACGTTTTCAGACACAATTAACGGATTTGCTGATTGAAAATGGTAAACTTCATAGCATTGAGTTAAATCACAAGGAGATGATACCCTGTGAGGTATTAGTTACTGCGATTGGCCATAGTGCAAGAGATACCTTTCAGATGTTTTTAAACAAAGGGTTAGACCTTTCTCCAAAAGCCTTTGCAATCGGACTTAGAATTGAACATAAACAGAATATGATCGGTAAATCACAATACGGACAGGATTATACTAAGCTGCCTGCAGCTGATTATAAATTAACCCATCAGACCTCCTCCGGACGGGGAGTATATTCCTTCTGCATGTGTCCCGGTGGCTTTGTCGTGAATGCCTCCTCTGAAACCGGACACCTGGCGGTCAATGGGATGAGTAACTTTAAGCGGAATGAGGAAAATGCGAATAGTGCTATCGTCGTTACAGTACAACCGGAGGATTTTGGAGGTTTGGATCCACTGAGTGGAATCGCTTTTCAAAGAAAATGGGAACGGGCGGCCTTTGAAGTTGGAAAAGGAGCTATACCGGTACAGTTATTTGGTGACTTGTTAAGAAACAAGGATAGTGTTACAATAGGTGATATTACCCCAAACCTAAAGGGAGCATATCGACTTACCAACTTAAATCAATGTCTTCCAAGGGAAGTAATTGAATCCTTAAAGGAAGGAATTCTGGCTTTTGACAGAAAGATCAAAGGCTTTGCCGATGAAGAAGCAGTTCTATCAGGAGTAGAAAGCAGAACCTCCTCACCGGTACGAATACATCGTAAGGATACCTTGGAAAGTAATATTGCAGGCATTTATCCTTGCGGTGAAGGGGCCGGTTATGCAGGTGGAATTACCTCTGCAGCTATCGATGGAATTAAAGTATTTGAAGCGATTGCAGCCAGTTATCAACCGGATTACGAATAGGATTAATTAACCAAAGATAAATAATCTTGTATGAAAGGCGGAAAAAATCATGCAAAACAGGGAGCTTTTAAAGGATAAAAAAAGAATCATCGTGAAGATAGGTTCGTCCTCCCTAACTCATCCGGAAACCGGAAGCTTAAATTTAGATAAGATGGAACGTTTGATACGGATATTGACAGATTTAAGAAACCAGGGAAAGGACGTTATCTTAGTTACTTCAGGTGCAATAGCAGTTGGTAGAAAAGCATTGGGTCTTAAGGAACGACCGACTGCACGCTCTGTGAAACAGGCCTGTGCCGCAGTAGGTCAGGCTAGCTTGATGATGGTTTATCAAAAGTTATTTGCGGAATATAATCAAATAGCTGCTCAAATTTTAATGACCAAATATACGATGATTAATGAGGTTAGTCGTTTTAACGCGGTTAACACGTTCGGTGAATTATTTAAAATGGGAGTAATTCCAATAGTAAATGAAAATGATACCGTATCTACGGAGGAGTTGGATTTGGATTTTGGGGATAATGATACCCTGTCTGCAATTGTTACTGCTTTAGTCGGCGGAGACCTATTGATCCTTTTATCCGATATCGATGGTTTATATACCGATGATCCTCATAAGAATAAAGAGGCCCGGTTAATTACCTGTGTAACGGATTTTAGTGATGATTTATGTGATATGGCCAAGGAATCAGCCAGCACGGTTGGTACCGGAGGTATGACTACGAAAATATCAGCAGCAAAAATTGCTACCGCATCCGGCGCTGATATGGTGATAACCAATGGAGATAATGTAAGAAATATTAATCATATTATGGAAGGCAAAGAGGTGGGAACCTTATTTGTTTCCAATAAAAAACAGGATTTTAATATCATGGATTATATCAGTTCAAAACAGTATAACAAATAGAAAGGTAATACAATGGACGATCAAAGAATAGCAAGAATTAATGAACTATATCGTAAATCACAGCAGGATGGTCTGACAGAAGAGGAAAAAAAAGAACAGGCTACACTACGAAGCGAGTATGTGGCAGCTATCCGAAGGAATCTTCGCGGAACCTTAGACCAGGTTTCCTTTGTTAATCCCAATGGATCGGTAACCAAAGTTACTGATTTGAAAAAAAAGAAATCATAATAGGATAAAAGGATGCGGTATCTTCTTATAAATGTAATTTTCAGTAATAGCGTATCTATTAAGTATGCAAAACAGGAAGATTGCTTCGATTAGGAGAATCATGATGACAAAAAGAGAACTTCGTAATAATTTAAGACAACAAAGGAATCTTTTATCCGAGGAGGAACAAACAATATGGAATGAAGCAATCCGTGAAAGATTGTTTCAAACCGAGGTTTACCAAAGCTGTAATGCAGTTCTTACGTTTGTTTCCTTTCAGTCCGAGGTGGATACCCATGAAATCATCAAAAGAGCAATACAGGATCATAAGAGAGTTTATATACCGCGAGTGGAAGCTAACGAAATGGAATTTTACGAAATTCTTGATCTTAGTCATTTAAAACCAAGTAAATTCGGTGTACTGGAGCCTGAGGGGACAGAGAACAAATTTGATTACTTACAGAGTAGTGATACACCTTTCATTCTTCTGCCCGGTCTGGTCTTTGATATTTGTGGAAGCCGTATCGGGTACGGAGCCGGATATTACGACCGCTATTTACAGAAGCGGGCGATAATTTTTTCTCAAAAGATTGCGTTAGCATATGATTTTCAGGTGTTAGATCAAATTGCCACGGAAGAATATGATGTGAAGGTGGATGCCATCATAACTCCGACGAGGATTATTAATTGCAATAATAATATCATATAAGGTAATTCTATTCGTATAAAACCATATGGACGTAATAAATATGATATGGCTTGCGTTTTATTTAGTATTGAAAGAATAGATAATTTGTAGCAAAGTAACTGAGGATGTATTATTGGTAAAGGTAATATGTGCAGAAATGGAGGTAGATATGAATTATTTAGAGGATTTAGGAACTAAGGCGAAAAAGGCAGCAACTGCTATGAATTTAATGAAGCAGGAGGATAAAAACCGTGCGTTACAGGCGTGTGCAAAGGCATTAATTGATGAGCAGTCGGATATATTAGCCGCAAACGAAGTAGACGTAAGGGCAGCAAAAACAAATGGAGTGAAAAGCTCCTTAATTGACCGACTTAAATTATCCCCTGAACGAATTCAAGGGATGGCAGATGGATTGCTTCAGATATGTGCACTTCAGGATCCGATCGGTGAGGTGCTTTCTATGACGGTAAGGCCGAATGGCTTAACGATTGGCCAGAAAGTCGTTCCGCTCGGAGTCATCGGTATTATTTATGAGTCCCGACCGAATGTAACGGCTGACGCCTTCGGCTTATGCTTTAAGACCGGAAATGCTGTAATCTTACGAGGCGGAAGTGATGCGATCCATTCCAATCAGGCAATTGTAAAGGTATTAAGAAACGGATTGAAGTTTTCCGGCTGTAAAGAAGATGCACTTCAGCTGATTGAGGATACTTCCAGGGAAGTCGCAAAGGATTTTATGCGTATGAACGGATACATAGACGTATTAATTCCACGCGGCGGAGCCGGATTAATTAAAACAGTTGTGGAAAACAGTACAGTCCCGGTGATTGAGACAGGAACCGGTAATTGTCATGTATATGTTGATGAATTCGCTGATTTTGATATGGCGCTTGAAATTATCGACAATGCAAAAACACAGAGACTTGGAGTGTGTAATACCTGTGAGTCCCTGGTAATTCATGAAAAAGTCAGTCAAGATTTTATTCCACTCCTTTATGACAGACTCCATTCCAAGGAAATTGAAATCCGTGCGGATGATAAAGCGTGTGAAATCAGCAAGGGGTGTATACCGGCAACCGAAGAGGATTATGCCACCGAGTATTTAGATAAAATCATCTCTCTTAAGGTGGTTGACAGTATCGAGGAGGCGATTGCCCATATTAATTATTATAGCACAAAGCACTCAGAAGCAATTATTACGAAGGATTATGATCATGCGATGAAATTCCTGAATGAAATTGATTCTGCTGCAGTTTATGTGAATGCTTCCACCCGTTTTACCGATGGAAATGAGTTTGGGTTTGGTGCAGAAATCGGTATCAGTACCCAGAAGCTGCATGCCAGAGGGCCGATGGGATTAAAAGCATTGACGACTACGAAATATATCATTTTCGGTAATGGGCAAGTTAGAGAATAAGCGTTCATGACCGATAGGATTATTTATATATATAACATACAACGGTAAGAGAAAAAATAAGAAAGAGGTAAGGATATGGAAGATAAAAAAATATATGATTTTCCGTCAGGGAATGACCTGAAAGGCTTTATGAAGAGATTCGGAAAGCTTTTCGCTCTCCTGGTCGTAGTTATTGTAGTGGCGATTTTAGCGTTTGGGTCCTTTTATACCATCAAGGAACAGGAGCAGGCGGTAGTAACCACATTTGGTAAGGCAAAGACTGTAAGTGAGGCGGGCTTACATTTTAAAATACCGTTGATTCAGAAGGTTCAGAAGGTGGATACAACAATTCAGGGATTAGCCATTGGCTATGATATGACCACAGGACAAAGAATTGAAGTGGAATCTATGATGATTACGAACGATTTTAATTTTGTAAATGTAGATTTCTTTGTGGAATATAAGGTGTCGGATCCGGTAAAAGCATTATATGCATCCGATGAACCTGTTACGATATTAAAAAACATTGCACAAAGCAGTATTCGTATGGTCGTAGGCAGTTATAATGTTGATGATGTAATTACTTCCGGTAAGTTTGCAATCCAGTCTGCTATCAAGGAATCTATTTTAGAGAAGCTGGAGAAACAGAATATTGGTATTCAGCTGGTGAATGTATCAATTCAAGATGCTGAACCGCCGACAGAGGCTGTTATGGAGGCCTTTAAATCAGTTGAAACAGCGAAGCAGGGGAAAGAAACAGCCTTAAATAATGCGAAGAAGTATCAGAATGAACAGCTTCCTCAGGCTGATGCCGAGGCTGATAAGATTCTTCAGGAAGCAGAATCTACAAAAACTCAGCGTATTAATGAGGCGAATGCAGAGGTTGCCAGATTTAACGAAATGTATGAGGAGTATATCAAGTATCCTCTGATCACCAAGCAACGTATGTTCTATGAAACGATGGAAGATATTCTTCCTACTCTGAAGGTAATTATTGATAGTGGCGATACCGGTGTTCAAAAATTATTACCTTTAGAGCCGATTATAGGAGGTGCACAATAATGAAAAAAGTAAAAAGAATTTCCGGAGTCCTGATACTCATATTAATAATTGCGGGTCTGATCGTATTATTTTCTTCCTTTGTAGTCACAAAAGAAAATCAATACAGCATTGTTAAAAGATTTGGAAAAATTGAACGTGTTGTTGGTAATGCAGGCTTATCCTTTAAGACACCATTTATCGAGGAAGTGTATATGCTTCCGAAAAATGTCCAGTTTTATGATATGCCGGAGTCCGATGTTATCACACTGGATAAGAAAACCATGGTTGCGGACAGCTATGTACTTTGGAAGATAGTAGATCCTACATTATTTGCTCAAACCTTGAATTCTTTGGTTACTGCGGAAAGTAGAATTGATAATATCGTTTACAACTCCATGAAGAACGTAATCAGTAGTTTAAATCAGTCTGATGTAATCAGCGGTAGAGACGGTACCTTAAATAATGAATTCATGGAGAGAATCGGTAATACTTTGGATCAGTACGGAATTGAACTGATATCCGTAGAAACAAAGCATTTAGATCTTCCAGCTGATAATAAGGCCGCTGTATTTGAGCGAATGATTTCAGAACGTGCTCAAATCGCTGCAACTTATACTGCAGAGGGTGAAGCTGAGGCTCAGAAGACACGTAATTCTACGGATAAAGAGGTTGCAATCAGTGTCTCTAATGCAGAAACCGAAGCTGCAAAAATAATTGCAGAGGGTGAAGCAGAGTACATGAGAGTACTATCAGAAGCTTACTCTGATACATCACGTAGTGAGTTTTATACCTTCATCCGGTCTCTGGAGGCGGCTAGAGGATCCTTAAGCGGAACGGATAAAACTTTAATCTTGTCCGCCGACTCACCGATTGCACAAATATTTAATGAGATCAAATAATCAGCATGTATTATTATAAGAAGCTTTAGATATCTAGTAATTATTTAAATACTGCTTATGATATATTAATTAAGGTGTTTTTAATTTTAAGTAATTATTCATCATATAAGGTAAGGGAACCATCATATAATAAGTTATCCATCATAGAATGATATGATAATATGTATATAGGAGCTTATTCATGATAATTGACCTAAATGAATCCTTATATTCTTACGATAAATTTATCTCTGATACAAATAAATTAGCAAAAAAATATGAAGCTATACTTAAGTATGTCACGATTGGCAAATCCCATGACAATCGTGACATCGTTTTGCTAAAGCTTGGTTTAGGGCAACAATATATGATCTGTTGCGCAGGGGTACATGCCAGAGAGACGATTAATCCAATCGTCATAATGAGGATTATTGAATATTATGCTGATATGTATGTAAATCACAACCAACAGAAGCTTAGTTTAAAAAGAAAACTAAGAAAAACCACATTGCATTTGGGAACAGAATATGAACAGATGCTATATGGCGCCTGTATCCATGAGTTATTACAAACCTTTACCATCCTGTTTGTTCCACTATTAAATCCGGATGGTTATATGATATCATTAAGTGGCTTTGATTGTATTCAGGATGAGAAGCTTAGACAGCTATGTCTTTCGAGACAAATTCCTAATTATGAATGGAAATTCAACGCTAGAGGTGTTGATATCAATCGTAATTTCCCGAGTAGGCTATGGAAGCCTAAGAATGACAAGGATTATGCAGCCAGTGAGAACGAAACAAAAGCATTGATATTTTTATTTCATGAATACAAATCAAAGGGTTTTGTAGATTTTCACTCCAGGGGAAAAGAAATATATTATTACCGAAGTGTAATGCCTGACAGTTATAATAATAAACAATTGGAAATTGCGAAGCGTCTTAAAAAAGTAACGAATTATGAACTGGTCTTACCGGAAGAGGAAATTGATAGCGGAGATTCCGGAGGGAATACGGTTCACTATTATTCGGAACATTTTAGAAAGCCGGCGTTAACTATAGAAACCGTAGAGGATGAGGCAGTTTTTCCTCTTAATTATAAATATCAGAATTCTACCTTTGATGAATTGAAACTGGTAATTTCTGAGTTTGGAAGCATGATTATATCGTTATAAATATAATTGATGTAAAGTATTTTAACGAAAATATTTAAGAATACAAAATACATTTTATGTGAAGATGAATGTATGTGTTTGAATTATAAAGTATATGGAGGTTAAAATGGATAGCAGAAATACGAATGTGAATGAGTTAGAAGCCGCTAAACAGTTAGATATTATCAATGAACTTAAAGTGCGATATGACCAGGAATACGAGAAGACAGGAAAGAAAAAAACTTATCATATAGAAACCTTTGGATGTCAGATGAATAGCCGCGATTCAGAAAAAATCTGCGGTATCCTAAAACAGATTGGCTATGAAGAGACGGATACGGAGGATGCGGATTTTGTTCTATATAATACCTGCACCGTTAGGGAAAATGCTAATAATCGTGTCTATGGTCGCTTGGGCTATGTAGGCAAGTTGAAAAAGAGTCATCCTGGAATGATCATCGCTTTATGCGGTTGTATGATGCAGGAGGAGACTGCGGTTGAAAAGATAAAAACCAGTTATCGTTTTGTGGATATTATCTTTGGAACCCATAATATTTTTAAACTGGCAGAGTTATTACAAATTCATATGGATTCAAAGCGTATGGTTATTGATATCTGGAATAAGGCTGATATGATTGTGGAGAATCTACCGAACGACCGTAAATATAGCTTTAAAGCGGGAGTAAATATCATGTATGGCTGTAATAATTACTGTAGTTACTGTATCGTACCCTATGTGCGTGGCAGAGAACGAAGCAGAAATCCAGAGGATATTCTTGAGGAAATCAAAAATCTTGCAGCCGACGGTGTAGTAGAAATTATGCTACTAGGTCAGAATGTTAACTCCTATGGGAAGAATCTGGATACACCGATGTCCTTTGCAGGATTATTATCGGAGATTGAAAAGATTGATGGAATTGAAAGAATTCGTTTTATGACCTCTCATCCGAAAGATTTATCCGCGGATTTAATTGAAGTAATGAAAAATAGTACTAAAATCTGCAAGCATCTGCATTTGCCAATTCAATCCGGAAGCACCAGGCTATTAAAGCTGATGAACCGGAAATATACGAAGGAGAGCTATCTGGATTTGGTTGATAAAATCCGTGCTGCTGTACCGGATATATCACTAACTACTGACATTATTGTTGGTTTTCCCGGTGAGACTGAAGAGGATTTCCTGGATACTTTAGAGGTCGTTAAGAAGGTGGGTTATGATAGTGCCTTTACCTTCATTTATTCAAAGAGAACTGGAACTCCGGCAGCAACCATGGATAATCAGGTGGAAGAAGCTGTTGCAATGGAACGCTTTGACCGTCTTCTCAAAGAGATTCAATTGAATTCTGCAAAAGCAGTTGGAAAAGAGGAGCATACGGTACAGAAGGTTCTGGTTGAAGAAGTAAATTCACAGGATTCTAGCTTACTTACCGGCAGACTAAGTAATAATCTTCTTGTACACTTTCCTGGAGAAGAAAGTCTTATCGGTAAGATCGTAGAGGTTTATTTAGCTGAAAGTAAGGGCTTTTATTATATGGGAAGACTGGATAAACATTAAAATATAGGTTTAGCAATTTGTGTTTTCTCGGTAAAAAACTTATCTGTATTAAATTGTGAGGAAAATCTTGGGTTGCTTGATATGCATATCCAATTATAACATGATTTAGAAAAATTGATGAGAATTATTCAATTATAAGGTTTAAGCAGAATATAAAATTAAGTTAAATAGATTTTAATCTAATATGGTGAATATTTAATCATAATAATTGATTGTTTTTCATTATTTAAGACTATATAGTGGATTGATTTTAGAATTATCCTATATATAGATACTATATTTTGACAAAATAGATAAATTATTCGTTACTATACTTGACATATTAGTAAAAACAGTATAAAATTTATATGTTGTATTATTGTACAATGAAAACTAAATAAGGAGGTGCTCCTGTGTCAGAAACTTTAAAAATCGTTATTGCAGTTGTAATAACCTTGGTTGTAGTTGCTATTCTTACCTGGAAAGTTGCTACGTCGTATCGCATCAAAGTATATGAAGCGAAAATCGGCAGTGCAGATGAAAAGGCAAGAGAAATCATAGATGAAGCTTTAAAAACAGCTGAAACTAAGAAGCGCGAGGCCTTACTCGAAGCAAAAGAGGAATCTTTAAAGGCAAAGAATGAATTCGAGCGGGAAACTAAGGAACGCAGAGCTGAGATACAACGCTATGAGAAGCGGGTTCTAACTAAAGAAGAGACTTTAGATAGAAAAACCGAAGCATTGGAAAAGAAAGAGTCAAGGCTTTCCATAAAAGAAACTGAGCTTGATAAAATCAAACAAGACGTTGAAGATTTTCATGAAAAGCAGTTACAGGAGTTGGAGAAAATATCCGGTTTAACCTCCGAACAAGCTAAGGAATATCTGATTAAGACTGTTGAAGAAGAAGTAAAACATGAAACCGCATTGCTTATAAAGGATTTAGAAAGCAAAGCAAAAGAAGAAGCGGATAAGAAAGCAAAGGATTTTGTAGTTACGGCAATTCAAAGATGTGCTGCAGATCATGTTGCTGAAACAACGATCTCCGTTGTTCAGCTTCCTAACGATGAGATGAAGGGTAGAATCATTGGTAGAGAGGGACGTAATATCAGAACTTTAGAGACCATGACAGGTGTTGATTTGATCATCGATGATACACCCGAAGCTGTTATTCTATCAGCCTTCGATCCAATCAGAAGAGAAGTTGCAAGAATTGCACTTGAAAAATTGATTGTAGACGGCAGAATACATCCTGCCAGAATCGAAGAAATGGTAGAAAAGGCTCAAAAAGAAGTTGAAGTTATGATTAGGGAGTCGGGAGAGGCTGCTACTTTAGAGGTAGGAGTTCATGGAATTCATCCGGAGCTTATAAAGCTTCTCGGCAAGATGAAATTTAGGACAAGTTATGGACAGAATGCTTTAAAGCATTCAATTGAGGTGGCTATTTTATCCGGTCTTCTAGCCGGAGAAATCGGTGTGGATATTAGACTTGCAAAACGTGCCGGTTTATTACATGATATCGGTAAATCGATAGATCATGAAATGGAAGGAACCCATGTACAGATTGGTGTAGATTTATGTAGAAAATACAAGGAATCTCCGATCGTTATAAATGCGGTAGAAGCACATCACGGTGATGTGGAATTCCAATCCTTGATTGCATGTATCGTTCAGGCAGCTGATACTATTTCAGCCGCAAGACCCGGTGCAAGACGTGAAACTTTAGAAACATATACCAACAGGCTAAAACAACTTGAAGATATTACCAATGGCTTTAAGGGGGTAGATAAGTCATTTGCTATCCAAGCAGGCAGGGAAGTCAGAGTAATGGTTGTACCTGAACAGATCAGCGACGCTGAAATGGTACTTTTAGCACGTGATTTATCAAAGAAAATTGAAAGTGAGTTAGAATATCCGGGACAAATTAAAGTAAACGTAATCAGAGAATCAAGAGTAACAGATTACGCGAAATAACTCCAACTATTCAGACAATGTAAAAATCTTATAATAATTATAAGAAATAAGGATTTGTGATTAATCCAGAAATTAGGGTATAGAATACATATTAGTATTCTATGCCCCTTTTTTTGCCCTTTTTAATATATTTAAAAGCTGATTATTTCATTTGATTATAGTGAGTTTTTGTATTATTATGTTAAATATAGTGTACTTGACATTAACTAAGTATATGTAATACAAATTACGCAGGAGAAGTAGGTGGAAGTATGAATAAATTAAAAGAGTTTCTTGGGGATATCTCCGGTGGAACGGTATTGGATGTTGGAACAGGTGATGGAAGCTTTGTAGAGATACTGATGGAGGAGCTAAAGGATTATAATAAAATCATCGGAATTGATTCCAATGATAAAGCCATAGAAGCGGCAAATAAGAATATCCAATCCGATAAGGTTAATTTTAAAATTGTATCGAACGAATATATTCCATATGAGGACAATACCTTTGATACGGTAGCTATATCGAATACATTACATCATCTTGTGAATATAGATAAAACCTTAGGTGAAATGTTTCGTGTGTTAAAGCCGGGAGGTACTTTTATTATTAATGAAATGTTCAGTGACGAACAACGAGAGAGACAGTTATCACATGTTTATATTCATCATTTTGGTGCAGAAATTGATCGAATTCTTGGTATATACCATAACAAAACCTTTTTAAAACAGGATATCCTAAGTATAGCTGAGAACGTTGGACTTAATAAGCTTCATAGTCTTGTTTATGAATATGATATGTCTGACGAAGGGCTTCCGGTTGAGCAAATTATTCAGCGTTATCAAACACAAATTGAACGAATAAAGGATAAACCACAATATGAAACATATCGAAAGGAATTTGAGGTATTGGCTTCAAGATTGAACGAAATAGGTATTGAACCAGCATCAGAATTAATTGTAATTGGTATAAAGTAATAATTGATTATGTTTCATACATAAGAAGACCCCACAATTTGTGAGGTCTTTTTTCTCGCATAGAATAGTATTCTGAACTTGCTTAAGAAATGAAAGGAACAGTTAGACTCCCATAAATTTATATTATGCACAATTTGCACAATAATTCCGTGTATGACGTACATATGAAAGCGGTACAAAATACTTTTTTTGAATTTTTAAGAAATTTATGTTGCATTATTGAAATGGATATATTACAATGATAAAGATTTCGAAAGTACATATTATTAAAGTTAAGATATCATATAGTATGAATTTAAATAATTAAGAATGTACTGGGGTAAAAGTTAAAAAATTAAGCTCCAGAGTAATTAACGTAATGAATTCTATTATAATTATATGAAACAATAACCGTTATATATGAATTCTTAATTAGCTAATATAAAAATTAAAAAAGGACGGTGGATACAATGGCATTAACATTATCAAAAAAAGCACAGGCAGTGAAACCCTCTTCAACCTTAGCGATTACTGCAAAAGCAAAAGAATTAATGAGTAAAGGTATCGATGTTGTCGGATTTGGGGCTGGTGAGCCTGATTTTAATACCCCGGATAACATATGTGATGCAGCAATTAAAGCTATTCATGATGGATTTACCAAGTATACTCCAGCTGAAGGGACGCTGGAATTAAGAAAAGCAGTATGTGAAAAGTTTTTAAAATTTAACAAAATTAAGTATGAGCCAAATCAAATAGTTGTTAGTAATGGAGGTAAGCATTCACTGACTAATATATTTGAAGCTTTATGTAACCCGGGAGATGAAGTCATTATACCTACTCCTTATTGGCTGAGTTATCCGGAGATTGTAAAACTTGCAGACGGTATCCCCGTGTTTGTTAGGGCCGAGAAAGAGCAAAATTATAAAGTTACTGCAGCACAGATCGAAGCAGCATGTACGGATAAAACAAAAGCATTGATATTAAATTCCCCAAGCAATCCCTCCGGTATGCTTTATACCAGAGAAGAACTTGAAGCAATCGCAGAGGTTGCAGTTCGTAAAGATTTTTATGTAGTATCTGATGAAATGTATGAAAATCTGATTTATGATGGGGGAGAAGCAATCAGTATAGCCTCCTTGAACGATGAAATCTATAAACGAACTATTACCTGCAGTGGTGTAGCAAAAAGTTACTCCATGACTGGATGGAGAATTGGTTTTACCGGTTCATCCCCAGAGATTGCTAAATTAATGGGTAGTGTTCAAAGTCATCAGACCTCAAATCCGAATTCCATAGCACAAAAAGCAGCTTACGAAGCATTGATAGGTCCTCAGGATTCGGTATACAAGATGCATGCAGAATTTAATAAACGAAGAGAATATATGCACGAGAGAGTATCAAGCATGAAACTGATCTCCGCGTTAAAGCCTCAGGGTGCATTTTATCTGTTTGTTGATATTAGCAAGACTCTTGATAAAGAATACAACGGTGCAAAAGTAGGAGATGTTAATCAGCTGGCTAAAATCTTTATAGAAGATTACAATGTAGCAGTAATCCCTTGTGAAGATTTTGGCTTTGCAGATCATATTCGTTTATCCTATGCAATTTCTATGGAACAGATAATCAAGGGACTTGATCGAATTGAAGCTTTTCTGGATAAACTCGTATAATAATACATAATAAATTAGGTAGTGTTTGACAATTTTTTGTTAAAACACTACCTATTCTTAAATTTATATGTTAAAATATCAGCAAGGTGTTTGACAAGACAATTGACTGGAAATTAAGAAAGAAGGATTAACATGGCATTGTTTGGATTTATTGGAGCCGGTAACATGGGTTACCCTTTATTAAAAGCTGCTGGAAGTACTTTTGGAAATGAAGAAGTATTATTTACAGATGCTTCAGTTGCAAGAAATGAGTATGTTTTTAAGGAGACTGGTATTCACTTTTTAGAGGATAATGCTGCAGTAGCTAGTCGATGCAAATATCTGGTGCTGGCAATCAAACCACAATTTTTTCATCAGGTTTTGGAACAGATAAAAGGAACCATTACAAAGGATCAGATTATTATATCAATTGCTGCAGGCATTACGATTGAAGCAATTAAGAACTCCTTAACTTCGGAGATCCGTGTCGTTAGAGCTATGCCGAATACTCCGGCAATGGTATTAAAAGGTATGACCGGAGTTAGTTACTCAAAGGATAACTTTTATAAGGAGGAAAAGGAGATCATTGATCGATTCTTTCGATCCTTTGGAAAATTTGAGGTTTTTGATGAAAGCTACATGAATGCGGTGATTTGTGCCAGTGGCAGTTCCCCGGCTTATGTATATATGTTTATTGAAGCCTTGGCAGACAGTGTTGTAAGCTACGGTATTCCGAGAGATAAAGCTTATACCTTGGCAGCTCAAACTGTACTGGGAGCAGCGGCTATGGTGTTGGAAACTGGCGATCATCCGGGAAAATTAAAGGATAACGTATGCTCTCCGGGTGGAACTACCATTGCCGGAGTGAAAGCACTGGAGGAACATGGTTTTCGTAATGCTATTATGAAGGCTTCCGATGCCTGTTACGAGAAAGCAGTAAATTTAAGCCTTAAAAAATAAATCAGTTATGGCAAAAGGAGCTATCACATGAGTCAGTACACACGATTAAAAAGAGATTTGGTTCATAAAGGAGCAATTATAGATTATTACTGCGATACCATCCAAATAGATGGAGGAAAATTAACCAACTTTGATTTTATTAATCACCGTGGTGCTTCCGCCATGGTTCCTGTTTGTGAGGATGGTAAGATACTGATGGTTCGTCAATATCGCAATGCTATAGATCAGTATACCCTTGAGATTCCGGCAGGAGGCTTAAATCAAGGAGAAGATAACCTTACCTGTGCGATTCGGGAATGTGAAGAAGAAACTGGATATAAGGCTGGCGAGGTGTACCACTTGATTGATGTATTTACAACGGTGGCCTTCAGTAATGAAAAGATTTGTATCTATTATACAACCGGTATTACTCCATCCAGACAGAACCTTGATGAAGACGAATTTGTAACGACTGAGAAACACTCCGTGGACGAATTAATCAATATGATATTCGACGGTTCGATAAAAGATGCAAAAACAGTAGCTGCAATTCTGGCTTATAAAACGAAGCTCCAGATTAATTAGCAAGCTTGTTCTAATTTCACTTTCCTGTCATATGTATTTTATATATGAAATGTCAGGCAGGATGAAAAATGAAGCGGTTAAAATTACAATTACATCAATTAAGTATCGTTCAGATATCAATTATTTTGTTAGTTATTGGATTATTTCTCGGTATCCTATGTGCGAATATTTTTAAGGATAATTATCAACAGAAAATGCTTGATTTTAAAGAAAATGTATTTGCCGAGATATCTACGAATGATATTGACTATGCCGGTTTGTTCCGATATGTTCTCAGTAATAATTTTGGAGATTTTTTGGTCTTCTGGCTTTTAAGTATAACGATTCTTGGAGTCCCTTATATGGCTTTTAAGATAACCTCCTTCGGATTTTTTTCAGGTTTCTTCATATCGGCAGTAACCATGCAATTTGGAGCCAAAGGTATTTTGTTGATTTTAGTTTATATATTTCCTCATGGATTATTATATCTGCCCATTGCGTTAATCTGCTTATATAAAGGTTATGAGCTTTGCAGATCGATTTATCATGAAAACCACACCCGTATCAGTGAAGTATCAAGACTGATTAAATCAAAAATTGCTATCATATTAATACTTGCTGCTGCATTATTGGTCGGAAGCTTTTTAGAAGCTTATGCAGGAGCATTTATTCTTAAGAAAACTATGGGTCTATTTATATAATTCATAATTATTGATTGTTGTAAGGATCTTTATGGGTAAAGGAGGTTGTAAATGGAACAATATATCCTGGATTTCATCAGATATCTAGAGGAAGTTAAGAATTCCTCAAAAAATACATTACAGGCTTATCATAATGATTTAAAAAAGCTACAGGTATTTTTGAAGAATCAAAGCATCAACTCAGTTGCTAAAATCAGTGAGACCAATTTGAATTCCTATATTCTGATTTTGGAAAAAGAAGGACTGTCACCGGCTTCGGTATCCAGGAATATTGCTGCAATGAAAGCTTTTTTGCTATACCTTTTAAAGCAAGGAATAATTACGGGTGACCCCTCAGAACGGATTAAACCTCCAAAGGTTCAGAAGAAACCTCGACAGATTCTCGCGACTAACCTTGTGGACAAATTGCTTCAACTCCCAAATCCGAAGACCAAAAAAGGAATTCGCGATAAAGCTATTTTAGAGCTTTTATACGCTACCGGTATTAAGGTTTCTGAATTAATTACCTTGAAGGTTTCGGATATTAATATCGCAGCAAGATATGTAACCTGTAAAGAACGAAGGGAGCGAACGATACCCTTTGGAAAGTCTGCCAAAGCAGCAATTCAGGATTATCTTGCCATCCGAAAGGATAGCTTTGACAGAAATAACAGCGATTATTTATTTTTAAATACCCTGGGTGAACAATTAAGCAGACAGGGCTTATGGAAGATACTTAAGTCGTATGCCAAGCAGGTAGGTTTTACAGAGATCAACCCGAATTCCATAAGGCATTCCTTTGCCGCCCATTTGATTGATAACGGGGCGGACCTTGGAAGTGTACAAGAATTCTTAGGACATGCAGATATTACGACAACACAGCTTTACCTGTCTCAGAATCATAAGAACAGTAGGGAAGTATATATGAATACACATCCAAGGGCTTAATCTGAAGCGAAGGTCCAATTGAATCCATTGAGCTTATTGAATTACAATAAAAACTATTCAGTAAGATATAAAATAGTAAAATAATAATCGTACAGTTATCTAAACATGTGGGAATAGAATATGAAAATATTACGAGTGGCAGACAAATCGTTAGCAGATATGTGCGATGAGATGTTGACGTCCATAATTATGGAGGAAAGGGAATCTGATTTTGTAGTGAATGACTGGTATTCAACTACATTAGAGGATGAACAGCGAATCACATATGCAGCAATTGATGGGGAAGAAGCAATTAGGTTTATTCATGGCTTTGTAAAAGACGAATTAAAAGGATAATAAAAAGGGAGTGCCTGAACACTCCCTTAAATTATGTCTTTCCATTAAATACTGTCCGCTATCGTATAAATCAGCTTTTCTGAATCCTCCCATCCAAGACAAGGATCTGTAATGGATTTACCGTATACATGATCGGATACCTTTTGGGTGCCACCTACTATATAGCTTTCTACCATAACGCCCTTAACCATAGCTGCGATATCAGAAGATAATCTGCGGCTATGTAGAACTTCCTTTACAATACGTGTCTGCTCCTTATAGAGTTTGTTTGAATTTGCATGATTTGCATCAACGATGGTCGCCGGATTTATAATATCTCGTTTTTCGAACATGGAAAAAAGTAGGTTTAAGTCCTCATAATGATAATTGGGAAGGGATTGTCCATGTTTGTTTACCGCACCTCTAAGGATTGTATGAGCTAACGGATTACCTGAGGTATTTACTTCCCAGGTACGGTATAGGAAGGTATGGCTTGCCTGAGCTGCCACAACGGAATTTAACATAACAGAGAAATCTCCACTGGTCGGGTTCTTCATACCGGCCGGAACATCCATACCGCTTATGGTGAGTCTGTGTTGCTGATCCTCGACAGAACGGGCTCCGACTGCAACATAGGAGAGAATATCTTCTACATAAGGCCAGTTTTCAGGATAGAGCATTTCATCCGCTGCAGTAAGCCCGCTTTCTGCAATCGCGCGAAGATGCATCTTTCTCATAGCAATTAATCCTTCCTGCAAATCAGGCTCTTTTTCCGGATCCGGCTGATGAACAATTCCTTTGTAGCCTTCTCCGGTGGTTCTGGGTTTATTTGTATAAATACGAGGAATCAATATTACCTTATCGGCAACCTTCTCCTGTACCTTAGCTAGTCTTGAGATATAATCACAAACAGCATCCTCATTGTCTGCTGAGCAAGGACCTATAATAACGAGAAATTTATCTGAGGCACCCGTAATAACATCTTTTATCTGCTTATCTCTTTCTTTTTTCCGAAGAACATCTTTAGCTGGTAGAGGATATGCCTGTACCAATTCCTCCGGAGATATAACTTCCTTAACAAATTTAAAACTCATTTTATCAATCTCCTCATTTTTAATTGATTTATTTTATCCTTTTTCATTGTATTAGTCAATCATTTATCCTAAAAATCGTGTGATTAAGGTTACAGTTTGGCCTAATCCGAGTCTAAAGCATTAGACCTGGGAGAAATGCTTCCTAATTATGAAAGCAGTTATCGATTTGAGGGATTTTCTATGATTTATGATAGGCTTTTTTTAAAGAATAGTATATAATAGTATTATTCTTTCAGCAGTATAATATTTTATATTAGCATGTACTTTTAACGGAGGTTAACTTATGAAGATGTATGATTTGATAAATAAAAAGAAAAATAACGAGCACTTAACCGCAGAGGAGATAGATTATATCATTCAGGGATATACAAAGGGTGCAATTCCGGATTATCAAATGTCAGCATTTCTAATGGCGGTCTGTATCAACGGAATGGATCATGAAGAAACGGCAGCCTTAACGGTTGCTATGGCTCATAGTGGCGATTTACTTGACCTGTCGCAAATTAACGGAGTAAAGGTAGATAAACACAGCACCGGCGGTGTAGGTGATAAAACCTCCCTGGTTCTTAGTCCCATGGTTGCAGCACTTGGAATTCCGGTGGCAAAGATGTCAGGACGCGGACTGGGCCATACCGGAGGAACCATCGATAAGCTTGAAAGCTTTCCGGGCTTTTCGACTACGATATCGACGGAACAGTTCATTTCTAATGTAAATCGTATTAACATGGCTATCGTCGGTCAGACAGCCAATTTAGCACCTGCGGATAAAAAAATATATGCGCTTCGTGATGTGACTGCAACCGTTGATAATATATCATTGATCGCCAGCAGTATTATGAGTAAAAAAATAGCTGCCGGTTCGGATGTTATTGTTTTGGATGTTAAAACCGGAAGCGGTGCATTTATGAAAAAGTATGAAGATTCTCTGGCGCTTGCGAAGGAAATGGTTCAGATAGGTACCATAGCCGGTAGAAAGACCTATGCGGTTATCACGGATATGAATCAGCCGCTTGGAAATGCAGTTGGTAATACCTTAGAGGTAATAGAAGCCATAGACACTCTAAACGGTAACGGGCCCAAGGATTTATTAGAAGTAAGTATAACCTTAGCAGCATATATGCTTGTAGGTGCCGGAATTGCCACCGATGTGGAAGAAGCAACCAGAAGGTTGTATCAAACCATAGAAGATAAAAGTGCACTTGACAAACTGGCTGAGTTTATTCAAGCTCAGGGAGGAAATAGTGAAGCAGTATATCATACGGAGTGTTTCCAAAAAGCCGATTTAAAAGAAGATGTGTTGGCACCTTCCGATGGTTTCATAAGCTATATCCATACAGATGAAGTAGGTATGACTTCCCTAATTCTTGGAGGAGGAAGAGAAACAAAAGACAGTAATATTGATTTAAGTGTCGGACTAATAATTCATAAAAAGCTTGGAGATTCTGTAAATAAAGGAGAGGCAATAGCTACTCTATATGCGAATAATCAGAATAAACTGATGGAAGCAAAGGAACGTCTGTTAAAGTCCTATGTAATAGGAAATGAGAAGCCAATAATACCGAAATATGTCTATGCGATTGTAACAAAAGATGGAATACAGGAGTTTTAAACAAGAGGTTTATATATAGTCGATACAAAGCATTTAATTATAATTTGTTTTGTATCGGCTATTATTTTATTCAAAATTCATGAGCTGACTCATAGAATATGAATAAGACAAAGATTTATAAGCTTTAGGAGAGGTAATTCATGTCGCATCATTCCCGTAGGAAGCAACCGCTGGTTTTTCAAGTTTATAAAATTGTTATCATTGGGATTTCGTTTCTATTGATTATTATATTTTTGTTTCAGCATTCTTCCATGTATTATCGTACTAATTTAGTTCCACCCTTTGCCCCTCATATCAACAAGCAGGAGTTATACTTAATAAAAGGAGAGGAGTTCCGGCTTTACGTATTTGGCTTTAAAAAGCATGTTTCTTATACTACAACGAATTTCAGAGTGGCTGGAGTTAATTTTAACGGAAGGGTATTTGCTCATCGAACCGGAAAAGCATTTATTATTGCCAGAGTAGCTGGAAAAGAATTTAAATGTCGGGTATATGTTATTGATTTGAATCAAAAAAAATTGGAGCTAAAGGTTGGGAAATCCTATCGATTGAAGGTATATGGAACAAACGCATATACCAAGTGGGAAAGTAGTGACAAGAAGGTTGCTACCGTCAATGCATTTGGAAAGATAAAGGCAAAAAGTAAGGGGAAGACTGTTATTTATGCTAAAGTAAAGGGTAAAAAATTAAAATGCACAGTTTGGGTTAAGTAATTTAATAATTTAGACAAATATAATATGGGTTTGTTCTAAAAACTAACAGCATGGATTAAAATAGTAATAATACATTTTTGCGGAGCAAATGGGAAGAAAGTACGAAGGCATGTATTTTCTTTCTCTCAGAAGGTTTGTGTCGGCGCTGCGTACACAAGCTTTTATATGAGTATAGTCTAGCAAGCAAGACATGAAAAGCAGCGCAGAAATGAGGTAAGAATGAAAAAACTATGTGCTGTAATCCTCCTGTGTTCCATGTTTTTACTCTCACTATTTCCAAATACAACGGAAGCGAAAATCAGTAACTCCTCTATAAAGAAAGATGCAGATGCAGTTACAGTTACCGCAGCGGTTGATGCCCAACTAAACCTAAGCTCGCCTTCTGCAGTTTTAATTGAGGGTTCAACAGGAACAATTATTTACGAAAAGAATAAGGATGAACGTCTGAAACCGGCAAGTATTACAAAAATCATGACCTTATTACTTATTTTTGAGGCGATTGATTCCGGTCAAATCAAACTAACTGATGAAGTCAGTGTAAGTGAGCATGCTGCCTCAATGGGTGGTTCTCAGGTTTATCTGGAGCCTTTTGAGATTCAGGACGTTGATACGATGATTAAATGTATTAGTATTGCCAGTGCAAATGATGCATCCGTTGCTATGGCAGAGTTAATCGCCGGTTCCGAAGAGGAATTTGTTGCTCAGATGAACAAAAAAGCAAAAGAACTTGGAATGAACAATACTAACTTTGTTAATTGTTGTGGTCTGGATACCGATAATCATTATTCCTCTGCATATGATGTTGCATTAATGTCCAGAGCGCTTATAATGAATCATCCAGAAATCAGTAATTATTCAACCGTTTGGATGGACACCATCATACATACGACCAAAAAAGGAAAGTCTGAATTTGGTTTGACAAACACGAATAAATTGGTTAAGTTTTATCAAGGAATTACCGGACTAAAAACAGGATCCACCGGATTGGCAAAATACTGTTTATCAGCATCGGCCAGAAGAAATAAAATGGATTTGATTGCGGTGATTCTGGCGGCTCCGGATACAAAAACCAGATTCATGGAAGCCTCAAAGCTTTTGAATTATGGCTTTGCTAATTATAGTATCTATTTTGATAACAACTCCGATATCGTTTTAGCCCCTGTCAAAGTAAAAAAAGGTGTTACTGATAATGTACAGGGTAAAACAGGTAAGGAATTTTCCTATCTTTGTGTGAAAGGCAGAACACCGGAGAATATCAGAAAAGAAGTTATTCTATATGAAGAGGTTCCTGCTCCGGTTGCGAAGGATGATAAAATCGGTGAAATAGTTTATTATTATGAGAATGACAAAATCGGAAGCATCGATATACTTGCATCAGAGTCAATTAGGAAAGCGAATTATAAGGATTGCTTCTTTAAGGTTTTAAATCGTTATTTTATGGATGCTAAATAATAGGTTTCGAGGAGTGTTATCAGACTGAAAAAGAGGGATTTCCAAGGACTAACCTGGGAATCCCTCTTTGATTAGTATGGGAATCCCTTTTTCGTTCAGTAGTGTAGGGAATCGTTCAGTAGCTTATTGACACATTATAGCCTTACTAGTATAGTATAATAGGTATGACTATATAAAGTATTCCATTAACATAAGTAGTGTAACTATGCTTAGACACAGATATTGGAAAGGAGATTGCAAGAAACAAATGATCGTGGCAGGAATTATTCTGATACTTATCTTATGGGCTTTGATAGAGCAGAAACTGCTCGTTTCGGCGAGATATCACATATTCTCTGCAAAGCTCCCAAAGAATTTTGACAATACAAATTTTATTGTTTTAGCAGATCTTCATAATTGTACCTTTGGTAAAAATAATGCAAGGTTAATTAAAAGAATCAAGGAAATGTCACCTGAGTTCATCATTGTGGCAGGAGATATGATTAATAAGAGAGAAATCTGTTACCCCAGCAGTGCTTTTACACTGTTAGAGTGTTTAGCGAAACAATATAAAATATATTATGCTTACGGAAACCATGAGCAGAGGATGGAATTAATCGGAAATAGCTTTGCCGGTAACACCAAATCGGATAACAGTAACCTGACACAAAAGGAAAAAGCTTTAAAAGAAGCTTATTCTACATGGGTAGAATATAAAGAAAAGTTAAGAAAGTTAAATGTAGTCTTTCTTGATAATGAAAGTAATTATTACACTAAGAATCATACAAACATAAGAATTACCGGTGTTTCCATTGGCCAGAAGTATTTTGAACGTAATAAGCTTCCAGCCATAGAAGAAAAATATCTGGAGTCTCTCATTGGAGAAAGTTCACCTAAGGAGTACCAGCTCCTGATAGCTCACAACCCCGTATTCTTTATGGATTATGCGCGCTGGGGTGCCGATCTGACGATCTCAGGTCACTTACATGGTGGAATGGTCAGACTTCCGGGAGTTGGAGGTGTTTTATCTCCACAAGCGAAATTCTTCCCTAAATATCATTCCGGTAACCATACAGAGGACGGTCAGCAGATGGTTGTCTCTAGAGGTCTCGGTTCCCATTCAGTCATGCCAAGATTGTTTAATGTTCCTGAAATCGTACAGGTTATTTTAAAATGTGAATAAGCTTATCATCTGACCTTATGTATGGACTAATATCATGTTATTGCTAGGTTACAAATATAAAATAGCGATTATTGTTCTGTTCTTTAAGAACATTATTTTGTGGGAGGTTAGTGTGAATTAAAGGGCAAATTCACACGGGAAGAACTACGATGTTCGTGCAATGGCACTCACACCTTGTTCTTCCGGCATTTAGAGCTGCATCAAAGATGCAGCATGGGAGGTTAATATGGGTATTCCGGTAAAACTGGAAGCATTTGAAGGACCGCTTGACCTTCTGCTTCATTTGATTGATAAAAATAAAGTAAATATTTATGATATCCCGATTATTGTTATTACGGAGCAGTATCTGGATTATATTAAGCATATGGAGACCAAAAATCTTGAAATTATGAGTGAATTTTTGGTTATGGCGGCAACCCTGATTAATATTAAATCTAAGATGCTACTACCAGTAGAGGTAAATGAGGATGAGGAACCGCTGGATCCAAGACAAGAGCTGGTGGAGCGTCTGTTAGAATACAAAATGTATAAATATATATCAGGGGAATTGAAGGACAAGCAGATGGATGCTTCCAGAGTCTTGTTTAAACCCCCGACCATTCCTCAGGAAATATCTGATTATAAAGAGGATATTGATGTGGAGGGACTGTTATCTGATCTTACGCTGTCGAAGCTTCATGAAATATTCAAATCCATCGTAAAAAAACAGGCGGATAAAATCGATCCGATCCGAAGCAAATTCGGTAAAATTGAGCAGGAGGAAATTAATTTATCTGAAAAATTTTCTCAAATTCAGCAATATGGATTATTACATAAAACATTTTCATTCCGTAGTCTACTGGAAGCACAGCATAGCAAGATGGAAGTAATCGTTACATTTTTAAGTATCTTAGAGTTAATTAAAATCGGAAGAATTAATATCGAACAGGAGATTTTATTTGATGATATCATGATCACTTACCTGGCATCCGATATCATACAAATGGAGGAGGTTGGTTTTTAATGGAGTTAAAACTAATCGAAGCGCAAATTGAAGCAATTTTATTTACGATGGGCGAAGCCGTGGAGCTGGAGCGAATTGCAGGAGCTTTGGATCATGACGAAGATACAATCAGAAAAATTATACACAATATGATGGATCAATATGAGAATGAGGAACGCGGTATTCATATCATCGAACTGGACGGAGCATTTCAGTTGTGTACTAAACCCTCCATGTATGAATCCATTATTAAGATAACACATATTCCGAAGAAACATATATTGACCGATGTACTGCTTGAGACACTATCAATTATTGCTTATAAACAGCCAATTACGAAGCTTCAGATTGAGGCAATCCGTGGTGTAAAAACAGATCATGCGGTAAATAAGCTGGTAGAATATAATCTGGTTAGTGAAATGGGAAGAATGGATGCCCCAGGACGACCTATTCTATTTGGCACTACAGAGGAATTTTTAAGGTGCTTTGGCCTGCAGTCATTGGATGCGCTTCCAATCCTGAATCCAGAGAAGATTGAAGACTTTAAACTGGAAGCGGAAGAAGAGATACAGTTGAAGCTGGATATCTAGTCTTTCGCGTATAAACAGATTACACAAGCCAGGAGCCGCGAGCGGCTTTTTCGCTCGCGTTACACTTATCCATAAAAAAGACGAAGGTTCGCTCATGCAAGCATGGCGAACCTTTGTCTTTTTTATGGAGTAATCTGTTTATACGCGAAAGTGACAGTAATACTAAACTTGTGGTTTAGAAATATTAAAAATAATGCTTGCATCTTTGAATACATTTTTGTATAATAGTCCATGCTGTTACATATCTTGATACATTATACAACGTATTTACTTCTAAAATATTTAATTTAAATTTCTGTGTATAATTTGTTTTTATAATATCAGCAGCACCATTACTTTAAGGAAAGGTTGTGATGTTTGGGTTGGATAAAAAGCTTACCTTATATGGCTTTAACAACCTCACAAAAACACTTAGCTTCAACATTTATGATGTTTGCTATGCAAAAAGTGAGAGAGAACAAAAGGATTATATCGCTTATATAGATGAGCAATATAATTCGGAGCGTTTGACAAAAATCTTGGTAGATGTTACCGAAATGATTGGTGCACATATACTTAATATATCAAAACAAGATTATGATCCACAGGGTGCTTCAGTAAATATATTAATAGCTGAGGGATCCTTATCTTCTGATCATATTGATGAATCCTGTAATCAGGGTAAGTATTTAAAATCTCCGAGAGATACGGTCCATGCGCATCTTGATAAGAGTCACGTTACCGTACACACCTTCCCGGAACATCATCCTGATAATTCTATCTCTACCTTCCGTGTTGATATTGATGTATCAACCTGTGGTGAGATTTCTCCTTTGAATGCCTTAGATTATTTAATCGGAAGCTTTGATTCCGATATTATTACCATAGACTACCGTGTTAGAGGCTTTACAAGAGATCTACATGGAATGAAATACTTTATTGATCATAATATTACCTCCATTCAGGATTACATCGATGATCAGACTTTAACCAGATATGATGCAATTGATGTTAATGTTTATCAGTCTAATATATTCCATACAAAAATGCTGATAAAAGAAATTGAATTACAAAATTACCTATTTAATAAAGATGTATATGAACTGCCTCCAAAACAAAGACTTGACATTACGAATAGTCTTCGTAAGGAAATGATCGAAATATTCAGCGGAATGAATATATACTAGGAAGAATGGAGAACGGCATGAAATATACACAACAGAATGCACCCATTCATGATGCATTATTAAATCATAAAAAGAACAGGGTTGTGCCTTTTGATGTACCTGGACATAAGGGTGGAAGGGGCAACCCGGAGCTTACGGATTTTTTAGGAATGGATTGTCTTAGAGTGGATGTGAATTCCATGAAGCCTTTAGACAATCTAATTCATCCGGTTTCCGTGATCAAGGCTGCGGAGGAACTGGCTGCTGAGGCCTTTGGTGCAGATGCGGCTTTTTTTATGGTTAATGGAACAACAGCTGCAGTACAAGCAATGATTATGTCTACCTGCAAAGCAGGAGATAAGATTATTATGCCAAGAAATGTTCACCGGAGCTCTATTAATGCGTTAGTAGTATGCGGTGCGGTCCCAGTCTATGTCAATCCCGGAGTAAATCATGAATTAGGAATACCTCTTGGAATGTCACTGGAGGGTATTGAGGCTGCGATTACAGAGCATCCGGACGCGAAAGCAATTTTGATTAACAATCCAACCTACTATGGTATATGCTCCAATTTGACTGAAATCGTAAAATTAGCTCATCAGCACGGAATTAAGGTGCTTGTTGATGAGGCACATGGAGCACATTTTTACTTTGGTGATGAGCTGCCCATCAGTGCTATGGCTGCCGGTGCAGATATGTCTGCTGTCAGCATGCATAAAACAGGTGGATCTCTCACACAAAGTTCTTTTTTATTGTGTAAAAATGATATAGATCCGGGATACGTAAGACAGATTATTAATCTCACACAGACAACAAGCGGTTCTTATTTACTTCTTTCTTCTCTTGATTTGGCAAGAAAGAATATGGTCTTAAACGGTCGAGAGTTGGTTTCTAAAACGATTGCATTGGCCGAATATGCCAGGGAAGAGATTAATAAAACAGGTGGATATTATGCATTTTCCTCAGAATTAATCAACAAGGATACCATCTATAATTTTGACCGGACAAAGCTATCCGTTCATACCGGTGAAATCGGTCTGGCAGGGGTAGAAGTATATGATTTGCTTCGAGATGAATATGACATTCAGATTGAATTTGGAGATATCGGTAATATTCTGGCCATCATATCTGCCGGAGACCGAGCCTTTGAAATAGAACGCTTGATATCAGCTCTATCTGAGATTAAACGTCTTTACGGGAAGGATAAGGTTGGTATGCTAAATCATGAATATATTGATCCGGAGGTGGCATGTACACCACAGAAGGCATTTTATCATGATAAAAAGTCCGTTGTACTAAAGGATGGAATTGGGCATATTGCCGGTGAGTTTGTTATGTGTTATCCTCCAGGCATTCCGATCCTGGCACCCGGTGAGCGTATAACGAAGGAAATCATCGATTATATTAATTATGCAAAGGAAAAGGGAAGTTCTTTAACCGGCCCTAAGGATATGAAGGTAGAACATATTAATATTATTGATTTTTAGTAATATCTCATTTCAGTAAAAACAGTTAAATATTATTATGAATTCCAATGAAATTCATTACTATATTATACAGGATTCTATGAAGCATATGCGGTAAAACAGCCATGCTTCATTATTTGTAAATATTGGACCTCGGCCTAAAATATGCTGGCTTTGAAGAAAGGAATGGTTATTGATATGGAATTATGGTATACGGAGCATCATTCGGACCATGTACGATTTTCATTAAAGGTGAAAGAACAGATTTACAGCTGTCAGAGTGATTTTCAGCATATTGCTATATTGGATACGGTAGAGTTTGGGCGTGCCTTAACCTTGGATGGCTGTCTGATGGTTACGGAAAAGGATGAATTTATCTATCATGATATGATTGTCCATGTACCCATGGCATCAAATTTGGAGATTAAGAAGGTATTGGTTATCGGTGCCGGTGATGGTGGAACCATCCGTGAACTTACCAGATATCGGACCATAGAGCAGATTGATATGGTTGAAATTGATTCTATGGTTGTAGAAGCCTGTAAAAAGTACTTACCTCAGACCTCCTGTAGCCTGGAGGACCCAAGAGTTCATATCTATTATGAAGACGGTTTGAAATTCGTTCGAAGAAAAACCAATGAGTATGACTTGATTCTGGTTGATTCTACTGATCCCTTCGGACCTGGAGAAGGACTGTTTACCAAGGAATTTTACGGTAATTGCTATAATTCATTAAAGGATAACGGTATACTAGTGAATCAGCATGAAAGTACTTATTATGATGCTTATATCGAAGCTATGAAACGTGCTCATCAGAGAATTAAGGAGACGTTTCCGATTGCAAGGGTATATCAGGCACATATTCCGACCTATCCCTCCGGTCACTGGCTGTTTGGTTACGCCTCAAAACAGATTGATCCAATTCATCATTTAGAGGAAGAAAGATGGAATTCTCTTGGTATTAAAACGAAATACTATAATACAAAGCTTCATAAAGGAGCCTTTGCACTTCCCAATTACGTAAAGGAGCAATTAAATGAAGATGAATAGAAATATCCATTCGTTTATAGCCTGTGATCATGAATATGAGGAGAGCGATATTGTAATATTCGGAGCACCCTTTGATGGGACCACCTCATACCGTCCAGGCACTAGATTTGCCAGTTCGGCTATCCGTAGTGAAAGCTATGGCATTGAGACCTATAGTCCGTATTTGGACAAGGATTTATTAGATAAAAAGATATTTGATGCAGGGGATCTGGAATTTGGCTTTGGCAATACAGAACGTGTACTGAGAACGATAGAAGAATTGACCGAGCAGCTTCTGGAGGATCAGAAAAAGCCACTTATGATTGGCGGTGAGCATCTTGTGACACTGGGAAGCGTTCGTGCAGTGGTAAAAAAATACCCAGATCTTCATATCCTTCATTTTGATGCACATGCAGATTTACGGGATGATTATCTGGGAGAAAAGCTTTCCCATGCCAGTGTCATGAGACGTTGTCATGAATTAGTAGGAGATGAGAGGATCTATCAATTCGGAATTCGAAGCGGTGACAGGGAGGAGTTTCTTTGGGCAAAGGAACATGTATTCACTCAAAAATTCAACCTGGATCGTTTGGAACAGGTCGTGGAACTATTACAGGGAAAACCGGTTTATCTAACCATTGATTTGGATGTTCTGGATCCTTCTGTATTTCCGGGAACCGGTACTCCGGAAGCCGGCGGTGTAACCTTTACGGAATTAATCAATGCACTTAATCAGGTGTTTAAGCTAAATATCGTAGGAATGGATATGAACGAGCTGTCACCGGTTTATGATCAAAGCGGGGCTTCCACCGCTTTAGCCTGTAAGCTTTTGCGTGAGCTGTTACTTCAATATTAATGAATTGTATGGATGTAGAGGTCTTTAATAGGCTTTTGACGATTATAATGAGATGAGATAAGGAGGAATTTTAATGAGTAAAGCTTTAATTATTGGAGCTGGCGGCGTAGCAAGTGTTGTGGTTCATAAATGCTGTCAAAATTCGGAGGTGTTTGAGGAGATTTGTATCGCTAGCAGAACAATATCCAAATGCATTTCTTTGAAGGAACAGGTTATAGCGAAGGGCTATAAAACAAAGGTTTCTACCGCACAGGTTGATGCTGACAAAACAGATGAACTGATTAAATTGATTGAACAATTTAAACCGGATATTGTAATTAATGTAGCACTTCCTTATCAGGATTTAACTATTATGGATGCATGCTTAGCTACCAAGGTGGATTATTTAGATACCGCGAATTATGAACCCCTGGATACCGCCAAATTTGAATACAAGTGGCAATGGGCTTATAAGGAGCGTTTTGAGGAAGCAGGTATCACAGCAGTACTCGGTTGCGGCTTTGATCCCGGTGTTACCGGAGTATTCTCCGCGTATGCGTTAAAGCATTATTTTGATGAGATTCATACCATCGATATTCTGGATGCTAACGCAGGAGATCATGGTTATCCTTTTGCAACTAATTTTAATCCTGAAATTAATATCCGTGAGATTACTGCAAACGGAAGTTATTTTGAAAACGGAGAATTTATCGAAACAGAGCCTCTCGTAATTAAACGTGTTTATAATTTCCCTGAAATCGGTGAAAAGGATATGTATCTGCTTCATCATGAGGAAATGGAATCATTGGCAGTAAACATTCCGGGAATTAAGAAAATCCGTTTCTTTATGACCTTTTCGGAGCGTTATCTGACCCATCTTAGAGTGCTTGAAAATGTAGGTATGACCTCGATCGAACCAATTGATTTTGACGGACATAAAATAGTTCCGTTACAATTTTTAAAGGCTGTTCTCCCGGATCCTGCCTCCTTAGGCCCCAGAACCAAAGGAAAGACCAATATTGGATGTATCTATACCGGTGTAAAGAATGGTAAAGAAGTCCGTTATTATGTGTATAATGTTTGTGATCATGAAGAGTGCTACCGTGAAGTAGGTTCACAGGCGATATCCTATACCACGGGTGTACCTGCTATGATTGGTGCCAAAATGGTTCTGACCGGACAATGGAAGAAGCCGGGCGTATTTAATGTAGAGGAATTTAACCCGGATCCATTTATGGAGGAATTAAATAAATGCGGATTACCTTGGAAAGAAAACTTTCATCCTGAGATGGTTGATTAGCCTTAACGGATAGGAGCAATCGATGAATTTTAATATAAACCAGGTTCCAACACCCTCCTATGTAGTAGAGGAACAATTATTACGTAAAAATTGTGAGATTCTAAAATCGGTGATTGATCGTACCGGCTGTGAAATCTTACTAGCACAAAAGGCCTTTTCCATGTATGCAACCTACCCGATGATCGGAAGCTACCTGAGCGGTACCACCGCTAGTTCATTATTCGAGGCAAAGCTTGGATATCAAGAGATGGGAAAAGAAGTGCATATCTTCGCACCGGCCTTTAAGGAAGATGAAATCGACGAGATAATATCAATTTGCGATCATATTGTATTTAACTCCCTGGCACAGTGGGAAAAGTACAAGGGCAAGGCTACAGACAAAGAAAAAAGAGTGTCCTGTGGTTTAAGAATTAATCCGGAATATTCCGAAATAGAAACTGATATGTATAATCCCTGTTTTATTAATTCCCGATTTGGAATTACCTTTTCTAAATTACAGGGAGCAGATCTTACCGGAATAGAAGGCTTGCATTTTCATACGATGTGTGAACAGAACTCTGATGTACTGGAGCGTACCTTAGCAGTAGTGGAAGAAAAGTTTGGTTCAATTATGCATCAGATGAAATGGATCAACTTCGGTGGAGGACATCATATTACCAGAGATAACTATGATATAGAGACTCTGGTTCGCTGCATTAATTATATAAAAGAGAAGTATCAGGTACAGGTATATCTAGAACCCGGTGAAGCAATTGCTCTCAACGCCGGATATCTGGTAAGTACGGTGCTGGAGCTGAACGAAAACGGAATGCAGCTGGCGATCCTGGATACCTCAGCAGCCTGCCATATGCCGGATGTTTTAGAGATGCCGTATCGACCGAATATCATAGGCGCAGGAGTTGTGGGGCAATATCCATATACCTACCGCCTTGGCGGTCCAACCTGCCTGGCAGGTGATGTCATCGGAGATTATTCCTTCCCCAATCCTCTGAAGGTTGGAGACCGGTTGGTATTTTGTGATATGGCAATCTACTCGATGGTAAAGAATAATACCTTTAACGGAATCAACCTGCCCTCCATTCTTTTGAATACCGAGCAGGAGGGATTAAAGGTTATAAAGCAGTTTGGTTATGAGGATTTTAAAAGACGCTTATAGAACTGAGCTGCTGCAAATATCAGGATTGTTTCGAAGAGTCTATAATAATACACTTAGGCTATGGGGAGTCTGGAAACATATTGTTAGGTGTCGTATCATAAATAAAAATAAAACTATTATATAAATTTTACAAATTCACAAATCTTCTTTACTTTCGTTAATAGCAATGCTATATTTGAATTAATAGAAGGAGTAACCGCCCAAAATGTGGTTAGCCTCCGTTACAGTAAATAACTGCCCGCCGGATCGGCTAAGTCAGGGGGCAGTTATTTTTTTCGCTTATTGTCCCTATTATTTAAATAGGTAAGCAGTGCAATAATTAATAATCAGATTGATATGATTATTAAATTAAAGTATTATATCCCTAATAATTTCTTGATTTTGGTCATAAGTGTAAAATAAACCTCCATTAAAAATTCGTTCATGGTAAAACAATAATTAATTAATAGAACTACATCATTACTTAGCTTGATATTGCGCCTAACGTCTCGTGTTCCCGACACCCCAGAGCCTTAAGGTGTCCGTTCATGATTAACAACTTTTCAAACTTCTTAAACCGGACACCGGGTGCTTGCACTTAGGCTGTGTGGTGTCCGGGAACATATTGTCAGGCGCAGTATTAAAGATTCTATATTACATCAAAAATAAATGCTTGGTAGATTTCTATCATAATTCGTCGTGTATTCTGATAATATACTTGCCTTTTCGTTCTGATTACTTAAAGGAAATAAATTTAACCATTCTACGAAAGCATCTGAACGATAACAGCACCCATCCTTTTCTCCGTTATTATAATACCAATATTTGTGTTCTGTATTTTTATCAAAAAGCCACTTCCAAAATTGTTCCTGATATGAATTAATGTCTTCTAGCAAATTTAAAGGAACATCTATTATATCTACTTCTTCATATCCAAACTCAACAATCAATTGCATAATTTACTCCTTAATCTTTAGTCCTACTTGATCTAATTAACTACTGAAATAAGTAGGCCTCAGAGCCATGCCCTAATAGATATTGCGCTTAACGTCTCGTGTTCCCGACACCCCAGAGCCTTAAGGTGTCCGATCGTTATCATTAACAAAAGAGAGCCTAAGCCCGGACACCGAGTGCTTGCACTTAGGCTGTGGGGTGTTGGGAACATATTGTTATATGAAGTCCCCCGCTTTAACCATCCAGGGAAATACTGTTTTTACTCTTATGTTTTTTATACTTTATGTATCCCTTTTTAATATAAAATCTCTTATACATATAATACATTGCTTCATATAATCAATTGATTCTATGATATTATCAACTTCCAAATCATGGTCTGCTCCATGAATTATGTACATATGAACATTATCTAACCCATTTATATTTTTAATATCATCAAAATGAGAGTCATTTGTACCTATTATAACCAAACTCTTGAATAATCCAATTGAATCCACAGCTGATTTGATTGGGGCAATAAATATAGGCGTAATTCTTAATATACTTTGGTAATATGATAAAAGATTCGACATAATACCAGTTCCTAAACTCTTACCAATGAATACAATATCATTATAATTTCCAGAAAAAAGTGCCTTATCAATAGCTGTCTTACTTTCATCAATGATATTACTATAATGTTCTTGCTCAAATGATTGATTCGTTTTTTGAAAACCATATTCAATAGTTAACACATCATAGCCTAACTCCACTGCTAAACTATAAGAATAATATATGAGTGGCCCAAAAATAGTGTAGCCTATACCCGGTAGTAAAATAACTAAAGTACTAGAATTCTGCTTACTAAACTCCTGCTTTAAGACCGTTCCGGTATATGATTCCACCTCAATAAAACTGTATACCATAATTTCATCTCCTTAATACTTTGTTCAGATAGAAAAAATGAAGCGCGGGGTATTTCAGATAACTATTGTATTTCCGACAGTTACATGAATCTAATGTTGGGATATTCCATCACTGCTGGTATTACCGACATTGATGTCGGATAGTATTTATCTCAAACTTATCATCGATTAGTACACATTATGTAACTATTACTTACCAATAATATGGTAATATTATACATTACCTATTTGCATAATATCAATATCTTTATCTAACTGAGCTATTAAATTTATATATTTATGTCTATGAAGATAGTAAGATTAAGTTCAGCCTGTATGAGTTTGTCGTGCCATGACCTACACAATACATGATTTTTATCGGATACTCATGTCACGGAAGCAAGAGACTGGTTTCTCCGGATGAAGTATAGATATTTTACCTGTAATAAGCTATGCAGACTCTTAGTTATAATTAATGATTAAAATAATATAACTTGTATGAAAACAAGTAATTAAATATGAATAATCTGGCATTTTTACAATAAATTTAGAGTAAGGAAAAGTTTAGGATGATTCTAGAGTGAAGAACAGATATATAAAAGCATTACCATGTCTTGCTTTGCTTGTTGTTTTTGTTACCGTTCAATATCACAATCTTAAGGATTATTATGATGAGATACTAAATACCTCCGGTCTAGTATATGTTGATTTCGACAAAGAATTGAAAGAGGAAAATGACAGAGCGGTAAAAAATGAGGAAGAATATCAAAAGATAATAGCTCCAGAGAAAGAATATAGGGAAGATGTCCAAAAGGAAGATATCGGGGAAAGTATGCTTCCACCACCAGATGATTTAAATCTGCATGCGCTTTCATCCTTGCTGTTAGATGCTTCGAATAACCGTATTTTGTATGAAGAAAACGGTTTTAAAAAAATGCCGATGGCGAGTACAACAAAAATAATGACTTGTATTGTTACCTTAGAAAATGCAAATCTCCAGGATGTAGTTACAATATCCTCTTATGCAGCAAAAATGCCCGACGTTCAGCTTAATGTCAAACCGGATGAGCAATATTATCTAAAGGATTTATTATATTCTCTTATGCTGGAAAGTCATAACGATGTTGCTGTAGCAATCGCAGAGCACGTTGGAGGCTCCGTAGAAGGCTTTGCAACCATGATGAATGATAAGGCTAGGGAGCTTGGATGTGAGAATACCAACTTTGTGACACCGAACGGCTTGGACGCAGAGGGTCACTATACAACGGCAAGGGATTTGGCGATCATTGCCAGCTATGCAATTAAAAACAAACAATTTATTGAAATAACAAATACCTCCTCACATGTTTTCAGTGAAATTAAAAAAGGCAGGAGCTTTAATGTATCCAATAAGAATAGATTTCTCTATATGATGGAGGGTGCAATCGGGGTGAAAACCGGTTTTACCGGAGGTGCAGGTTATTGCTTTGTTGGTGCTGTCACACGAACGGATAGAACCTTAGTATCTGTGGTGCTAGGCTGCGGATGGCCTCCGAGTAAGAGTCTGAAATGGTCGGATACGAAGAAACTAATGTCCTATGGGGTGAATCACTTCGAGAAAAAACAAATTTTTGAAGATATTACTTTAGATCCTGTCTTTGTAAATAATGGACAGCAAAAATATGAGCCTTTGGAAATCAACGGAGATTTGTCCCTTTTGATGCGTGAGAATGAAAGAGTAAAAATCGAATATGATATTCCGAAGGTACTTCAGGCACCGGTGAAAGCAAAGACAGTGGTCGGAAATGCTAAATACTATATTAACGGAACGTTTTATAAAGACATTCCGATTTATACAACTCAGGATATATCTAAAATTAATTTCAACTTCTGTTTCAAAAAAATATTAGGATTATGGAGCGTCCAGTATTAATTATTTAATTGTGTTTTGAATCAAGGAAACGTACAAATGATAAGGTTATACGGTGATGGTCTAAAATTGCTATGGGTACCAGATGAAGATGGAATTCTGAATGTATAGAGTTTGGTAAAAGTTTTATGGAAACAATTCATAATGAATAGGAAATGAAAAGAAACCTTTCAGCTTAAATAGATATGGATACCTCCTATGTTCTGTTAAGTAATAAGGTTTCTTTTCTCGTTGACTGATAGTTTGATTTGGTAACATATAATTCTAAAAAATACTAAAACTAAAATAAATATGTAATTTCTTAAAAATTATGCAACCTTTTTATAAGTTAAAACGTCTAATAAATAATAGGAAAATTATGTGATTTGATTATTGTATATGCCGTCGTAGGCGGTGGAAAGGATAGAAATATGAAAATGATTGTTCATAAATACCGTATCAGTAAGTTTAAACGGTTCGCAAACGGATTATTATTTGCTGTTATTTCCGCAGTTTCATTAACCTTATGTTTAACTGATATTTATAATACCACAGCTGTACAGACAGAAATCATGCTTCCCTTCGGTGTAGGCATTCTCAGTATGCTGATAGGCTTCTTCACCATGTTTCGAACTGGAAATGTACCAAAGGAAAAGATATAAAGCATTTTTATGATGAGAATATCAGTATACAAGATAACTAATCCATAAAAAATCCCTGGATTGGTTATCTTCTTTTGCGGCTTTCTATTACAGTTAATCCATTCGTTTGTCGGAAAAGGTAAATTAGGACTTGATTATTTTTACCGAAACCTTTATTATTAAGATTGTCTGAAAAAAATTCGAAGATTATTTATGGAGGAGAGTAACATGAAAAAAATCAAAATAAAAACCACTCATAAGAGCAGTTTTTTTGATACGAAGGAAAAGATAATTAAGGCTTTAATAGCAGCTGGTGTGATAGTTTTAATCGTTGCTGTATTAATGTTGGTTGAAATATTTAATGGTAAGTTAATAATAAAAAATAATACCGATTTAAATTTAGAATATGTCAATTCATCTTTTGTAACTTCCTATGAAGACGCTGATGCAATTGAATTAAAAAAAGTAGATGACATCAACGCAAATAAAAAGTATGTTACAGAGTATGATGAGGTTAATCTGAAATATACAGATTCTAATCTTGATATCCGCTTTAAATTTGAAAATCATGATGAATTATTTGTGGATGCAGGACTTTTCAATGATAAATTAACCGGAAATGTTACAATAACCTTTAAACAAACCAAAGACCCCAATATTGTGAAGCTTATGGTAAAAGCAAGGAATGGCTTACTTCCATCCAATACAATTAACTGTAATGATGAATTCACCATAGACTTGAATAAAAACGAAATAATTGATTAGTATAAACTTCAATATAAAATATTTAAATAACAAAAGGGGAAACTATGATTAAACTGTACGAAAATGGTATTTATTTATTAAAAGGTACTGAGATTATTGAAGACAACACAAATGTTAATGAGGTATTACAAGCAAAAACCGGTCGAGCCGATATTAATAAGGAAAATGCCAGACAGGGAACCATGGCTTATGATATATTGGAACGTCATAATACCTCCGGCAATAATAAAAAACTGAAAATTAAATTTGATAAACTAACTTCTCATGATATCACGTTTGTTGGTATCATTCAGACAGCAAGAGCCAGTGGACTAGAAAAATTTCCGGTTCCTTATGTACTCACAAATTGCCATAACAGCTTATGTGCAGTTGGTGGTACTATTAATGAGGATGATCACATGTTTGGTCTTTCCTGCGCTAAGAAATACGGCGGAGTCTATGTTCCTCCTCATCAGGCAGTCATTCACCAGTTCGCCCGTGAGATGCTTGCAAGCGGTGGTAGTATGATTCTGGGCTCTGACAGCCATACTCGTTATGGTGCATTGGGTACGATGGCAATTGGAGAAGGCGGTCCGGAGATTGTTAAGCAGCTCCTCGATAAAACCTATGATATAAATATGCCTGAGGTAGTTGCTATTTATTTGACAGGAACACCTCGCAAGGGCGTTGGTCCTCAGGACGTTGCTCTGGCAATCATTGGAGCAGTTTTTGCAAATGGATATGTAAATAACAAAGTAATGGAATTTGTCGGTGACGGTATTAAAAACTTAAGTGCTGATTTTAGAATCGGCGTTGATGTTATGACGACAGAAACCACCTGCTTATCTTCAATCTGGGAAACTGATTCGACAGTGAAGGAATTCTATGAAATTCATCACAGAGCATCCGATTATAAAGAATTGAAGCCTCAAAGCGTAGCATATTATGATGGCATGGTATATGTTGATTTATCTCAGATTAAACCGATGATCGCAATGCCTTTCCATCCAAGCAATGTGTATACCATCGATGATTTGAATGCTAATCTTTATGATATTTTGGATGTAGTTGAAAAGAAGGCTTTAGTTAGCCTGGATAATAATAAAGTAAAATATTCGTTAAAGGATAAAGTCAAAAACGGTAAATTATATGTAGATCAAGGAACGATTGCTGGCTGTGCGGGTGGCGGTTTTGAAAATATCTGTGATGCCGCAGACATTTTGAACGGTAAATACATAGGCACTGATGAGTTTTCCTTAAGTGTATATCCTGCAAGTCAACCGGTGTTTATGGAGCTTGTTAAAAACGGTTCAATCGCAAAATTGATGGCAACCGGAGCAACCATACGTACTGCGTTCTGCGGACCATGCTTTGGTGCAGGAGATGTTCCTGCCAATAACGGCTTCAGCATCCGCCATACCACAAGAAACTTCCCGAACAGAGAAGGTTCAAAGATTACAAGCGGTCAGATTGCTTCTGTAGCGTTAATGGATGCAAAATCCATCGCAGCAACTGCTGCCAATAAAGGGTATTTAACATCAGCAGAACATATCGATATAAATTACACAAAACCGAAGTATTTCTTTGACAGTACGATTTACGAGAACCGTTGTTACAACGGAGTGGGCAAAGCTGATTCTAGCGTTGATATCAAATTCGGCCCCGGTATTGTTGATTGGCCGGCTATGACAGCATTATCACAGAATATGATTCTTAAGGTTGTATCTGAGATTCATGATCCGGTTACCACCACTGACGAATTAATTCCTTCCGGTGAGACCTCCTCCTATCGCTCCAATCCTCTGGGCTTAGCTGAATTTACGTTATCCCGTAAGGACCCTGCTTATGTAGGCCGTGCGAAAGCAGTTCAAAAGGCAGAAAAGGCAAGAATTGCAGGAGAGGATATCGTAGCTGCAAACAGCGAGTTAAAGGATGTATATGATAGCATCGCTAACAAATTCACAATTGATGTCAATGCAACTCAGATCGGAAGTACAATTTTTGCAGTAAAGCCCGGTGATGGTTCTGCGAGAGAGCAGGCTGCCAGCTGCCAGAAGGTACTTGGCGGATTCGCTAATATTGCGAATGAATATGCAACAAAACGTTATCGTTCTAACCTGATTAACTGGGGTATGTTACCTTTTATCTTCAAGGGCGAGCTTCCGTTTACAAATGGAGACTATATCTTTGTGAAGGACATTCAGAAGGCAGTTGCAGAGAAAATCTCTGAAATTAAAGCTTATGTCGTGAACAAAGACATGAAGGAATTTACCTTACAGCTTGGTGAGTTAACTGATGATGAAAGAGAAATTATTTTAAAGGGCTGTCTGATTAATTATTACAGAGGATAAACCCTGCTTAATAAAGAGAGGCATTATCTCATAAGGGATAATGCCTCTTTCTAGTTTATGTCTGTTTCATCCCTGATTAGTCTTTCGCTAAACGGATATACTTCCATTTTCCTGATTTCCAACGGAGAAAGAATATAACAGCTCTGATGTCTTCATCAAGAGCCATTCCAATCCAGATGCCGACAAGACCGAGCTTGCATACGACAGCAAGAAATACACCGAGCCCAAAGGCAAGTGACCACATAGATATTATTCCAACCATCATAGGAAATTTTATATCCCCGGTTGCCTGAAGGGAGCGAACCAATGTAATATTTGAACATTTTCCAACCTCCAGTAGTATTTCTACAAATAGTATCTGTTTACCTAATTCTAAAACCTTTGGATCATCTGAAAACAATCCAAATAGAAAATCACTTGATATGAACATGGAAACGGAGATTGCAATTGCCACCAGTATGGCATTACGCAATGTTTTCATGACACGTTTATTTACCATAGTAACTTCACCGGCACCCATATAATTACCGATGATCACTTGAGAAGCCTGCCCAACGGCAGATGCATACAGGTAAGAGAACCAGGCAAAGGTACTGGTAAGTACTCTGGTGTTGATCACGTAGGTACCTAGTGTATTGACTGTCTTCATAATAAAGGTCATAGTCATGGTGTAACTTAAGGATTCGCCGCCGGAGGGTAACCCAATTCCCAACAGCTTGTTTAGTTCTATCTTAGGAAAGGGCTTTAATACCTTAAAGGATATTCTGGTATCAAAACGCTTAATGAATAGAAAAAGAAACAAAATAACTCCGATAAATCGGCTGATATTAGTGGCAAGAGCAGAACCGGCTACACCCATGGATGGAATTGGACCTAAACCATAGATTAAAACAGCATTTCCGACTACATTAAAAATATTTATAATGACCGATATACACATCGTTTCCTTCATCATTTTATTTGATTTGAAGATGGCGGAAAATGTTGTGATTAATCCCTGAAGAAAGATAAAGCCACCAATTAATTTTAAGAAGGTGGTAGCATCCGGTAAAATATCCTTCGGTACCTTCATAAAGCTAAATATGGAATCTGCAAACAGAAGTATAATTAACATAATTACTGCACTGGATACCAGATTTACAAGAACGGATAAGGTATAGATGACGGGCAATTTGTGCCTTTGATTAGAACCTATATATTGTGAAACCAGTATGGTTGTTGACATACTGATAATACTAAACATAATTAACAACAGATTTATGATCTGGTTTGCATTACCGATTGCAGCTACTGCATTTCTAGAATAATCACTAACCATGTACTGATCCACATTACCAACCAGCATGGTCAAGATTAGTTCAATAAAAATCGGCCAAACCAGTTTCATCATAGATATCGGTTTTTGTGTCGAACTGCAAGTCTTATTTATAGCATGATTTCTTTGTTCTATATTCATAGCAGTAACCGTTCCTTCTTATGTATTTTGTGAACCTTCAGTTTATATAAAGTGTCTTGCACAATTTGAGTAACTAAGTTATACTCCAATCAAGTGATGAAAACAATGGATTATATTAAGAAATTTCATGTATATAATATCAAACTTACTAATTTCCCTTATATTACAAATATACCTTGAGATATCCTTGAGAATATATTAGAATATATTAGAAAATAGCACGAAAAGAATTCATCAAAGTTGAATTCTTAGTAAATACAATAATGAATTACAGTGGAAATTCATTATAATATTTTACGGGTTTTCTATGAAGTATTGCGACAAAAGAAGCCCTACTTTGTTAGTGAGATGAATTTTGAGAGCAAAATTCCCTAGAAGAACTGCAATTATTATTAAGAGTTTATTTCAGCAATACAGAACAAAGGATCAAATATTATTATGATATGAAAGATAAGATGGGAGAGAACTGTATGACACTTATTATCGATGGTAAGAAAATATCTGCACAAATTAAGGATGAATTAAAAGAAAAGGTATCCTTATTAAACAATGATAATATACAAATAACCTTAGCAGTAGTTCAGGTTGGAAATGATCCGGCTTCTTCAGTCTATGTTGGTAATAAGAAGAAGGCGTGTGAATATATAGGAATTAAATCTCTGGCATATGAGCTGCCGGAAAGTACTTCACAGGAGGAACTGCTTTCCTTAGTTGAAACATTAAATGAAAATCCTGCTGTGAACGGAATCTTAGTCCAGCTTCCTTTGCCAAAGCATATTGATGAAGATACTGTTATTAAAGCAATCTCCCCACAAAAGGATGTGGATGGCTTCCATCCTCAGAGTGTTGGAGCCTTAAGTATCGGTCAGAAGGGCTTTGTATCCTGTACACCTGCCGGGGTAATTCAGCTTTTAAAGAGATCCGGTATTTCAATCGAAGGAAAAGAATGTGTTATAATCGGACGGAGCAATATCGTTGGAAAACCGATGGCATTACTAATGCTTCGTGAAAATGCTACCGTAACCATATGTCATTCAAGAACAAAAAATCTTCAGGAGGTAGCAAAACGTGCCGATATTTTGATTGTTGCAATCGGTAAGCCACTTTTTGTAACCAAAGAATTTGTTAAAGAAGGGGCTGTAGTGATTGATGTAGGAATCCACCGAAATGCAGAGAATAAGCTTTGCGGCGACGTGGATTATGAGGATGTTTTTGAACATGTATCGGCTATCACACCGGTTCCGGGAGGTGTCGGACCTATGACAATTGCAATGCTGATGGATAATTGTGTCGAATCGGTTCGGCCAAATGAAAGATAATGGCCTATAGTAAGAGTGGGAGGGCTAACGTAAATGGAACTGGAACAACAGATTTATATTTCCGATAAAAGTTATAAAATTCTTGAGATAGAGAAGGAGTTTATTGTGCATCCGGCAGCATTTGGATTATTACCATTATCGATTGCTTCGCTGCAGACACCCTTTTCTTGTACCTTTCATATTGAAGATTATCATTTGATCTTGGATAATATAACTCTAAATAATAATGATTATAATAACCTTAGATCATCAGAGACAGAAAAACAGTTTGAAATACAAAACTGTAAAGTTACCTATAGTGGAGCTATCTTAATAGGAACAAATCTGGTGAAAGAATACACGATGAAAGGTGTAAAACCCACTTGCTTTTCTTATCAGAATGTCAAAGAACTGGTATTTGAAGATGGTATTTTAATCACTACCATCGATCAGAGCAGAGCTATGTTACGAATTCGTAAAAATATTGAAATGGGGCTTCGCAGTCTTACAAGTAAACGTGATATTCATTGTATCCGACGTTTTATGAATACTTCCTTTATAGGAGAGTATAAACCGTTTCGATTTCTTAACAGTCGTATGAGATATCTCAAAGATATGAAAAAGAATTTTTTGGATACAAACTTTATAAAACAGAACTTTAACAACGAATAAAGTGGTTTCTTTTTTTTCAAAAAGCTGTTACAATGTTTGTTGCGACAAAACCATAGTAATAGAATTTGTTGAGAAAAACCAAAGCTTTTACAAAAACTATAATGGAATGGAGATTTTAATGAATATTTACTTTATTTCTCTTGGTTGTGACAAAAACCTTGTAGACAGTGAAAACATGCTGGGAATTCTGCATGAGGGCGGATACCGGATTACCAATGAGGAACAAGAGGCTGATATAATAATTATCAATACCTGCTGTTTCATCCATGATGCAAAGCAGGAAAGTATCAATACCATCTTAGAAATGGCTGAACACAAAAAATCAGGTAAGTTAAAGGCCCTTATAGTGACAGGATGTCTTGCAGAAAGATATAAGGAGGAAATCCTTACTCAAATACCCGAAGTAGATGCATTATTAGGTACCTCAAGTTTTGCCGAGATACTAAATGTAATAGAAAAAATTACAGATGGTAATCAGCATACACATTTTGAAGCACTGGACAGGCTACCTAAGGTAGGCAGTAAACGATTACTCTCCTCAGGAACCTATTCTGCTTATTTAAAAATTGCTGAGGGCTGTGATAAGCATTGTACTTATTGCATCATTCCCCAAGTACGTGGTAACTACCGAAGTGTACCGTTGGAAGATTTAATCAGTGAAGCAAAATATCTGGCAGAGCAAGGTGTGAAAGAATTAATACTGGTAGCACAGGAAACCACACTTTATGGAAAAGATCTTTACGGAGAGAAATCCCTGTCAAAACTCTTAACTCAATTGTGTGATATCCAGGGAATTGAATGGGTACGGATATTATATTGTTATCCGGAGGAAATAACAGATGAATTAATCGAGACTATCAAGAAGGAACCTAAGATTTGCCGTTATCTTGATATTCCAATCCAACATGCCTCAGACAGAATCTTAAAATTAATGGGTCGAAGAACTACAAAGGAAGACCTGATAAATATCATTTATAAATTACGTGATAACCTACCGGACATTGTACTTCGTACCACCTTAATTACTGGTTTTCCGTCTGAAACTGGGGAGGAGCATGAAGAGCTAATGGCTTTTGTAAAGGAAATGCAGTTTGAGAGACTGGGCGTGTTTACTTATTCGAAGGAAGATCAAACCTCTGCAGCAAAATTAAAGCCTCAGATTACCGCTAAGATTAAAAAGCAAAGACAGAAGGAAATCATGAAGCTGCAGCAATCGGTTGTATTTAGTCATACCGAAAAACTGATCGGCAATCAATATCAGGTGCTGATTGAAGGAAGAATAGTCGAAGAAGAAAATGTCTATATCGGAAGAACCTATATGGATGCTCCTCAGGTAGATGGTTTTATCTTCATCACCTCAGAAGCAGAGCTGATTTCCGGTGATTTGATCAATGCCCGGGTAACCGGTGCAAAAGGTTATGACCTGGTCGGAGAAATCGTTACTTAGGAATAATCTATATCTATAATAATAGGATAAAGTGTTAATAGCTCAATCAAGATTTGAGACTGTTACATATAAAAGTTATGTGACGCCGTCACGGCAGAATGGAGAATGCTATGAATTTACCGAACAAAATAACAATTTTCAGGGTCTTAATGATTCCTATATTTCTGGTTTTTATTTTAGTGCCGGGAATACCATATGGACGTATCATAGCAGCAGCTATTTTTCTAATCGCTGCATTATCGGATCTTTTGGATGGTTATATTGCCAGAAAACATAATCTGGTTACTAACTTCGGAAAATTCATGGATCCGCTTGCTGACAAATTGTTGGTAGCCAGTGCACTTATCTGCTTTGTAGAACTCAAACTCATGCCCTCCTGGATTGTAATTATTATCATAGCAAGAGAATTTATTATCAGCGGTTTCCGATTAATTGCCTCCGATAATGGAGTTGTAATTGCTGCTGGCTGGTGGGGAAAGTTAAAAACAAACGTCCAGATGATATTATGTGTCATGTTAATTATTAATTTGGATTATACCTTTATAAATATTCTAGAACAGATAACAATTTATCTGGCAGCAGCTCTTACCGTCATATCTTTATTGGATTATATGATAAAGAATAAGGATGTGTTAAAGGAAAAGCATTAATCAATATTCATTTCGGGGTTCATATGCTCATTCAATCATATTAATAGAAATGTGTTTGATAATCAAATAACATATTAAGGGAACACTATTTATTTGCATATAATCCCAATAGGGATCTACTGCATATGGATAGTGTTCTTTAAGAATAAACATTTTATTAGTAGATAGATTAGTTATTAGTAACGAATGATTTTAAACTTACAAATGGTATAAAATACTTGCTTAAGAATGGAGAGAAATATGACTGTAGAATTAATTAGTGTCGGCACGGAATTATTGTTAGGGAATATTGTTAATACCAATGCAAATTACTTATCAAGAAAATGTGCGGAATTAGGCTTCGCATTATATTATCAGATAACTGTAGGTGATAATGAAGAGCGCCTTTGTGAAGTACTGAGGTCCGCACTTCAAAGATCTGATATTGTAATCTTAACCGGCGGTCTGGGACCAACTCAGGATGATATGACCAAAGAGGCTGTCGCAAAGGTGCTAAACCGTGAATTAATTATGGATGAGGTTTCAAGAGACCGAATTACCTCGTATTTTAAATTCCGTAATAAGGGAAACAGCGGGAATGTGACAAATAACAACTGGAAACAGGCATTGAAGATCAGAGATTCCATCGTAGTGGAGAATAATAACGGCACCGCTCCGGGTTATATCGTAGAAGCTGAGGGTAAAACAACCATACTTCTTCCCGGACCCCCTTTTGAAATGCTTCCGATGTTTGAAAATTCTATTTTCCCTTATTTAAAACAAAAGCAAGATAAAGTATTTCTTTCAAAAATGATTAAAATCTGTGGAATAGGAGAAAGCAAAGCAGAAACAGATATTCTTGATTTGATTGAAAGTCAGAGTAATCCAACGATAGCACCTTATGCAAAGAATGGTGAGGTACATTTTCGAATCACTGCTGCAGCCAACAGTTCAGAGGAAGCAAATGAACTGCTTAAACCGATTACGGAGGAGCTTTTCAGACGCTTCGGTAGTAATATTTATTCAACCAGGGAAGAGGAAACCTTAGAAGAAGTGGTAGTAAAACTACTTCTTCAAAAAAAATATACATTGTCAACCGCAGAATCCTGTACCGGAGGGTTACTGACGGGATGCCTGGTCAATGTTTCTGGTGTATCAGAAGTATTAAAAGAAGGTTTTATCACTTATTCTAACGAAGCAAAAATGAAATATCTCGGTGTTAACGAGAATACTTTAATTAAATATGGAGCAGTCAGCGAAGAAACAGCAAAAGAAATGGTGATTGGTGCGGTTAAAGCTACTGATTCAAACGCAGCACTGGCGATTACAGGAATTGCAGGTCCTGAGGGTGGTTCTCCCATAAAGCCGGTTGGTCTTGTCTATATAGCCTGTTATGTCAACGGAAAGGTTACCGTGCAAGAGCATTACCTGAAGGGGAATCGTCTAAAGGTGCGTGAACTAAGCGTTATTTATGCATTGGATTTACTGCGACGAAGCCTGGAAGCGTAAATGGAATAAATAATTATTAAAAAACAGTATTTTTTATACACTGTAATAAAAATGTTTAATAATAACATAGAAATGACACAGTTATATCCTATTGTTGTATCAAGAAATGAATGCTTGATCATCAAAAGGAGGTTATTATGGGACGGTTCAATAAAAAATTCATATTGTTCATTATACTGATCGGAATCCTCCTGTTAACCGGATGCAATAAATTACGCTTTCGTGCCTTTAATGCATCTGAGGAAGATACGAAAAATGAAGTAACTATTACACCGACTGAAGGTGAGAATAAAGGGGAAACGAATAAAACCACTTCAGAGCTTGATGATAATTCAGCTTCAGATATTACTGCTCCTGTTGAAGTAACAAAAGCTGCTGATGAGGATAAATCAACTGCTTCTAACATAAAGAATACGACTAATATAGAACTTACGGTTTACACTGTTAATGCAGATACTGCAGAAATTGAAACTGTAACTGCTTTAATACCGGAAGGAAGTGAGATCACACCTGAATTAATTGTAGCTACCACAATTGAATCCATGGCAGATCAATCGATAATCATAGAAACAGATAGTATTACAACAAAAGAGGATAAAGTGATTATCAGCTTCAAATCGGACAAGGCACCGTATTCGAACCTGGGCTCAGGCTTTGAAAGCGCAATCTTAGATGCAATTGCATATAGTTTATTTGATAATTTAGATAATTATAAGAAAGTTATCTACCAAATTGAAGGAAAAGCTTATAGCAGCGGCGCATTTGATTATTTGATTGATGAGCCTTATCTGGAGGATAATTAGGAATATTATTATAATTAGGTAATTGCGATACGATATTATGTATTCGACAATTACCTAATTTTATGTTATTCTTTTAATCTAGTTATCGTAAAAAAACGATGAATAATCTTAATAAAAATTTGGCATTACAATTAGTAATGAAAGAATATAAATAAGGTGGTAATGATGAGCAAGGTATATGTTATCGGCGGCGGTGCCGCCGGAATGCTGGCTGCAATTATAGCAGCAAGAAATGGACATAAGGTGATATTACTAGAAAAAAATGAAAAGCTGGGAAAGAAGTTATTCATTACCGGCAAGGGTAGGTGTAATTTGACGAATGCCTGTGACCGTGATGAATTCTTTGAACAGGTAGTATCCAATCCCAAGTTCCTTTACCGTGCATTCCATGCCTTTAATAATTATGACACGATGAGTTTTTTTGAGCAGCTTGGATTAGTAATAAAAACAGAAAGAGGAAATCGGGTATTTCCGGAATCTGATAAATCCTCTGATGTTATTGCAGTACTCAAAAGAGAGCTAGAACGTCAATCTGTGTCAATTCGTTATCAGAGCGAGGTTACCGAAATATTAATTCAAGACGGAAGCTTTACTGGATTACGATTAAAAAATTCAAAGGAAGAGTTATCAGGTGATGCAGTAATTATAGCCACCGGCGGTCTCTCTTACCCATTAACCGGCTCTACCGGTGACGGGTTTAGATTTGCAAAGGCTATGGGACATACGATAACCGATTTATATCCATCCCTGGTCCCGGTTCATGTAAAGGAACCTTATGTTAAAGATTTGATGGGGCTATCACTTAAAAATATAGAGGTTATCATAACCTCCGGCTCAAAGCAGGTTTATAGGGACTTTGGAGAGCTGCTTTTCACACATTTCGGTGTTAGTGGGCCGGTCATTCTCAGTGCTAGCAGCTATATCATTCCTTATCTCAAGAAGCAGGAACTGCTTAAGCTCAGTATAGATTTAAAGCCTGCCTTATCCGTGGAACAATTGGATGCACGAATTTTGCGGGATTTTGAAGAAATTAAAAATAAACAATTTAAGAATTCACTGGACCAACTATTGCCAAATAAATTAATAGATGTTATCATTCGACTAAGCCTTATTGATTCAGAAAAGAAAGTGAATTCCATCACGAAAGAAGAACGACTACATCTGGTTAATCTGTTAAAGAATTTTACTTTTCATATTACGAAACTGAGCGATTATAATCAAGCGGTAGTAACTAAGGGAGGAATTAATGTTAAAGAAATTAATCCTTCCACCATGGAATCCAAGCTGGTTAAGCACGTATACTTTACGGGTGAGGTTCTCGATTTGGATGCCCTTACCGGTGGCTTTAATCTTCAAATCGCCTGGTCAACTGCATTTTTGGCTGGAATGTCAGTCGAATGATATAAAATATAAAAGTAACTCGGAGGTAATTGCGATGAAAAACTTTAATCTAGCAATTGATGGACCGGCAGGCGCCGGCAAAAGTACCATAGCCAAGAAAATAGCAAAGCGGTTAGGATTTATTTATGTAGATACGGGAGCTATGTACCGTGCAATGGCATTATATTTTTTAAGGCATCAGATTGATGCTTCTGACCATAATAGAATTGATGATGCCTGTAAGCATGTAAACATAACCATAGAATATAAAGCAGGGGAACAAATTGTTGTATTAAACGGTGAGAATGTAAATGGATTAATCCGCACGGAAGAAGTAGGTAATATGGCAAGTGCCTCCTCCGTTAATAAAACCGTAAGACTTAAGCTAGTGGAACTACAGCAAAAACTTGCTCAGAAAGAAAATGTAGTCATGGATGGTAGAGATATCGGGACCTATGTTCTACCGAATGCAGATTTAAAGATTTATTTGACTGCCAGTACTTCAGTACGGGCTAAAAGAAGATGGGCAGAATTAAAGGTTAAGGGTATTGAAGCTGATATCGTAGCCATCGAAAATGATATTTTTGAACGGGATCACCGTGATATGAATCGCGATTTTGCACCGTTAAAACAGGCCGAAGATGCCGTTTATTTAGATTCCTCTGATTTGACAATTGATGAAGTTGTAGAAAAAATCATTGATTTATATAAAAAAAAGATTGAAGCATAACAGGGTTTAACTGTATAATATTACCAATCGTAAAGACAAAGGGTGATTGATCGCATTGAAAATTACAACCGCAACAAGCGCAGGATTTTGTTTTGGTGTTAAAAGAGCAGTAGATTTAGTATATCAAGAGATTGAAGCCGGAGGAGCAGTTTATACCTTTGGTCCTATCATTCATAATGAAGAGGTTGTTTCTGATTTAAATCAAAAAGGAGTAAAAGTGATAAATTCTCCAGAAGAATTAAAACTATTACCTAAGGGAACAATAATCATACGTTCCCATGGTGTTTCAGAGGAGCAACAAAAAGAGCTGTCTTCTTATGGACATAAGATTATTGATGCGACCTGTCCGTATGTTAAAAAAATCCATAGAGCTGTAAGTGAAAAAAGTATCGGCGGACAACATATCATAATTATAGGGAACAGCTCACACCCTGAGGTGCAAGGCATCATTGGATGGTGTAAGAAGGATTCTAAGAATTTTAATTCATGTGATTATACCGTGATTGAAAATGAACTGGAAGCAGAGTCGTTTAACCTACCGTCAGATCGTAAGATATGTATCGTAGCGCAGACGACATTTAATTACAAGAAATTTCAAGATTTAGTTGAAATTATATCAAAAAAGGGTTATGATATATTTGTTTTAAATACGATTTGCAATGCCACGGAAGAAAGACAAACCGAAGCCTATCGATTAGCTAATGAGTCTGATGCTATGATTGTTATAGGTGGAAAGCACAGTTCCAATACAAGGAAGCTGTATGAAATATGTAAAAAAGAATGTGAAAATACTTACTATATACAGAAACTTGATGACCTGGATTTAAATTTGTTTAAATCTTATCGAAACGTAGGTATTACAGCAGGGGCATCGACCCCAAACAATATAATCAAGGAGGTTCATACCGTAATGTCAGAGAAGAGTTTTGAACAATTATTGGAAGAAGAGAAAGTAGTGAAAATAAACAACGGTGATGTTGTAGAAGGAATTATCTTGGGTGTTAAAGAGGATGAGATCATCTTAAATATAGGCTACAAGTCAGAAGGTATCATTACAAGAAATGAATATACCAATACACCTAATCTTGATTTGAGAACCGTTGTAAATGTTGGCGATGTGATGCAGGCCAAGGTACTTAAGGTAAACGACGGCGAAGGACAAGTTGCGTTAACCTATAAGAGATTAGCAGCAGAAAAAGGTAATAAGAGATTAGAAGAAGCTTTTGAGAAACATGAAGTATTATCTGCAAAGGTTGCTGCTGTTTTAAATGGCGGTTTAAGTGTAATTATTGACGAAGCAAGAGTATTTATTCCTGCTAGTCTTATTTCCGATAGCTATGAGAAGGATTTAGCTAAATATGCCGGAGAAAAGATCGAGTTTGTGATTACTGAGTTTAATCCGAAGAAGAGAAGAATAATCGGCGATCGTAAGCAATTAATCGTTGCTAAGAAAGAAATCTTAAAGAAAGATTTGTTTGAGAAGATTAAAGTTGGTAATACCATTGAAGGTACAGTTAAGAATATTACCGATTTTGGTGCATTTATCGATCTTGGCGGAGCTGATGGACTTCTTCATATTTCAGAAATGTCCTGGGGCAGAGTTGAGAACCCGAAGAAGGTATTCAAAGTTGGCGAGACCGTTAAGGCCTTTGTTAAAGATATTCAAGGTGAAAAAATTGCTCTTAGCTTAAAATTTGAAGATGCTAATCCCTGGATTAATGCAGAAACTAAGTTTGCTGTTGGCAATGTAGTAGTCGGAACTGTTGCACGTATGACTGATTTTGGTGCATTTGTAGAATTAGAGCCAGGAATTGACGCACTTCTTCATGTGTCACAGATATCTAAGGAGCATGTTGAAAAACCATCTGATGCTTTGAAAATTGGTCAGGAAGTTACAGCTAAGGTTGTAGAGTTTAGTAAGGATGAGAAAAAGATCAGCTTAAGCGTGAAGGCTCTGGAAGCTCCTGAAAAAGATGTTGAGGCTGAGAGTGCAGAAGCAACAACTGAAGCAACAACGGAAGCAACGACTGAAGCTACAACGGAGGCAACAACGGAAGCTACTGCTGAATAACTACTAACTACTGCATATGATAAAGGAGATTAGTCTTGCTCGGTACCTATGAAGCTTTTAAACAATCTATTTATGATATGACAAAAATTGATTTGAATGCATATAAAGAACGTCAAATGAAGAGACGTATTGAAGCCTTGATTTCCAAACATGGCCTTAATTCTTTCAATGATTATGTCAGTAAATTAAAGACTGATAAAGTAGCTTTTGATGAATTCATAAACTATATCACGATTAATGTATCGGAATTCTATCGAAACCCGGAACAATGGTTACTGTTAGAAAAAGATGTGTTACCATATTTGATGGAACGTTTTAGTAGGGATTTAAAAATTTGGAGTGCAGCATGTTCTACCGGTGATGAACCATATTCATTGGTTATGTTACTTTCTAAGTTTGTGCCTATCAATAAAATTAAAATAATAGCTACCGATATTGATAAGCAGGTTATGGAGAAAGCCAAAGCAGGTCTCTATCATGAAAAAAGCTTAAAGGCCTTACCTGAGGAATATATTAAAAAACATTTCACAAAAATTAACGACCGAACATATCAGATATCCGATTCCGTGAAAGCCTGCGTAGAATTTAAGCAGCATGATTTATTAAAGGATTTATATCCAGCTAATTGTGACTTGATCGTATGCCGTAATGTGCTGATCTATTTTACAGATGAGGCAAAAAATAAAATCTATTCTTCTTTTCATGAAGCTTTAAAAAAAGATGGACTTTTATTTGTCGGTAGTACAGAACAAATTATTCAGGCTCAACATATCGGCTTTAGTAATTTTAAATCTTTCTTTTACAAAAAGGTATAATTTTTAGGCTGTACAAATTAGATTTGTACAGCCTTTTTGTTTACCCGCCAGGTGCGGGCTCAAATGGGTGAAAGTCCCTAGTGCACCCAGATAGCGGGAAGCACATAGCAAAACAACAAGGGTGTCCATCGCGAGGTGGAATCTGAAGGAAGCTGTATGACAAACCTTCGGACAGAAGAACAGTAATTACATATAGGCAGTGTAATACATAGGATTCTTTTTTTCACAAAATGTGGTTGATTTTTAGAATAATATCGAGTATATTGTTTTATAGATTAGCTTACAGTTACATATGAATACTACGTATAGTAAGTTGCTAAGACTAATAATACATTATTATGTATTCTAAGAATTCATATACAGCATGATTCTTATAATTAATCACTGGTCTATCATCAGTGAATAGTGGAACGGAGGAAACTATGCAGAATATGATTACGATTGCAGTAGATGCAATGGGCGGTGATAACGCACCGGGTGAGATTATTAAGGGAGCAGTACTTGCTATTCAGGAAAAGAAAGATATCAAAGTTGTTTTAACCGGTGATGAAGATGTCATTCAAAAGGAACTTAGCGAGTATAATTATGACAAGGAACGTATATCCATCGTACATGCACCTGAGATTATTACCAATTGCGAATCCCCGGTATTGGCAATCAGACGTAAGAAAGCTTCCTCAATTGTAGTGGCATTGAACATGGTAAAAAAAGGAGAGGCAGATGCCTTTGTATCAGCCGGAAGTACCGGTGCGGTACTTGCAGGCGGGCAGTTGATAGTTGGAAGAATTAACGGAGTGGAGCGTCCTCCGCTAGCACCCTTACTTCCGACCATAAACGGTGTCTCCTTACTGGTTGACTGTGGTGCAAATGTTGATGCAAGATCCACTCATTTGGTTCAATTTGCGAAGATGGGATCCATATATATGGAGAATGTTATCGGTATTAAAAACCCAAGAGTAGCGATTGTAAACATCGGAGCAGAAGAAGAAAAGGGTAACCAGCTGGTTAAGGAAACCTTCCCTCTGTTAAAGAATTGCACGGACATAAATTTTATAGGCAGCATTGAAGCACGTGAAATTCCAAACGGTGGAGCAGATGTTATTGTATGCGAAGCCTTTGTAGGGAATGTCATTCTGAAATTATATGAAGGACTTGGAACAGCTTTGGTTAAAAAGATAAAAACCGGACTGATGAGTACCACAAAAAGTAAAATTGGTGCTCTCCTCTGTAAGCCGGCATTAAAAGAAACCTTAAAGGACTTCGATGCTTCTAAGTACGGCGGGGCTCCTCTTCTCGGCTTAACCGGTCTTGTAGTAAAAACACACGGCAATGCCAAGAGCGTTGAAGTACGGAATTCAATTTTACAATGTGTAACCTTTACTGAGCAACATATTAATGATAAAATTAAAAAAAATCTAAGTAACAATGATTAAATTAAAAGAAGGGTGAATTATCATGGAATTTGAAAAATTACAAAAAATTATTAGCGAAGTATTAAATGTAGACGAAGACGAGATTACAATGGAAACAACCTTTGTGGACGATTTAGGTGCAGATTCACTTGACGTATTCCAAATTATTATGGGTATCGAAGAAGAATTCGATATTGAAATCGCAAATGAAGAAGCTGAGAATATAGTTACAGTTGCTGATGCAATTGAGCAGATTAAGAATGCAATGAATTAATTCGGTGAATTGTATTCGCTAGATAACAATTGTAAAGACTAAAGTATATATTATGATATGTAGAAGCCCTGTGAATAAGGCTTGCCTTATTTATGGGCTTTTCATATAGGATTCCAAAGAAGGAGGTTAATTATCTATATGAAAGTACGTAGGGGAACGGATGAGAAGGTATTAGGATTAGAAAGTAAGATTGGCTATCATTTTTCTAATCCGGCAATCCTCATTCATGCGGTGACACACAGTTCTTATGCAAATGAAATACGGCTTGAGAAAGAAAAGAATAATGAACGGTTGGAATTTTTGGGTGATGCAGTTTTGGAGCTGGTGACAAGCGAGCATGTTTATAAAGAGTATCCCAATCTTTCGGAAGGTGATTTGACAAAGCTTCGTGCCAGTATCGTCTGTGAACCGACCTTATCTGCCTGCGCCAGAGACCTGAATATCGGTGAATTTCTGTTACTTGGTAAGGGAGAAGATATTTCAGGGGGAAGAGATCGAGATTCCATTTTATCGGACTCACTGGAGGCTATTATTGGAGCAATTTATCTTGACGGTGGTTTTACTAATGCAAAAGAGTTTATTAAAAGCTTTATCCTAGCTGGTATCAAAAATAAAGATCTCTTTTTCGATAGCAAGACTATCTTGCAGGAAATAATACAAAATATTGATAATAAGCAGAAGCTACGGTATAAATTAATTTCAGAAGAGGGACCTGATCATAATAAAAACTTCACTATTGCAGTATATGTCGGTAATGATGAGATTGGCTGTGGAACCGGCCGAACGAAAAAGGCTGCTGAACAGGAAGCTGCAAATCAGGCTATACAGAAATTACGTAAGACAAAAAAAGATCAAGCGTAGTTATATGAGGTAGAAAAATATCGAGCGTAACTGATCTTTATCTTTTCGTAGGTTTGTTCTTTATGTGGAATAACGATATAGAAGGAAATAGATGGGAGACTATGAATGTATTTAAAAAGTATTGAAGTTCACGGCTTTAAATCCTTTGCTAATAAAATCGTATTAGAATTTCATGATGGAATTACCGGTATTGTCGGACCAAACGGTAGTGGGAAAAGTAATGTGGCTGATGCCGTTCGTTGGGTATTGGGGGAACAAAGCGCGAAGCAGCTAAGAGGTGCTAAAATGGAGGATGTCATATTCTCCGGCACACAAACCAGAAAGCCTTTGGGTTATGCTTATGTGGCCATTACGATGGATAATTCGGACCATAAACTACCAATTGAATATGATGAAGTGACAATTGCCCGTAGAGTATACCGTTCCGGGGAAAGTGAATATTTAATCAACGGAGCCTCCTGTCGTTTGAAGGATGTACATGAATTATTCATGGATACCGGTATCGGTAAAGAAGGGTATTCCATAATCGGACAAGGCCAGATTGATAAGATTCTAAGCGGTAAACCGGAAGATCGCCGAGAATTATTTGATGAAGCAGCAGGTATCGTTAAATTTAAGCGAAGAAAATATGTTGCGGAGAAAAACCTGGAAGAAGAAAAACTAAATTTATCCCGAATCTCTGATATTATTAAAGAAATAGAGAAACAGCTGTCTCCCTTAGAAAAGCAATCTGCTGTTGCTAAGGTATATTTAAAATTAAAAGAAGAACTGAAAACGCTTGAGGTAAATCAATTTTTAAAGGAATATGAAAAGTTACATTCTTCTAAGGAACAAGTTGAGGAGAAGCTGTCCATAGCAACCTCTGATTTTGAGCAGACCAAAGAGGAATTTGAGAATACCAAAGAAGAATATATCCGTTTGGAAAAACAATTGGAGGAATGTGATAGTTCCATAGAATTTGATAAGAATACATATAATGATTTAAAACTCACATTGGAGAAAGCTGAGGGTGAAATTAAGGTATTAAAGGAACAGATTAGCTCTGTTTTGCAAAATGATGTATATATCCAGAACCGTATTCAATCACAGCAGAAGGAAATTGAAGCAAAGAAAACGGAAGAGAGCAATTATCTAAACGAAAAAACGGTGATCGATCAAAAAATTTCCGAAATGGATGACCTGCTTAGTATTGCTCTTGTACAGCTAAATCAGGTAAAAGAGAATATTCTACACTATTCTAAAGAAATTGAAGATTGCAATAATAAAATATTTGAGCATCTAAATATTAATTCCGGAATAAAAAGTAATATGCAGCGTTATGAGACGATGCTGGAACAGAACAATATCCGAAAAGCAGAATTGAATCAAAAGATTTTAAAAAATAAGAGCGAAGAAAGCCTCTTTACAGAATCAATTCAAGCTTGCGAGGATGATTTAAAGTGTGTTTCGGAGGCAATCATTAACCTGACAAGGGAAAGCAATACCTTGGAACAATCTATTACCGATACCCAGACCCTGATTGATCAAGTCAGTTCAGAGTATAGCGAAGTACAGGCTCGCTATCTTGGCGAAAAATCCAGATTGGATTCCTTGATGAATCTGACCGAACGATACGAGGGATATGGCGTCAGTATCAAAAAGATTATGGAACGAAAGTCTCAAATGCCAGGTATTATAGGCGTTGTAGCTGATATCATCAAGGTAGATAAAACCTATGAAACTGCAATTGAGACAGCTCTGGGCGGAAGTATTCAGAACGTAGTAACCGATAATGAAGTAACCGCAAAGGAATTGATTGCTTACTTAAAGCAGAACAAATTCGGTAGGGCTACCTTCCTACCGTTAACAAACATGTCCTCAGGATCCTCTCTACAAAGTGATAAGGTCCTTAAGGAAAACGGAGTTCTTGGTATTGCAAGTAAGCTGGTTAATTCTGATTTACGTTTCAACTCATTAATAGAATATCTGCTTGGAAAGATCATCGTAGTAGATCATATAGATCATGCGACAGCGATTGCTAAAAAATATAATTACAGCCTCAGAATAGTTACTCTTGAGGGTGAATTATTAACCCCCGGTGGATCCATTTCCGGTGGAGCTTATAAAAATGCAAGTAACCTTCTGGGAAGACGCCGTGAAATTGAAGAAATCGAAGCCCTGGTTCTATCCTTATCAGCTCAGGCTAAGGATTTGCTGAAACGAAAAGAAGATGGTAAGGAAGTTAAGATTAAACTTCGTCAAAGCCTGGAAAGTCTTAAAATATTAGTGCAGGAGAAATTCCTGGAGCAAAATACAGCAAAAATGAAGCTGGACAGAGAAGTAACTAAAAAGACAGAATCAGAAGCAATCTATCAGGAGTATATCAGAGAACTTCAAGAGATTGATCTGCAGGCAAGAGATTTAAAAGATAATTTAAATAAATTAAACGATTCGCTTTCTTTGAATACAACCTCTAATAAAGAAAAAGAACAGCAAATTGAACAACTGACAAAAATGTTGGAGGAAGAAAGAGCAAAAGAGCAGGAGGCAAGTGATAGAGCCTCCGAATTGAAGCTGGAATTATCCTCTTTCGAACAAAACAATCAATTTATCCTCGAAAATGTCAGACGTGTAAAAAGAGAGATTGATAAGCTATACGAGGAAGAGGCAACGTTAAAGGCTGATATATTAAAGGCTTCTCTGATAGTTGAAGAAAAGAACCAGATGATCAGTCAGACGGAGCAGCTTATGGAAAATGATAAGCAAATCCTTACTGAGCTTGAGTCCAAAATTAAAACGCAAGTGGCTGAAAAAGAGCGCATAACCAGCATTCATAAAAATTTCTTTACGAAAAGAGAAGAGTTATCCAACAGGATGAGTGAGCTCGATAAAGAGTGCTATCGTTTAAACGGACAAAAGGAAAAATTACTGGAGCAATCGGACCAGCAGATGAGTTATATGTGGGAAGAATATGAGCTAACTTATACTACCGCGCAGGAATACCCGATAGATTCAGAGATAAGTCTGACACAGGTGAAGAAACTCATCACTGAAATTAAGAGTAAAATCAAAGAGCTTGGTGATGTCAATGTCAATGCCATCGAAGATTATAAGAATCTTTCCGAGCGTTATGAATTTCTGCATGGACAGAGGGAAGACTTGATGAAAGCAGAAGAGGTTCTGCTTCAGATCATCAATGAGTTAGATACTGAGATGCGTAAACAGTTTTCGGAGAAATTCAGAGCAATTAACGAACAATTTGATGTTGTGTTTAAGGAGCTTTTCGGCGGTGGTAAGGCGGACCTTGAGTTAACGGAAAGCGAGGATATTCTGGAAGCCGGTATTCGAATCAATGCTCAGCCGCCGGGCAAAAAACTGCAGAATATGATGCAGTTATCCGGTGGAGAAAAGGCTCTTACTGCAATCTCCTTATTGTTCGCAATTCAGAATTTGAAGCCTTCACCGTTCTGTCTCCTAGATGAGATTGAAGCTGCTCTTGATGATTCAAATGTAAAACGGTTCGCAAAATATCTGCATAAATTAACAAAGGATACACAATTTATTATTATTACTCATAGAAGAGGAACGATGGCAGCTGCAGATATTCTATATGGAATAACCATGCAGGAAAAGGGTGTTTCTACCTTAGTATCCGTTAGTTTACTTGAAAACGAGTTAATTAAATAGAAATAATTAATATGAATACCAGTAGATTTCATAATAATTTATATCATATAATATTCAAGCAAGTTTATACCAAAACCTACATTAACAGTGCTTTGGCAGAATGGAGAATTAATATGGGAGAAAATAAAACAGGTTTTTTTGGAAAATTAGTTCAGGGATTATCCAAAACAAGAAATAGTATCGCTCATGGAATTGATGCTATTTTTAGCGGTTTTTCCAGTATCGATGATGATTTCTACGAGGAGTTGGAAGAAATCTTAATTATGGCGGACTTGGGAATTAATACAACAACTGCAATCATAGAGAATTTACGAAAAAAAGTAAAAGAGAACAAAATCAAGGATCCGGGCGAATGCAGACAGCTTCTGATCAATAGCATGAAGGAGCAGATGCAGTTAAAAGAATCCGCCTATGATTTTGAAACTCAAAAATCGGTAGTCCTATTAATCGGTGTTAATGGTGTTGGTAAAACCACCTCCGTCGGAAAGCTGGCCGGTCAGATGAAGGATAAGGGAAAAAAAGTAATGGTTGCGGCTGCAGACACCTTTCGTGCGGCAGCAATTGAACAGCTGACTGAATGGGCTCATAGAGCTAACGTAGAAATCATTGCTCAAAAGGAAGGCTCCGATCCGGCAGCTGTCATCTTTGATGCAGTTACTGCTGCGAAAGCAAGAAATATAGATATCCTGTTATGCGATACAGCAGGACGTCTTCATAACAAGAAAAATCTTATGGAGGAATTAAAAAAGATTGACCGTGTTATTGAAAGAGAATTTCCTGAAGCTTATCGGGAGACTCTGGTCGTATTAGATGGTACCACTGGACAGAATGCTTTAGCACAGGCAAAGGAATTCAATGAAGTAGCAGATATCACCGGTATTGTTCTGACAAAGCTAGACGGAACTGCAAAAGGCGGTATTGCCATTGCAATTCAATCCGAGCTTGGAATACCGGTTAAATATATCGGTATCGGAGAAAAAATTGATGACCTGCAGAAATTTAATGCAGATGATTTTGTAAATGCTTTATTTGAAAAGAATGAGTAAATTTATAAAGTGAAATTCTTATGAATTCCACAAATCTTAATTCATGCATTATGTATGCAAATGGAGGGTAATAACATGATGACCTTAGATAAGTTTGAGGAAGCTACAGAAGCAGTCAAAAAAGTAATACTGAATACTGAATTGGTTTACAGTGATTATTTTTCTGACACCACGGGCAATAAAGTATATTTAAAGCCTGAAAATATGCAATTTACAGGTGCATATAAGGTACGCGGTGCCTACTACAAAATCAGTACCTTAACCAATGAGGAAAGAGAACGTGGCCTTATTACCGCATCTGCGGGAAACCACGCCCAGGGAGTTGCGTACGCAGCAAAACTCTATCAGGCAAAGGCTATCATCGTTATGCCATCAACAACCCCCTTGATTAAAGTTAACCGTACGAAAAGCTATGGTGCAGAAGTAATTCTTTATGGAAATGTATATGATGAGGCATGCCAGTATGCTATTTCGTTAGCAGAAGAACATGGATATACCTTTATTCATCCCTTTAATGATGAAATGGTTGCTACCGGGCAGGGCACGATTGCCATGGAGATATTCAAAGATCTCCCAACCGTAGACATTATCCTCGCTCCTGTAGGCGGTGGCGGTTTACTTGCGGGCGTAGCCACCCTTGCGAAAATGTTGAATCCAAATATCAAGGTAATCGGTGTGGAACCTGCCGGAGCAGCCTGTATGAAGGAATCCTTAAAGGCCGGACATGTTATGACACTTCCTCATGTGGATACCATTGCTGATGGTACCGCAGTAAAGACACCGGGAGATATTGTATTTCCATATATACAAAAGTATGTAGATGATATCATTACAGTAGAAGACCAGGAGCTGATTGTTAACTTCCTGGATATCATTGAAAATCATAAAATGGTGGTTGAAAACTCCGGATTATTAACAGTCGCCGCTCTAAAGCATTTGAATTGCAAGGATAAAAAGGTTGTATCCATTTTAAGTGGCGGTAATATGGATATCATAACGGTTTCTTCTATCGTACAACATGGATTAATTCAAAGAGGAAGAGTATTTACAGTCTCTGTGCTTCTTCCGGACAGACCGGGTGAGCTGGTTAATGTAGCCTCAATAATTGCAAAGGCTCAGGGAAATGTTATCCGACTTGACCATAACCAATTCGTCAGCATCAACCGAAACAGCGCCGTAGAGCTTACCATAACCATGGAGACCTTTGGCCATGAGCATAAACAGGATATTGTACAGGCTTTAATTGATAATGGCTATAATCCAAAGCTCTGTATACCAAATAAGCTATACTAAATTATTGTGTTTTTACATAGAAAACATGATAAATTTCGTGAATTATTTTGGAGCTGCAGCTGTTTACAAATTTAACCTATATTGATATAATACGAGTATATTTTTATTCAGTTCTGAATGAAGTTATTCTTTATATCATGTAATCTCCTGCAGTAACTCTCTAATTCACCCTACTTCCTTATAAACCTCCTTAGCATTCTATATGATTCCTCGAAATCATAATGAAAATTAGGAATATACTGTGGGAAAAGCAATTAAGTATTGACATAATTTTTAAAATAAGTTAATATGGTTATAAGAACATTAGTTCGTATTTTGGAGGCATAGCCTTCATAAAAAGGGAGATTAGTTATGGCAAAGGATGATAAAATTAGAGCATTGGAATCTGCCCTGGCGCAGATTGAAAAGCAGTACGGCAAAGGCTCAGTAATGAAGCTTGGTGATACAAATGCAAATATGAACATTGAAACCATTCCTACCGGTTCAATCAGCTTAGACATAGCACTTGGACTGGGAGGTGTTCCTAAGGGAAGAATCATGGAAGTGTATGGTCCCGAGTCCAGTGGTAAAACCACTGTAGCCTTACATATGGTGGCAGAGGTACAAAAGAGAGGCGGAATTGCAGGCTTTATCGATGCAGAACATGCATTAGACCCAGTATACGCTAAAAATATTGGTGTAGATATCGATAATCTATATATATCACAGCCGGATAACGGAGAACAGGCTTTAGAGATTACCGAAACAATGGTACGCTCAGGAGCGGTTGATATTATTATCGTTGACTCTGTTGCCGCATTGGTACCTAAAGCAGAGATTGATGGCGAGATGGGAGATTCCCACGTAGGTCTTCAGGCACGTTTAATGTCTCAGGCACTTAGAAAATTAACCGCAGTTATCAGCAAGTCCAATTGTATTGTTGTCTTCATAAATCAGCTTCGTGAAAAAGTAGGTGTTATGTTCGGCAGTCCGGAGACAACCACCGGTGGCCGCGCACTTAAATTTTATTCCTCCATTCGTCTTGATGTAAGAAGAATTGAATCCTTAAAACAAGGCGGAGACGTTGTTGGTAACAGAACCAGAGTAAAGGTTGTTAAGAATAAGATTGCTCCTCCGTTTCGTGAAGCAGAGTTTGATATTATGTTTGGTAAAGGTATCTCCAAAGAAGGCGATGTTCTGGACTTAGCAGCAGATTCCGCTATTGTAATCAAGAGTGGTGCATGGTATGCCTATAATGATGCAAAGATAGGTCAGGGACGTGAGAATGCAAAGCAATACTTAATCGAGAATCCTGAGATCTTTTCTGAAATTGAAGCCAAAGTAAGAGAAAAATATACCTTAGTTCCTACAAAGAATTATAATGATGTATTAGAATAAATTTTCATAACATTTTATATAGTCAAGCTGTCCAAGAAGGAATAGTTGATTGATAGGTATCCTAATGATTGGATTCATCACTTTTCTTTGGGCAGCTTTTTTCATGAGATGGATTATTTAGAAATATATTACTAACCGTATCTATAAAAAAGGAGTTCCTATTATGGTTGTTACACAATTGGAGGAGATAGAAAAATCGAAGATAAAAGTGTATCTTGATGAGGAATTTGCATTTATCCTTTATCAAAAAGATATTGACCAGTATGGTATCTCGGAAGGACTAGTATTATCCCAGGAACTATATCAAAGGATTATGGAAGATACTATATACAGAAGAGCAAAACAAAAAGCTCTTGCTATACTTAAATTTATGGATCGATCCGAACAGGAGCTCCGTAAGAAACTTAATGAAACAGGGTATCCGGCCGACATTATTGAACAGACGATACATTATGTTTCAGAATATGGATATTTAAACGATGAACGGTTTGGTGCTGCGTATATCAGATCCAGGATGCACACGAAAAGTAAGCTTGCAATCAAAACCGAATTGCTACAGAAGGGTTTAGATAAAAGTTTAATAACTCAATTGTTTGAGTCGGCTTATAATGATGAGGATTTAGAGGATGCAGAATTAGTAGCTATAAAGAAAGCAATTGCTAAGAAAACTAAATCTTTGGAGGAACTAAATCAGGAGGAAAAGCAGAAGCTAATAGCCTCTTTATACCGTAAAGGGTTTGATTTTAGTAAAATTAGACAAATTATATACTAAAATTGATAAATAATGAACCATCCTATACCAGATTTATTGAATTTATCCTTGCCTTTTATATATAATTATTATACAATTAAAATTGGCAGAGAATTGATTTTATATATAACAATAGAAAAAATGGAGGGCTGAAAATGAGCAGTACAGCACAACTGTCAGCAAGAGAAAGAATTACTTCTTTGCTTGACGACAATAGTTTTGTTGAAGTCGGCGCTTTCGTTACAAAAAGAAGT
>JAEZMV010000014.1 GCA_023414875.1 Bacillota bacterium | reverse complement strand
TCATAGGTTCGAGCCCTATAGGTCCCATTTGTGCCGGCGTGGCGGAACTGGCAGACGCACAGGACTTAAAATCCTGCGGGACTAATCTCCCGTACCGGTTCGATTCCGGTCGCCGGCATTATTCTATAATAACATATAGAATAATGCTGTTTTTCTTTTAACAGTAATAACAGGTGTGCTTAGCTCAGCTGGATAGAGCGTCTGGCTACGGACCAGAAGGTCGGGAGTTCGAATCTTCTAGCACACGTCATAAGGTGCATTATATACATAAGTATATGATGCACATTTTTTTGGCTCTTTGTACAGAGTGTTGGGGTGAGATTCATTTAATCTCCCTCAAACACTGGATGAAGAGCTATTTTAATATGGAACGCGGTAAACAATTACTCTTTGAACATCAAAATTAATCCAATATTAATTTCTTACTCATTTACGTATTATAATGTATATGCTAGAATGTTACAAAAGGAGGCAGAGAAAATTGAAAAAAAGTGATTTTCTAGATATTTTAAAAAATTCCTTAGCCGGCGAAGTAAGCCGAGATGTGATAGACAAAAACATAAGTTATTATAACCAATATATAAGCTCACAACCTTCAGAGGAAGAAGCAATCAACGAGATTGGAGATCCTCGCCTTATCGCTAAAACGATCATAGAGACAGAGAAAGCTGCCCATAAAGGTCGGTTCGGAGATAATAACAGATACTCAACCTATCGAACGCAGGAACAAGAAAACTACAATGAGAAGAAATCTGAACGACATCGTAATATTTTTATTAACGGATTTTCCTGGTACCACAAACTTATAATAGCATTAGTAATATTGGTTGTAGTAATTGTAATAGCATTTATAGCAAGAATCTTATTAGGAATACTGTTTGCATTCGGTGTCCCTATCCTACTAGTTCTGTTTTTAATTGCGATGTTTAGGAAGCGATAAGGTCGTTTTCACAGTTGATACAACTATATATGGTGAAGTTAAGGAAAGATCGCAGGAATAAACGGTTGAGCGAAAGCAAGCTATGCTCGATCAATAAAGAGATATGTGAAAAGACCGCCAGGGGGAGCCAGGCGGTCTTTTCGATGAGGGGAGTATAAATAATTAATAAGGGGTTATAACGTACTATAGGATTATCTCCTTAGCACTGTATTATTATAATACAGATAAATTCATTATGCAATAATAATTCGTGAAATTTTATAACCTTACACTAATTTTAAATAGAAAACTAGATATTTTTAACAGTTTTAAAGATTGTAATAGAAAGGTTATCCATAAGTAGTAAAAAATGAAACATTAATTTGAAATGATAGTTAATTCAGAACTTGGTTTGTAGAGATGAATATTTAAAGTGAAAGAGAAGATAATAAATGATGCAATATCAAATTAAACTCATCTATAGGAGGCCATTATGACAACAAGTAATAATAATTCTAGAAACAGTCAAACATCTAACGTAAGAAATAACGCTGGAACAAGCAATAATGCAAACACAAGTAATAATGCTGGAACAAGCAACAATACAGGATCTTATACAACAGGTAGAAATGCCAATACAAGCAAAAACTATACAACTGGATCAAGCCGCAATGCAGCATCCGGAAGTAGATGCGAGGATTCATCCAGGGATGATGCAGGCAGCACATCCAGAAATGCTGGTTCAAGCAGAAATAATTTTAGAGATTTAGAAGATTTAGACAATAATTATTAAAAAATACGTTTACTGAATGAAATCCCTTTAGGATTAGTCTTAAAGGGATTTTTTATGCGCAAATACTACATATTTTGAATATATTATAAAGGAGACTATTTTAATTTATTGCAGAGGTGGTGACAGTAAAGGAATGTCTTTTGAAACAATTCGTACAAATGATATTAATCAATATACCGGTAAAACGAATGTTTTAATCATTGATTTGAGAGATAGAGAAGAATTTGTTGCCGGGCATATTCCTACAGCTGTTAATATTCCCTATGAAGAACTAGAGGAAAGGAAAATGGACTTAAAACGATATAGTCTTCTGATATTTTATTGTGATCGAGGTAATATAAGCTTGCTTGCGGCAAGAGATTTAATGAAAGATGGGTATAATATTAAGAGTCTATATGGTGGACTTCGCGCTTATCATGGAAAATTAGATCGAGGCATTTAGAATTGTTCATTGACTAGAGTCTGAAAGAGTTTTACAATTAATAAGCTATGATACAATAGTTAGTACTGGAGAAAACATTTACGAAAATACCGGAGGTAGGAATGAAGCAATTAGAATATATATCACCATGCCATTTTGGGCTTGAATCTGTGTTAAAGCGTGAAATAACCGATTTGGGATATAAGATAGTAAAAGTTGAGGATGGAAAGGTAAGTTATACTGGTGATGCTAATACATGCGCCAGAGCGAATATGTTCCTGAGGACGACAGAAAGAGTTTTATTAAAAATAGCAGCTTTTCAAGCAGAAACCTTCGATGAATTGTTTGAGAAGACAAAAGCTCTTCCCTGGGAAGAATTCATACCAAAGGATGGCAAGTTCTGGGTAGCCAAGGCAAACTCGGTTAACAGTAAATTATTTAGCCCTTCGGATATTCAATCCATTATGAAAAAAGCTATTGTTGAAAGATTAAAACTGAAATATAAGCAGGAATGGTTCGAAGAGAGTGGTAATTCCTATCCGATTCGGGTAACAATTTTAAAGGATGAGGTAACAATATGTATTGATACCTCCGGTGAATCCCTTCATAAACGAGGTTATCGAAAATTGACTTCAAAAGCTCCTATCACAGAGACCTTGGCTGCAGCATTGATTATGCTGACTCCATGGAATAAGGATAGGATTCTCGTAGACCCCTTTTGCGGTAGTGGTACTATACCAATTGAAGCAGCAATGATAGGAGCAAAGATAGCTCCGGGAATTCAAAGAAACTTTCTCGCTGAAGCATGGAAGGAATTCTATCCCGAAACAACCTGGGAGCATGCCAGACAGGAGGCACTCGATCTTTCGCAAAGGGATATTGAAATGAATATTCAAGGATATGATCTGGATGGAGAGATTGTAAAGGCTGCAAGGCAAAATGCCAGATTTGGTGGTGTTGATCATCTGATACATTTTCAACAAAAACCTCTCAGCGAATTAAGTAACAGTAAAAAATATGGCTTTATTATCACGAATCCGCCTTATGGTGAGAGATTAGAGGAAAAAAAGGAGCTCCCTGGTTTGTATAAAGAGATGGGCAGAGTTTTTAACAGCCTTGATTCCTGGTCCTATTATATTATAACGGCATATGAGGAAGCACAGAAGTATATTGGAAGGCAGGCGGATAAGAATAGGAAAATATACAATGGAATGATGAAAACTTATTTTTATCAATATATGGGACCTAAGCCACCGAAGCAAATCAATACAATTAAAACAGAATAAATGCTGTGATGTATAAAAGTAATATTGTTAGAATTATTTGAGTTACTGAATTATAAAAAGATGTTGCAGATTGCATTGACGGGATGTCCATGCATAGCTTGCAACATCTTTTCTTTATACTCTTTTCGATAACCATAATTCAATATCAGAAAAGATATCTTCGCGATTTATTTCATTCAGGATTTCATGTCTGCATTCCGGGTAAAGCTTAGATGAAATATTTGAAAACCCACATTTTTTTAATATATTAAGATATTTGTTTATTTCTTTCCCATAGCCCCCTACCGGATCCTTCTCACCGCTAATGATATAAAGAGGTAACTCTTTTTTTGTCAGTTGAATCTGTTTAATAGAGGCCGATAACCGAATTAATGTTAAAAGATCATGATAAAAGGAGGAAGTACAGGTATAACCGCAGTATGGATCATGCATATAGGCTCCTACAATCGTATTATCTCTGGTAAGCCAGTCAAAGGCAGTACGTGTCGTTAAGGAGGTATACTTCTTGCTTCCTAACATTAGGTTACTCATATATGGTGAAACATGCTTTGGCCCCTTAAATTTAACAATAACAGAAGATATGAATAGACCGATTAGAATTAATAGTTTGGGAGGGAAGGTGGTACCGGATAAAATCACACCATTATATGTATCGTAGGTTTGGATTACATTTCTTGATATTATGGAACCCATGCTGTGACCGAACAAGAAAAACTTGTTACAGCGGTTATTTTGCTCTATATACTTGCTAACTGTAATAGCATCCTCTATTACAAGCTGATATCCATTCTCAGAGCCAAAAAAACCTAACTCACTTAACTTTTTATCTGTACCATGGCCCCTATGATCATAACAAAAGACATCATAATTATGATGAACAAGATATTCAGCAAAAGCCTGATATCTTTTTTGATGTTCTGCCATACCATGCAGAATTAATATACTAGCCTTTGGCTTGTTAGGACAGACATAGTGTGTAAGTTTAGTGATATATCCGTCTTTCTGCTTAATCGATGTGTAAGTGACTTCACTCATATCCTGTTTTCTCCTTCGGTTACTGTAAGAAAGAAATTCATACGTAGCTACAGTTTTTATTATATAGATAAAAATTTATAATTGCAATCATGAAGAAATGCAATAAACCCCATAAATCTACAAATTTATAGCGTATTTATAAAAAAATATTGTGAATAATTAAATATTATTATATAATTTAGATAATTCTAATATATTTTGTAAAATTAATCTGTAATTATGGGGAAACGGGGGGATGCTGTTATGGATAAAACACTGCTTAAGAAAGCTGCAATTCAAAGCGTAACACTTATGCTTGCAGTTATAACGGCATCGTATGCCTTAAAACAGTATCAGACGGTAACGATTGAAGCAAGTAATGTAGTAACCATAGATAATTCTAATGAAAGCATGGAAGAAAACATTGGGGAACTTGATTTAGATCACAACATGGACATTGACAGGGACGAGGAGATGAGTGATGCTGAACTTGGGTCAGAGGAGGAGCTCTCCGAATTAGATCAATTATTAAATCAGATAAATCCTGTTATTCTGGAGCAATTAAGCGATAACTTTTTAATAATCAAGAAACCGCAAGGAGAACTGCAAGAAGCGCAATTGGAGGATTTATATATTAACAAAAGCATCAGACTCACTGTGGCAGGCATAGGTGACAGTAATCTGACCAGTGAGATGGTATTAAGAGTCAGAGATATGGAATTATATCATGGAGAGCCTATCTGCACAGAACATATTAGTTATGAAATTGATGAAAAGGATGGAACCTCCGAAGAGATTATTACAAAGGATTTCGGAAAGGATATCGTTCATGGATTAACAATTACCACGGAGGAATCTTCCGATACGGGGCTTAGTACCATGCAGTTGCTCATTGAACTTGATCATGTATATGCTTATCATTTGTACGAAGATAATGATTACTATGTTATTAATTTGAGAAAACCCTCTGAGGTTTATGATAAAATAGTCGTAATTGATGCTGGCCATGGCGGTAAGGATGCCGGTGCTCTTTCAAAAGATGAGACGTATTATGAGAAGAATATTAACTTGGATATACTTTTACAGCTTAAGGAACTACTTGATCAAGAAAATATTAAAGTATATTATACCCGTACAGCTGATGATAAAATATTCTTAAGACCACGGGCGGAACTTGCTAATGCAGTGGATTGCGATTATTTTATCAGTATACATTGTAATGCGAATGAGGTTACCTATCCTAATGGTACTGAGATTTTATATTATAATAATGAGTTTAAAGGTGTAAAGGCTATTGATCTGGCCGATCTGTTTTCGGAAGAAATTGATAAGACAACACCATTAGTAAAACAGGGTGTCGTAGAAAAACAATATAATGACGTTTATATCATGGATAAAGCAGTTGTGCCTATGGTATTGATAGAAGTAGGGTATTTGACTAATAATAGTGACATGAATTACTTAAGCAAACCTGAAAATAGAAAAGAAGTCGCTGAAGGTATCTATAACGGCATTTTGCGGGCATATAATGAACTTCCGGTAACGGAAACCAAATAGGACAAAAACCGTAATTTACAGAGAAATGGAAGAGAACATGAAAAAAATAATCTTTGCTACATCAAACGAAGGCAAAATGAAAGAAATAAGAGAAATATTAAAGGATATAGAGATAGAATTGTTATCGTTAAAGGATACAGGAATCAATGTAGATATTGAAGAGAACGGTACTACATTTGAAGATAATGCTATTATTAAGGCAAAAAAAATAATGGAGCTTACCGGGGAGATGGTACTTGCTGATGATTCAGGAATAGAAGTTGATTATATGGATAAAGCTCCCGGGGTGTACTCTGCGAGATTTTTAGGTGAAGATACTTCATACGAGTTAAAGAATCAATATATTATAGATCAATTGGCAGAGGCGACCGGAGAAGAGCGTAGCGCAAGATTTGTATGCGTCATTGCCTGTGCCTTCCCAAATGGTGAAATAATTACACGCAGGGCAACCATAGAAGGATTTATTTCCGAGCAGATAAGCGGAGCAAATGGATTTGGGTATGATCCTATTTTTTATGTGCCTGAATTTAAATGTACAACGGCCGAGATGCAACCTGAACAGAAAAATCAAATCAGTCATCGAGGAAAAGCTTTAAGGGCTATGAAAGAAGAAATTCTGAAACACTTATAAACAGATCGGGAGAACTAAAATGAAGGTATTGATTGTAAGTGACACACATGGCAGAAATCACTTCTTGCTTGATACATTAGAACGTGTAGGCCCGATTGATTTATTGATTCATTTAGGGGATTACGATAATGGAGAGGAATATATCAGAACGATCACACCTTGCAGGGTGGAGATGGTCTCGGGCAACAATGATTTTTTTACCTTGCTGCCAAAAGAAAAGATCATTCAGATCGGAAAATATACTGTTATGCTGACCCATGGACACCGTTATGGCGTCAACCATAGTTCATGGGCTTTACGTGAAACAGCGATAAAGAATTGTGCAGATATTGTAATGTTTGGACACACCCACGTACCGATGATAGACCTTAGTAGTAGCATCTGGGCAATCAATCCTGGTAGTCTCGCATTACCGAGACAGCACGGCAGAATACCGACTTTTATTATTATGGAGATAGATTCCCAGGGAGATGCACATTTTACTTTAAATTATTATAAGGAAAAGGAGTAAAGTACTGTGAAAAATGCTTCAAATTAACCTAAATTAACAGGTAATTTAAGCAATTGTATGAAATGATGGAAGTTGAGAAAAAGTTATAAAAAGATGTTGACAATAAGAGTATGCTATTATATAATAAATCTTGCGTCACGGCTGGAACGAGTGTAAAACCTTGAAAATGCTTGGTGAGAAGCAAATAAAGTTTTCTTAATTGCTAAGTGTGTGATAAGCAAAGACCAGAGATTGAATAAAGATGGTATGCATAATCTAATCACAAAAACAATTCGGGGTGTAGCGCAGCTTGGCTAGCGCGCTTGATTTGGGATCAAGAGGTCGCAGGTTCGAATCCTGTCACCCCGATTGGGTTAGTATCTCGGGAGAATCAAGAAATCAAATTTTTCCACTCTTGAATAATTAAAGAGGCGGGTACGCAAAATAAAAGAATAGTAAGTCTATGCGGGTGTAGTTCAATGGTAGAACACTAGCCTTCCAAGCTAGATACGTGGGTTCGATTCCCATCACCCGCTTGATATTTGGTTTTTATTAACCTTATCACATCATAATGTGCTAGTAGCTCAGTTGGATAGAGCAATGGCCTTCTAAGCCATGTGTCGGGGGTTCGAATCCCTTCTGGCACATTTTTCATCTAAAGCTTTAGTTGAAAATTGTTTATGGTGGGTATAGCGCAGTTGGTTAGCGCGCCAGATTGTGGCTCTGGAGGCCAAGGGTTCGAATCCCTTTATCCACCCTATATTGAAATGCTAGAAAAGTCTGAGAAGACTTTTCGTTTTCAATAGAAGTGCCATTATTAATGGGCTATCGCCAAGCGGTAAGGCACAGGACTTTGACTCCTGCATTACGGTGGTTCAAATCCACCTAGCCCAGTTTTAGCAAAGACTGAAAGCTAAATATTTATAAAGAAAAACTGGGCTTGCCTAGTTTTTTAGCAAAGACTTAAGGCTAAAAAAGAATAAAGAAAAAACTGGGCTTGCCTAGTTTTTTAGCAAAGACTGAAAGCTAAATATTTATAAAGAAAAAACTGTAGTTTTTTAGCAAAGACTGAAAGCTAAGTATTTATAATTATAGCAAAGTCTTAAAGCTAAAAGAAAAGAAATATTTGGGCATGCCCAATATTACTTTAATAGCATTTATACGGAAGAATAACCGGGTATCCGGTTATGGTACGATCAGTCCTAAGAGTAGGTGTTCCGCATTATGAACGTTAGCTTTTGATGAAAGGTCATCATAAGCAGTTGTACTTTACTTCTGTGTTTATGCCGGTGGTATATGGTTCAATAACGTGGGATATTAGCTCAGTTGGTAGAGCACATGACTTTTAATCATGGTGTCCCGGGTTCGAGTCCCGGATGTCTCATTTTTAATAAAAACATATTAATTGCTTTATTAAAATATCCATTTGCGGATGTGGCGGAACTGGCAGACGCGCTAGACTTAGGATCTAGTGGGAGACCGTGCAGGTTCAATTCCTGTCATCCGCAGTAGAGGTTTTATATGAAGCGCGTCGTAAAATAACTGATTAAGTTAAGATACGACGCGTTTTTCAGTTGTCATAAGATAATAACTGCTGCTAAAAAGATACATCTCCAATTCTTTATTAAGAAACGATGATAGATTTAACCGATTACGGAGCATAATATTAACACAAAATTAACACGTCTTATGCAATCTTAATACCATTTTAACTACAAAAGTGATATTATCATAATGTTACCTATATGAAACCTGATTTCAATTTGATTTTATTATTATAACTAAAGGATTGAGGTTACCTATGAATTTTCTAAAAAAGATGAATCCCGGTCGATTTATTGCTCTAGGTTTTGCATTTGTAATTCTAATCGGGGCAGTTATTCTGTTTCTTCCCTTCAGCCACAACAAAGGAGTTGAGGTTGCATTTATTGATGCTTTATTTACATCAACCAGTGCAGTATGTGTGACCGGACTAATAGCAGTAGATACAGCAGATACATATAATGCATTTGGTCAAACAATTGTAGCATTGCTAATACAAATTGGAGGCTTGGGAGTTACAAGTGTAGGTGTGGGTTTTATATTGTTAGCCAGAAAAAAGGTAGATTTTAAGGATCGTATTCTGGTAAAGGAAGCATTAAACCTCGACTCTTTAAAAGGTATTGTAAAATTAGTAAAAGCAGTTCTTATTATGACATTATGTTTTGAAGGTATTGGAGCTGTTTTGAGTTTTATTGTTTTTTCTCAGGATTATCCGTTGGGAAAAGCAATCGGTATCAGTTTGTTTCATACCGTAGCTTCATTTAATAATTCGGGATTTGATATTTTGGGTGGCTTTAAAAACCTATTGGATTATCAGGATAATGTATTATTAAACTTAACGACCTGTGGACTAATTATATTTGGAGGTTTAGGCTTTGTAGTAATCAAAGAAATATTACACAAGCGTTCCTTTAAAAAGTTTAGTTTTCACTCTAAGGTTGTAATAACGATGACTATTTCTTTATTAATTGTCGGCACAATTATGTTAAAGCTGACAGAGAATATCAGCTGGTTGGGTGCCTTCTTTTTTAGTACATCTGCCAGAACAGCAGGTTTCTCTACTTATCCTGTAGGTAACTTTACAAATGCCGGACTATTTATACTGGTTATCTTAATGTTTATTGGAGCGTCTCCAGGATCTACCGGAGGTGGAATCAAGACGACAACTGCATTTACTTTATTTAAAAGTGCTTATAGTGTTTCTACCAATAAACATTGCGCAGCTTTTAAAAGAAAGATACCTACTGAAATAATATCGAAGGCATTCATTCTGACTTTTTTAGCGATGGTGTTAGTATGCTTTAGTACATTTTTATTATGTATATTAGAGCCAGAATATACCTTTATGCAATTAATGTTTGAGGTGGTATCAGGTTTTGGTACCGTCGGCCTTTCGACTGGTATTACCCCTGATTTAAAACCTGCCAGCGAATTTGTAATCATTGTAACGATGTTTATTGGACGTGTAGGACCTCTAACAGTTGCATCCTTATGGTCGATCAGACCTATGAGTAATATCAGATATTCAGAAGAGACACTTACAATAGGCTAATTTTAATTAGATACTATGAATTATTTGGGAGGATGATTATGTTAAAACATAAATCCGTAATAGAGTACGGAATTATAGGCCTTGGAAGATTTGGCTATGCACTTACAAAAACATTAGCAGCTGCGGGGAAGGAAATCCTAGCAATTGATACAATTGAAAGTAGGGTGAAACAAGTTAGGAGTTTCACAGAAAGCGCTTTTGTTGTTGGAACATTAGATAAAGAAACATTAGAAGACTCAGGTATACAAAATTGCGGGACAGTCATAGTCTGTATCGGTGATAGTATTGATATCAGCGTTTTAACTACTCTTAATGTTATCAGCATGGGTGTTGATAGGGTAATAGCTCGAGCAATGAGCTATGAGCAGGGTTTGATTTTGGAAAAAATCGGTGCAGAGGTTATTTATCCGGAAAATGATATGGCAGTCCGTCTTGCTAATAAACTAATGGATTCTAATATTATGGAATCCATAGAATTAAAAGGAGAGTTTGCGATAACAGAATTAAAACTAAATTCGAAGGTTGCTAATCAGACAGTCCAACAGGCGAATTTGAGGCAGAAGTTTAACTTGAATATCATTGCATTAGAGCGTAGCGGACAGACAACTACGGAAATTTCTCCGGACTGTGTTCTTCAAGCAGATGATAATATTGTTGTAGTTGGTCAAAGGAGTAATATTAAGAAGTTAGAGGCATACTTATTTAAAATATAATTTTAGAAGTGGACTGGCTATGTTATTAATACATAGCCAATTTCATTTATACGAATTCAAATTTAATTCATAACTTAAATTTGACGTATTTATATATAAAAATTAAGAAAATGTTTGGTAATAGAAGCTAAAATATGCTATACTAGTCTCTGAACAAATTGGACAAATTATGGTTACAGTAATAGACTTATGTTTTATAATTAGAATGCATAGTTCTGCGGAGGAATTGAAATGGACCCTGACACTCAAAAGATAGTTGGTCAAATTATTATATTAGTAGTACTGACAATGATAAATGCTTTTTTTGCCTGTGCTGAGATGGCAATGGTTTCTGTGAATAAAAATAAAGTAAAAAGAATGGCGGAAGAAGGAAGAAAAAGTGCTAAATTAGTAATTAAATTTCTTGAAGAACCAACTAAATTTTTATCAACAATACAGGTGGCCATAACCCTAGCAGGCTTCTTCTCCAGTGCTTCTGCAGCATCCGGATTATCGCGTCCATTAGGACAGTGGCTGATTAGCATGAAGATACCTTATGGGTCTCAGATATCACTGGTTTCGGTTACGCTGATATTATCTTATTTTACGTTGGTTTTTGGTGAGTTAGTTCCCAAGAAAGTTGCATTACAAAAGCCGGAAGCAATCAGTATGTTTTGCGTGAAGCCTATTAAAATGGTATCTAAGATAGCGTATCCCTTTATAAAGCTGCTAACCTTTTCGACCAATATTGTGACTATGCCCTTTGGAATGAAAGAGGGGAATACTGAGGAGATACTATCAAGGGAAGAGTTGATTTCACTTGTCAATGAAGGTCAGGCCCATGGTGTTTTGAATAAGAAAGAAAAAGAAATGATAAATTCTATCATGGAATTTGATGAAAAGATTGCAAAAGAAATTATGACACCAAGAATTAACGTTTTTGCGATTGATATAGCAGAACCCAAAGAGGAATATTTGGATGAGTTAATGAATTCAAGATATACAAGAATACCGGTATATGAGGAAGATATTGACAATGTCATTGGAATGCTGTATATTAAGGATTTTTTTAAGGAAGCTGTAAAAGTAGGATATGAGAAGGTTGATATCAGAAGCATCATGAAAAAGCCTTATTTAGTTCCTGAAAGCAAGATAATTAAGGATTTGTTTCGTGAATTACAGCAATCAAAAAAACAGATAGCGGTATTGATTGATGAGTACGGTGGTTTTGCAGGAATCGTAACGATGGAAGATCTAGTGGAAGAGGTAATGGGAGATATCGAGGATGAATACGATCCAATTTCCTTTAAAGTCAAGAAAATTGATGATTCGACTTACCTAATAGATGGTATGACAACCATTGATGAATTAAACAATAAATTGGAGTTAAACTTATACTCCGAAAATTTTGATACAATCTCAGGCTTCTTAATTGATAAGATAGGAACGATTCCCCAGGAACATGATGAACGCATTATAGAGATTGAACATTTGGTTTTTAAATTGGAGAGTGTAAGAAATAAACGAATCGATAAAGTTAAATTATATATTGGTAAGGCAGATGAGGAGGAATAATTAATATGGCTCATCATAAATCCATCATCGAGTTTGGTATTATAGGATTAGGGCGCTTTGGCTACTCCTTAGCAATGACACTGGCAGAAGCGAATAGGCAGGTCCTGGTACTGGACAGTAGTGAAAACAAGATAAAACAGATTAGGCACTTAACAGAAAATGCCTTTGTAGTAAGTGATCTTTCAAAAGAGGCATTAGAAGAAGCCGGTATTCAGAATTGTGAAACTGTAATTATCGGCATTGGAGAACAAATTGATGTTAGTATACTAACTACCCTTAATGTAATTAGTATGGGGGTACCCAGGGTTATCGCTAAAGCAATCAGTTTAGAACAAGGTAAAATACTTGAGAAGATAGGAGCAGAAGTAATATATCCGGAGCGGGATATGGCATTTCGTCTTGCTAACCGATTATTATCATCACGGGTTATGGACTATATCACGCTAAATGATGATATAACGATAACCGAACTGAGACTCTCTTCCCGCTTATCAGGTCAAACTGTTCAACAAGCAGGTATCCGAAAGAAGTTTAATTTAAATATCATTGCGTTACAGCATGAAAACAAAACAACAACAGATATTACACCAGATTTAAAATTATATGAAAATGATGTACTTGTGGTTGTTGGAAAAAAGGATCATATCAATCAATTTGAAACATTTATCATGGGCGGTCATAAATAAGAATAATCACATAATAGTAGAAAAGCCATAGTCAAAATCCTTAAGGATTAACTATGGCTTTTATTAGGGGATTAGATTACGGTAGTGTAAAATAGTTTGTGTCTCTGGTAATAAATACCACTTTTTTGGTGAGAATTAGATATGAATAATTCTTACCGAAGAGCTGGTATAAATTATTCAACTCCAGCTTCGGACACAGAAAAATTTACACCCTCTAGAAAAGCCATAGTCAAAATCCTTAAGGATTAACTATGGCTTTTATTAGGGGATTACCGATGTTGTTGGATGGATAATTTATCTGAAATTATTAGTTATTAGTGATTATTTATTTTTATTGCCTTGGGAATTACTGTTTCCATTATTAGAATTTTTGTTTGCGTTGGTATTTTCATTCTTATTTTCATTTTTACCTTTGTTATTAGACTCATTGTCTACATCTTGATTATCTTCTACATTATCAGGCTTGGGATTATCAGTGATTACATCACTGCTTTGATTGTCCTTACTGCTTTCATTTGTTTTATTATCTGTCTTATCGGCCTCTTTTATAGCTTTATCTGCTTCTTTATCGGCCTCTTTTATAGCTTTGTCATCTTCTTTATCGGCTTCTTTTATAGCTTTGTCATCTTCTTTTATAGCTTTGTCAGCCTCTTTATTAGCTTTATCCGCATTTTCCTGAGCTTTATCAGCTACATCTTTCGTAGCATTGGCTTCTTCTTTTACTAATTCACCTGCATTATTATCGGCCTTAGCATCTTCTTTTGTTAGTTCGGTCACATCTTCAGCCTTATCCTTCTCTTCCTTGGTTAGCATTTTAGTAGCTTTTTCTTCGGCTCTTATAGCTTTTGCTTTCTCTGAAGCTTTTTCTGATTCTTCCTTCTCTTTTTCGATTAATTGTTCGTCTACTTCAATGTTTAAGGTTTCTTCATCGTTTTCTTCGTCAACTTCAATATCTGTTTCCTTTGTCGTAGCTTTGCTTGCCTTCTTGAAATCCTTTGTTGCCTTCATAATTTCTTTTACCGGTTTATTTAACCATTCTTCCGTATTAATCAACGAAGGATCAGAAGCAACAACCTGAAGCTTTTCAACTAAATTAAGCTTTCCGGGTGTTACGCCCAGCTTTTTAGCTTCTTCAACACGTTCTAAACCAACACTAGTTGCTTCAACGATAACTTCATCTCCGCTTTTCGCTATTTCCTCTTCTACGGTTTGCGCAAGCTCATTTGCCAGTTCTTCTGCTTTATCTGCACTCTCGCTGGAGGTAGTAATTACGATACCGCCCTCGATATCGCCATCAAAATATCCGGAATCGGATATTTGGGCAACTGATTTTGCTATGGCATCATATATTGTTTTATTTTTTAAGTCTTCTAAGGATATGTTATTTAATAATTCTTCACCGTCGTCATTCACAGCCTTCACACTAAGAACACGATCAAAGCGGTTTACCATAAATTCAATGGAAGGATTTACATCTACACTTACATAAGTATATGGGCTTGCATATGCCCATCCACCTATACCTAATAAAACAAACGCTGCGGCAGAAGCGGCAATTACTGAAATTTTCTTATTTAAACCAATCTTCGGGCTGCTCATTTGAATTACCTGACCAATTTCATAGTTGTTGTTTTTAATTGTTGCAACACAACCATCATCAGAAAGGACAGCAGCTTTACCCTTATTCAATTCAACTACAACTGCTTTCATATTAACAACCATTCTCCTCTCTAATGTATCGCAAATAGTCTGCGAGATATGGATACCCTCCGGAAAGTATTTCTATCGCTGCTATTATATATTTTCGATGTCGTTCCAATACTTTTCGGGGTACATGTGTATTTTTTTCAATCAATTTTAAAGAAAGTTGTTTTGAATCCTTTAACTCACTGATTAAGATAGGATTTTGAAGCATATATTTAACCGCCGCTGCGCAGGCTTTTTTTGTTTTGGCTGCATGGGGGGAGCACAAGGCAAGATCAAAGAAGGAAAAACCATAGGTAGATAGAACATGATTTGCTTCTTCAATTTCCAACTTTATATCATCATTACCCTGTTTAGATACCTGATCAGCTACTGCTATTCGTATCTGCACATTATCAGCATCTTCTTCCGATGGAACATCAAAAACAAACGGATCAACTGACACCTCGGACTGATATTTATTTTGACTTTTTAAATAATCGATTACTCTGCGTTTGATTACTAATTCGGCAAAGGTAAGAAAGCTCCCTTTGTCCAGATGATAGCTATTGATAGCCTGAGAAAATGCCATCATGGAAATGGACCACTCGTCATCACTTTTCGTTATGTAACGATGACATACCTTTGAGGCACACTTTAATATATAGAATTCCTGTTGCTTGATTAACTTTTCCTGAATAGTAACATCAGACTTGGCCTGAACAGCCAAGGTGTCAAGCTCTCTCATAATGTACCTCCTATATCATATGAATTAGCAGTGATATCATATCCGTAGTGAGCATACCAATACTACCATAACCTATTTTATCACTTTTTGCATAAAACTGTAACCCGAAATATTGATTTATACCAAATAAAGGATTAGGAGTAAAAAGTTGCACGATTATTTTTTAATTGAATAAACTGAATTGAGAATATTGCATTTATGAGGAAATTCGTTGTAATTTCGAGGAGGTATTTATGTACAACAATAGTGATTTTGAATATGCTGGTTTACCTTATGATGACATTAACTGGTATGATATTGAAGGTCAACCATTTGGCATAGCTTCCAACTTTAACGCAATCATATTTGGAGACGCTAATAATATTGTAGATACAAAAGGTGCAATGGCAGTAGGCGGTAATTTTGTCAGCCCCAGAGGTTTAACCCTGGCATACGGAAATGACGTAAAGCTAACAGGGACAGGATACAGCCCAGATCTTGTGCGATTTTTAGTTGGTAGAAATGTTGCGATGCAGGGGCCGCTTGTAGTAATCGGCCATGTTGTAGCCGGTGGGAATTTCAGAGCAGCCAGTGGAAGTACTTATATGATAGGAAAGGACGGTACTGCTAATCAGGCACAGATATTAACTGACTTATATCAGGCGGAAGGTGGTAGCAAATACTGGAGACTCAGCGATCGTAATACTCATTATGCTGTATCGAGCTATGACGTACCCAGATTTATTCCAGCATCTAGAATTGGAGCAGATGTTGCGGGATTTTTTGCGGATGCAAGAGAGAGCATAAGAAACTATCATGAGTGCCTGATGAATCTGCAACCAAACGGAACGGTTACAGAACATTTTCATGAATGGATATTACGTGGCAATGATCCGGTACAGAATGTATTCTTAATTGATGTACGTCCAAACGGTATACTGAATAAAGAAATACGTTTTGAAATACCTCAGGGAAGCTTGGCTATTGTACAATTTAAGACCGGTAATCATGCTCATATCCAGTATGGATTATGGGGAAGTGAAGCTCATGGGAATCGTACTCTTTATGTATTTGGAGATGCAACGGATATTCACATGGAAGTTCCTGCAGCCATCTGGGGTAGCATACTTGCTCCGAATTCTATGTTTCATGCTCATCAGACGGGAGGTACGGTATATGGAAACGCGGCTTTGGGAGCTTTTGAAGTCAGCCCTACCAGTGGCTTTGAATTTCATATTAATCCCTTTGTTGGTGGAGTAATATGTGAGGAGGAGGTACCGCAACCACCGATGCCAACACCAATGCCTGCACCTAAGCCTACACCAATGCCCGCACCTAAGCCTACACCAATGCCTGCACCTAAGCCTACACCAATGCCTGCACCGATGCCTGCACCGGCACCCTGCCCTCCCTGTCCTACACCTCAGCCCTGCCCGCCGCAGCAACCCTGCCCGACACCTCAGCCTTGCCCGCCGCAGCAACCCTGCCCTACACCTCAGCCTTGCCCACCACAGCGACCCTGTCCGGAAGCAGCACCTTGTCCACCCTGCCCGGAACCAGTCACTCGGATAGAAATACAACCGGTGCCGATACCAGTTCCTATTCCGTGTCCGGAACAGCCAAAATGTGAGGAATGCCTTATCACTCCCGGAATGATCTTCGGGTGCATTTGGGGTTGTAGCTGTTGCTGTAATCATAAATGGGAAGTCAGGCTCTACAAGAGCTGTGGTGAACGAAAGCAATTGCTTTATTGCATTAAGGTTTATAGCTGTGGATGCTTCCAATTTGATGTGCCTTATGATGATTTTTACCTGCTTGAAATATGTCCGGTTGGTCATGGAAAAGGCTCTCATAACTGCAAACCGATGCTTACCTTGAAAAATGTTGGAGTATCTAACCTGATTATAGAATAATAGAATTGAATATGGGCTGTTTTTAATGGATAATTCCATTCATTAAAAACAGCCCTTCTTTGTATTGATTTAAAAAAAATATAACAGTATAATTGGTGTAAATGAAAGGGCAAATTCACAAAGCGAATTGACGAATTTGCTTAAGAACTAGAAAGGAGATTTATATGCCAAAAGTATATATATTTTTAGCAAACGGGTTTGAAGAAATTGAAGGGCTCACTGTAGTGGACTTACTTCGAAGGGTTGATATAGAAATTAGTATGGTATCCATTACAGGCAGTCTGGAGGTCATCGGGTCCCACCAGATAACAGTAAAAGCAGATGTATTATTTGAGGAAGCGGACTTTTCGGATGCCACCATGTTGATTTTACCGGGCGGTATGCCAGGTACGAAGAATTTGTCGGAGCATCAGGGGCTGGACAAGCTGTTAAAGGCTTCTTATAAAGAAGGGAAAACCCTTGCAGCGATCTGTGCGGCTCCAAGCGTTTTTGGAACAAAAGGTCTGCTAGACGGAAAGCGAGTTACCTGTTACCCTGGGTATGAGGAGCTATTGATGGGTGCAAAGGTAGTTAACGCCGCAGTAGTAGTGGATGATAATATCATTACATCCAAGGGAATGGGAACTTCAATCGATTTTTCACTAGCCATAATTAAATATTTAAAGGGGGAAGAACCGGCCGCTAAAATTGCGGAGGTTATTCAATATCAGTACTTTCAATAATCCGGCTTCATAATTTCTTTTCGGAGTAAGAATAGGCAGATCAGATTGGGGGCAGCCATAAGTGCATTGACAAGATCTGTGACTTCCCATACAAGCTCCAGGGACATGATGGAGCCAATAAAGATCATAACAATATAGCATAATCGGTAAGTGTTTATTCCGGATTTTCCAAACAAGTATTCAACGGCTTTTTCACCGAAATATGACCAGCCAATTAAGGTGGCGACGGCAAAAGCAATTAGAGATAAACCCAGGAGAATATTACCGAGTGGGATTGCATCAAAGGCAGCAGTTGTAAGCTCGGCAAAGGAATAGCCTTCTACTGAGGCTGGACTTTTTAATAGATTGGTAACGATGACAAGACCGGTTATCGCGCACATTATTACAGTATCCCAGAAGGTAGCACTCATAGAAATCAGCGCCTGCTTTGAGGGGTGAGAGGTTTTTGCACCTGCAGCAGCTATTGCAGCAGATCCAAGTCCTGCTTCGTTTGTAAATAATCCACGGGCAATTCCATAACGGGCAGCAGATTTTAGCGTACTTCCGATAAAACCACCTGCTACAGCGGCAGGCAAGCGTGAGGGTACAAACGCTGATACTACGATTAAGCGAAGCGCTGGTAGGATATATTGATAACATAATATAAGCAGGATGATACATCCAAAGATATAGAAGGCGCCCATGGCGGGAACTAGTTTGCTGCAAATTTTACCGATGGATTTTACACCACCGACAATAACAAGGCCAACCATAATCGCGACAATCATACCTACGATATATTCAGGTAAATTCCATAGGGTTCGGGCTGTTTCGGTTACTGCCCTGGCTTGGGTAGAACAACCTACTCCATAGGAAGCCATTAATGTAAAAATGCAAAAGAGTACTGCCAACCATTTTTTATTTAAACCATATTCCAGAGCATACATCGGACCGCCCAGATAGGAACCGTCTGAAGTTTTTCTGCGGTATAAAACACCAAGAAAGCATTCTGCATAGGCGGTAGCCATACCAAGTACACCGGTCAGCCAACACCAGAAGATGGCACCGGGACCTCCCAGATATACTGCGGTTGAAATACCAACGATATTTCCTGTTCCGATGGTTGCTGCCAGGGTGGCAGTAAGAGAGGCAAAACCACTAAGATCGCCCTCGGCACTGTGATCAGGAGTAACGGAAAGTTTGACAGCCTTTCCAATATGTTTTTGGACACCTTTTAGGTGTAGGGTAAAATAAATATGGGTACCAAACAACAGCACCGGCATTGGAATACCCCAGAGAAAATTATTAATGTTTTTGAGATAATCTATCATAATAAGAGCTTCCAAATCGCAGTTTTTATTATTATATGTTGGAAGGATGAGAAGTAGTAGATTGAAAAGAATTTTGAAAGAAGCTACATAGTAGATATGTAAGTTAGGCATGAATTAAAGTAGAATGCTCCTGGTACTATGGCTAGAAGCCAAGATATCAGGAGCATTCTATTATTTTATGTCGCGTAGCTTATTAACCACCTGTTCAAACCCCATTCCATGAGAGGCCTTAATCAAGACGGTATCGTTTCTCTTTATGATGGACGGAAGTGCTGCAATTAGCTCTTCACGGGTTTTATAATATAACAATTGCTCGAGGGAGGATGACTTTTCTCTATTAATCACCTCTGCGGCACCTTCATACATATTTGCTGAAAGCTCGCCTACGCATACCAGAATATCAACCTTTTTGGAAGCAGCATAAGCTCCGATTTCTTTGTGAAGAGTCTTCTCATTGTATCCCAATTCGAACATATCTCCGAGAATCGCAATCTTTTTAGTGTCAGCCATACCTAATAGGTCGATAGCAGCTTTCATCGATACAGGATTAGCATTATAGCAATCATCGATAATAGTCCAGTTTTCTTCCCGGATGATATTGCTTCGACCGCCTACCGGTTTAACAGTTTTCAGACCGGTAGCGATTTCCTCCAGAGACATATCTAATAACGTACCCACAGAGGTTGCCGCCATTGCATTGAGAACCATATGCTCGCCGGGAAGTAATACCTCGGCAGTAAACACCTGATCCTTTATATGGATGTCACAGGTGCTTCCAAACAATCCATGGGTTCTAACATTGCTGACGCTGATATCATGATTTGTATCCGCAGTATTCATTCCAAAACGGATTGGTTTTTTCCCTTTTACCTCAGGAATGGTTGTAAGCATGTCGTCATCACCGTTTATACATACCCATCCATCTTCTGACATAAAATCAAAGATTTCTGTTTTAGCTTTTAATATTCCCTGTCTTGATCCCAGATTTTCCAGATGACACTGTCCGATGTTGGTGATTACACAGATATCCGGTTTTGCTATTTCACTTAAGCGGTGCATCTCACCAAAATCACTGATACCCATCTCCAGAACTGCAATCTGGTGATAATCCCTGATTTTCAAAATTGTAAGCGGCATACCCACTTCGTTATTATAATTTCCTTCAGTTTTTAAGACATTATATTTCACTGAAAGAACGCTGCTGATGAATTCCTTGGTACTGGTCTTACCCACGCTGCCGGTTATACCGACTACCTTTATATTAAGCTGCATCCGATACCATTTAGCCAGGTCCTTCAGAGCATGAAAGCTGTTTTCTACCAGTATGTAAGGTCCCCTTGGATTTTCAGGAGCTTTTTCGCATATTACAGCAAGGGCTCCCTTGTCAAAAACCTCATCAATATAATCGTGGCCATCGACACGTTCACCAACGGATGCAATAAAGAGGTAGTTCTTTTCCACGATTCTGGAGTCCATAACTACGCCGGCTGCTTCCGTTTCCATATAGTCACCAGATGCAAATAATTGTCCATTACATGCCTTGGCTATTTGTTTTAAAGTCATATTCTTCAATATTAACCCCCCATACTATTAGGTTGCATCATCTTATTGATATCCTGTGATATCGCTAGTATTAATATTTATTTAAAGAGATAGTAATGATCTCTTCGCACAAAGACTCAAAATCCATTCCAATTACCTTTGCTTCCTGGGGAAGAAGAGATGTAGGGGTCATACCGGGAAGAGTATTTGCCTCCAAACAATAAATATCATTGTTTTGATCCAATATGAAATCCATACGAGCATATGTTTTTAAGCGTAAAGCCTTATATACCTCCACGGCAATGAATTGCATCTTCTTTGTCAGCGTTTCGTTTAAGTCGGCAGGACAGGTCTCCAATGCACTTCCGGCTTGATATTTGTTTTTATAATCATAGAAACCTTCGAAAGGAGCTATCTCAATAATCGGCAGAGCTTTGGCATCGATTACACCAACGGAGAACTCTCTACCCTTGATATACTGCTCGATGATGACTTCGTTTCCATAAATAAATACATTTGCAAGGGCATCTTCCATCTCTTCACTGGTGGAGACGATGGATACGCCTACACTGGAACCGCCATTACATACCTTAACGATGCAGGGATAATTATCCCATGTAAATGACTCACCCTTTTTTACATGAATTCCATTGGGTGTGGGGATATTGTAATATGCAAAAATCTCTTTGGAGATTGCCTTATCCATCGCAAGAGCGCTGCTGGTATAATCCGTACCGGTGTACTTAATGCCCATTAAATCAAAAGCGGCTTGAATTTTACCATCCTCTCCATTTTCACCATGCAATGCCAAAAATACGATATCCGCCATACTGCAGATATCGATCACAGCCGGTCCGAAGAAGCTCTTTGACTTATCTTTTCTTAAGGCTTTAATATGTTCAATATCCGGATTGTCTACTCCGATTGCACCGATATTGGAGGTCCAGTCCTTATCTATTTCAAATATGTTGCTTATATTCTCCTCATAGCCTAAGTACACATCCAGAAGGATTGCCTGATGTCCCTTATTTTTTAAAGCATTATAAATCATTCTTCCTGTTGATAAGGATACATCTCTTTCCGTGCTGGTCCCGCCTGCTAACACAACTACTTTCATTCTTGTTCCTCGCTTTCTCTGACTACAATTATTCGCTGATTCATATCTATGTATTTTATAATTCAAATCGAAGTGTTCTTTTCATTATTCCAAAACAGTATAACGCAAACCCTGTTACAAGTAAAGTCAATAAAAAACAATAATATATTTCTATGGTAGGATTTTTTTGTATATGAATCATAGTGGGATTTGATAAAAAAGTTCCTATTCATTATATTATAATTGTAAAGAAAAATAGTGACGACAATATTTAAATCTTAAAAAATAATAGAATAATGATGAATAATAAAGCATCTTCTTATGCAAAATAAAGTAGATATAAAAACAAAAAATCAATGAAATAAAATCATTTTAGCGACTTTAAAAATGAATCTTGTTTACCTCTGTCGATTCTTCAAAAGAATGGTTTGCTAAGCAATAATTACCATAATAATAATTCTCATTGCTGTAAACAATAAGATTACAGGCAATACAAAACAGAATCACGCGCGGTGATAATACTTAAAAAGTAACCGCTGAACCTACAACTAGTTGATTTTGTACTTGGTTGCTTTGATATTAAAAAAACGGAGGTGAAAATTAATATGGCAAGTAATAACAATAGTGGATCTAACAGAGCAGAAGTTCCTCAGGCAAGAGAAGCTCTTGACCGTTTCAAAATGGAAATCGCTAATGAAATCGGTGTTCCGTTAAAACAAGGTTATAACGGAGATTTAACAAGCAAACAGAACGGTTCTGTAGGTGGAGAAATGGTTAAACGTATGATCAGACAGCAAGAACAACAGATGTCAGGTCAAAAATAATTGTATAGTCATATAGTAATTAAAGCATCACTGATTTCAAGTCAGTATTACTGACCTAATCAGTGATGCTTTTTTGGTGCGCCCGGCATTAAAAATGTGTTTCCAAAATAAATCGATCTATGTTAAAATGAACATACTTTGAGTATAATGTGCCATTTGGAATATAAATACATCAGCTGCAGCAGAGATGGCATATACTAATAATTATTAGGGAAGGGATATGATGTCATGGGTAAATATTTTGGTACGGACGGATTTCGAGGAGAAGCTAATGTTAATCTGACAGTAATGCATGCATATAAGGTGGGTAGATTTTTAGGATATTATTATGGTAAAAATCATAAAGCGAATATAGTAATAGGAAAAGACACCAGAAGGTCCAGCTATATGTTTGAATATTCTTTAGTAGCAGGTTTAACTGCAAGCGGTGCGGATGTTTATTTGCTACATGTAACAACAACCCCCAGTGTTTCCTTTGTTGTGCGCAGCGAAGGCTTTGATTGCGGTATTATGATATCTGCAAGTCATAATCCTTATTATGATAACGGGATAAAGATAATGAACGGAAATGGGTATAAACTTGAAGCAGAAGTGGAAACCCTCATTGAAGAATACCTCGACAGTGAAGAGGATACCTTGCCATTGGCAGTCAGAGAAAATATCGGTAGAACAGTCGACTATGCAATCGGCAGAAATCGTTATATCGGTTATTTGATATCACTTGCGACAAGATCCTTCAAGGATATGAGAGTTGGACTGGATCTGGCGAATGGTTCCGCAACAACAGTTGCTAAAGGGGTATTTGATGCTTTAGGTGCTAAAACCTATGTAATTAACAGCGATCCTGATGGTACAAATATTAATCAGAATTGCGGCTCCACCCATATCGAGGTATTGCAGAAATTTGTAATGGATAACAGTCTGGATGTAGGCTTCGCATATGATGGTGATGCAGACCGCTGTTTAGCAATAGATGATAAAGGAAATATTATAGATGGAGATTTAATTATGTATTTATGCGGTGTATATATGAAGAACCGTAATGAACTCGAAAATAATACTGTTGTCACCACAATTATGTCTAATTTTGGATTATATCAGGCCCTTGATCGTAAAGGAATCCGCTATGAAAAAACTGCGGTTGGAGATAAATACGTCTATGAAAATATGATGACAAACGGTCATTCCATTGGAGGAGAGCAATCAGGACATATCATTTTTAGTAAGCATGCCACTACCGGAGACGGAGTTTTAACATCATTGAAATTGATGGAGGTCATGCTTGAAAGTAAAGCCAGCATGTCTGAACTTCATAAGGATGTTGTTATATTCCCTCAGCTTCTTGTTAATGTTAAGGTTCGTGATAAGAAGGCGGTCAAAGAAGATATTGCTGTTAATAATATTGTTGCATCGGTGGAACAAGAGCTTGGTAAGGATGGAAGAATACTGGTTCGGGAAAGTGGTACGGAGCTGCTGATCAGAGTCATGGTAGAAGCGAAAACAGAAGAGATGTGCAAAGAGCAGGTGGATCGTGTCGTTCAGGTGCTTAAGGAACAGGGTCACGTAATCGAATAAATAAGGCAGAACCTGTTTTTATTGGCTGTTCCGTATTTATAAACGACGCCTTTATTAAATAAAATATAGTATTTACAGAATTGATATGTTATAATATACTAATGTCAAACTGTCTGCTTTGTCAGACTTATTGTACTTTTACGTGAAAGACGTATAGGAATGCTTCAAAATGGCAAAAAGTAAAGTACATAATATAAGAAGGATTAAATCCTTCTTATAAAAAAGGGAGGTCATACCTCTCCATAAATACAGGGAGGACAATTCCTCCCGAAAAACAGGAGGAATATACAAAATGAGTTTACAGGTAGAAAAATTAGAGAAAAATATGGCAAAGCTTACGATAGAGGCTTCCGCTGAGGAATTTGAGAGTGCTCTTCAAAAAGCATATCTTAAAAACAAAGGTAAAATGAATGTTCAAGGCTTCCGTAAAGGAAAAGCTCCCCGTGCTATTATCGAAAAGATGTACGGAGCAAGCATTTTTTATGAGGATGCTGCCAATGAATTAATTCCTGAGGCATATGAGAAAGCAGCTCTTGAAAGCGGCTTAGATATCGTTTCCAGACCTGATATTGATGTAGTTCAGATAGAAAAGGGTAAGAGCTTTATTTTTACAGCTGAGGTCGCATTAAAGCCTGAAGTTACCTTGGGAGAATATAAGGGAATTAAGGTAGAGAAAAAAGAAGCTACCGTTACAGATGAAGAAATCATGGAAAAAATAAATAAAGAGCGTGAACAGAATTCCAGAACAATTACGATTGAGGATAGAAATGTTCAAGACGGAGATATCACAACGATAGATTTTGAGGGATTTGTTGATGGAGTAGCGTTTGAAGGAGGTAAGGGAGAAGATTATTCCCTTACAATCGGCTCCCATTCCTTTATTGATACATTTGAAGAGCAGTTAATCGGTAAAGCAATCGGTGAAGAGGTTGAAGTTAATGTTACCTTCCCTGAGGAATATCAGGCAAAGGAACTAGCTGGCAAACCTGCGTTGTTTAAAGTTGTTGTAAAAGAAATTAAAATGAAAGAGCTGCCTGAACTAGATGATGACTTCGCTCAAGATGTATCAGAATTTAATACATTAGATGAATACAAAGAGAGTATCAAGGCTACAATTAAAGAAGGCAAGGAAAAGGATTTAAAGACCGAGAAGGAAAATGAAATTGTGGATAAGATTATAGAAGGTGCTACTATGGATATTCCTGAGCCTATGATCGATTCCCAGGTAAGCCAGATGGCAGAGGATTTTGCACAAAGAGTTAAATATCAAGGCCTTTCCATCGAACAATACTTCCAGTTTACCGGAATGGATGCAAAGAAATTTATGGAAAGCTTAAGACCTCAGGCGGTTAAGCGTATCCAAAGTAGATTAGTTCTTGAAGCTGTAGCTAAGGCTGAGAATATCGAAGTTTCCGAAGAGGAGCTGGAGAAAGAGCTTATTCAGATGGCTGCTATGTATCAGATGGAAGCAGATAAGCTTAAGGAATTAGTCGGAGAGAAAGAAAAAGAACAGATTAAAGCAGATATTGCAGTTCAAAAAGCAGTAGATGTTGTTGTAGAGAAAGCAGTTGAAGCATAAACTGTGGTTAAGAGCTTATTTTATAGGTAAGAACAAATAAAAATTTATCGTATAATATGTTGATAAAACATGATAAAGCTTGATAAGGAGGATAAATGTATGAGTTTAGTACCTTATGTCATTGAACAAACAAGTCGTGGTGAGAGAAGTTATGATATTTATTCCAGATTGTTAAAGGAAAGGATCATTTTCCTCGGAGAAGACGTAAATGATGTTACTGCAAGCCTGATCGTAGCTCAAATGTTATTTTTGGAGTCAGAGGATCCAGGTAAAGATATAAATTTCTATATTAATAGTCCGGGTGGATCGGTAACAGCAGGAATGGCTATTTATGACACGATGAATTATATTAAATGCGATGTATCTACCATCTGTATTGGTATGGCAGCAAGCATGGGAGCATTCTTACTTTCCGGTGGTGCAAAGGGCAAGAGATTTGCTCTTCCGAATGCTGAGGTTATGATACATCAGCCTTCCGGTGGTGCAAAGGGTCAGGCAACAGATATTAAGATTGTCGCAGACAATATTCTTAAAACAAGAAAGAAATTAAATGAAATATTAGCAAAAAATACAGGTAAACCTTTGAATGTCATAGAAGTAGATACCGAAAGAGACTTTTATATGACGGCAGAAGAAGCACGTGAATACGGTATTATTGATGGTATCCTTACCAGCAGATAATTTCTGTAGGAAATAAGGACCGTATTACAGCACAGAGAGAGGTGATAGGCAGTGGCAGGAAAAGTTGATGACAGAAAACAGCTGAGATGTTCCTTTTGTAATAAAACACAGGACCAGGTAAGGAAACTAATCGCCGGACCGGGAGTATATATTTGTGATGAATGTATCGAAATATGCAGTGAAATTATTGAAGAAGAATTTGATGGTGAACCAGTCATTAATTCAGATATCAATTTGTTGAAACCAGCTGAGATTAAGGCTTTCTTAGATCAACATGTTGTTGGGCAGAATGAGGCAAAGAAGGTGCTTGCTGTCTCAGTTTATAATCATTACAAAAGAGTACTGGCTGAGAAGGATTTGGATGTTGAACTTCAAAAAAGCAATATTTTAATGATAGGTCCTACCGGTTCAGGTAAGACATATCTTGCTCAGACATTAGCTAAATTATTAAATGTTCCCTTTGCAATCGCTGATGCTACTGCACTTACCGAAGCAGGTTATGTTGGAGAGGATGTTGAAAACATTCTTCTTAAGATTATACAGGCTGCGGACTTTGATATTGAGCGAGCTCAATTTGGTATTATTTATATCGATGAGATCGATAAGATAACCAGAAAATCAGAAAACACATCGATTACCAGAGATGTATCCGGTGAAGGTGTACAACAGGCATTATTAAAGATTTTAGAGGGTACTGTAGCTTCTGTTCCACCCCAGGGCGGAAGAAAGCATCCTCATCAGGAATTTATTCAGATTGATACTACGAATATCTTATTTATATGCGGTGGTGCATTCGATGGTTTGGAAAAGATTATTGAAGCCCGTATCGGACAGAAATCCATTGGGTTTAATGCTCAAATCAACGAGAAGAACAAAACAAATGTTGGTGAGCTGTTCCGCCAGGTAATGCCGCAGGATTTGATTAAGTTTGGATTAATCCCAGAATTCGTAGGTCGTGTTCCTGTTCCGGTAGCACTTGATATGCTGGATGAGGAGGCATTGGTAAGAATACTTACAGAGCCAAAGAATGCGATTACCAAGCAGTATAAAAAGCTGTTTGAGCTTGATGGGGTTGAGCTGGAGTTTGAAGATGATGCAATTGATGAAATTGCGAAACAATCCTTTAAAAGAAAGATTGGAGCAAGGGGTCTTCGTGCTATCATGGAGACGGTTATGATGGACTCCATGTATGATATCCCCTCCGATACAAAAGCGATTAAATGCATCATTACCAAAGATTCCGTGTTAGGCAACGATAAGCCAAAAGTATTATTTTCAGAAGAGAATATTACAAGAAAGCCGATTGTTAAGCGAGGAACCAAGAAAAGTAAGGATGAAATAGCATAATGACTAAAAAGTAAGTAGTATTCCTAATATTAGAATATACTGAAATGAATCATAAAAGGGGATGGGGCATATTTGCAGCATCCCCTTTATTCAATAGGAGATTGAGTCATATTGAATTAAACTCTCATAGAAAAATTGCGTCCTATGAGATAAAAATAAACGGACAGGATTAAGTGAAACTCCTTAAGAGGTCGCAGGATCTCAGGTGATTTTTAAGAAGAGAGGAATAACAGATGATTATAAAAAGTGCTAATTTAGAGACTGTTTGTGGAATTACCAGTGTACTTCCGGTTAATGAGAAACCGGAAATTGCATTTTCAGGAAAGTCCAATGTTGGCAAATCCTCGTTGATTAACGCATTGATGAATCGAAAATCCCTGGCAAGGACATCAGCACAACCCGGAAAGACCCAAACGATAAACTTTTATAATATTAACGATCAGCTTTATTACGTAGATCTTCCGGGCTATGGATATGCTAAGGTTTCGGAATCCATCAAAGAAAAATGGGGTAATATGATTGAGAGGTATCTGAAAACCTCAATACAGTTGAAAACTGTATTTTTGCTATTGGATATTCGTCATGAGCCAACATCGAATGATAAGAGCATGTATGACTGGATTGTTTATCAGGGCTTTCAGCCGATTATTATAGCTACTAAGCTGGATAAAATTAACCGTAGCCAAAAAGATAAGCAGCTCAAGATAATCAGAGAAGGGTTGGAGGTTGCTCCCGGAACGAAAATTCTTCCGTTTTCCGCCTTAACAAAGCAGGGCAGGGATGAAATCTGGGAGTGTATTGAGGAGGTATGTGGATTAAAATCCGAATATCCTGCAGAGTAAGAACAGCTATTTAAAGGATTTGTTTTATAACGTAATCAAAAGAAACGAATAAAGAGGATTTTATAAACAATACTCCTGAAACGAGTAGGGCTTTATAAAATCCTCTTAGTTAATATGGTCTTTATATTTTATCAATATGTTTATTATTTGCTTCTAGTAGAGAAGACATTAAATAAGCATAAATATCGGAGCTCTTCTCTTTCCAATTATTACACAACCGCGAGGCTTCTTCCTCACTTGTAACAACCAGAGTCAAATCTATGATGGAAACCTCTCTCTCAATTACGCTTAAGTGAGCTGCGAATTCACCTTTTTTCACTTGATAGAATTCGGCAGGGGTGGAAACCTCCTCCTGCAGCTCATATCGATTTTGTGAAAGATAAGCTTCTATATCCTCCTTAATACCGGAAGAAATCATGTTATCAAAGAAAAGCAGAGTCTCTGAACCGCTATCTGTGATTCGGTACAAAGAACTGTTTCGGATCGTCTTGGTAGAGATAAAAGCATCATCAATCAACTCTGATATCGCGCGCTGAATATTAAAATAATTTGTATATTCTTTCTCTAAAATAAAAGCAGTCAACTGTGCATTTGTTAATGGGAAATTAACCCTGCTTAGAATATATAATATCATTAATTTATACAACATAAAGGTATCAGATTGCATTGAGGGCCTCCTTGATTGCTGGTTTAGCTATCGTTTAAAAAATCTACGATTGCAGTTTTAGTCTTTTTCCCTGATAACTGTCTCTTTTTTTCATTTCACTATGAATACGATTCAAAACAAGCTTTTTATTTGCACTCCATAATGGAGCAAGCAGCAGATTTTTTGGACCGTCCCCGGTGATTCTGTGAATAATCATTTCCTCCGGAAGAAGTTCCAGACAGGAGATTACGATATCAACATACTCTTCCAGTGATAAGACCTCTGTAATCTTCCCTTCCTCATAAAGTGTCCCAAGATCAGTACCCTTTAACAGATGCAAAAGCTGGAGCTTAATCCCCTGAATTGGCTGCCTGGATATATATTTCATGGTCATTAACATATCATGTTTTGTTTCCTTTGGCAAGCCCAGAATCGTATGAACAATAACAGTGAGGCCAAGCTGATGAAGGCGAAGAAGCTTTTCCGTTAACAAGGACAACGAATAGCCTCGTCGAATAAACTCTGCACTTTGCTCATGGATTGTCTGTAGACCAAGTTCAACCCAGACCGGCTTTATCTGATTTAACTCATATAATAAGTCCATTACCTCATCACTGAGGCAGTCCGGTCTTGTAGCAATCGACAGGATAAGAATATCGGGATGATGGATTGCTTCTGTAAAAATATCGTGTAAATAAGAAACCGGTGCATAAGTATTGGTAAAGGCCTGAAAATAAGCGATATATTTTGCATTTTCCGGATCACCTATTTTAGAGTATACCAGTTTTTTTGCATTTTCAATCTGTTCTGTTATAGTATTAGCTGAGTTTTGTGCAAAATCTCCGGATCCTCCTTCACTACAGAAGATGCAGCCCCGAGTATCAAGGGTTCCGTCCCTGTTTGGACAACTCATGCCGCCGTTTAATGAAAGCTTATATATTTTTCTTCCGTATGTTTTCTTAAGCTCATAATCCAAAGAATGATACCGCTTCTGATCCCACATCTGATACTCTACCTTCTGATGAATGCTTTTACTGCATTGCTTACAACAGCACTTACTCTGGGGTCAAAGGGTTGAGGCATGATATTATCCTCATTCATATCCTTATCCTCCACCAGTCCCGCAATTGCTTCAGCAGCAGCCAGCTTCATTTCTTCACTAATTTGTGATGCTCGGCCCTCTAAGGCTCCTTTAAAAATACCGGGAAATGCAACGACATTGTTCACTTGATTTGGGAAGTCCGAACGTCCCGTAGCTACAACCTTAGCTCCGGCTTCCTTTGCAAGGTCGGGCATAATCTCGGGTATGGGGTTAGCCATTGCAAATATAATGGCATCTTCATTCATGGATGCAACCATTTCCTTTGTTACTATATTAGGTGCAGAAACACCTACAAACAAATCTGCTCCAACCAAAGCATCTGCCAGAGTACCATTCTTATTTTCCAGATTGGTCATGGAAAGCATCTGCTTCTGCATCCAATTTAAATTCGGATATTCTTTTGAGATAATTCCGTGGATATCACAGAGGGTAACATGACAAAAACCATAGGATAATAATAGCTTAGCGATTGCAATTCCGGCAGAACCGGCTCCATTTACTACAATTTTACATGCTTCCTTTACCTTTTTTGTTACTTTAAGAGCATTAATTGCACCGGCAAGCACTACGATAGCTGTTCCGTGCTGATCGTCATGGAAAACAGGTATATCAAGAAGCTCTTTAAGCCGTTCCTCAATCTCAAAACATCTTGGAGCGGAGATGTCCTCCAGGTTAATACCTCCAAAAGCAGGAGCAATTGCTACAATGGTTTTGATAATTTCTTCGGTGTCCTGAGTATCAAGGCAGATGGGAACTGCGTTAACTCCACCGAATTCTTTAAAAAGCACTGCTTTTCCTTCCATAACAGGCATAGCGGCATAGGGTCCGATATTACCCAATCCTAGAACGGCACTACCATCAGATATAACGGCAATTGTATTTGCCTTTATCGTATATTTATAAGCAGCTTCCTTATCCTGTGCAATCACACGGCAGGGCTCTGCAACTCCCGGAGTGTAAGCAACAGCTAAATCGTCCCTTGATTTAACCGTACATTTTGATGTAATTTCCAGTTTTCCATTCCAGACTTCATGCATTTTTAATGCTTGTTCATTGATGTTCATAGTTTTACTCCATTCCCCGACAAATTAGCGGTATATGTATATCATATGAAAGAGAATAATTCATGTATTTATATTAAATTATAATAAATATACATTTATGGTCTATCATATCACTATAAAAACGGTAAATCAAGCATATACTTAGGTTTTACTCTTAAGGTAATAATTTTATGCTTAAGGTAAATTATAATCGAATTGACATAAATTACTGTTTATGTATACAATATAATAAATAAGTAAAAGTTTTTGTCCCTATAGGTCATAAGAATGACTGGATTAATGCATTGTAATAAGAAGAAAGGTTTTCTTAACTTATCAATTATATTGGTAGAGTGTAAGAATTAAAAGCTATGAATACAGACATTAAAATAATTGAAGATTTGTCATTGAATGCTTGGCCATCCCATCAGATGGAGCTTTATGATGGGTGGATACTACGCTTTTCACATTTTTATACACACAGAACCAATAGTGTCGAGCAGTTCGGTACTTCAACTCTTAACTGGCGAGAGAAAATACCATATTGTGAAGCTGCATACAAACGATGGGGAACACCCGCAATTTTTAAAATCAGTCCACTGGTATCAAAGGATTTTGAATATGTTCTGGAAAACCGAAATTACGAAATACAGCATACCACAGATGTCATGATATTAGATTTGGATGAGGCAAATCTTAATTCACCAACAGAGGAAGTGATTGTGTGTCAGACAATCGGAAGAGAATGGATTGATAGTCTTTTGGATTTAAAGGGGACGACCAATGCCATGCACAGAGCAATAGTTCCGACGATGTATAATGCCATAGCTAAGGAAACTATATGCGTCGCCATTCGTAGACAGGGAGTAATCATAGGGACCGGGCTTGGAATTCTTGATCGTGAGTATGTTGGTGTATATGCAATCCATGTCAGGGAAGATTTTCGGAAAAAGGGTTTAGCACGGTCGTTATGTACCTGTATTCTGAAGGAAGGGATGAAGAAGGGTGCGAGAAAAGCTTATTTGCAGGTGGTGGATGGAAATGAACCGGCAATATGGCTTTATCAATCGTTAGGCTTCCAAAATTTCTATACTTATTGGTTCCGTGTAAACAGCAGTATATAGATATTTGAGGACCAAAAATTCAAAATAGAACATACTAGCCTTAAGAAAGTCTGTTATCTCATGAGATATTTCACTGGAAACGCAAATTAAAGGGTGTTTATACAGATTGTTCTAAGAGGCTATATGGGCTATAAATCTCATAAGAAAGTACTTTCTTTTCTTATACGAATGATGTATAATAAACTATCATAATCTGGATAATCTATGGATATATTTCTCATAAACAGTATCTCTATATCACTTCTATATCACATTCCGTAAGAGAATCCAATCGAAAACCAAAGGAGCTGAATACATGGATAATCAATATGATTCAATGACTTTAGCCAATTTAAGAGAGTTGGCAAAAGAAAAGGGCTTGAAAAATATTACTTCGCTAAAGAAAAGTGAATTGATAGAGAATTTATTAGCAGCTGATGCGAATAAGAAAGAAGAGAAGCAGATTAATATCAGTGCAGAGCCAGTTCAATCCGAACAGATGCAACCGAAGATGGAACAAGCACCGGTATCCTTAAAGGAAGAAAGAAAATCGGGCCCATCAAATGAAATGGAACAATTGGATAGCGGAGAAACCAAGGTAGGAATATTAGAGGTGCTTCCGGATGGATATGGATTTATTCGCTGCGATAATTATTTGCCTGGGGAAAATGATGTTTATGTTTCACCCGCACAAATTCGTCGTTTTAACCTGAAAACCGGTGATATCGTAGCAGGAAATACTAGAATACGAAACCAGAATGAGAAATTCAGTGCATTATTATTTGTGAAAGCTGTTAATGGGTTTCATCCGAATGAAGCTCAAAAACGTAAGAGATTTGAAGATCTTACTCCTGTTTTTCCGAATGATCGAATTCATCTGGAAACCCCTGGAGCAGGAGTATCAATGCGAATGGTAGATTTAATATCACCAATTGGTAAAGGGCAGAGAGGTATGATTGTATCTCAGCCGAAAACAGGTAAGACAACCTTGCTCAAGCAGATAGCAAAAGCTGTTACAAAGAATCACCCTGATATGAAGTTAATTATTCTTTTAATCGATGAGCGCCCTGAGGAAGTAACGGATATTAAGGAATCGATTGAAGGAAGAAATGTTGAAGTTATATATTCCACCTTTGATGAGCTTCCCGATAATCACAAAAGAGTTTCCGAGATGGTAATTGAAAGAGCAAAACGCCTCGTAGAGCATAAACAGGATGTAATCATACTTCTGGATAGCATTACTAGACTTGCCAGAGCCTATAACCTAACAGTACAGCCCAGTGGAAGGACATTGTCCGGCGGTTTGGATCCGGCCGCACTTCATATGCCCAAGAAGTTTTTTGGAGCTGCAAGAAATATGCGTGAAGGCGGAAGCCTAACGATACTTGCGACTGCTCTGGTTGACACCGGCAGCAGAATGGATGATGTGGTATTCGAAGAATTTAAGGGAACCGGTAACATGGAGCTTGTTTTAGATCGAAGCTTATCAGAAAAGCGTATCTTCCCTGCAATTGATTTGCCAAGATCAAGTACAAGAAGAGAAGACCTTCTCCTTTCACAACCGGAACTTGAAGCAGCTTATCTGATGCGTAAAGCACTAGGAGGCCTTAAGTCTGAAGAAGCTCTTGAAAGAATTATTGATATGTTTTTGCGTACGAAGACCAACGCTGAGTTTATTGAAACGATTAAAAAAACCAAAATTGTTTTTTAGGTATTGCAATAGATTTTAACGTATGCTATAATAAAAAAGCTGTTTATTAGATTGGAGTTATTATAATATTAATATATTATACTATTCAATCTAAAATGATTCGATAGTAAAGAGGTGAAAACATGAAAGACGGAATCCATCCCAAATATCATCAGGCTAAGGTTGTTTGCAACTGCGGTAACGAATTTGTAACAGGATCAACTAAGGAAGATATCCATGTTGAAATCTGCTCCAAGTGCCATTCATTCTATACCGGTCAGCAAAAGACAGCTGCTGCACGCGGTGCAATTGATAAATTCAACCGCAAATATGGTTTAGGTCAAGATAAATAATTCTTTACATGAGAATTGATAAATTCAATTGTGCATAGAGGTAATCTATGAAAAGAAGCTTGATAGAACGTGATTTGTACGGTTTTAGTATATTTGCACGTAAGATGTGTTTTAGCACATCACCTATATTATAACGTTAAAAATTAGGTTGAGGTTCACTTCCTCAGCCTATTTTTAAATATAAGAATTACAATATATATGAATATTAAATAAATTCTAAGCAGAAGGAAAATCCTAACATAACAGGATAAAATCCTACATATCAGGATAAAATCCTACATATCAGGATTAATCCGAAAGTACAGAAACCCCTAAATTTCAGGAAAGACCCTAAATTATAGGAAAAAATTCTAAATCACAGGATTATGAAGAAAGGTTCGGGTGTAAAGATGAAACCATCAGGTATCGGTGGCATGGCTGTTATGGAAGGCGTTATGATGAAAAATAAGAACGAGTACGCCGTAGCAGTTCGTAAGCCAAACAATGAAATTGCAGTGGAAAAGAGCACACATAATGATTTTTCCGACAAGGTTAAATTATTTAAACTTCCCATATTCCGTGGTATGCTGGCCTTTGTAGATTCAATGGTTGTAGGTGTAAAGGTTCTGAATTATTCAGCCAGCTTCTTCGAGGAAGAAGAGGAAGCCCTGACAAAGATGAATAAAAAGTCATCAGAAATTAAGAGTATAAACAGAAAAGATATAAAGACAGAAGACAAGGATAGTGACTTTGAGATTGAAGAAGTTTCAGTAACTAAAATGGATACGGAAAGTTCGAAGCAAACACAACCAAAGGATAAGGCAGATAGTAATACAAAAAAAGATGAAAAAAATAATACTATCTTAACAATTTTTGCAGTTTTGATTTCGATTGTTATTTCAGTTGCCCTATTTATGGTGCTTCCGGTATTAATAACAGGTTTGTTAGTAAAAGTAATAGATAGTATATTTGTAATTAATTTAATCGAGGCGGTAGTAAGGCTTGCCATCTTCATTGGATATGTAGTGTTAGCATCGAGAATGCCTGAAATTAAAAGAGTATTTATGTATCACGGCGCAGAGCATAAAACCATTAACTGTCTTGAGAATGGATTTGAGCTTACCGTTGAGAATGTTAAATGGCAGTCAAAACTTCATAAACGATGCGGTACCAGCTTTCTGCTACTGGTAATCTTAATCAGTGCTTTATCTTTTATGATACTTCCTACACACGATTTATTGTGGAGAGTAGTATCAAGAATTATCCTGATTCCGATTATTGCAGGTGTATCTTACGAGTTCATACGTCTGGCAGGTAAGAGTGACCATAAGGTTGTAAACATTTTAAGTAAACCAGGCCTATGGATGCAAGGGCTAACCACGAAAGAGCCTGAGGATTCGATGATTGAAGTAGCAATAGAATCAGTAAGTGCTGTATTTGACTGGAGAGTTTATTTAGACTCTACATCGAAAAAAGAAGGAAAAAAGACAGCAGGTAGTAAATCCAAAAAACAAACTGCAAAGCCTTTAAGTAAAGAAAAGATAGAAAACCCGGCAAAACCAAACAAACCAAACCGCGAGGAAGAAGAGGATGATGAGATTTTAAAAGCCTTAGATAAGTACTTTGTTGATGGGGGCGTGAATAAGGCGGCTGAAGGCGAATAGCGTCAGTAATAGATCTACGAGGAAATATAATGAACACTTATAAGGAATTATTGCAGAATGCAAAGTATAAGTTAAAACAACAGGGGATTGCGGATGCCGATATTGATGCATGGTATCTGCTTTCACATGTTTTCCATATCAATAGAACCGACTTGTTTTTAAACGGTGATAATCCCGTTCCCGAGGATCTTAATACGAAGTATCAGGAGCTCATAAATCAACGTGCGGCACATATACCGTTACAGTATATTACGGGGATGCAAGAATTTATGGGTTTGGAATTTAATGTTTCAGAGGATGTTCTGATACCAAGACAGGATACTGAAATTCTTGCCTTAGAAGTATTAAGATTTTGTGATGGTAAAACTGTACTAGATATGTGTACTGGATCCGGATGCATTATTATCAGTGTAGCCAAATTAGGCAGACCCATAAAGGCTGTCGGGTCGGATATTTCAATCAAAGCACTGGAGGTTGCTAATTCCAATGCAGTAAAGCATAAAGTTGAGATTGAGTTTTTGCAAAGTGATTTGTTCAACCAAATCAGCGGCAGCTTTGATATTATTGTATCCAATCCTCCTTATATACCTACTGACGAGATTATGGAACTGATGCCTGAGGTTAAGGATCATGAACCGATTTCTGCTCTTGATGGAAGTTCTGATGGATTGTATTTCTATCGTAGGATTTCGAAAGAAGCGATAAAGCATTTACATCGTGGTGGTGTTATATTATTTGAGATAGGACATAATCAAGGGGATGGTGTAAAGCAAATCCTTTTAAACGAAGGGTTTACTGATGTTGTGATAAAAAAGGATCTGAGTGGTTTAGACAGAATGGTCACCGCTATAAGATTATAATTCATGTGGAGGAATTTTTATGTTTGACAAGCTAGAGGATATTTTGATTCGCTTTCAGGAAATTGAAGAAGAAATGATGAATCCAAGTATCATGAATGACCAAAATAAATTTAAGAATCTTCGTAAGGAGCATGCTGACCTTACGGATATTGTTGAAAAATATAAGGAATATAAAGCAACTCTAAGCAGTATTGATGAAAGCATTGCAATGCTGGAAGAGGAAAGCGACGAGGAAATGCGTGAGCTTGCGAAGGAAGAACTTAGTCTTTGTAAGCAAAATATTGTTAAGATAGAGGAAGAACTTAAGGTATTACTGCTTCCAAAGGATCCAAACGATGATAAGAATGTTATTGTTGAAATCCGTGGTGGTGCAGGTGGAGATGAAGCAGCTCTGTTTGCCGCGCAATTATATCGTATGTATGTAATGTATGCAGAACGTAACCGTTGGAAGATAGATATGATGAGTTTAAATGAGAATGGAATCGGAGGCTTTAAAGAAGTTATTTTCATGATAAACGGTAAAGGTGCATATTCCAAGCTTAAATATGAAAGCGGTGTTCACCGCGTGCAGCGTGTTCCGGTAACTGAATCCGGTGGCAGAATTCACACTTCAACAGCAACCGTAGCAATCATGCCGGAAGCGGAAGAAGTAGATGTGGATTTAGATTTAAATGATTGTAGATTCGATGTGTTCCGTTCCTCCGGTAATGGTGGTCAATGTGTTAATACGACGGACTCAGCTGTTAGATTGACACATATTCCGACCGGTATCGTAATTAACTGTCAGGATGAAAAATCTCAGTTGAAGAATAAGGACAAGGCAATCAGGGTATTAAGGTCCAAGTTATATGAAATTGAGTTAGAAAAAGCGCAGAGCGCAGAAGCAGAAGCAAGAAAAAGCCAGGTTGGTACCGGTGACCGATCTGAAAAAATCAGAACCTATAACTTCCCTCAGGGTCGTGTTACCGATCATCGAATTAAGTTGACCGTTCATCAGATTGATGCTGTTATGAATGGAGATCTACAGGAAATCATAGATAGCCTAATTGCCGCCGATCAGGCAGCAAAGCTTGCAAATATCAATGAACAGTAAAAGCCTGATCGGCGTCCGATCCAGGCAGCAAAGCTTGCAAATATCAGTGAACAGTAAATGCCTGATCGGCGTCCGATCCAGGCAGCAAAGCTAGCAAATATCAGTGAACAGTAAATGCCTGATCTCCAGGTAGCAATAAAGAAATCTGCATGAGGATTGATTAGAAAATGAAGCCAAGGAATATAATCAGTAGTTCAAGCAATGCACAAGTTAAAAATATAACATTATTACAGAAAAAGCCAAAAGCAAGAGAAGAACAAGGGATATTTGTGGTTGAGGGTCTGAAAATGTTTGAGGAAGCCAGAGATGCAGGGCTTCTTGTGAAAGCATATGTTTCAGAAACCTTCTATCACGAAAAAATGAGAGATAACCCTGATTTTCTTGAGGATTTGGACTATGATATCTTTGTAGATTCTATCTTTAATAGTATTTCTGAGACAATGACACCACAGGGTATTCTCGGAACAGTTAAGAAATCCAGTTATAGACTGGATACGATGTTACAAAATCCGGACGCCTGTTTATTGATCTTAGAGGATATCAGAGATCCGGGTAACCTGGGTACCATGATTCGAACGGCGGAGGGCGCCGGAATAACCGGAATCATATTTAATAATACTACTGTTGATATTTATAACCCCAAAGTAATACGTTCTACAATGGGGTCGATATATAGAGTGCCCTTTTTTCAGACCGATAATTTGATCGATACCCTAAATGAAATTAAAAAACAGAATATCACCATATTTGCAGCGCATTTAACCGGAATTGCTTATCATACCGAAGGCAACTTCTTAAAAAAGTGTGCCTTTCTTATAGGTAACGAAGCGAATGGATTAAGTGATCAGGTTTCAAAAGTAGCAGATACTCTAATAAAAATACCGATGGCCGGTAAGGTAGAATCCTTAAACGCAGCTGTGGCAGCAGCAATACTGATGTATGAGGCTGCCAGACAGAGAGGCAGATAATATCGCATAGCCGCAGAGACTTCATAGTAGACCCAAAAATAGTAAGAAATTTTCACTGGAAATCATTATTATTACTACGAATTGAACTTAAATATCTTGTTTCATATGACAACAATTCTGTATATTTAAAGGAGAAGTAGGAAGTGGCTATTGAGGTATTTAATAGATATGAGAAAAAATTTATTATTTCGGATGAAGTTTACCATCAGATAAAACCCTTATTGGAGGATTATATGCAGGTAGATGGCTTTAGCCGTAATGGAGATTTTTATAAAATCTGTAACATCTATTATGATACTGCGGATAATGAAATTATCAGAAAGTCAATTGATAAGCCTATCTATAAAGAAAAACTTCGACTAAGAAGTTATGGCGTTGTTGGATCAAAGGACAAAGTGTATCTGGAAATCAAAAAGAAGTTTAACGGCTGTGTTAACAAACGTAGAACACCTATCCCTCTTGAAGAAGCCTATTGGTATCTGGAGACAAAACAGAAACCGACGATAAAGGATTCTATGAATGAGCAGATTCTAAATGAGATTGATTTTATAGTTCAAAGATATCCGACGTTGCAGCCTGCACTCTTTCTATCTTATGATAGAAACGCTATGTTTGGAAATGATGATAATAATTTTCGGATTACCTTCGATACCAATATTCTAACCCGTCGTTATGACTTGGGATTGCATTATGGAATTTATGGTGATTATTTACTTCCTCAGGATCAATGGATTATGGAAGCGAAAATAGATACAGCAGTACCGATATGGTTTGCTGAGTTATTATCGAAATACAAAATATATTCGTCTTCATTTTCAAAGTATGGCACTGAGTATTCGAAATTATCACAGTTTGATTATAAGCAACTAGATTATAAGAAAATGTGCATCTAGGAGGTAGTTTACATATGTTTGATACCATATTTAAAACGAGTGCTTCAACGACAGATTTATCAATCGGTATACAAGATACATTATTAAGTATTTTTGTAGCATTAGCGCTGGGACTAGTAATTAGTCTTGCCTATAATTTTACGACCTCCAGGAAGGAACGGTCAGCCAGCTTTATCTTAAGCTTAATAGTTTTACCTACGATTGTTGCTATCATTATTTTATTAATCGGAGAAAACGTGGCAAGAGCCTTTTCTATGGCTGGAATTTTTACGATTGTTAGATTTAGAAGTATACCTGGTGATTCCAAAGACATTTCCTTTGTATTTTTAACCATGGCGGTTGGCTTATCCATCGGACTTGGTTATCTAACATTAGGAGCTGTCACTGCTGTTATAATTGGAGCGGTGATTGTTACAGTGAATAAACTGGGGTTTGGTATAAGAAAGCAGAAGGAACTAAGGCTTAAAATAATCATTCCCGAAGATATGAACTATCAGGGAGCTTTTGATGACTTGTTTTCAAAATATACATGCTATTGTGAGCTGCAGAGGGTTAAAACAACAAATATGGGAACGCTGTTTGAACTGCATTATGATATCATCATGAAGGACAAACAAACCGAGAAGGAATTTATTGATGCAATCCGTTGCAGAAATGGAAATCTAAATATACAGCTTGGGGTAAAAGAAAGTAACCAGCAGCAGTTATAAATAAGTAACTCTTACATAATATTATAAAAATGTCATTTCGTTTCTGGGGGGTATCGTCAGGTATCATTTGGAGTTCGGAGTGTCATTTTTTATTTGGCGCATAAAGGATGGCAAGTCTTCTAACAGTATAAAATACTTAATATATGGTAAGGTTAGAAAATAATTAGAAATGGCCATGTTCTCTTGAATTATATTCTAATATCTAGTAAAATAAAGGAAGCAGGCAGAAAAATAATAAGGGATACAGGTTTTAGATGTCATTAAGGAAGTACCCGGAAAGGGGGAGGTTGATTTATGAATTCGATCTATTGGCTTATAGTTCTTGCAATCCTTATTTTTATAGAAATTATAACACTGGGTCTTACAACAATCTGGTTCGCTGGAGGCGCATTGGTCGCATTTATTCTATCATTATTTTATGATAACCTACTCCTCGAAGTGATATTGTTTCTGGTGGTATCCATTGCTTTACTTTATTTTACCAGACCTCTTGTAATGAAGTATTTTAATCCTAAAAGAGTTAAGACAAATTATGAGGGAGTAATCGGCAAAGAGGCTCTTGTAACGATAGCAATTGATAACATGAACGCAGTCGGCCAGGTCATAGTGGATGGGCAAGAATGGACAGCAAGATCCTTGGAAGGAAATATTATAGATAAAAGTACTAAAGTAAAGGTACAAGGGATTTCAGGTGTAAAATTAATTGTCACAAAGATAGGAGAGGAGTAATTTATGGAGACATTACAGGTAGTTATTCTTGTGTTTGTATTGTTTGTTTTGTTAGTATTGGCATCATGTGTGAAAATTGTTCCTCAGACATATGCGTATATACTGGAGCGTTTAGGCGGATATCAGGCAACCTGGGATGTAGGAATTCATATTAAAATGCCGTTGATCGATAAAGTGGCAAAAAGGGTTCTACTGAAGGAGCAGGTGTTTGATTTTCCTCCACAGCCGGTAATTACAAAGGATAATGTTACAATGAAGATAGACACTGTTATATTTTTTCAAATCACAGATCCTAAGCTCTTCGCATATGGAGTGGAGAATCCGTTAATGGCAATTGAGAATTTAACGGCAACCACCTTAAGAAATATTATTGGTGATTTGGAACTGGATGAAACCTTAACCTCAAGAGAGATTATTAATACCAAGATGAGAGTAACACTGGATGTTGCAACCGACCCATGGGGTATCAAGGTTACCCGTGTTGAGCTGAAGAATATTATACCACCGGCAGCAATTCAGGATGCCATGGAAAAACAGATGAAGGCGGAACGTGAACGAAGAGAATCAATATTAATCGCCGAAGGCCAGAAAAAATCTGCAATTCTTGTATCTGAGGGAAAGAAGGAGTCAGCTATTTTGGATGCAGAAGGTGAAAAGTTGGCTGCTATTCTGCGGGCAGAAGCAAAAAAAGAAGCTACCATCAGAGAGGCAGAAGGTCAGGCTGAAGCAATTCTTACGATACAAAAGGCTAACGCTGAGGGTATCCGTTTCTTAAATGATGCGGCACCGGGAAATGCAGTCATACAGTTAAAGAGTTTGGAAGCTTTTGCAAAGGCGGCTGACGGTAAAGCAACAAAGATTATTATTCCTTCCGACATTCAAGGTCTTGCAGGAATGGTAAAATCGTTGACAGAGGTAAGTAAGGATGATACAGCATTATAGCTGTTAATAAACAGAATGACTGAAGCAATACGATAAAAATAAGGCAGTTACGACGTGGTAGTGTCTGATGCATAAAAAAGACCCCTGAATCTACTTGCAGGGGTCTTCGAAAGCTTTTCAGTGATATTAGTATAATTGCATAAAAAAAGGTGCAAACGATTAAGAAAAATTTAAGATTTTTCCGCTTGATTATAAATCCACAATGATATATTATAGTGCTAGCTTATTACTGATATTACCCTAGTTGAATCCATAAGAGGGGATGTAGGTATGGATTGAGGGTTTGTGTTTTAGGTTAACCTAGGGGAATATTTGGCCTGTATGTTACATTTGGGTAAATTATGGGCGTTGTAACAATTTGTTTGTTTATTGAATGATTTGGGGGACTTTATGAAAAAGTTTAAAGAAATACTTGGATCACCATACTTCATAACGTTTTTATTTATCTTTAAAATGGCAACATACTACTCGCTTATTGAAGTAAATAGAATGGAACTCGTTATGATATTGCTGAGCTTTGTAGTGTTCGCAACGATGTTTATTTGCTTTGGAAGAAGTGGCCTAAAGAGAAAAAGAGGCATTTTTCTTGTGGTGTATTTTCTGTTTAGCTTACTGATGTTTGCGGATACCATGTACTATAATTACTATAACCAGACGGTTTCAATCCGGCAGCTATGGCAGGCAAAGAGTGTTACTGCAGTGCCGAAAAGCTTCTTTGATACTATTATACCTGCAAGCTTCTTATTATTTATTGATATACCGTTTGCTTATCACTGTTTTAAAAAACATATTACAAGAGAGAATTTACAAAAGTGGATTCCTTGGAAAAAACTCAAATATGTTCTTTACACATTGACAATTCTGCTGATTACCCTAATTGCTAATCCGTTTGACTCCGTTGCAATTGCACGTGTAAACAGAATGGAATTCTTCACAAGCCATGTGAATGATATTTGTGATACCATATCAGAAAGTCTGGCTCCGCAGGAGATGGAGGCGGAAGAGATACTGGAAGTACTTGAAGATGTTCCGGAGGCTGTGAAGCCACGTTATAACAGTATCGGAAAAGGAAAGAATCTGATTGTAATCCAGCTGGAGGCAGTACAGCAGTTTGTATTAGGTGCAGAGTATGAAGGTCAGCAAATTACACCGAATTTAAACCGCCTGATGCAGAAGGATACCCTATACTATGACCAGTATTTTTCTAACATCGGTAAGGGGAATACTGCAGATGCGGAATTCTCCAGCTTAAACAGTCTTTATCCTGTTATTGCAGGCGAAAGCTATCGAATCTATGGAGAAAACACCTTTAATGGTTTGCCATGGCTGATGAGGGAGCAAGGGTATTATGCGTTTGCTATTCATGGCTATCGCGGAGGCTTCTGGAATAGGGAGAATGCTTATCCTAACCAGGGATTCCAAGATTTCATCAGCTTAGAAGATCTAAACCAAGATGAGGTTATCGGAATGGGTGTTTCGGATAAATCTATGTTCAAGCAGCTGATACCGATTATCGAGGAACAAAAAGAACCTTTTTTTACCTTTGCTATTACCTTGACGAATCATCATCCATTTGTATTGGATGAGCAATATAAGACCTTAACCTTAGCTGAGAAAGATATTGACACAAAATTTGGCCATTATCTGGAGACTGTAAGATATACGGATGAAGCAATCGGTCAGTTGATAGAGGATTTGAAGGCAGCAGGTCTATATGAGAATACAGTAATCGCTTTATATGGTGACCATCACGGCTTGAATTGCGGTATGGAGGACGTAAAGGAACGCATGAGGGAGTTCATTGGCAGAGAATATGATTATGATGAGATGTTTAATGTTCCGCTAATCATCCATGTTCCGGGAAGCAATGTCAATGAAACTATTAGTACTACCGGCGGACAGATTGACTTCTTACCCACCATCGGTAATGTCATGGGCTTGGATTTTAAGGATAATACCTTTATCCTTGGTCAAGATTTATCTAATGCTACAGCAGGATTTGTAGCCTTTACCTCCTATTTATTTGAAGGTTCCTTTGCAACCAATAATGTAATGTTTGAGATTTCAAGAGAAGGGATTTTTGAAGGTAGCAGGGCATGGAGGATTGGAACCGGCGAAGAATTCGAAGCATCATATTTTAATGAACAGTATGATAGAGCAATATTACTAAAGACCACCTCCAAAGAGATACTGGAGCAGAATTTAATTGCCGAGTTTATTACTCACTAAACCCGTAAATATAATAATGAATATCCACTGGAATTCATTATTATATTTACTAAGAATTCAACAAAGTTGAATTCTTTACTCACTAATACTAAGGCTGCCATAAAACGAATTAAAGATTCTCGATTTATGGCAGTCTTCTGATTTACGCTACTATTTTTGCTTTTCTATTTATATTTATAATAAACCCATCGCATGCTTGCGTTGGGTCTTATTAAGTTTAAGTCCTTAAATATCCATTAATTATCGTTTTTTATCTTTTTGCTTGACATTTTTATGAAATTGGAATAATGTATAAATACACATAATAAAGTATAATTATTAGTTCGTTTCATTTGCACACTATTATTCAGCAGACATGTATATAGTACCCCCATGCTTGAGAGATGATGCAATTGACGACAGAATGGAGGCAATATGAATTTAAAAGGACGAAGCTTATTAACATTAAAGGATTTTACCCCGGAGGAGATAGACTATTTACTTGACTTGGCGGCGGATTTAAAACAAAAAAAGAAACAGGGTATCACCGGTAGCAGCTTAAAGGGAAAAAATATTGCATTAATTTTTGAAAAACCATCTACCAGAACACGTTGTGCTTTTACGATAGGATGCATCGATGAAGGTGCCCACCCAGAGTATTTAGGCAAGAATGATATTCAATTGGGTCATAAGGAAAGCATTGAAGATACAGCTAGAGTATTAGGTAGAATGTTTGATGGAATAGAGTTCAGGGGGTTTAAGCAGGAAACGGTTGAGAAATTGGCAGAATACAGTAAAGTTCCTGTATGGAATGGTTTAACGGATTTATATCACCCGACACAAATTCTTGCTGACTTCTTGACTTTAAAAGAGCAGTTTGGTAAGCTTAAAGGGCTGAAACTGGTATATGTGGGAGATGGCCGCAACAACATGGCGAACAGCCTGATGATTGGAGCTTCAAAGATGGGAATTCACTTTACTATCCTTGCCCCTAAGTCATTATGGCCGGAACAATCCCTGATCAAGCTTTGTGAAGAGTACGCAAGTGCTTCCGGATGCCTTATTGAGATATCTGATTCTCTTGAGGCTGTTGAGGGTGCAGATGCTATATATACTGATGTTTGGAGTTCTATGGGAGAGGAAGCGTTGGCAGCAGAAAGAGCTGCATTATTAAAGCCGTATCAGGTAAATAATGATTTACTGGCTCGTACCAAGAAGGATAGTACAGTCTTTTTGCACTGTTTACCTGCAGTAAAAGGGAAAGAAGTTACAGAAGAAATATTTGAACGTTTTGCCGAGGTGGTATTTGACGAGGCAGAAAACCGTATGCATACGATTAAGGCTGTTATGGTAGCAACTTTAGGAAATTACTAGATAGGGAGTAGTAAATGATGGACAGATTTAAGAAGCTTTTCAAGGATTTTTCATTAAAAACTGATATAATCAATATATTCATTGGAATAGCATTGATTACCTCTCTAATAATTATTTATCTTGATCCTAATAATAAATATGCAATCTTAGCGGCATGTCTGGCAGGGGGTCTTATGAACATGGTGAGTGGGTTTAAGATGATGAAAAATCCAAAGAGAAGAAATTTAAGCATGTCCTTTATCATGCTGGGAGTTATTATCATCTTTCTTGGATTTTATATAGTTAATACAGTATAATCATCTTAACGGTTGGACGGAAACAACCGTTAAGATGTCTTAAAGGAGTTTGGAAGGATGTATCAGGATAAAGTTATTTTATGTGCCAGCAGCTCATATGAAAAGAAATTTTGGATCAATGAAGATTTTAAAATGCTGCCCGAGCAGATCAGGCAGGAATTAAAAATAATGTGTGTTTTATTTACGGAAGATATCGGTGGGATTCTTACTATGGAATATGAAGAGGATGGAACTCTGATTTTTAGGGTTGACTCAGACGAAAGCGATTATCTATATGATGAAATTGGTAGTGTCTTAAAAATTAAGCAGCTACAGAGAGAGAAAGCTGAGCTCTTAGAAGCATTGGAACTTTATTATAAATTATTTTTCTTAGGAGAAGATGCTACAAACCTTCTATGAAGAATAATATAAACATCTGACACCTATGCAACCGTTAAGGAGGATCAATATGCTTTTAGTTTTTGATGTGGGAAATACTAATATTACAATCGGTGTATTTGATGATGTTACGATTAAGGCTACCTTTCGTCTGACAACTAATACCGCAAGAACTTCGGATGAATACGGACTTTTAATCTGTGATTTACTAAAGAATAAAAATATTCAAGCGGAGGATATTACGGCTGTAACCATCGCATCGGTGGTACCAAAACTAATGCATTCATTAGCGTCGGGGATTATAAAATATTTATCAATCACACCATTAATTGTTGGTATAGGTACAAAAACAGGAATTAAAATCCCAGCCGGAAACCCGAAGGAAATAGGTGCGGACAGAGTAGTAGATGCAGTAGCGGCTTTTGAAATCTATGGCGGACCGGTACTTGTCATTGACTTTGGTACAGCGATCACTTATGACCTGATTACTGCGGATGGATCCTTTGCGGCAGGAGTGACCAGCCCAGGACTTCGAATTGCTGCAAATGCATTATGGAACGAGACAGCTAAACTACCGGAAATAGAGATAGCTATGCCGGATACCATATTAGCCAAAGACACTGTAACCAGTATGCAGGCAGGTCTTGTATTCGGATGTATCGGACAGACAGAATACATCGTTAAGAGAATGCTTAGAGAAGCTGGAATTGAAAAATGTAGAGTTGTTGCTACCGGCGGTTTAGGCAAAATTATATCTGACGCAACGGACGTCATTGAAGTATATGATCCAAACCTAACATTAAAGGGGCTAAAAATAATCAGTGATAAAAACAGAAGATAGAGATAGACAAAGATAGTATAGAAATGCAAAGATAAACATCAGGTTTAGTTTCATAGAAAGTTGGATAAGAATGAGTTTTACGATTGGTAATGTTAAGTTAGAAGGAAATTTATTTTTAGGACCCATGGCAGGAGTAACTGACCTGCCATTTCGTTTGCTGTGCAAGGAAAAGGGCGCCGATCTGGTGTATACAGAGATGGTCAGTGCCAAGGGTGTCCAATATAAGAATAAGAATACAGAAAGCCTGATCTTTGTAGCCGAGGAGGAACGTCCCGTGGCACTCCAATTATTTGGTGCAGATCCGAATATACTAAGCGATACAGCTAGAAAGCTGGAACATCGTAATTTTGATATTCTGGATATCAATATGGGGTGCCCTGTGCCTAAAGTAGTTAACAACGGTGAAGGGTCTGCGTTGATGAAGAACCCTACATTGATTGGAGAGATAGTACGAAAGGTTTCTAAGGAATACAGTAAGCCGGTAACCGTAAAAATACGAAAAGGCTTCCACGAGGACTGTATCAATGCTGTTGAAGTTGCGAAGATTGCCGAGGAGAATGGTGCAGCTGCAATTGCAGTACATGCAAGGACGCGAGAACAATTTTATAGCGGTAAGGCAGATTGGGACGTAATTCGTAAAGTAAAGGAAGCGGTTTCAGTACCGGTGATTGGCAGCGGAGATGTGTTTACTCCGGAAGATGCAAAACAGATGCTGGAACAGACAAATTGCGATGCAATCATGTTAGCAAGAGGAACGCGAGGAAATCCATGGATCTTTAAACAAATTCAAGCATACGTAAATCACGGAATTATTCTTCCGAAGCCGGAATTTATTGAGGTGAGGGCAATGATTTTGAGACATGCCAAACTATCAGTGGATTATAAGGGAGAATATACCGGTATACGTGAGATGAGAAAACATGTAGCCTGGTATACAATCGGATATCCGGGATCTGCTAAGTTAAGGAACCGCGTTAATGAGATTGAAAGCATGGATGATTTAAATTATCTGTTGGAAGAGTACCAACATCACCTTGAAAAATAACCAAACAAAATGCACGAATCAGGTTAATCTTATATAATAGTAACAAATATAGTAATTCCAACAAAAAAATATTGATTTTTTCTGGAAAACAGTTATATTATACTTACAAGAAAGACAAATGTATGCCATACAAGAACAAAGATGGAGGAATTGAGATGGGTAAATTGAAAGTAGGTATCCTTGGGGGAACCGGCATGGTTGGACAGCGTTTTATTTCCTTGTTGGAGAATCATCCTTGGTTTGAAGTAGTTATTGTTGCAGCTAGTCCGAGAAGTGCAGGAAAAACATATGAAGAAGCAGTAGGTAATCGTTGGAAGATGTCCACACCGATGCCTGAGAGCGTTAAGAAACTTATCGTAATGAATGTAAATGATGTTGCCAAAGTAAGTGCAGGCGTTGATTTTGTATTTAGTGCAGTTGATATGACTAAGGATGAAATTAAAGCAATTGAAGAAGCTTATGCAAAAGCAGATACTCCTGTCGTTTCGAATAACAGTGCCCATAGATGGACTCCTGATGTTCCGATGGTAGTTCCGGAGCTTAACCCAGAGCATTTGGAAGTAATCGCTGCTCAGAGAGAACGATTAGGTACTAAGAGGGGCTTTATTGTTGTAAAGCCGAACTGCTCGATCCAAAGCTATACCCCTGCTCTTCATGCATTAAAGGAGTTTGAACCAAAGCTAGTGGTTGCAACAACTTATCAGGCGATATCCGGTGCAGGTAAGAATTTTGCTGATTGGCCAGAGATGGTTGACAATGTAATACCATACATCGGCGGCGAGGAAGAGAAGAGTGAGCAGGAGCCTTTACGTATCTGGGGTAAGGTTGTTGATGGAAAGATTGTAAAGGCAGAAGGACCGATGATCACAACACAGTGTATCCGCGTACCTGTAACCGATGGACATACGGCTGCAGTATTTGTGAACTTCGAGAAAAAGCCAACAAAAGAAGAGATACTGAAAGCATGGGCTGAATTTAAGGGAATTCCACAAGAGCTTAATTTACCTAGCGCACCAAAGCAGTTTATCAAGTATTTTGAAGAAGATAATCGTCCTCAGGCAAAGCTTGACCGTGATTATGAAAACGGAATGGGAGTATGCTTTGGCAGACTTCGTGAGGACAGCGTATTTGACTACAAATTCGTTGGTTTATCTCACAATACAGTTCGTGGCGCAGCAGGTGGTGGTGTTCTGATTGCTGAACTATTAAAGGCACAAGGCTATATAACAGAGAAATAATTTGAAACCAAGTTTTATTTGAATAGAAAGACGGGGTTGTTGCAAAATATAAATTTGTAACAACCCCGTCTTACAGTTAAACATGTTATTTCGCTTCCTCAAGTAGAAAGCGGATAAATTCTATGGCATTATCCTTGTGCTTTGAATTACCAACAATTCCAATAATATATGGATCTTTAGTGACTGAATTCTCTGCGAATAGTTTTGTATCGGTGATATAAATTCCATATGCATTCTTTTCCGGATCATCTTCAGTAGCTGAGATAAAAAAATGATCGGTCAGAGAGCTATATAAGTCGGTCGGTAATTGATCGGATAGCTTAATAACGGCACCATAGGAAGCATATTCAGCAAATTCCTTTTCCGGTGCAATGATAACATCAACTTCCGCCGCAGCCACATAAGCTTGTAAAGTTTGTTTCACATTGGCGGTATAGGTTACATCTACATTAAAATTGAAGGTATCGTTCAGAACAACATTTTCGCTGTTTGTATCCAGTTCTAGATAGCCGGTAAAATCCTTTTCGAATTCATCAATTACCTCAGGGTGAATGGGGCTATTAATCAAAGCAGCGTAAAACTTTGTAGAAACACCCGGATTAAGTATGCTATTTATGATATAAATAACCAAGGCAATTATGGCAACTACAGCTAGTGCATGAATACGATAGTATTCCCACAGGTACTCAAGCTTTTGCTTAAAGTTCATATCCTTTAGCTTTTCTTTTTCAGTCTGTTGCTCTTGAGGATTATAAATCTGTGCATCATCATCGAGCCTAGTTTGTCTTGGCATAGTAAAACCTCACTTTTACTTTTCTATATAGTATAGTTATTAACCGAAACTTTTATTAAGTTTAACATATTCTTATTATGAAAAAAAGAAATATATTATAAAAAAACTCTTAAATAAATAAAATGAACTAATATTGATAGAAGCTTTTATAACATGCATAAGCTACAAAATAACTTAAAAATAAAAACTGCTGACGAATAGGTGAATATAGCGGAATTCATCAGCAGCTTATATAGTTATTTTATTAAATAAATCTAATAATCATAGCCATCGTAATAGTAGTAGTCAAGTAAACTTTGAAGATCAATTCCAAGTTTCTCTGATATATTAGATAGATAACCTTCCAGGTCTAAGGAGTCCGTATAACTATCGATGTCTTCAATATCGTATACTTCATCGCTATCAGAAGGCTCATCAACATCAATATCTTTAAGGTATTCCAGCTTTGACTTAATCGTTACGATAGGTGAAGCACCCATCTGGAATTCAATTTTATTATTCTGGATGTCATCTTTAACAGAGTTTTCAATTACAACCTGTATACCGAGTAAATCAAGAGAAGATATAGTTATCGTTCCATAATTGTAGGTGTGGTTATTCTTTTTCTCTGTTTTTACGTCCTCGTAATCAATATCAAGGCTGATCGTTGTGAAATATTCTTCATATGGATCGGAGATTTCAAGTTCTGCGGAACCGTTATATGCTCCATCCTTCTTCGTATGGCTGCCGGTAAGATTGATAACTTCATTATCATCATCATCATTTACATAAAGCTTATATTCAGTTTCACTACCCTTAGTTGCGGTAATATAACCGATTGAAGCGTCTGAACCATCCATGCTAAACTCACGTCCGATGATGTTGCCATCTCCGTCAACGTATACAAGCATCTCTATATCTTCCTCGAGAAGATCCTCTGAGAAATCCTCTAAATCGTCTTCTGCCTGATCAATCATATCCTGATAGTCATCTTCATCAATTCCATATACATCAAGCACATCAAGAATATATTTATCTTCTTTTGCTTCGATGAGTATATCCTCCAGGATATTTTTCACATCATCATTTGAGATGGTAACGGTTAACTTGGTGCATTTCTCGGAAAGATCATCAATCGTAAGCTCCGCATTCTTATCCATTTCAACATCTTCTATATTCTTAACTATGATATTACCATAACGCTTGAGGAGGTCTGCTGCATCGATAGAGCTTCCTGCAGTAAAGGCTTCGAGCTCATCCAAGTCAAATTCGGATAAACCTTCTTCCAGTGCGGAGGAGAAATCAACATAAGCATCACTTAATTCAGGAAATCTCATCAACATTTCTTGTTCTGTGAGATCCATAAACATATCCATGGTAATCAGATCCACTTCATTAAATCTTACACCAAAGGTTTCGCTAAGTTTATTTCCCTTTTTTGCAGCTTGAACATTTAGCCCAAAGCTTTCTAAAGTAACTCCGATAGAACCTTCCATATCAGCCAAACTTACGCCCAAACTGCTCTGTAATAAGGTATCCAAAGTCTCACGGTTGAGGGTTACGTCGGTAGTTAAATCAACGGCCATATCCTTGACAACAGTGTTAGCATACTCTTTAAGTTCATCCGTTGATTCCTTAATCGCTTTCTCTTCTACATAGGCATAGTATTCAGCCGGGCTCTTTGTCATCTGACTAAATACATTTACTATTTTATCCTTGAAGGCAAATGCAGTTGCAGCACCGGATACAAGGATCAGAATTACAACGATAGCTGCGATTAGTTTACCACGGGACTTTTTCTTTGGTTTCTGTGTAAAGGAACCCTGCTGATACCCTGCTTGAGTATACTGAGTTTGTTCGGTATATTGATAAGGTTGCTGAGAACCAGGCTGCGCAGTGCTCATCTGCTGTTGATAATAAGAGTAAAATTGCTCCTGTGTCTGAGGTGAAGAAGTCTGCTGAACCGGTGTATCACCGGTCATCGTTTCGGGTGTCGATTGATTGCTAACATTCGGAGATTGCTCTACTGTATCTTGTGATTGTGATTCCCAATAGGTGTTTTCAACTGAGCTCTGATTTGAGCTTTGAGGCGTGCCTTCCGGCTGCCCTAAATTCTGGTCCTGAGGACCTTGTGGCATGTTATTATCTTCCATATCTTTCTCCCCATTCTTACAATTAGCATAAAATTTAGTTTGCATTTATTTAATTAATTATTCATAGTATATTGAATTAATAACAAAATGTCAATGTTAACGAAAATAATATACGAATTTTAGCGCGTTTTTTTGTTATTTTTGCAGGACTAGATTATGGTTGAAATGCACATTAATGTATAATATAATGTTCCTTGAGAGTATAAAATAGTTTTATAAGGAGGAATTAAACAATGCAGTACGGATATTTTGATGACGAGAAGAAGGAATATGTCATTACCACACCGACAACCCCATACCCGTGGATCAATTATTTGGGCTCTCAGGAGTATTTTTCTTTAATTTCAAATACTGCCGGAGGTTACAGCTTTTATAAGGATGCTAAGTTGAGGAGAATTACACGTTTTCGGTATAATAATGTTCCTTTGGACCTCGGAGGTGGCCGCTATTATTATATTAATGATGATGGCGATGTATGGTCACCCGGATGGGCTCCGGCCAAGAAAGAACTCGACAAATACGAGTGCAGACACGGAATGGGCTATACGAAGATAAGCGGCGCTAGGGGAGGCGTTGAGACTGAAGTAACTTATTTTGTACCTTTGAATGCGAATGCTGAGATTCATAAGGTGGTAGTTAAGAACACCGCAGCTAAGAAAAAGCAAGTCAAGCTCTTTTCTTTTATTGAATGGTGTTTATGGAATGCACAGGATGATATGACCAACTTCCAGAGAAATTACAACACGGGAGAGGTTGAGGTAAAAGGCTCTGTTATTTATCATAAAACAGAGTATAAGGAAAGACGTAATCACTATGCATTCTTCTCTGTAAATGCTCCGATAGTAGGATTTGATTCTGACAGAGAGAGCTTTATGGGAACTTATAACGGTTTTGAAAATCCGCAGGCAGTGTTTGCAGGAAAATCAAATAATTCTGTAGCTGATGGATGGCATCCGATTGCTTCTCATAGCCTTGAAGTTAATTTGGAGCCGGGTGAAGTTAAGGAATATATATTTGTATTAGGATATGTTGAGAATGCTTTCGAAGAGAAATGGGAAAGCAAGAATGTGATAAATAAGACCAAAGCTGAAGCTTTGATAGCTAAGTATTCAACAACAGAGGCAGTTGATCAGGCATTTGCCGAGCTAGCTGCTTCCTGGGATCAATTATTATCCAAATATACGGTTAATACCGCAGATGATAAGGTTAACCGTATGGTTAATATCTGGAATCAGTATCAATGTATGGTGACCTTCAACTTGTCAAGAAGCGCATCCTATTTTGAATCCGGTATCGGCCGTGGTATGGGCTTCCGTGATTCCAATCAGGACTTACTTGGATTTGTTCATCAGATTCCGGATCGTGCAAGAGAGAGAATTATCGACCTTGCTTCCACTCAGCTAGAGGATGGCGGTGCATATCACCAGTATCAGCCTCTTACTAAGAAAGGTAATGATGAAATCGGTGGTAACTTTAACGATGATCCGCTTTGGCTAGTACTTGCTGTTGTTTCCTATATAAAGGAGACAGGCGATTACTCAATATTAGATGTAATGACACCGTTTGATAGTGATGAGTCAAAGAGCACACCACTTGCAGACCATCTAAAACGTTCCATCGACCACGTAATTGATAATGTAGGTCCTCACGGACTTCCGTTAATTGGACGAGCTGACTGGAATGACTGCCTAAACTTAAATTGCTTTTCTACTGAGCCAGGAGAGTCCTTCCAGACTTCTACCAGTAAGGATGGCAAGGTTGCAGAGTCAGTTATGATCGCAGGTATGTTCTGCTACATTGGCGATGAGTATGTAAGATTGATGGATAAAATCGGCAATAAGGCTGAAGTGGAAAGAGTTTCAGGTGAAGTAGCTAAGATGCGTGATATTGTTATGGAGCATGGCTGGGATGGTTCCTGGTTTATTCGTGCTTATGACGATTTTGGTAAAAAGATAGGTAGTGAAGAGTGCGAAGAAGGTAAAATTTTCATTGAATCCCAGGGACTTTGTGTTATGGGTAACTGTGGTGTGGAAGATGGAAAAGCTTTGAAAGCGCTCGATGCAGTAGAAGAACGTCTTGGAACCAAATATGGCTTAGTACTTCAAAATCCTGCATATACAAAATATTATGTAGAGTATGGCGAAATCTCCACTTATCCGGCAGGTTACAAAGAGAATGCCGGAATCTTCTGTCATAACAATGCTTGGATTATGGTAGCAGAGGCTCAGATGGGCAGAGGAGATAAAGCATTTGATTATTATACAAGAATTGCTCCCGCTTGGACGGAGGAATACTCCGAGATACATCGTACGGAACCCTACGTATATTCCCAGATGGTAGCTGGTAAGGATGCAAAACGTCATGGAGAGGCAAAGAATTCATGGCTGACAGGAACCGCTTCCTGGAACTTTTTAGCGATTTCTCAATCCATACTTGGTATTATACCGGAATACGATGGTTTACAGGTGAATCCTTCCATACCGAAGGCATGGGAGAGCTACAGCGTTACCCGTGAATTCAGAGGTGATCAGTATCAGATTACAGTCAAGAACCCGAACCATGTATCTAAGGGTGTTGTGAAAATGATTGTTGACGGTAAGGAAGTAGAAGGTAATATCATTCCGATTGCAGGAGATAAGCAAATTCACAAGGTTGAGGTAATATTAGGCTAGAAATATAATCGGGTCAGGTACGGAACCGAAGATTGATATTTGACTTGATATTGGAAACATGAATGAGCTGTTGTAAAATACAATAAGAATAATGAGATTTATTGATAATCATAATTCTCATGCAAAAGTTAATGCCAAGTGTTCGAGTAAGCTTGGCACTAACTAATTTAAAGAGCAGGTATGTCTAATCAGTAAAGGTGTTATGCTCTTATTCTTAAAAGTAAATTACAACAGCTCATTTTTTTGTAGTATAACAGTCGTTCTGAAAAGTAGTATAACAGTCGTTCTGAAAAGCAGTGCAACAACCATTCTGGAAAGCGGTATATTGTATTTTGTTAAAAAAAGTGATATAAATATACTAAAGTCTATTAGCTGAAGGAATATTTATACCAGAGGTGTAGAAGATTAATAAGAACCAGTGTAATATGTTGCGAAAAGGATAGATGAAAATGAGAAAAGTATTACAGTATTTGTCTTTACTATTACCGGCTTTAATCGCAATCGGGCTACTCTTTATCACTTCATTATTAAGTATTTTAGTATACTATCAAAGCTTTATATCCTTCTATGCTTTTGGGAGGTTATCGAACAGGATAGGAGAGGTGGATATCAGCTTTCTACTTTCTCATATTCCGGATGTTCCGGATGCTTATTTGGAAACGGTTATTTATATAGGTCCGCTTGTCTGGGCGATATTCTTCTATTTTTGGTATCGGAGGGTAGCGGGCAAGGCTTACGTGACGAAAATAAAACGTTTTACGGCTAAGAATATTATAATACTTCTATTAATAAGTATAGGCTGTCAGTTAGTTATCAGTGCTTTTATGGAACTTGTGTTGCCATATTTTGAGAAGCTGTCGCAGGATTACAATGAGTTAATCGATGAATTATTATTAGGAAATCAGATTCTGGTTTTTATTAGTACGGTTATTTTGGCACCGATTTCTGAGGAGCTTATTTTCCGTGGTGTGATACTAAAGAAAGCTCTTCGTTTTGCTCCTTTTCTTGCTGCGAATATCGCACAGGCATTATTATTTGGAATATTTCATTTGAATTTTGTTCAGGGAGTTTATGCCTTTGGAGTTGGACTTGTGTTAGGTTTTGTGGCATATCGATATCATTCAATCGTAATCTCCATCCTTCTTCATATGTTTTTTAATGCGTATAATTATGTGGCAATTATTCCGACAAAGGGAGTCTGGATATATATTGATATGGTAGCAGGAGCAGTTATTGTAACGATTGGACTTATTTGGGTAAAGAAAACAACAGCAGACAGCAAGGCTGCCATAATAGAGTAAAGGATGTAAGATTATGAAAAAACTACTAAGCTTTTTTAACGGTATTATGCCCTTCTTTGCAGCAGAAGCGATACAATATATTATTATTTTTAGTTTCAATTTCATTTATGGGATTTTAATTGGGTTGCAAGTTGGATTTGATGCTTCTGGAGGGAGTGAATCTTCGGAAGAGATAAATAGCGTTATCGAGAAGATAATATCAAGAGAGCTTCTTTATACTGTGTCAGTAGTAGCTGTGGCTGCTTGCGGAATTGTTTTCTTCTTCTGGTATCGGAAGGAAATCCAAGGAGAAGTCAGAGGAAGCTTAAGCAATATTTTATCCACCATGAATATTATCCTTTTTATTATGTTGGGGATCAGTTGTCAGCTTTTCTTAAGCGGAATGATGAGTTATCTACAGCATTATTTTATCAAAGCCTTTACTGACTATTCTGAAGTGGTTGAGAATTTAACCGGCGGGAATGAAATTGTGGTATTTCTACTAATTGGACTAGTAGCTCCGATTACGGAGGAACTAATTTTTAGAGGTGTTATTCTGCATAGAACGAATCGAGTAATCACGTTTTTAGGTGCCAATATCATGCAGGCAATATTATTCGGCATTTATCATTGGAACCTTGTACAAGGGATTTATGCAGTGTTAATCGGCTTTTTGTTGGGCTTCATTTACTATAAATATAGATCCATCATAGCCCCAATCTTGTTACATATAATAATTAATTCAAGTGCACTTTTGGTTTTATTATTGTCAAGATATATAAGTATCCTGGCCATAACTCTAGCCGGAGGTATTGTAATGGCGGCTGCGATATACCTGATCAGATTGTCAGAGAGAGTACCCCTCAAAAAAGTCTGAGAATTAATAATGTAGATTATCTAATAGCAAATTATAAGACTTTGATTTCATAGATTTGAAATTTTCAAAACCACAAGAAGGATTTCTTGTGGTTTTTCTTGCAGTGCGCCGTGTGTCCAGCGAAGCTGGACCACGCCAGTCGGTGTATTCTGTACATTTTCTGTTCTAAGACTTTCTTGTCTTATCTGATACTTGACATTTTAGGAAAAGAAAAGTTTATGTATTCCTGATAAAATCTAATTACCGTACGGGAGAATAGGAGGTGTTTATGGACTATATAGTGCAAATACAAAAAACTATAGATTATATTGATGAGCATATCACAGAGAAATTTACAGTAGAACAATTGGCACAGCTTGCCGGCTTTTCAACCTACCATTACTACAGGGTATTCTTTAGCTTTACAGGAATGACAGTAATGGAATATGTGACAAGAAGAAAGCTGTATCACGCGTTATATGAGCTTGGAAGAGGTGATAAAATCATTGATATTGCGATGCAATATGGTTTTGATACGCATGCGGGGTTTACAAAAGCGTTTAAAAAGCATTTTGGATATCCGCCTAAGGTGTATCGCATTCATGCGATAGGCGGTGTTCCGCAGAAAGTATATCTAACAAAATTAAGAAAGAATAAAATCGGAGGTGTAGTTATGCAACCTATTATAATTGAGAGAGAGGCTTTTCGAGTAGTGGGCTATGAATTTAAATCAACGTTAAAAAATAAGTCCTATACACGGGATGTTCCAGCCTTTTGGGAAGAAAGAGGTCTTGGAAGCGGAGAAACTGAAACGAAGCTATATACGAAACTTAATCCCAAAAAGCATGGAGAATATTGTATTTGTCTTCATCCTGATATGGAAACAGATGAATTTTCGTATATACTTGCGGTCGGAGTCGAGGATTTTGACAAGGCCGAAAATGATATGTATCAATTTACTGTGCCGCAAGCAACCTATGCAGTATTTACGACTCCCCCAGTAAACGAGCATGAGTTTGTGGACTCCATACAAGGAACGTGGAAGTATATTCTGGAGGAGTGGTTTCCAGTCTCGGGATATGAAATTGATGAGACCAAGGTGGACTTTGAATATTATGATGAGAGATGTCATACCTGGGAGAATAGTAAGATAATGATGGATATTTATATTCCCATAAAACGGGCTAATCTACAATAATTTAGAAGGTAGAAAGTTGTGTTCTTGAGGCTTTTGTTTAGAATTTATATGACAGGAGCCTCTTTTCATAGTGGATAAAAGTTTATGATAATTATGGTATAAAATCATAAAGGAGTAAATAAATTTTTACGATTCTTATTTTTATAACACCTATTAATCCCATATATACAGCTTCATGAGTGTATTACGAAACTGTAATTTGGCCATAATAAGAGAAAGTAGCTGACAAGTACAAGTAGCCAAATTCAATAAAGTAGGGTTAGGGTGTCAAAAGGTCTACTATCAACATGGCTTCGTTAATTTGCACATTATTAAACTTGATTAAGGTGATGCAGTAGCTTATTCGATGAGCAACTGTATGAAGTCGTTGGTACTTAGGTCCTGTATTTTAGGACCTTATGTACCACTACGTACTTCATCCAAGCGAGAGCGTGTTGCGAATGAATGAGTTATTGCATCACTTATTTAAGAACATTATTGTGCAAATTTACGAAGGGTATAATTTAGGTGACCTTTTGACACTCTAATCATAAAGTAGTGAATTAAAAACGAATATAAGTGCAAAACACATAGCATATTATATCTTGCATTTTTGGAAAAAATATTATAAGATACAAGATACAATTGAATAATGAGAGTGAATTCATTAGTGAGGAGTGAAATTATGTTGAAAAGAACAAAAATCTTACTATTAATTACGGTATTATCTATTGCACTCTACGGATGTAGTGGCGATAAGAAAAATACCGGTCAAGAGAAAACTCCTGCAGATGAAAATCAATCTTCGACTGAACAAACCACTGGAGAACCCAGCTATGGTGGTTCGGTAACAATAGGAATAACCCAGGATTTAGATAGTCTTGACCCACACAAAGCAATTGCGGCAGGAACTAAAGAGGTTTTATTCAACATTTTTGAGGGCTTAGTAAAGCTTAATAAGGATGGAGATTTAGTTCCGGCTGTAGCAGAAAATTATGAAATTTCAACGGATGGTATGGTTTATACCTTTACCTTGAGAGATGGAGTGAAATTTCATAATGGAGAAGCTGTTACAGCAGAGGATATCGTATATTCGATAAAACGAAGCGCCGGCTTGCTTGAAACAGATGATGCATCCGTTTCAGTGGAATCGGTGCTTTCTGTTATTTCTGAGGTGAATATTCTTAATGAGAAGACGGTTGAGGTTCGTCTGAGTCAGGCAGATACAGAGCTAATGCCTTATTTTACTTTGGCTATCGTTCCGGCGAACTATGCAGAACTGGATACCAAGCCGGTAGGTACAGGTCCCTTTAAGTTTGTATCTTATTCACCACTTGAGAGTATTGTTATGGTGAAAAATGAGGATTATTATCTTCAGGGGGTTCCTTATCTTGAGGAGGTAACCTTTAAAATGGCTGCGAATACTGATGCGGCTTTCATGGAGCTAAGTGCCGGAACCATTGATATTCTGCCTTACATTACGGATGCTCAGGCTAGTCAGCTGCCTAACGGCTTTCGTTTACAGTCAGGAAGCATGAACCTGATTCAAGGAATGTTTTTAAACAATACCAAGGCTCCGTTTGACAATAAGCTTGTTCGCCAAGCTTTATGTTATGCAGTAGATCGTCAAGCAGTGATTGATATGGTAGCAGGAGGTCGCGGAGATGTAATTGGGACTAATATGTTCCCCGGGTTTAAAAAGTATTATGCATCAGAACTGGTGGACATCTATTCGTTTGATCCTCAAAAAGCTAAGGAGCTGCTAGTAGAAGCGGGGTATCCGGACGGTGTAAGCTTCGTCATTACAGTACCCTCCAATTATCAATATCATGTGGATACAGCCCAAATTGTTGTGGAACAGCTAAAGCAAAGCGGGTTTAATGCTGAGATACAAATGATTGAATGGGCTAGCTGGTTGTCCGATGTCTATAAGGCTCGTGATTACCAGGCGACTCTCTCTGGACTGGCAGCTGAATTGTCCCCCAGAAAGGCACTGGAGCGTTTTCAGTCGGATGCCGGTAATAACTTCATGAATTATTATAATGAAGAATTTGACAGTATCTATAAAGAGGCTGAAAAAACGACGGTAGAGGAGGAGAAGATTTCACTTTATAAGAAGATGCAGACCTTACTGACTAATGATGCGGTAGCTGTATATATTCAGGACCCTTACCAGATGACTGCAGTAAATGAAGAACTTGGAGGTTATACCTATTATCCAATCTATGTTCAGGATATGTCGCTGGTATATTATCTTAAGAAATAGGTATTTACTCAGTTTCATAAGGTATTTGTAATAATGGAACAGAATTAGATAAATATAAAAGTGAAATAAAAGAAATTAGAAAGAAAAAGTACAAAACAAAAATACAACATAATAAGTTTAGGAGGTGAAGGTAGAATGAAATATATATTAAAAAAAATATTTACTCTCATTGTAACTCTTTTGTTGGTATCACTTTTTACCTTCACCGCCTTTGTTATAATACCCGGTGATCCAGCTACAGCAGCGAGGGGTATGGATGCAACCGAAGAAGAGATCGAAGCTTACCGGGAAGAGCTGGGACTGAATAAAAGCCTCCCGGAACGATATGCGACATGGGTTACGAAGGCCTTATCCGGTGATTTTGGAGCCTCAGTTCAATATAAGATGCCAGTGAGTGAATTAATCGGAGGTCGTCTGCCGGTAACGATATGGCTGGCGATCATATCTTTTGCATTAATACTATTTATATCTTTGCCGATAGGCGTTATTGCGGCGAAGCAAAAGGGCAGATTCGGGGATCGGAGCATTACTTTATTTACTCAGTTAGGTATGTCTGTTCCCGCATTTTTTCTGGGAATGATAATTTCCCTGATTTTTGGCGTTATATTAGAATGGTTTATACCCGGAGGTTATGTCAGCCCGAAGGAAAGCTTTCTCTCGTTTTTTAAATTTATGATATTCCCGGCGATCGCTATCGCAATACCGAAGATAGCAATGATGGTAAAGTTTCTTCGCAGCTCCATCCTTCGTCAGATGAATTTGGATTATGTCAGAACAGTTAGAAGCAAAGGTATGAAGGAAAATGATATCTTATACCGCCATGTATTAAAAAATGCACTCATACCTGTGGTAACCTTTCTGGCTATGATGTTGGCTGATATCCTGGCGGGTGCCATTATGATTGAGCAGGTTTTTAACCTGCCTGGTTTAGGAAGATTATTATTGGTTGCCATATCGACAAGAGATTATAATGTGGTACAGGCAATTGTTTTATATATAGCAGCTGTTGTAGTAGTGATTAATGGTATCGTTGATATATTATACCAGTGGATTGATCCACGAGTTAAGCTTAAGACAAGCTGAGGAAATAACCAAGGTGTGTAAGCATACCTGGTATAATTTTTCAAAAGTAAGAAGTGGCATCATGTAAAGCTGCAATAAAAAGCTATGAAGGATTAAGATAAAGGAGCCGTATGAAAGCTGGAAAAAGGAAATACAATATTAATTTTATATTAGGCAGCATCATAACCTGCATTATGATCCTATTTGTTCTAATCGGCATGATACATACTCCCTACGATCCAGATGCTATGAGTGCTACTTTAAAAAATACCGGCCCTACGTTTTCCCATCCGTTTGGTACGGATAATTTTGGAAGGGACATCCTGAGTCGCGTCATGAAGGGTGCCGGTACCACCTTCCTGATTGCCGTTATCACCGTTACAATCGGAGCGACACTAGGAACAATAATCGGAGCCTTTACCGGGTATTTTGGAGGCTGGGTAGATGAGATATTAATGCGAATTAATGACGGACTCACGTCATTTCCCAGTATTTTACTGGCACTAGTTTTTGTTAGTATATTTGGGAAGGGAACCTATAATATTATACTGGCCCTTGGAATAATCTTTACTCCTAGTTTTGCCCGTATTATAAGAAGTGAGTACATTATTTTAAAAGAAATGGATTTTGTTAAGAATGCAAAGCTGATCGGGGCAGGGAATCTTAGGATTATTTTTATTCATATTCTGCCGAATACAAAACAGATCATGCTACCCTCCCTTTTAATAGCAATCAATAATGCAGTACTGGCGGAGGCAGGAATGAGTTATCTTGGACTTGGGGTTCAGCCTCCTCATGCAAGTCTTGGGCGTATGCTTTCAGAGGCACAAACCTATCTGCTCAATGCTCCCTGGTATGCGATAGCTCCGGGGCTTACAATCGTTTTTACCGTACTGGGCATCAGTCTGATCAGCGGAGGTGTAGCTCATGAAGCATAACCCCTTATTACAAATCGAAGATCTGACAATTGGGTTCTTGGATAATGAGATTGGTACACCGGTTCTTAATCATGTTTCTTTCACTGTAGAGGAAGGGGAAATCCTTGGAATTGTCGGAGAATCCGGCTCCGGTAAGACCATGTCTGTTTTGGCTGTTATGGGTTTACTTCCAAAGGATGCTACTATAATAGATGGAAAAATATTATACGACGATCGAGAAATCTTATTCTTATCGGATGAAGAAAAACGAAAATTAAAAGGAACTCAGATGGCTATGATTTTTCAAGAGCCTATGACCTCCTTTAATCCGGTTTTGACAATCGGAGTTCAGGTAGAAGAGATGCTTCGCCTGCATGAAAAATGTAGCACCGCAGAATACAGGATCAGAACAATTGAAATAATGAAGGAAGTCGGTCTGGAGGAGGCCGAAGATATCTATTATAAATATCCTCATCAATTATCCGGTGGTATGCGTCAGAGAGCTATGGTTGCTTTAGCGATGATTGCAGGTCCTAAGCTTTTGATTGCGGATGAGCCTACGACAGCGCTCGATGTAACGATACAAAAGAAGATTTTAATGTTATTAAAAAAGATAAATCAAATGCATAATACAGCAATCATACTAGTTTCTCATGATCTCGGAGTGATCTCATCCATTTGCGACAGGGCGATTGTCATGAAGGATGGTATCATAGAGGAGACCGGCAGTCCCTATGAATTATTTCATCAACCAAAGACCGAATATACCAAGAAACTGATCAAGGCGGCACCTGTCACTTGGATGAAGCAGGTGAAGGAAGAATTAAAGGGACAGAGTCTTTCCTTCATTCAAAAGGAAAGTTCAGAGGAGCAGCCTGATGAATTCATTTTAGAAGTAAAAAATCTGAATGCTTATTATGTGGAAAGCAGCAAGGGGATATTTTCACGAAGAATACGAAAACAGGTTGTTAAAAATGCATCATTGCATATCAGAAAAGGAGAAACCCTCGGTATAGTGGGAGAAAGCGGCTGCGGTAAATCAACTCTGGCAAAGGCTATTGCAGGTCTGGTTAGTGATATGGACGGGGTTGTGAGTATTGCTATGGAGGGAACTCAGAATGGTCCAAAAGCAATGGGACGCCCACAAATGGTATTCCAAGATCCATATGGAAGTTTGAATCCGGCAAAAAAAATCGGTTGGATTCTAGCGGAACCGCTCAGAATTCATGGCGGTTTATCAAAGAAAGAGAGAACGGCTAGAGTAAAGGAAGTAATTAAGCAGGTAGGACTAAATGAGGAGCATTTGGAGCGTTATGTATCACAGTTAAGTGGCGGACAAAGACAGCGCGTGGCGATAGCCTCCGCAATCATTTTAAACCCAAAGCTTATTATACTTGATGAACCTGTATCCTCCCTAGATGTAACCGTTCAGGCGCAAATACTTGACTTAATAAAGGAGCTGCAGGTGAAGTATCAGTTATCTTATTTATTTATATCACATGATTTGAATGTAATTTATCAGATATGTGACAGAATTTGTGTCATGTATCAGGGAGAGATCATTGAAACCAGTGAGAAAAAGGTATTGTTTCATAACCCGCAACAGGAATACAGCAGAGTTTTGTTGGAAGCATCAGTTCCAGATTTCGTGTAACCTGGAATGGTTCACACTGCCAGAAATCATATCTGTACATTAGTTAGTGTGTGAACAGTAAACTAAGATGCTGCAGCGAAAACAATTTAACTTTTCGGGTATTGACATATTTGCTTGACCTATGTTATACTACATTAGCTGTGAGTATTGCGTGACAATATTTACAAGATAAAAGAAGAGAATCCATCTCTCACCCATAGCGTAAATGATGAGTTTACTGTGAACGGGTCAATGCTAATAATATTTCATATTATTTCAATAGAAGTAATGATGTAATTGAGCTTGTAGGTGGATAATCTTATTATCCACCTTTTTTATTTCTTAGGATATAGCGCCCTAGGAAATTAAAAGCTTCAAAATATGCATTTGATACTTTGTAACAGAATGATTTAACCTATGGAGGTGCAGTACTATTAGCGATTTAATGATTAATGAACAAATCAGGGACAAAGAAGTTCGCCTGATTGGTGAAGACGGAGAGCAGTTGGGAATTATATCTGCCAAGGATGCAATGAAAATGGCTAAGGAAGCAAATCTTGACTTGGTCAAAATAGCCCCGACAGCAAAACCACCGGTTTGTAAGATTATCGATTATGGAAAATACAGATATGAACTGGCTAGAAAAGAAAAGGAAGCCAAGAAGAAGCAAAAGGTTACCGAAGTAAAGGAAATTCGCTTGTCACCCAATATTGATGATAACGATTTGAATACAAAGGCAAGCCAAGCCCGCAAGTTTATTACCCATGGTGATAAAGTAAAGGTTGCATTGCGTTTTCGTGGTAGAGAGATGGCTCATACCTCAGCCTCAAAAGTAATTCTGGATACTTTCTATTCTAAGCTTGAAGACATCGCTGTAATTGATAAACCGGCAAAGCTCGAAGGAAGAAATATGATTATGTTCTTATCAGAGAAACGTTAAAATACTAAATATAACAGCATTTCGGACGGAGCAGAACAAATGATAACTGCAACCACCCGGCTGTATTAATTATTAAGGAGGAAATATCATGCCTAAATTAAAATCAAGCAAAGCAGCAGCTAAGCGTTTCAAAGCAACAGGTACCGGAAAGCTCAAGAGAATGAAGGCTTACAAGAGCCATATCTTAACAAAGAAATCCGCTAAAAGAAAGAGAAATCTGAGAAAAGCAGCTATGACGGATTCAACTAATATCAAGAACATGAAGAAAATCTTACCATATCTTTAAGAGATAGGTGATAAGGAGGAATAGAACATGGCAAGAATCAAAGGCGGATTGAACGCTAAGAAAAGACACAATAAAGTGTTAAAGCTGGCAAAAGGTTATAGAGGTGCTAGATCGAAACAATATAGAGTAGCTAAGCAATCAGTAATGAGAGCTTTAACATCTTCTTTCGCAGGTAGAAAAGAAAGAAAGAGACAATTCAGACAGTTATGGATTGCCAGAATCAATGCTGCAGCTAGAATGAACGGCGTATCCTATAGCAAATTAATGTATGGTTTAAAGTTAGCTAATATTGACATCAATAGAAAGATGCTTTCTGATATGGCAATTAACGATGCAAAGGGCTTTACAGCTTTAGCTGAGATTGCTAAATCTAAGTTAGCGTAATCAAATATATGATAAAGGAACCCCTGCTGATTACAGCGGGGGTTTTTGTATAGGTAAGCCACGAAACGAATAGGAAAATTACAGCTGGTTTGCTAAGCAGTATGGATGGGAAGGTTAAAATACAATTAGAGAATTAAGTTTCATATTGCACAAATGAATAACATGAAGTATGATAATTATGGAAATTATTAAATTTATTAAAATTGAGGAGGAGAACATGAAAAATAAAGTATCAAATCTTTTATGGGGATTGTTTTTTGTAGCAATCGGTATTGGTTTTGCCGGGAATGTGATATTCGATTGGGATTTTAGGCTGTTCTTTCCTGGTTGGTGGACCCTCTTTATTATTATTCCTTGCTTTATTAGTATGATAAGTAATGGTTTTGGAGCAGGCTCAACAGTAGGCTTTATCATTGGTATTTTGTTGTTGATTGATTGTTATGTTGAAATTGAAATCAGTATCTGGAAATTGATTGTACCAACGATTTTAATTTACATCGGTCTTAGAATTATGTTCCAAGGAATGTTCCAAAAAAAGATACATTTTAATGGAAATACAAACTTTAGCCAGACATCCGGACAGACCTATTCCGGTAGTTCAGCAAGACCAGATTACAGTGCAATATTTAGCAGTAATAAAGTTCATGTAACGGATACTTTTACCGGAGCTTCCTTGAATGCAGTATTCGGAGGTGTTGTACTTGATCTAAGAGATGCCAAAATTCCCGGTGATGTGGAAATCAGTGCTCAGGCAATCTTTGGAGGTATCGATATCTATGTTCCGGTAGGTGTTAAGGTAAAGGTGAACAATGTTCCGGTATTTGGTGGCGTAAGCAATAAAACGATGAATTATAATGATGCGTCAGCTCCAACGATATACCTGAACTCTACCTGTATGTTTGGAGGGATTGATATCAAATGAGCAGTACTCAAAGAGTAATAAAATATTGTGCGACGGCATTTGCGGTATTATTAGCGGTTGGGATCATTACCTCTATCGCCGGCCTAGCATTTAGTGTCATTTCTGTTGTATCCGGAGGAGAGATATCAATTGGTGGCTGGAATGGGAAGACGATTGATGTTTCAGAAAGCTTTGAGGATGTAAAAAGCCTGGATATAGATAACGCTACAGGAACCTTAAATATCAAAATAGGTGAAACCTTTAAAGTTGATGCAGAAAATGTTTCTGAGAAGTTTGAAGCAAAGGTAAACAGCAGTGGTAAATTAACAATCTCAGAAAAAAGTAAGCATGGCTTTTTATGGTTTGACTTTGATGGCATAAGTAGTCCGAACTCCAAAATAACGGTATATCTACCTGCAGATTTTGTTGCGAAGGATGTTAAGATTGATACCGGAGCAGGAAATGTAACGATCGAAGGCCTTAAGTCAGACACTTTACTTATCTCTGCAGGAGCAGGAAACGTAAAAGGAAGCGACATGACAGCTGAAGAAGTTAAGGTAGATGGTGGCGTTGGCTCGGTAAATCTTAATCATGTTAATTTTAATAATGTTGACTTTGACTGTGGTGTCGGTTCTCTTAATCTAGATGGTTATCTATCCGGAAAAACTGAAATTGATTGTGGAGTGGGTTCTGTCAATTTAGATATTACGGGGAAGCTTGATGATTATGATCTGAATATAGACTCCGGTGTAGGAACCGTAAGACTGAACGGTAAAAAGGTATCAGGCTCCTATAATAAAGACAATGATGCACTAAACTCCATTGAAGTAGATGGCGGTGTTGGTGATGTAAATATTGACTTTATGGAATAATGATAAGAAATTCATTAATGTGACGAGGAATTAGTTGCATTCTCCGAATACAAATATTAAAATGTGATAGAATAAACATGGGGACGTTACTAAGAAAATATAACGTCCCCATTTGACTGAATAAAGTATGACAAGCAAATTTTTAAGATTCAAATGAAAGGCTTGGTAAATTATATGAAGAGGAAGAGTTTACTAGGGATAATCTTACTCTCGTGTTTGATTATCTGCGGTATGTTTTCTATCGTATTTCTGACAAGACAGGATAACAAGGCTGATACCGGTATACACGAGTCTTATCCTTCGGGAGAAGACAGTTTACAGGAAAATAAGACATTAACAGAAAATACAAAAAGCACTTCCATTGAAAATGCTGGCAATGAACTGACAAAAGCACCTGACAAAAGGATTACCATGGAAGAGGCTACCGCCGGATTTGCAACAGATCTTGCGATTAATTCTTCCGAAGAGGCTTCTGAGAGTGAGAAAAAAGATGCTGTCGGAGAAGCAGTTACTAAAATACCGGAAGAAGCAAAGTCAACAATCAAACCGGAACCTACAAAAAGTCAAGAGCCTGAGGTAGATGATACCTTCACAGCAGCCACAGATGCAGTGTCCGGTCCACAGCTTATATTTGATTGTAATTCCGTTGATTATATGTCGTTCGTTCCCGAGATTCATTGTGACAGTGAGCTGGAAATGGCGCTTAATATAGTTAATCCAAGTATTGATCTTGTGGCGGAGGCCGCCATATTATTTGATGCAGATACAAAGGAAGTGTTATTTCATAAAAATCCCACCATGGCTGAATTTCCGGCAAGTACTACAAAGCTTCTAACTTCAATTGTAGCCTTGGAATGGTGTAGCTTAAAGGAGGAGGTTACTGTTGGTGCTGAGGTAGGCATGATAGCATCCGATTCTTCTATTGCAGGATTATGGAAAGGGCAGGTATTAACGATCAGAAATCTTCTGGAAGGAATGCTACTTCCCTCCGGTAATGATGCAGCATATGTAGTGGCAGCGTACGTTGGAAGGAAATCCTTAAAGAATGAGAAGGCAACCAAGGAAGAAGCAGTTTTAGAGTTCACGCGTCTGATGAATCAAAAAGCGAAGGAGCTGGGTGTAAAAAACTCTTGCTTTAAAACACCGGATGGTTATGATGCCATCGGTCAGTATGTAACAGCTTATGATATGGGATTAATCGGGATTGCAGCAGCAGAAAATGAGATTATTCTTGAGATTAGTCAAAAAAGCAGTTCTAGAAATATCTTTGTCAGCGGTGATGATGTAACCTGGAATAATACCAATAGACTAATTAATAAGTATAGCGGACAATACTACTCCTGTGCAATCGGTCTAAAAACCGGAAGCAGTACGATGGCAGGCAGATGTTTGGTTTCAGCCGCAGAAAAGGATGGACAAAAGGTGGTTTGCGTTATTTTAGATTCCACCTCCTCCGGTCGATGGGAAGATTCTATAGAGCTGTTAAAATATGGGTTAAACTAATAAAAGCATACTTCTTAAGCTGATAAAATTGAACTGATCCCTGTCGATTTGACAGAAATCAGTTCAAAATCTGTGGCTTATGAAGTATGTTTTTCGATTTGAGACCTAACGATATCTTACCGCGGTACCGGAAGCAGTCACCATGAGCATACCGTTATTGGTTCCTAGTACCTCGTAATCGATATCCACACCTACAATGGCATCTGCACCCATCTGATAAGCTCTTTGCTGCATTTCCTGCATAGCCTGTTCTCTGGCTCTGATTAATTCTTCTTCATAGGTTCCGGAACGACCTCCAAAGAAGTTCGATAAGCCGGCGGCAAAGTCTTTTACGAAATCTACACCGGAGATAACCTCACCAAATACGACTCCAAGGTATTCTGTAATCTGTCTTCCTTCAATGGAAGGAGTGGTTGTAATGATCATAATAATTCCTCCTATTATGTTTAGTTGTCTTCGGGGATGGTATACTCTCTTTTTCAGCAGTTTCTTATTTGTCGTTGAAGTTTAAGGTGAAATCACCACTACTTAAATCAGCATTCACTACTCGGACACCATTATTTTCTCTGATGAATTCCTCTTCATACTTATCGCTACCCACTGTGATGGAACCATACGAGGTATGCAGATCAAGATTATATGCATCCTCCGAACCAACCAGAAGGAGATCTATGTCACCATAGCTGTTATTCAGATTAATATCCATTAAATCAGAGTTTGTGACATCCAGATTACCACTGCTCAGGTCCATTTCAAACTCAGTTGCCGTTACCTCTTCACATGTGATATCTCCATATGAATTCGTAATATCGATGGAATTGCAGTATAATCCGTTAACGTCAATATCACCGCTTGACATTGTGATATTAATGGTATCGGTCGAAGCCTCATCTGTAGAAATAGGTTCACCGGTATTGATGTTTGTGAAATTTGCATCTCCGTAAGAGTTGGTAAAATCCAGGCTACCGATATTACTATCTGAAATCTTACTTCGTCCAGAGGATAAAGTAATTTCTGCTCGGGATGCACTAGCCTCCTGCATGATAAAATCACCATAGGAAACGGTTATATCTAGCTGATCTGTTTGAAATCCTGCCACTGTAACATCGCCGCTGGAGTTTTCAATTACCAGACTGCTCATATCGGTTTTGGATGGAAGATAGATTTTAATCGAATTATCAAGGTTAAAGTTAATTGAATAGTTATCAGGAAGAGCATCGCGGTCATCAAATTTGAGTACACCATTTTTTAAGGTATATTCAGGCTCCTCTTCCCAGTACAGATAATTGATTTCAACATAATAATTATCGGACGGAATTAATTCAACCTCTGCAGTATCCGTGCGGATGTCAATCTTAGTAATTGGTTCAACAACCGCCTTCTCTACATTGAACTCCATAGCATCAGCTTTCTTTAATTTATTTGTACTAAAACTATAATTATAGCTAAAGCCACATCCTGTGAAGAACACCCCGGTCATAAGTATAAATAGTACTGTAATCATTGATCTTTTATTTCTTACTTGCATAATTACCCTCCCATGGAAGATTCCTTTTTGCATTTCTTACCATAATATAACGATTGCTGAAGGTGATGTCAAGAGAACAATGGCTGTAAAATACAGTTTTAATACATTTCTAATAATTCGATCCGTAATTGTTAAGAGTAGAAGGTATTATCAACGGGCATAGTATCATGATACATAAAAAAATATTAATTATATACCTAGTAAATTGTATAAACATCCTTTATGATGAAAGAAATAGAAAGGAGATATTAACATATGAATAACTTTACTTTTTATAGTCCGACTTATTTTGTATTCGGTAAAAATACAGAAAATCAGGCAGGACAATGTGTAAAACGTTATGGTGGAAATAAGGTATTAATCCATTATGGCGGAGGATCTGTAGTACGCTCCGGTTTACTTGATCGTGTTAAGGCTTCCTTAGAGAATGAGAATATAGAATACGTTGAGCTGGGAGGAGTGTTACCGAACCCAAGAAGCGGCCTGGTATATGCGGGAATAGACCTTTGTAAGAAGGAGGGCGTTGACTTTATTCTCGCAGTAGGTGGAGGTAGCGCGATCGATTCTGCGAAGGCTATCGCCGCAGGAGTAAAATACGATGGAAACTTCTGGGATTTTTTTGAAGGAAAACCGGTAACAGATGCTCTAAAGATAGGAACGGTTCTAACGATTGCTGCAGCAGGCAGCGAAGGCTCCGGGGATACTGTAATTACTTTGGAGGAGGGAATGTTGAAAAGAGGTGCTGGTGGCGATGTTCTAAGGCCGGTATTCTCTATACTTAATCCGGAATTAACACAGACCCTACCGGCGTTCCAGACGGCGGCAGGTGCCACAGATATTATGGCACATGTATTTGAACGGTATTTTACCAATACCAAGGAGGTGGAGATTACCGATCGTTTAAGTGAAGCTATTCTCCTTACAATGGTGAAGGAGGTTCCGAGAGTTATCGCTGATCCGAACAATTATGAGGCCAGAGCAAATATTATGTGGGCTGGAATGGTAGCACACAATGATCTGGTAGGAGTAGGCCGTGATCAGGATTGGTCAAGCCATGTAATTGAGCATGAATTATCTGCTTTATATGACGTAGCCCATGGAGCAGGACTCGCAGTAATCTTTCCTGCTTGGATGACCTATGTTATGAAGCATGATTTAAACCGGTTTGCAGGGCTTGCAGTTAGATTATGGGGTATCAAGATGAACGAAGAGAACCCGGAAATAACGGCGAAGGAAGGGATTGAGAATTTAAAGAAGTTCTTTACCTCAATCGGAATGCCGATTAACTTTAGGGAGCTAGGTGCAAAGGAAGAGGATATCCCGGCGATGGTAGAGAAACTGGGTCTTGGAGATAATACGATAGGAAGCTTTGTAAAATTGACGAGTAAGGATGTAGAGCAGATATATCGTTTAGCTTTGTAAGATATAATTCAATTCAATAAATCTTTGAACTCTAATTATAATAGAATAAGTATAGTGATAATAAGATAGGTTTGTTATCAAAAATCAATTAAAATGGGGATCACTTCAATAGAAAGTGTATCCCCATTAATCGATTTATTGATTAATAAAACGATATAGCGTACGGTTCTTAATCATTCGCCTAATTAATTGAATGAAGGTATCGTTCGTGTCGTCCCGGTATATGATTTCTCTGGCCTTGGTGGGATTATCGGTAATAATACTATCGACCCCGATTGATTTCATCCGTTCAATTTCCCTGGTGGTATTCACGGTCCACGCATGAACTTCTTTACCGGCCTTATGAGCATTCTCCACCACCGTTAAGGAAATGTAACCGGAACGGATACTGAAGAAGTCAATGTTCGGTTTCTCGTAAAACTTGCCGTATACAGCAGGCAGGATAAAACCGATTTTAATATCGTTATTCAATTCATTGACCTTCATTAAGGCTTCATAATTTGTAGAGGATACAACACACTGATATTCGTATTCGTATTGCTCTATTAATGCGACGAGCGTCTCTTCAAGTCCCGGTTGGTTTTTATTCTTTTTAATCTCAATATTAAGCTTGATTTTCCCTTTACAGTAGATTAAAGCCTCCTCCAGAGTAGGAATTTTTGTATCCAGGAATTCAACTCCGAACCATGAGCCAACATCCAGCTGATTTACCTCATCGAGGGACATATCCCATATGTATCGATTTGTACCTGCTGTCCTAATAAGGCTGTTATCATGCAGCAGAACCAGCGTCCCGTCCTTCGTTTGCTGAACATCAATTTCTGCATAGTCTGAATTAGCAATGATCGCATTTTCCAGTGCGGGAATCGTATTCTCCGGTGCTACATGAGAATTTCCCCGATGAGAGGAAATCTGAATTCCTGTGAAGGCACTTTTTAGATAGAAGGCATCGTTACGTATTGTCAGATAAAAGTTAACCAATGAAGCAATAATAATGCATATCAAAAGCAGGTTAACAATATATTTGTGTTTTTTTTGAAGACATGGGATGGGTAGCCTAAAGGTTTTGTTGCGTGATAAAATCTGCTCTAGACTTTCCTCCTGATAGGTATGATATAAGGAAGTAATAAGATTAATATTTGTAATAAAGGCAAACATACTAAAGAATGTAGTAGCATAAAAACTAATCTTAGGATATGCGGATAGGAAAACCGTAACCGCCATTCCTTTATCAGTGAAAAAATAAACCATAATTGCGGTTAAGAAAAGCAGAAAATAATAAAATAGGAAGTAAATCAAGGTTAATGACAGATTAGTAAGGAAGAATAATACAAGGGTTCTAATGCGGCGTCCACGCAGGAGCTTTTTTGACAATAGATATCCATCTTTAAAGCTAAGGTCTTCGTTAATACAATTATGGATAGTAAAGATACCGTGAAAAGACACAATGGCTAATAGGAGCAGCAGAATAACGATCATTTTTTTAAATAAAGATTCATCCAGATTTCTGAATGCGGCTTTTAAATCTGATTGATAGGATATCCCAATCAAAACCGGGAGATTCGTGAAAAAATAAAAGGGGATTGAAAATACGATCAATGCAAGTTTTCTTTTACGAAGGGAATCAAAGGTTTCGAAAAAGCCGAAGGCAAATACCACAAAAGGTGACTTGTGATTACCTTGATTGTTACAATAATTGATTAGGGAAGCCAGTTTAATAAAGAGGAACAAAGGCAGGGCTATAAATAATAACAAGATAAGTATTATCGTAGGTAGAGAGGTTAGAAAGGGTATTAAATTCTTAGGGGTAATATAACTTTGCTTTGTTAAATCCATTACATATTCAAATCCACGATTAATCAATGGTACCAGATAAAGAATAAAAAGAATATCTAAGGACACATCAATTAACAATAGCATTCTATTGTTAAATTTAAAGCTTGTTAATCTTCGAGTCTTGAAACGCTTCATAGTAATCACCAACCCCTGATTAGGAAGAATAAAAATTCCATCCTATATATGTATTATGCATAAAAAAAGAATAAAGCACAAGACTATTTCGACATGAACCTACATTTTAAAATGGAAGATATGGGAAATAATATAAAAGCTTTTGACTTTTTATACACGTGTGATACAATTATCCTATTCTTGTATTTTCCATTAAGTTCATGCTTCACGGCTATTAATGGAAATGTTTTCGTTACTTAAGGAGTAAGTAGATGCATTGTTGAAGTGGAGTAGAAGTTAGGAATTGATTCGTATAAAAAATATGATAATTACCTAATTGTTTAATAAAAGGAGGAGTAGTGCGTTGACAGAATTATTGGTAAAATTATTTGTGAAGAACAGTACAAAGGTGGAGAATCAGAAGGTGCGCACCTCGTATGGGATTCTGTCAAGCATTGTAGGAATTATCTGTAATATCCTCCTTTCCGGTGTAAAGATGACAGTTGGATTAATGATCAATAGTATTTCTGTTACGGCAGATGCATTTAATAATCTATCAGACGCTGCTTCCTCAGTAATCAGTTTTATTGGTGTAAAGCTGGCAGGCAGACCTGCTGATAAGGAGCATCCCTTCGGACACGGAAGATTTGAATATATCTCTGCACTCGCGGTGGCATTCTTAATTTTGCAGGTTGGTTTTAGTTTGTTTCAAACCTCCTTTAAAAAGGTTTTAAAGCCTGAAGAGATTACCTTTAATCCGTTTTTAGTTGGTATCCTATGTTTATCCGTATTGATTAAGATATGGTTGATGCTTTTTAATCGAAAGCTCGGCAAGCGGATCAATTCTACAGTAATGCTGGCAACCTCAGCAGATTCGATGGGAGATGTCGTAGTAACCTCAGCCACTATAATCTCTACAATAATAGCAGGGCTGACCGGACTTAAAATCGATGGCTATATGGGCTTGGTCGTATCTATCTTCGTAATGCTTGCGGGATTTCGGATTGCCAAGGATACATTAGAGCCATTACTTGGTCAGGCAGTGGAACGAGATGTTTATGAAAAGATTACAAAGATGGTACAAGGCTATGATGGGATTGTCGGTACCCATGATTTGATTATTCATAATTATGGACCGACGCATCGAATGGCAACAATCCATGCCGAGGTACCTAATAATATTAATTTCGAGGCAGCGCATGAAACCATAGACCGGATTGAACGGGATGTTCTTGATAAACTGGATATCTTTCTGGTAATCCATATGGATCCGATTGAAATAAATGATGCGATGGTACTCGAGAAAAAGGGTATGGTGTTAGATATTATCCATCGTTTTGAAGCAAAGGCAACCCTCCATGATTTTCGCATTGTTAATGGTGAGCATCAAATCAATTTAATTTTTGACCTGGTGATACCATATTCCTATTCCAAGGAGGAAGCACAGAAGCTGCTTACTAATATAGTAGAAGAGGTTCGTGGTTTTGATTCAAGGTATCAGTGTATCATAACCATGGAGAATAGTTTTATTGCTGAGGAATAAGCGGATAAATCATATAAGAAAGCACTATTGTGTGGATAAGTAGGGAGGAAATAGAATGATTATCGATTTTCATACGCATATTTTTCCGGAACGAATTGCACAACGAACAATTCAGAAGCTGGAAGAGGTCGGTAATATTAAAGCCCAGACGAATGGTACTCTGGAGGGATTAAAAAGCTCAATGAAGGAGAATAATATCACTATATCCGTGGTGCTTCCGGTTGTGACAAAGCCTGCTCAATTCCAAAATGTTAATAGCTATGCCGCAGAGATTAACGGCAAGGAAGGAATTATATCCTTTGGAGGAATACATCCGGATATGGAGGATTATAAGGAAGGTCTAGAAGAGATAAAGAGATTGGGGCTTCCCGGTATTAAGCTACATCCGGATTATCAGGAAACATATATCGATGACCCGAAGATGGTACGAATCATTCAATGTGCCACTGATCTGGGGTTGATTGTTTCACTACATGCCGGACTGGATATCGGACTTCCCGATCCGATCCATTGCCCCCCGAAGCGTATAGCAAACATGTTAGATCAGATAGATAACGAGAATGCTAAGATTATCCTAGCCCATATGGGTGGTTATGATCAGTGGGATGATGTTGAGGAATATATCGTAGGTAAGAAAGTATGGATTGATACCGGCTATACATTGGGCATGATATCGGAGGAGCAGTTCGATCGGATTGTAAAAAACCACGGTGCTGACAGAACCTTATTTGCATCTGACTCACCCTGGGGTGGACAAAGGGAGACCTTAGAGCGCCTGTTACGTATGGATTTTTCAGAAGAAGAGTTCGAGCGGATGTTATCAGGAAATGCCAAGGAGCTGTTGGGAATTCAGTAGAGCAGTCCGTTGGGAACACGAGATAAATGAATGTGTTACACTTGCCAATGGGCTTGTGGAAATGGGTGTTACTTAGTAGTTACACAGGGAGTACGCAGTTAGAATATAGAGTACCCCTGTAAGAAAAATACAGTAAAATTTCAGGAACTTTGCCCTTGACAGAAACCTCATTTCTTTATATAATAACTAACGTACTTGCAACAATCCAGTATCTCCTACAGAGTACATTCCAGTATTAGTCACTGTAGAACACTGTAATTACCTAATATAACTGATGGGCTATCGCCAAACGGTAAGGCACTGGACTCTGACTCCAGCATCTCAAGGTTCGAATCCTTGTAGCCCAGTCAAACAAAAATGAAGTCATCAGACTTCATTTTTTTGTTGCTCTGAACTGGGCTTGTCCAGCTCTTAATCACACAAGGATTGATAGATTGCCTCTGCCAGCTCATCCAATAATGGTTCCTGATCCGATCTCAGAGTAGATTTAATGTCGAGAGGAGCTCCGAGGATCTCGTTACCCTTCATGCCATCCAAGATTTCAGTCATACCTTTGATTCCTGAGGTTGCCCAGGTATGATTGCCTAATAAAGTTATTTTGCGGTTTTTAAGACCTAGGACTGCAAGCTCCCGCAGTAAGGAATCCATAGCAAAATATAAATGAGCATTATAGGAGGCGGAAGCCAAAACTACGTTACTGTATTTGAAGATATCCGAGATGATATAAGAGGGATGAGTTTTTGATACATCATACATACGCATATCCTTGATACCGAGCTTCGCCAGTTTTGTTGCCAAGGCACTCATTGCATTTTCAGTGTTACCGTACATGGAGGCATAGGCTAGTACAACACCCTTCTTTTCAGGAAGATATTGGCTCCATTGATCATATTTATTAAGGATAAAAGGTACCTCGGCATTTCGCCAAATCAGACCGTGCAAGGAACAGATGGTATTGATTTTTGCACCAGCTAATTTTTTCATAACAGCCTGTACCTGCATTCCGTAACGTCCGACTATATTGAAATAGTAACGCCTAGCTTCATCCAAGAAACGGCTATCGAAATCCACCTCATCGGCAAAGAGGTTGCCTGCGCTGGCGCCGAAGGAACCAAATGCATCAGCCGAAAAAAGAACCCCCTTTGAAGTTTCATAGGAAAACATTACTTCCGGCCAGTGTACCATCGGTGCCATATAAAAGCGTAAGGTATGATTACCCAGAAAGATTTCCTGGCCATCCTTCACTTCAAAATAATTTGAGGACATATCAAGGCTATAATATTGTTTGAAAAATTGAAAGGTTTTTTGATTACCAACCACTTTAACATCGGGATAGCGACGTACAATTTCCTCAATATTAGCACAATGATCAGGCTCCATATGATTTATGACAAGATAATCAAGTGATCGTCCATTAAGTGTGTAAGATACATTTTCAAGATACTGCGCACTTATGGAAGCATCCACGGTGTCCATGAGTACTGTTTTCTCATCAAGAATCAGATAGGAATTATAAGTAACTCCATTAGGAAGGGGAAACATATTTTCAAAGCGTTCCAAACGTCGGTCATTTCCGCCTACCCAGAATATCTTCGGTAAAAGCTCATAAATGTTGTGCATCAATTAATCCTCCTATCTATAATATCAATATTATTATAATCAAACTCATGCTTCTTTATATTTAAATTATAAATAATCTTAACACGCTTGTCAAAAGATCGCTAAAAATTATTAAGCTCATTTGTCGTTTATTAAAAAATATGGAGTTTCAATAAGCGGCATATTGTTATAAGTTGCCAAATATGTTATAATTAGTTAAATTTTGACTTAATAGAAGATAAGAACTCCGGCGAATTCAAATCTTTCACTTAGCAGGTTTGTGTCAGCGCTGCGTACACAAACTATTAATACACATAAAGCAGCGCAGAAATGAGGATAGTTATGGCTGTAGTTGAAGTAATCAAATATAATGGGGAGCCTAATGTATTTGCTTGGAAGTATCCGAGTGAAGAACTTGGTACCTGGACGCAGTTAATCGTTCATGAATCTCAGGAGGCTGTTCTCTTTAAAAGCGGTAAGGCACTTGATGTGTTCGGAAGTGGCAGGCATACACTGGATACTGCTAATATCCCATTACTGAATAAGGTTATCAATATTCCGTTTGGTGGGAGATCGCCATTTACTGCAGAAGTATGGTTTGTCAATAAGCTCTATTCCCTCGATATTAAGTATGGTACGGCAACTCCGGTTCAATTACAGGATCCCAAGTATGGAGTATTTGTACCGGTTCGTTCTTACGGACAATTTGGCATAAGAATAGAAGACCCAAAGAAATTCCTGTTAAAGCTTGTGGGCACTTTAAACATATTGGATGAATCAATCATCCGAAAGTTTTTCCGTGGTTTATATATGACTAAAGTAAAGGATACAATTTCTTCTTATCTTATACATAAACAGATCAGTATTTTAGAGATTAACGCATATTTAGATGAAATATCCAATTACATGAAGGAACGCATAGAACCTTCCATGAATGAATACGGAATAAAATTACTTAATTTTTATGTTAATGATATCAGTGTCCCAGAGGAAGATGCAGCGGTTAAAAAGCTAAAAGATGCATTAGCGAAGCGTGCGGAGATGAATATCATCGGATATAATTATCAGCAGGAACGTTCCTTCGATACTTTAGAGGGAGCTGCAAACAATCAGGGCTCAATGTCATCATCTTTGTTGGGAGCAGGTCTTGGTCTGGGAATTGGAGTGAATGTTGGAAATGCAGTGGGGGATCAGTTCGGTGGTATCTCTAAGGCCTTAAACACATCATCCAACGGTAGCAAGAGCTGTCCGAAATGTCATTCCAGACTGGACGAGAGTATTCGTTTTTGCGCGAATTGCGGCTATGATACATTGAAAAAGCAGGAAGCTGAGAAGGATATGATGATTAGATGCAGCAGCTGTAAGGCCACTTATGCAAAAGATGTTAAATTCTGCCCTGAGTGTGGGAATAAATATAATCCATGTCCGAAATGCGGAAGTGATCTACCGGATGAAGCAGCCTCTTGCGACAATTGCGGTTATGAGTTGCCGCTTCCCTGCCCGGAATGTGGAGTTCCGTTGCATACAAAAGATTATAAATTCTGTCCGGAGTGCGGAGCTACATTATTGAAAAAATGTCCGAAATGTAATTCAACGGTTAATGGAAGCCCGAAATTCTGCCCGGAATGCGGTGAAAAAATATAGTCCAGGAGGTGTAATTAATGAAAGCTCGCAATAAAACAGCAGTTCTCATGATTGGTTTTATTTTAATTGTTATAACCTTACTTTTGTTTTATTTACTACCGGAGGAAAGGCAGTTCATTGACTGGGTAGGTATTGGATTTATTGTTTTGGCTGAAATTGTGTTTTCGTGTAGTTTTATTATAATAGAGAAGGCAGCTATAAAAAGTGAAGGAACACTGCTTCGCTCCGGTGGATACAGTATCATCTCTCTATACTCGTTTGCTGCTCTTGTGATATCCTTACTGTATATGTGGTTGTTCCGTGAGGGAATAAAATATTTGCTGGCCATACAGCTGGTGCTCGTGGCAATCGCAGCTATTTTACTAATATTAGTAGTTATGAGCGCAACTCATATAGCAGAAAAAAATAAGGAAACCCTTCAGGCGGTATCCACTATGCAGGTACTATTAAACAAGGTTATTGTGTTGCAGAATTCTGAGGCAAATAAACCATATGGTCAGAAGTTAAATCTACTTTATGAGGCGATCAGATACTGTGACAATTCAGCAAGTGTTCCGACCGATGATTTGATTTCATCAAAAATCAGCGAATTGGAGCATATGTTAGAGAGTAGCCTGGAGAATAAAGATGATAGGGTAGATGAAACAATTGATCAAATATTGCTTTTCATGAAAAAGAGAACGACGGAAGTTTCTTCTCTAAAGGTTGGGAGGATTTAATATGTTTCAAGACAAAAAATCACAGGGATCGGTTAGCAGCAGTCAAACGATTGGTGTTATACAGATAGTGTTTGGTTCAATTTTTACCTTTATTTTCGGCTTGACATTCCTTGTTGCATTAGGTGAATTAATCGGTCAAGAGGATGATATGACAACGGGTTTGTTCTTTTTCTTTATGGTTATATTTGGATTATCTTTGTATTTATTTATTTGTGGGATAAGGCGTGTATTATTAATTAGCTTATGTAAATATTATCTACGGTTGTTGTCGCAGGCACCCTCCCATTCTATTAACCAGTTGGCAGTTACCCTTAAAAGTCCTGTACATATCGTAAGAAAGAAACTTTATAAAATGATACGAAAAGGATTTATCGCATCTGCTTATATTGACCATAATACGGACCGTATCATATGTACTTCATACAATCAAAATATTGGGCCCGTTCCTGTCATGAACCCTATGCCGATGCCTTCTCCCATGCCGATATCAAATCCTAACTATACAGCAAGACAGATGCCCCCGGTAGAGCATGTAACGGTTTCCTGTAAAAACTGTGGTGCCTCGAATCGGATTATCAAAGGTGCATATGTAGACTGCGAATATTGCGGCACAAATATTCATTGAACATTCTTATAGGAAATAGGGGCGGGTTAACAACTACCCGCCCCATTATTGTGTGCCAATACGCAGATGATGTGCTGATACCTTCATTTCGGCTTTTTCCTTGCCATTCTTTTTTCGGGCTTCACCTTGCAGATTTATATATACTCCATCCGCTTCTTCAAACAGTACCGGAGTGATTTCATCACCCTGTATACTGCCTTCTTTATAGGCTTCCACAAGTTCTTTCTCTTCCTCTACAACCTTTTCTCCTAGTGCTTGTATCACATTCCAAACACCCATTGGGCTGATACTTTGACCAGTCATTTCAATAACTTTGGAAGCACACTCACGATATGACATTTCTGTAATCCCATGTACCAGTTTTTCTGCCAGATTAGTTGAAATTAATCCGACCTTCTCCAGTTCCAGAGTCTCATCTAATAGATATATAAATATCTTGGTGCCTGCTTCGTCTGTCGTCTGGTAAATGGGGATTTTACTGTACGATGGGAAGTGGGTCCGCCCACTTCTTTTATTTTATTCATTTATTTGCCAACACTAATTATACTCTAACACCTAAGATATGTAACAATCGTTCTCAATTATGAGATTTTTATATGAAAACGGTGATATTTCGAAGCAAAGATGAATTATTACATGAAAGAATAGCTAGAAATTAATGTTTACTTGAGTGGCACTTATTGTACAATAGCACATAATACTTCGAATAAGAGAAGGGGAAGAATGAAATATGAATGAAAGAGCAAAGTTTGCTGTAAATATTAGACACATGAAATCATGGTAATATTTTGTTGTAAAATGTCGATTTATGGTATAGAATTTATACATAGTATTATTTATCACATAAGTACTTGGAACATATTCATAATTTCCTGCTAACAGTCACTATATCTACAGTGATGTAAATGAAGATTTAATTTGAGCTAATTACAACACTAGCAATGTGCTTACTACTGGTCCTATTTACAACATATTATTAATGTTATTAATACCTTATATAGCATGTAAAAATGGTTCGTGATGTACGATTAATATAAAATTTATTTACGGTAAAGGAGATAGGCCAATGAAAAAAAATATTACAAGAATTAAGACGTTTTTTTTAGTTCTAGCCACGATATTAGGATTTTGGCTTTTACAACCAACTAATGTTTATGCTGCTACTCAAGAATTGACACCTGTCGCAGATACAACAATTACAGACGATGGAAGCTATTATCCGACAAGTGTTGGCTTATATGGAGGGAATTGGTTGGCCTTTTGTGCGAATTATACTCCGGTAAGATTTGATTGTAGTTCTATAACAAGAACTGTTTCGGCTGCACAACTTAAGATATTTATCACAAATGTAGATGATGGGGATACTACATTTAATCTTTATTATTCAAACAATGATGCTTGGGCTGAAAATATTACAGATATTATATCGATACCAGCTTCAAGTGGATTGTTAGCAGAAAATGTGTCGGTTACTACAACTGATGCTAATACTTGGAAGACAATAAATATTACAGATTTGGATTCATTAAATAGTGCAATTCAGGATAATGGAAAACTAACACTATTAATTAACGAAGGTACTGGAGGATCAGCGCAGCAATTTGTTTTTAGCAGTAGAGAAGGTTTAAATCCACCGCAACTAAATCTGACATTGGTTGACCCTGTATATATTACAACTGCATCAGCAACCATCACAGCGCCAGTATTAGGAGTAACACCACAGACTACAGCGCAAGTGCAAACAGCAACATCAAATGCTGACTACACAGTAACCAATGTAACCTGGAATGAAGGCTTAACCTTAGGAGGAAAATTCAAGGCAGGTCAAGTATATACTGCAACTATAGAGTTAACCTCAAAAAATGGGAAGGAATTTCAGGCAGCAGCATTTACACCAGCAGTAGCAGGAGCAGTATCCGTAGGAACAACTACTACAGTTGGAACAGGAGTTGGCAACAAAGTAAGCTTTACTGTGACCTATGCAGCAACAGGAGCATTAGCAGTAGATAGCATAGCGGTAAAAACTCAGCCGACAGACCTAACGTATACAGCAGGTGAATCTTTAAATTTAACAGGAATAGTAGCAACACTTACATACAATGATACATCCACGGAAGATGTTGCTTTTGGAGGATTTGCAGCAAAAGGAATAACAGCAAGTCCTATAAATGGAACAACAATGGCAGTGGCAACGCATAATAATATTCCGGTTACAATAAGCTGCAATGGACATACTGCAACTACCAATA
>JAEZMV010000002.1 GCA_023414875.1 Bacillota bacterium | reverse complement strand
CCATAGCACAAGCTAGTAAGACCCCTGATAGACGATCAGGTTGATAGGACAAAGGTGGAAGTGTGGTAACACATGTAGCTGATTGTTACTAATAGGTCGAGGGCTTGACCTAAAAAAGGTTTACAGTAAACGAGTTAAACTCGTAGGATGTACATTTTCGTGTGTAGTATCAATACATGATTAATAAAAGTTAGTTTTCCATACTTTTATTAGTATGGCCTAGTGGCTCAGTTGGTTAGAGCGCCGCCCTGTCACGGCGGAGGTCGAGGGTTCGAGTCCCTTCTGGGTCGTAATGGACTTTTGTCCATGTTACGATAATTCTAGTAAAATTTTGATATACTCATATCATACATATTTTACATGGAATGAGATAAATTAATTTGTATAAAATAATCCCATGGGATCTTAGCTCAGCTGGGAGAGCATCTGCCTTACAAGCAGAGGGTCATAGGTTCGAGCCCTATAGGTCCCACTAATGTAGAGTCGCCATTGCTTTACATGGGCAGAGCACGATGCTCTGCATTGTAGATATATATGCCGATGTGGCTCAATTGGCAGAGCAGCTGACTTGTAATCAGCAGGTTATCGGTTCGAGTCCGATCATCGGCTTTCAACTAAATATGGTTGATATAATTTGGATGGTTCCCGAGTGGCCAAAGGGGGCAGACTGTAAATCTGTTAGCGACGCTTTCGAAGGTTCGAATCCTTCTCCATCCATTTTTGGTGAATAACCAAAGAATAGTTTGCGTAAAATAATATCTTAAGGCGGACTATAAACAAGTGCCGCGGGGTGGAGCAGTCTGGAAGCTCGTCGGGCTCATAACCCGAAGGTCATAGGTTCAAATCCTATCCCCGCAACTTTTCAATATTACAAACCGAATAGCTTTCGTAAGCCACAGAAGAGAGGAAAAACTTCTTCAAGGTACACGAAGTTGACCTTGCCCAGATAGCTCAGTTGGTAGAGCAGAGGACTGAAAATCCTCGTGTCGCTGGTTCAATTCCGGCTCTGGGCATTTTGCTTTGAATAAGCAAAGGATTATTATATCCTTGGGATATTAGCTCAGTTGGTAGAGCACATGACTTTTAATCATGGTGTCCCGGGTTCGAGTCCCGGATGTCTCATTGAAGGACCTTATAAGGGTTCTTTTTTTTGTATAAAATTGTTTCTTTAGCATTGACATAAGCAACTTTTACAATATGATATAATTATATACATGTGTAAAAAGTTTGGCAGATCGGAGAATTATTATGCTTCAGGTTAAAATTAGTCAGCTTAAAGATTGGATTAGTAAGAGTAATAATATTGTTTTCTTCGGAGGTGCAGGGGTATCTACTGAAAGCGGAATACCGGATTTTAGAAGTACGGATGGAGTATACCATATGAAATATCCTTTTTCACCGGAAACAATATTAAGTCATAGCTTTTTTATGAAGCATACGCAGGAGTTCTATGAATTTTATAAGGATAAAATGATTCATAAAGATGCAAAGCCAAATGTAACGCATAAAAAACTGGCAGAGTTAGAGGCAAGTGGTAAATTAATAGGAATTATCACACAGAATGTCGATGGGCTGCATCAAATGGCAGGAAGTAAAAAAGTACTGGAGCTTCATGGATCAATACTACGTAACTATTGTTTAAAATGTAAAAAGTCTTATGAACTAAAGGAAATCCTCCAACAGAAGGGAGTACCAGTCTGCAGCTGCTCCGGTGTAATTAAACCAGATGTTGTTTTATATGAGGAGATGCTTGATGAACAAGTGATGTCGGAGGCGGTCAAACTCATATCAAGAGCAGAAATCCTAATAATTGGAGGAACATCCTTAAGCGTATATCCTTCCACCGGCTTGATTAGGTATTATCAGGGAGAAAAGCTTGTACTTATTAACAAATCAGTAACTTCCTTTGACAGAGAGGCCGATCTTCTAATTAATGAAGGACTGGGAGAAGTATTTATGAATTTATGAGACTTTAGGATCATTTAATATATCCTCAAAATATAGAGATTATAAACATTTGAAAAGAGTTGAAGTTATTTTGACATCTGTTTAACAGTAGTGTATGATAGATAAAGATTAATACAATACAAGTAAAAAATGTAAATTATATTATTAAATTAAAGTTATTCATCTGAAGCAGGATGATAAATTATATTAATTTTAGGATATGATTGGAGTGGCATTAGGATATAAGTGAAACAAAAGAAAACATTATCGGAGGATAATGTTGTTTCCATATCAGCTAGACATGGAAGATGAAGTACAAATGTTTGACTTTGATAAAAGATTAATTTACTACAAGGAGAAATGACATGAAGTTTTCTTTACCAAAGAACAGAACTGCACCACTGGTTTTAGTAACCGTTTTTAGTATATTAGTTTCGTTTATAGTGGTATTATATAATATGAACCGTATGGCACAGTATAGCTATAGCGTCAAATTAGAAAGCTATGATTCACTTAGTGAGAACTTGGCATCTATCCTTAAGCAGGATATTGAAAATAATTATCAATCCTTAAAGGTTTCTGCAAATCTTGTGGCTAAATCCGGAACTTTGGATAAGGAAAATATCGCTACGTTACTTCCCCTCTTGAAAGAAGACATATCCTATCTAGACCTTGCAATAATTGGTACGGATGGTATCGGTTATAATATGGAAGGAGAACAACTTGATATCTCCCAGGAGGATTATTATAATAAAGCTATAAATGGGCAGATGAATACCTCTGATAACATCTCCTATACAAATGATAATGAACCTGTAATAATATTTTCAATACCCATTAATGATAATGGAATAAACAAGGGAGTTCTGCTTGCAAAAATGAATGCTCAGATAGATAATCTGGCTCCGTTTCAAAGTGAAATGGAGGAAGGCAGTCTCATATATTTAGTTAATCGTAATAATGAATTGATCTCCTATGTGCAAAATTTTGAGATTAGTGAGTTTGACTACGATAAAGTTGTTGCAAACGGATATTTATATGATACCGAAGCGAACAATATACCGAAAGTGAATATAAGCGAATTATTCATAGAAAATGATAATGTGAAATCTTATATATGGTCAAAAAAATCAATCGGAGTCAATGATTGGTCGGTTTTGATTGGTAGATTGAATACAATAAGTCCGATTTCCAAGGATATATTAAAACTAACGAATTCCATGTGGGCATTTATCACAATAGGATCGTTTTTATTAATTATTTTGATTATTATTATACAGAGAAAATTAAACTCCAAGGTAATTGATATGCTTTATCTCGATCCGGTAACAGGAGGAGATAATTGGTATCGATTTCGGGTTAATGTTAGTAAAATCTTAAACAGTAAGCAGTTTGGGAAAAAGAAATTCGCCCTAATAAACTTTGATATTAATCGCTTTAAAATAATAAATGATGCCTACGGATATCAAAAAGGTGATGAAGTATTACAAGATATTTATACTGAAATTAAGAAATGGGCGAAAACAGAGGACCCCTTTACTAGGTATGCTGCTGATCAATTTTATATCTTACTATCCTACCACGAAGATGATGAGGTTATTGATCGAATCAAGGATTTAGATAATCGTCTTCATCAGCTGAGATATACGAAAACCACAAGAATATTTTATGGGGTTCATTATATTACTGAGCGTAAGGATTCCATAGATCGCATGGGAGAGTTTGCTAGTATTGCAAAGAATAAGATCAAGGGTAATACAGATGGAATCATTTCTTTCTTTGATGATGCCGCTAGAGGAAGGCTGCTCGAAGAAGAGGAAATTGAAAAATCAATGAATGAGGCGTTAAAAAACGATGAGTTTCAAGTATATCTTCAGCCAAAGTATACGGCAAAGGGAGAATTAATTTCAGGAGCAGAGGCCTTGGTTCGTTGGTTTAACAGAAGCGGAAATATGGTTGCACCGGAGTTTTTCATTCCTGTTTTTGAGAAAAATGGATTTATTACCGAATTAGACTATTATATGTTAAATAAAGTATGTAAAATTATAAAAGAATGGCTTGACAAGGGGTATACCCCCTTGCCAATTTCCGTTAACATATCAAGGCTTCACTTTGCTAATTCACGTTTAGCAGATATTATTTGCGAGATTGTAGATAATTATGAGGTGCCTCATAATCTTATAGAACTTGAATTAACAGAAAGTGCATTCCTGCAGAATAAGCAGATTTTAATACAGACGGTCATTGAACTGAGAAATCAAGGCTTTTTGGTATCAATGGATGATTTTGGAGCCGGGTATTCTTCCTTAAATTCCTTAAAAGATTTGCCTTTGGACGTGGTTAAGCTTGATGGTGAGCTTTTCAGAATGACGAATGAGGTTGAAAGAGGGCTTACTGTAATCCGAGATACAATAATCATGGCCAAAGATTTGCATATGAAGGTGGTTGCAGAGTGCATTGAAACCAGAGAGCAAGTAGAATTTTTATGTAAAGTAGGTTGTGATATTATTCAAGGTTATTATTTTGCAAAGCCAATGCCGGTAGATCAATTTGAAAACAGGTATTTTTCTTTGGTCGAAGTTGACTAAGTTACTATTTAAAGCCCTGTTTTGTGGAAAATATGTGTATATTTTGCCGATTGCCTTGGTGCTCATTTTATTGTATATTTAGATATATATGTGTATAAAATAAGCCGTATAAAGATAACTGTAAAATTAGTTACATAGTTGTCTGAGTCATACTGGGATTGACTAGATATAATCCCTGGCTTTATTAAATGCATAACACTAAAATTTGGACAGGTTATAAGACTGATTAATATTGATATAGCAATCATTTATAAAGTTTATTTAACCAAAGTCCCCAGGAGGTATTATTGTATGAAGTTTTTTATTGACACAGCTAATATTGAAGAGATTAAAAAAGCAAGTGATTTAGGCGTAATTTGTGGAGTAACAACAAACCCGTCCTTGATAGCAAAGGAAGGAAGAGTATTTGAAGAAGTAATTAAAGAAATTGCTGAGTTAGTTGATGGGCCCATCAGCGGAGAAGTAAAGGCAACAACAGTTATGGCAGAAGGTATGATTGCTGAAGGAAGAGAAATAGCTAAAATTCATCCTAACATGGTTGTTAAAATTCCGATGACAGTAGAAGGCTTAAAGGCTACAAAGGTGTTAGCAAGTGAAGGTATTAAAACAAATGTTACACTTATTTTTTCCGCAAACCAGGCATTATTAGCGGCAAAGGCAGGAGCATCCTATGTATCTCCGTTTGTAGGCCGTTTGGATGATATATCACAGCAGGGAACAGACTTAATTAAAGTAATCGCTGAAATCTTTAAAATTTATAATATTAAATCAGAAATTATTGCAGCCAGCATTCGTAATCCGATCCATATTACAGAGTGCGCTCTGGCAGGTGCAGATATAGCAACCGTACCTTATAGTGTTATTGAGCAATGTACAAAGCATCCACTGACTACAATAGGTATTGAGAAATTCCAACAGGATTATAAAGCAGTGTTTGGAGAGTAATAAGAAATTGTATTAATATTAATAAGAACATATAAATTCATTTAATTATGCAATTAATTTATTATTCTTAAGGAGGATAAATAATGAGCAATATCGACACAATGTCAGTCAATGCGATAAGAGTGTTAGCAGCGGATGGCATTCAAAAAGCAAATTCCGGACATCCTGGTTTACCTTTAGGTGCCGCAGCAATGGCTTACGAGTTATGGGCAAAACAGATGAAGCACAATCCGGCTAATCCGAAATGGGATAATCGTGATAGATTTGTCTTATCCGGTGGTCATGGTTCTATGCTGTTATATTCTTTATTACATTTATTCGGATACGGTCTTACAACAGAGGATTTATCACAGTTTCGCCAGGAAAATTCTTTAACACCCGGACATCCTGAGTATGGCCATACAGTTGGTGTTGAAGCTACTACCGGTCCATTAGGAGCAGGTATGGCAATGGCTGTTGGTATGGCCATGGGAGAAGCTCACCTTGCAGCGAAATTTAATAAGGAAAGCTTTCCTGTAGTTGATCATTATACATTTGTTCTTGGTGGAGATGGATGTATGATGGAGGGAATCACCTCTGAGGCAATGTCTCTGGCAGGCACTCTTGGATTAGGTAAGTTAATCGTATTATATGATAGCAATAAGATTTCAATAGAAGGAAGTACTGAAATTGCATTTACCGAGGATGTAAAAAAACGTTTTGAGGCATTTGGCTTCCAAACATTAGTAGTAGAGGATGGGAATAATCTTGATGAGATCGGCGCTGCGATTAAGGCTGCGAAAGAGGATCTTACCAGACCTTCCATGATTACAGTAAAAACGAAGATTGGACATGGAAGTCCTCGTGAGGGAATGGCAAGTGCTCATGGAGAGCCACTTGGCGTAGACAATGTTAAGGCTTTAAAAGAGAAATTAGGCTGGCCAAGCCAGGATGCATTCTATGTTTCTGAAGAAGTATATGCCAATTACAGAGCTCTTGCAAAAGAGGGTGCAAAGGCAGAGGCTTCCTGGAATGAAATGTTTGCAAAATACTGTAATGAATATCCGGAGATGAAAGCATTATGGGATCAGTATCATAATGTGAATGCGGGTAAGGATTTATTAAATAGCGATGATTTCTGGGTATTTACAGATAAACCGGATGCTACTAGAAATCTTTCAGGAATGGTTATTAATAGAATTAAGAACTATCTTCCTAATTTTATAGGAGGATCTGCAGACTTAGCACCTTCCACAAAAACTTATATGAATGATATGGGAGACTTCTCAAAGGATAATTATGGAGGACGCAACCTGCACTTTGGTGTAAGAGAATTAGCTATGGCCGGAATAGGCAATGGACTTGCACTTCACGGAGGGTTAAGAGCATATGTATCAACCTTCTTCGTATTTAGTGACTATGTAAAACCTATGGCAAGATTATCTGCACTTATGGGATTACCTTTAACGTTTGTTCTTACTCATGACAGTATAGGTGTTGGTGAAGACGGACCTACCCATGAGCCGATAGAGCAGCTGGCAATGCTTCGTTCCATGCCGAACTTTACCGTATTTCGTCCGGCAGATGCAACTGAGTGTATTGCTGCTTGGTATTATGCTATCACATCGAATGACACACCCACTGCATTAGTACTTACCCGTCAGAACCTTCCTCAATTGCCGGGTTCCTCAAAGGAAGCATTAAAAGGTGGATATGTGGTGTCTCCTTCCAAAAAAGATACTCCCGATGCCATTATTATGGCAAGCGGTTCCGAAGTTGAGCTTGGAGTTAATGCGCAGGCTGAGTTAATCAAGGAAGGCATCGATGTAAGAGTAGTTAGTATTCCTTCTATGGATTTATTTGAGGTACAATCTGCAGAATATAAAGAAAGTATCCTACCTAAGAGCGTAAGGGCAAGAGTTGCGGTTGAGGCAGCATCAGATTTCGGTTGGGGTAAATATGTTGGTCTTGATGGAGCGACTGTTACCATGAAGGGCTTTGGCGCTTCCGCACCGGCAGGTGTTCTGTTTAAGAAATTTGGTTTTACGACTGAAAATGTAGTAAATACAGTAAAGAGCATCTTAAAGTAATTTAACATAGAAATTCAAGTGGGGGGCTGTTTTTGTGACAGCCCCCCTTGGCTTTACAATACGCAATTTAGCAAGTTTTATTAGAATTAGTTTAAATCTAAGGGTAGGATATTGTCACTATTTGCTTTCTGTGTTATTATTTTGTCAAGTTAGAAAAATATAGAAGTTATGAAGACAATGGCACAACGAAATCGTTAATAAGGATACAGACGCATGTTACATATAAATTTGCATATATAATAGGCAGGAGATAAGAACATATATTAGGTGCAGGTTGTATAATATTATGATGATAGGAAATGTATATACCTATTGCCAAAGGGGGCGTGGCGATGAATAAAATTATATTTAATTTAATACTTGCTCTGAATACGTTTCTGTGGATTGTCTTATCTACGATAAATTACGTAGGAATTATGCTGCAATTAGAAGAAGATATTATGAAAATATTCCTTTGGAGTATAATCACGGTAACAATGTACGGAGTTGTTATATATTCCATCTCTATGATAATTACAAGACTGTATCTGATGCATCAGTTTAAGAAGATAAAAGTTAAGTATGTGAATCATAAAGCGTTTCGAAAACAAATTATACTGCTATCCGTAGTAATACTATATTTATATGGGGCATGTTATAATAATTCAATATTTATCGGATTACTTCCCATGCTGCTATTCTTTAGTAAGAAGTTAACGAATATAGGAAGGTTTTATATCTATGATAATAATCGTTTGCTGATCATTAAGGATATATCAAATGAGTATCAAGTAAAAGAGGTTATACAAAAAGGGAACAAGATATCTCTCCAGGAAGTACATACAAGAAATTTGGATATTAAGGAAACGGTTTATATTATGGACCCAGAGGAAAGCAAATTCCTTTCAGACATTTTTAAAAACCCAAATGAAATGGAAGTAGCGTAATTCATAGGTCTCATATAGGGAATATAATAGAAAATGAATAAGAGTCAGCGCTGACTCTTATTTGATTCATAGTTCTTTTCTAATTGAATTTTAATATACACATATTGAAAAAGGTGTACGTAACCGATACAATGAATACAGGTATCGTAAGTGAAGGTAAGGAGGTATTAGTGTGGCAAGGATATTGATTGTAGAAGATGAAATAAAAATAGCAAGATTTCTCGAGTTAGAGTTAAAGCATGAGGGATATGAGGTTATATTAGCAGGGGATGGAAGATTAGGACTTGAAAAAGCATTAAAGGATAAGGTGGATTTAATTGTATTAGATATTATGCTTCCGGGCTTAAGCGGAATTGAAGTATGTCGTAGAGTTCGATTGGAATCACAGGTACCTATTATTATGCTTACCGCTAAGGATGATGTTACCGATAAGGTTGCAGGACTTGATATGGGAGCAGATGATTATATGACGAAGCCATTTGCCATAGAAGAGCTGCTAGCCAGGATCAGAGTAGCATTAAATCGGAAGAAGCATACCGCAGAAAGTAAAACGGAACTTTTACAAATCGAAGCATTAACATTGAACTTAACGAGTCATAGTGCTTTCTATGGAGAAGATGAATTGATTCTTACCAAGAAGGAGTATGAACTATTAGAATATTTAATGCGTAATAAAAATGTAGCATTAACCCGTGAACAACTTTTAAATAATGTATGGGATTATGAGTATTTTGGGGATACCAACGTTGTAGATGTTTACATTCGCTATCTTAGACAAAAAATTGATGAAAAATATGGTGTGAGGCTGATTTCAACCGTACGTGGCGTAGGGTATATCATGAAAGATTAGGGATATAAATATTGGACGGAGGAGGAAGGCGAAGAGTAGATCTACGTCTATTACTTCATGAAAAGAAAATTACTGGAAGCTATTCGTAAGATTTTAAGAAAGATAATCCTTCCAATCAGAGAAAAAAGAGAGGAATGGCTGAGTAATTTCAGACTATCAATTGCATTTCGGATATCTATGGCATATTTAAAGTTAATGCTGACGCATGGGTTATTATTTATCGCGGTCTTCATCCTTTTATATCTATTTGCAGAGAAAGACGGATACGATCGTATGGCAGGAGATATCGTTGCAGCTATTAAGGAGGACGGTGAGGCAAGCTGTATAAATCCATATTATATGCAGGGCCTATCCATGAAAATTGCCTGTAAGGATACGGATAGTGAGATCTATAATGATATCACTTTTTTCCCTTCAGAGGAGCACACCTTTTTTCACAGTATTCACTTTGACCGAGAAAGTAAAAATAATATCCTGGTAATTAATGAGGAAAGAAAGTTTAAGATGGACGGAAGGTTATATATTGCAAAATTCCAATATGATATGACCAGGAGCTATCAGGATTTTATTTCCTTACTATGGAAAGTAGTAATTCTTTATCTTTTAATTATTGCTTTAATAATACGTAAAGGAAAAAGAAGTGATGTCAAGCTTTTTGAACCGCTTCGTGTCATGTCAGCGACAGCAAATCGCCTTACGGTAAATAATCTGCATAGTGAACGATTAAATGTAGAGGGTACAAAGAATGAGCTTAAAGATTTGGCCAATGTCATTAATGCAATGCTAGACCGAATAGAGACCTCATATGAAAGCCAGAAGCAATTTGTATCCGATGCCTCACACGAGCTCCGTACCCCGATTGCAGTTATTCAAGGATACGCAAATCTACTCAATCGTTGGGGTACTACCAATGAAGAAGTTCTCCATGAGTCAATTGATGCAATTCAGAACGAAGCAAGATCTATGCAGGACCTGGTAGAAAAGCTGCTATTCCTATCAAGGCATGATAAGAAAACCTTAAAACTGACTAAGAAGCGCTTTAATATGCGCCCATTGGTAGAAGATATGGTTAAGGAAACGAGGCTGGTGGCCAGTAACCGTATTATAAACAATTCTACCATGGAAGATGTTATCGTATATGGGGACAAGCAGTCGCTCAAGCAGGCAATTCGGATATTTATTGACAATGCAGTAAAATACACCGAGGACGGAGATGAAATCACAATATCCTGTCAGAAGGTCAATGATGATTGTGTTATAACCATACAGGATAGCGGTATAGGCATGACGAGAAATGATGTCGATCATATTTTTGACCGCTTCTACCGTTCAGAGCATGTAAGAAATCAGAATATCAGCGGTCATGGCTTGGGATTATCGCTGGCAAAGCTGATCATATTGGCTCATACCGGAAAAATAAAAGTGCATTCTCAGTTTAAAAAAGGCACCAGTTTTATCATTACTTTACCAAAGAGAAAACTCCAGTAGAATCAAAATTATAAACATGATATAAGATTAATAAAATGTAAGCATAAGTATGCTTCGTTAGTGTGAAATACATTGAGAAGTAATGATGTATAATCTTATGAATTAAATATAAATTCTTAGTTACTTATTATAGAAGGAGAGGGTTTTTATGGAGATAAGAGAGATTAAGGAGCTGGAGCTAAAGGAGCTATTAAAGCTATATCAGCAACTTCATAATAATACGATGCCTGAAATGACGGAGGAGCTTTTGACTCTTTGGAAACGAATTATGGAGGATAGGGACCACCATATTATTGTTGGAATAGAAGAAAGTAAAATAGTATCTTCCTTAGTACTGGTTATTGTTCCTAATTTAACGCACAACCAGCAGCCCTATGCATTAGTTGAGAATGTTATAACAGATGATAGCCATAGAAATAAAGGTTATGCTACGCAATTGCTTAATTTTGCTAAGGAACTTGCGGAGAAGGAAAATTGCTATAAAATTATGTTAATGACCGGATCAAAGAAGGACAGTACCCTGAACTTTTATGAGAGGGCTGGTTATAACCGTGTAGATAAAACAGCCTTTATTCAGTGGTTGTAGCTACCTCTACTGGATTCATACGTAACTAAGATAGCATTTAAGATGGAATAGAACTACCTTTGAGTAATAGGTTATGAAAGGTAGAGCAATCAATATAGTTACATAGGAAGGATCTTGAGACATTTCTCAAGGTTCTTTTTTTGAGGATATAATTGTCTTAGGATTTATTTATTCAAAAATTTATGGGGTTATATTAACTATTTAATATTAGAAGGCATTATTTCGATCAAGCTTTGAGTTTGATTCTTTAACATATCCCTGTTATTTTGCAGGTTACCTTTCATTTTGGCATCTTACCGTAGGAGCTATTGACTTGTTGTAAGAATTTGCTAAGATTGTAATGTACATATAGAAGCGCAGAAACGAGGGTTATTATGGAAGATATCATACAGGTAAACCATTTAAAAAGATATTATAAAGAAATAAAAGCTGTTGATGACATCAGCTTCCGGGTAAAAAGGGGAGAACTATATGGATTTTTGGGTGTGAACGGAGCAGGTAAGTCTACCACCATTAACATCCTTTGTACTTTACTGCAGAGTATGGAGGGTGAAGTAACAATATGTGGTTACAGGCTGGGAAAACAGGACAAAGAAATCAGAAGAAGCATCGGTGTGGTTTTTCAGGATAATACCTTGGATGGTAATCTGACGGTAAAGGAAAATCTTATTACCAGAGCAGCTTTATATACCAAAGATAATAAATCTCTTCATACAAATTTAGATTATGTATGTAGTATTCTAGATATCGGGGATTACTTAGGGCGACAGTTTCGTAAGCTTTCCGGTGGTCAAAAGAGAAAGTGCGAAATTGCAAAAGCTTTAATGAACCGCCCCGAGATTTTATTTCTGGATGAGCCGACGACCGGTCTAGATCCACAAACACGGCAAAGTGTATGGGCATGTTTAGAACGGCTTAGAAACGATGAAAATATGACCGTTTTTTTAACTACACATTATATGGAAGAGGCTGCAAAAGCTCAATATATTTCCATTATGGAGGCAGGAAAACTAGTTGCAAAGGGCACTCCCTCTCAGCTAAAGGAAGAGTATGCTCATGATATGCTAAAGCTCGTAGCATATGACGAAGATATTCTGGAACAACGTCTAAAGAAAGCGGAGCTTACCTTTGAAAGAAGAAGTAACCATATCCATGTAAAGATACCGAATACGATGTATGGACTTGATGTTCTTAACAATCTCAAAGAGAACCTGAAGTCCTTTGAGGTAGTTCAGGGTACTATGGATGATGTGTTTTTAAATATTACAGGAAAAAGTTTATAGATATGATTTATCCGTTTATAAGAATAGGTGAAGACTGTATTTTATTTTATACGAGGAAAGTCTCTGAAATTACCATAAAATAAAAACAGCAGAGAGGGAGAGCTAATGCTACTTTTAAGACTAGTAAAACGTAATATTTTAGTATATGTCAGAGACCGTTCCAATGTTTTTTTCTCATTGCTATCCATGATTATCATTATTGGGTTGATGGTGATTTTTCTAGGTAAAATGAATGCAGACAATGTAGTCTATCTTTTAGAACAGCATGGAGGGATTCGGGACACCGCAGTTGACCAAAAGAATGCAGAGTCACTGGTTATGTTATGGGCACTGGCAGGAATTGTTGTGGTAAACTCAGTTACCATTACACTATCCATGATTGGAATCATGGTTGAAGATGAAACGCAGAAGAAGCTTTCCAGCTTTTACGTATCACCGGTTAACCGGGTGAAATTCGTGATGGGGTATATTATTTCTGCAATCATTATGGGGACGGTTATATGCATTTTAACTGTGGCAGTGGGTGAAGTATATTTTGCGGCTACGGGTGGAAGCTTGTTGACACTTATTCAATGGGGTAAAATTATACTTTTTATTATTTTGAACGTATTCACTTCAGCAAGCATGGTGTTTCTTATCTTAAATTTCGTCCATACACAAAGTGCCGTATCAGGAGTTGGAACAATAATTGGTACTCTGGTAGGATTTTTTGCAGGAATTTATTTGCCAATGGGAATGCTCCCGGAAAATGTACAAACCGTAATAAAATGTTTTCCGATGGTTCATGGTTCGTCCTTCTTGCGCTCTATCTTTACAGAGCAGATCATAACCGAAACCTTCAGTAACTGTCCAAAGGAATTGGTCGAGGAGTATAAGGAATATATGGGCATGACCGTCACCTTTAATAACGAAGTGATTTCTGATGTTTTTAAAGTGGCATTATTATTAATTAGTGGTATAATTTTTATAGGAATATCGGCAATCATGCAAAAAAGAAGAAATGTTATGAGCAGATAGGAGATCCTATGAAGATAGTAATTGAGGAAATCAACCCGGGAGAAGAAGAGCAGATTACTATACGCTGCAAAGAGTTGGATGAGAATTTATTAAAATTCATTTCGGATTTGAAAATGGCACAGAAAAAGCTAGCCGGTATCAAGGATGGTAACATCACAATGATAGATCCGGGATCTGTATATTATTTTGAGTATGTGGATAATAAGGTGTTTCTTTACTGTAAGCAGAATGTATATGAGACAAGACTTAAATTATATGAGATTGAAGAAGAATATAAGAATACAAACTTTTTTCGCGCATCAAAATCAGTTATCCTCAATGTTACGAAAATAAAAAGCGTAAGCCCGGCTTACTCCGGACGTTTTGAAGCCCTGCTGTTTAACGGAGAAAAAGTAGTTATTTCAAGACAGTTTGTACCGGAACTTAAAAAGAAGCTGGGATTATAAGGAGGTCACGAGATTGAATTTAGTAAAGAGTATCGCTCAGACATTTATTTATATCATGGCAGGAATTACAATTAATTCAGCGATATTTATAGAGATATTTGTACCGGGTGCAACGATTTCGTCGGATTTACTATGGCAAATTATCGGTATGTCGGCAGTCTGTTCCTTGGGAAACATATTTTATTATTCTAAGAAAGAACCAAGTAAACAACATATGAAGCTTCGAATTATATGCCACTATCTATATGTAAATGTTGTGGTATCATCGGGAGCATACCTAATGGATTGGTTTAGCTCTGGGCTAATACCGCAATTTCCGGTCATGCTCTTAATGATAGCCGTGGTATATATAATAATTATGGTTTTCACCTCTCGTAAGGAGGAGAAAACGGCAGAGAATCTGAACAAGAGGTTACGTAAATACTATCCCTCTGAGGAGGAAGATAGCAAAGGAGATATCTAAGAAGGCCTGCCTAAAATAAGTATAAACGATACGTTTCGTAGATATAAATCGGTATATTTGGAAAATAGTTATAAGGCAACGTTGTATTGATTAGAATAAAAAAGGCTGTTTCAAAACTAATTGATTAGGGTAGAAACAGCTCCATTTTTATGTCTGGATATCAAAAATGCGGATTCCTAAGAACCCGCAAAAAGGGTATAATTAAGTCATGCCTATAACACAATTACACAAGAAAAATTATACTGAAGTAATGGATATCAACTGGTTTTGCCATCATCTTATACGATGCAAGAACGATAGGTTCAAATATTAGCTACACCCTACAGAAATTACAGGTTCTTAAACTGTGCCATATAAAGGTTATAGTAAATACCCTTCTTAGCAAGTAATTCATCAGAGCTTCCTTCCTCCATAATCTTTCCTTCATCAATAACAAAGATTCGGTCAGCCTTACGAATGGTAGATAGACGATGAGCAATAACAAAGGAGGTTCTACCTCTTAAGAGTGCTTCGATACCCTGCTGTACTAAAAGCTCAGTATGAGTATCAATACTTGAAGTCGCTTCATCCAGGATTAGAATCTTTGGCATTGACACCATCGTTCTTGCAAAAGCAAGAAGTTGTCTCTGACCGATGGATAATCCCGCGCCACGCTCCTTCAGCTCAGTTTCATAGCCATTCTCCAGCTTCATGATAAAGTCATGAGCATTAACAGCCTTAGCAGCAGCGATGAGCTCTTCGTCCGTCGCATCCAGCTTACCATATCGAATATTGTCTGCAACTGTGCCGGAGAAAAGAAAGTTATCTTGCGTCATGATACCCATTTGTTTTCTGAGACTCTCAATGGATACGTCCTTTACATCATAATCGTCAATGTAGATGGTCCCCTGCTGTACATCATAAAAACGGCTGATTAAATTAACAATAGTAGTTTTTCCTGCACCGGTCGGTCCAACAAGGGCAATGGTTTCACCTGGTTTGATACGAAAGCTAACATCGTTTAATACATTGGTATCCTCATCATAGGAAAAGGATACATGGTCAAAGCGAACCGAACCCTTGATTTCCGGTAACTCAGTAACATTTTCAGTGTCGGTTATCTCTGGTTTGGTATCCAGGATATCAAAGATACGCTCTGCACCGGTTATATTAGTAATCAATTGATTATAAAAGTTGCTAAGGTTCATGATAGGACGCCAGAACATCATAATATACATGCCAAAGGCCATCAAAGTACCTACATCTGATGCATCAAAACCAAAACGCTTTATAGCAAAATAATACATCGAGAGGGTACCGATACCCCAACTAAAATCGATAACTGAGCCGAAGGCGTCGTTTAAAACAATTGCACTGACAAACGAGTCACGGTGTTCTTTCAAAAGTACATCGAAGGACTCAGCGGTCTCCTCCTCTGCGGTAAAACTCTGAATAATTCGCATACCGGATAAATCCTCATGGATAAATGCATTTAGATTCGAGCTCTTCTTACGGTGAAGCTTCCATCTGAGATGGGATCTGGTTTGTATAAACCAAAGCCCAAACATCATAAGGGGCAGAGTGATTAAGGATGCCAATGCCAGCTTCCAGTTTCTCACCAGCATTATTGTTACAACCGCAGTAATCGTTATAAAGTCCGGAATTAAAGTTGTGACACTGTTTGAGAGTACATCCTTTAAGGAGTTTACATCTCCTATAATTCTTGCAAGAATTTTACCGGTAGGGCGGCTGTCAAAGAAGCTGAAGCTCAGCTTCTGAATATGAGTATACAGTTCCTGTCTAATCACCAGAAGCACGTTATTCGATACCTTTGCCATAAGATACATTCTGAGCTTAACCAATAATACAAAGGTTATATTAAGTGCCAAAGCAAAGGCACCAAGAATGAGTAATCCCCTAAAGTCATTCTTTGCGATATACTCGTCGATGGCCGCCTCTATAATCAAAGGATTTACGATCGAGATTGTAACGGTAATCAGCATAATAAGAATAACTGCAATAATGGGAGCCTTATATGCTAACATATAGCGAAACAAGCGTAATAAAGTTGTTTTTTTACTGACGGATTTTAAATATTCGTCTTCTTTGACTGCGTTTACTGACACACTGCCACCTCCTTTTCGCAGAGCTCAGTATAAGAGTCATCTTCCTTTATATTGATGTAATCTCCGTACTGTGCCATATAAGTTTTATAATAGTAACCCTTTGTCTGTAGCAGATCCTCGTGAGTACCGCGTTCAACAATCTTACCTTCATCGAGTATAATAATTTCATCTGCATTACGGACAGCAGAAATACGATGTGCTATAATGATTTTGGTAGCTTCTAATTGAGTTAAAGCCCTTTGTATCATAAGCTCAGTTTCCATATCTAAAGCGGAAGTGGAATCATCCAACACTAGGATAGGAGTTTTTTTCGCCAACGCTCTGGCGATACTAATTCTCTGCTTTTGTCCACCGGATAGACCAACACCGCGTTCTCCAACGACGGTTTCATACTGATCCTCCATCTTCTCAATAAAATCTCTTGCCTGAGCATCTGCTGCGGCGGACACGATTTCTTCCTGGCTTACCAGATACTTCTTACCCATTTTCACATTTTCACTGATGGTATCAGAGAATAGGAATACATCCTGCATAACCAGAGAGATACTTCTTCTTAATTGCTTTAGGGTCATATCTTTAACGTTAACCCCATCCAGTTTAATCTCACCTTCCGTCGTATCATAAAAACGTTGCAAAAGGTTAATGATAGAGCTTTTTCCGGTTCCGGTAGCACCCATGATACCAATGGTCTTTCCGGCACCCAAATCAAAGCTGATGTCGGAAAGTATTGTCTTCTCACCAAGTGTAAAGGAAACATTATTGAATTGAATATTTCCGGCAACCTCTTCTAATATAACCGGCTGCTCTTGCTCTGTGATAAGGGGCTGTTCTGCATATACCTTACGAATTCTCTTCCCAGAGGCAATCGAGGAAGCAAAAATATTAGACAACCATCCAAGCATTTCCATAGGCCACACAATATTCATAGAATATTCAGTAAAGGCACCTAAAGTACCCAGAGAAAGATCTTTTTCAATAACCAGATATCCACCGAGAATAATAATAACCAGAGGAAGTACTTTAGTCACAAATTGAAAATAAGGATAAACCTTTATAAAGACCTTTGATTGCTTCATATTTAAATCATAGTATTTATGATTGTGGGATAAAAATTTTTGAATTTCATGCTTCTCTCTTGCAAAAGCCTTTACGGTTCGTACACCGGAGAGGTTCTCCTGTGCTACCGTATTTAACTGAGCATTTTCTTCACTGATATCTTCATATACCTTACCCAGTTTCTTTTCCATAAAAATGGCTAAAGCACCCATTAAAGGCAGTACAATAGTCGGTATAATAGCCAGCACGGGGCTTAGCTGATACATACAATAAAGTGCTAATGCCGTGTGGATGATAACTTCAATAATTAGCATACTAACAAATCCAAGACCTTCCCAGACCCGGTCCACATCGTCCTTAACACGAGACATTAACTCACCGGTATTGTTCTTGTCAAAGAAGTTCAGAGATAAACCCTGAATATGCTTAAATAAATCCTTTCGGATGTTTAAGGCGATCCTTGAACTTACTAAGTCAAAAATAAGCTCCTTCAGATATTGGAAGATACACCTTCCGATACCTATGATTAATATTAAGATAAGCAGCTTTGGTAAAAGATCTAGATCTCCTCCAACGATGACATTATCTATAATACGCTTAGTTACTTGTGGCGACAGCATATCCAGTGCTACAGCGATAACAATACAAAGTATCGCAAGAAAATAAGCGAACCAGTATTTCATAATATACTTGGATATTTTTTTCATTCCTTCCTCCGTTCCCGCATTCCCTCAAATGCAAATTCTGTAATAAAACGTCAATTTCAATATTACTTTAGACTAATTTCCCAATGGAAAACCTTTCAAGGATGGAAATATATCGCAACGCACCCTCCAAAAGGTAAAAAATAAGCCGCAGTATGATATACCGCGGCATAAATATCAAAAAAATATGGTTGCATTATCTCCGTAGCTGATGGTAACGGCCGGAACGGGGCATAAATAAACAGTCTAATTTTTTCGAATCCATGAGGTAATATCACATAAAGAATTCTGTATGAAGTTGATGTTATGGACTGTAGTTCTTAATTTCATATGTTTTACCTCACTTTCTGTAATAGTCTGCAACTATTATAGCCATATACTGGCTAAATTGTCAATAAGTTTTTTTATTAATTTTATTAATGTTATAAAATCCTTATAATTACATACTTTATTTATTAAAAGTTATAATGTTTTGTAGTAAAAACAATTCTAGAATCGTTATAATATTAGTAGAAGAGATTAGAAGACCACATAAAGAATCAATTTCTTAATTTTTGATTAAGAATAAAAAACTTCAAGAATTGTTCATATTTCTATGATATAATGATATTAGTGAACAAATTATGAACATTACTTGTTCGATTTTTTAGACAGACTATACAAAGATAAGGTTGTGATGAGATGGATCTCCCCATGTTTTATAATGAGGTAAAGGATTGGAGTAGTGCGCTGCTTTTGTACGATGCAGCATTAAAGGAAATTAATACAAAGCTTGAAATATTAAATAACGAGTTTAAATTGGCTCATCAATATAATCCAATTGAACATATTACTTCAAGAATTAAATCTCCTCAAAGTATCGCTAAGAAGCTGCGGCATAATCAAAAGGATCTGACGGTAGAGAATATCGTCAAATATGTAAATGATGTGGCGGGAATCCGAATTATTTGCTCCTTTACTTCGGACATATATCGTATTGCTGACCTAATAGCAAAGCAAGGAGACATAAAAGTACTTAAAATTAAAGATTATATCATGCGTCCGAAAGAAAATGGTTATACAAGCTATCATATGATTGTATCGACACCAGTATTTCTATCTGATCGAACCATAGATACAAAGGTAGAGATTCAGATTCGAACCATTGCCATGGATTTTTGGGCAAGTCTTGAACACAAGATTTATTATAAGTTTGAAGGAAATGCACCCGAGCATATAAGGAAAGAACTGAAGGAATGCTCCGAAATTGTAGCTTATCTGGATCAGAAGATGCTTAGCCTAAATGAAGAAATTAAAGTTTTAAGCAAAGATCGCCTGGAAGAATTTGACGAAGAAGTTGCTGAAACATACAATTCTGTAGTTGCAGAGTCGTTTGGAACTGTAATAGAAGAGGAGGAATTAACCTCTATAGAAGAGACAACGGCAAAGGCAGCAGATAACATTTCTATAAAGGACAGTGAGAAAACATCAGATACCGGTAAGGCTGGGCGAAAACGTATCTTGTTTGGTTTTAGAGCATAGAATATTTTGGGCCTAAGTGCCTTAGCATTTTTAGTTCTTTATATCATGGAAATTATACCATTTTAATTAAGAGGCTTTGAAGACTCTGTAATAAGTACAGTTTCTTCAAAGCCTTTTTTACCATAGGAAAATTACGTCCTATTGGTCTGATATTATAATTTAATGTTTTTCAGTAAAGCAGCAAGTCCGGTTGTTGCTTCTTCTCCCGAGGTATAGGTAGAGGGTGCTTCTTCCACATCCTCGATGACATCTTCTTTCTCTTCTACCGCTTTCATACTAAGGCTGATTTTACCTTCCTTAATATCTATGATTTTTACGGTTACAGTTTCCCCTTCTTTTATTACTTCATTCGGGGATTTAATTCTTCGGCCACAAATTTGAGAGATATGGACTAGGCCTGTGAGACCATCTCCGATATTGATGAAAGCACCATAGGGTGCTATTTTTTCAACCGTTCCGGTGGTGACAATTCCGGTTTGTAGACGGGAAATCTTACTATTCTTATCCTTCCTCTCAAGATCACGTTCTACTTCTTTTCCTGATAAAACTAATTTCATATCGTCAGCAGAAGCAGTAATAACAATAACATCGATTTCCTTGCCAACCCAGGCACTAAGATCCTCAACATAGGTTAATGACAGCTGAGAAGCAGGGATAAAGCCACGTACACCATATAAATAGGTTACGACACCGCCATTAACGGCTTGCGATATTTTTACGCGCACAACCTTTTTCTGACTCATAGCATCCTTCAGGTGCTCCCATGCCAGGATATCATCAGCACGTTTTCTAGAGAGGAGAATGTGACCTTGACCGTCATCCTCCCGAAGAACGGTTGCAGATATCTCTTCACCGATTGTTACATCAGCTTTAATGGAAAAGCCGGGATCATTGCTTAACTCTTCCAGCTTTATGATGCCTTCCGTATAGTAGCCGAGGTCCAGAACTACTTCTGTTTCAGAAATACCGATTACGGTTCCCTTTAGGATATCTCCTTCCTTTATTTTCTTAAAAGAGCGGGCGATCTCCTCCTTGAATTCATCCATCGAAGGGATAACTTCCGGAATTTCTACCGTCTCTGCTTCACTACTTTGTGATACTTCACTTTCAAGCTTCTGGTTCTCTAAGTTCACTTCGTTTTCGTTATTAAATTTAGTCTCTTCACTCATGATATTTAGGATCGTAACAGCTTAGTTCAATCCCTTAAACCTCCTTCATAAATTGGTATCTTTAACTAAGTCATAGTATACCACAGATTTCCGCAAAAATTAATAAATTTTGCTAGTCATATATGGAAAATTATGAAACCGGTACGTATTTTGCATTCTTTCTTTTTGCTTTTTTCGTACTATCCGTCTTATTTGCTATTTCAGAAGTAGTTCTTATATAGACGAAGGAATTCCCCTTTTTCCCTATTCGATCCACAACACCGATATAATGAAGAATATTAAGGGCGGTTTGTGTATGGTGCAATGGAAGACCGGAAGCTTTCTTAAAATCTCTGGAGGTAAATTCTTCGGTAAGGGTATCTGGAATTAACACCTTATAGTCCTCTATTGAGGTGATCTGCAGTTCCTCTACTAATTCGGTTGGAATTCGGTCACAGCGGGTAGAACCTTTCTTTTTATCTTTACTCCAGCCATCTAAAAATCGATATTCCTCTACATTCATTAGAACAATCTTAAATCGTAGATTCGGATTCACTAGAAAATCCTTAATCTTATACAATTCTGGAAAAATAGTATAGCAGCTTCCGATCTTTGGTGATTTGCGTGGTGGACTAATTTCTCCGGTTTGTGGATTAACCCAGCGAATCCATTTGATATTGGGGATGGGATATACAATTGTCACAGGTGCAAAGGAAAGAAAGGAATGAAGCTTTCTGCGAAGCTTATCGAAACTACGGGTCTGTATCTCGATTATCTCATTGCCGGTACAGATATCTGCGACAAATCCACCAACTTTAATCTCATGATTGATACTATCAGGAGAAAGATAGCTTTTTAATACGGAATGAACTGTTTTTTCACTTAAAGTTCCAATACCGTTCATCCCCTGCCTTTGACCAATCACTTCTTCACAGACCATTTCAAATAACTGCTTGTCCATAATTTCATCACACCTTCTGTAAAATAATATTACTACTAGTAAGAATAAAATACTTATGCGGATTTCGCAAGTTTTTATTTTATCTGCTACTTAGCCAAAAAAATTTTGAGTAATATATGTTTTATAATCGCTGTCTTCTTGGTATGTAAACCCTACGCCCAAATACCTGAACTTAGGATTAAGCATATTCTTTCTATGACTTACAGAATTATACCACCCGTGATTCGATAATATCGCGGTACCATAACCGGCGATAATGTTTTCGCCACAGGTTTTATAATAAATCCCTTGTTCCTTGATACGTTCACCCGGATTTTTTAATTGAAGATTCGTATGGTTGAAGTAGCCATTAGTAGCCATATCAATACTATGCTTTCTGGATGCGATAGCAGCAGAGGAAGACCAGGACAAAATAGCAACCTGATTTCTTACCCGTGCTGAATTTGTTAAATCATATATCATAAGCTCTACACCTTTCATTACAGCTTCGGTATATTCATCCTTTTCCACCTGGGTATCAAGTACAAAGATAGCGGTCACTTTATTAGTTTGAAGAATATCCATCAGCACCTTAATCGAATATTGCTCCGTAGACTTCGAAAGGACAGCCTGTAGAGAAAAATTAGAATCAAGAGCGTTTTCAACCTCTTGAATACTTGATCCGGAGCTGATATTATTATAATTAAAGTCAATTGAGTCGGTATAGAAACCAACCACCTTGTCCTGATCAATCGCAATAAATAAAAGGCGATTATAATCATTATTATAGATGTAATATTTGAATGTATATTCAGTTTCATCGATGCGGCTTGGTTGACCTAGTTTCTTACGGACAGCCTGTTCACTGTCACCTATGGAAATTGTGACATCCCGGACCTTAAGCATTTCCCAGGAGTTAGGGATTTCCTTTTCAGGGGAGGGAGAGGCGGTTTCTTCTGAAGTGACAGGATCGATAGGAATTATTGTCGTAGAGCTTAACTCCTGAGGTTCCTGAGTTTGTGATTCAGTAGAAGCAGTAGCTGTATTATGTACATTTACAATAGGCTTATAAAGACTCGAGCTACAAGCAGACAGACTTAAGCTTAGTAATACTGTAAAAAGCAATAGGGGGTAACGATATGTAGAATACCTTCTCATGTGGTCTTCCTCTCTAATGTCAGGCAAGGGGGTATGTATTTTGTTATCAGATATCTACAGATTCTAGCACATTGCTATAAAAGTTAAATTACTGTATTACTGGAAGAATTTCCAAATTATGCTAAAACTTTTTCACTATTTTAAAGCAGGGTAATATAAGTTAAAATGAGTAACAAACTATATTAAAAATACAACATTCATATATTTTAGATGAAGCATGGAAATAGAAGAAAATGGAGAAGGGAGCGTACCATGTAATATTACGGAGGAATTACATGATACTAGATTAGAGATGAAGATTTTAGTTACCGGAGGAGCCGGTTTTATTGCCAGTCACACGAATGTAGAGCTTTTCAATGCAGGACATGAAGTGGTAGTTGTTGATAATTTAAGTAACTCTGGGATGGAGTCAGTGAATAGGGTTGAGAAAATTACTGGAAAGAAAATACATTTTTATGAAGCGGATATACTGAATAAAGAGAAGTTACTTACGATTTTTAACGAAGAGAAGATTGATTCAGTCATTCATTTTGCGGGATTAAAAGCAGTAGGAGAATCCTGCCAGATGCCTCTGACATATTTTAAAAATAATATTAGCGGAACCATAACATTATTGGAAACGATGCAGGAGTGTAATGTAAAAAATCTCGTTTTCTCATCTTCAGCTACCGTATATGGAGCCCCAGAGACGGTTCCGGTAACGGAAGATTTTCCGCTATCAGTAACGAATCCGTATGGACGTACTAAATTAATCATAGAAGATATGTTGAGAGACATCTATCAATCAGATTCCACCTGGAATATTGCTATTCTTAGATATTTTAATCCGATCGGAGCTCATGAAAGCGGTGAAATAGGGGAAGATCCGAACGGGCTTCCAAACAATTTAGTACCTTATATTGCAAAGGTTGCAGCAGGTATTCTTGACGTTGTTAATATATTCGGAGATGATTATGATACACCGGATGGTACCGGCATTAGAGATTATATCCATGTGGTAGATTTAGCACTTGGTCATATAAAGGCTATCGAGAAGCTAAATATGAAGCCCGGGCTGGTTACCTATAATTTGGGGACGGGAGTGGGCTATAGTGTGCTGGATGTGATAAGGAATTATGAGAAGGCGTGTCATAAAACACTTCCTTATGTTATTAAACCCAGAAGATCCGGGGATATCGCAATCACTTATGCTGATCCTACAAAAGCCTGGAAGGAACTGGGATGGAGAGCTGAACGAGGGATTGATAAAATGTGTGAGGATTCCTATCGTTGGCAGAGTATGAATCCAAACGGCTATTGTAGCTAATAGAATATTTAGGAAATTCTTTGGGTATATTTACACAAAGATATTTTATAAAGGGTATAACCTATTGACATTATTGCCAATACTTGCTATTATTAATAAGGTTAGTACTAGAGAAGGTATTACCAGAGGATGGAAGCTGGGGAAGCGAGAGGGTAGAATTATAAAGTAAGGTTGACTAAAACGTATATCCATAGGGATGTACCTTTTTGGTCAACCTTATTTGATTCTATTATCGGTACCAAGGACTAAGAACCTTCGTGGCAAGATCATAGGTATCTTGATAAGTAAGAGCACCATTTTTTGCTATCTCAGAAACACCATGAATTTTGGCTAGCTCTTCGTTGTAATCATCCAATTTATAGATAGCATAGTGATAGTCAACAGGACCATTCTCATAATGGGTTATGATGGGAGTGATGGAGGCCTCACTGATATAAGTGCCGGTATCATCCTTTGTAATTGTGATATTAGCCATTCCTCCAAGCATTCTTGGTGCTTCCTTCTGGTAGGACATAAAATTGCCTAAGGAGTAATAGACCAGCATGCGTTTGTTTTCTGTGGTTTCCACCCATTCTACCGGCTCAATCACATGAGGATGAGTGCCGATTACGAGATCCACTCCATGATCATAGTAGAACTTCGTCAGATCCTTTTGGGAATTTGTTGGCTCATACACATATTCCGTTCCCCAATGAGGGAATACAATAGTAAGGTCGGCCAGTTTTTCTGCTTTTTCAATGTCCTCGGCCATTTGCTCTTTATCCAGCATATTAACCAGATAGGGCTTATTCTCCGGAACGGAATAACCATTTAGACTAAACGTATAATTTAATAGGGCAAGCTTAATCCCGTTTTTTTCTACGATTGGGATCTGCTCTCTTTTTTCTCTGCTGTTATTAATACCCAATACATTGATTTCAGAATGCTGACCCCAGAAGGCTAACGTATTTTCGACCCCGGATAAGCCCATATCCATGGTGTGGTTTGTAGCATGAAGAATAACATCAAAGCCTGCATTTATAAGAGCATCACCGATTTCAGTTGGAGAATTAAAGCTAGGGTAACCGGTATATTCAAAGTCTGACCCACCTAGAATAGTTTCCTGATTAACAATTGCTATATCCGCTTCGGAAATCTCATCCTTTACATTAGAATATAGGTGATCAAAATTGTAGCTGCCATCCTCCTTCTTTCCGCTGTCGATTACTTGAGAGTGTATTAAATTGTCACCAACCGCAAGCAAGGTAATTTGAGAAACATTTGCCTCCGTTGTATTTGATTCGTTTAGCGGAAAATCACCCCACCGAACCAACGAGCCCTCATCAAAGGTCCATTGCGGAGTCTTTAAGGGATAGGTTATTTCAGAGGCATAGTACCAGGGATCTTCTGTATGAAGCGGATTTTTAAGGATATGGAAGTCCTGTGCCGGCATATAGCCCTGAGCTAGTAAATAGCAGCGGTTACCCTCCTTGTCCTCAGCGATATCAACTACCAATACGCAATGACCCGGGCTGCCACCCTCGAGAAACATATCACCCGGCTTCAATTCTTCCAAGGTAATCGGTACTGTTTCTTCGGATAAGGATAAGGTACCAGCATAGGTAAACACATTCATTAAATAATTGGTAAAAGTATCATAGGAAGCATCATACTCCTTTGATTTATTCCAACTGACATCATTTCCTTCAACGACTAGACGATTTCCATCCCGCCATTTAGTATATTCCATTAAGAAACCATTGGTTAAATGAAAGGCTATCTTGTCATAGGCTTCGATAGACCAATAATACTCTGCATAGATACGCATTATGGAATCAGCACATTGCTGAAGGTCACGATCACCGATATCAAGATTGAAAATACCAATATGACCATCTTGATATTCTTTTGGAAGACCATCATATAGCAAAACTTCACTGCCCGCTTCTTTCAGAGGAAACCCGCGAAGAAACCCGGTTAATTCCGTGGGAACGGATGGGATTCTCGTAAAGCCAACCGGGGCATGAATTCTGGTGTCCAGGGTAGTTCCGGTAGAATCAATCATGGAAATAACTTCATTAGAGATTACTTCCTTCTCCTGTTTTGTAGGAGTAGGTTCTTTTGTCGGATTAGCAGTATAGTCTTTTGTATCCTGTTCTATGTTTTTCTCGTCCACAATAATTGGCGGCTTGTCCTTCGTAGATTTGCAGGCGGTTATAGAAAACACTGAAATTAGACATAATAAAATACAACTGTATTTTTTAATCTTCTTTAGGTATAATTTTAAATAAGGTTTATTCATAAGAACTCCAATCAAGGTATCATTATATATTTCAATACTTGCCATAAATTAATATGATTATAACATAGAAGAAGGGTTATTTCTACGAATAAAATCAATAATATGTAAAATAAAGTAAATAGATATATTATAAACATAAAGTAAACAATTTATATGAGGGATGTGAGTAATAAAAACATTTGGAAAAGGTATAAATAAATAGGATGGGTATATTCTAATATATGTTAGAAGCAGGGCCAAATAAAAAGAGCTAGTATCAAAAGAACTAATACCAAAAAGGCTAATGCCTAAAGAGCTAATGCCTAAAGAGCTAATACTAAAAGAACTAATACTAAAAGAGCTAATACTAAAAGAGCTAATACGAAAAGAGCTAATACGAAAAGAGCGAAAAAAAAAGATCAAAGACATAATTATAGTAGAATAATCATTAATAAGTTACTTGGGAGGTTAGATTGATTCTGAGTGGGAAAGTCTTTGACAAAGCGAAAAACACATGATATACTTTGACATAAATATAGAATAAAGGCTATGAAAAGAAGAGTAAGCAGTGAAACGATTGACAGAGAACCCCGGTATGCTGAGAAGGGGAAATGGATGACAATCCGGTTTGTTATTATGAACAGACTTGAAGAAGCTGCTGAAGATGGTCTTGGAGCTGCGCACCGAGGAGGTATCTTAGGCTGCGACGGGTGCAACCGTTAAAATGCTAAGCTGTAGTAATTTGCAGTGAATGAGGCTTTTATTGTGAGGTAAAAGCGAATTAAAGTGGTATCACGGGAGTTCCTCTCGTCTTTAAAGTGATTTAAGGATGGGAGTTTTTTTGTTGTTTGGAAACCTATAGAGTAGAGTAATGTAAAGTTAGAGCATGAGAATAAACGAGTAGGTTGAAGGAGAATTAGCGAGAGAAGAAGATAATGATAAAGAGAGAAAGGAAGAAAAAAAATGAGTAAAAAACCATATTACATTACTACAGCGATAGCTTATACCTCAGGAAAGCCACATATCGGTAATTCTTATGAAATTGTACTGGCTGACAGTATAGCACGCTTTAAACGCCTGGAGGGTTATGATGTATTCTTCCAGACTGGAACGGATGAGCATGGGCAGAAGATTGAAACAAAAGCAGCGGAAGCAGGAGTTACACCAAAGGAATTTGTTGATGGTGTAGCCGGTACGATAAAGGACATCTGGGATTTAATGAATACCTCTTACGACAAATTTATTCGTACTACGGATGCTGATCATGAAAAGCAAATTCAGAAGATTTTTAAGAAGCTTTATGAGCAGGGAGATATTTATAAAGGTAATTATGAAGGAATGTATTGTACCCCCTGTGAGTCCTTCTTTACACAATCACAGTTAGTAGAGGGCAAGTGTCCTGACTGCGGCAGAGAGGTTCAGCCGGCAAAGGAAGAGGCTTATTTCTTAAGACTTAGTAAATATACGGACCGCCTGATTGAGCATATTAATACTCATCCGGAATTTATTCAACCGGAATCCAGAAAAAATGAGATGATGAACAATTTCCTACTTCCGGGCCTTCAGGATCTGTGTGTATCCCGAACCTCCTTTCAATGGGGTATTCCGGTGGATTTCGACAGCAGACATGTCGTATATGTTTGGCTGGATGCGCTTAGTAATTATATCACCGGTATCGGTTTTGATGCAGATGGTAACAGTACGGAGCAATTTAAAAAATACTGGCCGGCAGATTTACATCTGATCGGAAAGGACATTCTTCGCTTCCATACCATTTACTGGCCGATTATGTTAATGGCCTTAAATATAGAGCTACCCAAGCAGGTATTCGGCCACCCTTGGCTGTTGCAGGGAGCAGCTGGAGACAAGATGAGTAAATCTAAGGGAAATGTACTCTATGCAGATGATCTCGTAAAAATATTTGGTGTAGATGCAGTAAGATATTTCGTATTACATGAGATGCCGTTTGATAATGATGGAATTATATCCTGGGAGCTTTTAGTGGAAAGAATTAATTCTGACCTCGCGAATACCTTGGGTAATCTGGTTAACCGTACAATCTCGATGAGTAATAAATATTTCGGTGGTATTGTCCGTAACGGCAAGGTTGCTGAGGCAGTGGATGAAGAGTTAATCGCGTTGGCTCTTGAAACTCCGAAGAAGGTGATTGCAAAGATGGAAAAGCTCCGTGTAGCAGATGCCATCAGCGAAATATTTACATTATTCAAACGCTGCAATAAATACATTGATGAGACTATGCCATGGGTGCTGGCAAAAGAGGAAGAAAAGAAAGCTCGTTTGGAGACGGTTCTTTATAACCTGACAGAAAGTATTTGCATAGGCACGAGCCTGTTGGCATCCTTTATGCCGGAAACGGCTGAGAAGATACTGACACAGCTTTCCACAAAACCGAGAAGTCTTGAGGAGCTATCAAGCTATGGATTGTATCAGGAGGGTACCAAGGTAACAGAGACACCGGAGATATTATTTGCACGACTTGATATTAAGGAGGTACTTGAGAAAGTGGATGCATCAAAGGAAGTACAGGTAACAGCGACAGGAGCAGATACAGCAGAGAATAAAGACGGGGATAAATCATTAAATGATGTAATTGATATAGAAGCAAAACCGGAGATTACCTATGATGATTTTGCAAAGCTACAATTCCAAATTGGTGAAATTATCGCCTGTGAGGAAGTTAAAAAATCCAAGAAGCTTCTTTGCTCTCAGGTTAAGATAGGCTCCCAGGTGAAGCAAATCGTATCCGGAATCAAAGCACATTATACACCGGAGGAGATGGTTGGTAAGAAGGTTATGGTAGTAGTGAACCTTAAGCCTGCCACCTTAGCAGGAATGTTATCCGAAGGAATGCTTCTTTGTGCTGAAGATGCAGAAGGAAACCTTGCTCTAATGGTACCGGAAAAACCGATGCCTGCCGGAGCTGAAATACAATAATACTCTGTTAGAACGGATTAAGAGAAATTAGATAAAGGGCATAGGAGTAACTTAGTACCGAGTAGTTAGATACTTTAGTTATTGCATATGCCCTATTTTAATGCTGCTGTTAAAGCCAGAATCCCCACCGAACATCATACTTATCGATAAATCTAACCATACAAGCACTAAAATCGGTTGCTTGTATGGGTGTAATTATCTTACTACCATCCACTAAAATGGAATAAGATTTCATAAGTTCTTCTTCACTGTCAAATTTAACACACAATTGGTACCCGCCAGATTTGGAAAAACCATCATCATTACCAAAGTCATTTAGCATCAGTAGCTGATTGTGAATTAATACTTCAGCATGCATAACAAGCTCTTCGTTCTCAGGACTTTCTATTAATGTCTGAACCGTTGCATTGAATGCATTTTTATATAATTCGATTGCTTCTTTGCATTGCCCATTAAAATAAATATGTGTAACTAACATGATAGTCCTCCTATTATTTGTGTGGTGGAATAATTCAGTAGTTCATTTGCATATAAACATTGTGTATATATTCTTTCATATAATTTCAACGTGATAATGATCTCTGTCAGTTTAATGAAATTATTTATAAAATAGCTGCAAATAGAGAACGGATATTCCGAGCTCTATTTGCAGCCTTTTTTGGCACTATATAAATAACATTAAGCTAATTCAGCAACTACTTTCTTCAGAGCTTCTAAAGCGTCAGCGGGAAGCTTATCAAAGCCACCTTTATCGGTCTCTCTGGATTCAACAAAAGCAATTCTATCCTTCATTCTAGCTACTAATTGAGCTTTATAGTCCGGATCCTCCAAATTAGGAACGAAGCCTTCCCATTCGAAAATTTCGATATCTTCAAAAGGTCCCCATTGCTTAAAGTTGGTATTTCCTTCTACAATTGCTTCTAATATTCCGAGAGTATCCTTCGGCTGAACCTTTTTACCCATGAAATCACCGGTATTGATTACGTAGCAGTCAACATTTCTTTCTGCAACGAGTTTCTTAAATTTCTCATAATCGTTAACCAACGGATAGGTACGGAATGGATTAGCATAAGGCTCAACAACCAGCGCATTAGGATCAACGCCAGGAGCAAGACGCTCAGCGGTGGTTCTCTTGGTTGCAAGGGTAGCACCCATTACAGAAGCGAGAGAAGCACCTTTTAATTTAATAATCGGAGGCAAAGTAGGGTCCTTCATGATCCAGAAGATGGAATCAACAGGCTCAGGTATTTTGTCAACGCGGTTCGGAGACCATAGCTTTGATTTAATAGCACGGCCGTTACCGTTACGGATATCTTCGGTAACAAGAACAACCTTACCGTCCTCATCCATAGTTGCGGAACAGTTCTGAGCGGTTAATAAATATTTGTTATCTTCACAGTTGGTAGGGTAATCCTGCGTTTTATCAAAATAAGTAGGCTCTAAAGCGATTGAAGAACCGGTATCGGTATTAATGATAAAAGCATCGTCATGAAGAACAGTTACATCATATTTACCACCATGTTTTGCATGTGTAATAGTTGACTTACCGGAACCTGAAAGACCAAATACGGAAGCAACATAGGACTTTCCGCCGGGAAGGTTATATCTCTTCTGACCGCCATGGCAGGAAGCATAACCGTTACGATTTGCGATAGCCCATGCGATGGTAAGAGTTCCCTTCTTATGCTCACCAAAGTATCTCATACCTAGAAGGGCAGCACAGTTAGTTGTAGTATTGAAATATGTTAATCCCATCGGATGCTCAGCATGCTTCCATTGAGGATTAGAGAAAATGTAAATATCGCACTCATCAGCGATAGGTTTTGAAGCTTTATACATTCTGATATACTCATCAGACATATACTGGAAGTTAAGCATCCAGGAGTAAAGGATGTTTTCTTCACCTTCCGGAATTAATAAATGTGCTTTTACCATGAATTCAGGATCTAATCCAATGAAAACTTCTGCATGGTAAAGAACAGAATATCTGGTATCATAAATTGCATCCATTACCTTGCTATTAAGATTTTCGCAGTCAACACCGGGTTCACCTGTTATTTTTCTTGCAGCGGCAGCACGACCTGTTACAAAACCATCGTTGAATAATAAAACTTTTGCATCCTTTTCAAGTCCAAATTCCTCTCCGCGATATACAGGCATATCCGTTACAACGGTTCCAGGGGAATTTTTAGCAAGCTCATAAGCCTCTCTAAGGGTGTTTACCTTGATGACATTATTACCATAAAAAGCCGCCTCAATGATGGAACGGGTTTTCGAAAAGCCGGGTTTATTAGTGCCGATTTCTTCACGTTTAAAATAAGCTTTTGTTGACATGTAATATCCTCCTATTTTTGAATTGTTTGTTTATTTTGAAATACATACAAAATAAATTGAAACATATAGTATAGCAATCAATTGTCCGCCATAATAAGTATAAAACCGGGACATGTAAATGTCAATGCAAATGTATAGAAATATAGTAAAAATAACGACTTTTTATTTTCTTTTTTCGACCCAGGAGTTCATATTATCTTCAATGATACCAAATTGTGCCGGGCCGATATCCAATAAAAACCTATGGAAATCCTTAGCAACAAATTGATCACCTAATTTTTGCTCTGCAGTATTTCTTAATTCCATTATTTCAAGGTAACCAACAGCATAGGGCAGATAAATCGCAGGCTCCTCTAATAGAGTATTATAAATTAACACTGCAGTTTTTTCGTCACTTATGAACTGGGTAATATAGTTAACAACCATCTTCTTAGTCCAGCCCTCATAATGGATTCCGATGTCTGCTCTTGCATACATGCATAGAATAACCATATTATTCCACTCCAGAAAGTCAGCAAGGTTATCATCGATTCCGGAAATATGATAGGAATAGAGTTCAACATAGGTAGCCCATCCTTCATCATAGCCAACGAAGTTTAGTAAATTCCGTATGGGAGCAGGATTTCGATCCCGAAAATAAACACACTGATATAAATGTCCGGGATAGCCCTCATGTGCTACGGTGGTATATATCATGGAAAGAGTTTTAGAATCACTGCCATTGATATAAATATTGTTATTCTTATAGTTATCTATCGGGGGAACCAGATACATAGCGGGACTTAGATACTCGGAGAGAGATTCCGGTACGTATTTAATTTTACAGTTTACCGGAACAGCCTCCGGAAAATCCCTTTTTATATCGTCTTTTAAATCACGGATAATTTCTTCCGGATTAGTGAGCGGGAAGGAGGTAAAAGCAAGGTATTTGTCAACAATTGCGGGGTCTGTCTGAGAGAGAGCCGTGATATTAATAACACCGTTACCAATCGCAGTATCCAACATCTTTATTATCCCGTCCATGCTCTTTTTTGAACCGGTCTTATATTTTGTCAGGCATTCATAATAAGCCTGGCCTTCCGGATAATAATAAAGTCCTGCTTTATTGGTACCGGAACCTAAAAGCTCCGTTAAGGCTTCGATCAGAGCCTCATACGCCGGAATTACATGATTTATGACGGCCTCTTTATTCATAGCTTTGTAATAAGCAATTTCTTTCTTGGATATAAAATCATAGTTATTAATTTTCTCATCAAAATATTGAATAAGAAAATTGTTTTCAGGCTCATCAATAAAAGCTTTACATTGAGATATAATACGTTTCGCCACAGCATCATTCATAAATAGTCCGTGATCTGATTTTTCCTGCTCATACTGAATGATACTATCAAAATACTCAGAGACGCAATTCAACAGTTCTATATACTCATCGAGGTCGTCCTTGGAGGAGAAATTGAATTCGGCCAATAATATCGGAAGCTGAGCCTGAATACCGGTGGTTGGTCCTAAACATTCGGTATAATACATAAAGCTTCCGAAATTCATATTTTGCATCAGATAGTTCTTCACAATATCATAAGTAAGCTTTTGCTCCGGGGTGAGCAGGTCGTAGTCGAAAGTGGATAGATGCTTTAAATAATTTTCATATAGCGTCAAATCCTGATTCATCCGGTTCATACTGTATTCTCCTAACGTTGCTTTCACTTGTTTAATGCCGTAACTTTCCGGATTCGAGAGAGAGTATTTTAAGGATAGAGTATCGGACTGAACCTCTTGTATAAATAAATCATTCATAAACACATCAAATTCTCTTTGTGTCTGCTGAAGCTTTTCCTGATGGTTACAGGTCGCCAGAAAAATAACAAGACACAAAGCAGCGAAAAAAACAAAGAGAAACCTAGTCACTTTTTTTTGAATAATAATCACCCTGCCTTTCATCAAAGCCTACATGCTTTATTCATAAAAACTCAAATTTTTTTATTACATTCCTGCTTTTGTATTTAATTTTTGCAATGTAAGCACACTTGTTTTGTTATTTCATGTTTATTCGATAGAAAGCATTGTAAGAAGTAGTACCATTAATTATTGTAATGAATTGTAATATATTGCCAGAGAGTAGCTGGAGCTAGCAGTTAAGTTTTTCTTTGAATCTGCCGAAATATTTACTAACAATTTATAATAGGGATTACCATATGGCAAATGGCTAGGAGAGAAACGTTCCAGATCACATAGAATACATAAAGGCAGGTATAGAATGAGCGGAAACGTCATGATAGGAACGGGTGGCAAGGCAGACAGGCTTATGTCAAACCCGATCAAAATAGAAAATGAGAATATAGAAAAGGGTATGGCTGATTTAAAAAAGGGTCAGATCATAACAGGAACGGTTGTTGAAGCAGAAGAAAAGGTTACGTTGGATTTTAACGGACAAAAGGTTACAACCTCCAGACAAGTATTAAAGAATGCGGTACCGGGTGAAAAGAAGATTTTTGAAGTGGTAAAAGCCAGTGAGAAAGAGATTGAACTACGTCTTCTGGACGGAACCAGGGATAATAACCGTAAGACTTTTAAGGCCTTTATGGTGCCGGAAGCAGACCTTAATACCATACTGTCACAAAAGGAGCAGACGGCAAGAAGAGTGTCGAGAGAAACTGAAGTACTCGATACAAAAAATAAAATGGAGGAGATTGCATCTAAGCTGACAGAGCTGGATTGCAGGCTTCTTGAACAGGAAGGTTTTCTGATAGAAACCTTCTCCATCAATGGTCTATACGATGCTTTAAGCAGAATAAAAGCAGGTATCGCAGAGAATAGTAAGCCGTCGGATCAGACGAAGATTTCAGATAGGACAAAGATTTCGGATCAGACGAAGATTTCGGATCAGACGAAGAAGGAATCAGCTCCGGTCATGCCTTCTGTTCTGATAAATACTTCAGATCAAACGAGTGCCTTTGATGAGAAGGCACTAAGAAAGAGATTAAGGGAAGAGAATCTGCCGGTAACCTCAGATAACCTTACGAAGTTGTCAAATGCACTCAAATTAAGCGATACAGCGGTATTGCTGGATGATAAGGCAATGAAATATTTGATAGGCAGAGAAGTCGAGCCTACAATAGAGAATTTATATAAAGCATTTTACAGTGGGACTGCAAAAAATCAGGAAAAGCCACAGAAATTGACATCACAGGCCTGGGAGGAATTAAAAGGCCAGGTAGAAGAGGTAATTACGGCAGCAGGCTTTGAAGTTAATGAGGATAGTCTTAAAGCTTCAAAATGGTTATTGGAAAATAAGCTTCCACTGACGAAAGAAACCTTAGAGTATAAAAAGAAACTCGGGGAGATCAAGTCAAACTCGGATAAGAAGGAAATTCTTGATAAGCTTGTCTCGGGAATGAAAGAAGGGATTGCACCGAAGGATGTATCTCTACTAACACAGACGGAAGTTTCATATGAGAGGCTGATAGCCGACGTAAATTCTATCCGTGAGGAAACCATTACACATGCGGTAAAGGAAGGCTTAGAGATATCCATTAAAAGATTGGTAACCATTCAGGAAAGTCTTGCAGAAAGAAAAAATGTAATAGCTAGAAATACTATTCAGGAGACAGCAGAGGTAAGTGATAACGATAATAGGTCAAAGGAACCGCAAGAGACAGAGATAAAAGACATAGAGAAGAACACCTCCATAAAGGATAAGGATCCCCGATTGGAAGAAATCCGAGTAAAGAGACAGCTGGAGGAAATTCGCCTTAAGATGACGACGGAAGCCGCAGCAAAACTGGAAAAGAAGGGTATTAAGATAGAAACCCAGAAGCTTGAAAAGGTGGTAGAAGAATTAAGAGAGCTGGAGGATAATTACTATAAGGATCTTTTAAAGGAGGCAGAGGTTGAGGTATTATCAAGCTCTGTTCAACAAGTAAAAGAGACAGCGCAGAGTGTTGAGATATTAAAACAGATGCCCTGTGATATTCTCGGAAGTACATTAGCCCACCGAAAGATACAGACTGTCTCGACTTTGCTTGCGGAAGGAACGAAGCTTAAGGCTGAATATAGCAAGGCAGGAACCGCTTATGAAACCTTAATGACAGTACCAAACAGAGAATATGGTGACTCGATTAAAAAGGCCTTTGCGAATATGGATACTTTGTTAAAGGAAATGAATATCGAGAACACAGAGCTTAACCAAAGAGCCGTGAGGATTTTAGGCTATAACCAAATGGAGATAAGTGGAGAAGCTATTGACAGGGTTAAGGCTTATGATCAGCAGGTTACCTATCTGATGAAGAACCTACATCCCGCGGTTACAGTGCGTATGATTAAAGAAGGCATAAATCCCCTGGAGATGCCTTTGACAGAATTAAATCAGAAAATTGACAATATAAAAGAAGAGCAGGGTATTACCTCGGAGGAGAAGTTCAGTACTTATCTGCAAAGATTAGAAAAGGAAGATAGCATTAATACGGATGAAAGAAAAGCATTTATCGGAATCTATCGTTTGCTATATAATGTGGAAAAGTCGGATGGTTCTGCGCTTGGATCCCTTATTAAGGCAGAGAGAGAAGTAACACTGGAACATTTGCTTTCAGCCCTTCAAACAGGTAAAAAGGGCAGGCTGGATGCAGTGATCAACGATGAATTTGGAAGCTTGCAGAGTATCAGCTATAAAAATGAAACGATCACCGAACAGCTGAGTTTATTATCAAAGGGTATGGGGCAGCAGGAGCCCGGACGGCCCACTCCTGAGGAGGATATCGCGGAACAGACACAGTTTCTTAACCGCATCTTAAAGCAAATGAAGGAGGAGATATCCCCTGAGAAATTGCAGGAGTTAAGAAAGAACATAACAAAAGCCGGCGAACCGGGTTGGGCATCAGTATCCAGCTCATCCTCAAGCAGAGATGTATGGGATAGCATCAAGGAGATTCCGATAGAGAGACTATTCGAACAGCTTAAAAATGTGGAGGCTACACAATCCGTTGAGAACGAATTCTATACCTCAAAAGTTCAAGAAATCAGAGAGCTTTGTAAGAATTCAGAGCAGTCGATCCGATTTCTGCAGGATCTTCATATACCTAGTTCACCACTTAATATTACATTGGCAAATCATATTTTAAGTAACGGAGAATCTCCGATTAAGAAGCTCCTAAAATTAAACAATGAAAAAGTAGTCGAAAATTCTGAAAAAAGTATAAAGGAAATCAGCCAATTGTCCGATACATTAATCGATAAGAATTCGATGGTAGAGATGTATCAACAACTAGAAGCGAATTCGAAGGAAGCTCTTAACCAAGCATGCTCTGAAGAGAGGATTGACAGCCGTAGGCTGGCAGAATTAAAAAGCTTAGGGCAGCATATGACATTTCTTAAAACACTTGCAGAAAAAGAGTTTTACCAAATACCGATTGAGACAGACAGGGGTATCACGAATTTGAACCTAACCATACTGCGGGGTACAGAAGCCTCCCAAAGAGTATCGGTAACGATCTGGTCAGAACAACTGGGCAACATAAAAGCAGATTTTTCTTTAAAAGATCACATTTTAAAAGGCTTTTTCAGCAGTGATAACAGAGGCGGATTAGAATTATTGCAGCAAAGAGCTGAAGAGATAGAAAAAGCTGCGAAGGATTGTGAAGTAACCATAAAACAAATGGATTTTGGTGTGCACCGAAAGGAAAGTGGCACTTACAGCTATCAGAATTCGGATAATGAAGTAAAGAATCAAACCCCAAGTTCAGATACCGAACGGAAATTATACCAGATTGCAAAAGCCATTGTACGTACCGTACGTATGGCAGAAAACGGCGAAGTAGAAATAAACAGGGCTGTTTCCTAATTCAGAAGTAATTCAGCTACATGGAGGTTGCTGAATATAGGCATAAATAATATGAAAATCGTGCGAACCATCACAACACGGAGGGGGATGGCTGCCGGAACAGAAAGGGATTAGGTGATACTTAATGAGAATCAACCATAATATTTCGGCTTTAAAAGCTAATAACCAATTATCCAGAACAAACAATCGTTTAGACTCGAGCTTGGAGAAATTATCCTCAGGCTTTCGTATCAACAGCGCGGCTGATGATTCAGCGGGCTTAGCAATTTCAGAAAAAATGAGAACACAGATTTCAGGTTTGGATCAGGCAAATAGAAATGCTTCTGATGGTATTTCCGTTATACAGACAGCAGAAGGTGCATTGGTTGAAGTAGAAGCCATGCTCCAAAGAATGAGAGAGCTTGCGGTACAGTCTGCGAACGGGACCTATACCACAGACGATCGTATCGCAATTCAATCGGAAATTGACCAGTTAAATGAGGAAATTACAAGAATCTCTGAAACAACTGAATTTAATACGATGACACTTTTAGATGGCAATATTGATCGTAAATCCTATTCCAGTGATAATAGAGTTAACCTGATATCCTTGTCGGATACCGTTTCAGTTGGTGATTATGGTATTAATATTGTACAGGATGCAAGACAGGCAGTTATCGTAGGCTTAGATACTGATTTTGGAGGCACAGCAGACCCGAAGGAACGAATCATTACAGAAGATGAAGCCGGTTCGATTAATATTAATGGAGAATCTGTTGTAATTAAAGCAGGTGATACGGTTGATCAGGTTTTCGAAAAGATCAGAGATGCCTGTGATAATGTTGATGTGAATGTATTTGCTGTAGATACAGCAGATCTTACCGCTACACCTCCCACCCAACCTTCAACCACGACTAATCTAGATATGGCAGGATATGAGAGCAAACAGCTGACGGAAGGGGATACCTTGGTGTTTGTATCCAGAGAATACGGTTCGCAGGAAAGACTTAGCATATATTGTGACAGCCCTGAGCTTTGTGACTTGCTCGGATTGACGATCAATGGAGCCAGAGCGCAAGGGTATGATGCAAAAGCTACACTTACACTTAACGCTGCTGACCCTGACTCTTTGTTTGAGAATACCGCTACCGTATCCGTTAGCGGAAATAAAATAACTGTATCTGACCGTAACGATTTCAAGATGGTATTTGAAGTACAACCGGGAACGGTTGAGTCTACCTTTGAAGATTTCAAGATTGGTGTTAACGGTATTGATGCTGATGGTGATGGAGCTATCGATAATCCTATCGGTGCGCCGGTTAATCCGGGTGATGTAGAAATCACAGTGTCTGTTCTTGATGCAGGTCCAATGGATCTACAAATTGGTGCAAATGAAGGACAGATTATGTCAGTTAGAATACCAAAGGTTACCCCGGCAACCCTTGGTATAGATAAAGTTAATATCGGTACCGCAGATGGAGCACAGGAAGCAATCGGTTTACTTGACACCGCAATTAATACAGTATCTGCAATTCGTTCCAAGTTGGGTGCTTACCAGAACCGTCTGGAACACTCCATCTCTAATCTGGATGTAACGTCAGAGAACATGACAGAATCCTTATCCCGTATCGAAGACGTGGATATGGCTGAGGAAATGGCAGAATACACACAGAAGAATGTACTTTCTCAGGCTGGCACCGCCATGCTTGCTCAGGCGAACCAGAGACCGCAGACCATCTTAAGCTTATTGCAGCAATAATAAGAAACCCGTCTGATATAACCAATGGTTCTAAATGGAGGTTGGCATGAAAAAGGAAGCAATTCAAGTGTATGCAACAAGAGTAACACAGGCTTCAAAAAGTGAACTCATCGTTATATTATATGAAATGATACTGGCCCAAATCGCTGAAGCGAAGGAAGCATATACAAACGGTGATGGTGCTTTATATGACAAGGAGCTAAAAAGGGCTCAGAAGTATGTAAATGAATTGATAACAGCACTAGATTATAAATATGCAATCTCATTAGATTTAATCAGGCTGTATCTATATATCAATAAAAGAATTATTACAGCGATCATCAAGAAAAACCCGGTTTCTCTGGACAGCGCTGAATCAGTGCTTCATAAGCTGCTGATTGGTTTTGAAGGAGTTAGCAAGATGGATAACAGTGGTCCGATGATGCGCAACACGCAACAGCTCTATGCGGGCTTAACCTACGGTAAGGGCATACTGAATGAGACTTACATCGATCCTAGCAATAGGAACCGCGGGTTTATTGCATAAATAAGCCATTTACATAAGAGAAGTGCAAGAGGGTATAAGTAGAACAATGCTTAACAGGAACGCACTAAATTACTATGGATTTTAAGGAACGTAAGAAATCTGAAAGAACAAAAGAGCGGCGGAATTAAAAAGAAACCCTAAAAGACTGAAGATTTCAAAAGAACTTTTTAGAAAAAAGAAGAATTTTTAGATAACAGAAAAAGTCTAAAAAACGAAAGAGTCCTAAAAAGCAGAAGAGTCCTAAAGAACGAAAGAGTCCTAAAAAGCAGAAGAGTCCTAAAGAACAAAAATTCAATAAAGTACAGAAGAATCACGAATAACAGTACAGAAGAATCTTTGAGGAACAGTACAAATAATTCTTTGAAGAATAGTACAGAAGTATCTTTAAAGAACAGAAGTATCTTTGAAGAAAAAAGAGTTTTTGAAGAACATAAGATATATAACTAAATATTAAAATACGAAGGAAATTAAATTACGAAAGCTCTGTGAATACAAAGGAATTTAATGTACGTAGGAATTGCTAAACATAGTTTATGAGACTGGACGAATAAATACATAAGAAAATTGGAAACAGAAGATAAAAGTGGGCTGTCCCAAATCAATTAACGTGTATACATCGGTGATTCCGATAAATATACACAAAGGTTTGGGACAGCCTATTTTCGTAAGTATTTTCCTTCCTTATTGATAAAATGCTATATTCGGAGAATGGTGAGTTCGTGTAATACTATTATACCTTAACATAATTAGTGTCAGCAGCTTTCGCCATCTTCAAAAGAAATTTATATCTGTTTTGTACCGCATTTAACTCATAAATACAACTATCAATTAAATCCGGATCGACTACATTCTGAAAATTCGAATAAGCTGCCTCCATAGCTATCTTTGTCTTATTTATTTCGCTAATCAGATAATTATCTTTCGGGGGTCTCTTTTTCGCGAATAAACCCATCGTTTCACCAACCTTACTTTATTTTTATATATAGTATAGTCAAATTATTTTCCTATTATTCTATTAATTAACATAAATTGGTTTAATCCGTATATAAATATAATAGGTTGTATCAAATAATTCAGGAGGGTAGAATGGATAGCATAATTTTTATCGGAGTAATCATTGCATGTATTATTTTCATCGTGACTTGTGTGATTCGGCGCAGACCTGATCTAATTGTTGACTTCGGTTTGCGTGCCAGCATCGGGACGGTAGGAATCTACCTTCTTGATTTGATCTTAAGTAGCAAAGGGTACCATGTCAATGTAGGTGTCAACGGAGTATCCGTCTTGGCAAATGGATTACTCGGCCTTCCGGGTTTCCTATTGCTTTATGGGCTGGCGGTATATTATTCTTTTGGGAAGTAGAGCCACAGCCTTAGTGAAGGGTGGTCTCGGCGTCTTCATTTATTATGGTGGTAATTGTAATCTTGGTTGAAACATGATATTCTCTTTTATAAGTATAAAATTGTTTTTAATACCAAAATAGAACAAAGGATATGTATAATTTACTTAGGTTATTATATCTTTATATGCACAAAGCTTTCATAATTTATGATTGAGCTGCATCAAAGATGTAGCATGAGAGGTAAGTATGAATTAAAGGGCAAAATTCACAAAGCGAATTAGAAAATTCACAAAGCGAATTAGAAAATTCGCTTAGGAAGAACTGTGATATTCGTGCAATGGCACTCACACCTTGTTCTTCCAGTATATAGAGCTGCATCAAAGATGCAGCAAGAGAGGTAAGTATGTTAACAGTTGTAGGTCGTTATGATTGGCAGTCTGATGAAAAGTCAGTATCAGAAGAGGATTTCTTCGTTCATTGCAGTGGGAGGTATCGTTTAATTCATCTGGAAAATTTCCAGACGGAACGGTCTCAGGGGTCGGATAATTACCAACTGATTTATATTGCTGATGGACAAGCAAGATTCCAGATAGACGGTAAACAGCAGGTATTGGAGAAAGGGAATTGCGTCTTTTATCATCCCGGAGATCCACAATACTATTATTATAATCTAAATGAGCATCCGGATATCTATTGGGTGCATTTCTCCTGTAAGGGAAATAATGAATTCTTTAGCAGAATGGGTTGGGGAGAAGATAAAATATATAATGTGGGAGTACATAATAGTTATATAGAGCTTTTTTCTGAAATTATTCAGGAATTGCAGTTAAAGCCGCCATTTTGTGAGGACCGCCTAAAGCTGTTGATGCAGCAGCTTATGCTGCAGATGGGCAGAAATCGGATTAGGGAAAAGAACATAATGGTAAGCTATAAGAGGGAAGTGGAGGATGCAATTCAGACCTTTAACAGGTTACCGGAAGAAGACTTTACGATTAAGCAGTTTACGAAGGATCACGGACTTAATTATTACAGGTTTATCGACACGTTTACTCAATATGTAGGAATATCTCCAAGGCAGTACATCATTAATATTCGAATGACGAAGGCAAAGGATTTATTAGTAAACTCACTGTTTCAAATATCTGAGGTCGCAAGGTTGTCAGGCTATGAGAATCCGCTTTACTTTAGCAGATTATTTAAAAAAACCTGGGGTATGTCCCCAAAAGAATATAAAAAGCAGAATTTATCATAATCAGAAGTATATCGGTACTCGCTACGAAAGCGCCGGTATTTTTTGTTTAGGAGGCAGAACTTATCATGTACCTTCGGGTCATGGATTTAGTGGAATTTAATAAATTATCATCTATATATTGTATAAATATACCAAACTTAAAAAATCTTTAATAACCCGATTGACAAACATCGTCATATATTGTAATATATTGACATGTTAAAAAATTCCTGTGCATGATTAAGGAAATACTATCTTATTATCTTATTACTCGTATACTACGAGAAAATCAAATGAGTACCATGAATTCGGTATAACTAACTTTCCCCAAGCTGCTTATACAATATCAGGAGGATTCCAAAGTGGAAAAAATATTTGCCCTCTACGATTCTGACGTTTTTTATGCAACACGCTTTATGGAATATTTCAAAAAGAAGAATAATCTCCACTTTGAGGTAGCGGTGTTTACTGAGGTCGCTAGTCTGGAGGAATATCTGCAATTCCATTATATCGATATTCTGATACTTGGAGAGGAGCTGTCTTTAGACGAACCCTTCCTTCAGAAGATCAAGCAGGTCTATCGCCTAACAAAAGAGCCGGAAGCAGGGTATGGATTGTCTGAATCTTGTACTATCTTCAAATATCAATCAGCCAGTGATTTAATAAATGAAATACTTATTGATTTTAATAAAAAAGAAGATAAATCCAAAACTATCATCAGTTCAAATCAAGTTAAAATCATGTCAGTCTTTCTACCTGTATCGGGTAACGAGAAAATGTCATTTGTATGGTCACTCAGTGCCTTACTTTCCCAACAGAAGAAAGTTCTTCTGGTCTTATTGGACTTACTTCCTGTCCCATATCTTTTTCCTTTGAATGATTCAAGTTATTCCTTAATGGAGTTTATTTATTATCTGAAAGAGAACTCAAATATTATCACGAAAATGAAATCATTGTTATCCGGTAACGGAAATTTATCTTATTTAGCCGGAATAACTCACGGTTTGGATATATTAGCGTTGAATAAAGAGGATATCCAGAAATGGATACAAGAGCTTAAGCTTCATTCAGACTATCAGACGGTTATATTTTGTATCGGATGTTACACGGAAGCCATGATAGAGTTAATGAACTTAAGCGATACCATACTAGTTGCTTCAACGGGAAGTGCTTATGAAACGGAAGTGCTAAAGGAGTGGGGACGGCAGATGAGGCGTATTGGTACACCAATCGGTAGTGATAAATACCAATACATTACTCTTAGGAACGATAATCCCTCGGAACCCATACCGGTATCCTATAACGATTTGACCCACAGCGATTCCTGGCTTTGTGCGCAGCAATATCTTAACGGGTAATCACGGAGGAAAAAATGGACCATCAGTGGAAGGAAATCATACAGCACAAGGTGCTAGAAGACATCGACCTTAGCAGGGAAGTTACCGATGACGAATTACTAAGTACAATAGATCGCATTTTAATAAGCTCCAGTAAAGAGGAATACATTAGCGTACGGGAAAAATGCAAGCTTCGTAGAGACATTTTTAACTCCATCCGCAGATTGGATATTCTTCAGGAATTAATAGAAGATTCTTCGATAACAGAGATCATGGTAAATGGTCCCGGTAATATCTTTATAGAAAAGAATGGAAGAATATACCCTAGTGAAAAAAGCTTTGATTCTGTTCAAAAGCTAGAGGATGTGGTTCAACAGATTGTATCACATTCCAATCGAATGATTAATGAAGCCTGCCCTATTGTGGATTCCAGATTGTCGGATGGTTCCAGAGTAAATATTGTACTTTCTCCGATAGCAATGGAAGGCCCGGTAATTACTATAAGAAAATTTCCAGATAAGCCAATCACTATGGAAAGATTGATTGAACTTGAGTCAATATCTACAGAGGTAGCCAGTTACTTAAATAAGCTGGTAATAGCAGGTTATAACATCTTTATAAGTGGAGGTACCGGTTCCGGGAAAACCACATTTCTTAATGTTTTATCTAATTTTATCCCCTCCAACGAAAGAATAATTACAATCGAGGATTCTGCTGAACTTCAGATACGTAATATCGCAAATCTTGTCCGGTTGGAGGTACGTAACGCTAATTCGGAGGGAAGTAATGAAATCACCATAAGGGATCTCATTAAAACTTCCCTTCGCATGCGACCTGATCGGATCATCGTTGGAGAAGTAAGGGACGCAGCGGCAATCGATATGCTACAGGCACTGAATACCGGGCACGATGGCTCCTTATCAACCGGTCATGCGAATTCACCGGCAGATATGCTAAGCCGACTAGAATCCCTGGTTTTATTGGGGGCATCCATCCCTTTGTTGGCAGTACGGAAGCAGATTGCGTCCGCAATTGATATTATCGTTCATTTAGGAAGGTTGAGGGATCGATCGCGCCGACTACTGGAGATAGCGGAAGTATTAGATTGCAAAGAGGGAGAGATTATGCTGAACACTCTGTTCGAGTTTGAAGAAACAGGGGAGGAGAATGGCCGGGTGAAGGGAAAATTTATTCAGAAGAATGAACTTCATAGCAAAGAAAAACTAAAGAGGGCCGGATTAATTATCTAATTAAGCGAAAGTAATGCTATTACGAAATTAACAAAGCAAGGAAGGAGTATTCTGTGCCGAATGATTATAATACCTATCACTTTACGACTAAGGAAAATGTGATTACTGTTCTTCAGGGGATGTTTGTGATTTCTATCCTGGGCATCTTGTTTTATCGTAGTATTCTGGGCATTCTTATTTTAGCTCCTCTCGTCTATTTTTACCGTAAAAGAAAGTCAAAATTCCTGAGGAAAGACCGGGACTGGAAATTAAATCTGGAATTTAAAGATGGAATTGTAGCCTTATCGGCAGCCTTGGAAGCTGGGTATTCGGCTGAGAATGCATTTGAAGAAGCGCACAGAGATCTAGGGAGAATATACGAGGAGGATGCAATTATATTAAAGGAATTCTCTTATATCCTCCATCAAATCCGAATGAACATAACAGTGGAAAAAGCACTGGGCGATTTTGGTGCAAGAACCGGAATCGAAGATATCGTGAGTTTCTCAGAGGTTTTTAATACAGCAAAGAGAACCGGTGGTGATTTAATTCATGTAATCAAGATAACCAGTAATATAATCAGTGATAAGATTGAAGTAAAAAGAGAAATTGTAACGTTAATAACCGCAAAACGTCTAGAAGCAAATATCATGAAAGTAATACCTCTCGTAATTCTAATCTATCTTTCTGTTTCATCTCCGGGCTTTTTAAATCCCTTATATCACAGTTTATTCGGAATAATAATTATGACAATCTTTCTCATATGCTATCTTGGTGCATTTCTTCTTATTGATAAGATTGTAGCCATAGAGGTATAAGGAGGTTTGCTATGTTAATTGTTAATATCGTAATACTTCTCATTTTTATCATTGGAATGCTTATCAGTGCAAAAAGAAAGCCGGATTGGATTAAGGATATTGATAAAAAGGAGCATAAATTATATTATCTTTACCCTCTTTCAGAATTACTTCTGTCGAAAACCGGTCTTGAAAAAATACTGCATCGAAAAAATCAGATTACGGATTCCATAAAAGCACTTTATGTTACGAACAAGCCCGAGCTTTTACAAAAGCTTTTTTGGTGCAGCAGGATATCACTGATGATAACTGTTCTTATACTCTTTAATTTGCTTTCCTTACTTGGACAATTAAATAATAACAGTAGCTCACTTCTTAAGGAGGGAAAATACATCCTGCGCCCTGACTTTGGGGAGGGAGATAAGGAAGTTAAGCTAAATGTAGTCGTGGAGAAGGAGGGAAATAAGGATGCTACAGAGGGCGGTGTAAATTCGTCAACCCAAGAAGTAAGGCTGAAAGTAGAGGAACGATCCTATAGTCAAGAGGAGCTTACAAAAATAATGAAGGAAGCAACCGAATTCCTAAAGACTAAGGTATTAGGTGAGAATGCATCCTCAGAGTATGTAAGTGAGAATCTGGTTTTTTGCAATACGATACCAGGAACCAGCATAACGGTTGACTGGCACCCTAAGAATTATAGTTTAATTCAATCAGACGGCACAATATTAAATGAAGATATACAGAAGGAGGGAGTAAGGACTTCAGTTACCGCAATATTAAATTACCGTGAACAGCAGGAAGAATATATGATGTCATTTAAGATTATGCCGAAAGAATATAGCGATATGGAGGCTTTACGCCAAAGGCTAGTAGAAGAGATTAACGAGTCTGCAAAGGAATCAGAAGAAGAAGCTTACCTGGAATTACCCGATACCCTGGAGCAGTATCATCTGAAATGGGAGAGAAAAAAAGAGAACAATGGCCCAATGTTATTGCTAATCGGGGTAATTCTGGCGATTGTTATCTGGATCTTTGGGGATAAGGATTTGGAAAAACAGATGAAGCTAAGAAAAGAGCAGATGTTATTAGATTATCCTGAGATTATTAATAAGTTCACCCTACTTGTGAATGCAGGTATGACAGTAAAACAGGCATGGAATAAAATCGGGGAGGATTATAAGGCTAAAACACAACAAAAACATAATAAAAAACGTTACGCATATGAAGAAATTCTTACGACCTCTCACGAATTAAAATTGGGGCTGCCTGAAAACCTGGCATATGAACAATACGGGAGAAGGATAGGATTAATATCATACATTAAGTTTGGCTCCTTAATTTCTCAAAACCTAAAAAAAGGAAACAAAGGATTCACAGAGTTATTAATGAAGGAAGCAATTGAAGCATTTGAAGACAGAAAAGAGATTGCAAAAAGACTTGGTGAGGAAGCCGGTACCAAGCTCTTAGTGCCCATGATGCTTATGCTGATCATAGTCTTTCTTATGATTATGATACCGGCATTTTGGTCTTTTAGAATATAGAGAGGTTGTTGCTGTTTCTTAAGTTATCGAGCAATAAATGATATTGATATGGCTATTAGCTTTATAAAGAGGAAAGGAGCTTCTGCAAGTAGTTAAGCAGATAAAAGTATATGAAGCACATAAAGGAAGAGATGAAAAGATATTATTATAAGGCGTCATCAGCGCAACTAGAGGGTATTGGAGTAATTGAAATTATCTTAATACTCGTAATCATAATAGGCTTGGTCTTAATATTTCGTAATCAAATCTCAGACATCATACAGACGGCATTTGACTCAATTAATGGAAATGCCGGAGATATTAACGAGGAGATTGTAATTAAATAATGCAGTTAAGGCCATTGAAGGGAGTAGATTAAGACTGAATAAAAGAAAAGAAACACAGGGATCTATTACCGTATTTTTAAGTCTGGTATTACTACTCATATTATCACTGATATTAACCATAATAGAGGGGGCCAGAATTAATACAGCCAAGGTTTTTGCAGAGAGAGCCTTAACAAGTGCAATGGATTCTGTGCTAGCGGAGTATTATGGTCCGCTTTGGGAGGAATATCATATATTTGGTTACAATACCGGTACCGTAAATGATGCTGAACAAAAAGAAGGGATATCAGGAAAGCTTACAGATTATATGTCATATACCTTCCAACCGGATAAAGGGTTAAATGATTTACATAATTCGGGAGGTACAGATATTTACCAAATATCGATGGATTCCATATCGGTAAGCAGTAAAACAATGCTGATGGATTATCAGGGACAGCTTCTGATTAATGAGGCTGTAGAATATATGAAATATCGTGAAATCGGTGGGGGAATAGAGCTGCTTCTGGATAAGTTGAACTTACTGGAAGCTCCGGAGAAAGTCAGTTATGTGTATCAAAAGAAGCAAAAGGTCGAGGAAGAGCTTGTCGAGATTGATAAAGGTATTCTGGAATTAATGGAGTTGCTCGATGGGCTGAAAACCGGTAAGAAAGGAATTGAGGTTACAAAAGACGGAGCTTTAATCTCAGCAGATTTTTATATAAAGAAGATTTGCTTTGAACCGGTGACGAAAGATACAGTTGGAATTAACCAAGATAACATATTTCAAGCTATAAAGGATAAGTATGTTAATCCAAAGGTAGAATTTGATACGATAACAAACGGCATAAGCACAATAGGACAGCTTGATAAGTCAATTGAGCAGCAGCTCCTGGATAAGAGTGCAGCAGAATTAAAGCTATCTGAGGAAACATTAAGACTAGCGGCAATGAAAGCGATTAGTAATCCTACGAAAGAAGATAAAAAGGCAATAAAAGCAATAGAAGCGAACATAGAGAGTCAACAGACTGTGATTGAGGCAATTGACAGTTCAATTACAGAGATGAAAGAGCAAAAGGAAGCCTTGATTACAGCCATAAATGCTGCAAAGGATACTTTATCAGAACTAATCAGCGAGACATCACCTCTGATACAATCGGCTTTAACTACAATTGATACGATTCTTCTTAATACGGAAAAGGCAGAGCCTCTTATAAGCGAGTATGAGGAGTATTTATATCAAGAAAAGGAATCGATCAGTGAGGATGTATTTACAGGGTTAGAGGAGAACTTGTCGGAACTGAAACGATACACCTCTGAAAATAAATCCGGTTATGATTTTATCGGTATGAAAGCAATTTTAGAGAATAACCTTTCTGTCTTAGCACAGACCGAGGTTTTATTAAATCAAGGGGAACTAGATTTTTCGGAGGAACAATATGAGATAGCGAAACAGAGCTTTGATAAAGCTGCAGGGCATCTTTCTACCTATCAAATAAACGGATTAACTCTGGATTATAGCACTTTGGTTCTAGATAACTATAAAAAACAAGATCCGATTGGGGAAACGAGTAATCTTCTTAAGTCAGGTATCACCAGCCTGGTCTTAGACCCAAATAAAATATCGAATTTAGAACTTACTCAGGATATTCTACCCTCAGCCATTGCCGCCTTGTCACAGGAAAATACAGATTTTTTATCTAAGCTATCCTCCTTCTTTGAAAGTGCCACAATAGGAGGGGACTCTACAGATATGAGCGCTCTGTTTGGAAGCTTTGGGGAAGGTAGCAATTTCTTATCAGCTTTGGGCGGGGGTATCAATGGGGTAGCAGTACATTTTCTTTATCAGGAGTATTTGAAGGAGCATTTCTCCATGTATCCGGTAGAAGCTGTGGAGGGAGATTCCGGCGGCCTGTCAGTAGATGCGACAGAGAAGGGTTCTGGCAGCCTGTCAGTAGATACGGCAGAGAAGACTTCCGGCAAACCGTCGGTACTTGCTTATGAGCAGGAATACCTCCTGGTAGGTAAGGCCTCGGATCAGGATAATATATCTTCGGTAATATCAAGAATACTGTTTTTAAGAACGATTCTAGACTTCGTAAGTATAATAGGAGATAGCGCGAAGCGGGATGAAGCCAGGCTTGCAGCATCAGCTCTTGTAGGATTTACCGGATTACCGATTCTAATCAGTATAACTCAAGCAATCATTATGTTAGTCTGGTCCTTTGCAGAGGCTTTACTTGATGTCTGTGCTCTGATGATGGGCAAGGAAGTACCGATATTTAAGAAGAAGGTTGTGTTAGAATTACCGGAACTGTTCATGATTAATCGGAGCTTTCTTCAGACGAAGGCGGAAGCAATAGCGGACTCGAAGGAACTATCGCTATCCTATCAGGATTATCTACGGATATTTTTGCTGATAAAAAGTAAGGAAGATATCGCTTATCGATCCTTAGATCTGATGCAGGAAAATATAAAAATAAGATATGATGATAGCAATTTTAATATAATGAACTGCCTTTTCGGATATCAAGCAAATGCCGACTTTAGGATAGAGCCGAAGTTTATGAAGCTGCCCTTTGTACAAAAAGTTCTTGGAGGTAAAGCAAAGGAATACCTATTCTCAGTGAAGGCGTCTTATTGTTACTAACGCTAAATTTCATAATAACATGCATAATCACTTAAGTATTAATATGAAAAATCACATGAATAGCAATATGAAAAATCACTTGAATAGTAACATGAATAATACGTTAAATAATACTTAGAATAGTACCTGCTAATAGGATCATTTTAGCTATATGGTGTTAATTTAACGATTAGATTTGATTATAACATGTAAAGTGTATTAAGTAGGCAACATGCCTTGCGAAACGTAGATGGTAATACAGAATAGTAAGAGTAAAATAATAATTATAATTTAATGAACTGGGATGTCCGCTCTTCTAACATAACTAAAAATTCTTAATTAAATCTATCAAATCAAAAAATAACTCTCTCCAAGAAATCATTTGCTGAAATGAAGATCATTCATTATCTTTTTAGAAGAACGGACATCCCAGTTCATTAAAGGTAGAAAATCATTACAAGGAGGTATTCGTTATTCTAAGCATAATAAAATCATTAAGACGAATCCTCCCGAGCTCTCAAAAAGCCTCATTAACAGTAGAAGCCGCATTGGTAATGCCTGTTTTCCTATATTTTATCTTGGCTTTCCTTTATATTATTCAAATTGTTACAGTTCAGGAGCAGATACAATCGGCGATTACTAAGATGGGCTTAAATCTATCAAAATCAGCCTATTTTTGCAAGGACTTTCCGAGTATTGATGACATTCTGGATTTTGATCAGACTATCTTTGGACAGGAGTTTGATATAGGAGCGGATGAACTGGCTGATTCCGTTACCAGTGGCAGTATGCTAAAGCTTTACGGAATGAAATATTTAAATACAGATCGGATTAATCGGTCCTGTATCAAAAATGGGTTTAATGGAATTAGCTTTTATTCCTCCAGTATCTTTGACGAGGATCACAATATTGATATTGCTGTAAAATACAGGGTGAAAATACCAATCATGATATTTAAGCTTGGTGAAATTAGTTTTGTACAAAGGGTAAAGCTTAGAGCCTGGACAGGCTATGAGGTGGCTGCTTTATACGGTACAGAGGAAGAAGGCTCTGAGGGTACCATTGTCTACATCACCGAGAGTGGAAGTGTATATCACAGGAGTAAGGATTGTTCACATATCAAATTATCCGTCACCTCGGTATCAGGCATACCTTCACAGCTACGTAATGATAACGGATCAAAATATTACGAATGTGAGGCCTGCTGTTCCGGAGAAGAAGGCGATTTTTCAACGTACTATATTACTTCGGAAGGAACGAGATATCATACCAGAAGAGACTGTTCAAAAATAAAACGTAGTGTAAAGGAAATCCCGCTATCTGAGGTTGGTGAGAGAGCCCCCTGTAAAAGGTGCGGAGGTTAATAGATAAGAAAACAATCAGAAAAAGGAATACATAGCAGTAATAAAGCATCAATAGTAAATCATTGGTGCTTAATAGGAGGTATTATGGCGGATATTTCAATGAAAATAGTGATGGGTGTAGTTTTGCTGTTATGCGGAGTGCAGGATGTAATTAAGAAAAAAATATATCTATGGATCGTTCTAACAGGAGTTCTTTTCGTAAGTATTTGTATTCCGTTTTGTCATACCATTTCTATCCCGGACAGAATTGGAGGGCTTATCATTGGAGCTATGGTTATCCTGATCAGTGTTATGACTTCCGGTAAGATAGGGCTTGGTGATGGAATGCTGCTATGTGTAACCGGTTTGGGATTAGGCTTTTGGGGTAACCTTGAATTATTTGCTTTAGCGTTATTTCTGGCAGCAGTGTTATCAATTATTTTACTGGTTTTTCGATTGGCTGACCGAAAGAAGAGTATTCCATTTGTTCCTTTCTTATTACTTAGCTATCTATTTCTTATAGTAGCCAATATGAGAGCAGGAGTATAACAGAATTAATAAAAGAAGATTTATGTATTTTTCAACCTTATAAATTTATTTAAAGATTTTTGTACTTATCTTAAATTTGCATATTATTTTCGAATATTTGTATAGATTGAAGAATATGCAGATACGCTTATTATTTAAATTTAATGGGAAAGTTATCAACTGAACGAAATCAAGTGATAATAATGGATATAAAGGCAAAGATTATATAGAACAGAGAAGGAATTCCATGATAATAAGTATTCTAAAACTTAAAAAATTAACGACAAAAGGCAGTATCACAGTTGAGGCAGCTTTCGTCATGCCGATAGTTATATTTACTATTATCGCGCTTATTTTACTGTCCTTTTATCTACATGATACATGCAGAGTACAGGGAATTGTGGATAAAACCCTGAATAAAGCCGGTATGTGTGTAAAACATGAGGCGGATATAGCATCAGGGGACATATTTTATGAGAAAATGAAGGATAGGGGCGTATTTTATCTGATATTTGGCACTACCGAACATGAGAAGGAGCAAATTGAGGAATACCTGGTGAAAGAATTGTCAGAGGGCTTGTTCCTATCGCAGATCAAGGCTATTACTGTGGATGCGGGAAAGACAAAGCTAACGATAGCCGTAGATATAGATACTAATATTACACTACCTTTCTTTACGTCCTTGTTTATGCAAAACAAATACACCAAAATTAAAGGAGAATATCCGGTACATGATCCGGCGGAAACAATTCGGAGAACAGAAGTAATACTGGATACTGGGTCAAGTATCAAGGGCGTAGATAAATTAAAAGAAAAATTTGAGAAAATCTTTGGGTCGAAATAATTATTAGAACCGGATTACAAAATAGTAAAAAAATAGAAGCGCAACTTTGTGTCTGCAGCTCAAAATGTGTAGGCATTAATGAAAGGCAAGGTAAATCGTATGGAAGTGGAGTACAAGAAGGATTTAAGACATAATTATATGATAATTACCGAAATGAATCAACAAAAGCTTGAACCATACTGCCTTAAAGTATTAGAACATCAGAAGCTAGAAGGTATGCTCCCGGTTGATTTAAGGTATATGAATAATAAAGCATTGTTATATTGTGATATTTCGGCAAAGCAGTCAATGGTAAATCTATTAGATAGATCTAACTTAACCTATGAAATAGTTAAGCTGATTTGCTCCAAAATTTTGAGTACAATAGAGTTGGCTTATGAGTATCTGATGTCGGAGGATGATTTTGTTTTATCTCCGGAGTATATTTATATGGATGTTGTAACGAAACAACCATACCTGATATATTATTGTGGATATGGAAAAAGTATTAAAGAACAGATGTGTACCCTAATTGAATACCTTATGAACAAGGTTGATTATAAGGATAAAGAAGCAGTCGTTATGGTATACCGCTTATATGCAGTCAGCCGAGAGGAGGGTTTTACCTTTGAGCATCTGATAGAGGTTCTGGAAAGTAACAATACAGCCGGTATCGAAAATTCATCTCTGAAGGGGGAGCCATCTGAAACTCAGAACCAAGGCGATATGTTCTATAAACCCACGGTAAAGCATAATAGGGATATACAGTATAAAGAAATACAGCCTGAAGAACGTCAATTTAAGGAACATCAAAACGGTAAGATACAAAATGGTGAGCTATATATGTATGGTAATGCAAGCCAAAATCCATTACATGATAATACTAAATATAAAAAGGAAGATTGGAAAGGAAAAAATAAACTGTTTATGGAAGATTTAAAGAGTAATAAGTTGATACAAAAAGGAGTTGGTTTAAAAGGAATTATTTTAAATCATAAGCAGGAAGAGAAAAATTTGGCTTCTGAGAGAAAAGGCAGTAGAAATTTAAATCAAGGGGTAGGAATACCGGTTATGATGGAAAAGCTGGAAGGGGAAACAGAAGTACCCTGTTACCCAATTAAAACATACCTATATACAGGATTATGTATTCTGGGAGGAGTTATCATTATAATTCTTATGGTCTCCAGTAAAATTCTTTATAACACATTCGGTAATAGAATTGATATCAGCAAGCTTTTTGCTCTACTTCTAATTATCACTTGTGTAGAGGCATATCTTTTAAAAACCCTTTGGGATAAAAAGCATAGAATAACAAAGATTGTACCGAAACATGAGTATATTGATCCGAGGCAGGACTTTTACAGATCAGGTAGAATAGAAAAAAACACAAAGTTGAAAAAAACGAATGAGGCTAATAAAAGGGATGAAGCCTTGAGCCAATCTGGCCCGAACATAAAAGAAATCTACCATGAGAATCTATCAAATACGGATTTATATAATGAGTTCAATAGTCGCAATTCAAACACGAATTTATATAATGAGCTCAATAGCCAAAATTCAAACACGGATTTATATAAGGGAATCAATAGTTACCAATTAAAAGCTGATTCAGATAAATCATCCTATGCATCTATAGAGGATGATATGGGGGAGATTAACCCTACCTGTATATTAAATGCTACACCTGATAGTGAGCCTTCCTTCATACTAAAATCGGTTGACGAGGTTAATTATCCTTCGATTATAATTATTAATTTTCCCTTCTTTATCGGTAAATTAAAGAGAAACGTTGATTATTGCCTTGAGAAAGATGTGGTTAGTCGGTATCATGCCAAGATTACCAGGGAAGAGGATCAGTTTTTTATCACAGACCTGAATTCTACAAATGGAACCTATGTAAACCAGGAAGCGCTGCAAACCTATCAAAAGAAGAATATTATGTTTGGTGATGAGATAGCCTTTGCTAATATCAAATATCAATTTATTCAAAGTTAATAGAATATAAGAAAGAAGATTGTTGCTATGACTTAAATTAAAGTGAATGGACTTACCGGTATCATAAGCTATTCTTCACATATTAATAGAGTACAGATATGATTTCTGGTAGATGTGAACAGAAACTATCATAACAACATCAGCAGCGATAAAATAATAAAAGCCTTGTAAATATTGGAACAGAAGTGGTAAAATATAAGAGAAGATAAGTGTTTCTATCAATTTGATTGGAGGCCTTACATGAAGAGACGATATGACATTGTGCATGCAATTATTCTGGTACTGTTTCTAGTCTTTGCTAACTTCATTGGTAATGCGATTGTAAAAGGACTACTTCTTTTACTTTTTTCTACGGTTCTAATTATAAATACGATAGTAAAACTTAGGATGAAAAAGAATGATAAAATAACAGATAAAATATTCTATGGAATACTTCTGTTTCTGGATGTGGTTCTGGCAACAGGGTCCATATATGTCATTGTATCTGCTATCCTTGAATTATAAACATGCGATTAAACAGGAATACTGGTATTAGGATTACTTCATAAGATTAAGAATGGGGATTGGTAAATGAAACAATATATAATGGCTCTCGATCAGGGAACCACCAGTTCAAGGTGTATTATATATGATAAACAAGGAAAGATAAAGAGTGTTGCACAGAAGGAGTTCACTCAAATTTATCCGAAACCGGGCTGGGTGGAGCATGATCCGATGGAGATTTGGTCCACACAGATTTCTGTTGCGACGGAGGCTATGGCTAAGATGGGCATTAACGCACAGGAGATTGCGGCCATCGGGATTACAAACCAGAGGGAGACTACCATTGTATGGAACAAGAGAACCGGACAGCCGGTTCATAATGCAATTGTTTGGCAGTGCAGAAGAACCTCTGATATGATTAATGAACTTAAGATGAAAGGCTTTGAGCCTTATATTAAAGATAGAACAGGTCTAGTTCCGGATGCTTATTTCTCAGGGACTAAGGTAAAATGGATTCTCGATACGATTCCGGGGGCCAGAGAAGGAGCTATGGACGGAGAGCTGCTGTTTGGAACAGTGGATACTTGGATTATATGGAATTTAACCAAGGGTAGAACCTTTGTTACGGACTATACGAATGCATCCCGTACGATGCTTTTTGATATAAAAAAACTTTCCTGGGATGAGAAAATATTAGAGGAGCTTAATATTCCCTCACAGATGCTTCCGGAGGTAAAACCCTCCAGCTATATTTATGGATATTCTGACCGTTCTTTATTTGGAGAAGAAATACCGATTGCGGGGGTAGCAGGAGATCAACAGGCAGCCTTATTCGGACAATGCTGTTTTTCCAAAGGTGAGGTTAAGAATACTTATGGCACCGGATGTTTTCTTTTGATGAATACGGGTAACGAAGCAATTGAGTCCAGGCATGGTTTAATTACCACGTTAGCAGCCAGCACAGGACCGGAGGCTCAGTATGCGTTAGAGGGAAGTGTATTTGTTGCGGGAGCAGCTGTGCAATGGCTCCGCGATGAACTGCAGCTCATAAGAAGTGCTTCAGAAAGTGAGAAATATGCAATGCAGGTTCCTGACACCAATGGTGTATATGTTGTACCGGCATTTGCAGGACTTGGAGCTCCATACTGGGATCAGTATGCGAGAGGAACCATCGTCGGAATAACCAGAGGCTGTAATCGGGATCATATCATTAGGGCGACCCTGGAAGCGATCGCTTACCAGACGTATGACGTCTTGAAAGCGATGGAGGGAGATTCCGGTGTTTTGCTAAAGGCTTTGAAGGTGGATGGTGGAGCATGTGCTAACCGGTTTTTATTGCAATTCCAGGCTGATATACTGAATACCACGGTTCTGAAACCGGAATGTATCGAAACAACCGCGCTCGGTGCGGCATATCTGGCAGGTCTTGCGGTAGGCTTCTGGAAGAGTAAAGAAGAGATCAGGCAAAACTGGGCGCTTTCGGAATCGTTTCAACCGAACATGACCGATGGAAAAAGAGAAACTTTGATAGCTGGATGGAAGAAGGCAGTGAGCAGATCATTTACCTGGGAAGAATAAATAATATAATTTTGACTGGAAAAGGATTTTAAACATGATTGATGACAGACTTAATAATGCATTAAGGGATATGGGTTATCTAAGGGTAGAATCAAATATTCAAGGGATTTATTTTTTCTATCTAAATCAGGGTGATACCCTTAATATTGTGTCCGTCATACATCTGATTAATGGGAATGAATTATCCCTTGAGCAGTATGAGCATATATTGGAACAAATGAAGCTTAATTATCTGAAAACACATCCGAATGGAGTACGGCATTTAAGTCTAATATTTACCCGGTTTCCCGACCGGGTAAAACATTTATGCTCCAGTCATCAAGGAGATAGTCACTGGATCATCGACCTTAATATGTACCGATTGATGATCTATGAGACTCAGTCAAAGGTGTTTGAAGGATTGGATAGAAAGCTTGAACAGATATTAGAAGAAGAACTACAGGAGCAGCAAATACAAGGACAGTATAGGACTGGGAACCAAGAACAAGGATATCAAGAGCAAGGATATCAAGGACAAGAGCAACAAGGGCAAGATCGATCGGAGCAGTCGTTCGATCGGAGAGAGTCTGTGTCTGGACATAATACCTCAAGACTTCTACAGTTTACCCTATTCAATACGACTATTATTGTTGTTAACACAATTATATTTTTGCTTTACAGTTATACGCAGATTTTAGGTAGTAAGGAAGAGGTGTATTTTAAGGGTGCGCTTTCCTGGTATTTTATCAAGGAATCAAAGGAGTATTATCGGATTCTTACCTCCATGTTTATGCATGCAGATTGGAATCATCTGATTAATAATATGGTGGTTCTGCTCTTTGTGGGGGTATATCTTGAACGGGTTGCGGGAAGATTGAAGTATCTTTTGATTTATTTTGGCACTGGTATTGTTGCAGGGATTACTTCAATCAGTTATAATATGTGGCAGTACCAGGCAGAAGTAAACCTTCGACCTGTATTTAGCGTAGGAGCATCAGGAGCAATCTTTGGTGTTGTGGGCGCGATGCTCTATATCATTTTAGTGAACCGGGGACAGATTCAGGGAATTAGTCGCAGACAGATGATAATGTTTGCCGGGGTAAGCTTATTTGGCGGGGTAGGTAATGTACAGATTGATGTGGCCGCCCATATTGGAGGCTTTATCGCAGGAATTTTACTGGCAATTTTGTTGTACCGTAGACCACAAAAGAAAATTCCTGTATCTGAAGGATAGCTTTAAATTATCGAAAAGAATGGTAGGATTAATGTTAGTATGCATGAAGTGATTAAGATTATAGAACCGAGAGCATAGAACGGTAGGAGGAGAGTTATTGCATGAAAATTAATATCTATTACGGCGGAAGAGGTTTGATCGAAGACCCTACGTTATATGTTATGAGTAAGCTTACATCAGTTTTAGAAGAGCTCCGGGTACAGGTAAACAGATATAATCTTTACGAAGAGAAGAATGCAATCTCCATGCTGCCAAAGACGCTGAAAGAGGCGGACGGAGTAATCCTGGCCACCACAGTCGAGTGGATGGGAATAGGAGGACTGATGCAACAGTTTCTGGATGCCTGCTGGCTTTATGCTGACAAGGACAAGCTGAGTAAGCTGTACATGCTACCGATTGTTTTAGCAAATACCTATGGAGAGAGAGATGCTGAGCTGACACTCATTAAAGCCTGGGAGCTGTTAGGGGGAATCCCCTGCAATGGAATCAGTGCTTATGTGGAGGATCATGTAGAATTTGAGACGAGCTCGGATTATGCAAGCATTATTGAAAAAAAAGCTGAGGCATATTATCGTATGATTCACCAGAAAACAAAGATGCTTCCGACCAGTATCGATGCTATCAAACAGAATGTCCTTAGAGGCAATTCCATCGTGCTGACACCACAGGAGAGTGAACAGCTGTCAATGTATGTTTCTGATGATACGTATGTGAAAAAGCAGAAAGAGGATATTGAAGAGCTGACACAGCTTTATAAAGAAATACTGGATAGCAGCAATGAAGGTGAAACAGGTCAGGAATTCATTAAAAATTTAAAAGATAACTTCCATCCTATCGATGACTTTGAAGCTTCCTATTCTATCACCTTATCCGATGTCAAAAAGACCTTAATTGTTGAAATTAACAAAAAACGCCTTAAATGTTATTACGGCGACAAACCCGATGCAGATGTTATGGCAAAAACGACCCATGCCGTCATGAATAAGCTGGTACTTGGCCGGATTACATTTCAAGGAGCGTTCATGTCAGGAGAGTTAACAGCCAAAGGTAACTTTAAGACATTACGCACCTTTGATCAGGTATTTCAATTTAATGTATTATAATTCCTTATACCCTCATAAATTATTTTTGTTTCACTCTGAGAGAGAATCCTGTACGAAGCGCTTTTTAGTTCATAAGCATGTTCAGAGAACTTTCCTACGAAGATTTAAGTGTAAAAGGTCTACTGTCAAACTTCGTCAATTTGCATATTATCAAACTTGATTAAGGTGATGCAGTAGCTTATTCGAGGAGTAACTGTATGAGAGTCGTAACCTACTTCATCCAAGCGCTACATTTTGCAGCGCTTTGCGGAACAGCGTATTGCGAATGAAGACCTTTTGACACCCTAGCCCTATAAAATAAAAAAGCCTGTTAATTATTTTTATAAAATAATGTAACAGGCCTAAGATATGATTTTAAGGGTTTTTAAGCATCCAATATAGGAAGCTGTACGGTAAAGGAAGTTATAGTTTCGCTTGACTCTACGCTGATACTTCCGTAGTGAAGATCGACGATTTTTTTTACGAGAGCCAAACCTACTCCGGTACCTCCTTTTTTGTAAGTTACAAACGGAACAAAGATGTTTTGAAGGACATCTGCCGGAATGGGCTGGCCGTTATTACTTATACTAAGCGAAAGCTTCGGTGGCGTGGGATATTCTCCGGGAAGGTAGGATAAATTAATATGTATGAAATCACCCGGAGAGGTAGCTTCAAATGCATTCTTGATAAGATTATTCATTACCTGCTTAAGCTTACCGGCGTCACAGGGATAGGAAGAAAAATAAGTTTCGTTCTCCGGATCAATAGTAAGTGATAATTCAATACCTTTAGTTAAAGCTTGCGGCATAAAACTGCTGGTAATTCCATTAACTAAGGTGACTAAATTCACATTTTCCTTATAGATATAATTACACACATTGAGTAAAGAAGCATCTGCCATCAAGCGTTCCAAATCATCAATTAAGTCCTGTACTTGATCCCAGTACTTATACTCCTTTGCTTCAGGATGCTTTAATTCAATATATTGGATCGTTCCCTTTAGTAGAGATAAAGGATTACGTAGCTCATGCACGAACATCGAGGTAGTTTTCTTATAATCGTCAATGATTGTCTGAAGAATGGTCTCGAATTCAGGATTGGACTTCACCATGCAGGCTAGGTTATCATTATTTACTTCCGAAAACATAATTCGAACCTCCTATACCGTTTGTTTTATAAACGGTGAATAGATACCATAGGTTTCCTAACAGTATTGGGTAAAGGGTAGAGTTAGCGAAGTAATGCTAAATAGATAGTATCAAATTATGGAAAAATATACAATATAAAGAGTGTTACAATAATCGACATAGGAGGTATAATTATGAGTAATTGTATTTTTTGCAAAATAATAGCCGGAGAGATTCCTTCGGCCACCGTATACGAAGATGAAGAATTTAAAGCGATCATGGATATCAGCCCGGCAGCAAAGGGACATATAGTCCTCCTGCCAAAGAAGCATAGCACGAATTTGCTAGATGTGGAGGACGATATTGCTTCCAAAGCACTTTTGGTAGCTCGTCAGCTTACCAATGCGATGCAGAAGGAGTTAAGCTGTGATGGTATTAACCTTTTACAGAATAATGGAGAAGCAGCAGGACAGACCGTATTTCATCTGCATTTTCACCTAATTCCAAGATATCGGGAGGATACTGTAAGGATTACCTGGGAGCATGGAACATATGCGGAGGGTGAAGCCGCTGAATTAGCTGCTAAAATTGCAGCAAATCTATAAGATAAGTAGACGCATGAAGGTAAACACAAAGAAAATAGTCTCAAAGAAAGTAGTCTCAAAGAAAGTAGTCTCATGAAAGTAAGTCTCATGAAAGTAGTCTCAAAGAAAGTAGTCTCATGAAAGTAAGTCTCATGAAAGTAAGTCTCATAAAAGTAAGTCTCATAAAAGCAAGTCTCATAAAAGCAAGTCTCATGAAAGTAGTCTCATGAAAGTAGTCTCATGAAAGTAAGTCTCATGAAAGTAAGTCTCATGAAAGTAAATCTCATGAAAGTAAGCCTCAAAGAGAATTAGAACTAATAGAGAAGTATTTCTTGAAAAGATGGAACCTAATAGGTCTAGAGCCAAATGAACATCAGAATCAGAAGAGGATTAAAACATTAGAGTAACAGATTTAAAAAGTGCAGCAGACTTTCCCAGCATCGCTGGGATCAAATCCGACTGCACTATTATTGTACGCCTGGCGGGTACACGTTCTACTGTATTTATTTGATATTTTCTTTCATCAATTTTACGATGGTATCAATGGAGTTATTTAATTCGCTATGATTCATTGCCTCTACATAGGTATTCTTTGCTTCCATTACCTTTTGGATTGATTCAAGGAGACAGCTTATACTTAACTCCTCCTCCTTTAATACCAGTGAGTATCCTTGACGTTCAAAGGATTCTGCATTCAGAATCTGATCGCCGCGGCTGGAGGCTGCGGGAAGGGGGATCAATATGTTAGGCTTGCGTAAAGCGAGAAGCTCACAGATCGCATTTGCACCGGCTCTGGAGATCACTAGATCGGAAGCAGCAAAGAGATCATTTAACTCACTTTTAATGTATTCGAATTGAACGTATCCAGCCAAATTATTTAACTTGGGATCCAGATTATCCTTTCCACAGAGATGGATTAGCTGATAATCCCGAAGTAAGGTTGGAAGCATTCCACGGATTACTTCGTTAATGGCTCTGGAACCGGTGCTTCCTCCGATTACCAATATAACTGGACGATTTGCGGAGAAGCCACAAAAATCAAGTCCTCTGATTTTGTTTCCGGAGAAAAGCTCCTTTCGGATCGGCGTTCCGGTCAGTACGGCTTTTTCTGCAGGAAGATACTTGAGGGTTTCAGGAAAGTTTGCACACACCTTTGTTGCAGAGGGTATCGCAAGTTTATTGGCTAAGCCCGGAGTCATATCTGATTCATGTATGATGACGGGCACTTTATGTTTTTTAGCTGCCAGAACAACAGGCACGGTTACAAAGCCGCCTTTTGAGAATACAATATCCGGTTTTAACTTTTTTAACAATTTACGTGCTTCAAAATAGCCCTTCATTACCTTGAACGGATCCGAAAAATTCTTTGGATCAAAGTATCTTCTAAGTTTTCCGGAGGATATTCCGTGGTAAGGGATTTGATATTCTTCAATTAGCTTTCGCTCGATTCCGTTGTAAGAACCAATATAGTGAATGTCATAGCCTTCCTTTTGTAATTCCGGAAGTAAGGCAATGCATGGGGTTACGTGTCCGGCGGTTCCCCCACCTGTCAAAACGATGCGTTTCATTCATTTGCCCTCCATTTCTTTAAGGCTTTGGCTAATTGATCCGGGCAGGAGGTGGGTCTAAAACCACACTTAACTCCTTCCAGTTTACTAATCACATCATCAACAGTCATTCCTACGATAAGTCGGGATAACCCACCGGCATTCCCAGAGCAGCCACCCATAAATTGAACTGCTTTTACCGTATTCGTTGCTTCATCTATTTCAAAGTTAATCTCACGGCTGCATACACCCGAAGTCTTATATGTCATGTCAAAATCCTTTCTTCCCCTATGTTCTAATTCTAATGTATGTTACCTTCTGTTAAGAGGGCACTCGTAATCGAGTACATTGTATCTCACACACCGGTATTTTGCAATGCCTTAATTTTAATTTTACATTTCTACCCGATTCATGTATAATACTTCAATACATTTAATGGTAAATGTTACATGTATACTGGTAGGCTATGGCACAGCTAAGAAAAGTTCTGGCTTATAACCTAGGTTACCATCACCGGATTATCATACCATAAGGAGGGAATATATGATCAGTTTCAAAACAGATTATTCACCGGAAGAGGTCGGCTATGATGGAAGCAGGCTTACGGTATTAAATCACTTATTTGAGGATCTCATTCAAAAGAAGAAGATTATTTCAGCGAATTACTGTCTGGCAAGGGATGGTAAGGTATTTGCAAACAATGCAATCGGAAAACTCTCATATCGAGAAGATGATAACAGAGAAGTACAGCCGGATACCATTCAACCGATTGCCTCCATCACCAAATTATTTACGGCGGTAGCCATCTGGAAGCTGATTGAGGACGGAAAGCTGAGAGCAAACCAGCTTGTTGGAGAAATCATTCCTGAGTTTGCTGAGAAGCCCTTCGACGGGATTATGATTGCCCACCTGTTGTCCCATACCTCCGGATTACATCCGGACGGCGGCTGCTTCCCGAATAAATATTTTGTGTCACCCTGGGACTTTATCGTTGAAGACAAGGGCAAGAACTGGATTGCAGCGGCTTTGCGCTGCGGTATGTTCAAAAAGCCCGGAGAAGAATGGGCTTACTGTAGCTTCGGATATGTAATTCTTGGAGAGATAATAACAAGAGTAAGCGGTCAATTTGCCAATGACTATTTGATGGAGCATGTTATTAAACCCTGTGGGTTAAAGGATACCGGTTTTGGCTTTGAGCGTAAGGAGATTGTTAGCAGAACCAATTGCCCGACAGAAAGACGCGAGAAGCTTGTCAATGAGATATTAGACGGTACCTATAAAGAGGATGAGGAAGAGATCATCTTTAGAAATATTCCCGGAACCGGCGGAGAACTCTATTCAACGGCATATGACCTTTGCCGCTTTGGGACAATGCTACAGCAGGGAGGCTATATCGATGGAAGCCGTATCATCGGAAGAAAAGCGATTGAGAAGATGACGGCCCTATATACCGATCATACCATTAAGGATTACTGCTGGGGAGCGGGTGGATGCGTACGCCGTTATGGTCTCGGACCGGATATGCGTTGTAATGAAGCAAGTCTCTATTCCATGGGAACCTTCTTCCATGAAGGAGCCGGGGGCTGCAGTCTTATTATAGATCCGGTTGAAAAACTGGTTGCAGCGTGGTTTATCCCATTTGTTAACGAGGAATGGTGTCACGAACCAATATATCATGCACCGGCAGTGATGTGGTCGGGATTAAAATAATGAAATACATACGACATCAACTGGAAGGTATGAAAGCGGTTTCAAATCATCCCAGTGTCTCTTCATCCTAATTGCGTTATTTTATATTACAATTTATTTGTAATTAGCTCCTTCTTAGGATAAAATAAATGAAATACATGTAATCAGGAGGACGAACATGAAGAAACTCGGAATCATCGGTGCTATGGACGAAGAGGTAAAAATCTTAAAGGATCATATGCAGAATGTTACTATAAAAGCTATTGCTTCCATGGATTTTTATGAAGGAAAACTTCAGGGTAAGGAGGTAGTTGTAGTAAGAAGCGGGATCGGTAAGGTAAATGCCGCAGTCTGTACACAGATACTGGCCGACTTATTTCAGGTCGAGGCTGTAATTAATACCGGAGTAGCAGGCTCATTAAGGAATGAAATTGATATTGCAGATATTGTTCTTTCTGCGGATACCCTTCAACACGATATGGATGCGACGGGCTTTGGATATGAGCACGGTGTTATCCCCAGAATGGTCAACTCTGTATTTCAGGCGGATTCGTACCTGATTAAGCTTGCGCAGGAGGTATGTGCCGAGGTGATACCTAATGTAGGTCTTCATACCGGGAGAATTGTAAGCGGAGATCAGTTTATATCGGATAGTAATAAGAAGGCCTGGTTGGTTGAAACCTTCGGAGGTTATTGCACCGAGATGGAGGGTGCGGCAATCGCACAGACGGCATACCTAAATCAAATTCCATTTCTTATCATAAGAGCAATCTCTGATAAGGCTGATCACAGCGCTGAGATGGCGTATTCGGAATTCGAAGAAATTGCAATCAGTAATACGGTTAAAATGCTGAACCGTTTGGTAGAAAAGATATAGGTCACAGAACTCACCATTCGGGCAGGATATGTAAATAATAGTGGAGATAACAGAGTAAACAGTCTAGGATAAACAGGGGATTTACTAAATGAATATTGAGATTCTAAAACAGGCTTTAAGCAAAAAATTTGATACAAATATAATAAATGCAGATTTCCATACGAAGCAACTACACGGCGGAACTTTGGGTGATGTGCAGCTTGTAACAGGTGTGGCTGTAGCGGCAGACTCTACAGAATTACCCTATCGCATTGTTATGAAAACACAAAGAAAATGGGAACGGTATGGCGATCCAGATTCATGGCGCAGGGAGTATGACCTTTATGCATCGGAACTGAGTACGTTTTTTACCGACTTATTTCGTTGGCCTGAGTGCTATCACGCCGAAATGAACGACGACGAGATACAGCTATGGATGGAATACATTGACGGTGTATCAGGCTTAAACCTAACCGGTGAAATGTATGAACTCGCCGCTTATGAGCTGGGACGATTTCAAGGAAGGCTGTATGCCGAGAAGCCGGCTTTCTTGTATAACCTAACCAACCTAAGCAAGGTCGATTATGCGAAAAATTTTTATCTTCATTACAGGTCATGGAATGTCGTATATGATTATATACGCTCTGATGATTGCGAAATCCCGAAACATCTGTGTAAAATGCTTATAGGTATTGACGAGGAATCTGAACGCATATTTAGTCGCATCGAAAGCTTACCGGTGGTACTATGCCATAGGGATTTCTGGGTGGCTAATATCTTCTGCTCAGACAATAAAATTGCTCTCATCGACTGGGATACTACAGGGTGGGGTTATATGGGCGAAGACATCGCAAGCCTTATCGCGGATGAGGCAGATGTTGATAATATGCGTGAATACTACAACAAATGCATTCCGGCATATTACAAAGGGTTTTCGGAATTTTCGGAGGTGCCCCATAGTAAGGATAATTGCATCCACGAGTTAATCCTCATCATGTTCGGATACAGACTTGTGGAATGGTATATGAATGCAGAATCACCAGAAGAGAGAGCGTTACAACTAAATACTCTTCAAAAAATTTATGAAATGAAAGAATTATAGAGATGTACCCTTTTATCAAAGCGTCTCTGCCCCAACGAACAGATTAATCTTTTGCTCGCTGGGGCAATTTTGATGCGCTCAAGCGGGATTCGGGGTTTTAATCTTTTTTATTGTAAAAAGTACAAAAAGTAATGCAAATCTGACCTTGCGGAACAGCAGGAATTTGAAGTATAATAGTGGGAGTACTTACAATATAAGGATGGAGAAGGGGTTATAGAATGGAAAATCAAAAGAGAGTTTCAGAAATGATACATAACATGGAACAAATCATTGTAGGAAAGCGAGAAGCAATCGAATTTGCCCTGATTACTTTATTGGCAGGCGGGCATCTACTCTTAGAGGATGTTCCGGGAGTAGGAAAGACGACCTTGGCAAAGACAATGGCACAGACACTTAACTGTGGATTTACAAGAATTCAGTTTACTCCGGATACCTTACCCAGCGATGTTACCGGATTATCCATTTATAATATGCAGACCGGGAAGTTTGAGTATTCCAAGGGTGCAATCATGAATCAGATTGTATTAGCGGATGAGATCAACCGTACTTCGCCAAAGACGCAGGCAAGCTTACTGGAGGCGATGGAGGAAAAGCAGGTAACGGTTGATGGCATTACATATCCTTTAGCACAGCCATTTATGGTAATAGCAACGCAAAATCCGATTGATTATCTTGGTACCTATAATCTTCCGGAGGCACAGCTGGATCGTTTTATGATGAAGATTTCCATTGGTTATCCTCATGCCGGCGATGAAAAGGTTATGGCGGAGCGTTTTCTAAGCCATCATCTGGTGAAGAAGCTGGAACCTGTGGTTGACGCTGAAACAGTGATCCAGATGCAGAAGGAAGTTGAAAAAGTAAAGGTTAATCAGGATTTGATTACTTATATAACAAAGATAGTTCAGGAGACTAGAAGAGATAATAATATTTCCCTGGGTGCCAGCCCAAGAGCTACTTTAGCACTGCTTCGTGCATCGCAGGCATTTGCTTATATAAATGGCAGGGATTTTTGTATTCCGGACGATATCATTAAATTAGTTCAACCGGTCATTGCACACCGTATCATCCTTTCACCGGAAGCAAGATTATCTCAGGCCAAGACAGAGAAGATATTAAAAACGATAGTTACAAAAATACCCGTTCCGATTCTTTCTTAAGAAAGAGCACGCCTTAAAAAAGGCAAAACAACGTACAAAGGTGGCAGCTTATGAAATTAAATCGATTGATCTATCTGGGGGCTATTATAGGGAGTGCAATTTTTGCCTCGTACCATGGAGGTAATATTTCTTACGCTCTTTTTTATTTATCTTTACTAATTCCCCTGATTTCATTTTTGTATACGGTATACGTATATGCTCGCTTTAAGTTATATCAGACAATGGGGAGCATCCTGGTGGTTAAAGGAGATTGGACCGTATATTCCTTTGTCATCGGTAATGAGGATTATATCACTTATAGAAATGTAAAGGTTAATTTCTTAAGTGATAAATCAACCATAGAAGCAGCGGGGAATTCAACAGAATACAGTCTTCTACCGAATGAGAGCGAAAGCCTGGATACCAGGATAAAATGCAATTACCGTGGTGAATATTATGTAGGCGTAGACTCTATAGAGGTCACAGATTTTCTGTATCTTTTCAAGATTACCTATCCAATTGGGACGAAGCTTAAGGCGGTGGTTTATCCCAGAGTGGTACCTCTTGAGCAGTTGGGAATTGCACCTCCTCAGAATGACGTTAAGAATCCATTACGTTTCAGCAATAATGCAGAAGAGGAATTGGATACTGAGATTAGAAAATATTATTCCGGAGACAGTAGAAAACGAATTCATTGGAAGGCGTCTGCCAGAATGAATGAACTGATCTCGAGAAAGTATCAACATAAACCTAAGGCTGAAATTGTAATATTTATGGATCTGATGAAAATTAAGGACGATGAGCTTAAGGTAGTAATCGCAGAGGATAAGATAATTGAAAGTGTTCTTGCTATCTCTAATTTTTATGCCACAAGGAGAACTCCGTCACAAATAATTTTTGAAAGAGAAGGACAAAAGCAATTAAATATAAATTCTTTGGATGATTTTAATGCATTTTATAAAGCCTGTGTTAAGATTGAATTCAAGAGCGCAGTACCCGTAAGCGATTTAATGAAGGAACGGATGCTTCGTGGAGGTTATGGTATGTTTTGCGTTGTCGCAACACATTTTCTGACGAAGGAGCTATATTTGACAGCTTTGCAGGTGGTTTCAAGTGGCAATCATATCTGTATCCTTCTGGTTAGTGATGATACCTCTGACCAAACCAAGGAATTAATGTATAGCATGAGGTTATCCGGTGTCCTTGTAAAACAGATTATGTCAGAGGATGAGATAGATCAGATTCTCACCAAAGGAATCGCATAACAAATTTGGCTGCGAAAGGGGTTTTATCATGTTGAAGGATAGAGAAAAACTATATCAAATCTATCATACCATGTTAAGTTTGGCTTTAACCTGGGCGTTTGTGCTGGTTATCGACCGGTACTATGAGCTTCAGGTGCCGATTATTTTAACAGCAGTAATTTCCTTTATACCGCCCCTGTTAATTTACCTGGCTGATTTAAATAAAAAGAATGCAGCTACATATCTGATCATCGTGGGAATAATTCCAATTTTGGCGTTCATATTCTGGATTAATAAATTTAATCCTTTGCATTGGCTTAGTAAATATGCTAATTGGCTCGGTACTTATGACGGAAGCAAAGAACTATATAAAGCACAGTTCTCTAATTTCACGATTATCTGGGTAGCACTTTTGAGTGCAATCCTGTTTTATCTGATAACAAAAAAACAGATTGCAAAGGTGATTCTGGCCATTGCCATTATGGTAACGATGATAGTATTAAGTAGCAGTAACATAACAGTTAATAAAGCTGTTGTGGGTATTAGTATCTTTTACATTCTTTCCATTATTGTAGAGGTATATGGAATTATATATAGTAAAAAAGCAGGAAGGCATGAGAAGAAGGAGGGCATCTTATATTTGGCACCAATATGCCTACTGCTTGCAGTCTTATCGATCAGTCTGCCATCAAAGTCTGAACCAATTCAGTGGAAAACCATTAAAAACTTGTATTATAGTGTGAAAGAACAAATCGAGGTTTGGAGCACGGACTGGAATTATTATTTTGGTAAAAGCGATGCCGAGTTTGGCCTTAGTCTATCCGGTTATTCAGAAGACAGTGGTCAGCTAGGCGATGGCGGAGGAGTTAAAAAGGATAATAATGTAGCCCTTCTGATATCCGGTATGGATAAAGGGAAATCGGTATATTTGATCGGATCGGTCAGTGATATCTATACGGGTAGCAGCTGGGAAAAAAGTCATACGGATGCGATTGCCGGTGAGAGAGAATACCTACTGGATTATAAAGAAATGTTCTATGCACTTTCCAGGCAGGAACTAAAGTATCTTCAAGATAATCGTTACCAATTTCTTGCTAGAAAGTCCATTAGTATTGAATATGATAATATTAAAACCAAGACCTTTTTTCATCCACTGAAGATGTGTAGGTATGATTTCAAAAATAACTATAAAAGAATATATACAGATAACGCTCAAATCACCTTTAAAAAAGCGCGTGGAAAGGGTACGAGCTACCAGAATATTTTCTATGAAATGAACTTAAAAAGCGAAGCGTTCCAGAATATGTTACGAACAGCTGACGCGTTTTCTTACGAAACAGTAGAACCGGTAAATGAAGAATCAGCAGAATGGATTAAAAAGAATATTGTATTTTATGATAATTCCGAGGATATGTTTAGTGCGGAGGACTATAAGACATTAGAGGAGCGTGCTGGAATGATTCAGGCACAGTGTACTGTTTTGCCGGAGGGATTGCCGGACAGAGTCAGGAAACTGGCAGAAGATATTACAGCCGACTATGATACAACTTATGATAAATTAAAAGCTATCGAGACTTATCTCTTAGGGTATAAGTATACTCTTAGCCCGGAGCCTGTACCAAAGGGGCAAGACTTTATAGATTATTTCTTATTTGAAAGTAAAGAAGGATATTGTACATCTTTCGCTACGGCGATGGCTGTTCTGAGCAGATGCATCGGAGTTCCGACAAGGTATGTAGAGGGCTTTGTGGCTAAGTTTGATACAAAGGATGATACCGGCAAGTATCTGGTAAGAAACAGTCAGGCGCATGCTTGGGCAGAAGCTTATATTGAAGGAGTGGGTTGGATACCGTTTGAAGCAACAGCTAGTTATTATGATACTAGATACACGGATTGGGTAATTCCGACCGTAGGGCCCAGACCGGTAGCTCCGTATCAAAATCCCTATGAGAATTACTTAGGGGGAGATTATACACCGTATCAAATAGATTTGAATAGGATCAAATTGGAGGAAAAAGACAAATCTTCGGGAATTATAAATGGCGTCATAATTATCCTGACAGTGATTATCTGTACGATATTGATATGCACAACCTATTATAATATATTGAAAATCCGTTATAAAAAATATTTTAATAAATCGGATTATAATAAGAAAATGTATATGCTATTTTTACGTATACTAAAGCTCTTAAAAAGGGAAGGGTATTATCTTGGGCAGCAGGAAACCATTCTGATGTTATCAAATAGGATAAGAGGGGTCTTTCGTTATGAGGGTGTTACCTTCTCGGATGTGGCTAACATCTTTATGAAGTATCGTTATGCAGAGGTAGATGTTACAAAGAAAGATTTTGATAAGGTTGCGATATACCACCAGGGTCTATTCGATAAGAAAAGAAAAGAGGATAACAGGTTCAAAGTATGGTTGGAGGAATTCCTGTTCCTGGCAAAGAAAAGTAATCGTTAATCCTTCTTGTTTATATCAGCAAATTCAATGCCGGTATAATAATGCTCCAGTATATCCTTATAGGAGGAGCCTTCTTCGGCCATGGCATTTGCACCATACTGGCTTAATCCGACACCGTGTCCGGCACCATTGCAGATAATACGTACTTTACCCTCATATTCTTCGATATAGAAATGATTTGAAGGCAATCCAATGACCTTGGCAAATTCTTCACCGGAAACGGTAATGTTGCCAAGGTCTATTTTTAATACATAATCCGTACTGTCTCTTTCGGTTACAGATACTTCCTCAAAGAATTTATTCTCTGTCAGCTTCAGGTCCGTATAGTAATTTTTTATTAAAGTAATTAGCTCGGATATATCATACTCCACGATCTTCAGATAGTTCGTGGAGGTGACATCTTGTTTGCTGGTAACACTGGCTAGATATGGGATGTCAATACCCCAAGCCTCGGAAGCATTTCGCGTATATCCGGAGCCTGTATCAAAAAAGACGGGAAGAATTAGGTCGTGATTATAAACAAGGACTTTGCCCCTGGTGCTATACACAGCATTCTCAAGCTTTGTAAAATATTCGTTATAATCCTCGACACCCCAGAATTGTTCAAGGGAATTAAGGCTGATATAAGAAAGACCAAGCTCTGAAGTTGTAAAGGTTGATTTGCTCTTATCAGTTTTTGTTAACAGTGAGATGTTATACAAGGCGTAAGTCCTTGCAATGACGGATTGTGCTTTCAATGCTTCCATATGGTATCCGGCGGGCATATTAGCAGCCACAACACCAAGCAGATATTCGTCGAAGGAGAGTTTGTCTTTCGAGCCATTTGTTTGATAGTATATGGTAAAATCCATGGCTTCGATGGAAGCTGAGTTATCACGTTCCGTAAAAAGCAAGGTAAGTAAAAACGGAATCAAAAGTACAACGACGGCGACGAGGATAGTTTTGATCAGAATCTTTTTCATAAACCCTCCAGAATATGTAGTATTATTACATTATATTAAAAGGAAGATGGATTATGATTATTTCTAGTAGAATTACATCTTATAATCATAATTTTGATAGAAGTAACATAAGATTAGGATCACATATATTTTACAATGGAACAGAATGCAAAGACAGGTACAATTTCGCGGATTGAAAAGCTATTTTGAAGTATATAAATATAAGTTGATGAATTATGCCATATAATGTATAATATACTATATTATTACAGCATAGCTGATAAGTATAAAGGGGGATATTCTAATGGGTTTCTGTAGAAATTGTGGTACTGAGTTAAAGCAAGGAGAGGTATTTTGCGTAAATTGTGGAACCAAGATAGATAATAGCGTTCCGGAGACTTCAGGGAATACACCAAATACACTAAATATACCGAATACACCAAACACACCTCCGTATATTCCTAATATGAATAACAGCAACAATCCCGGATTAGCAAAAGGCAACACCAAGAAGTTAATTGCGATTATTGGCATTTCTGTGGTTGCTTTGATTGCCTTAATTGTATTAGTTAATATTATTAAATCAGTATCCACACCTGGATATGAAAAACCTATCAAGAGCCTAACAGAAGGTCTTGAAAAGTACGATTTTAAAAAAATGATTTCAGCTTATCCGGATTATATCAGTGATGATATGGAAGACTATTTAGACTACTTCGATGATGAAGAGGAGATGTTTGATGAAATGTTTGGCTCCTTAGAGGATGAGTACGGAAAGCGAATCAAGATTTCCTATAAGATTACTGATAAGGATAAAATGGACAGAGATGAGATAGAAGCAATTGAAGAGGATATTGAATATTCCTATGACGAAGAAGTAAACATTAAAGAGGGATATACGCTTGAAGTAAAGCTGACAATCAAAGGATCTGAAGATCGCGATACTGATAAAACTGAGATTGATGTAATTAGGATTGGCTCGAAGTGGTATCTTGCAAATGCCTTTGGTGATTTTTAGTCCAATTGAAAGATTTAACGATACATAAGTAAAAAATAAAGAGCGTGCCACTTATGGTTGATGAGCGGCACGCTCCTTGCTTGTTTTGCCTTTCGATCTCGTCTTTTATGAATATTGAGATAAATTATGTACGGAGTCTATTTTCAAGTTGTTCAATTCTTTTTTCTAGATCGTTAATTCTCAATTTTACACTCCAAGCCTCTCCAACAAGTGCTGACATTACCATCTTTAGTGCAATAGTAATTGCTATAAAGCAGAGAGTAGCAAAAGATAATACCCATTTTCTTATATACAGTGATAGTATTAGGTCTCCATCATCTGGTATAGTAAACTCCCCATTTAGCCTTAAAAAAACTCCAATTGTTAATGCGCTCAAAATAATGCTAATTACTAGAAATACATTAGACCATCTTCTTAGGCTTTCCATTAGATTTACCCCCAAATTAATAAAGTTAGGCGTCAGAAAAATGCCGCAACCCACATGAATACAGACTTTCTTAACAAAAATATTTAACCCCTCACCGACTTGTAGTAAAATAAGATTGACTAGAACTAAATCACCACAAATCAATACTGATGAGTTCAATTCAGGTAAGATTAAATTCTATTCTTTTAATTATTATATTGCTATATACATAAAATGTCAAATGTGTAAAAAGGTAGTTACCGGTTTATTTATCTACGGTAAAACCAAATAATATATGCGAGATTACATTAACTTAATGATCGCTTCTAGCTCGTCGGAAAAATCCTTTGCCAGAAGAAAATTGTTATCCTTTAAAGCCAATGTTATTTTTGTCTCAACATCTTTTTTCTTTTGCTCTAGCTCTAGATAATCCTTATCAAAATGACTGGCATAAATCATCTTTCTAAATTTTCGCATACTTATTTTTCTAATTGTCTGGTCTTCAATCATTAAAATGTAATCCATACAGTTTACGATGGTATAGAAGTCATGAGATATCATGAGAACTGCACCATTATAATTTTGAAGGGCTTTTTCCAGCGCTAACTGTGAATAGGTATCCAAATGACTTGTAGGTTCGTCCAGAAGCAGTAGGTTTGCTTTACTTAAAGCGATTTTAGCCAATTGAAGTAAATTCTTTTCACCTCCGGATAAGGAACCTATCGTTTGCGTCATAATTTCCTCCTCAAAACCATAATCAAAAAGATAGGAATTTATCGCCTGATATGTTTTAAGACCAAGACCAAAGAATTCTTCATAGATCGTATTCTCCTCATTTAATACTTCGCCTTGAAGCTGGGACAAATACGCCATTCGTACGGCCTCGTTTATCTCAATCGCTTTATGGTCATTCGTAAAAATTTCACGGATTAAGGTCGTTTTCCCACTGCCGTTTGGTCCGATCAGGGCTACTTTATCTCCGGATTCTATTTCAAAATTAGTCTTTTCTAAAAGAATATTCTCGAAGGCAAGACTATAATCAGATACTTTTAATACAATGGTTTCTCCTAGTTCCTGATCCGTAATCAGATTGATGACAGGTTCTTTCATCTCCACAAACGGCGCCTTGATTCTACGTGCTTCTAATCTTTCTTGCAATGAAATTCTAGCCTTAAGGGATTTTCCTCTGGAAGCTTCTGTATGGTACGAAGCTACATTTCGTAATTTATTGATGATAACTTCATTTCTCTCAATCTCTTCTGTATCGATAGCAGCCAGCTCTTGCAGCTCAATTTTACTTTGAAGTAGGGAGAAATTATAATCAATATACCGCCCGTCAAACTCCTGAAGCTCCTTATTCTCTAGGTGTAATATTTTATGAAAACAATGGTTCAACAGATATCGGTTGTGCGTAATAACCAGTAGAGCTCCCTTGTGTGAATTAATTAGATTTCTTAGAGAATTAAGATTTTCAAAATCCAAAAACACATCGGGCTCATCCATAATCAATAAGTCAGGAGCGGTTAACATCACTTTAATCACTTGGATTAGCTTGTACTCCCCGCCACTAAGTTTTGAAATCAATAAATCCTCATGCTTAAGTAAGTCAGCCTGATTTAGTTTCATCTTAATGAGGCGTTCGTAGTCATCACCGCCGATTGCCTGAAAGGCATCAAATGCTATTTGGTACTTTTCCAGTAAAGTATCAAGCTCCGAAGAGGACGTCATCTCAGCACAAATCGATTCAATATCGTTTTGTAGCTTAATAAATTCTTCCGCGATATATTCAAAAACGGTAATTTCATTTGCGGTATCCAGCTTGGAGAACTGGCTTACATAACCCATTCTGCAATTGGGGGTTATCTCTATAGCTCCATCGAACAGATATCGTTCCCGGTCCATTAGGATATCTACTAAAGTGCTTTTTCCATTGCCACTGGCTCCGATCAGAGCGCAATGCTGACCGTCCTCCAGAGTAAACGAAATATCATGAAATAGATCCTTTTGCGGATATGAGTAGGATAGATTCTTAACTGTTATCATATTAACCTCCATGCAGCCTTTTGGCAGCCTAAATAACTGGAAAGAAAAATCTAGAAGAGTTTATTTATATAAGCTCATTCAGGAAGTTTCTTTTCAATCTTAAATTTTATACTCTGTAATGATATTCTTTCGTATTCACCGTGGTAGCATACCACTTTTCTTGTCGAATATCAATTGTTTCGTTAATGAAGGATTAACTAAATGCTAAAAACTTAATGATTTATAATAACCAGTATCACATAATATTGCTTTATCCTTAAAAGCAAGTAGTTTGTACACAAAAGTATTGAAATTTTAATAATAACACTCATAATAAAAATATAAGTTGTTCTGTTTTTCAGTATTTCTAGAATTTGAATATTTTATGGAAAACATAATTATTAAGGAACAACTTCCCTTAACTGTCTTTATTTTATTGAGCTGGTGCATTTGTAAAACAAAAAGATAATTTTATGTGTAACTCAAGAAATAATTGAACTATTACTATGAAAACTCAACTAACAATTGCTTACAATAAGAGATCAAAGTTGATAGAATACTTGTGAAGTGAAACATACTAACGCCCATGTTTTATGGGCATAGATTATGAAGAATAGCCGTTTTTGCTATTCTTCTAATGGCTCGCATGTATTTAGCGAGACTATACACACTATCTTTATTAAAAATATAGGAAATGAGGTATCAGTAGAATGGCATTTAGTAATATAGCGATAGGTAAGAAGATAGCAAATATGCGTAAAGAAAAGAATATAACTCAGATGGATATGGCAGATGCTATGGGTGTCAGCTATCAGGCAGTGAGTAATTGGGAAAGAGGTAACTCGATGCCCGATATAGCGAAACTTCCGGAATTGGCTGTTATATTAGGCTGTAGTATTGATGAATTATTATCTGAGGGAGAAGGCTGCACTCTAATAAAGCACGTAGTAATAGGTGATGCAGAGACATATGTACAGGAGAATAAGGTATCTGCGCAAATCATAGGTGAAGTTGCTCCGATATTAAAGCCTAAGCAGACAGAAAGATTATTTAATTGTGTACTTGAACGAGATGAAGTACATATTTCCATAGCAGATCTGTTGTGTATAGCACCTTTTGTAGGGGAAGAATACTTAAACCTTTTCGTGGATAAGGTTGATAATGTAGAAAGTATCGAGCTTTTATGTGGGGTTGCTCCCTTTTTAAGCGAAGAAGCCTTGAATAAGTTAGTAGGAAAAGTACAGGAGATAGGGAAATTATCACAGATTTTGGGCTTGGCTCCATTCATCAAGGAGGAAACACTCGATTATCTGGTTTTGAATTCAATGGAGGAAGGAGATATATCTGATTGTCCTGGTTTATATCCTTTTCTTAGCAATAGTACAATACAGAAACTTGCAGATTCACTGGTGAAAAAGGGTGATCTCAAAGCATTTAAAAAGATAGCTCCATTCCTTTAGGAATAATTAAAGAGATGGTATTATATAGCTTTCATATAATCGTGATTTAGTGAGCATAAAAAGAATTCCACTGGAGTACTATGTACCTTGGTGGAATTCTTTTTAAAGTAGTGTAAAATTATTTATGTCTTATATAGGTTGTGTAAAAAAATATTTGTTGTTGTAAAATGGGTAATGTAAATAATCTTGTGTCTTGGCAATAAATACCACATTTCTGGTGAGAATTATATAAATAATTCTTACAGGTGTTACCTAACGATACTTACTTACGTGTAATCTTAACGGTATATACTTTACTGGTCTTCCCATCCTCAGCAGTTATCTTGAGATAAAACGTATTCAATCCGGTCTTCAGATTGATCCGGCTTATATCTATTTTCTTCTTGCAGGCCTTATCACTGTATAGCACCCAGGTAGCTTTATTGCTTACACTAACCTTAAATGTCAGCTTATCCGTACTGCTTTTCACCGTTGCTGTTATGACAGTATCCTTTATCACCGCTTTTGCCGGTGCGGTCACCTTTGTAACAGCGGCAGCTGAAGATTTCTGTCTGGTTATGGTAATAGTATATATCTTAGTAGTTCCGTTCTCAGCAGTAACCTTAATATAGGCCTTGTTTGTACCTGTTTTTAACTTCATCGTATGATTGGATAAGAGCTTTGTACATGCCTTATCACTATATAGTTCCCAGAAAGCCTTATCACTCACCTTCAATTTTATCGTGACATCGCTTATCTTGTTAGCTACAGTTGAAGTGATCTTTGTACCATCGAGGGTTGTTTTCTTCGGAACGGTTACCTTTGTTACATCACAGGAAGCAGATACGGTTTGATTAGCTAATGCATTCGTGCGGACTATCGTAAAGATACTGAACTTAGTGATATGGAATTTAATTCCCATAACACCATCACTATAAGTAACGAGTTCACCCTTAATAAGCTCCTTAGTTCCATCACTGTGTTCAATATATACTGCAAGTTGGTTTAAGAAAGCTTCTTTTTCTGCCTCATCCGTTGGAATAGTTACTCCACTTAAAGGAAGTGTGATATACACATCGGTAGAGGGCATATTTGTTTCAATCGTCACAGGGACTCCGACAACAGCAATCGAACTATCGGAAGAGCCGCTTACAAGCGCTGCCTTAAATATAGAGCGTTCAATGATTTCCTTCTGTTGTTTCTCTTCAGTAACCGGTACTAAATTGAAGTATAGATCTTCCTTCGAATTATCGTTTACCGTCTGTATAGCTTTCTGAGGGATATCAATCTTAGCATCTTCTGTAGCTATCTGAAGTCCGATGTCACCCTTTGCCAATGTGTCTATGGTGTCGGTAGGGAGTTTGACGGTTGTCTGTGATACTTCATCCTTCTTATCAGGAATCACAATTCTTGCGGTACTTTCTCCGCTCTTTTTAAGCTCCTCAATCACTTCCGCTACTTTGGACTCATGAAAGGTTACCGAATCTGTTTTACTACCGTCGGCATAGGTTGCCCTCTCAATCATTATTTGAGCTATTGTATCATTCGAGGTACCCTGCATTATTTCACCAGTTATTTGTTCCGTTGCAACCGGTGCTGGTGTCGATGAAGGTGATGATGGGGTTACAGGTGATGGCGGTGGCGAAGCCGGTGCAGGAAGATTAACTGCAGCACTCAATACTTCCGGAATTCCGGTCGTATTAAATGCTAACTGTGCACCTGCAACATGGGCGGAATTGGTGGTTCCCAGATCAAGAAAGGTAACAACACCGTTCACGGCTGTTGCTGTAACGGTCCCGGACAGCGTCCATGTTCCGGAATCCTTCTTTGATACAGTCACCGTGGTACTGTTATCTCCGGTACAGATATTACCATACTGATCCTTCAATGTAATCACCGGCTGTCCTGCAAATAAACCTCCGTTGCTTGCAGGTGCGGTTATATTTCCGGTTAGTGTCAGGGATGCCAAAGCGCCATGGCCGATGGCTTGAGATATATAGGAATCTAGATAACCGGTCGCCGTGATGATTATATTTTTAAGGGGGGTGGCGGTTGTCAGTGCAGGATTACCGCCCTGGGGTTTTAAGGTTATCTTTCCGCTCTCTATTATGTAGTCAGTTGTCATTGAGAGTAAGTTGTCACCATAGGTTATCGAGGTAATCTTTCCCTCAAAATCTGAATTCGGGGTAAAGGTAATCTCTATATCATTATCTACATTATTATTTGTTCTGTCCGAAACTGTTATAATCGATTGCTTCGGAGGAATTTTAAAGGGATTGCTGTTTACTGTCACAGATCCTGAACTGAAAGTGATAGCTCCAAGTCCCGGGATGACTTGGTAGCATTTAAGACCCGTGAAGGTTGCTACACCTGCGACTGCACTCACATCGGTAGTTCCGGTTATCGTACAGCTTCCGCTCGTTCCCGGCGTTACCTCTGCAGTAACCGTTGCTGCTGCGGATGGTCCATTCGTACAGAGGTTTCCATAGATGTCCTTTAATGATACTACCGGATGTTTGTAAAATTCGACGCCGCTTATCACACCAGCGTCCGGCTGTGTTGTTATCGCAAGACTTGAGACAACTCCGGCAGTAATCGTCTGCCGCACTACGCTGTTGTTATATCCGGTTGCACTGATAATAATATCTCCGGTACCTGCTGTTCTGAGATAAGAATTCTGGATATCGCTTCCCGTATTTGCTCCTGGGTTAAGGGTTATTTTATTGTTATTGGTGGTATCCACTGTATACTGACCAGGCACTAAAGCATGTCCGTTGAAGCTGACGCCGGTAATGGCTGCAGTGAAGGCAGGGTCTACGCTGTAGGTGATATCAATTGTATGATCCACATCATTCTCTGTAGCGTCACCGGTCAGTGTAATCGCATACTTAGGAACGACAGCGCCTACATAGGAGCTCATGACAGCCGTTCCTTCGATGGAGCCGGTACTAGCCTTCGGTGTTACTTCAAAGCTGATATAATATCCAATATCATCCAACTGTAGGGAATAAGTTATTAAGGTAGCTCCTGAGATTGCTACTTTGCCTGCACCGGATGCATTATTCGAGCGATACCATTGATAAACAGAAGTTCCTTCGATATCACCATCTGCATCTTCATAGGTGTAATGTCCGGTCAAGGTCACGCCAAGCATTTTTACTCCGGTAAAATGTACAGAAGCAGCCTGCGGAGGTGCATTTACTACCTGAGTAACCAAAAAGGTCACATCTTTCATATTGTCCGCTTTTATTGTAATCGTCTCAGTATAGGTGCCGGGAGCCAGTCCGTCTTTTGCTTTGACGGTAAAGGTCGTCGAAGTAGTGGTTTGGTTAAGTGTTGTATTCACCGGCTGTGTGATGATAAATTTACTGTTAATGCCCCCGCTGATCGAAGCTGCTATATCAACAAGATTCATTGTACCGGTTTTTTGAAGAGTTATGGATTTCGTCTGCTGAGAGCCCGCCACATAATCTTTGTTAACTTCATTTAAAGTAACGTCATCCAATGCAGCGATCGTGTAGGAATCCTTAACGACAGTAACCGTTAAAGTCTGACTCGTGCTTTCGGCCAAATCGACGATAAAATCATAGCTACCCGTAGCAAGGGTAGTCAGGTATTCCTTCTTAATTGTAATAGTCTTCTCGGATAACGTGTACGTATAATCAGTTCCCTCAATTAATGTATGAGCTCCGTTAACGATACTGCTCAACGTATCCTCGACAGAGATATGAAATGTGATATCCTGAGGGGTGGAGTCATCATAGGTGGCGGTTAACGTATCAATTGCTTGGAGCCTGATAAAGAGATATGGCCTGTCCCAAGCGGCGGGCGCGTTATTGTCATATACTCCAATATAATTCTCATCAGGAGAATCAAATACCAGGGATGTTTGTTTATCAACTGTTTTTAAAGTTTGATTGATAATGTTTGTAACGTCAAAAGATATATTATAAGGGGGTTTTCTGTCGTCCTTCACATCCAATAATACGTTATTACGCTCTGCTGGAAATGAAATACCCCCCACCCAGCTGTCCTCTGCGTTGTACAAATCATATTCAAAGTCCCGTTCTCCAGGGAAATCTCCAGTTTGAGTTTTCATATTTAAACTAGCCTCTACTACAGTTCCTGTAACATCACTTAAATTAAACAAAAATGCACATTGACTTAACTGACCGATATATAGATAATTATCATATATGGTGGTTCCACCATCCAGAAATTGTGATCCTGCATCCAGATATGTGATATATCTGCAATCAGGTGCAGATTTTACTCGTACATTTACATAATAATTAGTTCTTGTGACAGTATCTTCTGCAATTACAAGAATTTTTAATAGATTATCTCCCGGTCCAACATTATAAGTTTGAGTAGTTCCGCTGGAAGAGTATATATTATTAATAAAAAGCATAGCCCCTGTATGATTTGCAGTGGGTACGAATTCGACATTGGTTGTCCCCTGAGGTACCTGTAGAGTATAATTTGTAGTAGCACTGTTAAAGGAAGACGTAAAGTCACTATAATCTGTAAAAGCAAGGGATTTCAAGGTACTGTCACTGCTTTTTTCCTTTGTGATAGTAAGAATATAATTTTTATAGGTATTATTCTCCGCCTTCACAGCTATTGTAACATTTGTCGTGGGGTTGGTAAGTGTAATACTCTTGGCTACTCCGCTTGTAACAAGAATCCAATCGACATATAGCGCAGCGGTATTGTCTTCTACGGTAGGAGTTATGTCCAGACTGGTTGCGGTGCTAGGAACAGTTACGGAATAGTTTAATTGCGTACTACTGAAAACAGGGGATAAGGAATAGCCTCCGCTAACCGTAAGTGAGCTTAAATTATTATTGCTTTTTGCAATTCTTGATATCTTAATATTAGAGCCACCAGAGCCAGTTGTAGCCAGAAAATTACCGTCCGCTGTTACACAGGCGGAGGTAGGTATATCCGGGATCCAAGAATATGCTTGCTCCATGGTATCAACGGTGATGCTGATTATATAATAGCCGGTCGAAACATAGATATGATTATCATAATAGAATAGGTCCTGCGCCTGCATATACTGAGGGTTACCGTCAAAACCAATATACTCTCTCGTTTTATTGAAAGTCGCATCATATTTTACAATTTTTCCATCATTATAAAAATTACCCACATATATATAACTCCCATCCGTAGTGATGGATTTTGGTCCTGTAAAATCTGAACTGACATCATAGGTTGCGGCAACTGATAAAGAGGTCGATATTTTTTGCACCTTTTGAGCAATTTGGCATACAACATAAAGATAGCCGTCTTTTACAGTGATATCATAGGGTCCTAATTCGGTAGCGACCTCTCCTATTTTATTTCCAAGGGTATCATATTTATAAATCAAGTGTTTATTTTGATCAGATATGTAAAGATATCCGGAATCAACGCATATTCCGCTGAGAGAAGAGGATTCTGAGGTATCAAAACCGAGTATCTTATTGCCTGATTGATCATATTTTCTAACACACTCTGTTATTCCAGAATCGCTATCGATCGTATAGATAAAACCATCGGCAAATGCGATATCGTCGGCTCCATATGTACCCGTATTAAATAAAGTGTTGAATTGCACATTCGGATAATCGGCAGGTGTAATAGCTGCCTTAGCCCTGGAATTAGGTATTAAAGCCATACCAAATATGCTTCCGATTAGGAGGCTTCCTAACAAAACCAGAAGTCTCATTTTTAAACTAAAAGTCATTTTCATGATTATTCTCCTTATAGAAAGTTAATATATCACCCTAAATAGTTAAAAATTAGGAAGTATCTTTACCTATATATACCATAATTGCTTAAGAAGTACAATAATTCACCATAATAAATCAGTATAATTTAATTAAATATTTTATGTGTTTTGGAATACTTATAAAAATAGTGAATTCAAGACATTGCCAATCAGCAAATTTATCAACAGGAATTTAATGCACTACCTAGAATGTTGTGATTGAAATTGAAAAATCCTCATGTTACCATATTGAATAAAGTGTAAAATATGGAAACATTTAATTATATTGTTCCAATGCGAGGGTTACGGAATGAAGAATATTAATATATTAATCGTTGAAGATGATGCAGACATAAATAATTTGCTATGTGGGATTATACAAAAAAATGGATATCATACCCGATGTGCTTACTCGGGAAGCGAAGCAGAGGTATACTTAAATATGTATGAATACCATCTGGTATTGCTGGATCTGATGCTTCCGGGTATCACAGGAGAGGATTTAATTAAGCGTATTCGCAAGGTTAAATTAATGCCAATCATAGTAATCTCTGCGAAGGACTCACCAGATTCTAAAATTGATGTTTTGCGGTTAGGAGCAGATGATTTTATCTCTAAACCCTTTGATGTAAATGAGGTTGTTGCCCGAATTGAAGCACAACTCAGAAGGTATGTTGTGTTTTCTAATGCAAATATAGCGCAGAATGAGATTGTATATAAAGATCTTCGAATGGATTTTGAAAATCATAGAGTATTTGTGCAGGAAACTGAAATTATGCTCACCTCGAAGGAGTTCTCTATTCTGGAGCTTTTACTTCGATATCCTAATAAAGTATTTACGAAGGCAAATCTGTTTGAGAATGTCTGGAATGATAGATTTATGGGAGATGATAATACAGTAAATGTACATATTAGCAATATTCGCTCAAAAATAGCCATAATTGACCCGGATACAGAATACATTCAGACAGTCTGGGGGATAGGTTTTAAAATGCACGAATAAAAACTTAAGACATAATTTAGACTTTTTTTAAACTTTCTTGAAGTTTGAGCTATATTCTAAAGCTATAAGAAAGGAGGATTGTTATGGAAACAGTAATCAAGACATATAACATGACAAAAAAGTACGACCGGCACTTTTCTCTCGATAACATCAATCTTACGGTAAAGCAAGGAGATATTTATGGTTTGATCGGGAAAAACGGAGCCGGTAAAACAACGATTTTGAAAATTCTTAGCGGTGTCATCCCGTTAAGTTCCGGGAGCATCGAGCTTTTTGGACGAGCTTCGGAAAAAGACATAAACCAACAAAGACAGAGAATGGGTTGTATTATAGAAACACCTAGTTTTTTCCCCTATCTTTCGGCGAAAAAGAATTTAGAATACTATAGGCTGCAGCGCGGAATAGCTGGAAGAGGGTGCATTGAAGAAGTTCTTCAACAGGTCGGTTTGTCTGAGGTAGGCAATAAGCCTTTTAAGGCTTTTTCATTAGGTATGAAGCAAAGGTTGGGTCTTGGATTAGCACTTTTAGGGAGCCCTGATGTTTTAATCCTGGATGAGCCAATCAATGGTTTGGACCCGGTAGGAATTGCAGAGTTTAGAGAAATTCTTAAGAGGTTAAATAGGGAACGAAATATAACAATCATTATATCCAGTCATATCTTAAGTGAGCTTTCACAGATAGCGACTGTATACGGTTTTATTGATAAAGGGGTATTTCTGGAAGAAAACTCAGCAGCGGTAATTAATGAAAAATGCAGATTATATTTATCAACTATCGTGGATGATACCGTCAAGGCAGCTATAATTCTTGAAAAGGAGCTCGGCTGCAGAGATTATATCGTATTAAATGACAATATCATTAAAATATATCAATATGTGAATGATTCAGATGTTCTGGTACAGACCCTGGTTAAGCATGGAGTAAAGGTATTCACGGTAAACCGCGAAGGAACCAATCTTGAGAATTATTTTATTGACATGATTGGAGGTAATGCAAGTGATTAATCTGGTAAAAGCAGAGGTTTTTCGTCTATTTAACAGAAGATTTTTATATATATTCTGGGGCATCCTAATTTTCCTTACGTTCATTATAATAAGCCCAATGAAGGCACCTATGGATGACCTAATAGCTTTATCAAAAGTCATGCTGGTATTGCCGGTATTTTTATGGCCATTATTAACGGATGCAATTACCGGCGAAGAATTTAAAGATCATACATATATCAATACAGTTACCTTCGGTATAACAAGATTGAAGTTTTTTTTCACAAAAACGATTGTTTCTTGCTTTCTTGTATTTATGACAGTCCTGATAGTGGTGATAACCTGGTGTCTAAGTGCTTCCTTAGCAATTGGCTCTATGGTTAGTGGAGAGTTACTGATAAACTTTCTTGCTTCAATAACAGCTGCATTACCTCTTTATTTAGCAGCAATGATTCTTAGCACACTACTGATGTTCTTATTAAGAAAAAGTAGTTTGGCAATATTTTTTTACTGGGGAATCATTGGTTTTAGTTATTTTATCAACATAGTACAGTCCTATAATACCGTTAAGTTTGGACCGTTCTACGATGCACTTCTTACAACGCAGCTGACTCAATTAGTAGGGCCGGTAAAAATGATTCATATTAATACTGCTGCTATCAAATTATCTACGGCCGGAGGCGGTATCACTGATACGAAGCAATTGTTTACAGCGGCTATCATTGGAACTATCTATATTATGGTTTTTATCCTATCGGGTGCATTTCTTAACCGTAAATGGAAATAAGTAAGTAGGTGACGCTTTGATAAAAATTATCCTAATCAGTATTTTAATCCTTATGGTGCTTTTGTGTATAGTAATGCTGATATTAACCCGGTCCGAGATAAAAAGGATTACGGCGAACCTAAAACAGATCAGCAAAGAAAATACAAACCAAAAAATCAAGTTATCCTACTCGAACCATTCACTCGAAGAGATGGTAGTAGAGATGAATCGGTTTATTGAGCGAAAAAAGGTTTCGGAGATCGAGTTCAGGTATAGAGATATGCAGCAGAGGCAGGAGATAGCAAACATTTCTCATGATCTGCGAACGCCCCTAACCTCTGTCATCGGATATATTCAGCTGCTGCAGGATGAAGGTCTGCCGCTCGAGCAGAAAAAGCGCTATCAGGACATCGTATTAATACGAGCGATGTCTCTGCAAACACTGATTACGGATTTCTTTGAATTATCAAGATGTGAGGCTGGTGAATACAGTTTTAATATTGAGCCGATCAGACTGCAGGATATTCTGTGTGAATTGCTTGCTGCATATTATAATGATTTTATCGACCGGGGAATTGAACCCGTAATTGAAGTCGATGAGTCCTTACCAGCGATCCCCGCTGATGAGAGTGCTATAAGACGTATCTATCAGAACCTAATGCATAATGCCATAAAGCACGGAAATGGATGTGTGAATATATCCCTTACCAGGCAGGGTGCACAGCTGGTCTCAAGTTTTACAAATGACGCACCGCAATTATCGAAGGAGGATATTGAGCACATATTCGACAGGACTTATACCGCTGATAAAATGAGGAGTAAAGGGAATACAGGATTGGGGCTAAGCATTGTCAAAGCTCTGGTAGAGCAGTTGAAGGGTAAGATTTCTACTGAACTATCTGATGGAAGGCTAAGCATAATCATATGCTGGAATATAATTTGAAATAAGATTTAAAATTATTAAGATGTATATGAAGGTATTTAATTTTGTTTCCTAATAACTGTAGGAAGCCTGATTTTTTGCGCCCTAAATTGGAAGTTTTCAACCCATTAACTATGAATTAAAAGTGCATTTACTATATAAAGAGTTAAACTTATGAGATTTCACAATTACCTGAAATAAAAAAATATGTTTATATTTGAAAGGAAAATTAATCATGAAACAAATAAAATCATTTGCTTTTAAAAGTCCGATTGTTTTTGTAGCCGTTTTATATCTTGTAATTACGGTGATCTGTGAGTTGAGTTTAAATCCTCTCGTATCATTTTTTGAGCAATTTATGAAGGATAGAAATGCACTGTATTCAGCCTTTATCGTTGAAGAATTCACATGTGCATTTATTGGAATTCTTTTAATTAAAGGGCTAGGTATATTTAAAACCTCAGGTATCACAAAACCAAGAGAATGGAAGCAGATATGGCTTTTCACGCCCGTGCTAATCTGGCAAATAGCAGAAATACTTACAACATTTGACCAAAACACAAAATTAGTTACTACCCAGCCTCTAGTTTATATATTGCTTTTTATTCTTAATATCGGTGTTGGTTTAGGAGAAGAAGTGATAGGAAGGGGTTTAGCCCTTAATTTAATGATGCAAAAATGGGGAAAAACCAAGAAAGGAATCTATCTTTCAGTATTTGCTTCAAGTATCATCTTTGGATTAATACATTTTGCAACTACAATTGCAGGTCGTCATGATCTGCTATCAGGGATATTCCAGGTAATCTATTGTATGTTTTATGGAGTGTTCTTCTGTGCTTGTGTATTACGTAATAATTCAATCTGGCCTATGGTATTCTATCACTTCCTGGTTGATTTTATCAGTGCGCTTGGTAGTTTGGTGGTAAGTACTGATACGGTAAAGCATAATTCGCTGCTTGTGGAATTGATTCCAGTAATTATTGGTTTAACATTATTTATTTACGGTCTTATCCTACTTCGTAAGGTAAAGCCGGAAGAAGATTCAGACGAAGAAAAGAAAGAAAAGCTATAACCAAGTATTCGGCAATTTCTTTTTCACACTTCTTATTAATGTATATAATTGTGCAAATTTACCATAAAAACACAATATTGATAGTGAAATGATGTTCAAAAAGTGGAATATTGGTAAATTATCAGAAAACACTTGATTAATATTAAAATAATCATATAATATTATTATAGAAATGATAACTATTATCATTTAGAAGCATTCATTTTAAGGAGGTTATAATATGAGAGAGAAAGACTTTAATAATATACCAGAAAATAATATGGAAGACAGCAGCTTTATGGATCCGATGAAAGCAGCCTGTTCCGCTGAATTTCCGGAGGGATGTATCTTCTGTGATGAGGACTAATAGGAAAAAGAAAAGGATTCCGATAGAGGATTAATTTCCACACCGGAATTCTTTTTCTTTTAGCTAATTTTGTATCGTTTAGCACAAGTGACTCAAATAGAATCATATAAATCGGGGTATCAATCAAATTACCTCTTCTATTTTTATCTGTTCTGAAGCAACATCTTCACTATACTTCCAAACTCCGGATAAAAGGATTTCACGTTCTACCGAACAAAACTGACCTCCCATACGTTAGGTTTTTAGGTCTAACTTATGAGGGTCAGTTCAGGTAGGGAGAAGGCTCCTTTTGAAGGCACATTATTTATACCGGAGGCCGTAACTTCTAGAAAAACTAACATATATTATAACTAGAATAATTTGCAAATAAGAGGATAATTATGAATCGTGATAGTTCCGTTCCACAGGGTATGCAAATTCAAAGAGATAAAATAATACATGTAGAAAACGCAATTATTGAGGAAGTTGCTGCAAACACAGGAAATACAGGCTATATATTAATTTCTTTCGTAAGCGATGAAAGCAATAGGATGTATATGCAGGAAGTTAGGTTAAATGTAGGAGATAATACCATAATCATAGATGAGGAGGGAACATCACTTAATCTGTATGATTTAAATGAGGGGATGAGAATTGATGCTGATTTCTCATCTGCAATGACAAGGAGTATTCCACCACAATCAAACGCCTACCGGATTGTAGTATTGCAGGAAGAAGCATCTGTAAATATTACAACGGACCGTGTTGTGAGTGTTGATACGAATAATGGTTTCCTTCTCACCGGAAATCCCTATGACATGTATGATCAGATGGTTTTCACCATATCGAATGAAACAGTGATTCTAGATGAAGATAATGAAATCATTCCATTAGATGCGATTTTGCCCGGGCAGCTTGTACGGGTGGAACATGCCATATTCCAAACCCTTAGCATACCACCACAATCTCCTGCTTACCTGGTGATGGTTCTATAAAATAAAATAGTATTAATGTAATCTTTAATTTAAAACCTAAACAAAAAGCCACTGTATCAAAAAATATTGATTCTTAAGATGCAGTGGCTGGACTCTTCATTATATTTATTATAATCGTTTGCGTATCGCACAACTTTCTCTCTTTACCAGATAAAAGGGCAGTGAAATCTTAAGAGGTAGTGTATGTCCGTTCCTAATGCGGTCAATTAATATTTTAGCAGTCATTTTTCCGATTTCTTCAATAGGAATGTGCATAGTAGTAAGCATGGGTGATACATATTGGGAAATATCAATATCATCCATACTGATTACGGATATGTCCTCAGGAATTTTATAATTACAGTCCTGAATTGCCTTGAGAGCACCAATTGCAGTTATGTCGTTAATGCAGAAGAATGCAGAGACATCACCGGCTCTCTCGAGAATACGTTTTGCTCCCTGATAACCACCATCAGAAGAAATAGGAACATTAGTTAACAGATTTTTATCAAGAGAAATATGATGGCTTTTTAAGGCATCACGATAAGCCAAATATCTGACTTCTTTTTGCATTTCGCCTATATATCCAATTCTCATGTGACCGAGTTGAAAAAGATATTCCATAGCTTCGGTTGCTACAGCATATCCATCACAAATCACCTGATCATATTCGGCGTCTAAAGCATTTAACCCTGCATATACAACTTTTTTAAAATGAAGCTTAAGAAATTTTAAGGTTTCTTTATCGCATCTGCCCAAAACAGCAACACCGTCTACTTCATTATTTATAATCTGGTGCTGTGTAGCAGGATTGTGGATATCATAGGCCGAAAAGGAATATTTTACTATAAATCCTTCTTTTAAGGCTTCCTGCTCAATGCTTCTGGTTAGGGCTGAAAAAAAAGCATCATTTTTTGCATCGGTTGAACGTGCATAGATACAAGCTATAGATTTATTTAATTTTTTAACAGAAGCCCCGGTTTTTAAAGCTTGTGCAGAAGCGTTTGGTATATATCCCCCTGCACGAGCGATTTCCCATATTCTATCCTGGACCTTCTTACTGGCAGCGCCCGAAGATTTTCCGTTAAGGATTCTGGAAACTGTGGAAATAGAGACTCCAGCGGTATTAGCGATATCTTTTAGTGTCATAATCAGAAAACGACCTTTCTAATCATTTATATTTGTGTTACATAGAAGGAGATCTTTAGAAATAGGTTGCTTTGCCATTGTGAAATTAGAAGCTGTAAGCGAAGAAAACGCTTTGCTTCATCGTAAACTATATTCAGCAAGATAGTCAAGTGATTTCCAAAAGAACTAGTATATTAAAGTGCTACTCATTAATCTGGTATTAGTGATTAGCACTTTTAATATTGGTAGCTCAAACCATTTTAGAATTGGTATTTCTCGCAGGATATTCAGGTTAGTCTCCTTATAATTTTAGTTTTCCTGTACTCTCTTCAGAAAGAAGGGTTACCTGCTTTCATATAAGTAGATACCTTATGTCTACAGAAAAAGGTATGAAAAAATTTCAACCTTAAAAAATTTTAATAGGATGATAAAATAATCTTATAAAAAATGTAGACAAGGAGACGGGTATGGAAAATAAAAAAAAGGTTGGCAAAATTCCTAAAATAGCGTGGCTGATGATGTCACTTGCTTCAGCAATGGTTCTGTGGTATCTTTTATCGCTAAACCCACAGACTGCAAGAAGTTTTCCTAACATAGTTCTTACGTTGAAGGCTATGGGCACTATGATATCACGAGGAGTGTTTTGGACAGATATTATAAGCAGCTTAATTTCAGTCATTGCCGGTTTTGCTATTGGTTTTGTATTGGCACTACCTACTGCAATTCTAATGGCCTGGTATGCACCTGTCAGAAATATAATTGAGCCATGGATACAATTCGTTCGTAATATCCCACCACTGGCGTATGTACCATTGGTTGTTATATCTGCAGGAGTAGGTCGTAAACCACAGATAATCGTTATTACAATTGCGACATTCCTTATTATGACGGTCACAATCTATCAGGGTGTTATTAATGTAGATGCAACTTTGATAAAAGCAGCAAGAGTACTAGGTGCGAATGATAAACATATTTTCTTTAAGGTAATAGCACCGGCAACATTGCCATTTATTATAACAGCAATTAGATTAGGAAGCTCTACGGCATTAACAACACTGATTGCGGCAGAATCCACGGGAGCAGTTGCCGGTCTGGGTATGAGAATTCGATCATTAAATAACAGCTTTGAATCGGCACCCATGCTTTTATATATCATCATCATTGGTATCATTGGAATGCTGGTAGAAAAATTTGTTAAGTTCTTAGAGAGGAGGTTCACAGGATGGCAGGAGAAGAGAGAAGTGTAAAGGTTAAGATTGACAATGTGAAGAAGGTTTTTAATACCAGAAATGGTGAAATGATTGCCTTAAACGGTGTTAGTCTTGACATTAAAGAAAATGAATTTATTAGTGTTGTTGGACCTTCAGGTTGTGGAAAATCCACATTACTCAATATTATAGCAGGGTTATCAGAGCCAACCTCCGGTAAGGTTTTCTGTGATGGGAAGGAAGTTAAAGGAACGGGTACAGAACGAGGAGTTGTATTCCAGCAGTATGCACTATTTCCTTGGTTAACAGTTAAGAAGAATGTTATGTTTGGACTAAAATTAAAAGGAATTAAGGGAAAAGAAGCTGAAGAGATTGCAATCAAGTATATCAAGATGGTGCAGCTAGAGGATTTCATGAATCATTATCCGAAGGAGCTGTCCGGTGGTATGAAACAGAGAGTTGCTATTGCACGAGCATATGCAGTGAATCCCTCCATTCTATTGATGGATGAGCCTTTTGGAGCGTTGGATGCTCAAACAAGAACACAGCTTCAGCAGGAACTCCTTGAAACCTGGGAAAAAGAAAGAAAGACCTGCTTCTTTATTACTCACGATGTAGATGAGGCAATTATATTGGCACAAAAGGTGATTATTATGAGTGCAAGGCCCGGATGCATTAAAGAAATTGTTGATATTGATATACCATATCCTCGTAATCAGGAAACCAGAATAACGCCGAGGTTTATAGAACTAAAGAATTATATTTGGAGTCAGGTGTACCAGGAATATCTTGAGGTACGAAAGTAAGGCTGCAACATAAGAAATAGCAAAATAGATATTAAAAATCTCCTTTTTTTGAACATAACAAAGTTATTTTCAATAAATTTGCCTAATAGTTATCGGTAGAATTGGGGATTTTAATACAAAGGAATCACAAATTAATGAATTAAGATGACTAGATTCCGATATAACACAAATAAACTAGGAGGAAAGACTATGAAGAAGAAAGCATTAAGTTTGTTTCTGGCAACAGTTATGGTAGTAGGTATGTTGGCCGGATGTGGAAGTAAGAAAGAGACACAGGAAACAACTCCAACAAAGGCTCCACAAACAGAAAATGAAGGTGCACAGGTAACAGATACCGTAGAACCAGAGGCTACCAAAGAGCCAGTTACGCTGTCGGTAGCATATATGCCTAATTATGGAAGCCTTTGGGCGATTGAAAATGCCATAGCTCAAGGTTATTTAGAGGAAGAGGGAATTACAGTTAAGTTAACAGAATTTCAGGATGGACCGACAATTATAGCTGCGATGGAATCCGGAAGTATTGATATAGGTTACATTGGACAGGGAGCACATAAACTTGCGATTAACGGACAGGCAACAATCTTTGCATTATCCCATATTTCTAATGGTGATGCATTAATCGGTGGAAAAGGCATTACAACTGTGGAAGATCTGGCTGGTAAGAAGGTGGCATATTCCTCTGGAAGCTCCAGTGAAGATATTCTTCTTAACTCATTAGCAAAAGCAGGAATGACTATGGATGATATTAAAGCAATGGATATGGATGCATCCGCAATTGTTACTGCAATGTTATCCGGTGGCGTTGATGCAGCAGCAACCTGGTCACCGAACAGCTTGAAGATTCTGGATGAAATGCCGGATGCAACAAAATTAACTGATAATCTTACCTTCTCTGATAAAACGGTATCACTGGCAAGCTGGATCGCAATGCCTAATTATGCGAAGGAAAACAGAGATATCTTAGTGAGATTTACACGAGCAATCTTCAAAGCGATGGATTACGCAGCAGATGAACATCAGCAGGAAACCGCCGAATTAATTGCAAAGCAGGTAGCACAGGACTCAGAAACTGTGTACGCACAGCGCGGTGATGCTGATTGGTTAACAGGAAAAGAAGTTGCAGAAGGAGCAGCATCCGGTGTGGTGGAAGGATACTATGAATTACAGAAGAGAAATTTCATTGAATCAGGAGCTGTAGAAGTTGATCCGGCTGTTGCTGACTATGTTTTGCTAGATGTGATGACTGAAGCTGGAGAATATTAAACATGTAGAAACTTCCGACAAATAACGGTAGTTATGTACAGTAAGATAGGGCTGCCAAAAGGCAGCTCTATTGTTACTATATAAAGATAGTTCGTTAAGCACATAAAGACAGTTTACTAAGCATGAAAAGACAGTTCGTTATGCAATCATTGTATAAAATAAAGGAGAAAGCATGCATCATAATTACTATTACTATAATAAAGAAGAGTTATTAAAAAATCCAAAGCTTCCTCTCATAGTTAGAGAGAATAATGAAGCTGTATTTAGAGCAATGGCCGAGGAAATGCTGGCTGAAATCAAAGAAAAAAATGCTAGGGAAGAGACAACCGTATTCATCTGCCCGGTAGGGCCTGTAGGGCAGTATCCGTATTTTGTGGAGATGGTGAATAAAGAAGAGGTTAGCCTAAAGGATGTATGGTTTATTAATATGGATGAGTATCTAACCGACGACAAGCAGTGGATTTCGAAAGAACACAGACTTAGCTTTCGTGGATTCATGGATCGTAATGTATATTCAAAAATAAAAGAAGAATTAGTGATGCCAACATCACAGCGCATTTTTCCGGATCCGGAGGATATTACATATATCCCGGAATTAATTGAGCGCTTAGGCGGTGTGGATATATGCTTCGGAGGAATTGGAATTAATGGGCATGTAGCGTTTAATGAAGCTTCGGAGGAATTAACTCCCGAGGAATTCTTAAAGCAACAGACTAGAGTACTGGAAATCGCAAAAGAAACAAGAGCAGTAAATTCGATTGGTGATATGAATGGCGCACTGGATGATATGCCGAAATATTGTATTACGGTTGGAATTAACGAGATTTCAAGAGCAAGAAAGATTCGCCTCGGATGTTTTCGTGATTGGCATAGAGGTGTTGTAAGACATGCGGCTTATGGGGAAAAGAGTGCACATTTTCCAGTAAGTCTTCTACAGGATCATCCGGATATTAATATTCAGCTTACAGAATTTGTGGCAAATTTACCGGAGTAGTATGAAAAGAATTCAACATAGTTGAATTCTTAGTAAATATAATAATGAATTCCAGTGGAAATTCATTATTACATTTACGGGTTTTTTATGAAGCATATGCGGCAAAAGCAGCCATGCTTCGTTAGTATGAAAAGAATTCAACATAGTTGAATTCTTGATTTTCTATGAAACGAGAGAATGGAGGTTTTTATGTCTGAATATTATTTAACGAACGGACAAGTTTATATCGATCATAGTTTTCATAATATGACGGTTGGTATTACTAATGGAACAATAAAGTTGCTTCCGGCGAATAAAGAACTTCCTGAGACGGCTAATATAATTGATGTATCTGGAAAAAAAGTTGTACCGGGTTTTATTGATATACACAATCATGGAGCTGCTGGAGTGGATGTTAATGCAGCAACAGCAGAGGACTTAGAAAAAATATGTAGGGCTGTAGCAAGGTATGGAACCACTTCCTGGTTGTGCTCCGTACTTACTGATACCGAGGAGCAAACAAAATGGTGTATCGAGGAGTTTAAAAAGCATAAGTGTATGGAACAGAAGGGAGCTAACTTATTAGGAATCCATCTAGAAGGACCATTTTTATGCAGTCAATATAAGGGAGCAATGCCGGAGCATTTGTTGCAAGAACATAATATGCCACTACTGTCAGAATATCAGAGCCGTGCTAAAGGAGATATAAAGTACATTACAGTATCGCCAGAGGTAGAAGGAATCGTGGAGGATATCCCTAAGATGATAGAGCTTGGAATGACAGTAGCAATCGGTCATTCCGGTGCGGATTATGAGACCAGCTGGAAGGCAATTCATAATGGAGCCTCTGCCTGTACCCACACCTTTAATGCAATGAAGCTGATGCATCAGCATTATCCGGCTATTATGGGAGCCGTTTTAGAATCAGATATTTACTGCGAGGCAATTTGTGACGGAAGGCATTTGCATCCGGGAGTGGTTCGCCTACTGATTAAGACCAAGGGACTTGATAGGGTGATAGCAATTACAGATTCAATTATGGCGGCAGGGTTACCGGATGGAAAATATATGTTAGGGGTAAATAATGTCATTGTTAAAGACGGAGATGCAAAACTGGAGGATAATGGAACCCGTGCCGGAAGTACACTAACCCAGAATATTGCGTTGAAGAATTTACTTGCTTTTACCGGAAGACCACTGGAAGAGGTGCTTCCTCTTTTGACGGAAAATCCGGCAAGATTAATCAATATTTTTGATAGAAAGGGATCTATCGAAGAAGGTAAAGATGCGGATATTGTCATTCTGGATGAAAGGAATGACATATTTGAGGTATTTGTTAACGGAGAGAAAATTCAAAAGTAGTATACCTGCTCTTACTCCCATATACCCGTATGGGCATTGGGTAAGGTAATAAGAAGAAAACACAGATCATAGAAAATGAGGAAAACTGAGATGTTAATTATACTTACCGTCTGTCTTGTCATAGCCTCGGTGCTAATATTACTTTTTAGAAAGAGTAAGGAATCAATCTATCTTTTCGGATTGTGCTTAAGTCTGATGCTCGAAATTTGCGGAGTTATGATTTTTATAGCAAAAAAAGGTGGTATCTCCTCTGAAATAATACAATTTTTTTACTTTTCAAAGGAGATTAAAAATAAGCTACAGTATTTTTTAATCACGCTAAATCAGATGGGCTTTCTAATTGCATTAGGAAGAACCTTATTTCCTCTTTTTTTAATTGAGCTTGCGATAAGCTATTCCATGATTCCTTTTATAAGAAAAAATCTTTGGATAACGAAAGCAGTTGCTGTATTACCGATGATAACACTGGTTCTTTACTTCCCCGGGATTTATCGGTTTATTACGCTTAACAGACCATTCATCCGAATTATTCTTGTATATGGAACTTTAATTTGGATGACAGCTTATCTTCTTATAGCGGCTTTTCTGCTCCTTTATGAATTTAAATCTATTACTATGAAGTTTTGTAAAATTCAATTCATTCAAATCATGGTAAGTTTGTTTGCGTTATCCGGAATATACTATCTATATTACAGACAGGATCCGGGACAGGTTTATCATTTTTACTGGTATACCTTTTCCTGGAATAAAGGAATAGGGTACATGCAGGTAAATCCCTCGCTATTTAGCTATTTGACCTTGGTGATTGTTAGTATAATTTGCTGTGTACTTGGATTTTATAGTTTGTTTCGTTTTACTAGAAGTAACTTCATGGACAGTAAAGAAGACGTGGTAATGAAACGTAAATTTGACACTGTGAAGGTTGGTGCATCGGTATTTATTCACGGAATGAAGAACCAGTTATTGTCCAGTAAGGTAATTTATAAACGAATCAGGCATCTATATGAACAGCCGGAGGTAGATGTGCAAAAGGTGGGAGAATATATCAATGCATTGGAAGAGTTTAATAACTCGATGCTGAACAGAATGGATGAGCTCTATCGATGTGTCAAGACAAATGCAATCTACATGACACCTGTCAATATGAAAGAAATTGCGGAAAATGCAGTGGGACTTTTTCAAAGGAAATATCCGGAGGTTGCCATCCATGTAGATATTGGGGAGGATATAATGATTTTGGCAGATAAGGTTCATTTATGCGAGGCGTTATATAACCTACTGATTAATGCTCAGGAGGCTGTATTAAGCTCAGACAAACAGGAAGAGGGCGAAGTATCACTGCTATGTCATAATGAAAGGCTGTATACTGTAATTGAAGTAAGGGATACTGGTTGCGGTATGAGTAAGAGTCAGGTAAAAAAGATATTCGAACCATTTTATTCAAATAAAAACTCTAATTATAATTGGGGAATGGGATTATATTATGTAAGAGAGATTGTGAAAAGCCATCTTGGCTCTTTACGAGTGGAAAGTAAGGAAGGTCAAGGAAGTAGCTTTTATATATTGCTGCCGAAGTATCAGTAATTGATTATCCTGATACAGCACAAACAAAAGAGGCGCACTGTAAAAGGAGATGAAATTGCTATGAGTAAAAAAATCAGAATTCTAATTGCGGATGACTTTTCCTTATTGCGTGAGGATATGAGTGAACTTATCAATAGTCAGCCCGATATGGAAGTTGTCGGAGAAGCCTCCAGCGCAAAAGAAATTATTAGCTTAGCAGGAACGGTAAGCTATGATCTTATCTTAATGGATATTGAGATGGAGTTCATGAATGCAGGTATCATTGCTACCCAAAAGATACGAGAAGAGAATCCGGCAGCAAATATTATTTTCCTTACTGCACATGAAACAAGGGATATCATAGTAACTGCCATGGGGGCCGGTGCTTCGGACTATTTAGTCAAGGGCTGTGAGGACCAAGAAATACTTAATCATATACGTTGTGCATATGAAGGGCATCCGGTTATGCAAAGTAACGTTCATGATACTATCCTCCAGGAGTTTGCCAGACTTCAGAAAAGTGAGCGAAGTCTGTTGTTCTTTATCAATAATATTTCAAACCTGACACCAACGGAGATAGAAATGATAAAGCTCTTGTTACAGGGGTATAAGGTCAATCAAATTGCAGGAATTCGGAGTGTTGAGACCAGCACTATAAAGACTCAAGTGAAGGGGCTATTGAAAAAATTCGGATGTAGTCGTACCAAAGAAATCATTCAGATGATCCATGATCTGAATATAGAGCATTTATTTATATCATAATAACTATAACTGATGGTATGTTAAGAGACTCCGTAAGATCGGGTGCTAATAGCATACCATGTCTTTTTCTATTACAGTCTAATCAAACATTTGCACAACATAGGCAAACGTTTGCGTAAAAAAGTTACAAAACTTTGATGGGTTATGCTTAAATGTAAGTAGAAAGGATGATTGATTATGAGTGAAAAAAATTTATTAATTGTGCATGGTGGTGGTCCAACGGCAGTCATCAATGCTTCATTATATGGTGCAATACTAGAGGCTAAGAAACATACGGAGCTGACTCATATCTATGCTGCAAGGAACGGAACCGGCGGTTTATTAAAAGAAGATTTGATAGAACTGGAGCATGTGCCGGAGAGTGATCTGGAATTATTGCTACGAACTTCCGGAAGTGCAATTGGTACCTCAAGAGATGAGATTGAGCAGGAGGATTATGACAATATGTCAGAGATTCTTGCTAAAAAGAATATAGAATATGTTCTATTCAATGGCGGAAATGGAACAATGGATACCTGTGGCAAGCTTTATAAAACCTGTAAAAACAAGGGTATGGACATAAAGGTTATGGGAATTCCTAAAACCATAGACAATGATATATCTATTACGGATCATAGTCCGGGATACGGAAGTGCGGCACGCTTTCTGGCACAGAGTGTAAAAGAAATATGTGCTGATGTGAAGGGGCTACCAATCCATGTAGTTGTCGTGGAAGCATTAGGAAGAAACGCAGGATGGATTACCGCAGCCAGCGCATTAGCAGAGAACGAAGATGGAATGGGTCCGGATCTCATTTATCTGCCGGAACGTCCCTTTGAGGAAGATAAGTTCATCGAAGATGTCAGAAGGTTGCTGGAGAAGAAAAAAGGTATTGTGATTGTAGCCAGTGAAGGACTCAAAAATGCAAAGGGAGAGCCAATTGTAGAGCCTGTATATCGAACGGAGAGAGCCATTTATTTTGGTGATGTCAGTGCTCATCTTGCGAATTTGGTAATCAAGAGACTTGGATACAAAGCACGGAGTGAAAAACCAGGACTGTTAGGTCGTGCATCCATTGGTTTACAAAGTCAGGTAGACCGTGAGGAAGCAATACTGGCTGGAGGGCTGGCGTGTCAGGCTGTACTGCAAGGAGAAAGCGGGAAAATGGTTGCTTTTCGACGTGTTTCCACCAGCCCCTATGTGATAGAACCATTTTTGGTAGAGATTGATGAGGTTATGATGCATGAACGGATTATGCCTGACGAATATATCAACAAAGACGGAAATGGTGTAACGGAAAGCTTTAAGGAATGGTGCAGACCTTTAATTGGTGAGAAATTATCAAAAATGATTTCTTTTAATTAGGATAAATTGTTGAATAGATGGAGGATGAGAATATGTTAGTACCTATGAGAGCAATATTAGAAGCGGCAGATCGGTATGGTTATGCACAGGGAGCATTTAATGTGAATGCTGTGGCTCAAGCGAAGGCTGTGATTGGAGTACATGAGATGTTTCGCAGTCCTGCAATTTTACAGGGAGCGGATTTAGCAAATGGCTTTATGGGTGGAAGATGCGATTTTATGAATGCTACCCTTGAGGATAAGAAAAAAGGTGCAAAGAATATCGCAGCTGCTGTGAAAAAGTACGGGGCAGAGAGTCCCATTCCTGTTGCACTTCATCTGGATCATGGCAGAAATCTGGATTCTTGTATCGCTGCAATTGAAGGTGGTTACACCAGTGTTATGATAGATGGAAGCTCTTTGCCCTATGATGAAAACGTAGAACTGACAAGAGAAGTTGTTAAGTATGCGCATAAGCTTGGTGTTTCTGTTGAAGGTGAGCTTGGCGTCCTGGCAGGTGTTGAGGATCATGTGTTTAGTGAAGAAAGCACATATACCAACCCCTTAAGTGCGGTGGACTTTTTCAAAAAAACAGGTGTGGATGCTTTGGCAATCAGTTATGGTACCATGCATGGAGCCAATAAAGGGAAGGATGCATTAATCCGTAAGGAAATTGCCATTGCGATCAAGGAGTGTCTGCGCCATGAAAGAATAGAGGGCTTCCTGGTAAGCCATGGGTCCTCTACCGTACCGAAATATATTGTTGATGAAATTAATGCCCTTGGCGGTAATTTGTCAAATACCTATGGTATCGATGTAAATCAGTTGATTGAGGCCTCCCATAACGGAATTAATAAGATTAATGTCGACACTGACATACGACTTGCGGTAACACGTAATATGAAGGAATTATTTGCAAAGGAGCCGGCGCTTAGAACCAGTGCCTCCATTGGTGAAATATATGAGCTGATGGAGAAAAACAAAGCTGCCTTTGACCCTCGAGTATTTATTACACCTATTATGGATACAGTAATGTATGGCGAGATACCGAATGAGGATGTAGCACGTATTTGTAATTGTATTGAAGCGGGTGTCCGGGAGGTTGTCGGTACTTTGATTGTACAATTTGGAAGCTTTGGAAAAGCACCAAAGGTAGAAGCGATTACCCTGGAGCAGATGGCTGACAGATACAAAAGAGGAGAAATATAAATGAAGCATATCTATCTAAACTTAAAGAGATTTGATGTACCTGTAGAAATGGGAGGAGTCAATCGAATTGCTCCGATAAAGGACTGGGCATCCTATATTATTACAAGTACACAAGAAGCGCTAAATAAATATGACCCGGATAAGGTAGAGTTTAGCATGTATTTTCCTGAGACACATTTATTGGGAGCGGTAGCTGCAAAAGGAAAGGACAGCCGGATAAAAATAGGTTGTCAGGGTGTTTACCGGGAGGATGTCTCAGTTGGGGGTAACTTTGGTGCCTTTACAACAAATAGACCGGCCGCAGCGATGGCTTTTGCAGGTTGTGAAACGGTGATTATTGGCCATTGTGAGGAGAGAAATGACAAAGCAGGTATATTAGCTGAAGCTGGGATCACCGACACGGACGCAGTAAACAGAATATTGAACAAGGAAATTAAGTGCGCCATTGCACAAGGTATGACGGTTCTCTACTGTATCGGTGAGAAGAGTGAGGAACAGGCTCAGTGGATGGAGGTTCTCGGACAGCAATTAGAGCTGGGCTTAAAGGATGTGGATACCTCCAAGGTTGTGATAGCTTATGAACCAATTTGGTCAATAGGGCCCGGAAAAACGCCTGCAGATCAGGAATATATCACAAAGATTGCCAGTTTTGTAAAAGGAAAGACCTCCGGTATGGATATTGTATACGGGGGTGGTCTAAAGCGTGAAAATGCGGCAATGCTGGCTTCCATTGATGAGATAGACGGAGGACTGATTGCACTAACCAGATTCCAGGGTGAGATCGGCTTCTATCCTGATGAATATCTAGAGATTATAAGACTTTATCTGACCAAAGAATTTCTATAAAACAGAAATTCTTAAGAAGAACTACGATGTTCGTGCAGTGACACTAGAAAACACAAGGGTGAACATAAAGAGGAATTAAGAGAAGCATATGCGGCAAAAGCGGCCATGCTTCATTAATGTGAAAGATAAATCTTACACACGCAAATTTGAGCTCTGCATAACATGAAAACCAAAGGTTTTCATGCAGAAAGTTTGCAGGTTACGAGAAAGGCATGGGTATTAATATGAAAATTGAATTTGAATATGGACATGGTACCATGGCGGCAGAAATGCCGGACAATACAGACATTTTTATTCCCGGAGAAACCGTGAAGGATCCGGACTTTATTCCGGAGGACAAATTAGAAGAAGCATATCTGAACAGTCTGGCACATCCCATTGGAATGCCAACTCTGACAGAGCTGGCGCATAAAGGAAGTACGGTTACCTTTGTAGTCCCAGACCGTGTAAAGGGTGGAGAACATGCAACCAGCCATAGAAAACTAAGTATCCGGTATATATTAAAGGAGCTTTATGCAGTAGGAGTGGAAAAGAAGGATATTCTTTTTATTATATCCAACGGTCTGCACCCCAGAAGCAAGGAATCGGATGCAAGAGCAATCTTTGGCCCTGAACTGTTTGAGGAATTCTGGCCCACCGGTCAAATTATCAGTCATGACAGCGAAGACCAGGAGCACATGATTAATTTGGGAACTACCCATCGTGGAGATCCAGTATACATGAACAAATATATCTATGAATGCGATATCCCTATTTTAATTGGCCATGTACAGGGAAACCCTTACGGCGGATATTCGGGTGGCTATAAGCATAGTGCGACAGGTATTACCAATTGGCAGAGCATCGCAAGTCATCATGTACCCTCAGTTATGCATAGAAAGGATTTCACTCCGGTCAATAGTGGAAGTCTGATGCGTAATAAATTTGATGAAATCAGTATGCATATGGAAGAAAAAATGGGACATCCATTTTTCTGCTGTGATGCGGTACTCGATACTCAATCCAGGCAAATAGCAATCTTTAGTGGATATGCAAAGGAGATGCAGCCAATCAGTTGGAAAACGGCAGACAAGAGAACCTATGTACATTGGGCAGAAAAAAAATACGATATTCTGGTATTCGGAATGCCGCAGAAATTCCATTACGGAGACGGAATGGGAACGAATCCCATCATGTTGATGCAGGCTTTAAGTGCGCAGGTATTGAGATTTAAACGAATTATGAGTGAGCAGTGTGTTATCATCTGTGCCTCCACCTGCAATGGTTACTTCCATGATGAATTATGGCCATATTTAAGAGAGCTATATGAGCTATTTCAACATGACCATATGTATACCCTACCGGATATGAACAGACTGGGTGAATACTTTGCAACGAAGGAGGAGTATATAAGGAAATACCGTTTCACAAATGCGTTTCATCCTTTCCACGGATTTTCCATGATGTCCTGCGGACATATTGCGGAGATGAACACAAGTGCTATTTATATCGTCGGCGCCGAGGAACCGGGATATGCAAGAGGAATGGGGTTAAAGACGAGGGAAACCTTTGAAGAGGCCATAGAAGATGCCAAGAAAAAGTTTGTCGGAAAGAATCCAAACATCCTGGCCCTTCCAATGACCTTCAAAAAATCCGCGGTTCATCTTTGTATGAAGAATAAGGAAGAGGATAGCATGGATGCTTATGGAAACATACATCAAGGCTGTGGATGCTGCGGCTAATATATCATAGAGTTTAATAGAGGTTGTTTTTTCACTATACTTCCTTAGTGAAGAAACAACCTCTAACTATGGTGAGGATATTCCGGCATATTTATGTTGAATTACTGACTGCTTAATAAAGATTAGAAAGGTTGTTTGAACCATGAAAAAATTTATTTCGTTACTACTTTCATTCTTTAAAATAGGATTAATCGGGTTTGGAGGAGGAAGTGCTTTAATTCCGATTATTGAAGATGAGATCGTTACGAAGAAGAAGTTACTGAAGGAAGAAGATTATAATGATTATGTAATTGTATCTAACATCACACCAGGTACTTTGCCAGTTAAATTAGCAGCTGCAGCGGGAAGGAAGATCTCCGGTCTGTACGGAATGCTGGGTGCGACAATTATGGTATCACTTCCGGGAGTAGGTATTACGGTTTTTCTTGTATCCATATTGTCTCAGCTTAATGAAAATGTATTGACGCAAATTAAATTTGCCTCCGTCGGTATCGCGGTATTCATTATCATGCTTTTGGTTAACTATATTAATAAGGTATTAACAGGCTGTAAGCAGACGAAGACCTTAACAGTTGCTTGGATTATAATGCTGGTAGCATTTTTTTTAACCTCGGGAAAGGAAATAAACAATATTTTAGGTCTGAAGCATACACCGATATTTGATATTAGTACCATCAATCTGTTGCTGCTTGCATTTTTTATTATATTTTTCACAGAGGGTAAAATCACTCCGTTTAAAGGAGGTATTGCTGGAATTATCAGTGCTTTATTTATTCTATGTACAGGTAAAGCACAGCTTATTGCAAATGAAAGGTTATTAATTGCAATAAAAATATCCATGCTTGCTCTTTCCTGCTATGGCATTATTAAAAGCATGAGGAAAAGTAAGGGAAGTGCGGGAATAGAGAATGATAAAAAGGAAAAACTGACATTGCTTGGGTTTTTATCGGAAGAGGCAACCTGGATTATATTCTTAATTCTTATGTCGGTGCCAGCCGCTTTTGCTATGAGCGGAATCGGTAGTTATCTGAGTCAGGGACTTCTTTCTTCCGTGATTTCCTTTGGTGGTGGAGAAGCCTATATTACAATTGCAGAGACCATCTTTGTATCCAATGGGTCCATCCCCTCCGAGGTATTTTATGGTCAGGTTCTTCCAATTGCCAATGCTTTACCCGGGCCGATCTTAAGTAAAGTACTTGCGGCAATTGGGTATTATATAGGTTTTCATACGACTCAAAGCATAGGGGCAGGTCTTTTACTGGCAATTGTGGGCTATGCAGCCAGTATTGCTGCTTCCTGTTCCGTATTTTCTTTAATTCTATTTATTTACAGCAGGTTTGAAAGTCTAGAGCTATTCCAAACCTTAAAAACATGGATACTACCTATTATTTCTGGTTTATTGCTTACAACAATATTGTCGATGCTATATGAAAATTTCAATATAGTCCTTGAACATCAAGGGACTATCCTTGTAGCAGTTATTATCAGCGGAGCTATCTTTGCGTTATTAATGTTGTTACATAAAAGGTACCATCTGCATGATATTATATTGATATTAATATCCGGTGTTGGATCCTTAATAGTGTGCAATCTTTTATAAACTTTTATGAAAAACTTGAAAATAAGGGCCTCATCAGCTATGATAGTACAAGATATTATGAAATAAACCCTTGAGGATGGATGACATGAATAATGAGACGGATTTAAGATATCTAGTACTTTTATCTAAACAATATCCAACAATTGATGAAGCTTGTACGGAAGTAATCAATTTACAGGCTATTCTTAACCTACCCAAAGGAACTGAGCATTTTCTCTCTGATATTCATGGGGAGGATGAGGCGTTTAGCCATGTCCTTAGAAATGCTTCCGGAGTTATTAAAAGAAAGATTGCGGATTTATATGGGAGGACACTTGAGCAAAAAGACATTAATTCGTTAGCAACCCTTGTGTATTATCCTAACCAAAAGCTGGAGTTCATTCACAAAGAGGAGAAGAATCTAAGTAATTGGTATCGGATTACATTATATCGTTTAATAGAGATTTGTAAATATACCTCTTCAAAGTATACAAGGTCTAAAGTTAGAAAAATGCTCCCCAAGGAATTTGCTTATATTATTGAGGAGCTTCTTCATGAGCAGGCAGGAGCAGTAGATAAGGAAGAGTACTATAATGAAATCATTAATACGATTATCAATATAGATAAAGCTGATGATTTTATCATTGTAATTTCAAATTTAATTCAACAAATGGCAATCGACCGTTTGCATATTATCGGAGATATCTATGATCGTGGACCTGGGGCAGAAAAAGTGATGGATACTTTACTGCATTACCATTCGCTTGATATCCAATGGGGAAACCATGACATTCTATGGATGGCAGCGGCACTGGGACATGAGGCTTGTATTGCTACTGTGATCCGCATTTGTGCCTGCTATTCCAATCTATCTACATTGGAAGATGGATATGGAATAAATTTACTTCCTTTAGCAACGTTTGCTATGGAATATTATAAGGCTGAAGAATGTGAAGATTTTAGGCCGACGTCACAGAATAATAAAAATGTATCAGAAAATGAAATGCGGATCATATCACAGATGCATAAAGCAATCGCAATGATACAATTCAAGCTAGAAGGACTACTGATTCAATCCCATCCGGAATTTCATATGGATAACCATCGTCTACTTCATAGGATCGACTTTCATAATAATACAATTACTATGGAAGGAATCACCTATCCGTTACGAAATGGTTATTTCCCTACAATTCATCCTGAAAATCCGTATGAGCTAATTCCGGAAGAAATAGAAGTTTTGGAGAAATTAAAGGAGTCATTTAGAAAAAGCGAAAAATTACAAACTCATATGGACTTTCTTGTTGAGAAGGGCAGTATGTATTTGGCATTTAATTCGAATTTACTTTATCATGGATGCATTCCTCTGAATGAGGATGGAGGCTTTGCTGAATTAAAATTTGAAAATGATGGACTCTACTACAGAGGTAAAGCATTGCTGGATCGTTTTGATACACTGGTTAGAGAGGGGTATTTAAATTCGAATGATATAGAACATCAAAGATATGTTTCGGATATGATGTGGTATTTATGGACTGGCCCGTTATCACCTTTGTTTGGGAAAGATAAAATGACAACCTTTGAAAGGTATTTTATAGAAGATAAAATAACTCACATAGAAAATAAGAATACTTACTTTGAAAAAATAAACGATGAAAATGTTTGCCATATGATTTTGCAAGAATTTGGCTTAAATCCTGCAAAATCCCATATCATAAACGGCCATGTTCCGGTGATAACGAAAAAGGGTGAAAGTCCAATTAAAGCGAATGGTAAATTACTCGTAATTGACGGAGGTTTTTCCAGAGCCTATCAAGCAAAGACCGGTATAGCTGGGTATACATTAATTAACAATTCCTATGGTTTGTCACTGGTATCTCATAGCCCGTTTGAAAGTACGGAGAAGGCCATACAGGAAGAAAAAGATATTGTATCCACGAAGATGGTTGTGGAAAATGATGCAATAAGAAAGCATGTAGGAGACACAGACATTGGAAGCGAACTTAAAGCCTCCATCCGTGATTTGGAAAAGTTAATCGAAGCATATCGAAAGGGTAGAATCAAAGAGAATTCGAAAAGATAATACGGAATTGAAGTGGATGCATTTTCATAGCTTATAGGCATAATAAAAGCCAATAGCAATAACAGGAAGATAATGTTAAGTATTTACACTATTATTTTTTACGCTTTTAGTGTATTATGTAACATGTAACTGTTATAGTGTTTTTTGTTACTATATTTATCCTGTTTTGCCAATCGTTGGATATAATTACGGAGGGTGTATATCCATTTTGAAGAGGGAGTGTATTATGGAGAATGATTTTCTTAATATTAGAACAATTTTGGATATTGAAAAATGGCAAAGTATACAAGATCAATTATCACAAGTTACCGGCGTTGCAATTTTATTGGTAGATTATAAAGGAATTCCGGTGACAGAGCATAGTGGATGTAGTGACTTTTGCAGGATGTTAAGAAATGATACAAGATTGTCTAAAAATTGTCATAAGTGTGATTCTAGAGGAGGATTTGAGTCTGCACGAATCAATGATATTTTTATATATAGATGTTATTGTGATATTGTTGATGCTGCAATACCAATTGTAATCGGAGACATTTATGTTGGAGCGGTCATGGCTGGACAGATGCTAATTGTTGAAGATGAACCAAAGGAATATATGGAAAAAATATATACTATTACTGAGAATTTACCGCTCGATTCAGATTTAATGGATAGTTATTATAATAAATTACCGAAGTTCACATATCAACAAGTAAACTCAATTGTTAAAATGATATGGAGTATAAGTAATTACATCGTGGAGGAGGCAATAAAGAAATACAATTTGTATGAAGAGAACTTAATATTGAAACGTAAAGATGAAGAATATGAGAAGAGAATTAATTCAAAATATGACACAACTCCGCATCCTAACTCTAGTAATTCCTCTAATAATTCTAAAACAAATCCGATCATCAATTCCGCCATCACCTATATTGATAACAACATTGACAAAAACTTAACATTAAATGATTTATCAGAGCTATGTTATGTTAGCGCCAGTTATTTCAGTAAGGTATTTTATAAAGAAATTGGTGAAAATTTTACAAACTATATAGCAAACTTAAGAGTTAGCCGTGCTAAAATGTTATTAAAAGAAACCAATAAGACAATTCAAGAAATAACATATGAGCTAGGCTTTAATGATACTTCGTATTTTATTAGGCAATTTAGAAAACATGAAGGTACTACACCTGGAAACTTTAGAAGATTGTGTAAAAGGGATACAATAGAGTACAAAATTGTTACAAAAGGATAAGAAAGTACTACTTTTTTGTACTTCTATAGTGTTGTATTATATGATGTATTTAGTACGCCTGTTTTGTATAATGTGAACATAATAAATGATCTGAGACACATTTATTATACAACATATACAAAACAGGTGTTTTTTTGCACAAATATATCAATGCAGGGAGGAAGTACAATGGCAAGAATTATGATATCACCACCTAAATTTATCTTAGGAAGTGGTGAATTGAAACATCTAGGAGACCATATTGGAAAATACGGAAAGAAGGCAGTAATAGTATCACATCCTGATGATTTCGCTAGACAAAAGGATTCTTTGGATGGAGCTTTTGCAAATGTAAGCATTGTTAATGCAGGCTTTGGTGGAGAATGTAGTAAAAATGAAATTAACCGAATTACAAAAATAGTTTCAGAGGAACATGCAGAGGTTGTTGTTGGATTAGGAGGAGGTAAATCTCTAGATACAGCGAAAGCGGTTGCACACCTTACAAAGCTTCCGGTCATCGTTGTTCCTACAATCGCAGCAACAGATGCTCCTACAAGTGCCTTGGCTGTTATCTATACTGAGAAGGGTGAATTTGAAGAGTATATGTTCTTTAGTCAGAATCCAGACTTAGTCTTGGTTGATTCGGCAGTCATAGCAAAGGCACCAACACGTTTCTTGATATCAGGAATGGGTGATGCGCTCGCAACATGGTTTGAGGCAAGAGCATGTGAGAGAGCAAATGCAAATAATATGTCTGCCGGTAAAAGTACGAAAGCTGCAGTGGTACTTGCAAAGCAATGCTACGACACCTTAATGGAGGATGCATATAAAGCAGTTGCAGCCTGCGAAGCTAATGTGGTAACAAAAAGCTTGGAAAATATCATTGAAGCTAACATTCTGTTAAGCGGTCTTGGATTTGAGAGCAGTGGATTAGCAGCAGCACATTCCATTCATGATGGACTTACTGTTTTGGAAGAAACACATCATAATTTCCACGGAGAAAAGGTGGCGTTTGGTACCATCATTCAATTGGTTTTAGAAAACGCGCCACAGAGTGAATTAGATGAAGTAATAGGATTTTGTAAGAAGCTGCATCTTCCTACCTGCCTGAAGGATCTCGGGGTAATGGAATTGGAGGATGAGCGATTGATGAAAGTTGCGGTAGCAGCCTGCGCACCGGACAACAACATGAAGAATATGCCGTTTGATGTTACTCCTGAAGATGTATGTGCAGCAATTCGTGTTGCAGATAAACTTGGAGGTAGCTATTAATGAAAAAAATAATAAACAATCTGGAATCCATCGTATACGAAATGTGTGAAGGGATTGTAGCCGCCCACCCTGAGCTTGAGCTGATATCCCGTTATAATATTATTAAGCGTAAAGAGATTGATCAGAATAAGGTTTCTCTGATTTCAGGCGGCGGCAGTGGACATGAACCTGCTCATGCCGGTTTTGTAGGAAAGGGAATGCTGACAGCTGCAGTATGTGGTGATGTTTTTGCATCTCCTTCCACTAGTCAGGTCTACAACGCCCTTGAAGCGACCAGAACAAAGAAAGGTACTCTTCTGGTTATCAAGAACTATTCTGGTGACTGTATGAATTTTGATGCTGCAGCAGAAATGGCAGAGGATAATGATCTTGAAGTAGAGAGAGTTTATGTTAATGATGATGTGGCGGTTGAAGACAGTCTTTACACGATAGGCAGAAGAGGTGTTGCAGGAACTGTATTTGTACATAAGCTCGCCGGAGCAGCAGCAGAAGCTGGACATGATCTTCAAGAGGTAAAACGAATTGCGCAAAAAACAATTGATCATATGAAATCAATTGGAATTGGATTAAATTCCTGTACAGTACCGGCTAAGGGTACACCTACCTTTAAGCTGGGCGATACGGAAATTGAATTTGGTGTTGGAATTCATGGAGAACCGGGGATTGCTCGTCAGAACTTAACCAACGCAACGGGACTGGCTAGACAGATGCTGGACAAGATATTAGTGGAATTAAAATTAGGCGAAGGTAAGGAATGTGCGCTTATGATTAATGGATTAGGAGCTACACCACTTATGGAGCTATACCTATTTAATCATAGTGTAACGAAGCAGCTCACCGAAAAGGGAATTAAAATCTATAAAACCTTTGTAGGCAATTATATGACATCCCTGGAAATGGCTGGTGCTTCAATCACAATATTACAGTTGGATGAGGAACTAAAAACTTATCTTGATGCATCTGCTGATGCCCCAGCATTAAAGCAATAAGGAAAGGATGGGAATATGAGCGTAACAGTACAGGATATTAAGAATGTAGTAAGAGACCTATGCGATATCATAATTAAGAATGAAGTATATTTCTGCGAACTTGATTCTGTAGCAGGCGACGGTGATTTTGGTATGTCTGTAGCAAAAGGTTTTAGAGTAGTACAGAATCAGTTCAATGAGATTGATGATAGCAGTATTTTAAAGTTTATTAAAGAATGCGCAATGATTATTATGGAAAACTGCGGAGGAGCTTCCGGTCCGATCTGGGGAACAGCCTTCATGGAAGCCGGAAAAAGTACGAAGGACAAAGAAGAACTAACACTTGTGGATATAGCTATAATGTTTGATGCAGCAGTGCTAGGAATACAAAAAAGAGGAGGTGCAAAACTAGGGGACAAAACTTTGCTGGATGCATTAATTCCGGCCACCGAAGCTCTTAAGCTTGCTGCGGATAGAAAGGATACGATACAGATGGCTTTTGAAGCGGCAGCCCAAAAGGCGCAGGAAGGTGCAGAGGCAACGAAAAACATTGTTGCTGTCAGAGGAAGAGCGTCTTATTTAGGAGAACGTAGTCTTAATCATCCTGATGCAGGTGCTATGGCGATTGGAGTAATATTCCAATCACTTGTTTATAAGAAATAGAACTGTAGTTTGAACACCCTTAACCGGTGATAATACCTTTGGAGGCATGAGTATAAGAATGGTGCAGTTAGTAGCGCACGTGCGGTTTGATAAGAGGGTAGCCTAGAAATAGGTTACCCTACTTTATTGCCGGGAAGAGATGGTGAGTGTTATCCAGCCATGACTTTGAAATGAAGGTAAACATGAATGTATACCACTTTTCGACCTACATTATCGGATAGACGGTGGGGATATCTGGCTAGCGAAATTGCTTTGGTGTCAAACCAGTGTATTTTTTAAAAACCTTTGCAAAATAACTTTGGTCATCAAAGCCACTTGCAATTGCTATATCAATAATAGAAAAATCAGTATTTGCTAAAAGGCGTTTACTCTCTTCGATACGTACCATATTCAGATATTCTTTAAAGGAATAACTTGTGGATTGCCTGAATAATGAAGAAAAATAAGCAGGGTGAAGATTAATGTTCTTTGCTACTTCTGCTAAAGTGATAGGCTGGTTAAAATTATGTGAAATATAAAGCATTGCTTTTTTAATATGCTCATTATTTTTTGTGGAATCATAATTAAAAACACTTTGGCTAAAGGTTTCTACAATTTCCTGAAGTTTAAGACAAAGTTCATCCAAGGTGCCAATCTGTTGAATATTTTTTAAAAATGTATTATTTATTCTTAGAATGTTATCCGCAGGAGCTCCACCTTCCATCGCAGTTCGTGACAAAAGTGAACAAAGCTCAATGGCACGGGATTTAATAATATCAAGGCTGTTGCCTTCCGAAAATAAAACATAGCCTAGTAAATCATTAAGGATGGCATTTGCTTCTTTGATGTTACCAGTCTTGACCTTAGTAAAGAGTTCTTTTTCTTTTTCATAAGGATAACTGTTATTAGTGACAGATAGGTCTTTGTAGCGCTGAATGGATTCATTAATTCTTGACTGTTGAAGTAATTTTTTACTGTTTAGTTTTAAAAGCTCTTTGCCTTCTCCAATAAGATTATGGAATAAGAAGAATAGAAGATGGTTGATGTGGTTAATTCTAGCCGGAGCAACTACAGGGATGGAGCCTACTTCCTCAAAAAGTTCCAGTGTTTCTTCTATATTGAAATGATACCTTTTAGAAACGTCAGAAATCATTATGGAGTCCGGAGCATCTAATAGGAAAGGGCCTAATAAAATAGAGCCTAGAAAAGTATCCTTATAAATCAAAGGAAATACAATATGATTTAAATTTGCATGACAGGTAAAAATGTAGGTTTCTCCAAAATCAATGGCTCTTTTACTAGCATTAATATGTACTTGACTACAGGTCTCATTCTTTGGGAGATGCTTTTGAAACAAATTACAGAAATTACCAGTGTACCCAAAGTCTTCTAATAAAGATCCATTATTATCAATAACCTGTATTGGAAGATAGATACATTCATAAAAAGATTCTACCATATGATGTAATGTGTTTTTATCGACGAATGAATATAGTCCAAGATTCATAGAACAACCACCTTTCAGGATTAACTATTTAAAAAAATTTATAGTTGAATAATATTGTTTATAAAAAATTATAGCATAATATACGTAGTAATGCAAAAAAATTACTAAAATTCTAAAATTAATACTAAAAAAAGAAAAGATAATTGGTATAATTAGATTGTGGTTAAAAGTAGAATATAACATGGAGGGACAAAGGATGTCATTGTTAAATGAAATTTCTGAATATTTACAAAAAGGAAAAACGAAAAATGTCAAAGAACTTGTTCAAAACGCATTGGATGAAGAATTAAATCCAAAAGACATATTAAATGAGGGCTTGTTAGCTGGAATGATGATAATTGGAGCTAAATTTAAGAATAATGAGGTTTTCGTACCTGAAGTATTGGTTGCTGCAAGAGCAATGAATGCAGGAATTGCTATTCTAGAGCCGAAACTGATTGAGATTGGAAATAAACCAATTGGCAAAGTTGTAATAGGAACTGTAAAAGGTGACTTACATGACATTGGAAAAAATCTAGTGGCAATGATGCTAAAGGGCACAGGATTTGAAGTATATGATATAGGAGTAGATGTAGAAGGAAAGACTTTCGTTGATAAAGCAGAAGAAGTAGGAGCAGATGTAATATGCATGTCTGCACTTCTTACTACCACAATGCCAAATATGAAAAGTTGCATAGATTTGCTTATAGAAAAAGGGCTAAGGGATAAATATATCGTAATGGTAGGCGGTGCACCTGTAAATGATAGCTTTGCAAAGCAGATAGGTGCAGACTATTATACACCAGATGCCGCTACTGCAGCAGAAATAGCAAAGAAAGCAGTGTTAGGATAGTTCATATTATGATTATTGACAAATTCACTGTTCAATTTAATAAGGATTCCATTTTTCATTTGATGGATTGTCATCCGAAGTCTGATATTTATCCATTGGTAGAAGATGAATATGAAAACATGGTGGAAACCGCCTATGCAAAAATTACCCCAAGAGCGGTTATTGAATTCGGAGAGATACCTAAGCAATTGTCTACAAATAAGATAATGGCTGGAACGAAGGCGCTATATGTCATTACTACCATAGGAAAGGAAATAAGTGTTTGGTCTACAAATCTCTTCAAGGAAGGAAACTACTTAGCAGGTATGTTAGCAAACACAATGGCAGATGATTATCTGATGCAAGCTACAGAAAGTTTGAAAAGCTATATTATTAAACAGTGCCAAGACAGAAATTTTGGTGTGACAGCAAGAATAGAAGCTCCAAATGAACTATCTATGGAGGCACAGAAGGTTGCATGGGAAGTCACAGAGGCATGGAAAGCTTTAGGCGTGGGAATAAACGAAAGCTATATGTATGACCCTGTAAAAACGAATTGTCAAATCTTTCTGTTAAAAGAGGGGGGGAAGGAATATTGCGTTGAACATAACTGTAGAGCATGTACTGCAGTAAACTGTAAGATGAGAAAGGTATTACCAGTAAGAATTACCATAGTTCAGGGTTTGAAAGAACAGGTAATATATTGCAGAGAAAATCAATCAATTCTAGAAGCACTACGAGAAAATAGCATTTATATTACAGCCATTTGTTCAGGAAGAGGGACTTGCGGAAAGTGTAAGATTAAGATTATAGAAGGAAAGCTAATGCCTTCGAAGGGAGACATTAAATTCTTCTCAGAAGTCGAACGAGACGGAGGTTATCGCCTTTCCTGCCAAGCCTATCCAACGGAAGAAATTAAAATATCATTACAGAACAATGTGGAGTCTGATTTTTATATCGTTGCAGATGCTAGAATCAATCAACGAAACGAAACGGTATTCGATACAAGCTATGTGCTTGGCATAGATATCGGTACGACAACTATAGCAATGGCATTAATGGGGAAGACAAGTAAACGTATTATGGGGACTTATACGAGTATAAATCAGCAGCGTATATATGGTGCGGATGTAATAAGTCGAATACAGGCTTCCAACCAAGGTCAAAAAAAAGTGCTACAAGAATGTATTTGTAGAGATTTAAAAAAAGGTATAATAGAAATCTTAGAAAAAAAGAAAGAAATAAAGCTAGAACATATTGCAATTGCTGGAAATACAACAATGCTTCATCTTCTTATGGGATATTCCTGTGAAACTTTAGGCATATATCCTTTTACACCGTGTCATATTGAGATGCTTCATACCAATGCGAAGACATTACTAGGGGATATTCCTTTTATGGAGTCAGAGTCTGTTTCTGTTACAATTCTTCCAGGAATTTCGACCTATGTGGGAGCAGATATTGTTTCTGACTTATTATATTGTAATTTTTATGAAAGCATCAAAGTAAATATGCTGATTGATTTAGGTACAAATGGAGAGATGGCGATAGGAAATAAGGATAAGGTATTAGTTGCATCAACAGCCGCCGGACCGGCATTTGAAGGTGGGAATGTTGTATGTGGAACGGGAAGTATACCAGGAGCTATTTGTAGCATAGATATCAAAGACAAAGGCTTACTGGTTAGAACGATTGGCGATAAGAAACCAATTGGTATTTGTGGAACAGGTATCATTGAGGGAATCCATGAATTAGTTAAGCAGGATTTGATTGATGAGACAGGTCTTATGGAAAAACCATATTTTGAAGAAGGATATCCTTTGGCAAAAGATGAAATGGGGAAGATTCTACGTATTTATCAAAAGGATATCAGAGAAATCCAATTGGCAAAAGCAGCAGTTCGTGCAGGTGTAGAGACTTTACTTTTACGCTATGGAATAAATGCAATTGATATAGAAAAAGTCTACATAGCAGGAGGCTTCGGTTATAAGCTAGATGTAACTAAAGCGATTGGTGTTGGATTATTACCTAAGTCGTTTGAAAAAAAAGCTGTAGCAATAGGGAATGGTTCATTACAGGGAACCTTAGCCTATTTTATAGAAGAGAGTTCGGATATACAAGTAGAGAAAATAATATCCGTTTCTTCTGAAGTTAATTTATCAGCAGATAGTGCGTTTAGCCAATTTTATATGGATTCTATGTATTTTGAAAAGGACTAAGTATAGATAAGGTTTGTGTTGTTTGGAAAATATCTAGATAATGAATGCGATCATTATGAAAGGAAATATGATGACGAAAATGAATATGAAACAATGGGTGCAAGACACCTTATTATTAAAAGAAAAGAAAGCTATGCCGATACTTTCTTTTCCATCCGTTCAAAAAATGAATATAACGGTGAGAGATCTAATTTTCAATAGCGATCTGCAAGCGCAAGGAATGAAGGTTATTGCAGATGCAACACCAAATGCGGCTGCATCCGTAAGTTTAATGGATCTTTCTGTAGAAGCGGAATGTTTTGGAGCTAAAATCAGAATTTCCGATGATGAGGTACCAACGGTAATTGGTAGGGTTGTTAATACCGAAGAGCAGGCGCATGCACTTCAGATTCCTCAAATAGGAGAGGGACGAACCTCCATCTATATCGAAGCAATTGAAAAAGCGATTAAAATGATTACGGATCGTCCTGTATTTGCAGGTGTTATAGGGCCTTTTTCCTTAGCGGGAAGGTTATTAGATGTATCAGAAGCAATGGTTTATTGTTATGAAGAACCTGATATGGTGCATACCGTATTAGAAAAGGCAACAAAGTTTATTATTAAATACTGTGAAGAATATAAAAAAGTCGGTGCAAATGGGGTGGTCGTAGCAGAACCATTAGCTGGGTTGCTTTCTCCATCACTTGTACAGGAGTTCTCTGTTGAATATATGAAAAAAATCGTGGATGCAGTACAGGAGGATTCTTTTATTGTAATCTATCATAACTGTGGTAACTGTACCATTCAGCAAATCGACAGCATTCTTTCCATTGGATGTCCTGTACTTCATTTTGGCAATGCGATAGACATGTCTGAAATGATGGTACATATTCCAGAGAATATAATAGCAATGGGGAATGTTGATCCAGCAGGACAATTCCGTAATGGTACGAAGGAGTCAATTCGCCAAGCAACATTAGATATTATGGGAAAGTGTTGTAAATATCCAAACTTTGTGATCTCATCTGGATGTGATATACCACCAATGTCATCATGGGATAATATAGATACTTTTTTTGAAGCTATTGAAGAATACTATCAAAATAGTTAGTAAATTCTGAATGTTTGAACTATAGAATTAAAGATAATATAGCAATACGCCTAACCTCTGCTATGTGGGAGGTTAGGCGTATTGTATTACAAATACAGAGTATATAGAAAACACATATTAACGGTTATATTTACCATATTGCTTAATGGTGGACATCATTGCTTCCAGTTTTTTCGAATCATAAGGTACTTCATGACTTGGTCCACAGAGATATCCGCCGTGTTCTCCTTTTAATTCGGTCATACGTTTGATAACTTCGTTTCGGACATCTTCCGGTGTCTTAGTTGGAGGAGTCAGAACAAACTGGCTGTCAATGCCACCGCAGAAACAGATTTTATCGCCGTAAGCTTTCTTGAGAGATGCCAGATCGTTACATGGCTGACATGGATTATAACCCTGTACACCCATTTCTATCATATCTCCGAAAATAGATTCGATTCTTCCACAGGAGTGCTGTTTAACGATAACACCATGGCTTCTGATGCAGTCATAGATTCGCTGTGTATGCGGCTTGATGATTGCACGCCATATGTCAGGTGACATGAACAGATTGTTCTGCGTTCCCCAGTCATCGCCGTACATAATAGTATCTGGTTTGATTGTTTCGATGAAACGGTGCAGGAACTCAATCTTATAATCGGCAATGGTACCAGCTAGTTCGTACATTTCTTCCTGGTTGGTGTAATAGGCAACCAATGCTTCCTCTATGCCCATTAATAGGTAAGTACGCTCGAATATACCCATGTCTACATTGCCTTCAATTACATATTTATCCCGGTCAATGGCATCTGCTTGTAACTTTACGCCTTCCCAATCACCCTTGTCCAAATCCGGGAGACTAACCTGTTCTTTCCAGTTTTCAATATCTGAAATTACATAATTTCTAGGTGCTGGATAGGTCCCCCCTTCTGCATCTACGTCATAATCCCATTCAACACCCCAGGCGTCCTTGCCTGCCTGAGCTGGTCTTTCCACAATGGGACGCCAGATTACCTTAAGAACATCATCATCGAATTCCATGGGAACCCATTCTGGATCTTGAATTAGTAGTGCACGAAGATAGTTTTCTTTTTTGGTCATGATTATGAATCCTCCTTTCTCATAATAAAGTTCTAATTGCCAGTATTATTATGATATGATGGTGTGATATGTTCTTGTTTTAATAAAGCAAGTGCTTTCTTTTCTATGTAAGTAGAGTTAAGAGCATAATTTTCAAATAAAACATCAGGGCTTCCGGAGTGTCCGAATGCATCATCTACAGCAATCCAGTCAAAAGTGGTAGCTTTGCCAGCTTCCAGAAGAGTAGTAGCAACAGCCTCGGTAAGACCACCGTAACGGTTGTGTTCTTCTAGAGTAAGAATTGCATTAGTTTCATCAGCTGCCTTCAGAATGATATCCCTATCTAGTGGTTTGATGGTAGGCATGTCGATAATTCTGGCTTGTATTCCATGTAATTCTAGGGAATCGGCTGCTTTTAGAGCCTCATGTACCATAATTCCAGTAGCAATCAGGGTAATATCATTACCTGGACGTAATTCAATGCCTTTACCCAAAATGAAGGTGTAGCCAGGAATTGTACCGGTTATATCGGGTACGGGTAGACGTCCCAATCGCAGATAAACAGGACCCTCATGTTGGATGGCGGACTGTACCGCAAGCCGAGTCTCGTTGGCGTCACAGGGACATAAGATAGTCATATTAGGGATGGTGCGCATGAGCCCAATATCCTCCAGACACTGATGAGTGGCTCCGTCTTCACCAACAGAAAGGCCCGCATGTGTACCAACCAATTTAACATTCAAATTTGGATAGCAGACAGAATTACGAATCTGCTCAAAGCAACGGCCGGCTATAAACATGGCAAATGAGTTGGCAAATGCAATATTTCCGCAGGTGGCAAGACCGGCGGCGACATTAATCATATTTGCTTCTGCGATGCCACAGTTGATGAAATGCGTCGGGCATTTTTCAGCAAATAACCGGGTTTCTGTGCAGTTGGATAAATCAGCATCTAAAACAACAATTCGAGGATCTCCAGCATATTCTGCCAGTACTTCCCCATAAGCAAGACGTGTCGCTTTTTTATTCATTTTATAATTCCTCCCTTTCTGCTGCAATTGCGGCTTCTAGTTCTTGATGTGCAAGCTGAAAACCTTTTTCATCAGGTTGCTTTCCGTGATAGAGATAATTATTCTCCATGAAAGATACGCCTTTCCCTTTTATGGTTTTAGCTACAATGACAGTAGGTTTATCGGTACAAGTGCGAGCTTTGGAGAAAGCCTGAAGTAAATCTTCTATATTATGGCCGTCTGCAGTAATAGTATTCCAACCAAATGAAGAGAACTTTGCAGCAATATCGCGTAGGTCATTAATTTCTTTCACAGGTCCGTCCAACTGTAAACTATTGTGATCAACGATAACGGTCAGATTGTTTAACCCCTTATTGGGAGCAAACATGGCAGCTTCCCAAATCTGACCTTCTTGAAGCTCGCCGTCACCGACGATGGCATAGGTACGATAATCTTGCTGATGCAGTTTGGCGGATAAAGCCATACCGAGCGCACAGGACAGCCCATGTCCCAGAGAACCAGTGGACATGTCAACACCAGGTACATGAATTTCGGCGTGGCCGGAAAGGTCACTGTCCGGCTTACGGAAAGTTGAAAGATGTTCTATAGGAAAGAAACCGCATAATGCCAGTGTTGGGTACAATGCAACCGTTCCGTGGCCTTTGGAAAGAACTAAACGGTCGCGATCTTCCCAGTCTGGTTGTTTTGGATCGATGTTCATTTCTGAAAAATAGAGAGCAGACAGGATTTCCGATAAAGAAAATGCACCCCCTAGGTGACCGGAACCGGCAGTGTATGCCATCTCAAGTCCGAGCAGACGGATTTTGTTGGCATTGACTTGTAAGATTTTCATTTGGTTTTGCATAAAATTCTCTTCTCCTTTTTTTCTTTGATATGATAGTTACTTTTCAACAACTCTGTTAAGGATAAAAGAGTTTGAAAATTTGAAAAGTAGTCTAAGACTGATAACTTAGTTAACTACATTAACTTATAAATTTAACATATCATAGCAAATAATAAAAGTCAACAGCTTATTGCCTATATTTTTTAAAATAATGATTGACAAATTAGCAAAATAGCACTAATATTTATTTAATAAAAGAAAAATGGTACAAAGAAAGTTAACTTTATTAAGTATCAAGGGGGGTATAGTTATGCACCAGAGAGTTGATAAAACAGCATTAAATGAATTTAATCGGCAGAGTGTGATGAATGTGATTCGTAACCATACGGCAATCAGTCGCTCTGAAGTATCAGATATTACTGGTCTTAGTATTCCTACCATTATGAAGATTGCAGACAGTTTTTTGGAAGTAGGACTACTGCGTGAAATCGGAAAACGGCAGTCTACTGGAGGAAAACCGGCAGTATTGCTGGAATTTCTGCCGGATTCTTATTTTTGTGTAGGCATTGATATTGGAACGAACAAAATCTTAGGAATAATGATGGATTGTGCAGCGAATATTATATATAGGTATTCTATTCCTAATGATATTGAAGCTACTAATGAGGTATTTATGGATAAGGTGGCTATGGTCATTGAACATGTGCTGGAACATTCCGGAAAAACAATGGATAAAGTTCTTGGTATTGGGGTAGGAATTTCAGGTCTGGTGCGTACGGAAGATCATAAAGTAGTATTTTCGCCAATTTTGCAAAGGAAAGATTTCAATTTGTATTCTTTTCTTTGTGAGCGGTTTCAATCTCTTGTATTATTGGATAACATCAGCAGGGTAATGGCCTTGGGTGAAAAGTACTTTGGACATTGCTGTACTTGTGATAATTTTCTTTTTGTTAATCTTGGATATGGTATTGGCTCTTCCATGTGTATGAACGGAGAGATTTATAATGGAAGCAAAGGATATTTTGGAGAAGTTGGCCATATGATTGTAAATCCGCTGGGAACACGTTGTGCATGTGGGAACAGAGGCTGTCTGGAAACTATTGCATCTGCGATTGCCATTGTCCGAGAAGCACGGTATTACATCAATGCTCATGAATCAACCATGATGGAATATATGATAGAAGGTGATTTGGATAAACTAGATGCTATTCATGTCTTTGAAGCTGCCAAACAAGGTGATAAAATAGCTTTGGATATAGTGATGAATGCCATTGATTATCTTGGAATGGGAATTGCTAATATGACGAATATCTTAGATCCGGAGTATGTGGTGCTAGGCGGCGGTATATCTCTGGCGGGTAATTTCCTGCTTCAACCATTGACAGAAGCATGGCAGAAGTATCGTATGAGCTATTCTGGTGAGCATACAAAACTGGTAATTTCCAAATTTGGTGATGATGCAGCAGCTATAGGAGCTGCTGCGCAAGTGTTTGATTCGCTAACAAGAAAAGGCTATAAGCCGCAAAAGTTGCTGATGAATAGGGTATAGTTTATGTAGTAATAGAAGAATGAAATAACTTTTATGTCTAGTTACTTAGTAAAGTTAATTAAGAAATATTGAAGTAATTTAAAAATTCAGGGTAACATTTTACTTCTAAACCTTAAAACTTGCAGTAGCTGAAAGGGGGGAAAGATAAGTGCAAGTAGAGTTTTAAGTAATTTATTAATAATTAAGTTTATGGAAGAAAACAAAAAGAGAAATTTAGAGAAGGAGAGTTACTTATGAAAAAACGTCTTTTAAGTTGTATCGTTGTATTGTGCATGCTTTTAACAACTATCTTAGCAGGCTGTGGTTCTTCGGGTAAAGAGACAAAAGAAGAGACAAAAAAGGAAACAAAGGAAGAAACAAAGGAAGAAGCAAAGGAAGAAGCAAAGGAAGAAACAAAGGACGAATCAAACGGAAGTGCTAAGACGGAGAAAGAAATTCATTTCGCATGTTGGTGGAGTGAAGCAGAAATTGAAATTGCGCAGAAATGGTTGGATGAAAATTTTACACCGGAAAGCGGTATTAAAGTAGTGATTGATTACTATCCATATGATGGGTTTACACAGAAGATGCTCTCTATGATTGCTGCAGACAGTGCACCTGATCTATTCATCGCAGAGGAACCATCTTTTGCAGCTTATTATAATGCAAACGTTCTGCTTTCATTGAGTGATTACTGTGAACGTGACGGTATTGATCTAACAAGTACACATGAAGGCACCAGCAATTATGTATGTGAAGGTGAATTATATGGTTATCCATTCTGGTATGGATGTACTTATATGTTTGTAAATACAGATATGGTAGAAGCTGCCGGTTATGAAGTACCAAGAGACCACTGGACATGGGATGAGTTAAGAGAAATCTCTTTGGCATGTACGAATGAAGAAGATGGAACCTATGGCTTTGTACAATATTTCCATAGCGGTTCTCATATGTGGTATTACTTGAATGGCGCTTCTGTATTTAATGATGATTTCTCCGAATGTACTATTAATTCTAATGCAATGGTAAATGCAATGGAATTTAATCGTAAGCTGATTTATGAAGACAAAGTATCTCCGGAACCATCTCTATATGCTACCACACCAGCAGATACCATGTTTCGTGACGGCAAAGCAGCTTTCATGCTGAATGGTACTTGGGCAACTAATTATCTGCGCTCTGTTTCTGACCAAATTGATTTTAACTGGGATGTAATCTACGCTCCGAATGGTCCGGATTCCAATGGAAAAGAGACTATTTCCTGGACCGGTCCGATTGTAGTTCCTGCTAGCGCAAAAGACCCGGATGCATGCTGGGAGTTCCTGAAATACTGGTCAACATCAGAAGGCATTAATGCATTAACTGTTGGTGCAATGTCTGCATTCCCAGTTACAGAAGAAACAATTGAAATGGAAGAATACTATACGTATCCAGAACAGCTACCGAAAAGCTTTAATAAAGAATTTATTACTCATTTGATTGAAGATGCTGTACCGGAAAACTTCTCTCATGTTTACTTCAACGAAAATGTAAATAATGCAATGTTGTCGATACAGGATATTCTGTTGGAAAATAAGGACGCACAGAAGGTATGTGATGATGCATACGATGCGATTATGGCAGAGTGGGACAATATTGTTTCTATACCACAGTAAGGACATTGTTTTTACAAAAGAGGTATAGTAATTAGTTGAAGAGCTGTGCTTGTATACAGATGAAGCATGGCTCTTCATCCTCTGTTTTTGTTTTTGCTGACAATGGGAAAGGAGTAGTAAGATGAGTCAGAAAAAAAAGAAAAAACAGTTATCTCAGGTAAAGAAAAAAAGAATCCGGAGGGAAACCGCTTGGGGATATTTATTCATTGGGCCAGGATTAATCCTTATGTTTGGATTTGTGCTGCTTCCGCTGGCATATGCGTTTTTTATCAGCTTTGAAAAATGGAGCCCGTTTATCAAAGGCACTTGGGTAGGATTACAAAATTATACTGATGTTATAAAAAATGGTTTATTTAAAAAGGCATTACTTAATAACATCGGATATGCATTCTGGACCATTACAATCGGTTTCCTTCTGGAATTTACAATTGCTGTATTGATTAGGAACCTGCCGAATCGCAGAATGAGGAATCTGGTTCGAGCAGTTGTATTTTTTCCTACAGTTTGTAGTACAGTTATGATGGGTATGCTCTGGAGCTATCTGTTGCAGCCGCAGATCGGTATGTTTAATTCTGTACTGCGTGCGATTGGAATCAGCGATCCACCTTCCTGGCTGTCAAATTCCACAACAGCACCTATAGTACTATATGGAGTGGCCATCTGGTTCTATACTGGTTATTGGGTAATCATATTTTTAACACGTATGCTAGAAATACCGGATGAACTGTACGAAGCAGCCCGTATTGACGGGGCAGGCTTTTGGACGATTAGTAGAAGAATCACTTTACCTTTATGTAAGCCTACTATCTATCTATACCTTTCAACTACGTTAATTACATGTTGGGCTCAGTTCGATCTAGCTTATGTGCTGTCCAATGTAACCGGTATATCGAGTTCAGCTGCCGGACCTGGAAATTCTCTGCTGCTTCCTACATTTTTAATTTACCGCACGGCGTTTAACAGTATGGACTTTGGCGGTGCATCAGCTATGGGAATGACGTTGTTAGCATTTATTGCATTGGTTTCATTTATTAACACCAAATTGTCAAAATACTGGGTATCTTATGATTAAAACTAAAAGGAGAAATGGGCATGAAAATTAAAAGAGTTTCTTGGCAGGTGGCGCTTGCCTATGCGCTAGCTGTGATGGTACTTATTTGGATTTTGACTCCATTTATTGTGGCATTGGTGTCATCATTTAAGGTTTCCACAGATTTTCAGAGGGAATTTACATTTTTACCTAAAACCTGGAGGTGGGAAAATTATAAAGATGCTCTGGAATTTGTAGACTTGATGGGATTTATGATAAACAGTATTATCTGTGCAGTAGCTGTAACTTTACTGGGTACTATGGTTTGTTCTATGTCCGCGTTTGGATTTTCTCGGGTTCAATTTCGCGGGCGTGACAAGCTGTTTCAGATTTTTATTTTAACACAAGGGGTCCCATTTTCTGTACTGGCAATTCCATTGTATATGATGATAACAAAAATGGGAATGGTCAACACTAAGTTTGGGTTGATTATTCCGTTGATTTTATATCCCATGGGTGTATTCATTCTGCGGCAGGCTATGTTGGTGATTCCAAGAGATTATGAAGAATCAGCTATGCTGGATGGCTGCGGCCGGTGGAAGATGTTTACTAAAATCTTCTTGCCCATGACACGTAATTCAGTTATTGCAGTAGCAATCTTTATGTTCATGCAGAGCTGGAACAACTATGTATGGCCTCTTATTATTATTTCGGATAAAGCGCAATATACCCTGCCCATTGGTCTTACACTTTATACGGCTCAGGCTTCCATGTCAAGAAGACCAGAGTGGAGCGTCATTCTTGCGGCATGCCTAATTTCAGCAGCTCCGATGATTCTGTTCTATATACTGTTTTCCAAACGTTTTATGGCAGGTGTTTCTGCAGGTGGCGTAAAGGGATAGAGATTGTCCCCCATAATATATTAAGGAGGTATCAATTTATGAAAAAAAATTATCTTGAGACATACCATTGGAAATGGGTATGTGTACAACATCCTATGATTCTTCTTTCAGGTGATATGAGTCAACCAAGAGCTTTGGAAACAGTAGAGCCCTGGGGCGCCGGTGATATTCCGGGGTATTGCCATAAAATGTATGAAGTGCTAAAAAAAATGGATGAGTCGCCCGAGATGAAGGCCGACTTTGATATGTCTGCAAAGGAAGTAATGATATTCTTTGAACATGAACCTGAAGGCAAGGCGCTGATGAAAAAGCTTTACGAAGAAGGGAAACTAGGTATTACTGGTACTGATTATTCTCAATCTCATTTTGGAACAGCCCGTTCCGAATCTTCCCTGCGAGAAATCCGTATGGGTGCGGAAATATTTGAAAAAGAGCTTGGTATTGTGACAGATACCTTCTGCCGCCAGGAGATGGGGTTATTTGAGAACCTTCCACAGCTTTTAAAGGCCTTTGGCGTTACCAAAAGTGCTTGCTTCCGCTTCCCAGTTGCCTTCGAGTATTTGGAACTGCCGACACTAGAGATGATCAGCAGTCATGGACGGTTAAGCTTTGTCAACCATGAAACCATGGCCAATTGGTGCGGTTTAGATGGCACCTGTATCCCTATGTACATGCCCCTTGTAGATACTGGGCTGACACAGGACTTTGAGGCTGTCGAAGTATTTAAGAGCGTGTCAAGACCGGAATTTTTGGATATATTTCCTGGTAGTACTCCGATTGTCCGTGAGTACCCAATGGAGTCTGAGGAGGTTAAGGGTATGTACCGTAACGGTAGTATCGTAATCCAAGTACCGGATTTGATTGAAGTGGATGACGATTATCTAAAGCCGCGCTTAAAAACAGGTTCACTTTGGAGACTGACAGATGCGTTAGATGAGGAAATGAAGCATGTTACCAAAATGCCGAAAATTCATTACTATACATACTGGTCTTATGCGGAGGGTGGTTTCGGTGAGCAGATGTTCAAGATTTACCGTGCCTGTGAAGAAAAGTTACTGGCAGCAGAGAGCCTGCAAGCAATTGCAGCCGCTTGTGGATTACCGTTTAAATTTGACGCTTACAGTGCATGGGATAAGCTGCTGACAGCACAGCATCATGATATCAACTGGGTAGATCACAAAGAGCTAAGAGGCAGAGCGGTACAGTGGTGTGAAGAAGCGGAAGATATGGCAGTAGCGTTTATCAGCCAGGTGGGAGCTGCTATTGCAGAAAAATTAGGTGAGCAGAGTACGAAAGAAGCAGTTGCGGTATTTAATACATTACCGATTACGCGTACCGCTTATGTAAAGGTTCCGGTACAGGGAGAAGGTTATTGTGTCTTCGATGATAAGGGCTGTGAACTTCCGGCACAGATGGATGATGACAAACTGATAATACAGGTAACAATGGATGGACTTGGCTGCTGTGGTTATCGTCTGGAAGAAGCTGAGATTAAGGCAGAAAAAATTGTACAGCAGGAAGCATATCAGTTTGAAAATGATGTTATGCGTGTAACTGTGCTACCGGATGGACGGCTGACTTCCCTTTATTCCAAGAAGAGGGGCGAACAGTTGGAAGGTTATGGAAATGTAGTGAGCGGAAGATTAATTTATGATGAAAATAAATACAGAGTTATCAGTAATGAAGGCGCAGCAAAAGAGATGATGATTATCAAAGGTGCGCTGTACGACAAGGTACTAGTTCAGGGTATGATAGAGGATATTCCATATGCTATGACCATTCGCCTTCCTCATGGAAACAGTAGTGAGATTACCTTTGATCTTGATTTAGCATTCAATAGTCACGAAATCGGTGATATGGTGCATGATGAAAGCAAGCTGAACTTGTATTGGAATCTTTCAAAAGAGCCAGAAGAGATTTTAATTGATGAGCCGTTTGGATATACCAAGGCACGTCCCAATCGTCCGCTACTGGTAGCCAATTTTCTGACCGCATGGAATGGAAAAGATGGTGTAATGTTCCAACACAGCGGTATGCCGAAAAGCTGGATAAGCGGTAATCAGTTGGTAACACAGTTGGCATGGGGTTCTGATATCATCTTCAACCGTATGCCATTTTTCTGGAACAGCATGCAGTATTTTGATATGCGTCTAGACGGAGCCATGCATTATAGCTATGCCATTAGTATAGTAGAAGATACAACGATTCCAGCTATGTTCGAGGCAAGTAATAACCGTACCACATCATTAGTAGCTGTACCAACTACTCAAGTGTTCTCAGAGAAGACTCTGTTGAAATTAAATACCAATGCACTGGTTCCTACTGCGGTAGAAGAAAAAAACGGCGAGATTACAGTGCGTATGTATGAAATTTCAGGTAAATGTACTACTATTTCCTATAATTCTTGTCTGACGTATGTGGGTAAGACGGACGTAGCTGGCAAGACCAAAGATGGAACCGATTGTTGTAACCCATATGAAATTTTCGAAATGAAGTTTCATTGAACAACTATAAAATAATATGCGGAGGGTGTATTTCTTATGAAACGCTCAGAAATCAATAGAATTATTAAAGAAGGAATTGAATTACTGACAGCTAATAATATCTCGCTGCCAGAGTTTGCTTACTGGACCTGGGATCAGTGGAAAGAACATAAGGATGAAATTTATAATATAAAGAAAGTAATGCTTGGTTGGGACGTATTTGATTATGACCTAGGTGATTTTGAAGGATGTGGTGGAGTTTTATTCACCCTGCGCAATGGGCATCCGAAAGATGACACTGTTGGAACACCTTACTGCGAGAAGGTTATTATTATGAGACATGAAAGAGGGCAGTATCTTCTGATGCATTTTCATAGAGTGAAAACAGAAGATATCATCAACCGTTGCGGTGGTGTGATGACTATTCAGTTATACAATGCGACGGAGGATGACAGGCTGGATTTGGAATCTCCAGTCAATGTACATATTGACGGTATCATGCATACCTTCCCAGCAGGTTCTATCATCGAGATTCCAAAAGGCAGTTCTATTACTCTAACCCCCAACTTATTCCATAAGTTTGGGGCAAAACAGGGTTCTGGAGATATTGTAATCGGTGAGGTGTCTTCTGTCAATGACGATACAACCGATAATGTATTCCTGGAGCCGACCACAAGATTTATTCCGATAGAAGAGGATGAGGAAATCATATTCCCTCTTTGCAATGAGTACTACCGTTTGTTTGAAGAATAGACTGCATCATCGATCATGATGAAAAACTCCCTTCAGGTTTATGAAGAAAGTCTACCATCAAAACCTTGTAAGACACAGGAAAATCAAGTATTGCAGGGATTTAAAATATGGCATTAACAAAACAGCTGAAAATTGTTATACTCTAAAACGAAGTTGAGTCAGATATGAGTACCCGTTTCTTTGAAATGGCCAAGGTGATACATCAGGAGGGGGCCATGCCGTATGATGTATCAGGGGGAGCACATGTCTGGCTCTTTTTCTATCCTCTTTTTCATAAATAAATCCTGACACATAAAAAGCGCATCGGCTCTCAAGCTGATGCGCTTAATTATTCTGCAGCGGATAATCGGGAAAAAGCCTTGTCCGAAAAGACACGGCCAAGGCTTAGGATGAATTAAACACTCGCCAGCGGGCTCTTGTTTTATTCTTCCCGACTCACTTTTACAATTACATAACAAAAAATAAGCAGTAGCACTTAAACCAGTGCCACTGCTTATTTTTTGTTAAGCGGATAACGGGAATCGAAACCGTTGCCTTAAGTCTTTGTTATAAGTAAAAGTTTATTTAATACGGAAGTAGATAATGACACATTTTGATTAATTAATGCAACAAATATGACACATTTTAGCTCATATGAGTAAAAAGATAACAAAAGAAACTCAATAAATCAATAAAATGTTGACATTAGTAACTAATAATAGTATAATCAAATCAAGCAGAAATCAAAACAGCTCATAAAGCATCACAATGCTTCATAATGTTTCATATTGATCAGGATGACTGGAGGTAATGATATGTCAAATTTTTCGTTAGGTATTGATATTGGAACCACATCGGTAAAAGTAGTTTTGGTTTCATCTGAAGGGTATATCGTCGATGAAACCAGCTCAACCCATGATTTGTTATCAATTCATCCAAACTGGGCAGAGGAAGACGCAACCATTTGGTGGGACAATGTAATCAAATCAGTAAAGCAATTGACGGATAGAAATAAAGCAAGTATGACAAATCTTAAATGTATTGGTTGTAGTGGTATGGTACCTGCAATAGTTATGTTGGATAAGGAGAATCAACCGGTTAGGAATACCATTCAACAAAATGATTCAAGAGCCATATCTCAGATTGAGAGAATTAAGGGGATATTAGATCAGGAGAGGCTTTATGAGAAAACAGGTGGTACTACAAATCAGCAGCATATTTTGCCTAGACTTCTTTGGGTGAAGGAAAATGAGCCTGAGGTTTTTAACAAAACAGAGACTGTCATGGGCTCATATGATTACATAGCATTTAAGCTAACGGGTGTAAAATCAATCGAAATGAATTGGGCAATTGAAAGTGGTGCCTATGATATTCGAACGAATGAATGGTTAGAAGATGATTTAAAGCAATTTGGAATTGATGTAAAACTATTTCCACAGGTAAACCCATCCATGAAAGTAATAGGGGAAACACAAGTAGAAGTAGAAGAATTATTGGGAATTCCAGCAGGAGTACCGGTTATTGCAGGTGCTGCAGACCATGTAGCGTCAACTTTAGCAGCAGGGATTATTGAACGTGGAGATTTGCTCATTAAGTTTGGCGGGGCCGGTGATATCCTCTATTGTGTGGATGAAATAAAGACAAGCAGACAGCTGTTTTTTGATTATCATATCGTTCCTGATAAGTATTTATTGAATGGGTGTATGGCAGCAAGTGGTTCACTGGTTAAGTGGTTTGTAAAGGATATCATAGACTCAGAAACATCAACAATTTATAAGGAATTGGATCAGGAGGCGATGCAGGTTCCGGCTGCATCGGAGGGTCTTGTTATTTTACCCTACTTTCTGGGTGAGAAAACGCCTATCTTTGATCCCAATGCCCGGGGTGTCATGTTTGGTTTGACCTTAGCTCATACAAGAGGACATATATTTAGGGCAATATTAGAGGCAGTCATTTATGGCTTCCGTCATCATGTTGAAGTGCTTAAATCAATGGGATATGAGCCTAATCGAATTATGGCAACCAATGGAGGAGCAAAAAGTAAGTTCTGGTGCCAGATAGCAGCAGATGTTTTGGGGACGACGATCTGTTCCTATCCGTCGCATCCGGGGTCAGCACTGGGCGTTGCATTTCTTGCGGGTAAAAGTGTAGGTGTTTTTGAGGATTGGGATGAAATAAGGAAGTTCCTAACGGATTATCATATTTATGAGCCCAATTTAAAGGAAGTAGAAATCTATAATAGATCCTATAAAATATACAGAGATTTATATAACGAATTAACAACATCGTTTCAGGATGTTCAAAATCTATACCAATAAGGAGGAGACGAAATGTATACACCAAATGAAGGGCAAGTTGCATTTATAACAGGAGCTGGAGCAGGGATCGGAAGAGCAATTGCTCAGAGAATGGCAGAGCTGGGGGCCACAGTAATTGTAACGGATATCAATCTGGAGATGGCAAAGGAGACCACACTATTATTAGGGAATCCGACCGGAAGGCAGAAGCATGAAGCGTATCAACTAGACGTTACAAAGAAGGCCAAGGTGTTGGAAATGGCAAGCTGCATCAAAGAGAAATATAAAACGATTGATATTTTGGTGAATAATGCTGGAGTTTCAACGATGCAAAGAATTGAAGATCTAACTGAGGAGGAATGGGATTTTAATTTTGATGTAAATACAAAAGGATTATTCCTCGTAACACAGGCAATGCTACCCTTGATGAAGGAAAAGGGCGGAAGGATGGTAAATACAGCTTCCATGGCAGCTGTTAAGGCGGCGCCATTACTGGCACATTATACTGCATCAAAGTTTGCGGTAGTTGGATTTACTAAGAGTGCAGCAATAGAATTTGCTCCTCATAACATTACAGTTAACTGTGTTTGCCCTGGATTTGTTAAAACAAGTATGCAAGACAGAGAAGTTATATGGGAGGGAAAATTAAGGGGAATGACACCTGAAGAAGTATCTGCTTCTTATGTTGCCCTGACGCCCTTAGGAAGATTGTGTTATCCCGAGGATGTAGCTGATGTTGTAGGCTTCTTAATATCTCCACAAGCTAAATTTGTTACAGGAGAGGCCATGAATATTGCAGGTGGAGCAAATATTGTATGATTAAAGTGAAGGTTAATGATCAGTGCTATGATGTCGCTCTATTTGCTTTTGATAAAGACGGCCTCATGTTTGAAAGTAAACACTTTTGGATTGCGCTGGCGAAAATCAGAGCAGAGTTATTCTTGAAAGGCATAGAAGGAGCGGATATTGACCTGGTCCAACAATGGCTTACCTTATTAGGAGTTTCGAGCCGAAGCCTAAATCAAGAGATAGAGGTATTGGATGTGGACTCCTCGGGAGTACTGGCGGTTGCGTCGGTACCGGAGGAAATTGCGGTAACCGCTGCCTTCCTGGTTGATCAACGGAAATATCACTGGACGAAAGCAAGAGAGCTGGCAACACAAATATTTTACGAAGCGGATAAGCAGTTTGATTTAAAAAATGCCTTAAAAGCCAAAAAAGGTTTTCCTGATATTTTAAAAAGAATTCGAGAAACAGGAACTCCATATGTGATAGCCACATCAGATACCTATGACAGGGCTAAAGAATCCATCAACCTTTTTGATGATTTCCGACATGTTTCGCTTGTAGTAACGTCACAGAATGTAAGGCAGGGAAAACCAAATCCGGATATGCTATTATATATTGCCGAGAAAACCGGAGTTGAGTTGAAAAACATCATGATGATTGGAGACTCCTATGTGGATGTAATGATGGCTAGCAAAGCGGGAGCAATTGGAATCGGTATTCCGGAAGAAGAGAGTATGAGAGAAGAAATGCAACCATATGCGACACAAATTATTAATGATCTGGATGAGATAATATTCTAAGCAGGTATTAAGGAAGGAGGTGATTTTGTTGCATATAAAACGTTGGGTAAGAAGGGGTTTTGTGTATTTGGGCCTTGTAGCAGTAACGATGTTTTTCTTGCTTCCGATATTATGGATATTGCGTACATCTTTAATCACAAAGGTGGAAGCTTATAAGATACCCCCAAACTGGTTAGCACAGTTTACTATGGAAAATTATATTAATATTTTTACGAAGGGTTCCTTTGGGACATATTTTATAAATAGTATGGGAATTGGGCTTATATCCACAGTGATATCCATATTGCTTGGGGCTATGGCTGCGTACTGGATTGCACGGTGTTCTGTAAGAACGGATTCCATTAAAATTACGATTTTGCTGACACAGATGATTCCGCCTGTTGTTATGGTTATACCAATTTCTGTAATTATTAAAAAGCTAGGAATGGATGATACCTGGGGAGCACTGATAGTATCCTATCTGACATTTAATCTTCCCTATGTAATCTGGATGTTGATCAGCTTCTTTGAATCCATTCCCAGTGCATTGGATGAGGCTTGCGCTGTTGATGGATGTACGAAAATACAAGCATACTTTCGCGTTGTATTACCATTGGCCGCACCTGGAATTATGGCAGCTACCGTTTACAGCTTTATCGTGTCCTGGAATGAGTTTATGTTTGCACTAAATTTAACAGGCTTAAAATCTCGAACCCTGCCTGTTGCAATAGCAAATATGGAAACCCAGCAAGGGGTTATGATTGCTGAGCTATGTGCGGCTGTTATGATTGGTATTATCCCGATTATAATTTTATCCCTATTTATTAAAAAGTACTTGGTAAGTGGTCTTACTTTTGGTTCCGTCAAATAAATCACAAGAAAGGGAAATGAACATGAAAAAACTCGAGAAGGTATTTTCGTTGTTAATGGTATTAATTATTTCAGTTATCTTATTAAGTGGATGTTCTAATTCATCTTCATACAAGGCTTCAGAAACAAAGGGAAATGACAGTAGTGAAAAGAGTAAAAAAGAAATTAATATTTTAATGGAAACAGTACCTGATACAGAGATTATTGTAAAGCATATTTCCGAATTTGAAGAAAAAACGGGAATTAAGGTTAACATTGAATCGATTGGCTATTCCTCTATGCATGAAAAGCTATTGACACAAATGCTAGGTTCATCCAATGCATATGATGTTATTGTGGTTGATTGCTACTGGACGGGTGAATTTGTAGAAGCAGGATGGCTTGAGGACTTAGGGAGCTACATAAAGGACAGTGGTTTTGATACTGGTGTATACATTGATTCGATGATGGAAATGGTTGGAGAAGTGGATGGAACCACTTATATGATCCCCTTCTACAATTATATGATGTCCTTGGTTTACAGAACGGATGTTTTTGAGGATGAAGCGTTAAAAACCAGCTATAAAGCTACCTATGGAAAGGAATTTACCATTCCTGATACATTTGAAGAATATATAGAAATGTGTAAATTTATAACCAACGAAAGTAATGGTGAGATGTACGGTGCAGTTATGCAAGGCTTAAGACCGGATCCAATTGCGGTAGAATGGTTGAACTATTTATATACCTGTGGTGGAGATTTTTATGATGAAGCTGGTAATATCATTATAAATAATGCAGATGCTGTTAAAGCACTTGATCTATATATCGATAATATAAACAACGCGGCACCCAAGGGGGCTGTAGGTTATGGCTTTGATGAAGCCTTTAACGTATTCGCACAGGGAGATGCTGCAACCTATATGACCTATAACTGGATGGTACCTAAGCTTAATAAGGATAATGAGTCCACTGTTCAAGGACTGGTTGATATTAGTCCTATTCCAAATGGAACTTCACTGAATGCCGGATGGGGCTGGGCTATTCCACACAATGCACCGGATAAGGATGCATCCTGGGAATTCATACAGTGGGTTGAATCCTTTGATATGGCTAAGGAAAGAGCGATTGACGGAGGTTCCCCTACTAGGGAAGATGTCATGAAAGACAGCGAGGTTTTAAAGGCTTATCCTTATCTTTCAACCGTATTAGATATTATGAAGGATTCAAAGATTTTACCGGTTATGGCAGATACCCCTAAATTAGTTGAGGTATTGGGAAGAGAGCTGTCCCTTGCAGCAACGAATGAGAAAACCAGCCAGGAAGCATTGGATACCGTTGCAGAAGAAATGAAGAGTATGAAGTAGTTAAGTTAACTTTCTACGGATGATTGTGTTAACAATCAATAATAAGGCAACGAAAGCTAGGGGGAAACCACTTTGAATGTTAATAAAAGAAAAGATTTTTCTGTTTTTATGTTACCGACTTTGCTTATATTAATTATAGTTCTTGCCATACCGTTAATCTATTCTCTGGTTGTCAGTGTATTTGATACAAATTTGAAATACCCTGGTCTGGGAGAGTTTGTTGGATTAAAGAATTACATTACATCACTTACTGACCCTTATTTTCTTGATTCCGTAAAAACTACCGTCCTGTTTACCGTGGGAGTAGTAGTATTTGAATTTATAATAGGGCTTCTCATAGCGTTATTATTAAATGTTGATATTAGAGGAAAGAATATTTTCTTCTCAATTATCATAATTCCAATGATGATTACGCCAATTGCTGTGGGACTAACCTGGAGACTATTGCTACATTCAGATTTGGGTATTGTGAATTACCTACTTACCTTAATAGGTATTAGTAAACAAGCTTGGCTTGCTGATTCATCCCTGGCTTTAAAAACGGTAATGTTTATTGATATATGGCAGCAGGTACCTTATATGGTATTGGTTATTCTGGCTGGATTAGTGTCATTACCGACAGAACCTTATGAGGCAGCAGTTGTTGATGGGGCATCTAGGATAAAAAAATTCTTCTACCTGACACTTCCGATGATGATGCCCACCTTCACAGTTGTTATCTTACTTCGAACTATTACCGCATTGAAGACTTATGATTTAGTTTATGTTTTAACTAAGGGTGGACCGGGAGTAGAGACGGAAGTAATCAGCTATCATATATACCAGCAGGCATTTCGCTATTTAGAGATTGGTAAAGCATCTGCCATGTCATATATATTATTATTATCTATTATACCAATCGCAATTTTATTTGTTAAATTCACAAAAAATAAGACTTAATTTATAATAACAAATTTATATATGGAGGTATTAATATGAGTTGGTTAAAAGAAGTGATAGGTACTGAAAAAGCAATTATTGCTATGTGCCACCTTACGGCTATGCCGGGAGATCCATACTATGAAAGGGATAGCAGTATGGAGCAGGTAATTGAGATAGCCAGAAAGAATCTTCATGCGCTTCAAGATGGAGGCGTTGATGCGGTCATGTTTTCAAATGAATTTAGCTTGCCGTACTTAACTAATGTAGATACTGTCACTGTAGCATGTATGGCTAGAATAATTGGTGAATTAAAGTCGGAGATAAAAATACCGTATGGTGTAAATGTATTATGGGATGCAAATAAATCCTTAGATCTGGCAATTGCAACCGGAGCCAAGTTTGTAAGAGAAATTTTTACCGGAGTTTATGCCAGTGATTTTGGAACCTGGGATACGAATGTGGGAAGAACAATTAGACATAAGCATGAGATTGGCGCTCATAATGTCAAGTTACTGTTCAATATTCTACCTGAGGCTGCAAAATATCTTGCGGATCGTAATATCGAAGACGTTGCGAAATCCACGGTATTTAATAATCGCCCAGATGCATTATGCGTTTCCGGTTTAACCGCCGGTGCAATGACCGATTCGCAGATTTTAAAAAGAGTGAAGGATGTTGTTCCAAATACTGTGGTTTTGGCCAATACAGGTGTGCGCTATGAAAATGTTGAACAGCAGCTATCGATTGCAGATGGTGCTATCGTAGGTACGACCTTCAAAATTGATGGTGTATTTGAAAATAACGTTGACCAGGAACGCGTGAAAACATTCATGGATAAAGTAAAGGATTTTAGAAAAAATGTATAAAGGATTTAAATAGATTGTTTTACATGTAAATTATAGTATAATAATCTACATAGAGCAAAACTTTAGTAAGTTGTATGATATTCCACAAACAGCTGAACAGTTTGTGGAATATCATATAAATCGGATAATTGGAGGGCGAGAAGAAGTGTTGAGGGATGAGCGTTTAGAAAAAATGAATGAATTTATCCAGATGCAAAAATATGTAACGATTGATGAGCTAATGGAGGAATATCAAACATCTAGAGCAACGGTGAGAAGAGATTTGGATATCTTAAGAGATAGAGGCTTTGTCACGTTAACACGTGGTGGTGCAAGAGGTAATACAATCTCAGTAATAGAAGATCCCTATCAGAAAAAGCTGGAAGCAAATCCCCAGGAGAAAGCCCGTATTGCAGCAAAGGCAGTAGAAATGATTATGGACAATCAGGCCGTATTTATTGATACAGGAACTACCACGAGAGAGATGGTACCGTATTTATTACAAAGAAAGAACATTCATATCGTAACGAATGATATATATATAGCAACTCAGTTAACGCATAATGTGGATATTGATATAACAGTTACGGGAGGAAAAGTCAGAAAGGGATATTATACATTACGCGGACATACTACAGAAGCCTTTTTAAAACAGCTTCATGCTGATATGGCCTTTGTAAGTTTGGATGCGATTGATTATAAATTTGGCTGCTCGGTAACCAATATGGACGAGGTTTTGATTAAGCAAATGATGGTATCTGCTTCCTGCAAAACAATAGCACTTTGCGATCACTCTAAATTTGAGACGTTTGCAAATTGGAAGGTATGTCAACTAGCAGATATTGATTTATATATCACCGGAAAGGAAATTTCAAAAGATATCTTGACCAAATATGAGGCAAATAAGGTACAGTTTAAAATTGTTTAAAGCTATAGTATAGATTTAAATTGCAAACACGATAAAGGCTACAATGGTAAAACTCGGAGGGCTGGAATGATAAAGATTATTGTCAGTGATCTAGACGGGACTTTATTACCCAAAGGGTGTCAGCAGTTGGAACCTACGACAATCACCCTAATTAAAGAATTAATAAATAAACATCATATTCTATTTGTTGCTGCCAGCGGACGTCAGTATTCAAATATACGTAGAATGTTTGAACCTATTCAGGATCAAATCGCATATATCTGTGAGAATGGTAGCCTTGTTGTTTATCAAGGGGAGGTATTGTACAAAAGAAGTATTGCTAAGGAGCTGGCCAAAGAAGTTTTACAGGCTATATGGAAGAACGCATCAGCGGAGATTCTATTGTCAGGAGAAGATATATCGTACATTCAGCCAAAATCGGAATATTTCTGCAATCTAATTAAGAATGTAATGAAAAACAACGTTGCTATTGTAGATGATGTTTTATCGGTAGAGGATGAGTTCCTAAAGATATCCATCTATGAAAGAAACAAAATCGGAGCTAGTGTCTATGATTGGCAAAGGCAGTTTGCTGATCAATTAACAGTGGTAACCTCAAGCCCAAAATGGTTGGATTTCACACCAAAAAACTCTAACAAAGGGAAGGCACTTGAAGAATTATTAAGAAAATTGGAAATTCCTCCAAGTAATTGTATGGCTTTTGGAGATGAATATAATGATATAGAAATGCTGAATTATGTGGGTTATGGATTTGCGATGAATCATTCCCCGGAAGAGGTGAAGGGTTCATGTCAGTATCGGACTGATCAAGTGGAAAGCATCTTAAAGCTATTATGTTATGATAAGAAAAAGTTCCATCATATGTTTCATTGATTTTCCGGTAGGAATTGCTATCACCAATGAGCTTGTGATTATTCTTCCCTTATTCCTTATAAAAATGTTTACGAAAAAGTAGCAGTAGCACCAAGATAAGTGCCATTGCTACTTTTTATTACAGCGGATAACGGAAAAAAGGTTTGCCTATTGCCGAATATACAAAGACTGGACCCTACTTGTTATTAAATTTGGTTGTTGTGGCTTTCTCGACTAGGGTTGCAGGAATGATGCTTTCGATTCTGTCGTAATTGTCTATTGAATCCACAGCTATCTTTGCCATCAGGTTGATGTTCTGAGAAACAGAGGTAATCGGCAGAGGGGATATATCAGATATCGGGGCGTTGTCATAACCGATAATTTCAATCTGTTCTGGGATGTTGACGTGGTTGACTAGACAAACCTTTTGGAGCAGGTTTGCGATGTTGTCGTTTGAACAAAAGACACCAATCTTTTTATTTGGGTAAGAAGTAATAATTGAGTTGAGTATTTCTGTCATCTTCTCAAAAGCTATGTCGCTGAGAGTGTTTGTCAGATCCTCTTCTATGAACTTTTCATAAGTCAGATTCTGAAGAAGGAGTTCGAATCCAAGAATTCTTTTGTAAGAAGGCCAATCAATATGAAGTCCATTATTGATATGGATGAATACCTCACATTTGTTCTTGATAAGTAATTCGGCAGCCAGTCTCCCGCCGGTAAAATTATCGGAGTTGATCTGCTTATAGTTCCCACCTGTTCGCTCAATTGTGATAACAGGGACGGTCAGCTCTTCGATTTCGGCAGGGGAGAGCATATGAGAGAGCAGAATCAAACCTCGGATTCTGTAGGACAATAGAGAATTGATGAGATTCTTTTCTTCTTCTGAGGAGGAATCAGAGGTATAGACGATGACATTATAATCTTTTTCTTTACAGTAATTAATGGTACTGTAGAGAAATTCGCTATAAAAAGATAGGTGAAGACTTGGTAATATTATACCAATGAGGCTGGATTCACCTGTTGACAGCATTTTTGCAAAGTTATCCTTTGTGTAATTCAATGTTTTAATAGAATCTTCGATGCGTTCTCTGGTCTTTAGTGATATCTTATTCGGTTTGTTGAAGTATCTTGAGACTGTTGTTATGGAAACGCCGGAAAGGCTGGCGATGTCTTCTAGTTTCACACGATTCATTATGTATCCTCCTAATTTAGAAAATCAAAAATGGAAAAAGCAAGCATAAAGATGTCTTCGCCATCGATTCCGATTATGTGACATTTTCATTTTATAGCATAGAAACCGCTGTTTCTATTTCTCATGTATAATTTTTCTTCTTTTTTCGCTGTACTACCAATATTCTGTTATCAATCTTTATAAGCACGGCAATGTGCTAAATTCCGAGATGTTATATGACAATTATAGCATAGTAGTAAATGAGAATGCAATCAATTTATGAAAATAATCACTCAAGTTTGTAAAATGAATGAAAATAATTTTCATAACACATAAACTTATTAGTAGTATAAATATACTGAAACTACTTAAATAATGCAAAAGTAATAACTCGGAACTTGTAAAATAGAGGGTTTATGTGAAAATTACATATTATTACACCTTGCAATTAAATACGTTGTGACAAAAAAGTGTAAAAAACGAATGAAAACGCTTGACATTTATTTTTATTGATGCTATGATTTGAAATGTAAAGATGAACAATATTAAGTAACTGAGGGTAAAGGACTGCATCATTACTGCCAGGTTGATGCATCTACTGACCTCTCTCAACAACAGAACCAGTAAGTATAGAAGGGATTTTATACTTACAAAACAATTAATGATATGGGAGGATATAATGAAAAAATTACTTGCACTACTTGTAACACTGGTATTAGTTCTGTCACTTGTAGCATGTAGCAAAAAAGAGGACACTGGAAGTACTGACAAGGGTGACGATACTTCGAAAGTTGAAAAAAGAACCTTAACTATCCTTTGTGAAGCGGGAAGTCCGGGTGAACTTGTTGCTAAGTCGACTGCAGCTGAATTCGAAGCGAAGAATCCAGGAGTAACGATTGTTGTAGACCCTGTTCCGTACACAGGTATATTTGACAAGCTTAGTACAGAGATTAAGTCTGGAAACATCGTTCACGATGTTGCCACATTAGACGTTCTTTGGCTTTCAGCCTTTAAAAGAGGTATAGAGCCACTTAACAGTTACATCACTGATGATATGACAGCAGACTTCTTACCAACTATGCTTGATGGTGGTACAATAGACGGTGAAGTCCTGGGTATGCCAATGTGGATTAACTCCAAAGTGCTAATGTATCGTACAAGCTATTTTGAAGATGAGCAGAACAAGGCTGATTTTAAAGCTGAATACGGCTATGACTTAACAGTTCCCACTACATGGGATCAGTATTTGGACGTTGCAGCGTTCTTCACAGATACTAGCAATAACTTCTTCGGTACAGCAGTATATGGAGCAAACAGTGGTGATACAGTATGTTCATGGCTTGATCACGCATCACAGGCTGGCGCCGGTCCATTGGTTCTTGATGGTGACAAAGTTGTTATTGATGAGCAAGCTTACGTAGATGCAATCAACTTTATGAAGGCTCAATTTGATGCTGGAAGTGTTCCTGCTGACTCACTTTCAAATGCTTCCGGTGAAGTTATCAACTACTTCAATAACGGTCAATTAGCGATGATGCTTAATTGGTCACATTTCTATCCGAGCGCAAAAGAAACATTAGGTGGCGATGTTAGTGTAGCACCTATGATCGGTGGTAGCGCAGGTGTTGGAGCGACTACAGGCCCTTGGTACGAAGTAGTACTTAAAGATTCAAAGAACAAAGAACTTGCGGTTGAATACCTTAAGTTTATGTATGAACATAATGGCGACTACATGGAAGCATCGCTAAAAATTGCAGGAAGAACCTCTGTATATGAAGAGTATTCTAAGATTGAAGGTAATGAACACCTTAAGGCAGTATTAGATACATTAGGTTCCAAAGCTTCGGGCAACAGACCAAACACACCTTACTGGACTGAAATTGAGCAAATTCTTGGTAATGCAGTTCACAGCGCGATTGCAGGTGAAGTAACGGCAGAAGCAGCAATGGCTGATGCAAAAGCAAAAATTGAAGCTATTATCAAATAGTAACAATTTATACATGATTCTTAGTACAGCGTGCTTTTAGCGCGCTGTACTAAAGTCATCACAGAATTAAGGAGAAATTAGATGAGATTAGTATCTAGAAAAACACTGTTATTATTCTTTTTACCCGGTGCGATATTCATGACTATATTTTTGATCTATCCGATAATTAAGATGGCTATGGATAGTTTTTTTGAATTCGACATTTACACCAATGAAAAACTATTCGTTGGTTTTGATAATTATATAAAGGCGTTTACAGATGAAAGTTTTCTCATACCGTTGAAAAATACGTTTATATATGTAGCAGTGGCCGTAACCCTTGAGACCATCATTGGCATGGCGTTGGCCCTTGTATTAGTAAAAGATTTCCCAGGTAGCAAAATAGTTAGATCTTTAATGTTAGCACCTCTTATGGTTGCACCATTGATTTCTGGTTTGACTTGGCGCCTTATGTTCAACTCGAACTTTGGTATCATTAATCAGATATTAAGGAATCTGGGAATTCTTCAGGGTACGGATACGATTACTTGGTTAGCCGATAAGAATTTGGCACTTTCAGCAGCCATCGTAGCAGATATTTGGCTAACCGTGCCATTTATGATGCTAATGTTTATTGCAGGACTCCAGAGTATTGATGAGACTATCCTGGAAGCGGCGAAACTTGATGGTGTTAATTTCTATCAGAACATATTTTTTATTAAATTTCCGGTAATCATGCCGGTTATTTTAACCGCGATCTCCATTCGTTTAATTGATGCTGCAAGAACTTTTGATATTATTTATGTTATGGTTGATGAGCAGGTTACTGTGATCAGTACGGTGATATATAAAACCTTAGTTAAATATAGCCATACAGGTTATGCTTCTGCTATGGCCATGATTTTTATTCTGTTCTTTGTTGTTTTTACGTTGATATTTCTACGGAATATGTGGCGACAGCCAAAAGGAGGCAAATAACGATGAAGAAAAATATTAAGAGAAATTTTGTCATTGTATTAGCCGTTTTCCTAATGGTATTCTGGCTGTTTCCATACTTTTACCTAATCTCCTCAGCCTTTAAAGCAAGCCAAGAAGTTTTCTCAACACCAGTTAAGTTTTTTCCGACTAAATTATCTTTAGAAAGCTTTAGAGCAATGTTTGAGCGTATGCCGTTCTCTAAGTATATATTCAATAGCCTGTCAACGGCAGTGCTTTCTACATTTATTGCTGTTTTTCTGGGCGCTTTATCTGCATATGCTATTGCCAGGGCGACTGGCAAAAAACTAACTGTGTTGCTCATGGTCATCGTGTTAATGATGAAGATGATTCCTATATCCAGTATTGCAGTTCCAATCTATGAAATCGTTATGGACCTGGGTATTTATGATACAAAGCTTGCACTGGTTTTAGTTTATGCAGCCATTAATATTCCCTTTGTTATATGGATGATGATCAGTTTTTATTCAAGTATTCCAATTTCCATCGATGAAGCAGCAGCGATAGATGGAGCAAGTAACTTTGCAACCTTTAGAAAAATCATCTTACCGATAGTCATGCCTGGAATTTCCTCAGCGGCAATTTTTACCCTTTTCCTGTCGTTAAATGATTTTCTTATTGCCCTTCTACTGACTAGTGTTAAAGCAAAAACTTTTACTGTAGCAATAAGTGAATTTGTCAATTCTTATAATTATGACTTAGGGCCGATGATGGCAGGTGCATTCCTGTATAGTTTTCCAATCATCCTTATATCATTATTTGCACAGAAGTATATTGTTAGCGGTATGACATCCGGATCAATAAAGTAGTTAAGAAAGAGGAAATGAATGAACAGACTAGATTTAGCCAACAGTTTCGTTGAGCAATACAGTAAAGAAGTGAAGACGGCTTATAGACCCAAATTTCATGTAATTCCACCCTTCGGATGGATGAATGATCCAAATGGTTTTAGTTATTATAACGGTGAATATCACCTATTTTATCAATATCACCCTTATTTTACTAAATGGGGACCGATGCATTGGGCTCATGTGAAGAGTAAAGATTTAGTTGACTGGGAATGGTTGCCCATTGCTCTTGCTCCGGATCAGGACTATGACAAGAATGGATGTTTTTCGGGAACGGGTATTGTAGATGGAGACCGCCATGTGCTGATGTATACCAGTCATCTTCACCCGAGCCCGGACAATACATCACAGTATATTCAACAGCAATGCATGGCTTATAGTAATGATGGAGTGAACTATACCAAGTCGAAGAATAACCCGGTAATTTCAACAGAGATGGTGCCAAGGTTCGGGGATCATCAGGATTTTAGAGATCCGAAAATCATGAAATTTGGTGACCTTTGGTATAGCCTTATTGCAAATCGTAGCATTGACGGAAGTGGACAGATATTAGTTTATAAATCAAAGAATCTGGATAACTGGACCTATCATGGGGTTTTATGCTGTAGTCGTAATCAAGTGGGTGAAATGTGGGAGTGCCCTGATGTGTTTCGGGTTGATGGAAAAGATGTCTTTACCATCTCACCTATGTATCTTCCACAAAGAGGAGATGCGTTTTCCAATATTCATTCAGCGGTGTATTTTATTGGAGAACTTGATTTGGAAAAGCCAGAGTTTGTTGGTTCTAATTTTTATGAAATTGACTATGGACTGGACTTTTATGCTCCTCAGTCAGTGGAGACTCAGGATGGAAGACGGGTCATGCTTGGCTGGATGCAAACCTGGGAAAGAAATTATCCTACAGATGATATGAAACATGGCTGGGCTTGTTCTATGACAATACCAAGAGAGTTAAGTATTGTTGATGGCAGACTGGTTCAGAAGCCGGCTAGAGAATTGACAGTATATCGTACTAATCACGTGAACTTTAAAAATATTGAACTGAATGGGTCGTTAAGTCTTTCTGGTATAGAAGGAAACGCTTTCGAACTGGATTTGTCTGTTAATATGAAAACATCGAAAGCATTAAAGATCCAGTTATTGAAAAGTGATGAAGAGAGTGTGGATCTAACATATTCAGGTGAAGAAAGAACCTTCACGTTTTCAAGAGCTAACACTAAATCGAAAATCATTGGCAGGGAGGATCATCAAGTAGAATCTAGAACATTCCATGTAGATGTACAAGATAAAATAAGGCTTCAAATTTTTGTGGATGTCAGCACGGTTGAAGTGTTCATTGAAGGTGGAAAGTATGTCAGCAGTAATACTGTTTTTCCTATGGATAGAGGTACGGGTGTTGAAATCCATTCAGATGGATTGCTGGAGATTGAATCAATTGATAAATGGGATATCGGTATTTAGATATGGATGTCTAGTTGGAGGAATACATGATGTATGGAGTTATAGAAGCAGGCGGAACTAAGTTCGTTTGTGCAGTAATGAATGATAATGGAAAAGTATTGGAGACAATAACAATAGCGACTGAAACACCTGAAGTGACCATGGCTACTGTGATTGACTTTTTTAGTGGAAAAGATATATGCGCTTTTGGAATCGGATCTTTTGGACCGATAGATATTAATCCTAATAGTGATGATTACGGAAAAATCTTGAATACACCAAAGATTCCATGGCGGGATTTCAACATATATAAGGCGCTGAAGGAGCGTTTTGATTTACCTATCAAAATAAATACGGATGTGAATGCTGCTGCCCTTGGTGAGTATATGGAGGGTTATGGTAAAGGAAAGCGTAGCGTGTTATATATTACGATAGGGACAGGTGTAGGTGCCGGCTTTGTTCTTGAAGGCAAGACCTTTTACGGTATGACTCACCCTGAAATGGGACATCTGTTGATTAGACCTGTAGAAGGTGATGATTATGCAGGACATTGTCCAACCCATGGAAATTGCTTGGAAGGTATGATAGCCGGACCAGCAATTGAGGCAAGATATGGTATCAAAGGGCACTTGCTGGAAGAGGATCATGTGATTTGGGATTACATAGCTGATTATATCGGGCAGGCGCTGATGAGTTTTAGTCTTATACTATCGCCTGAGATCATATTAATTGGTGGTGGTGTTTCTCAGCAGAAGCATCTATTCCCTAAGATTCGAAAGGCATTTAAGAAGAATATGAATGGCTACATGGATCATCCGGTACTTCTTGATGATCTGGAGGATTATATTATCTATCCTAAGAATGGTCAGAAGGCTGGGTTGATAGGTTCTTATTACCTTGCTAAGCAGGCTTAAAGATATATCTATGAGGATCTTTGAGAGCAAAGTTGAAAAAAGAAGAAGATTGAATCCTTTTTATTAAGTTAGCGTTAATGCTTATGACTTACGATATAGCAGTGCGAAATTTTATTTATGGTTTATAGCAGGAGGATTTTTTAATGGCTAGTAAAAATTATTATGACGTAACAGAGTGGCATGTTGGTAATCCTTATGAGGATATTGGTGAGGTAATCAATAGCATCCTTGAGGAGATTAAAACCAAGCAATGGGATTCTGATAGGAATGAAGGAGGAAAACCGGGTGCAGTGATCTATATCCCTCCGGGTGATTATCATCTTATCAGCCAAGTAGTTATTGATATAAGTTATTTAAAAATTGTAGGTTCTGGACATGGTTTTACATCTTCAAGTATTCGTTTTAATACTCCGGAGAGTGAATTGGCCAAATGGCACGAAGTGTGGCCGGGAGGAAGCAGGATACTTGTAGATATCTACACAGAAGCGGATGAGGAAGGTGTCGGAGCAGCGTTTTATGTTAAGAGGAATGGGGAACCCCGAATAAGCTCCGTAGAGTTTGCTGACTTTTGTATTGACGGCCTGCATTTTGTGGACGATGGTTCGGAAAAAAATGACCCGGAAAATTCGTATGTTAATGGTAAAACAGGAATTTATATTGCAAGTGCAAATGACTCATTCCGTATTACAGGCATGGGGATAGTGTATTTGGAGCATGGAATTATTACTTATAATTCAGATGCAATCGCTATACATAATAATTTCATTGCCGAGTGTGGTAACTGTATAGAACTACGGGGTATGGGGCAGGCATCAAAAATAACGGATAATTTGATAGGGGCCGGATATAAAGGGTATTCAATTTATGCTCAAAATTATGGAGGTCTTTTGGTTACTACTAACAATGTTTTCCCGCGAGGTACAAGCAGTGTTCATTTTTCTGGCGTGGTACGTTCCACGATTACCAGTAATAGGTTTCATTCGTTTTATCCGGGAATGCTGATACTTCAAGATAACTGCTCGGAAAATTTGGTTTCTTCCAATCACTTTTTACGTGACCATGAACCTTGGCCTCCTATGCTGGCATACGACAATGGTTTAAATGATTTGTATGGACTTCTGTATATTAGCGGTAATAATAATTCTATCACTGCTAATCACATCTCAGAAGCAATAAGCACTCAAAATATCAAGCCCTCTGGTGCAACACCAGTAATCATACATGTTGTTTCAGGGATAGGTAATTATATTTCTAATAATCATATAGTTGCCACTACCAAAACAACAGAAGCACAAGCAGAATCAGCTGATTCATGCTTCTCTGCGCAAGTAAGCACTTTGCTAGCCATTGATAACTTGAAGGTACTTGACGTGGTAACAGTACTGATAGAAAGAGAAGCGGTTCAAAATACGGTTCTTGATTCAGGAAGTGACCTGCAGGTTGTTATGGACAAGACTAAAAATGCATTTAGAGCTACTCCTACATTAGGAGTCTAAATAAAAGTAGCTAAGAAACTGTGCTATGGCTACATGGGGAGAGGGGCTGTTAGGAGAGGAACTGCCGGATACAGGCACCACAAAGCTAACAGCAATAAAAATAGGTATATGACACCTTGGCGGTGCCATATACCTATAGAATTAAATATGTAATGGTATTGTATTCTAACGGGCGGTGGATTAAAACTGTAATTTATTTACGCAATGTCGACATATTTTCCGGCTTGGGCCTTCCACATCGCTGCATACTTTTCCTGAAGACTTATTAATTCCTCATGCGTTCCTTCCTCGATGACTCTGCCCTGCTCCAGCATGATAATACGATCAGCATTCCGGGTAGTTGAGAGACGATGGGAGATAAAGATTACTGTTCTACTATCAGCAGCCTGAAGCATGGCTTCATTCAACTGATATTCCGCAATCGGATCCAGAGCACTGGAGGGCTCATCAAGTATCACCAGCTGGGCATCCTTATAGAAGGCTCTGGCAATTGCAAGCTTTTGACTTTCCCCTCCGGATAAATCGACCCCATCCTCTTCAAACTCTGTTGTTAATTCCGTTAATAAATTTTGTGGTAATGAATCAAGCTTTTCTTTAAAGCCGCTAAATTCAAGTGCATTTCGTACGTCCTTCTCCCGACGGGTTATTGTATCTGCATCCTGATAATCCAATACCACATTTAAACCTACATTAGCGGCAAAGATCTTGAAATCCTGAAATATGGTTCCGATCATTTCTCTGTATTCATAAATATTATAATCCTTTATATTAATTCCGTTGTACAGTATCTCACCTTCAGAGGGATCATACAGTCTCATAATCAGCTTTATTAAGGTGGTCTTGCCTGCTCCGTTATAACCAACCAGAGCTATTTTCTGATTAGGTCTTATCGTCAGGCTGATATTATGAAGGATATAACCATCCTTCTCTGTATAGCCAAAGGAAACGTTCTTCAACTCCAGAGTCTTCGGCTTCTTGGGTACGGGAAGGTTCTTGGTGCTTATAATCTTCTTCTCATAGCTTATGAAGTTACGTATTTTCTCAATGTAAAGACTGTTTTCTGAAATCTACGGGAAGATGGTTACCACCGTTCGCAGGTTGAATTTCAGATTACCGGAGGAGTTCCATAGCACTACCACACTGCTGTAGGAAATTGCGTGTTGTACAGCAGCCCTGAATACCAGGTAGGTGATATAAACTACATCACTGATAAAATCATTCGTAAGATAATTTGTGACAAAGTGAAGGAGGGTTCTCTTTACTGCATAATTCTTCTCAATCTCATAGATCTCCTCACCTACCGATTCAAATTCTCTATTCAAACGGGTTCTTATGTCGGGATTAAGCCTGACCTCCTTCGCATATTCATTCAGATAAAAAACTCTATGTATATACGAGCGTTTTCTTTCCTTCGGATTCTTCTCCAGACGGTTACGGTAGTTTAACTTATTTATCACTTGTGAGAAGAAAAACGTAAGTCCAAAGGATCCCAGAACAAAGATGGTGGAGATAGAATCCGTAACGAGAAAGAAAACTCCATTGGTTATCAGCGTAGCTATGGCACCAAAAAAGGTCTCCACAAGCTGATGGGTTCTCGTAATGGATTTATCTGCTTCGGAAAGAGACAACACAAACTCATTGTAATAATCCGGATTATCATAACATTCCAGATCTAACTCCTTTGCCCTTTCATACATAATTTCCTTAAGTCTCATCTGAATCTTAGGTAAACTTTTCTGTTGTATATTATTCGCGTATATAACTCCCAGTAGAAAGGATATTGCCCAGGCAATCATTACAACGGTTATGAACTGTACGACTGTCGAAAAGGGCTTATTGAACTCTACTGCCTCCAGTACGAATTTGATACCATAGGTATGTTCCACAAATATCAGACATTGAGCCTGTATTGCCATGAAAATCATAAAGATCATAAAAAAGGGAGCGGTCTCAAAGGAAAGTTTAATAATAAACCAGTTATTGGAGAAAATGCGTTTTAACTTCTGTTTATTTTTTTTCTGCTTACTGTCTTTTAGTTTATCCATTATGCGATCACCTCCTGAAGGTCCTCAACAGCCAAATAGTTCTTCGCCTGCTTATTGTACATGTCTGCATAGGAGCCATTTAACGCCATCAATTCCTTATGAGTTCCCCGCTCCAGAATTGTTCCATGTTCAAGCATAAATACCATATCTGCGTTACGGACGGAGGATAACCGGTGTGAGATGAAAATCATCGTTTTATCAATGCTGTCACTTAGAATACTGTCGTATAGCTCGTATTCCGCAATCGGGTCGAGGGCACTTGAGGGTTCATCGAACACCTTGATCGGGACATTCTTAACAAAAGCCCTTGCTACAACAATCTTCTGAAACTCGCCACCGGAAAGAAGGGCACCATCTTCATCAAATTCCTTGGTCAATATGGTATCAAGCCCCTTCGGTAAGGTCATGATCTTATCGTATACTCCAGCCTTTGTCAGTGCTTCAACAACCTGAGCATCATCTTCCTCTGTACACTCCCTCATCATAACATTTTCCCTGATTGACAGGGCAAATATCTTATAATCCTGAAAGGCAGCAGCATACAGACTGCGGTAGGCCTTTAGGTTGTATTCCTTGATATTGATGCCATTTACCAGGATTTCGCCTTCATCCGGGTCATATAACCTAAATAGCAGCTTAATGATTGTTGTTTTCCCGGCACCGTTATGTCCTACTAAAGCCACGCGGGAATTGCCCTCGATATAGAAGGAAAGATTATTAATAATCGGACTATCTTCCTTATAACTAAAGCTGACACTACGAAATTCAATGGAGGTAATCTCTTGCTCCGGCATAATCCCATCATAATCCTCAGGGAGCTTTTCCTCATACTCAAGAAAGGTCCTTAAATTCTCAACAAAAAAGCTCTGCTTCATGCTCTCCATAAGACTCTCCGTAAACCGGATCAGAATCCAGGAGGCTGACACCATCGTACTGGAGAGTACTGCAATCTCAGCTAGATCCAAAGATTTTCCGACGATTGCACGATATGCCCCGTACATGAGTACCCCCTCAAACATGACCGTAAAGGTAAGATAATTACGGATCCAAGTGGGCAGATTAATCTTAAAGGCGTACTGATCAGCTGTCTTATAAATTCCTTTTAGGGCTTCCTCATATTTATGCCTAAGGATATGAAAGACCTTTGACAAACGCATTTCCTTGGAGTAATCCGATAAATACATGACTCGGTTCACATAGTCAATTCTTCTCTTATATGGAGCCATTGCTTTATCTCTCTCAAATTCTGCTTTATGATAGAGGTAGCCAAATAAGAAATTACCGAGAATTGGGGACACAATAAATAGTAGTACCAGCTTGTCTATCATAAACATCGTAGAGAATACAACAACCGCTGCTATCCCTCCGGCGATAATACCAAAGAAGTTCTGAATAATCTGAATCAGCTTGTCGCTGGCACCATCCACAGCCAGAGTGTATCTGTTATAGAAGCTACTGTCTTCAAAGCACCTAAGCTCCACATTACCTGCTTTCTTATATAGCTTTCGATAAAGCCTCTGATAGACAGTCGCCCCGGCCATAGGAATATAGGCTCCGTTAATAAATGAATTATAGAAAGCGACTACCATAAAGAAAGCTCCTGTTATGAGGATGAACCGGAGGATATGCTGAAAGCTTTCTCCCTGTTGAATTGCTCCAACCATATACCTGATAAAAAAATAGCTATAGAATACCCATCCGATATAATCAAGCGCCCTTGACAAAGCCGAATGTAAGATAGCCCCCTTCTTAATCCCCCACATGAGTCGGATTGAATAAAGAATGTTACTGAGTGCCCTTGTTTTCTTCATCTTTTGTTTTTGTTCCATAACTTTCCCCCTTTGTTAAGTCGACCAGCGCTATGATCTGGTTCTGCTATACGGAACTATGTTTTATTAGTGGATTCAAAATCTACTAGATTATACCATAACGCCGAGTTTATTGTAAATTGGTAACTGGTATCAAGTTGTTTTTAATCAAATGTAATACTTTAGGAAAGCGTCGGAACTCAACAAAACCTTATATTGGATTATTTGAAATAAGACGTATTTAATTTAAATGGCTTGAATAATATCGAATTAAATTATAAAATAATGGAAAGTGAGAATGAATATGATAAGGTTAAAGATTGACGGGGGTGCATTATGGATATAATAATTATGAAGGGAAATATAGATTATTTAGATGATTGCGAGGAGGCTTTAGTAAATTCGGAACTGGGGAAAAGATATTTTTCAGAAAAAGGAAGCGCCCGTAAATCATTAGAAGAAGGGTTTTGTAAAAATGAAATATATGTTGCAGTAGAAAACGATAATTGTAAAGGATTTATATGGGTAATTAAAAATGGTATTTTTCATTCTTTCCCTTACATACATATTGTTGCCGTGAAAAGTGAAAATCGTGGTCAGGGGATAGGGGAAGTTCTCTTAAGGTTTGTTGAGAACGAATATTTTACCGATTATTCAAAGCTATTTTTGGTGGTAGCTGATTTTAATCCAAAGGCAAAAAGATTGTATGAAAGAATAGGATATTCTGAAATTGGTGAAATACCTGATTTATATAGAAAAGGTATCAGTGAATGTCTGATGATGAAATCAAAAGAAGCATAGTTCGCCATCGTTGGAAACTTCAAACTTCCCATTATATTTATAATGATTATGGTAATATAAAAGAAAGAAACAGATAAATATTTTTACAGGAGAAATTAAAATGAGCTTTATTTCGTTCAGTTTGGATTATTATAAAATATTGAGCTACTTGGAGCCGTATCCTGAAGTAATCGTGAATATGAGTTGATAATCAACAAGTCACTGGAAGAAATAAGAAGAATCCATGATTACTTTACCAAGTGATTAAGTGAGGAAACAAGATGAAGACAATTGAAGTAGTAGCAGCAATTATTAAGAATGATGACAAGATATTTACTACACAACGAGGCTATGGTGATTTTAAAGGATTCTGGGAGTTCCCAGGAGGGAAGATAGAAGCTGGTGAAACACCGCAGCAGGCTTTGATTCGTGAAATCAAGGAAGAATTAGATATTGATATTAAAGTAGGGGAGTTGGTAACTACCGTGGAGTATGATTATCCCCAGTTTCACCTAACGATGCACTGCTTTATATGTACTATTGTTGCAGGAGATATGGTATTAAAAGAACATGAGAATTCAACATGGCTAACGAAAGACACTTTAGATAGTGTGGATTGGTTACCAGCAGATGTTGAGCTGCTGGAAATAATTAAGGTTAAAATGTAAGGATAATTTGAAAATAAAAGAAAACACCTATTCCACGTCAAAACTGTAGTGCACCTCATATGTTGACAAATGTACCGTACCCCCTAGAGTTAGACCAAACATCTAACCTAGGGGGTTTTATAATTGCTAAATATAATTTTTAATAATTATTCTTATGAACAAAGTATAGCAATATCAGTCCATGATGCTTGAGTAATTTTTCTAAAACGTTATCATCATCATACATGGGATGTAGTATTTGATACAGGTTCATCGTCCTCTCTTCCTAAGATGTTCCTGTACCGCATACGCTATGAAAGATACCAATAGTATAGCAAAGCATACAGAGGTTATCAGTATGGCATACTCCATAAATTTCTTAAAGTCATTTTGACGAGCATTGTGTAGTAAAGGAATGACAAGCACTATCGTAAAATAGCATAACATTGGAGGTACAAAGCGACAAACCATTTTGCCTGGCAGCTTACCCAGGTATTTGCCAGACAGCTTACTCGGGAATTGGTCTGACATATCTGACGATGTGTTTTCTTCTGACTTTAAAACCAAACCGGCGAGCGGGTACACAGCCAACAGTGATACGATGTATACAACCGTTCCGATGATCGTATGCAACCGTTCAGGTGTGAGCCAGCTCGCGGAAATGCTCCATTTGTCAAAATACACTGGAAGGTAGATTGCCAACACAATGCGTAACCCATTTATAAAAATCGTAAACGGATACGAAAATACGAAACTGCCGGCGAGCCAGCATATCCCTCCCTTCACTGATTTCATTCTGTGAAGGAACGGGAAGAAGAGCGTAGCGAATGTAATCAGCATAAACTGCACACCCGAGCAACTCGGTGCGATGATAAACCGTAGGCTGTGGTTTATGTATCCAACATCAATTTGTTTGGTGAAATCAATTCCACTGATGAGCGTGACCCATCGCGCGGTGGGAGCCAGAATAAAGTCCAGCTCCTCACAGCTTGCCTTGCTATAGATATATTTTATTCCGAGTATAATAATCAACCCGATGATATATAGCGCAGTTAAATATTTTTTCTTCATGCAACTCGTTTCCTTAAACGTCGCACACCTACGACAAGTATGGTTAGTGCCGCGATTACAACGATAGCCATTGTTCCCGGTTCAGATCCGCTTGTGTACGAGCCTACCGAAAGATTTGATACATTGTGTGGAAGCGGCAGCGGTTGGTCAACGTCTTTCGCTGCTTCATCGGTGTTGCGAACCTTCTCTGTTACCGCGATGAAAGAGGTAAACTGTGTAAGCATATTATAATCCAGCCCGATTTGGGTTACTTCTTTTTGAACCCGTTTGATGTCGTCTTCATCTCCTGCGATTCCGTAGTCCATCAGCTGTTCCACCCTCGACCTTGCCCATAGGTAGGGTAAAGCCGAATTGCTTTCCTGCGACTGCACGTCTGCAACCTGAATCACTTGTTTGTATTCCTCTCCGTTGCCCAGCGTTCCGGTTATTTCTATGGTTCCTGTTGGCTCGCCCTTCCATTTACCAAACAGTACAATTGGTCTTTTAGCAAATAGTGTTGGTAAATTCTGCGGCGCTACATCGTAGGTACTAAAGCCGTTATACTTCACCTTAATATCCCGCAGAATCGGCGATTGTATATATTCACGAAAACTCTCTGCTGTTTTTATGGCTTTCGACTGGTCTTCTACAACGAACGCTTCGCCCTGTCCCGCCTTCGCTATGCCTTCTATTAAATAACGGTTTACGCCGTCACCAATCCCGAAGGAGAAAAAGTCTGCATTGCCTAAGTTTTTGTTTATAATATCAAAAGTGCTTGCCTCCTCGGCAATGTAGCCATCAGTTATTACGATGATGCTACGTGCGACGTCATCACTTGTTCGAGGGATATCTATAGCGGCTTGCAGCGCAGGACTGAGCTCCGTCCCTCCACTTCCGTCTTCATTGTCTATTAAATCCATCGCCATGTTGATGTTTTCTTTGGTCGCTGGTATGGACTCTGGTGCCATTTGCGCCGATATGCCGGAGAACAAGACTACGTTAAAGGTATCCGTCGGACGAAGATTTTTGGCAAGATTCTTCATAAGTCCCTTTGCGGTGTCAATTGGGTAACCGTACATTGAGCCGGACACATCCAGCACGAATATATACTCGCGAGGAAGAATGTCCTCCAACGTGTAGCGTTCCGGAGGTTGAACTGTCAACATGAAGAAGTTTTCCTTCGTGCCGTTTTCTCCGGCTACGCCACCTTTGTTAAGCATGAGACCGCTGTTTATTTCCTTACCGGTGAGCGAGTAATCGAGTATGAAATCACGATTGCCTGCATAATCCTCCGGGTTCACTAAAGTAATGAGTGCGCTGTTATTGTCAATGTCAGTCACGATTTCATGGGAATAACTGGTGACTTCCTCAATTGGTACGGCGGAAGTTAAGTTAACGGTTATGTTATATTTACCGGGGGTCTTGTCACCATTCTTAACGTACGGGGTCTCTACGAACTGATTGGTATCATCCGATGCATCGGTCGTAGGACTTGCGTATCTTGGTCCAACTACCGTCGGGAAGACAAATTTATATATGCCATCGACCGGAGTGACTGTTTCTGTGTAGTGCAACTCAATCTTAATGGTATCACCCGGCATGATGTTAGCAACATTCATTGTGAAAACATTAGGACGCTCCTCCTCAAGTAAGGAAGCGCTTTTACCTTCGCTTTTTGCTTCTTTAAATTCCTCCTTGGCTTCCTCACGCTCTTTTATCTTCGCCTTGATGATCTCGTCTCCGATTTGCATGGTCATACCGTGCACCGAAACCTTTGTTGAAGCCGGGAAGACATATCTGGCGTTGATCGGGTTCTGACCTTCATTTGCATAAGTTTGTGTAACGAAGGTTTCGGCGATGATACCGTTGATGTTGGTTATCACATCCGTTTCCTTCAATGGGAAGTTGTCCACTGAAGGATCGCCGTCTTTGACGAAAAAGTACGGCGATAGTGTCCGGTCCTGTTCATCCTCGGAAGGATCATCAGCAAAGGCAGTAGTTGTTGGAACGTTGAAAAGCAACAGGACCAGACTTAAGCAAAAAAATTTTTTTAATTTGTTCATTCGACACACCTCTTTTTATTTTTTTATTTTATGAGTTTATTCTATAGGGCTCATCCATCAAAAAAGCTTCAAAGATGTATCGGAGTTGTAACATAGAAAAATATTTTAAGTATATAGCATTCACGCATAGTTTGTGGTAAGATTTGGTTAATACGAACGACTCGTTTATAACTTGTTTGTAACGAAAGGTACTGAGGATAAATGAAAAAGAAAAATGCGAAACTAAATCATATAAAAAATGTCTGTATTTCACTTTTATTGTGTTTCACAATCCTAACTATTTTTCTATCCCCTACTTCCATCGCCTACACCAAACCCCTTACCGCTGCTTCACACCTCGCCAAGTTTAATGCTATCACTACGCTTGCTGATGTTGCTGACATCGGTTACGTAATATTGGACACTATGCACTTCATAGACAGCTTTTCATGGAGTAACATAAGAAGTGAAGAAAGTAACGAATGCTCCCTGTATGCCGCTGTACATTCTGAACTCGGCAGAGCCGCCCTGTTTTTTGCCGATGCCGACGGTAACATTATCTATAAAACTGAGGATCTGGAATGCAATTATTTTCAAAAAGGCTCCCTTTACCAACCAAATATTGCGATAGCAGCAATCGGCACCCGTGACGTTAATCACGACGGTCTCCTGGACATATTGCTGATAGCCCGTTGCCTTTACGGTGATGTGAAATTCAAAATTGGCGATATCTTGTACCAGAATGCAGACTCTGACGGCTTTTACAGAGATTGGCGCGTAAGCGATAAAATAAACCGCTTCAGCATGAATAAAGACATCAATATGATGACCATTTTCGCGGAAGGAGAGCATTCCTCCGAGTTTTTGTACAGTGCCACAACCATGGTCGAGCTACTGGAAGGCGGTTTCCAACCACTCAAGTATCAGACCTTTTATACGAATTATGAAAAGTTCGGCATGGTTAAAGTGGTTCCGGGAACTTACATAATGGGCAATCACTATATTTTTATTCTTTATCTTATGGACAAAGAAGGACGACTGCTCTGGAACTTTCAAGCCATGCGCGACTACGATAACTTCAGTCAGATGACCGGTATTTCCTTCAAGGATGTTGACGGTGACGGCTGGGCTGATCTTTCAGTGCTCACCAATTATATGAATTTGGACGACAATAACGACACCTATGCCGTTACTGATTTTTCAATTTATTATCAGCGCGACGGATTTTTTTTCGAAGACACGGACTTTCATAACACGAATGTGGGCAAGCTTACCGGAAATGAAACGATGGACGATATCGTGCAAGCAGCGCGTAAGTATTGGGGGTGGTAAGAGTGAAAGAAAAATCACTTTCACAAAGCGAATTAGAAAATTCACTCGGAAAGAACCCCATAAAGAGTTCCAGTGGAAAATTATTATGAGCTTGTTTCAAGTATTGTTTGTGCCGCCGTTGGCGGCGGAATGGAGTTAGTTCCGGCATTTTGAGCTGCATCAAAGATGCAGCATGGGAGATTAATATGATAAATATTTTAATAGTAGAAGATGAAAAACCGATTCGTGACTTAATTGACATGCAGCTTACATCCGCAGGTTATCATTGCCAGACAGCGGAAGACGGTATGAAGGCGGCGGACTTAATCGAAGCAAAAAGCTACGACCTGATATTGCTTGACATCATGCTGCCCGGTGTTACCGGTTTTGAGCTGATGGACTACATACGACCGACGGGGACACCGGTTATATTCATTACTGCGAAGCACGAGGTTCGCGACCGCGTGAAGGGGTTACGGCTCGGCGCGGAGGATTACCTTGTCAAGCCGTTCGACATGGTGGAGCTGCTCGCACGTGTCGAGGTCGTACTTAGGCGTTACCACAAAGCCGATAATGTTATGGAGATTGAAGGTATAACCATAGATTTTGACGCACACAGGGCCGATAAGAACGGACGTAAATTGGAGCTCACAGCTAAGGAGTTTGGCTTGCTCAGTCTGTTTGCACGCAACAAAAATATTGCACTTTACCGCGATATGATATATGAGCGTGTATGGGAAAGCGACTTCGATGGTGATAGCCGTACAGTTGACCTACATGTTCAACGCCTGCGAAAAAAGCTCGGCTGGGAACATTGCCTTGTTACCGTGTTCAAAATAGGTTACCGACTGGAGGTGCCAAAGGGCATCTAAATAAATATGAATAGGATTGGAGTGTAAAAAGCAAATTTCAAATTTTGGCTCGTCAATTTGCACTATTTAGCTAAGTCAATCGAGATACGAAACATAGTTTATACGCAACACGCTCTCGCTTGGATGAAGTACGTTACGACTTTCATACAGTTGCTTAATAAACCATGTTTGTATCTCTCTGGGTATAGAAGGTAATTGTGCAAATTGACGGAGTCAAGTTGGCAGAAGAGCTTTTGACACTCAAATCCTAATAAAATATAAATTAATGAGAGAGGTGCCCCCTAATGAAGTTCGCTTGGAAGTTATTTTTATGGACAATTGCAATCGTTGCCGCGACACTAGCGGTCGGCGGTTATTATATCGTAAGTTCGATGTTCCAGTCCTCACTTACACATGAAACCAAGCAAGCACTGGACGAAAACGGAATCATCCGCTTCGGCTTTGAGATTTCGGCGCTGAACATTCCTTATAAATACGAACATTTGCAGGATCAAGATATTACTCGAATCGCGCAGACCCTCGATACGGGTGGCGAAAATCGCTACGTTCGCATATGCGATGAGGATACCATCCCACTGTACGTAAGCGATGGTTTTCCCGCCGACAGCATAATTATTACAGGTGCTGACAACAATAGCTCTGACAATGACAACAGCGCCAAAGAGGTTGCATATCAAATCATACCGATTGATGGGCGATATTATATGCAAATTGCTACGAAGTTGAATATTATCGACCGTTCGCTTTACCTCGAAACTCTGGCTGATATCACGAGTGTATTTACGGAGCGTGAGGCAGGGTTCTCGGTATACAGAAAGGTTTGTATTGTCGTTCTGATCTGCGTGGGTATCATTATTCTTCTACTTTCGCATTGGCTCACACGCCCCGTAAGATTGCTTTCCATAGCAGCAAAAAGAATGGCTGGAGGCAATTATGCCGCACGAGCGAAAAAAATAAGCAGCGATGAGCTCGGAGGCCTTACGCAGGACTTTAATGAGATGGCCACATCGCTTGAAAAAAATATGTATCAGCTACAAGAGGCTGCGCGAGCTCAAGAGGAATTTGTGGGTGTGTTCGCTCATGAATTGAAAACGCCAATGACTGCAATTATCGGCTATGCGGACATGATGCGATCACAAAAGCTGGAGGAGGAAAAGTTGTTACTCTCTGCTGATTATATTTATCAGGAAGGACGCAGACTGGAAAAGCTGAGTTTCAATTTGCTGGACATACTTGTTTTAAAACGTACCGAAAAACCGTCCGGAACGTTCGACACGGAAACTATTTTTGAATACATACGAGATACCTTTTCAAAGCTTGATGTAAAATTGCGGATTCAATACGAGGAATGCCAGGTTTATGGGGAAATGTCACTCATAAAAACCTTGCTGGCTAACCTGGTGGACAATGCGGTCAAGGCTTCCGAACCTATGGGGTTAGTAGAAGTGACGGGCACGGCAAGAGACTGCAAATATGCGATTACTATCCGGGATAACGGTTGTGGTATCCCACCGGAACATTTGAGCAGGCTTACGGAAGCTTTTTACATGGTTGACAAATCCCGCTCACACAGCCGCCACGGTGCGGGACTTGGATTAACGCTTTGCGCCGAAATCGCAAGGTTGCACGGCACGGAGCTTACAATCGAAAGCGTGGTGGGTACCGGAACTACCGTAGGCTTCACTCTGGAGGTTATGAAAAATGATTAAACATCTAAAATATGCAGTTTCTTTGCTACTGGTAACGGCTGTCATTGCACTTTCTATACTCATGCCTGCGAAATTGGCCCGCCTTAGTGATAAATCCATACTCGGTGCCGTATACAAGGAAAATATCGTAATCTCACCGGAGAGCTTTCAATACTCTTCATTGTCCGATCGTGAGCGACTTTACATTGTTTCTCAGGCGCTAGGTAATCGAAATATACTGCAAAGTGATTATGCAGCATCTATTCGTGAAAAGGCAACCAGGTCCGACCGTGACGATTCAGTCATGTCCTTCGCTTATGTTGAAAACAACCGTGGTCCTTCTGTGGGTGAACTTGATGCTGACCAGGCGATGGAAGCATGCATAACCGAGTTAACCAAGATTATCCGAGATTATCTAAAGCTTAATATAGATGTGACAAATTCGAGCCTGAACCCATGCAGTCAGCAACTCTATTCGGCTGTCTATATGCTTGACCCACAGAAAAATGTACCCGTCTGGCAAATTGACTACAGCAGCTCCACACCGCCCACCTTCAGCGAAAATTCACCTTTCAGGTTGATGGAGGCCTATGTGGATGCGGAAACGGGAAAGCTTTATGGCTTTGCATTTAGGCTGGAGCAAGCGGATTCAGAAAAATTTGATCCGGATGCTTATGCGATGGCTTGGCTTGACAGATTAGGCTTAACAAGCTTCGAGGACATAACAGAGGACAATCCGTTTACCGAGGATGCGAGCCTGTATACTAAGTTCGCGACCGACGGCATGGACAGCGCAAAGACGGTTTTCACCGTTGGGTTCTATGAAGGAGTTAATGAAGTTTTTGTGAGATGTTATTGAGAAACACTCGGTATAATTACTGCTTTAACCGGAAATCAAAAGACCGGAAATGTTAGTGGCAGTGAGTCTATTTTATGTTCGTATCCTTAGGACAAAGGTGGCACCGCCCCCTTCGGTATCTCGTATTGAGATTTTACCGCCGTGACGTTGTACTATTTCATTTGCAATACATAGTCCAAGTCCAAAATGATTCTTGTCATTTCGGGATTTATCTGCCCGGTAAAAGCGGTCAAATATAAGCTTTTTATCGATGTCGGAGATTCCAATTCCCTGATCCTCTACTTCAATATAAAGATGGGAGCCTATAACAAATCCATGCAAGGTAACTTTTTTTCCAGGTGGTGTGTAGGATAATGCATTGTCCAGCAATATAGCCAGTATTTGTTTTAGGCGGTCCTTATCCCCATAGATAATAGGCAATTCATCTTCTTGAAGGCTAAGCACTAGATTTAAATCATTCTGTCGGAATAAAGGTAAGAAAGCTTCGTAAGTTTCGACCAATAGGGTATCGATTTCGATAGGCTCATTTTTAATCTGCCAGGTTTTTGCCTCCATACAAGTCAGTAGAAGCATATCGTCGATTAGGCGGGCCATTCGTTTGCATTCCGTATCAATTCCTTTATGAAACATTTGAGCCTCAGGTGTTGTAGTAGAGATGGCCGCATTATTTGCCATAATCACAGACAGAGGAGAACGCAGTTCATGGGAGGCAGCAGCAATAAATGTGGTCTGCTTACGATTGCTTTCTTCTATCGGCTTTAGCATTTTTGACACAAGGCATAGACTTACCAGAAACAAAGCAATGATTCCGGTTAAGCCTAGGAGGGAATATAGTGCTATTTGCTTTATTAATAAGGAGTAGTAATTTGGGAAATATTGAAGCAATAAAAGACTTCTCCAGCCGGTAGCTGTCGGTATGATTACAGCAACTCCATAATAGACTTCGTTTTTCTCACCCTTTATCGTATAAATACTACTTTGGGCCTCCTTGAAGAAGACTGGATATTCTTTTACTCTAATTCCTTCCCTCAAAGCAAGGTCTGTAAGCTGCTTCATTAACAGTTCACGGTTTGTAGGGGACTGCAAAACACCTTGGAAGGAGATAGGACTGCCATTATCAATAATCTGTATTAATAAATTGTATTCTGATTCTAACTGAGATAACCAGCTATGTTCCACCGTATTTTCTATTTGAAGCTTGTTAATAATTGTGTTCCCATGATTAAGGAAGGCTTCTAACCGAGTATCTTCCAGTTCTTTCTCTGTAGTTAATATAATGATAATCATGACTATAATGAGAATCAATCCGGTTGATATCGTATACAGCATAACCAGCTTATTTCGTAAGGATCTGTACATGGTAACCCCCTATGCTATGATAGTTCAACAAGCTGATAGCCCACAGAATGGATGGTTTTAATTTGTGCCCTGCAGTTAGCTGCTTTTAATCGACGGCGTCCCAAATAGATATAATTATCTAAGTTACCGTCCTCAACAAAGTTGTCTAGCCCCCATACTCTTTCAATAATTTGATCTCTTGTGAGGATTAATCCCTTATTTTTAATCAGGAACTCCAATAGTTTAGTTTCCTTATTGGATAAGGTTACAGTCTTATGCTCTGTTGTTAGGATATGTAGATCAATATTAAGAGTAAAGTTAGAAAACTCTAGTGTACGGGTATTATTTATTTCTCTGGGGCGCCGAACTAATGCACGGATTCTTGCCAGAAGCTCTCCTGTATCAAAGGGCTTAACCAGGTAATCATCAGCTCCGGCATCTAATCCGTCAATTCTATCGCTAATACCGCTCATAGCTGTTACCAGTATAACCGGTGTTGTAATATTCTTTTTACGAAGAATTTGTAAGATCTGCAAACCATTCAGTAAAGGAAGCATTCTGTCCAATATAATAATATCATAAGATGCTGAGGTTGCATAATAAATCGCATCCTCCCCATCCATACTGATATCTACATCAAAACCCTCTTTTTTAAGAGATACACTGAGAGCAGCACACAGATCCTTATCATCTTCAATAAGTAAAATCTTCATATAGCACCCCATTCTTCTGTAAACCCGTGAATACAATATTGAAAAACTATGTTTTTCAATATTGGCAGCACACCTTAACCTACCATAATTATATCATAGTAGCATGATTATCTCTAATAAATCTCAAAAAATTCCTATTTTGTTAAAGATTAATTAGATAATTGTATAATTAAAATAATGGAATGGGTCAGAAAGACTTAACTGTAGCTAACAAAGTACTGATTTTGATAAAATAATTAATAAATAAGTTGTCTGTGGAGGGATACAACATGAGGAAAGTATCTTAGTCATCTTATTGCTTATTATGGCAGTAACAGTCTGCAGTTCTAAAGACAAGAGGCAGAAGAATTACTCCTATTTCTTTACATACTTTGCAGTAAACGTAGCATTCGGATTACCGGCAAATACAATATATCCCTTTTCAGGTAGGGTAATGGTGGACTGCTTGGATAAGAGAGAACTGTATATTAAGCTTTCGTTCTCATCGTATACGGATAGTGAAGCATTCTTAGGAAGCTTAACATTTATTTTTTTCTTTGCTGAAGCTTTATTAATCTTATACCAGTTCGCATACCCTTCCTTACCAAGCTTAACTGTGAAGGAAGCTTTCGAAGATAATGATTTGATATAATCCTCCGAAATTAATATGCTGCTGCTGGCTTTTAGATACTCCTTATTTCCAACAGTATAGAATGAAAGATCACTTAAATCCCTGCCGTAGACCCCCGGTATCTGAAGGTAGGCCTTTGCATTATCCTTGTCTATGATCTTAGCATTATAACAATAACCTTCCAAGTCTTTAAGCATAGGAAGCTTGGAGATCGGTGAACTATGTGTATATATCATCGAATTATATTTTTCATTTACTATAAAATAGGATTTATTGTCCCTCTTCTGCCAAGCAGCCTTTACATCGAATGAAATAGGATTTTCCTCTAGCTTCTGTCCCTGATAACAGGAATTTGCAATCTGACCTAAACCAGGAATCATGCTGTAACCGGAGACATTCAAGTATGTATTACCATTACGTTCGGTTATAAAGCTAAGATACATACTTCCGTCATTGGAATAGAATCTCCCATCACCGGTAAAGGTATATTTTTGTGACAGAGACTTTGGAACCGTCGCATCTGATAAGGACAGGATACCGTCATTACTTATGGATATTTTAGTAGCTCCGTTAAAGGATGCATAGACACCTTCATATCCTTGCAGTTCACTTGGCATTACTGCTTTCACAGGATTTTTAAAGGTCTTATACGGTTTGATTTCATCAATTATACCCTTAGTCTTTAATACGGAAAGCAGAACCTCTTGGGCCATGATCTGATCATAGGTACTAGCACCACCGGAGGATAATACAGCCATAGCTAGGTTCTCATTCGGTAATACGATAAGACTTCCATGGTACTGCAGAGTATCTCCGCCCTTTACCACAGCCTTAATTCCATATTCACTAAATGGATAGGTGTCCACACTGTCCCATCCTAGACCGAAGGATAAAGGGCCAGTTTCGTCATTTGGCCATATACCGTTAAGGTATTCAGGGTTCTCCATTGCTTTAACAGAATCAGCTGATAGTATGCCGGAGTCGGAATCTCTCATGAAAATCTGTGCAAATCTACATAGATCCTCAGCGTTTGAGTAAATTCCACCAGTGCCGATTGCATTCAAATTCTCTGTTGGTAGTGCGCTGTTATTGCCTGCTAAATAAGTTTTAACTAACAGGCCTCTGTTAAAGTTATCTTGAGGTGTTTTTGTATCCTCAAGACCTAAAGGGTGATTTATATTCTCCCTTAAGTATTGGGAGAAGCTGGTTCCGGTTAATCGTTCAACCAGTAGCTGGGCTAAGGTAAATCCGTCGTTGCAGTAAACAGAGAATGCACCTGGGTCTGCTTTCAATCTGGAATCGGATAATTCTTTTAACAAGTTATTATAGTAAGACGAATCGTAATCGTTAAATAGCATCATATTGTTAGAGGTACTTCCAAGTAAGCCGGAGGTATGATTTAAAAGCATTCTGACCGTTATATTTTTGTATCTTTCGTCCGACATCTTGAATTCAGGTATATACTGCACTAATGGAGAATCAAGGTTTACTTTTCCTTGATCAACCAACTGCATTACAGCTACGGTGGTAAATATTTTACTGATGGAACCGATGCCATACATGTTATCCTTTGTCGGTACCGTTTTCTCTTCTTTACTACTTACACCGGACTGACCGGAGAATATAATTTTACCGTTATCGATTAAGGCGTATTGTACACTCGTAGCATTGTAAATTGAGGTAAGGAAAGTTGCTTTTTTTTGGGCTAGAGCCTTCGCATTGTCATAATTGGCTACGTCAGGGGCTGTAGTGTTCGTAGCCGCAGTACCTATATTTACGAAGCTATCCAGACTATATGTAGTGGTTTGAGCGTAAGCATTTGTTTGAGGTATGATAAACAGTGCGAATGCTATAGCAATTGAGATACCGGATCGTAAAATTTTTTTAAACATATATCCCTCCTGAATACCAATTTTAGCCTATATCATTTGTCATTATAGCATATCAGTGGTATTATTCAATTGTCTTAATCACATAATGAATAATTTTAATGATATTTTAATAGAAATAAATGGATTGATGAGCTATAATAAGGAAAAATATTATTTACAAGATGTGCTAGTTGTTCAGCATGCTTGAGCTTAAAGTATAGGAGGAAATTTGATGAAACATCTTAAAAAGTTCTATAAAATTATAGTTATGGTGATAATGATTTCCGTCATATCACCCTTCGTATCTTTCAATGCAATGAATACGGTTGCTTACGCTGCAACTATTAAACTAAACAAAAAGTCATTATCTTTAGATGTTGGTAAGACATACACATTAAAGGTTAGCGGAACAAAGTCAAAGATTACTTGGTCTTCAAGTAATAAAGAGGTTGTAACGGTAAGCACTAAAGGTAAGGTTACAGCGAAAAAGGAAGGTACAGCTACAGTTACAGCTTTAGTAAACAAGAAAAAATACACTTGTAAGGTTACGGTAAAGAAACCGGTGAATCCGCTAGTAGCAAAGGCTCCCTTTGATGCTCAGGAAGGTAGCATCGGAAAGATCAATGTGGTTATTCCTACGAATTGGAGTAGTAGCATATTAGCACAGCAGGGCAACAACGTCATAGCAATGCTTTACCCAAGTACAGCAGATATGACAGTGGGTTCATCGAATATAACTGTTACTGTTCAAGAGACAGCTACTGCACTAACGTATGATATAGCAAAAGAGTTTTTTGCTAGTGCAATTACCTTGGATTTCATTACAAATCAATTGATAACAGCTGGAATGGAAGAGGCTGTAGTTTCCGACTTTAAAACAAGCGATTACGAGACAAAAAACGGAACAGCGTTTAAAACCGAATACAAGGTAGATTATAAGGTGGCTGATACAGTAGGATCTTTTAAACAGGTTATCTATGATTTATACATTGATAACTATCTGGTTGAAGTAACGATTAGTGATATGGCAGATAACGTTACTCCTGATATCTATCAGCTCGGGGAATATTTGTTAGACTCCATTCAATTAACAAAGTAATAACATATAAGCAACTAAAGCCACTGGTAACTCAATAGCTTTTTCATGGAAAAAAGCAACCGATACAGTGGGGGGTATTACGAAAACCAAGTAGAGTATTTCATTTCAAGACGATGTAATAATTAAAACAGGTGTCACATCAGAGGCTGATGGAGCACCTGTTTTTTTATCGGTTAGTGGCTGCATATGCTGATGAATAATTATATCATAGTAGCATGATTGTCTCTAATAAATCTCAAAAAATTCTTTTTTTATTAGAGATTAATTAGATATTCTTATTATAAAATAATGGAATAGGTCAGCAAGACTAAACTGTAACGAACAAAGTGCTGAATTTTGAAGAAATATATAATGAATCAATTGTCTATGGAGGGATACAACATGAGGAAAGTATGGGGGTCATCTTAGTCATCTTGTTGCTTATTATGGCAGTAATACAGTAGCAAGTATTAAATTATACCAATCAGAATAATAAGGGAGCTAAAACCCCTTTTTGTTAGAGATTATTTAGATATTCCTATAGTAAAGTAATGCAACAGGTACAGAGAACAAATGGTTGACTTTTAAGAACTAAATAAACATATTGATTATGGAGGAGAATAACATGAGGAAAGTTTTAGGGGTTATCTTAGTCGTCTTATTGCTTATTATAGCAGTAGCAGGCTGTAGTTCGAAAGATAAGAAAAATATAAAAGCTGACAAGACTTCAGAGGGTGGATTATCAATAGGGAGATATGTAGAAGAGGACTTGAAATTTCCTGAGGGGATAGATCCGAATGAATTTGTATCTATTACAGCCTCACCCAATGGGGAAATCGAGCTATATACATATAATAATGAAGCCTATGAAAAGTATTTGTATGTTAATAAGAACTGGAGCAAGGTGGAGGCAGAAGCTTTACAGAAATTTAACGATTTTAGTAGTAACAACTTTTTAATTAAAAAGGTGTTTTATGGAGAAGACAAGAAGCAGTATCTCCTTGGGGATACTATTGATTATAATAACGTGTTATATCGATTATCTGAGGCAGGAGTGTTTGAAAAGGTTGAGTTAAAAAGATTTGAGGAGATCAATGAAGAATGGAATAATCTTCCCTACCGACCGGAAGTAATCAAGATATTGGAAAATGGTATGATAGCTGCTGCTTACCCATGGGGCATAATTGAAGTATATTCTCAGGATGGGCAGTCCGTGATAGGTGAATATAATTGCGGAACATCCTGCGTACTGGCGGCAGAAGGGAATACGCTATATTATGCAGATCAAAATGATCAAGAGCTTCTTTCAATCAATATGGAAACAGAGAAAGAGGGAAGCCCAAGATTAATTGAATTCAATGAATTTGAAACCGGAATATTAGAATTAGTAAATGGATCCACTTATCTTTGTGATCCAAGTGGGCTTCATCTGAATGTGGAAGGGGCTTCCCTTTGGGAGACCTTGCTTGACGGGGGACAGAGTAGTTTAGGCATGCCTTCCGAAAAGCTTATGGATTTTGTGATTGGTACAGAGAATGAGTACTTTATCGTTTTGTCCAATTTGTATAATTATGAGGTAAGTATAAAGCGTATTATCTATGACAAAAACATCAGTTCTACACCTCCGATAGAGCTATCGATCTTCTCAATAGAAGATAGTCCGTCGATTCGTCAAGCGATTAACATATTTCAAGGTAGTCATCCGGAGGTTAAAATTAAGTTTAGGGTTGCTAATACCGATGATGTCGGTAGGTATACCTACGGAATAGAGAATCCGAAGCAAACAATTCCACTAAAGGATCAGATTAATGCTCTGAATACAGAGCTACTCGCAGGAAAGGGAGCAGACATATTAGTGTTAGATGGTATGCCGATAGAATCCTACATAGATAAGGGTGTTCTTGAGGATATGGGAAGTATTTTTAACCCTATGAAGGCTTCAGGCGAGCTGTTGCCCAATATAGCGGATCCTTATGATATAGATGGTAAGGTATATACAATGCCGATTCGCTTTAAGCTTCCAATCATATCAGGAGCATCAGAGGCGGTTAATGCGGCAAGTTCCATCACGGAGCTGGCGGAATATGCTCGTAATAACAAAGAGATACCATTATTTATACCAAGTAACTACAGAACACTGGCGGCATGGTTACTTATGACTTACTACGATCAGATTCTGGGTCAAGAGAATGAAATTGATGAAGTAGCTTTGAAGGAATTCCTTGAGACTATCAATATCATCTCAGAGGCCATTCATGCCTCTGATGAGGCGGAATTACGTTCAGTGGGCACAAGCAATGGGGCAGCCATTTGGGTAACCGTTGGCTTTTGGATAAACGGCTCAGTCAACGTATACCTGGAAGAATGTCAAGCCAATATGCAAGAATTAGGGACAATGATGGATTTTGGGCTACCCTTAACAGCGGTTCAAAAAAGGCAAGGAGCATTTGGAACAGTCAATAATATGTATAAGGCATATGGTCAGATCGGAATTAACAGTGCCGGAAAGCAGAAGGAATTAGCAAAGGAATTCGTTCAATTATTATTTTCCAAGGAAATCCAAGGTCTTAATCTGGATGATGGCTTTCCGGTTAATAAAGCAGCTATGGAGGAATGGATCAAGCTTGATATGGTTAATTATTATTCTATACCTATTGGTGAAGTTGCTACTACTATTTACTATCCGGAATTGGAGGCAAGACAAAAAATATATGAATGCATATGTGCCGCCAATAAGCCTATGGTGAATGACATGACAATGATGGATATGATTCTGGATGAGGCAGAGCAGTATCTAAGAGGAGAAATTACGGCTGAACAAGCAGCAAGCAATGCAGTAGCAAGCATTAATTTATATTTGTCAGAATAATTAAGGAGATTTATACATAGTTCGAGTATCATTAGTCAGATAAATGATAATAAACTGTGGAAGGACATAACAATGAGGAAAAGTATGAAAGCATGGGCGTTTTTAGCGCCAAGCTTCTTAGGGGTTATCTTGTTTGTATTAATACCATTTGGTGATGCAGTCAGAAGATCCTTCTTTGAAGCCATGAGTGATGGGTTTGTAGGGGTGGATAACTACATAAGCGTCATACAAAATAAAGCATTTCAATTAGCTATGAGCAATACCGTAAGATTTATATTGGTATGTGTTCCTATCTTATTACTGCTATCCTTAATTGTTTCGGTAATGATAAGCAGTCTTAAAAAAATCAGAAGCTATTTTAAGACCGCCTTTCTCATACCCATGGCAATTCCGGTAGCAAGCGTAGTGTTTTTATGGAAGGTGATTTTTCATCCGAACGGGTTTTTGAATGTAGTGCTATCCAAACTGGGTATGGAGGGAGCTGACTGGGTTAGCACAAAGGCTTTTCCTATCTTAGTAATAAGCTATTTGTGGAAGAACCTTGGTTATGATATGGTGCTCTGGATAACCGGAATTGACCAAATATCAACGGCTTTATATGAGGCGGCGTCTGTGGATGGTGCAAATGCCTGGAAGAAATTTAGGTACATTACCTTACCGGGTCTGCTTCCCACGTTTTATATTGTTTCAATACTGTCCTTATTAAACACCTTTAAGGTATTTCGTGAGGCATATCTGATCGCGGGGACCTATCCAAGAGATAATAGCATTTATATGCTTCAGCATCTCTTTAATAACTGGTTTACAAAGCTAGATATCCAAAAGATGTGCTCGGCAGCAGTAATGGTGGCGCTTGTTATTGTAGTAATCATCCTGTTACTACAGGTTTTAAACAGAAAATTAGGTGAAGAAGAATGAGGATATTCTTAAGCTTAAAAAGAAAACTTAATATACTTTTACTTATCATACTATCACTGATTACTGTCCTTCCGCTATGGTTTGTTATTACCGGCTCCTTTATCGGTCCCGGTGAATTTACGGAGAATTTTTCAGCTGTTTTAGATAATACTTCAGGAAATGTATCCTGGCCATTGTTACCGAAATTCCCAACCCTACGCTCCTATATTGAGCTTCTACTTGATACACCGAAGTTTTTCGTGGTATTTTGGAACTCCTGTAAGCAGGTGCTTCCCTCTTTGTTTGGACAGCTACTGATTGGAGCCCCGGCGGCTTGGAGCTTTGCGAAATTTGACTTTAAAGGTAAAAAAGCTATCTTTACCTTATATATTATCTTAATGATAATGCCCTTTCAGGTAACGATGGTGTCTACCTACTTGGTGCTGGACCAACTTCACTTACTAGATAGCCACCTATCCATTATTTTACCGGCAGCCTTCTCCACCTTTCCGGTATTTATCATGGTTAAATTCTTTAAGGCTATTCCTAAATCCTTGTTTGAGGCTGCAAGCATCGACGGTGCAGGTGAATGGAGATTATTTTGGAATATCGGAATTCCTATGGGGAGGGGCGGGATTATATCAGCATTGATTCTGAGCTTCTTAGAGCTTTGGAATGCGATTGAACAGCCGCTCAATTATATAAAAACAGCACGCAAGTGGCCATTAACCCTGTATCTTCCTAATATTTCAAGTGCACAAGCCGGTATATCACTGGTTGGTTCGGTAATTATGCTACTACCGGCACTACTGCTTTTTCTGTATGGACAGAAATATCTGGAGCAGGGAATTATGGTGTCAGGAATAAAAGAATAGGGCTTACCTCGGCACACACTTCAGATGTGCAAAAATCGGGCACAGGAATGTGAGGAAATATGAAAAAAATAAAAACTATAATAAAAAACGAATACGATAAAACATTGACGGTAAATAAAAAGACTGAGAAATTCTCTGCCTCACATGTGGCAGGCAAGTTATTGATTCTGTTCTTTACCTTTATGCTGATATTTACTATTGTATCCAGAGCAGTGGCATCTATTACAGTAGCAAAAGTAATGGTTACTAACCCGGAAAGGGATAGATTAGTATACTCTTTAACAGGCACAGGTGAGATAGTACCGGAGGAGGAAAAGCGCCTAATGGTATTACCGGGCTATCGTATTAATGATGTATATGTAAAGGTAGGAGAAGAGGTAGACCTTGGTACGGTTTTATATTCTTACAGTATGGAGGATTTAGAAGACAAATATACTTCCATAGAAAATGAGATTACGAAAATAGAGCTTCTTATGGCGGAGGAGCGTTTGCGGCAGGAACCTTCTGAAAGTAAGCCTTCCCAGTCTGCACTCTTATCTCAAAAGCAGGCTGAGGATAATTTAGAAGTAGCTAATAATAAGCTGGATGAGGCACAGAAGGATTACGAAAACAGCCTAAACAGTACAAAGGAAAAGCTCCTTGAAAATAAAAAGAAGGAATATGAAGAGGCAACAAAAAGCTATGAGACCTTAATTAATTCCCAGGAAATGCAACTCCTGCAATCTAAAAGAGCCGTGGAGGATGCGACTACTGCTTTAGAACAGTCAGGTGTGACAAAATCGGATATTGAACAAGCAATTGATAATTATAAAGACGCAGTCTTAAGTAAAGATAAGATGAATATCTTTTTTGCGCAAGAGGCTATATTTGAAGCTTTTTATGGTGGCTCTGAGGCTTATGAGAAGCATAAGGATGAGGTATATAATAAAGCATTGGAAGCGATGGGAGAAGGGTATTATCTGTGGTATCTGCAGGATAATATCCTGAATTATGAAGAACAGGTATATTCTTTAAAGGAGGAGCTTCAAAGGGCTCAAAACAGTTCCGATCCTTCGATTAATTCCGAGCAAAACAGGAAAACCTTGAGTGAAAAATATGAGAGAGCGGGGAATTCTTATATCGTATGTCTTGCGGAGTATGATGCGCAACTTAATCTTTTGGAAGGTGCCTTTAATAAGCAAAGTAGTGAGCTTAAAAAACTAAGAAGGAATGACAAGCTATTAAAAGACTATCTCACACAATATAAAATAGTAATTGAAAAGGGAGCTGATACTGAGACACAGGAAAAAACCCTGTTGGATTTTTTGTATGGGGACCAGCAAAAGGAAAATGTGCAGGAGGTCGAAAAAAAGACACTTACGCTGACAAGAGCTGAGGAGGATTACGAATTATTAGAAAAAGGATTTGAGATTGCTAAAGCTGATTTAGAGGAAAAGAATACTGAGCTTAAGAATGAGATCAAAAGCATGGAAGATGGAACCTATGATTATGAGGAGGCCTTGGAGGGCAAAAGACTAGCCGTAGAAGCCGCGCAGGAAGCGGTCAGGATAGCAGAGCAAGCGGTGGAGAGGAGCAATTTGCAGGAAGCTGCACCTAGTGATCAAAATAGCAAGCAAATTTCTGAATTGGTTTTACAAAGTCATACGATTGACTTAGATGCAAAAAAACAAGAGCTGGCTGAGGTAGAGATACTTATGAATGACTCCGGAGAAGTGAGGTCTCTTGATAAAGGTGTTGTTACCTTTGTGGGGCTGGAAGCAGGTAGGACGACAACCGGAGAAGAGATGATAAGGCTGGGCTTTGGGGATTATATATTTAGAGCGGAGTTTGATAGAGAAGCTGCAACAAATATAGTAGTCGGGGCCACGGCTGATATTAAATTAGAAGGTAAAAGTAAGAGAATAGAAGTAGACATAGAGAATATTACAATACTTGAAAATGGAAGTTCTGAAATGATAGCAAGGATGCCGGAAGATCAATACATATTAGGCGAGAAGGCAGAATTTAATATAACAACCGAGTCCGAACAATTTGATCTGTGTATTCCGATACAGGCTCTTCGTGAGGATAATTACGGCGATTATGTTCTGATAACCAGAGAGCAGGAGGACATACTTGGAACGCAGTTAATTGCAGAGCGTATAGAGGTTACCATATTAGACAAGGGCAACAGAATCGTGGCTGTAGATGGAGCAATATCCTCAAAAAGCCAAGTTATAACTGACAGTAATAAATATATTAGTGCTGGAGATAGGATTCGATATTGATTATTAGCCCGGGGAGCATACAATGGAACGTAAGATTGTATTTCGCAATAATTTGATTAGTGTGAATAGTCCCGCAAAAGATATGCGGGCCATTAGAAGAATAGCAAAAGCGGCTTTTCTTCACAATTTATGCCCAAAAAGTATGGGCGCTATGATTTTCGTTATTATTTTTTGGATTGTATCCATAATGAATCAAACTTATATATCTGATTATCATGGAGCTGTCAGCTTAAGATATAAAGAGCCTATTTTAACCGGACAGGAGATTAATAATATTATTAAGGATATGATTTTAAAGGACGATAATAATATACCGGAAGTAACTTTATGGCAAAGAGCTGAGGATATTATTATTACGAATGAAAAAAGAAATACTTCACTAAGTATTGGATTAATAACAGTGGCTGGAGATATGACAAAGGTATATCCCGATTCTATGCTATATGGCGGTTATCTGCCGAGGGGGGATGATATAGGCTGCGTTATTGATAGAAATACGGCCTATAAGCTATTTAATACAGAAAATGTAGTAGGACTTTCAATAAGCCTAAATAATAAAGAATATATTGTAAGGGGCATAATGAAAGGGATGGGCAGTAATACAATGATAGTGCAGGAAGAAAAGCAGGTGCCTTCGAAGAATGAGAGCATAAAATACAGTTGTATGGAGCTTGTTTTTTCTGACACCGAAAACGCAAAGTATTTGGCTGAGAAGTTTATTAATGCCAATAGCCTGGGTACCCCAATAGTATATATTGATGGCTATATGTATCAGAATATTTCATACCTTCTAATTCACATTCCCTTATGGTTTAGTGCCTTGATATTAATCTTTCATTTTGCTCGTAAGGTTAATAAACTGAAAGCCTCCCTAGTGTTATACGTGAGTGGCTGGTTTGGAATTATCTTATTAAGTGCCATCCTAATCAAAATAACTAATGTGCATATTAATTATTCAAGCTCACAGCTTCCCACACGCTGGTCCGATTTTGATTTCTGGGTTAATCAGTGGAAGATGCTTAAAAACTCTTTCAGTGGTACAGAGGGTAGTATACTTTTTTATAAGGAAATGATGCTAAAGAAAAGAATGGTATTCGTACTTAGCGGAGTAATAATAGCGGTACTTTCACAAGCGGTGGGGATTAAGGCAACGAGGACAAAGAAGCAACAATGAGAATTTTGATTCTAATTGATTCAATTTATGAATCTCAAAATTAAAGGAGGTCCAGCCATTGAAATAAAGGCTGGACTTCCTTGATTTGTGCACCCGGCGGGCGCAAATTCTTCCCGCCCCGCTATCACTATTCCTGAAAATATAAGAATTATAGCTCCATACAAGGACCAGGTAACCGCCATAACCTGGTATTTAGGACACAGATCAAAATCTAATCTCAGGTAAAGAAATGACTTGATTTAGAAACTTACAATAACGGGATAAATTTAGTTGACATTTAGGTCTATATGATATAGACTAGACCCATAAGGTCTATAAAATATAGACCAAGGAGGGCGACGATGAGTATATATAAATTAACAGAAAGTGAAGAAAGATTTGCAGAATTAATCTGGCAGAAGGAACCGATTGCATCGGGAGAGCTTGTGAAGCTATGTGAGAAAGAGATGAATTGGAAGAAGTCCACAACCTATACCGTGTTAAAGAAATTATGTGAAAATGGAGTTTTCAAAAATGAAAATACGGTTGTTTCATCTATAATCACAAAGGAGGAGTATTACGCAAAGCAAAGTGTTCGCTTTGTTGAGGACATCTTCGGAGGGTCACTGCCAAAATTTCTAACAGCTTTTATTGGAACAAAAAGATTAAATAAACAACAAGCAGAAGAGTTGAAGAAACTAATTGATGAGCATAAGTCCAATTAAGTATTTTGCTAACCAGGTGAGGAGGTATAGAATGATTGATTTATTTATAAATATTTTAAATATGAGCCTTAAAGCAAGCTATGTTATACTTATTGTTATGCTTATCAGACTCCTTCTTAAAAAAGCACCAAAATTTATATCCTATGCTATATGGAGTGTGGTTGCATTTCGGTTGATCATACCCTTTTCCTTTGAAAGTATACTTAGTATTATGCCTGAGAGTACGAATACCAACCCGATTCCCCGTGATATTGTCTATCAAAACACTCCACTGATAGAAAGTGGTATAAAAGTCGCGGACCATATCGCAAACGTAAACAGCTCCCTTCCTGCTCCAAGTGTTGCAGTCAGTGTAAATCCGATGCAGATTATTATGCTTATTGGTTCCTGCATTTGGATTTTGGGAATAGTAGCTTTACTTATGTATAGCTTAGTATCTGTTATACGCTTGAAGAGGCAGCTGAAAGAAGCGCAATTGCTGGAAAATAATATATTTGAGGCGAGTAATTTAAAGACACCCTTCGTGCTTGGTGTAATAAAACCAAAGATATATTTACCTGCAGGACTTAAAGCTGAGGAAAGAGCTTATATTGTATTACATGAACAGACTCATATTCGCCGATCAGACCATGTTATTAAAATAATAGCATTCATCATATTATCGATTCATTGGTTTAATCCCCTTGCGTGGATTGCTTTTGTACTTATGAGCAAGGATATGGAGCTTTCCTGTGATGAACATGTATTGAAGGAAATGAAAGAAGATATTAAAAAATCTTATGCCAATTCTCTATTATCCCTTGCTATGGGTGGGCATAGGATAAACGGCAGTCCCCTTGCCTTTGGTGAGGGAAATGTAAAAGTGAGGATTAAAAACGTATTAAACTATAAGAAGCCTTCCTTTTGGATGATTGCCATATCGATTATAATCGTAGCTGTTATTGGAGTGGCATTAGTAACGAATCCTAAGCAGAAGGATCCCCTTCAAAAAGAAGATGTTACAGAGGGTAATCCCATAAAGCAAGATGATACTGTAGACAGTAGTCCCATGAACCAAGATAATGCTGAGAAGGGAAATCCCGTAAAGCAGGAGGGTAATGCAACAGAGGAGACTTCGGCTATAACGGATGAAGCGTATTATACTAAGGTTAGGATTGAGTGTGTATCTGATATGGGGGGCTTTAAGACTGCAAATGAGTTCGAGACAACAAATAGTAAAATAGTAGCATACATTGATTCAGTCCTAAGAGGCGGTACTAGGGTTTCGTTAGCAGATGATTTGAATAATAATTATACCTATCAATATATGATTAAATTATCGAATGATCTTAGTGAATCAGGTCGCAATCTTTACTATGATACATTAAATAATAAAGCATATTTTCAGAAATATAAAGGTCTCTATGAAACAGAGGTAGATTTTGCACGATATATTGATTCCTTTTTTGAGAATAGAAATATAGACGTAAACATCGATGACCTAGATGCGGTAGCTCTGTTTGAAGCATATGGATGGACACTCGATTATAAGATTAATACCATGGAGCAGAAAATTAATAACATCAAGTCCCTAACAGAATTTAATCCAAATGCATATTATTTCGCATATAACAATGAGCTTTCTAAGGATATTGGTCTGGATATGAGCGGATACTCAAACACCACAGATATAACGGTGGATATTTATAGGGTCAATGAAAGTATGCCTGAGGAGTTTTATCCGGTACAGAATGCCAGAGGAATCGTTGTTAAAGATGAAAATAAAATAATCGGTGCCTTCATCAGTGCAGGGCGTCACAGCGCCTTTAATGCTTGTAGTCTGAAGGGAAATAGCTTTGAAAAGGTGACAGGCCAGACGGTTAATGAATGGCTTGCTGACATGGTTTTGGGGGATGAATTTGAGGATAGGATATCCGCATTAGAGCCTGAGCAGATTATCGAAGAATACTTCCTGGCCATAGACAATAAGGATGCAAATGCTGCACAGCACTACATCTCGAGAAATAGTCTTTTGGGTAATTTGACTTCAAATATGTTTAACGAGGAATTATTTAATGAAGGAGTGAATTTGCCATTAACCGGTGCAGAGCCAGGAGCAAAATCAAGCCTTAGCAATCTGAAGTCGGCAAAGCTACTGAAAGTAGAATTAGTTAGTGATTCTATCAATTCAAAAACCTTCACTGTAACAGTGGATATGCAATATAAAAAAGATGAAATCATAAGTAGTGGAGAACAATTTTGGAATTGTCTCATGGTTTATGAATCTCCTCAGACAGGATGGAAAATAGTAGAGTTTGGACATTAAAGGTAGAGTCACGAGTTGGAAAATTTGTGTGTTTATATTATGAGTTTGAAATCACTCAATTGATGCTAATAATTATACTAAAAAGCGGATTCTTCGGAATCCGCTTTTTGTTTTTTGGAACAAATAGTAAGCTGTTTCTTTGCTAATTATTCAATTAGTTTTAAAACAGTCCTTGGTATTATCTTTGCATGCATTTTACTAAGCGGAACACCTGAGTTACGGCCCGTTCCATATTCATAGCCGCATTTTCCGGGTCAATTGCTTCCTCAAGTGTCATAATTGAATTGACAATGTCAAAGTAAGCATCGATACCCTCCTCATTACACTTAACCGCATCCTTTGTTGTAGAACCTGCAAAGGCCAGAACAATTGCACCGTACTTTTTTGCCAGCTTTGCAACACCAATCGGTGCTTTGCCCATAGCGGTCTGGAAATCAAGGCGTCCCTCACCGGTAATAACGATATCAGCATCCTTTACATCGTCCTCTAAGCCTATCTCTTTTAATATGATATTTATGCCGGATTCCAGGGTTGCGTTTAAGAACGTTGTAAATGCATAACCCAAGCCACCTGCAGCTCCGGTTCCGGGAACATTAGCATTATCTAATCCCAGTAATTCATATACGCGCTCAGAAAAATGCTTTATTCCTTTATCAAGGAATTCTACAATCTCAGGAGTGGCTCCCTTTTGCGGTCCATATACATGAGACGCGCCGTTTGGTCCGTATAAAGGGTTGTTAACATCACAGGCAATATGAAAGGTACATTCCTTTAACTCAGGGAGAACCTTTTCTGTACTGATATATTCGATATCTGCTACGGATTTACCGTCTGCACCAACAGGCTTTTGCTCCTTGTTGTAAAACTCAAATCCAAGAGCCTGTAGCATTCCGATACCACAATCATTTGTAGCACTGCCACCGATACCTATGATAAACTTACGGCAGCCGTCATTTATCGCATCCTTAATGATTTCTCCAACGCCGTAGGTGGTCGTATTCATGGGATTTTTTAAAGAGTCAGGAACAAGAGTAATTCCGGCCGCTGCTGACATTTCAATAATTGCAGTTTTACTCTCAGGAAGCTGCCCATATATGCAGTCTACCCTTTCAAATAATGGTCCGGTAACAGTTATTTTCTTTGTAATTCCGTTCATGCCTGTAATTAAGGCTTCTACAGTCCCTTCTCCACCGTCAGCTAAGGGCTTTATAACCACATCTGCATCACATACGGAGAGAATACCTTTTTTTATGGCATTTGCTGCTTCAACTGAGCTTAAGCTTCCCTTTAATGAATCAATTGCTATTACTACCTTCATATCATGCATCTCCTTATTAGGTGTTATTAAGTTTCCAAAGGTTTCGATATTATCTTATATAATTATATCAATAGGAAGAAATACATTCTATGTTATGCATAATAAGAAATAGCTTAATTAGAGCTAGATATTTGGTTTATAAACTAATAATGTAGATTAGGGTATTATTAACTATATAATGGACCGGCGAGTGCATATTGACAAAAAATAAATGGATTTACGAGATCTTAAGCAAAACATATTGCCAGATATAAGACTACCGCATCATTAAAATTTCTGGCATCTAGATTTGTTTTCTTTAAAATCTTGCTTAAACGGTATTGTATAGTATTCTTATGAAGAAATAGCTTTTCGGCAGTTTTCTTAATAGAGAAATTAGTTTGAAAATAGATATCAAGTAATTCAAGGTCCTCTTCGGTAAGCTGTGACAAAATTTTGTGCTTAAAATCAGATTTTATATTAGGATCGATGCTTTCTATGAGAAGTTGAATATTTAAGTCCTCAGCAAAAGCAATTACTTTACGATTTTTTACGGTATATGCCAAAACAGTTTTCGCATATTTATAAGATATGTGAATTGCAGAGGTATCCACTAACGTGCCGATACCTGCATTTGCATATTTTCCGTAAGCAGTTTCAAAGCTTACATAATTCTTCATTACAGTCTTATATTGTTTTTCATTTAATAAGGCAACAAATTCATTTGGGTAGAAATAAGTATAAATCGGATTGCCTATCTGTGTAAAATAATTCTGTATATCACTCTCACCTTTTCTAGCGTAGGTTGAATCAAATCTAATCAGCATAACTGTATATTTCTCTGAGGAATTCATATTAAGCTCTTCCAGTAGTTTATCCTTATTCACGGTATCATTATAAATAAGCGAGGTAATGGTATTGCGTATCATCTGCTGCTTTGTTTTAATTTGATCTTCAAGCTGAGCCTCTTTGATAAAAACCTCAGTAATCTTTGTTATCAAAAACCCGTACTTCGCCACTTCATCGGGACAGCCCGTAATGCCTATAACGCCTATAGTTTTATTATTAACTCGAATAGGATAATTAATGCCTTTTTTTGAGCCTGAGTATATATCATCTTTATTTACCACTATTCTTTCTGAGCTATTTATAACATCATATCCTGCTTGATGAAAAGTACCAACTCTGCTGTAGTCAGTACTGGCAATTATAAAGCCGTTGTGGTCAATTATGTTTATATCCCTTTCCACGATATTTTTTACAGAATCAACGATGCATTGAGCTAGACTGGTACTAAAAATATTATCCATATTAAATGTCCCTTCTTATGAATGATAATAATTTATCCATACTATTATAGCTTAAACTTCGCACATATAAAAGCACTCATACTTAATTATAAGCGGTAATTAATTGGCATTAAATATGTTTCAAAGTGTTTCATTCAAGTGATTTCTGGTGTTTTACCACAATAACTTAGATGATTGAAACAAATTGAAACATTATGAAACGTTAAAGTGAAACAAAAGAGTAATAAGAAGCAAATGACGGATTTTTTGTTAGTATTCTACAAAAAGTTGATTAATATCTAAAAAAAATTATAAAAATTGCTAAACCGCATAAATCCGAAGGAAACAAGGGTTTTATATTTCAAGTATTAATAAAAATTATTAGTTTTTCATTAGTTGGCATGAAAGATGCTATTAATATACTCAGATAAAAAACCACGTTTCATTAGGAGGTTAAAAATGAGTATTAAGCCAATTCTAGGCGTTATTTTGGGAGATGCTGCCGGTGTCGGCCCTGAGATTGTTGCCAAGCTTGCAGCAGTAAATTTTTTTGATAAATATTGTAGGCCCATTATTTTAGGAGACTCACGAATATTAGAGATGGGAGCAAAGGCAAGCGGTGTGACAGTTCCGATGCAGATTATATCTAAAATTGAGGATGCCCTATGGGATGAGAGGATACCTGTACTGGATCAGCATAATCTGGATCCGGCAAGTATTACATATGGGCAGATCAATATAGATAGTGGGAGAGCATGTCTGGATTTAATAAAATTAGCAATTGAATTGTTTCAAGAAAGTAAGATTGATTGTTTCTGCTTCGCACCACTTAATAAAACATCCATGATTCAGGCGGGATGTCCTTATGAAAGTGAACACCACTATATAGCACATCTTTTAAACCATACAGAACCTTTTGGTGAAATAAATGTTCTAGGGGATCTCATTACGACAAGAACGACCAGTCATATACCGATCAAGGAAGTAAGCAATCATCTGACAATTGAGTCTATTATGAGAGCAATACGGCTGGCAAATACCACTGCCAGAAATACAGGTATTGAAAAACCCATCATCGGTATTGCAGCACTAAATCCTCATGCTGGAGAGAATGGGGAATGTGGAAGAGAGGAAATTGATGTTATAACTCCTGCTATAGAGAAAGCTGTTGCTATGGGAATTCAGGCGGTAGGTCCATATCCTTCCGATACCTTGTTTATTAAAGCCTTTCATAAAGATTTTGATGCTGTGGTTACGATGTATCATGATCAGGGGCAAATTGCATTGAAATTACGAGGTTTTGATTATGGAATTACCATTGCCGGAGGTTTTCCTGTTCCTATTGTTACCTGTGGACATGGTACAGCCTACGATATTGCAGGGAAAGGTATTGTAAGAACTTCATCCTTTGAAAATGCTGTCATAATGGCATCAAAAATGTCGTTACATCTGAATAATAATAAATGAGTTAGATAAGACAGTTCAATAAAGAAAGGAAGATCAAAATGAATGAATCAAGAACAAAGGAACTAGAGGCAATTTGTCTTAAGCTTCGGAACAGTTTAATTGATATGCTTTATGATAAGCAGACAGGGCATCCAGGAGGATCCTTATCCTGTACAGAGATTTTGGCTACCCTATACTATGAGAAACTGATAATTAATCCTAAAGAACCAAGGATGGAGGGAAGGGACCGCTTTATTCTATCCAAAGGTCATGCAGCGCCAATGCTATATCTAATATTGGCAGACCTGGGTTATTTCCCCAAGGAGGAGCTTAATACCTTCCGACAGATTAATAGTAGCCTTCAAGGACATCCATGTGCCCACAAAACAGAAGGAGTGGAATTGTCTACAGGACCTCTGGGCTTAGGGTTGGGAGCCGGACTTGGTATGGCACTCAGTGAACGACTAAAGGGAAGTGATGCTTATGTTTATGTACTACTTGGAGATGGAGAGATACAGGAAGGTGCTGTGTGGGAAGCGGCTATGGCAGCATCAAAGTTTAAAGCGGATCACTTGATTGGGATTTTGGACAATAACGGAGTGCAATTGGATGGTAGCCTGGAAGAAATTATGCCCATGGGTGATATTGGTGCAAAGTTTAGTGCTTTTGGATGGAATGTGCTGCATTGCGACGGCCATGATGTTAATTCCATATCCGAGGCCATAGAGAGCGCCAAATCAAATAAGGACACCCCCACAATAATCATCGCAAAAACCGTGAAAGGAAAGGGTATATCCTTCATGGAAGGAAAGAATATCTGGCATGGGAAAGCAATCAATGCTGAGGAATATAAGGCAGCTAAGGAAGAATTGAGAGGTGAAGAATAATGTCAGTAGAAATAGCAATAAGAGATGCTTATGGTGAAGCCTTAAAAAAGCTTGGGCAACGAAATGAGAAAATTATTGCACTTGAAGCAGATGTTGGTGGATCAACAAAAAGTGCTGTGTTTGGAAAAGCATTTCCGGAGCGTTACTTTAACGTAGGAATTAGCGAAATGAACATGGTATCTATGGCAGCTGGATTTGCTACGGAAGGATTTATTCCATTCGTAAATACCTTTTCTATATTCTTAGCCAGTAGAGGATTAGATCCAATTCAAAGCTTAATTGCATATGACAGCTTGAATGTAAAGTTAGCCGGTACCTATTGTGGAATGTCAGATTCTTATGATGGAGCCAGCCATCAAGCCATGGGAGATATGGCGAGCCTTTGTGCTATTCCTAACATGACTGTGGTATGCGTAGCAGATGCAGTAGAGACGGAGAAAGCAGTATTTGCTTTGGCAGAGCACCCAGGACCGGTCTACTTAAGACTCAGTAGAGCTCCTGCACCGGTAATATTTGATGATAACTATGAATTTAAAATAGGCAAGGGTATAACCTTAAGAGATGGTGGTGATATCACTATTATCGCTAATGGTATTGTTTTGCATAAGGCCTTGGAAGCGGCCGAAATTCTGGACAAGGAAGGAATACAAGCTACCGTGGTAAATATGCCTACAATAAAGCCGATTGATAGAGAGTTAATTATCAAATGTGCAAAGAAAACCGGAGCAGTCGTTGCCGTTGAAGAACATAGTATTTATGGGGGTCTATGCAGTGCAGTGGCACAGGTTCTAGCAGAAGAATATCCTGTAGCTATGGAAATGGTAGGTGTTTCAGAATTTGCTGAATCCGGTGATTATGAGCAGCTGCTGGAAAAATACGGATATGGACCTGCTTCTATCGTTGATAAATGCAAAAAAGCCATGAAGAGAGCGGCTAAGGCGTAATATAAAAAAACTAATTACTACCACCGCTTGGCGTCAGAATGGAGATTGTTATGGATAAATCAATGAGAAAATATATGAAGGTCGGAATTATTCTTCATATGGCATTTGATGGATTAGCAACGGGTGAAGGACCCATTTTGGAAGCTTTAAAAAAGATTGTTAAGGATGATTATTTTGAAGCAGTTGAAGTAACACAGATTAAGGATCCCTCGGTACGAAAAGCAGCTGCAGATATGATTGCCTGTGGCCATATGTCGGTTGCCTATGGAGGTCAGCCAAGAATGCTCACCACCGGTATGAATATCAATGATCTGGAGGAGGAGAAGAGAAAAGCAGCAGTACAATCCTTAAAGGAAGGGATTGATGAAGCCTATGAATTGAAGGCGGCTGGTTTTTCCTATCTTGCAGGCAGATACGAGGAGGAGACCAAGGAAGCATCCTTTGAGGCATTGGTAAATTCCAGCAGGGAATTATGTGAATATGCCAAGTCCAAAGGAGACATGCCGGTTGTATTAGAGGTCTTTGATTATGACATAGATAAAAAGTCCTTGATTGGACCAGTGGATATGGCGAAGAGACTGGCAAAGACCATGACTGAGGAATATGAAAACTTCGGGCTACTGGTGGATTTGAGCCATATTCCGATGCTTCATGAAACACTGGAGGAAAACCTTCTTCCGATTAAGGATTATATAAAGCATGCCCATATGGGAAATACGGTCATAAGGGATAAAAATCTGCCGGATTATGGGGACAATCATCCCCGCTTCGGTTTTCCAGGAAGTGAAAACGATGTGGAGGAATTAGCAGCATATTTAAGATTACTGTTAGACATCGGTTTTCTAAATGAAACAACGCGGCCGATTGTAAGCTTTGAAGTAAAGCCCTATAAAGATGAGGACAGCGAAGTCGTCATAGCTAATGCAAAAAGAACATTAAATCTAGCATGGGATAGGGTTTAGTAAATATGAGGAGGAAAACAAATGAAAGATCCAATTCAAAAATATTTTCATTTAGGAACAATTCAATGGATGAGTCATCCACCGGCAAATTATAAGCTGCTGGATTCTGTGAAAGAGATTGCCTGTGACGAGTTTTTCACTGCAATTGAAATAACAAAGATTGAGGATGATGAGACAAGAGCCAAAGTGAGAAAAATGTTATGCGAGTCTCATATGAAGGTATGTTATGGAGCGCAGCCTAGGCTTTTAGGACCAAAGCTCAATCCCAACGATATCGATGAAGTCGGCAGGAAAGCAGCAGAAGCAACCTTAATCGAGGCAGTTGATGAAGCAGAATATCTAGGAGCGAAGGGGATTGCCTTCCTATCTGGAAAATGGGAGCCTAACACCAAGGAACAGGCATATCAGCAGCTATTAAAAACGACCCGTGCGGTATGTGATTACGCTGCGAAAAAGGAAATGATGGTTGAACTTGAGGTGTTTGACTTTGATATGGATAAGGCAGCCCTCATAGGACCAGCTCCCTATGCAGCAAGATTTGCAGCAGATATGAGGACAACCCATAATAATTTTGGTCTGATTGTGGATTTGTCTCATTTCCCTACAACCTATGAAACATCAAAATTTGTGATACAAACCTTAAAACCATATATTACTCATCTTCATATCGGAAATGCAGTGGTTAAGAAGGGTTATGAAGCATATGGAGATCAGCATCCGAGATTTGGATATCCGGGCAGTGCCAATGATGTGGAGGAGTTGGTGGATTTCTTCTCCGTATTAAAGGAGGAAGGGTTCTTTAATGCTAAGAATCCCTACGTGTTATCTATGGAAGTAAAGCCTTGGGGTGATGAGGATGGAGATATCATTTTAGCGAATACAAAACGTGTGATTAACAGAGCGTGGTCACTGGTTGAAGATTAGGAGGGGATAAAATTGAAAATCGTAGTATTAGATGGTTATACAGAGAATCCTGGGGACCTATCCTGGAGTGATCTGGAAGCACTTGGAGAATTAACAGTATATGACCGAACACCCGCGGATAAAATTGTCGAACGAATTGGGGATGCAGAGGCGGTATATACCAATAAAACACCGATTACAAAGGAAACCATAGAGGCCTGTAAGCATATAAAATTCATTGGTGTGTTGGCAACCGGTTACAATATTGTTAACACATCAGCGGCCAAGGAGGCAGGCATAATCGTATCTAATATCCCTACCTATGGAACAGATGCGGTAGCTCAGTACACGATAGCTCTTCTACTTGAGCTTTGTCATCATATCGGAGCTCATTCTGATAGTGTGAAGGCAGGAGAATGGACCAATAATAAAGATTGGTGCTACTGGAACTATCCACTAATCGAGCTGGCTGGCAAAACCTTGGGTATCATCGGATATGGAAAAATCGGACAGAAAACTGCCCAGACAGCCCAAGCACTGGGAATGAATATTTTAGCTTATGATCAATATCAGAATAAGGATATGGAAACAGGAAGCTGTAAGTTTACAAGCCTGGATGAATTGCTTCAGAAGTCCGATGTGATTAGTCTCCATTGTCCGCTGTTCCCTTCTACAGAAGGTATCATCAACAGAGATTCCATTGCAAAAATGAAGGATGGTGTAATGATTATCAACGATTCCCGAGGCCCTCTGATTGTAGAGTCTGACCTAAGGGATGCTTTAAACAGTGGAAAGGTAGCGGGTGCCGCAGTGGACGTGGTATCAACGGAACCAATTCGCATGGACAACCCCCTATTATCTGCTAAGAACATCATAATAACGCCTCATATTGCCTGGGCACCGAAGGAGTCCAGACAAAGATTGATGAATGTAGCCGTAGATAATCTGAAGGCATTTATCAAGGGAGAGCCTGTCAATATTGTTAATAGATAACGGAAATGTTATTTATTATAAAAAACATTATTCAACAAGAGGAAAACATAAGGAGGAAAGTAAAACATGAAGAAATTATTAGTTGTTCTACTTGCACTGTGCTTGACAATCAACCTGGTTGCTTGTTCAAGTAAGAGCGAAAATGAAGGTAAGACAGAAAATGAAGGTAAAGTGGAAAATGAAAGCAAAGAAGAAAATGAAAGCGTTAGCAAAGCTCCCGAGGTAAGTTCGGACACTGAGAAAGTAAAACCTTTGAAGATTGCTGCTGTTATCCCTATGACCGGTACCAATAAGGAAACCGGTGATATGCAAAAAATCGCTCTGGAATATGCTCTTGAGGAAATCAACAATAATGGCGGTATTCTCGGACAACCTGTTGAAATTGAGTATGTTGAAGCAGGAAGTGATCAGCAATCAGCGATTACCGGTATCCAAAAAGCGGTTAATATTGAAGGCGTTAGCGGAATTATCGGCAGCTGCTTCAGCCAATATGTAATTGCATCCAGTGATATTATTAAAGAAGCAAAAATTCCTTGTATCGCCCTTGGCTCCAGTGTAAATATTGTAAACCAGAAAAATCCTTATATGTGGATGTGCAGAGCTGATGACAGCAAGAGTTTGGCTGCTTTGGCAAAGGTTGCTTATGAGACCTTAGGAATGAGAAAACCTTCCTGTATCTATATGACCAATGCAGCAGGACAGGGACAACACGACAGCTTTGTAAAAACATTTACCGAGTTAGGTGGAACAATTACCTTGGATTTAGGTTTTGATAATACGACTACATCTGATTTCTCTCCTTTGGTTACGCAGGTAGCTAACAGTGACTCCGACGGTTTATTCTGTGTTACTACTGGATTTACTGATGGTGTATTATTAACAACAACTGTTGCACAATATGATTTACCTTATGATAAGATAGGAACTCCATCCGTATTAAGTATTCAGCAGGATCAGGTTGGAGATGCCATGGAAGGCTATATGGGTATTGCAGAGTTCGTAACAGATAATGGAGAGGCTGCTACTGAAGAATACTGTGCGAATATCATGAATAAGAATCCAGGCTTCACACCTACTTTATATGATGCAAGTACCTATGATGCATTCAAATTATTCTGTGAAGCTGCAAAGTTATCAGAAGGATCTGATCCAGAGTCTATTAATGAAGGCCTAAAATTAGTAAAGGATATGCCAGCTGTACTTTCTCCATATTCCTATCATGAGGATCATACCTTTGCAAACCAGGTTTACAACGTTACAATTGCTGATCAAAATATCGTTACCATGGATATTGTAAAAATTTACGAATAATTTTTCATCAGAAAAAACATAACAATTAAATTCAGGTCATAGTCCTGCAGAAATACTGCCCATCGTACAGTGTTTCTGCAGGATAATACCTTGGATTACAGATCCATATCAATCCATGATTCAGCCAATAAATTAAGATTAAGCAAATGGGGGACATTTTATGGAACTATTTTTTTCATTAACGCTTTCAGGGGTATCCATGGGTATGATATATGCGCTGCAGGCGATTGGATTAATTTTACTCCTTAGATCTGTCGGAGTAATGAATTTTGCCCAAGGTGACCTGTTGGCAATAGGTGCCTATGCATTATATTTCTTTTCAGTAAAAATGGGGTTTTCAACCATCGTAACGTTATTACTATTACTTGTATTCTTTCTTCTCTTTGGTGCTTTATTTATGACAACAACCTATTGGCCGGTCCGTAATACGAAATGGCCCCAGGCATTGCTGGTTGTAACTATTGGTGCTTCTACCGTTATTAAGGAGCTTGAGATGTTAATATGCGGATCGAGGCCACAAACAATTAAGCCGATTATAAAAGGCTCCCTAAAAATAGGAAAATTCATATTACAATATCAATATATCTTTATATTTTGTGTAGCAGCCGTTCTTATGATAGGAGTATATATACTGTTTGATAAGCTTTATGTTGGCCGTGTTATGTCTGCTGCATCCCAAAATAAAAAAGCTGCAGAACTCATCGGAATTCCTACAAAGCAGACAACCCTAGCAACCTATATGATTGTTGCAACGATTTGTGGCGTGTGTGGAGCTCTCTGCGCTCCCCTCTTCATGGTTCGTACTTCCCTGGCCACCTTTCAGATGAAATCCTTTGCCGGCATTGTATTAGGAGGCTTTGGTAATATTAAGGGTGCCATTATAGGAAGCCTGATCATCGGGTTAATAGAAGCCTATAGTACATATGTTACAACTGTTTATAAGGATGTAGCGGTATTCGGAGTATTGCTATTAGTTCTTATTTTCCGTCCTCAGGGACTATTCAAAGGCATCACCTACCAGGAAAAAGCATAGGAGGAACTTAAATATGAAAACGAACAAGGGTATGTTACTCAAAATTATCATTGGCATTGCTGCTTTGATTATCATAATTCCCTTAATTAAAGATATGAACTCCTATTACTTGACTGTAATCAACACTGCTATGCTATATTTTATGGCGGTATTGGGGATTCGGCTTGTTCTTGGTATGGGAGGACAGATGTCATTTGCAGCTGTTGCATTTATGGGTCTGGGAGCTTTTGTTACCGGACAATTATGTAAAAATTATGGATTTAATCCACTTATTGCTTTGATTTTGGGAACGGTTATAGGACTGGTTTTTTCCATGTTAGCTGGTATGGTATTACTAAGAATGAAGGGACCCTTCTTTATTTTCGGTACCATCAGCTTATTAAATATTATGGCAACCATATTCCAGAATTTCAGACCCTTAAGCGGTGGACAGGATGGATTATATGGAATACCTAAGCTTTCAATTTTTAAATTTGAAATATCAAGCTTGAATCAATGGTTCTACCTTCTGTTAGTAGTATCAATTCTCTGCGCTCTATTGGTACAAAGGATCAGCAAAAGTAGCTTTGGCAGAAGCTTAATGGCAGTTCGGGATGATGATTTGGCTGCATCGGTTATGGGAGTTAATGTTTATAGGACCAAGTTGATTGCATTTACGATAGCCGGTGGAATGGCTGCATTAAGTGGAGGCTTGCTCGCCTTCCATAACGGAGTTGTCAGTGCCTCCCTCTTTACGTTTGATGTGCAATTGAAGTTTCTTATCATGGCCATGCTAGGCGGAATTCAAAGTACTCTAGGCTCTGTAATCGGAACCTTTATCGTACAGATGCTTCCGGAAGTGCTGCGACCTCTTCTTAACTACATGAATCTTGTTTATGGTATAGGAATTGTTTTTCTTATGATCTTTATGCCAATGGGTCTGGTTGGAATGTTTCAATCCATCAGAAATAAAATTAAGAAATCTAAGAAGGAGGAGCAAGAGGCATGAGTGTATTAAGGACCGAAAATATAGGTATCAGCTTTGGTGGTCTTAGGGCAGTAGACAAAGTTAGCTTCAAAGTTGACGAGGGCGAAATTATGGGCCTCATTGGTCCCAATGGTGCAGGTAAAACAACGATCTTAAATCTGATCAGTGGAATCTATCGTACGGATGAGGGTAAAGTGTTTGTCGCAGAAAAAGACGTTACCGGTCTTCCAGCCCATGAAAGAGCCCGCCTAGGATTAGCCAGAACCTTTCAAACCCCCAGGTTTTTAAACCGTTCTACAATTAGGGAGAACATGCTGTTAGGAACAGATTTGGCAGATCAAATGGGTTTTTTAAAATCCTTTTTTGGGAAAAAAGGAAGGGACTTCAATCAGGAGATTACTGAACTTTTAGAGAAAGGTGATCTTGAAATAGATTGGACAATGGATATGGATTCCCTACCCTATGGACAAAGAAAGCGATTGGAAATCGTTCGTGCTCTACTTACTCACCCAAAGGTTATTTTAATTGATGAACCGGCTGCAGGCTTAAATGAGAGAGAATTAGCCAGCTCTGTAAAGCTTATCAGATATGCAGCCTCCCAGGGCATAGGCATTGTACTTATTGAACATAAGATGGATATGATTATGAACGTGTGTGACAATATTTTTGCTTTGAACTTTGGTAAGCCATTAGGCTACGGCACTCCAAAAGAAATATCATGTAACGAAGCGGTTATAGAAGCTTATTTGGGGAGGGATGAAGATGCTGAAAATTGAAAATCTGAAAGCCTACTATGGAGAGATTGAGGCATTACATGGTATAAACCTAAATGTCATGGATGGACAAATCTGCTGTTTGATCGGTGCCAATGGTGCAGGAAAATCAAGCCTGTTAAATGCAATATCCAGTATGGTTCATAAAACCGGCAAGATTACCTGGAATGATGTGGACCTTAGCAATTGTAGCCCGCAGAAGGTGGCAAAACAGGGTATTATCCATGTGCCGGAAGGAAGGCAAGTGTTTCCAGGACTTTCCGTATATGAGAATCTAGAGGTAGGCAGTGTCAACTGGCATGGTTTTTTTGGAAAAAAACCTTACCATGAGGATATAGAAAAGATATATCAATTGTTTCCTCGACTGAAGGAGAGAAAAGATCAGCTGGCTTGGAGCCTGTCTGGCGGAGAGCAGCAGATGTTGGCCATAGGCCGTGGTTTGATGGGACGCCCAAAGCTATTAATGCTGGATGAGCCCTCCATGGGTCTTGCTCCACTAGTTGTTGCTGAGCTCTTTGAAACCATTGTAAATGTTAATAAGACCTTGGGACTCCCCATTCTATTAATTGAACAAAACTCCAAGCTTGCTCTTAAGGTTTCGGATTATGCTTATATCATCAAGCAGGGTAAAATCCAATTTGAAGGAAAATCAGAGGATTTAAGGAACGATCCCAGGGTACAGGAAGCATATTTTGCGAAGTTCTCTGCGGAGGATTGCTGCCAATAATTATAGGAAAAGAGAATATATATGAATACAAAATATATAATAGAAAATGTTCACCTTTACCAGGAGGGGGAGTTTACCCCCTGTGGTAGCTATTCCTTGGTGATTAACGGAGATAAAATAGAAGCAATCTGCCCGAACGAGGAAAGCTTAAGCTCAGAGCTTCCTAAGATAGATGGGAAGGCTTCCTATGTTATTCCAGGAATGATTGATTGCCATAACCATGTTTCCTTAGATGTTAAACTAGAGAATTATTTAGAGAGAATGAATCATGCTGAAATGGAGCTGGCAATGATTGCTTTTCGGACCCTGCGGGAAGATTTGCATAGCGGGGTAACTACGAGTCGTTGTATGGGAGAACGGCATTTTCTTGATGTGTTCTGTAGAAAGGCTATTAAGGAAGGAATGCTGGAGGGGCCTGATTTAAAGGTGTCCGGTATAGGTTTACGTGCCTCTCATGGTCACGGATATATTGGAATGCCCTTTGACGGAGTACAGGCCCTGATACAGGCTGTTCGGAACAATGTGCATCAAGGAGTGGACTGGATTAAATATTATTCCACAGCAAGTGCTCCAATGGCCGATGGGAAAACCATTGTTAGCTTCTATACGGAGCAGGAGATTGCAGCTATCATTGAGGAAGCTCATCGTTCCAATAAAAAAGTAACAACCCATTGCATCGGTGGTGAAGCCTTGCAGGTTTCTTTAAGAAATGGTGTAGATTGTATTGAGCATGTTTATTTCGCTGATGAGAAGGATATCAACACGCTTTTAGAATATAACACAACGGTCTGCCTCACTCCGACAGAATATTTTGTTGACAATGAAAATGCTCCCGCCGGATACAGGAGCACTATGGTACCCCATCGTTCAAGGGTGGAGGAATCAATGAGAATGGTTATAGAAAATCAGATACCTTTTGTATTAGGTACCGACGGATCCCATGGAAAGCTATGGCTTGAGGCCAGTCTTGTATCAGGCTTCGGTGCCGGTGCCAGAGAAATTATAGATGCCTTGACAATCCGTGCAGCGAAGCTATTGGGCATTGATAGCCATACGGGTATGATTAAAAGCGGATATGATGCGGATTTGGTATTGCTAAGTGATAATCCATTGAATAATATTGAGAATCTGAAAGAAATCCAGGCCGTTTATAAGAAAGGCAAATTGGTTGGCTAAGGAGTATAAGGAGGTATTGCATGGTTTATCAGAAATTGTTCCAGAAATATGGCCTTCATCAAGTGAATGCGGCTGTTATTGGTGCAGGACATTTCTCAACAGCGATTGTTACCCAGCAAGAAAAGGTGGAACATCTACGTATTCCAGTGATTGCAGATATTAATCAGAAGAATGCGGAAAATGCTTTTTTAAAGGCTGGAATTCCTCAAAGTAAAATTAAATACAGCAATTGTGCAAAGGAGATAGAAGAGCTTATACAGAAAGGCTTTTATATATATACGGACCAGCCCATGGTGATTATGGAGCTACCCTCCATAGAGGTGGTATGCGAGGGAACCGGAGTTCCACAGGTCAGTGCAGAGTACTGTCTGGCTGCCCTAGAGCATAACAAGCATGTGGTTTCCATTAGTAAGGAAATGGATTCCGTCATTGGACCCCTGTTGAAACGCAAAGCATATGAGAAAAATCTAGTTTATACCCCAGTGGATGGAGACCAGCCCGCTTTATTGATGGCTTTAATCGAATGGGCCCATTTGATTGGTCTTACCGTGATTTCTGCCGGAAAGGCCAGAGATGGAGAGTTTATACTGGATGAAGAGGAGGGAACCGTATCTATTGCAGCAGATGGTCTGACGGTGCAGGAGGATTCGAAGGTGTTCATACCTAAGGAAGCCATGAAATACTTCTCCATGATACCAGAAGGAAAAGCAAAGGAATATATCAAGGAAAGAGCAAAAGTTCTAGACTCCCTACCAAAGGCGGGAGCCTTTGATTTATGTGAAATGACCATTATAGCCAATGCCACCGGATTAAAACCTGCCGTTCCGGAATTGACGCAGGCCTCTTTGCGGATTACTGAGCTCCCGGTTGCATACAGTAGCCTTAAGGAGCACGGGATATACGAAGAGGAGGGTATCATAGACGTCCATACCAATTTACGCAGGAAGGATGAAGCTGGTATGGGAGGCGGGGTGTATATAGTCGTAAAATGTGATAATGCTTATTCGCAACATATTATTACCACTAAGGGACCGATCTCAAATGAAGATAAATCTGCAGTAGTCCTGTATCAACCCTACCATCTCTGTGGTGTCGAAGCGACAACCAGCATTCTGGCTGCTGCATTGCTGGGAGTAGATACGGGCACCCAAGTGTACCAGCAAAGGTATGATCTGGTGAAGCTGGCTAGCAGGGATATTAAGGCTGGCGAAAAACTGGGAAATGATCATGATGAAAAAATGATGGCATGGATTGTACCTGCAACTGTGAAGGGAGCAAATAACCCTGTTCCCGGTCATATGATTACAGGAAATTGTGCAATACGAGATATCAAAAAGGGTGAAGTTATTACATACTCCATGATTGAAGATAAATCAGATACTATCCTGTGGAAACTAAGATCTGAACAGGAGATGTCGCAATAAAGGGAAAAGGCTATTGGAGGAGGAAAAGCTATGAGGTTATGTTATCAGGTAGCAACACCAGAGGTAATCTGTGCTGAATCAGTTACAGCATACCAGGGGCCATTGGAGAAGAGCTTTGAGGATCTGGGAAACTTAGGCTATGATGCAGTGGAGTTAATGACTCTGAACCCGTCAAAGCTAAACTGGGATTTTGTTAGGAAGGAAGCAGAGAAAAACAAGCTGGCTATTTCCCTGGTATGTACTGGTGAAATATTTGGACAATTGGGTTTAAGCTATACGAATCCTAAGGAGGAGATCCGTAAGGAAGCAATAAGAAGAACCAAGGAAATTATAGATTTTGCCTCCTATTTGGATGCGAATATTAATATTGGACGTGTTCGCGGACAGTATTGTAAGGAGCTTTCAAAGGAAATTACTTATCAATATGCAGTAGAGGCCTTTAAGGAAATCAGCTGTTATAGTGAAGACAAGAATGTTAAGATAGCTCTTGAGACAGTCACAATCATGCAGACAAACTTCATTAATACCCTGGAAGAAGGGATGGAGCTTGTAGAAGCAGTGAACCATCCGAATTTTAAATTAATGATGGATGTATTTCATTTGAATCTGGAAGAAAAGGATCTATTTGAGAGTATAAAAAGATATTGCAATCAAACAATACATGTTCATTTGGCTGATAATAACCGTAGGTATCCTGGCCATTGTGGCATGGATTTTGACAAGGTAATCAAAACCTTTTTTGAATGTGGCTATGATAATGATTTTAGTGTAGAGGTTTTCCAAATACCTAATCAGGAACTGGCTGCTAGAGGAGCCATTACCCATCTGAAGCCAATGTTTACAGAATACTATGGAATTAGGAGATAGACATGAAAAGTGTAGCACTTATTCATACTGTAAAAAGTGTAGCCAATACCTTTGAAGAGAAACTACGGGCAGGGGTAAGAGAGGAAATCAAGGTTCATAATCTTCTGGATGATTTCCTTGCGAATAACCCCAATGAAATAGGAGAGTTTACAATCATTAACTGCAAGCGTTTATTTAACGATATAAAAAATGCAGAATTAACCGGAGCGGATATCATCGTAACAACCTGCTCCACCCTAACCCCTGTGGTGGATCGAATACGACCATTTATTAAGGTTCCTGTCATCTCCATTGATGATGCCCTGGCAAAAGAAGCGGTAAACCATGGGAAAAAGATTTTGGTTTTGGCTACTGCCCAAAGCACCATAGAACCAACGGTTAATAAAATCCAAGGAGAAGCAGATAAGGCTGGTATAGAAGTTAGCCTGGATACCAGGGTATGTACACCGGCCTTTCAAGCATTGAAAGCCTTAGATATGGAGCTGCATGATAAGCTTTTATTGGAAATAGCCCCCGAACTAAAGGGTTATCATTGCATTGTCCTGGCTCAAGCATCAATGTCTCACTTAGAAGGAGCGATCAGTGATAAATGTGGCTGTATCGTATTATCAAGCCCTAGATTATGCATAGAACAGGTAGGACAATTGTTGGATAAATTGTCAAATAAGTAAGAATAATAAATCCTATAGTATAAGATACTTGTTACTATAGGATTTTACTGGTAACAATATCTAAGAGATAAATCCGATGTTTCGTGTTATAATTTATAAAGACAACGGGGTAACATGTTTGAAGCAGGAGGGTCATATGGCAAAAATATTGATATTTATTCCTCATCTTGATATGAGTAGGCAGTATGAGGAGGTTATATCGAAGCTGGTGCTTCCCGAGGATGTGACAATTGAAACCGTACATGTTTTTGGTACACCGGATAATCTATATCAGAACTGGAATGCAGATATCATGGTTGCCAGAGGTATGACGTATGATCGGTTACATCAGGCATTTGCCGAAATGCACATGGTGGAGATATCCATGACGGGATTTGATATTATCGAGGCATTAATTCGATGTAAAGAGGAATTTCATCCCAAAAGAGTGGCTTTGTGCATCCATAATATTGAGCTGGGTTCCTTTAATCAATTAGAAACGCTGTTTGATTATTCAATTGATTATTATGATGTATATGACGAAAAAAGTGCACAAGAGACGATCAATATTGCTATGGAGAAGGGCACCGATGTGTTTGTAGGAGCAGGTACCATATGTGGGCTATGTGATAAAGCCGGATTACGGCGGGTACATATAAAAACAAAGAGTTCTACAATTGAAGATGCTTTGAAAGAAGCAATAAATACAGCGATTACCATTAATATGGAAAGGTCCAAGTCCAATATTGTTCGCACAATTATGAATACAACACCCTATGCGGTGATGACGATTGACGAAAGCGGTAAGATAATTAATATTAATAATCAAGCTTATCTAACCTATCAGATATCAACCCTGGTAGATATGGTAGGTCATCCGGTTAGTGATGTCTGTAGTGATCTGAACTGGAAAATAGCAATGAAGTCCGATATTCAAACGGAAGAGGTGATTGTTCGTAATGATAAATCCTATTACGTACAATATAAACCGGTTATCATGAAAGGGAAGGGCTCGGGTCTGATTATCGTCACTCAGAACACGGAAAACATTCAAGAGGTCGAAACTAAAATCCGTCGGAGCTTAAACAATAAAGGTTTAACCGCAAAATACACATTTGATGATATCATCGGCTCCAGTAAAGAAATCAAGAAAATAATTACAATTGCAAAGCGATATAGCAAGGTGGATTCTAATGTCTTTATTATTGGAGAGACAGGAACAGGAAAAGAATTGTTCGCCCAAAGTATCCATAACGCCAGTTCTAGAAGGACGCAGCCCTTTATTGCCTTAAACTGTGCGGCCGTTCCGGAAAACCTATTGGAGAGCGAATTATTTGGATATATTGAAGGGGCATTTTCCGGTGCCTCTAAGAGAGGAAAGGTGGGTTTATTTGAGTTAGCCCACAAGGGTACCATTTTTTTAGATGAAATAGGGGAGATACCAGTCACCCTGCAAGCAAAACTACTTCGGGTATTACAGGAAAAGGAGATTCGCAGGATCGGAAGCGATACGGTAAATCCTATCGATGTTCGAGTGATTTCTGCAACGAATATAAATATTGAAGAGAAAATTCAGAGCGGAGAATTTCGTTCTGATTTATACTATCGCCTGAATTTACTGGATCTGGTCATCCCTCCCTTGAACCAAAGAAAGGATGACATTCAGGAACTGGTAGACCATTATCTTACCAGATTTGCCTGCGAGATGGGAAGTCCCATACCAAAGCTTACTGAGAAAGCAGCTAAGCTCTTATGGGAATATTCCTGGCCAGGTAATATCAGAGAGCTTCGTAATATATGTGAAAGACTGACCGTATTGAATGATGACATGACAATTGACCTTGAGGACCTTGTACAGATTAAGACCTTTAAAAATATATTATTAGATCAAAAAAAGAAGACAACTTTAGAAGCAGATGAGGGTATGGAAATGCTTCAAGAATTAAAACCCAGGAAAAAGATGAAAGAACTTGCAGAAGAATTAGGGGTCAGCAGAACGACATTATGGCGTATGATGAAGAAGGAGAAGGAAAGAGAAAGGTGGAAAAGCACCATATGAATCTTGATATAACTCCTCTATTGGAACAACGGCTGACTTTATCTCAGAACCAGATACAGTCTCTTCATATATTGGAAATGAATAATTACGAGCTGAAGGAATTTATTGAGAAGGAAGAGATGGAAAACCCCCTGATCGAAGTGGTACATTCCACAGAAATGTCAAGTCAACGGGGAGTCTCTTACGGAGATGACAGCTATTATGAGATTCCGGATAGGAAAGAGAATGATATCATTGAATATCTTAAGGCGCAAATAAATTTTAATAAATTGAATGAAATTGAAAATCGAGTTGTTGAGTTTCTTCTGTATTCTATCGATCATATGGGATATATAAAGATGTCACGAAAGGAAATAGTAGAGCTTACTGGAGCTTCCATAGAAGAAGCAAGCAAATGTCTATCTTTAATTAAGACACTGGAGCCTACTGGTATAGGGGCTAGCTGCCTGGAGGAATGTCTGCTCCTACAGCTCACGGCAAAGGGTTATCGCGACCCTTTACTAGAGAAACTAATCAAGTGTCATCTGGAGGATGTGGCCTATGGCCGATTTGCGAAGATAGCAAAGAGCCTAGGTACAAATACGAATCAAGTAAAGGACTATGTGAAGACGATAAAAGGTCTAAACCCTTATCCTACTAATGGCTTTGACCAGGAAAACACGGAATATATTATCCCTGACATAATCTTTAGCTATGAGGAAAAGCATTGGTCGATCCGACTTAACGACAGCTGGGTTGGAGAGGTGCGGATTAACAGTCAGTATCATAACTTACCTATGCATGTACAGGACGAGCATTTTAAAGAATACTATGATGATAGAATAAAGCAAGCTAAGAACTTGTACTATTATATTGAGCAGAGGAGAAGGACCATATTGCAGATTTCTTCCTATCTATTACAATATCAGATTGAATTCTTTGAAGAACGTGGATCCTTGAAGCCCCTTTCGATGAGGCAGGTATCGGAAGCTCTAAATATGAATGAATCAACAGTAAGCAGGGCAATCAAGGACAAATATATACAATGTCCTAAAGGAACGTTTATCATGAAAAGCTTTTTCGCAAACGGCATGAAGCAAAGCACAGATGGAATGAGTAAAGATATTAGCGTTGAGGCAATAAAAACTAAGATTAGAGATATTATAAATTCAGAATGTAAGGAGAAGCCTTATTCTGATATGAAGCTATCAGAGCTTCTAAGGAAGGAAGGAATACAGATATCTAGAAGAACTGTAGCAAAATACCGCAGTGAAATAGGTATAAAAGGGGCCTTAGAAAGATAGTAAGGGAGATAAAAGAAATATCAAAAAGCAGCAGTATATGACATAAAAAGGAGCCATATCACATGAGAAACACTGAGATATGGCTTCTTCTTTTAACTATGCAAAAAAGCAGGAAAAGGGTTAAGATATTATGTCAAACGTTATTGCTTTAAAAATGATATTTCCAGAATTAGATTAATTAAGGTATATCTTAAATATTAAACTAAGTATTACCATTGATATTGAATGCAATTTATTATATTTTATTGTTAGATTAGTATCGTATGTCATAATAGAAAGAAAAGGGACAGCCATGGATTATTTTCTTCATCTTCTAAGTACACAGGCGATTTTATTCGTCTATATTTTATTGGGTATATACACAAGAAAGAAAGGGATTATTACAAAGGATAACCAGCAGAAGATGATTGATCTGATTCTTACTATTCTACTGCCTTGTATGATTTTTGGTTCCTACGATCAGAAGATAACCCTAGAGGTTATAAAAAAAGCAGGCTTGATTATGCTAATCGCTTTCAGTATTTGTATCGCGGCAATATATCTGGGAAAGCTGCTTTACAGAAAATATCCCTATGAAAAGGGAAGTATCATGAAATATGGTACCATTGTTAATAATTCTGGCTTTGCGGGCTTGCCCATCTGTAGTGAGATATTTGGTGACATTGGTTTGTTCTATGCGTCCTTTTTTTTGATTCCCAACCGTATCTTTATGTGGACAGCCGGAATTTCGTTGTTTGAAAGAACAGATAATAAGGAAAAGTGGAAAAAAGTTTTGTTAAATCCTAATATTATCGCAGTAGAATTGGGACTGTTATTTAATGTACTTTCTATTGAACTTCCCGGCTTTATTAATCGATCGATTGAAAACATCGGGGCTACGGTATCGCCGCTTTCTATGATGGTTGTCGGTGCAATTTTAGCTGATGTTGATATAAAAACAATCTTTGATAAAAGCGTTTTTTATATGGCGAGCATACGTCTTGTTTTACTCCCTCTGCTTACCCTGGGGATAGTTACTTTATTTCATATGGATTCTACTATCTCGGGAGTTGCGCTTGTTTTAACCTCTATGCCGGTGGGTACAACAACAGCACTGCTTGCAGCAAAATACAATGCAGATGTTAATTTTGCATCTAAATGTGTATTTGTTACAACAATGCTGTCATTGATTACTGTACCACTATTAATGCTGCTAATCAGATAAAGCCTCACTACTATTAAAAAACTCTATGATTTGTTCGGCGCAGCGGTTATTCATAGCTGTAAAGGTACCTCTTGTAAAGGTTCCGATATGCGGAGTTAAATATGCATTTTCACAGGTGTGTAAGGGGGAAGCGGTATATGGCTCCTGATCAAATACATCAAGATAAGCACTTCTTATTTTATTCTCTTTTAAAGCAAGGACAAGATCAGCTGTTTTTACAATTCTGCTGCGTGCAGTGTTAATTAATACACTGGAGGGCTTCATTTTCTGAAAGGCCTTCATAGTAAACATATTTTCAGTTTCCGTTGTTAGAGGAGTATTAATTGATAGATAATCACTGGTTGAAAGCAAGGTTTCAAAATCAACGTAGCTTGTTTGGTATGCTTTTTCTGCTGGAATATCTCTATGTCGATAATAGCAGAACACCTTCATTCCAAAGGCATTTGCACGTAGTGCAGCTTCCTTTGCAATAGAACCGAAACCAACCAGTCCAAGCTGCTTTTGGCTCACACCTTCTGATAACCTGCGAGACCAGATGCTCTGTTTCATATCCTTGCAATGCAGAGACAGCATTCTTGCATCTTCCAATATATAAGTCATAATTAATTCTGCGACGGCAGAACCGACAAGACCTTCTGTACGTGTAATCTTTATGCCATATTTCCTGGCAGCAGTCAAATCTACATTATCAACGCCAACCCCCCTTCGTGCAATAAGCTTCAGCTTGGGTAGCCGCTTAAGCAGATCTTCGGTGTACTTTTCTGTTCCGGCAATCACTGCATCAGCATCCTTTAGCAGAGAGATAAGCTCTTCTTGTGAATAGAGAGCTGCATTTGGGTGCTCCTCTACGTAAAAACCGGCTTGTTCCAGCATGTATTTGGCGTTTTTGTCTACTGCAGATACATTATTAGCAGTAATTATAATTTTCTTCATAAGAGTCTCCTTAATCGTGTTATTTAGTTTACACAAATGTATTTTATACTTAGTTATTGTAACTAAGGGTGAAATAAACGTCCATAGTCAAAAAAACGAAATCAAGCTTTCAATTAGGTTCGTAACATTCGTTTCAACATGAAATATTTAGAAGAAATATTCAATTCATATTTGAAAACTAATTTTTTGAAATATTTGAAATGTAACTTTGAAATGATAATTTCAAAGTTTGTAAATTTAATATGATTGTGCAAAATGCTAGTAATAATATTATGTTTTATCACAATAGTATCAATTGATTATAAATGATATACTCTTTTCAGCAACAAGAGTAGCTATTACGCACTGTTGAAATTGTCAGGAGGTAGATTTATTTGAAATTAGGTTTCATAGGGTTAGGTATTATGGGGAAACCCATGAGTAAAAATTTAATCAAAGCAGGGCACGAGCTGGTAGTATGTGATTTTAATAAAGCAGCAGTTAGTGAGCTGGTAGCACTAGGAGCAAAGCCTGCTGATAGTGGTGCAGAGGTAGCAAGAGAGTGTAATGTGATTATTACAATGCTACCTAATTCCCCACATGTAAGAAGTGTTACACTTGGTGAAAACGGTATTTCAGATGCAGCAGAACCGGGTACCGTTGTAATTGATATGAGTTCAATAGATCCGGTGGAAAGCAGAGCGATCGGAGAAAAGCTTGCTGAAAAAGGCATTGAGCTTATGGATGCACCAGTAAGCGGTGGAGAACCGAAGGCAATTGATGGAACGCTATCTGTAATGGTAGGCGGCAGGAAAGAAACCTTTGACAAGTATTATGATTTATTAATGGTTATGGCAGGCTCAGTAGTATATGTTGGCGAGCTTGGTGCAGGAAATATTGCAAAGCTGTCTAATCAGATTATTGTTGCATTAAATATTGCAGCAATGTCAGAGGCGTTAACCCTTGCAAAGAAAGCAGGGGCTGATCCGGAGCTGGTATATCAGGCAATACGTGGTGGCTTAGCAGGATCAACTGTACTGGATGCAAAGGCTCCTCTAGTACTTAACAGAAAATTTGATCCCGGCTTCCGCATTGAATTACACATTAAGGATTTAAATAATGCATTAAATGCATCACATGCAGTTAGTGCACCACTTCCATTGACCTCTCAGGTAATGGAAATCATGCAGGCGTTAAAGGCTGATGGTCATGAGAAAGAGGACCATTGCAGCATAGTGAAATATTACGAAAAGCTTGCAAACATTATAGTTGAAAAGTAATTAGCAGTATAAAGGAGATTGCATATGACACCAACGATTACAAAAATGGAGGTATATCCGGTAGCCGGCAAGGATAGCATGCTTTTAAACTTAAGCGGTGCACATTCTCCCTACTTTACCCGTAATATTGTTGTATTGACTGACAGTAATGGTGAAAAGGGTGTCGGTGAAGTACCGGGTGGTGAAAAAATTACTAAGGCTTTAATGGACTCAATTGATTTAGTGGTAGGAACAAGCATAGGTGATTACAAAAACACGGTACTGAAGGTTAAGCATTCCTTAGGGGGCCAGGAAAATGATGTACGAGGCGCTCAGACCTTTGATCTTAGAACCGGCGTACATGTACTTACCGCAATTGAGACACCTTTACTGGACTTACTGGGAAAACACCTTGGAGTCCCGGTTGCATCCCTGCTGGGGGATGGAATGCAGAGAGATAAGGTCAGAATGCTAGGTTATTTATTCTATATCGGTGACCGAAAGAAAACAGACCTTCCTTATGATAGCTATCCGGATGCAGAATGTGAATGGTATCGCCTACGTCATGAAGAGGCCTTAACTCCGGAAGAAGTAGTAGCTCTTGCCAAAGCTTCAAAAGACAAATATGGATTTTCTGACTTTAAATTAAAAGGCGGAGTATTAGAGGGTAAGGAAGAAATTAAAGCAATACGAGCTTTAAAAGAAGCATTCCCCGAAGCACGAATTACATTGGACCCGAATGGCGGATGGCTGTTAAAGGATGCAATTGAGCTTTGTAAGGACATGCATGGAATCTTAACCTATTGTGAAGACCCCTGCGGTGCTGAAGGCGTATTCTCAGGACGTGAAATTCTAGCTGAGTTCAGACGTGCAACAGGACTTCCTACTGCAACCAATATGATTGCAACTGACTGGAGAGAGATGGCGCATTCCATCGCATTGCAGTCTGTAACCATTCCGCTTGCTGATCCTCACTTCTGGACAATGTCAGGCTCCGTGCGTGTTGGACAGCTATGCCATGACCTAGGATTAACCTGGGGCTGTCATTCCAACAACCACTTTGATATATCTCTTGCTATGGTAGCACATACAGCTGCAGCAGTTCCGGGAGAAATTAATGCAATTGATACACACTGGATCTGGCAGGAGGGTATTGAGAGACTGACTAAGGAGCCTATGCAAATAATTGATGGATGCATAGACATTCCGGATAAGCCGGGTCTTGGAATAGAAGCTGATATGGAGCGTATTTTAGCAGCTCATGAAATATATCAGAAAAATTGCCTTGGTGCAAGAAATGATGCAATAGGAATGCAGTATTTAATTCCAGGCTGGAAATTTGACCCTAAGAGCCCGTGCCTGGTGCGATAAGTACTGGATTGCATTAGTAATAAGCTAAGAATGAAAGAGGTGAGGACATGAATTTTAAACCACATGGAATTATTCCACCCATAATAACACCGCTGACAGAGGCTGGGAGGTTTAATGAGCCTGTATTTCGTCAGATGATAAATTTCTTAATCAACGAAGGTGTTCATGGAATATTTCCGCTAGGAACAACGGGTGAGTTTTATGCGTTTTCCAACGAAGAGGCCAGACATATTTTTAAGGTTGCTGTAGAAGAGGCCGGGGGAAGAGTTCCTGTTTATGCTGGAGCAAACCATATTACCACCAGAGGTGTTATCGAACTTATCAAAATTGCAGAGGAAACAGGCTGTGATGCAGTATCCGTATTAACACCAATGTTTATCTCTCAGACGCAGGAGGAAATCTATCAGTACTATGTACAAATTGCAGCATGTACAAAGCTTCCAATCATTATTTACAATAATAAACCAAAAACTAATGTTACTGTAGAGCCTGCTACTGTTGCAAAACTGGCTCTGATTGATAATATCGTCGGTGTAAAGGATAGTACAGGTGATTTCACCAATACAGAGGAATACTTGAGACTAACAAGGGATAATGACAACTTTTCTGTATTGCTAGGCAGAGATACTTTGATCTATGCAGGCTTATGCTATGGTGCAGCCGGAGCAATAGCCTCCTGCGCAAACATTGCACCGAGAATAGCTGCTGACATTTATGATAAGTATGTAGAAGGTGATTTAAAAGGAGCTCTTGAAGCACAGTATAGGCTGGCTCCATTAAGAATTGCTACTAACATGGGCACATTCCCGGCAGTAATTAAGGAAGGTTTGGTAATGAGAGGCTATGAAGTTGGAAAATGCCTTGAACCAATATCAGAGCTTCATCCGGATCAAAAGGAGAAGCTAAGAGTAGTATTAAAGGAAATGGAATTGATCTAGTTAGCAAAGGAGCAATTAGATGGGAACACCTTTGTATATAAAAATTAAAGATAGTGATAATGTTGCCATTACAATAGATACCATTAAAAAAGGGACAGTTGTAATGGAGGGTGTTTTGGCTAATGAGGATATTCCCCAAGGACACAAAATAGCCCTAGCAGATATAAAAAAAGGCCAAGAAATAATTCGCTATGGAGTAATACTTGGCTATGCTTTACAGGATATTCAAAAGGGTGACTGGATTAACGAGAGAATGCTTGAGCTTCCAACACCCCCGGAAGTAGAGCATATGAGTTATGCCGTCAATATCATAAAGGAATTGCCGGTAGCTCCGGTTAGGACCTTTGAGGGCTATAGAAATCGAGGCGGAGGTTATGCAGGTACACGGAATATATTGGCTATCAGCACAACAGTACAATGTGTTACTGGGGTGTTGAATGTAGCAGTCGAGAAAATTAAGAAGGAGCTTCTACCCAAATATCCCAATGTGGATGGTGTTGTCCCCATTAATCATGCATATGGGTGTGGTGTGGCAATCAATGCACCGAATGCTATTATCCCCATCAGAGCTCTTAAAAATCTGGCACAAAACCCAAACTTTGGTGGAGAGCTTATGGTAGTTGCTTTAGGCTGTGAAAAGCTTACCGTTGAAATGCTAATCGAGGAAAAGGATATTAGTCCTGATAATGTCATAGTGCTACAGGAGCTGCAAGGCTTCGAGGCCATGATAAAGGCAATTATGGATATGGCTGAGAGTAAGCTGAAAAAGCTTAACGAAAGAAAAAGAGAAACCCTGCCGTTGTCCGATTTATGCATCGGCATGCAATGCGGAGGAAGTGATGCCTTTTCCGGAATTACTTCTAATCCATCTGCCGGTTATGCAGCAGATATGCTGGTTGAGGCAGGAGCTACTGTTATGTTTTCTGAGGTCACAGAGGTCAGGGATGGAGTTCATATTTTAGCAGAGCGTTGTATCAATAAGGAAGTAGGGGACAAGCTTGCTAAGGAAATGAAATGGTATGATCACTATCTGGATGAAGGCCGGGTGGATCGCAGCGCTAATCCGACCCCTGGTAATAAGAAGGGCGGATTATCCAATATAGTTGAAAAAGCAATGGGATCTATAGCAAAATCAGGAACCTCACCGATCGTTGAGGTTCTATCCCCAGGCGAACTTCCCAGCAGGAAAGGTTTAATCTATGCAGCAACGCCAGCGAGTGATATTGTATGCGGACCGATGCAATTAGCTTCTGGCATAACCTTGCAGGTATTTATGACCGGCAGAGGAACACCATATGGCTTGGCTGCAGCACCAGTTATTAAGGTATCTTCAAGATCGAATCTAAAGGATATGTGGAAGGATTTGATCGACGTGAATGCAGGAGTCATAGCAACCGGCGATGCCACAATAGAGCAGGTTGGAACTGAGCTTTTCAATCTGATTATCGAGGTGGCAAGCGGACGTAAGCGATCATGGGCGGAGCACTATAATTTATACAATGATTTATGTATTTTTAACCCTGCTCCGATTACATGATATAAATTAATCCTAACGACAACCTATTAAAGGAGAGAAGAATATGAGAAAAATTGTTGCTTTAATGATGATAGCTATTTTAACAATGTCAGTATTTACAGGCTGTGCAAAAAAGACAAACAGTGATAGCTTTGACGGGAGACAGGTTAGAATTGTAATCGGCTCTACCTCTACATCAGGCGATACCTATATGATTTCTGATATCGCAAATCGCTATTTATCAAAGGCTTTAAATATGGGCAGTAAGATCGACGCTGTTGGTGCAGGCCCTGCTTATGAGGCAATCGCAACCGCAAAACCGAATGGTGATACGATTATGATGATGCATGATGGTGCTTATCTTGGTGTTTTGTTTGGTTCCTTTGATGAAAAATATGCTTTAGAGAACTATGAAATTGGACCTCGTTATGGAGTTAATGCTGGTGCAGCCTTTGCAGCAAAGGCAGATGCTCCTTACAATGATATGAAGGAACTGGCTGACTATTTAAAGGCTAATCCTGATTATAAGGTTCGTGTAGCAATTGAATCCGGTAGTGTTTCCCACCTGGGCTTTGTTGTTTACTATGAGTGGGTAAGAGATACCTATGGTGAAGATGTTGCGAAGCAAATAATTGCTGTTGTTGGTGGTACTACAGCGGAGAAGTGCCAGATGTTATGGGATGGTAATGTTGACGTAATCTTTGCTGACTATTCCTCCTTGTTCACCTATACAGAGGAAGGTGTAGAAGCTAAGATTAAGATGAAGTATACAGCATTACTTGATAATATCGAGGGCATTGATGTTCCTTCCTTTGCTGATTTAGGCATTACCTATAAGGGTGAGGAATTCAGATTTGCAAAAGATTTCATAATATACTTCCCTAAGGGAACACCACAAGCATTAATTGATGAGATGGATAAAGCGGTAAAAGAAGTTTGTGAGAATCAGGAATATGTCAGCACAATGAATAAATTAACCTATACCGTTAATTACCTTTCATCAAAAGATGCAAAGGAATATATCTACAACAAGAGAGAGTTAGCATCAGACATTATTGAAAATGCTCCTTCTCTTGATGAATTAACCGCTAGGTAATAGTGTGAACAAATAGCATGTTTACACGGAAAGAACTGCGATGTTCGTGCAGAGGCACTCACACCTTGTTCTTTCAGGATTTGAGCTGCCGCGAAGCGGCATCATGACTGTAAGTGTAAGCATAATAAGAAAACCATGCTTCATCAAATTGAGACCGCTAAATACAGCATGGTGTTATAGAGCAGGAAGATATGTAGTAGTAAGAGAAGCATAGCATAGTAACAGCTTATATAAAGGCGGGATATAGGAATATATCCCGCTATTAAAAAGGAGGATAAGGATGTCGGAATTTTTTAAAGTAAAGATTGTCTACTCAACATCACATCTTTTGTTTCCGAAAATTGTAATAGGTATTTTGGCAATATTATTTGTTATTATGATGATACAGCGATTTTTAGATACAAGAAAAAATAAGAAACCCTTTATTAATAAAGAGTTTAAATTTTTTGATAAAGATTGTGATAAGTTTAAACTGGCAGGAAGCACTATATTACTGATAGCATATTGCTTTGCATTGAGCTTAATAGGATTTATTGCAGGAAGTATTATATTTATCTCTTTGTTCCATATTTTGTATGCAGAGAAGAGAACATTAAAAAGAATACTTATATCGATTGGTATATCAACGGGAGAGACTCTTATAGTTTGGTACATTTTTGCCAATCTGCTATATGTTACATTACCATAAGGAAAGGGTAGGTGAGTTATATGATATTTGGTTTGTTTCAAGTTTTAATAGCAGCATTTGGTTGCTTCATCGGTATTGTATTCGGTGCACTACCCGGTATGACTGCAACCATGGCCGTTGCCGTATTTCTTCCGATGACCTATGTGTGGGATTTAGGTACCTCGATGTACTTCCTGCTGGGCTTATATGTAGGAGGTATCAGTGGAGGTCTGGTTCCTGCGATATTAGTTAATATACCTGGTACCCCTTCCTCAATCACTGCTGGTTATGAGGGTCACCCGATGGCAAAGCGCGGTGAGGGTGTAAGGGCACTGAGAATAGCTATTACAGCATCCTTAATCGGCGGACTTTTCAGCTTGGTTGTATTATCATTCTTCACTCCACTATTATCAAAATTAGCATTAACCTTTGGAGCTGCTGAGAAGTTTTTGATTATGATTTTTGCATTAACCATGATAGCAGCATTATCAAAGGGAAATATGGTTAAGGGCGTATTTACCGGTGTTCTTGGTATTTTTGTTTCCTTAATCGGAGTATATAGCTATAATCAGAAATTAAGGTTTGTACCTTCTTTTTTAGAGATAGATTTACGTGACGGCTTCCAGCTGCTTCCTTTATTAATTGGTTTGTTTGCATTTGCTCAGATATTACAGGAATCTGAAGAGGGAATGAAGGCCTGTATTGTTGACGATAGTATCCTAAATGGAAAGCAAGCCAAAAAATACAAATTTAGAGAGGCATTTAAGGGACAGATCGTCAATATTATACGTTCCAGTTCAATTGGTACCTTTATCGGTGTTCTACCCGGTATTGGCGGTAGTGCGGCATCACTGCTTTCTTATTCTCAAGCAAAATCCTGGTCTAAGCATCCTGAGAAGTTCGGAACAGGTATTGAGGAGGGGCAGATTGCAAGTGAAACTGCAGATAATGCAGTAACCGGCGGTGCCTTAGTTCCTCTGCTATCCTTAGGTATTCCGGGAGATGCAACTACAGCAGTCTTGCTGGGTGCATTTACCTTACAGGGTATTTCCGTTGGACCGTTATTTATCGAACGTAATCAGGGCTTATGGTATTCCATCCTTTTAGCGTTATTATTATGTAACGTAATAACCTATGCATTCATGTTCTTCCCTGTAAAACAGCTTGCTAAAATCATCAAAATACCCAAGAGCTATCTGTATCCTGCTATCTGCTTATTGTGCGTAGTAGGTGCCTTCTCAACCAGAAACGGTATTCTGTTTGATGTTATTACCTTAGTTATTTTCGGTTTCGTTGCTTATTTCTTTAATAAATTTGGTTTCCCGGTTACTACCTTCTTAATCGGATTTGTATTGGGCGGCGATATAGAAACCTACTTTATGGATGCTTTACAGGGCTCCGGCGGTTATTTAAGCACTTTCGTTTCAAAACCGGCTGACTGGGTATTATGGTTGTTAATCTTCATCTCTGTTGGTTATGCAATTTGGGATGATCGCAGAGAGAAGAAAACAAAGGTTGAAAATGTTTTAAAAAGAGACTAATTGTTACCATTGGTATAAACAGTATAAAATAAGGAAATATCATTGATATCATAGGAAAAATCGTGATATTGATGATATTTTCTTTTCATATAACAAGAAAGTCCTGTTAAGTGAAAAGCACTGAGAGCCTATGTAAAAGGAGAGCTGATCATGTCAGAAATTGCATTGTTTGTACCTAGAGAAGAGATGCTCCATCAGGCACATGATATACTGCTTACAGAAAAGTATACGATTAAGGATATGAAGGTAGTTGCATCAGCGGATGCAGTCAGTGAGGCAAGGAGCGCATTAGCCAGAGGCACAAGTATCATTATTGCCAGAGGATATCAGGCATCCCTAATAAAATATTATACGAACATTCCTGTAGTTGAGATTCAATTGACTGGTCAGGAGATGGGTTTACTGATTACCAGGGCAAAAAAGATAACCAAGAAAAACAGACCGGTTATAGGTGTTGTCGGGTTTAATAATATGTTCTGTGATATGACACATTTCAATCAGATTTATGATATTGATCTCCGTACCTATTTCGTATCTAACCCTGATGAATTAAGTGTTGCAATCAATCAGGCCATTAATGATAACCTGGATATCGTAATTGGTGGCGATAATGCAATTACGGCGGCATCCAGAGCGGGTATTCCCTCCCTATTTTTATCCTCAACAGAGGATTCCATACGAGAAGCCTTTAAAATGGCTGAGAATATGAAGTATGTTGCAGATATTGATAAGAGAAGCGTAGCACAAATAGAAACCTTACTGGATTATTCCTTTAGCGGGATTGTTAGGATGGATCAGAAAGGTAATATTTTAGTAATCAATAAAATAATGGAGGAAATCCTGGAAAAGGACTCTGCAGAGGTTGAGGGAAAACCATTAATCGAAGTGTTTAAGGAGATTGACAAGGAAAAGCTGGAAGAGACACTGAAGGAAGGAAATGAAATCTATTCTACCTTTATTCGTGTTAATAAAAACGCAATTGTAATCATCGTTGCTCCGATTAAAGTAGATAATCAAATCGATGGGGCAATTCTTACCTGTCATAAAATAAAAAAGATGAAGGAAGTAGAAGCGGATATCTTACGTGAAAGATATCTGTATGGTTATATAGCACAGGGCACCTTGGAGGATATTCCCCATAAATCGAAGGGTATGCAGAAAAACATAGCTTTGGCAAAGGTTTATGCACAGTCAAACAGCCCTGTTTTGCTATATGGAGAAATAGGTACGGAGAAGGAGCTATTTGCTCAGGGAATTCATAACAACAGTCTGAGGAAAAATGGTCCTTTCATATCAATCAACTGCATTGGTATTAGTGAAGAAATGCAGACTGAAGTCCTGTTCGGTAATACTAAGGAATCTGAAAAGGATAAGGAACAGGGAGCGTTAATTGCTGCAAATCATGGCACGATATTGCTTAGTGAAGTTGATAAGCTGAGTCTGAATAATCAATACCAGCTTTATAAAATGATACGATATAAATCCTTAATAAGAAATGAAATTGCAAGGACCATGAGTATTGATGTTAAAATTATTGCAACAACCTCGAAAAACCTCAGCATATTAGTTAAGCAGGGGCTATTCCGTGAGGATCTATATTATCTGTTATCCGGTCTGACGATCGATGTTGAGCCTATACGAAGCCGCCCTGAGGATCTGGAATACCTAATTGATAATTATGTGAAGCTGTACTGCGATATGTACTCGAGATTTCACGTGCTGACAGCAGGAGCAAAAAAACGATTACTAGAATATCCCTGGTACGGAAATTTGATTCAGCTGGAAAGCTTCTGTGACAGAATGATATTAACTGCGAGTCACAGATCTATTGATGAGGCTTATGTAGTAAAGCTTTTAGAGGAGCTATATCCTATCCTTGGACAACAAAATAGCAGTAAAGAAAAAATCGTAATTTATAAAGACCCAGAAGCGATTAAGATATCGGAAACCTTAGAAAAATATGACGGAAACCGAACGCTGGCAGCAGAAGAGCTTGGTATCAGTAAAACAACCTTATGGAGACATATGAAAAAGCTCGGTATAACAAGTAAATATAATGTATAGATAAGTACCATAGCTTATGGAAGACAATATTTGGCAATAAATAATGCCTTAAGAAAGTTTAGTCATGACCGGGAGTTAACCTTCAGCCAGGATTAAGCTTTCTTATAGGCATTCATAATATAGGTAGGTAATTGCGAAGCTTAATAATGTATATAATATTTAGCAAACTTAAGAGTTTAGCAATTACCTAATAATATATGACATGTAAGGAGCTCATAATAAAGACAATTGATTAATCCTAAAAAGCTTACAAGTAAAGTGTTTATACACTGAATTTACATTTTGTAATCAGATTATCAGCTTCATCAAAATCCAGTGGAGCCGGTTCGTCAATCGCCTCAAGGCCGGGGTAATTACCGGCCTTTACACTTTCGTAATAAGCTTCGGACAGCATGATTTCACTGATATGAAGACTGTTAGGTATTCGAATGACCTTCACATTGCTTTTATCAATATCATTGCAGGTGCGAATACATATCTTTATGGCTTCCTTATCATCATAAACCACGCAGGGAATCCGAGCTGAAGAAAGGACAGTGCTGGTAATACAGTTTGGATAGACCATCTCGATGTCCATTGCATCAAAGATCTTCTTTGTGATGGCACTGGCTAGTCCCACACCAAGTGCATTACCGTGGGAGGCTTCGCTAAGGTTGAGAAAACAGGTACGCTGTACCTTGACACCACCGCTGGCATAGGGTGTGGAAAAGGTGCCCGTAATATTAGGATCTACTCCGGTTCCGCTGTAGTTTTTACCAATCTCATCAACAATAAGTACATCTCCTTCACCAACCAAAATCTTGGGCATATTTTCAAAGGCTAGCTTTAGCAGCTCGACTTCACGGGTCAGGATATTTTCCGGTAGGATGGCTTCGATTTTCATGGTTTCGTCATACGCATTTTCCAGACAGGGAATAGCGAATAGAATTGGCGCTTTTTCCAGTACCACCTTAGCCATGGTAGGAATGTTTTTTGCGATTTTATCCATTCCATCAGAATGCACCTGCTCTGCTCCTTTTTGCTTTCCTAGACCAACAGTCATCATTTTGCAGGGACCGCTTTCTATGGGACCTCGGAAGGCATTGTGGGGCTTTAACCGACAGGAAACAATGATGCCATCGGATTCGTAGGCGTTTCTATCCATATAAACAGGGCGTCCCAGCTCTGAGATACCTAGCTCTACGACCTCCATTGAGGACTTAATCGGACATCCCATTGTTTCAGGAGTAATATGATAACCTGCAAGCAGCTCGACCTGGCCCTGTGCATTTGCACCTCCGTGACTTCCCATCGCAGGGACGATAAATGGATTTGCACCCTTTGATTTAACAAAATCTACAATAGCCTTTGTAATGATATCAACATTACGAATACCCCGACTTCCGGCGGTTATTGCAATATTCATCCCACTTTTTATTCTGGAAGCAAATTGCGGCTGTGACAGTTCTTTTTCAACTACTGAGGGTATTTCCTCAGGTGCAATGAAATGCTTGGGGAAGGTTTGTCTTGCGTGAAACATACGTGGAATTTGGACATCTGTCAAAAGAGCAGATACAGTACCATTTTTAACTACTTTCATATTATTAGCTCCTTATTATTTTATTCCTATTAGGATTGCTTAAATTTTTGTGTGAATTAACGATTACAAGATAGCAGAGGTATGTTTTTATTATTTATATTTTAGTTTATTACTATACACCAGTCAAATTTGTTAAATTTAGATATGACTTAGTTATTCTTATAATTAAGAAGGGGATAGTATATGGATACCAGGCAGATGGAATACATAATAAAAATTGCAGAAGAAAGCTGTATCAATCAGGCGGCTAAGAAGCTTTATATTACACAATCTGCATTAAACCAGCAGCTTCTTAAGCTAGAAAAAGAGCTGGGTGTAAAGCTTTTTCAACGGACGCAAAGAAATATGATACTGACAAAAGCAGGAGAGATATATGTTAAAAATGCGAAGGAGATGATTCATATAAAGGAAGAGACCTACAGCAGAATTCATGATTTAGCAGACATCATCAAAGGGAAGATATCAGTGGGCCTCTTACCGGAGAGAGGAGCAACCATATTTTCTGCTATTTACCCAAAGTTCTATAGCAGATATCCTGATATAAAAATAGTTCCCACTGAGCATAGTGTGAAGGAGCAGCTAAAACATATAGAAAATGGTGATTTAGATATAGGTATTGTAACAGTAAGACCACAGCATAAAGAGGGTAATATGTTTGTTCACATCCTCGAAGAGGAGTTTGTACTGGCAGTACCCTCTAATCATCCTCTGGCATACCTGGGGGCTTCATATCAAGGCTCTTATCCGACTATAGCACTTTCTAAATTCAGAAATGATCCCTTTTTACTTGCTCCTCGCTGTTCCACAATGAGGGATGTTGTAGATGAGTTTTTTTCTATGGAAGGCTTTTCGCCTAATATTTTAATTGAATCCCTGCGATGCCAAACCTTGCTTACTATTGCAGAGCAGGGATTAGGCTGTACAATTTTGCCCTCGTCCTATATCAAGGAATCCGATAAGGTAGTATATTTTTCGCTTCCTTATTCGAATAAATGGGAAATCGCAGTTGCATACCGAAAGGGAAGTTATTTGAGCATAGCTGAAAAAGAATTTATAAATTTAGTTAAGGATTATTTTACATTATGATTGGAAGGTCAAAAGGTCACCTAAATTGTACCCTTCGTTATTTGTACAATAATATTAAAAAAGGGATGCAATAACTCACTCATTCACAACACGCTTTTCCATGATTGAAGTGAGAGTGAATAGGAAAAATGGTTACAATGGTTTCATATTAAGTGTCAATATAGGAAGAATGAGTATGGTAATACTCCTTTGCAAGGTCTATCAGGGTTTGCACAGCAGGGGTTATTACCGCATTCTTCTTATAAGCAGCAACAATCTTCCAACAGGGAGGGCAGTCTAGGGTGTAATAACTTATATTTCTGCTTTTATCCATAAAGCCCTTTGGAATAATTGCCATACCGTTACCTTCCTCGATTAGTTTAATGGCAGTCATAATATTATGAACCTCATTACTTACGATGGGCGTAATTTGATTCTGTCGAAATACCTCATTCTCAATTTCTCTTCGAATGGTATCTTTGGTAGCAAGGATAAACTTCGCCTTTGTTAGCTTGTTAAGTGAAATACAGGGTAGCTCATCCTTTTCTCCCTGATATTCAATAGGTAGATTAATTGATTTTGGAGCAGCTAATATGAATTCCTCCTTTTTAATATGAATATAGGATAAATCGTGGTGTTCTTGATGAGCGATTGCAATAAATGCAAGCTGAAGGTGATGGTTCATTAAGCCCTCATAAATATAATGATATCTTCCGTCAGAAAAATCCACTCGTATATTCGGATATTTAGACACAAACTTTGGATAGATAGAGGAAATCATATGACCGGCAATGTTTTGAAAAAATCCAATTGCAATTTGATCAGGACATTTTGCTGTCAGAACAGAAAGCTTCTGATATAATACCTCTTTTTGATCCAGCATTTGCTTTGCTGTGGCGATATACAAAGCTCCTGCCTCTGTTGGAAGCAATTCTTTTTTGGTTCGGTCAAATAATGGAATGCCAATCTCGTTTTCCAGCCTGGTAAGATATACGCTTAGGGTGGGTTGAGAAATATAAAGCTTTTTTGCTGCTTTTGATATATTCTTTTCGTTAGCAATTTCTATAATGTATTGTAAATATTTAAGATCCATAATAATCTCCATACTTTTTTTATATAGTCTTTCCCTATAGTGCAATAGTTATAATGAATTAGAAAATAAAACGTCATTTTAGTATAATATTTATAAAAGTAATAATCAAGTTCTAAAATAACCTCTTATAAGAAAGGACAATTATTTATGGTAGCAGAATATGATGTTTTGATTATTGGAGCCGGTGTTGTTGGTTGTGCGGTTGCAAGAGAAATGTCACGATACAAACTAAAAATAGGTGTTTTAGAAAAAGAAATGGACGTTGCTCTTGGCAGCTCAGGAAGAAATTCCGGTGTATTACATGGAGGCTTTACCTATAAAACCGGATCCCTAAAGGCTCAGTGCTGTATTGAGGGAAATCAGGAATTTGACAGTGTAGCTAAGGAGCTGGATGTACCCTTTAAGAGAATTGGAAAAGTGGTTGTTGGGTTTACAGAAAAGGATGCTAAGAACCTGGAGCGATTTAAAGCAATTGGTGAGGCAAACGGAGCAGTAGGCCTCGAGATGATCAGCAAAGAGAGGCTTCAGGAGATTGATCCTAGTGCTGGCGGAGAGTTTGCCATGTATTCACCAAACTCGGGAATTTTAGACCCTATGGCATATACCATTGCACTGGCTGAGAATGCAAAAATGAATGGAGCAGATTTTTATTTTGACAGTAAGGTAATTCAGATTAACCGTGTGGAGGGTGTTTATGAATTAGTAACCGAAGGCCGTGTATTTACAACCAGATGGGTTGTAAACTGCGCAGGGCTATATAGTGCAGAAATTTCATCCATGCTGGGAATCGACGGCTATACAATAAGAGGCTTTAAAGGCGAGTATTACATACTGGATAAAAAGGCCGGAAAGCATCTTAATCTACCGGTTTATCCTGCACCCAACGATAAGGGTGGCTTTGCTACACACGCAACTCCTACGGTTCACGGTAATGTTTTAATTGGCCCTGATTCCTACGTTACTGAGGATTTTGATGATTACGGAGTGACAAAGAAGCAAATGGACGGGTTGATTGAAGATGGATTAAAGATGTTTAAATACGTCAAACGTGATTATTTTATTCGTAATTTTTCAGGAATTCGTGCAAAGAGAATAAATCCGGAGACCGGAGAAGTCCTTGACTTTGTATGTGAGGCAAGGGAGGAAGCACCGAATACGATTAATTTAGTAGGGATTGAATCACCTGGCTTGACAAGTGCGCTGCCCTTGGCAAGACGAGCAGTTTCGTTCTTAATGGAGAAGGAGCAGCCAGAGCCTAATCCTGACTTTAATCCCATAAGAAGGGGAGTCATACGCTTTCATGAGCAGGACCTTGAAACACAGAAAAAGCTGGTGGAAGAAGATCCGGATTACGGTGAAATCATCTGCCGCTGTGAACGAATCACGAAAGCGGAGATCCTACAGGCCATACACAATCCGTTGGGTGTCTGTACAGTAACCAGCGTGAAAAACCGTACCCGAGCTACCATGGGAAGGTGCCAGGGCGGCTATTGTGAGACCAGAATAACCAAACTGATAGAAGAGGAATTAGGTAAAAAAGAGACTGAGGTTCTATTTTGCGCAAAGGACTCTAACATGTTTACAGGGAGGGTAAGAAGCTAATGTCAGCACTTTCAAAGGATGTAGTTATTATCGGTGGGGGACCGGCAGGACTTGCAGCCGCGGTTACACTATATAAAAAGGGAATAACAAACATAATAATCATCGAAAGAGAGAAGAAGCTTGGCGGTATATTAAGACAATGCATTCATGAGGGCTTTGGACTTACCAGGTTTAGGGAAACCTTAAGTGGTCCGGAATACGCACAGCGCTTTATTGATGAAGTGGAGGAGCTTAATATTCCCTATATTACAGAGGCTACGGTAATTAATGTTACCGGAGAGAAGAAGGTTGTTGCTGCTTCTCCAAAGGGTATCCTGGAATATCAGGCAAAAGCAGTCATACTTGCTATGGGCTGTAGGGAGCGTACCAGAGGAGCAATCAGTATTCCGGGCACCAGACCGGCCGGAGTATATAATGCGGGAGTTGCACAAGCCTATATGAACCTTAATAACACGATGGTAGGTAAAGAGGTTGTCATTCTTGGTTCCGGAGATATCGGAATGATTATGGCACGCAGATTGACCCTTGAGGGTGCCAAGGTAAAGGCGGTATTTGAAATACAACCCTATCCGAGCGGACTTCCCCGTAATATTGAACAATGTCTGAATGATTATAATATTCCCTTATATTTAAGCCATACGATTACAAATATAAAGGGAAGAGCCAGAATCGAAGGAATTACTGTTGCTCAGGTTGATGATAGCTTTAATCCTATACCGGGAACAGAAAAGGATTTTAGCTGTGACACATTAATTCTATCCGTTGGATTAATACCGGAAAATGAGTTATCAATAGATGCCGGCGTTGAGCTTGATGCTAGAACAAAGGGTGCTTTTGTTGATGAAAATTATCAGACGAATGTAGAGGGCATCTTTGCTGCGGGTAATGTCCTTCAGGTACATGACTTAGTAGACTTTGTTTCCTTAGAGGCTGAGAATATGGCGGAAGCAGTGATCGCTTATATTAAGGATAGGCAGCTTACAAAATGCGATTTAAAAGTAGAAACAGATAAAAGCATTAGCTATACAGTACCGCAGCGGATTAGTGCGACCAAGGATATCGTCCTGTATTTCCGTGTGAAAAAGCCCATGAAGGATTGTGAAATACAATTAAAGCAGAATAATCAGATTATAAAAACAGTGAAAAAGAAAAAAGCCTTACCCGCAGAAATGATACAAATACCTATTTCCTGTAAACAGCTGATTGCAGGAGCAGATTTGGAGGTGTCTATTCAATGCTAAAGGAGTATACCTGTATTATGTGCCCCAGAGGCTGTGATATCAGTACTCAGGTGGAGAATGGAGCTATTACTCTGATGGAAGGAGCAAGCTGCCAAAAAGGAAAGGATTATGTGAATCAGGAGCTTACCGACCCACGGAGAAACATAGCAACCTCAGTGCTAGTGGAGGAGGGGGAGCTTGCGTTAGTTAGTGTACGACTTGACAAGCCAATACCAAAGAATATGATATTTACAGTTATGGAGGAAATAAAAAAATCCAGAGTTAAGGCTCCGGTTAATGTGGGACAGGTCTTACTTAAGAATGTAGCAGGTCTTGACTGTAACCTTATTGCAACAAAAAATGTAGATTGCATTCACTAAAGCTATTACTATTTTAATCTTTTATATATCTCTCCTCTATCAAAAAAGGTATCAGCATCTATTTGCTGGATACCTTTTTTGGGTAGTGAGTTAATACCTATTAATACAGGTCAGTTGTATTAATATTTAATTTCAATAATTCTTATGTCTTTAAATCATATCCAAATAGGTTTTGTGCTTAGGAGCAGGGAATTGCTCGTCTAAAAGCTTTCTCTCCTCCATAGTTAAAACAATTTCAGCCACTCTGGCGTTCTCTATGGTATGCTTGGGGGAGGAGGACTTGGGTATGGCAATGACTCCCTCCTGATGTAATACAAAGCTTAATAAAATCTGCATCGGAGAAGCCTGATGATGGTTAGCAAGCTCAAGTATAACGGGGTTAGTAAGCAGCTGCCTTTTCAGGGTTCCTCCCTGGGCCATAGGGCTATATGCCATAACAGGTACATTATGCTGCTTTAGCCATGGCAATAGAGCATATTCAATCCCTCTGGAACCCAGATGGTAAAGAACCTGGTTAACCACACAATGCTTACCATTAGGAACGGACCATAGCTCCTCCATATCCTCAACATCAAAATTTGACACACCCCATTGTCTGATTTTCTTACTTGCCACCAGCTCTTCCATGCATTCCACAGTTTCCTCTAACCGAATACTTCCGCGCCAATGAAGCAGATACAGGTCCAAATAATCGGTATTCAACCGTTTCAGGCTGTTCTCACAGCTCCTAAAGATATTCTTTCTTCCTGCATTATGAGGGTATACCTTTGATACCAAGAAAAGCTTTGAGCGGTCATAGCTTTTAATTGCCCTTCCAACCAGCCTTTCTGACCTTCCTTCACCATACATCTCTGCCGTGTCAATTAAGTTCATACCTAGCTCGATTCCGGTTTGAATACTTTCAATCTCCTGATTTTCCATAGCCTTATTATCACCCATGTACCAGGTCCCCTGACCTAATCTGGGCATTGGGCTACCATTAGATAAAATAATTTCCTTCATATGCGATCACTCCTATACTATCTATTAATATACCACAAAGTTAGGATTTTAGTCCATGAGTGGAAGGGTAGTAAATTATAACAAATGAATAAAATGCCAGAAAAGCAGATAATTGTATTTAATAATGCTTCAGAAGAAAATGAGAGCATCAGCCAGAGGGCTGATGCTCTTTATATAACTAGCTCCATTCAATTCCTGAATACTTCTTAAAGTGGTTCATACTTACTTGTATGCTTTCAAACTCATCATAGTTCTCGCTGTAATCCTGTTCCAGGAGGATATACTCAGCTTTTGTATATTTGTTAGCAGCGTCGATAATATCTTGAATTGGCATAATTCCTGTACCAATTTCTGTGTAGGTTTCCGGAATATCAGCTGTAAAGAACTCCTTCTCTTTAATGGATCTATGAGGATATTTTGCATTTTTCATATCAGGTCCCAAGGTGTGCCAGATATTAACAGGTACTTTTGTTGCTGTTGAATAGTCCTTTTGATGCAGCATAACTATTCTGTCGCCATAACGTTTCATGATTTCGATGGGATCTTCTCCTCCTCGCATTACCCAGAAAGTGTCCAGCTCGAATAATAGTTCTGTGTTTTCATACAAATATTCAAAGATTAATTTATTATCAACGGATGCAAATTCCTGATAATGATTATGATACATGAATTTTGTTCCATATTTTTTAGCTAACTCGGATAAGTGATTTAGGTATTCGCACTTTCTTAATATACCATCACGGTTATTAGGATAAAACTCCACAGGGCAAATTAGCTTATCGCTTCCGACTTTCAGATGGGCTTCAGAACAACGGGCAATATCATCGTCCTTAAGAGGGACTAGCTTTGGTACATCCTTGAATACAAGTAAGCTTTTAGATGCATCTTCATACATATCTACTCTTCCGATATGACAGCTGATGAGTTTCATACCAAATTCATCAAACTTCGCCTTTGCATCTTCCGGGCTGAGCATAAAGCCTAACAAAGGGTCCTGATCCAGTGCATAATTTGCTGCTTCTACATACTTGTACCCCAACTTGCCAACCTTATCAATCGTAGCTAAGGGATCTGAATTCATTTTGTTCCTTACAGAGTATAAAGCTAAGCCAACTTTTAACATAATAGTTACCTCCTGATTGTTTTTATTATATGTAAGGCGTATTGTATTGAAAAAAATGTAATAAGACTGAAAAATAATGAAACAATTCATTTATAGTTTCATGATACATTATGTTTTAATAGCTGTAAATGCACATAACATACAAATAATACATGTATAAGTTGTGCATATTATACAATGTAACTAATGTAATTTGATGGAAACGCTTGAAATTAGATGTAAGATAAATGAAAACAGCTAAATTTCTTGTTTGATGAAAAGATGGAAAAAGATATTTGGTATGAAATCATCTTGAAAATAATACAGTAACATTTTATAATAAGATGTAATAAATCAAAAAGGAGGTATTTATGGTAACGCTGAGCGATGTTGCAAGAGAGGCCAATGTATCCGTGGCTACGGTGTCGAGGGCGATTAATAACAGTCTTCTGGTAACAGAGGAAAAAGTAGAACGTATCAACGCAGCAATAAAAAAGCTGGGATATGAGCCTCCTATGAGGCAAAAACATAATAATATAACAACCAATAAGGTAATAGTTGTAGTTACTGCTATGCTACAGCCCAATTTATTAGACAGTATTCGAGATACTGCCTATGAATTGGGATATGAGCTTGCAATTAGTTATACAGGGGAGGGTAAGGAGGGATATGAACGGGCTATGAGCCTATTAAGGATTTTATCCCCCAATAACTTTAGTGGAATTATTACCATAAATAATCTGTTCCGAGATAAACAGGTCTGGAATGAATTCAGCCATTATCCCGTTGTTCAGATTGGTGAATATGTGGATATTTCACCCTGCTATGTGATACTTACGGATGATACACTGGGAGCTTCAGAAATGACGCAGTATCTGATTGATAAAGGGTATAAGCGAATTGCGTTTGTAACAAACAAACGCTTTTTGGAAAAGGATAATTTTCGATTTGCAAGACAAAGAGAAGATGGGTTCCGTCAGACATTAATCGAAAATAATATGGAATTTGATGAATCTTTTAAAATATATGTAGATTATACTCAGGAGGGAGGCCGGGAAGCTGCTCAAAAAATAATAGCGATGAAAAACAGACCGGATGCAGTATTCTGTATTGGTGATATAATTGCAGCGAGCTGTATCAATGAATTGAATAGGGCCGGAATAAGGGTACCGGGGGAAATTGCGGTTGCGGGTTATGATAATATGGAAATCTCGGAATACTGTACTCCTCAGCTTACCACCGTGGCTCAATCCTTCGTTGAAATCGGAGCAGAAGCGGTGCGTACGCTGGATATGATTGTTAATGGTAACTTAAGTACTGGTCGAAAAATTTATGTCGAACATAGGATACTGGAAAGGGAAAGCACGATTTAATTGTTATTAAAGCTGAAAAATTTCTGATATAATCAAAATTTACAAGAAGAACCCTATAATGAATTTTCTAACGGAATTCATTATGGGGTTCTTCTTGTGTGAATTATTTTCGGCAAGACTAGATAACAAACTGTCTGATATACCTATAACTTAAGGCCAAAGATTTCCAGATAGCTTCTTCAGAACCTTCAAATGCCTTGTCCTCAACTTCGATACATGAAAAGTCATCATATCCAATATCTGTTAATGCGGACACAAATTTGCCCCAGTCTACGTCGCCAAGTCCAGGGAGCTTTGGTGACATATACTCCAAAGGATATGCCATTATACCAACATCGTTTAGACAGTCTTCATATACCTTGATGTCTTTAAAATGGACATGGAATATTCTGTCTTTAAATTCATATAGCGGTCTAATATAATCGATTCTTTGCCATATAAAATGAGAGGGGTCATAGTTTATACCAAAATTCTTACTTGGAATAATGTTAAATAATTCGCGCCATATCTTTGGGGTGGTCGCTAAATTCTGTCCGCCCGGCCATTGATCAACGGTAAACAGCATAGGACAATTTTCGATAGCGACCTTAACATTATACTCTTCTGCAAGTTTGATAATGGGAGGCCAAACCTTCTTGAAGATCTCAATATTCTCTTCGGTAGTTAAAGACTGCACTCTTCCGATAAAAGTAGTAATGGTGCCAACATTAAGTTTGGGCGCTACTCGTATCATGTTTTTTAGATGTTCGATATACATCGCACGCCTATTCGGGTCGGGATCCAGTGTATTCGGATAATATGCAAGTGCGGAGATTTCGACTTTCTTTTCTTTACAATAATTCTTGATATATTCTATTTTGCTATCATCTAATTCCTCGATGTTAATATGTGTGACACCTGCATATCTTCTGGTTGCTTTCTCTTTTGGCCAGCAGGCCACTTCTACACATTCATAGCCTAGGGAAGAGGCTGTATCAATCATTTCTTCAAATGAGTAATTATCTAGAATAGAACTTACAAAGCCTAATTTCATATGAATACTCCTTACTAATGCTTCTATGGAATGTATTGGAAGCATTTATTTAGAAAGATTATAATATTACTTCCTTGCCGATTCTGGAAGATTCATAAATGGCATCTAATATTTTTGTTACTACAAATGCCTGCTCGGGATTGACAAGCGGCTCGGTGTCATTTTTCACTGCCGCAATCCACTGCTCAGCTTCCAGATATCCCGGTTCGCTCTTCTGACCACTAAAGTAAGCAACGTTTCCCATGGAACATGCCTTTTCGTCTGTCAGTATACCGTTGTGACCGTAATTGTAATATAGTTCATCCTCTTTATAGCTTAAACCGGAACGAATTTCTGCACCTGCCTTTGTACCACAGAGCGTGGTGGAGGCTTCTCGAGATTCCATGAGGTTAATCGCCCAGGAAGCTTTCAGGTTTATTGTTGAGCCATCTGCCATCTTAATAAATCCGAATGCCGAATCTTCAACCTCATAGGTCTTGGGGTCCCATGCTCCAAAGCAGTTACCCTCAGTAGCCTGCTCCAGGCTACCAAGCTTATAAAATACACTGCCTGTTACTGAAACGGGTTCGTAATTATTCATCATCCATAATGTCATGTCAAGAGCGTGGGTTCCTATATCGATTAATGGACCACCGCCCTGAAGGCTCTTATTAGGAAAGACTCCCCAGGTAGGAACGCCGCGACGACGGATAGCGTTTGCCTCGGCATAATAAATATCGCCAAGTTCTTCTTTCTGACAAGATTTATATAGAGACTGAACCTCGGGTCTAAACCGGTTCTGATAGCCAATGGTGAATTTTTTACCGCTTTTCTTCCAGGCATCAATCATTTTTTGCGCATCTGAAGTAGTTGCAGCCATAGGCTTTTCGCACATTACGTGTTTTCCGGCGGTAAAAGCATCTACTGTAATTTCACAGTGGGATATGTTCGGAGTAAGTACATGTACCACATCAATGTCAGGATCAGCTAGCAGCTCCTTATAATCAGTATAGATTTTAGCATCCAAAACGCCATATTTCTCGGCACCCGTTTTGGCTCGTTCTTCTATAAGGTCACAAAATGCAACTAAATCAACCTTATCAGAATGTGCCTTAAGACTAGGAAAATGCTTTTGATTTGCGATGCCACCGCATCCAATGATTCCCACCTGCAGTTTACCGTTTTTCATATGATCTCTCCTTCTCTTGTTTTTGATTAATTCTTGAAGCATCAAAACCCGTACAATTGCGAGTTGTTGAAAGTTTAATAGAATAGCTTGTACAGTAAGTCCTGAAGATCAATGCTATTACTTATTAATGAAACACCTATGAAAACATTAGGAAACAGAATAAATTATTTTCATTTAATTTCACAAGTATAATCATATATTACATCAAGATCTCTGTAAAGTAAATTATATAAAATGCACAAAAATAGTTAATATTCACTGTAAAAAAATAAGTAATTGACAAAAAAATAGACGGGTGATATCATATCATTATGAAATACATGAAATTAACACGAAATATTACCAATAAATTCATAATATACTCGCACTAATTTCTGAAAATTTCATATCGCATCATGTAATTAAGTATTTGAAAAAGGAGTGACAAGAAAATGAAAGTAGGCATTCAGCTCTATTCGGTACGTAACCATATGGCAAAAGACCCGATATCCACGATACGTGATGTCGCAAATGCAGGTTACCGCCACATCGAGGTAGCGAACCACAATGCTGGGAATGACGCTGGCGTTGGATTTGGAATTACCGCAAAAGAGGTCCGTTCTCTTCTTAATGAAGTGGGTGCTGAGATCTTTAGCGCACATATCTTTCCACTTGATCCTGAGAGGATGGCACCTGTTTTAGAGTTTCATCAGGAAATAGGCACCAAGTTTTTAGTACAACCTATGGACTTCTATCGTGATAGAGAGGAAGCCTTAATCAAGGCTGACATACTTAATAAGGTAGGAGAACGCTGTAAGGATTATGGCATGCAACTGCTGTACCATAATCACTATCATGAGTTTCAGCATTTCGGAGATGACACCATCTACGAGCTTCTTATTAACAATACAGATCCCGAGCTCGTAAAGATTGAACTTGATACCTATTGGACTCTCCGTGCTGGAAGAAATCCTATAGAAGAGCTTAAAAAATACGGAAAACGTGTATGTCTGGTACACCAGAAGGATTTCACGAAAGGCTTTGAAGATAAGCTGAATTTACTTGCCAGCGTCGAGGCCAATAACGATTACGTTGATATGGATCGCTTCAACTTAGAAGTAAGGCCGGAAACCTTCACAGAAATTGGTACAGGTATCATGGATATCCAGTACATTATAGATACTGCGAATGAATTCTGTGGAAGTGAGTACATAGTACTTGAGCAGGACTTTAGTCAGTACGACGAGATTGAGAGCATAAAAATCAGTATGGATAGTTTCCGAAAGTTCAAGGGCGTTGAATGGTAGAGAATTATAATCTTTATATAGACTAAGGAGAATAAAAAGGAGAATGAAAATGAAAAAATTGATAGTTCTGTTACTCACACTTAGCATGGTGTTCAGTTTAACTGCATGCTCAAACAAAAAAGAGGAAGAAGCTACTCCGAAACAAGAAACCACTTCTAAGGAAGAAACCACTTCTAAGGAAGATACTACTTCTAGTCAGGATACTACAAAAGACGAAGACAAAAACGATGAGGCTCAGGACAAAATAAAGATCGGTATATCCATGAATGCCATGGATGAATACCAGACTGAATGGTATGGTTATCTTGAAGCTTATGCGAAGGAATTAGGTATTGAAGTCGTTATGACGAATGCGGAAGGTAAGGTTGATAAGCAGCTGGCAGATATTGAATCCCTTATCTCTCTTACTCCCGATGTAATAATCATCCGTTCAACTGATACAGCTGGTGCGGTTTCAGGATTCGAAGCCTGCGCTGCTGCAAATATACCTACAATCGACTCGGCCTATGGAGTTGACTATCAAGATACTCTAAAGATTATGCAAAGTCAGTTTTACCTCTGCAGTCTTCAAGGAAAATACTGTATCGACTGGCTTGATGCTAATCCGGACAAAGACCTTAAGGTTGGTTACATTTGGGGATACCAAGGTATGTCAGCGACGCAGGAACGTTATGACGGATGGCATAATACTTTAATGGATGCGAAGGGTGACCGAGTTGAGATATTAGCGGAGAAGGTTTGTAACTGGAGTGCTACCGAAACAATGGCAGCTGTTGAGGACTGGGTACAGGCTTATCCTGAGATGAATTGTATTGTAGCACAGAGCGATGAGATGGCGCTGGCTGCAACTAACGTACTTCAAGCAGCCAATATTGGTACTGACAAATGCATTGTTATTGGTATCGACGGTTCTCCGGCGGCACAGGAAGCTATTCGTGGAGGTACATTGAATGCGACTGTTTATAGCTCCAAGAAGGCTGACGCTAAGGTTACAGTTGATTATGCAGTAACAATTGCTAAAGGGGAGAACTTAGCAGGACAAACAATAGATATAGGTACTGAGATTACTGATCTTTTGACTGCTAATACGATCGATGAAGTTCTTGGAAGACTTGATTGATAACTATCTCTTTAAGGCCGTTGCGTTTTTCAAACGCACGGCCTACCATTTTATTCAATATAGGAGGTAATAGAATGTCAAACCAGGACGATTATATTTTGGAAATGCAAGATATCGTCAAGACTTTTCCAGGGGTCAAGGCATTGGATCATGCGAAGCTGCAGATTAAAAAAGGAGAGGTACATGCCCTAATTGGTGAAAATGGTGCCGGCAAATCAACCCTTATGAAGATTCTTCTTGGAATTTACCGTCCGGATGGAGGAACTGTTGTGTATAAGGGGAGCCCGGTAGACTTTAGGGTTCCTTATGAGGCACTGACCGCAGGAATATCTATGATACATCAGGAGATTAGTCTGATACCTACGGTTGATGTAGCTGAGAATATATGGATAGGTCGCGAAAAGGATTTTTCAAAGGGAGGTATCATCAACTCTAAGAAGCGCATAGAAAAGGCGCAGGAGCTGCTTGATGAGCTGGGTATTGAAATAGACCCGCGTAGGACCGTCCGTGACTTGAGCGTTGCAAGCATGCAGCTTGTAGAAATTGCCCGAGCAGCCTCCTATAATTCTGACATCATCATAATGGATGAGCCGACTAGTTCACTGTCTGACAGCGAGATCTCAATATTGTATAAAATTATTAAAGATTTATCTGCTAAAGGAACATCTATTATATTTATTTCCCATAAGCTAGAGGAAATCTTTAAGGTATGCAGTCGTGTAACTGTCATGCGAGATGGACAATTCATCTCAGTACACGACACCTCGGATATTACACAGGATGAATTGGTTGCCAAAATTGCCGGACGTGAAATTAAGGATCTTTTCCCGAAGATTGAAACTACCCCTGGAGATGTGGCTCTTCAAATAAAAGGATTGAGTTCCGGAAATAAATTTCAGAATATAAGCTTGAATGTTCGTAAAGGAGAAATTCTTGGCCTATGTGGACTTGTTGGCGCAGGGCGTACAGAAGTAATGCGTGCAGTATTCGGCATAGATCCCTTTGACTCTGGGGAGATCCTAGTAGACGGAGTTCCTGCTAAAATTCAATCCCCTAAGGACGCCATACGCTTTGGACTAGCCATGGTAACTGAGGATCGTCGTCTGAGTGGAATTATAGCTGGGCTCACAGTAAAGGCTAATATCTCTCTCGCCTATCTGAGTAGTATTTGCAATAAGTTTACCTTTATTGGTAAAAAACGTGAAGATGAAGATTCAAAAATGTGCCAGAAAAAGCTATCGATACGCGCAGCCTCCCTTAATCAGACCATTGGTTCACTATCCGGTGGTAACCAGCAGAAAGCTATTATAGCCAGATGGCTGTTAACAAATCCGAAAGTTCTGATTTTGGATGAACCTACAAGGGGCATAGATGTAGGCTCCAAAAGTGAAATACATCGTCTCATAAGTGAATTGGCCGCCGAGGGTATGGCTGTCGTTATGATCAGTAGTGAGATGCCGGAAATCCTAGGTATGAGCGATAGAATTATCGTCATGCGTGAAGGGCGTATCATGGGAGAATTCAATCGGAATGATGCTGACCAGGAAACCCTGATTAAACGAGCCTTCGGTGCATAATTGATGAAGCGGAAAGGAAATTAGTCATGAATAATAATGTAAGTCCTTCTAAGAGTAAGAATATAGGCACCTTAATTGGTGACTTTTCATTAAAAAATAAAGCTCTTATCATTCTTTTAATCCTCTGTATATTAGCGTCATTTGTGACGCCGGCTTTTCTGACTACACGTAACCTTATGAATGTTGTGCGGCAGATAAGCGCAAGTGCAATTCTAGGGATTGGCTTTACCTTAGTCATTGCATCTGCTAATCTGGATCTTTCGGTAGGTTATATGCTTGGTTTGTTAGGGGTTATCATGGGATTATTATCCCGTGCAAATGTACCATTTCCGTTGGTTCTTTTAGGTGGCATTGCATGCGGTGCGCTATGTGGCTTTTTAAATGGGTATATAGGAGTGAAGTTTAAGCTTCCTCTATTCATTGTTACGCTCGCAACTGGTCAAGTATACAGGGGACTATGTCAACTTTTTAGCAACACCTCTCCAGTCAATGGTTTGCAAAGTCAATTTAAGGTTTTAGGTCAAGGCTATTTAGGTCCTATTCCGATTCCAATCTACATCATGTTTTTTGTAATGCTCATAATTTATATCATACTTAATAAAACTCGCTTTGGCCGCCACGCAATCGCTACGGGTGGTAATTCAGAAGCAGCACGAACTTCCGGTGTTAATACCGGCTTCGTGACAATAAGGGTATATATCATTATGGGTATTTGCGCTTCCATAGCAGCCATGGTTATGACCGGTAGGGCATTTAGTGCACAGCCTACTGCAGGTCAAGGTATGGAAATGGACGCCATCGCCGCAGTAGTCATTGGAGGAACCAGTCTTTACGGTGGTTCCGGAAATATTATTGGTACCGTAATTGGTTGTCTTATCGTTGGTGTTATCAACAACATACTTAACTTAAATGCGGTTGACAGCAACTGGCAGTTGGTAGCAAAGGGTCTTCTCATCCTCTCTGCTGTCCTTTTAGATGTTGTATCTACTCGCTACTTCAATAAAAAGATGAATAAAGTATAATCATAAATTAAAAGACAGATCAGCATTTAAGAGTGTGCTTAATCAATACTCTGAAATCCTACTAAAATATACCTTGTAGCATGGTAGCATATAGATTGCAGGTAATAAAAACATGTGCACAAGTAAGCCCTTAATAAATGTAGATACTTTAGTTTAGCGCTGTCCTTGCGTTTCTATCATCAATAAGCTTTGCGGAAGTAAAGTCTTTACATTTTTGGGGAAATAAGTTATATTTGAGAGAATAATAAGGGTTGGAAGGATGAGAAAATGGTAACGATCTTAGATGTTGCACAAGAAGCTGGAGTTTCCCCGGCAACAGTATCAAGGGCTATCAATAATAGTATGCTTGTTTCACAGGAAAAGAAGGAGCGTGTTATTGAAGCGGTGAACAAGCTTGGATATAAACAGGTTCGAATCACTGCTGCTAGAAAGGCTCAGCAAAGCAATATCATAATATTTGTGGCGAATACATTAAATGAAAGTTTAATTGAGGGTGCACGTCGGGAAGCTGAGATGTTGGGGTATACTTTGCTGGTGATATACATCGGCGAAGCTGCTGAAGGTTACCGCAATATACTTGAGGTTGTAAAAGCACTTCCTAGTCATCTGATCGGTGGATTGATCTTTTATCATAACCAGTGTGAGGATAGAGAAATATGGGCGGAGTTAAGTAAATATCCGAATGTTCAGGTAGGTGAGTACCTACCAAGTTCTCCGCTTATTAATATAACTGTGGACGACTTTCAAGCGGCTTATGACATGACCTCATATTTGATAGAGAACGGGTATCAGCGTATTGCCTTTGCCAAATCCCCAAACAACAACAAACAATATCAATTTTTAGAAAAACGTTACAGCGGTTACCGCTCTGCTCTTCAAAATGCTGGTATAATCGTAGATCAGGAGTATTATATCAAAGTTGATCACACGATTGAGGGAGGAGCAGACATAGCCCGTTGGATTATGAAGTTAGGTACCCGTCCAGATGCGGTTCTCTGTACATCGGATCAGATTGCAGTAGGATGCATTGTTGAGTTGAACAATCAGGGGATTAAAGTGCCGGAAGATATCGCAGTATGCGGTTTCGATAATATAGAGCTCACTGAAATATGCACCCCACAAATGACGACAATAGCTCAGCCATTTAATGAGATGGGTGTAGAAGCTGTACAAATACTGGATCGAGTAATATCCAATGATTTACAAACAAGTAGGCGGGTAGTTGTTCCGCATACGCTGATAAAACGGGTAAGCACATGAAATCGAAATATAAATTAAGCTTTATAATTTTGTCCGGACTCTTTACATGATGAGAATAACAAGATATGAAAAAAAGGAGTGTTTTTAATGAAATTACCTTTAAAAATAGCAATTTTAGGTTGCGGAGGTATGGGTAGTGGACATGCCTTGGCAATAAGTGAAAAGGAGAATGAAAAACCAGATTTTCTAAGCTATGATGTGTATCAAGAGGGTCAAATTGAAATAGCAGCCTTGAACGATAAACTTGTACTTGCTGGTGTATATGATATAGATGAAGTAAGAATGCAGTGGGTGGCTGAAAATGGTTGGCATTGTTACCGTGATTATGAGGATATTCTAGCTGATCCGGAGGTGGACATCGTCCTTGTGGCAACCCCTAACCATCTGCACAAGGAGCAGTCAATCAGGGCATTAAGAGCTGGCAAGCATGTTCTCTGTGAAAAGCCTGTAATGATGAACTCAAAGGAACTCGAAGAGGTGATGGAAATCGCTAAAGAATGCAAAAAAGTATTCTATCCTCGTCAGAACCGTAGATGGGATTATGACTACCTGGTGGCTAAGAGGGTCTTTGACGACCATCTATTAGGTGATGTATTTAGTGTGGAAACAACCTTAGTGGGTTCCAGAGGCATACCTGGAGACTGGCGCAGAGTGAAAGCCTATGGCGGTGGAATGATGCTGGATTGGGGAGTGCATCTATTAGATAGGTTGTTGCAAATGATACCGGGCAAAATCAGTTCTGTCTACTGTCGCTGCACCTATATAACCAGTGATGAGTGCGATGATGGTTTCAGGGCATGGCTAAATTTTGAAAGCGGCATTACAGCTCAGGTAGTTGTCGGAACCTGCAACTTCATAGATACCCCGCATTGGTATATCACTGGTCGCGAAGGAACCGCCATCATTGAAAACTTCAGTGCTGATGGAAAAATAGTAAGAGTTACAAAATGGGATGAGGGCGACGTTAAGCCAATTCAGGCTGGAGAAGGACTTACAAAGACGATGGCACCACGTAACGAAAACTCTTCAGAAGAACTCCCACTTCCTAAAGTCATCATAGATAGGAATGAACTATATATCAATCTTATCGATACCATCAATGGTGTGGCTCAGCCTCTCGTTACAGCTGAAGAAGCCCTTCGTGTACTTAGGCTGATGGAAAAATTATTTGAATCTAGTGAGAAAAACAGTGTTCTTGCTTTTGAATGATAAGTGAAAGGAAGTCCTATATAACATTCCCATAAGAGCAGTTATCAGAATTATTGATAACTGCTCTTTGTAGTGCTAATAACTTGTTAGGAATGTACTATTCTTAGATTGATATAGTAGAGAATCATTTTTGTGCAGCTAATCAAGTATCATATCTAATCTTAATTTGTCAAAGGCACCATATATATTTACAATACCAAACCCCCATTCCCTATTTGGATATGTTTGATTGGGTGACCGAACTGCCCCTCTAAGTAACAGATTCTTTACATCTGTTCCATCCATATGATCAAGGGTTCCCCTTACAATACCCCATTCCAGCAGCATCGCAGCAAGCCCGGTTGTATGTGCTGCAGCCACACTGGTACCTGACATGATCGTATAACCATTCGCTAGATTCGGACCTATGATATTTACTCCAGGTGCTGCCAAGGTTGGAGATATACGATCTGCCCTGGTAAAACCTCTGCTTGCATTGATATAAAGACTGTCGTTAGTCATATCATATGCCGTTGCCACAATTGGAATGACTGAATTTGCTGGATCAGTTAGTGTGATGTAGGGTGTTGAATTAATGAAAAAGGTATCACCACCGATAAAGCTACTAATTGGAAGCCAGATATTAAAGCGTAAAGGCAGAGTTCTATCAGTTTTATTGATCGTAATACGCCAAATTCCTTCTGTGGGATTCATAAATCTTACAATAACCAGTTGCGAACCGGATCTGGAACCTACCAATTGAAAATAGATATTAATCGTCGTTATTTCAAAGATAAAGTCAATCTCTCTTCTCTCATTTAACCTTGGAGCAATAACCGGTACTACTTCCCCGCTAGGGGAAGTTATCCCAACCCCAAAGGTATTCGGAATTTCCCCCCAGATTTCAAAATAAAGACCTTGTTCATTTGGCCCTATATTCAATTCTACGATATCTTCATTGGTACCCCGCGGCAGTATTCCCTCATAATGATGCCGGCTATTCCCCTCATTACCGGCAGCTATGGTGACTGTAATATTCTCGAGTTGTGCAAGGGATGATAGATATATACTTAATGAATCGGTTGCATCATGGGACCCTTGTGAGGTTCCTAGTCCAATGCATATTGATATCGGTCGATTATATTTTACTGCCGTATCTATAAGATACTTTACTCCTAGCATGATATCATTTTCCTGATAACAGACTGTATCCGGAGACACGAGATAGAAATCTCTAACACTGTTTTTTGGTGGTTTCAATTTCACTACGATCAGTTCCGCATCCGGTACAACTCCGGAAAAATCGTTGGTAATATCTTCATTACCAACTGCAATACCGGCCAAAAATGTTCCATGTCCTATCTCATCGGAGCTTGGTACAATTGATAGCGGATCACCACTACTAAGTGCAAGATTAATCTCGTCCCTTGTATATTCCGTTCCGTAGTAGAGACCTTCGGGAGGATTGCTGCTCTGTATGGATTGATCCCAGATAGAAACAATCTTTGTAGTACCATCTGCTTTGATGAATGCTTTATGAGTATAATCGATTCCGGTATCTACGATTCCGATCAGGACTCCTTGCCCTCGCAGATTAAGTCCCGGAATATTCCGTAGTCTTTCCACCCCTGAAGCCTCTAAGCTTTGCTCATCCATTAATCCAAATAATCGTATGAAGGACTTATATCCATACTTTTCAAGTGATCTTGCAGACACTAAATATTCAGGAATATAAACCGCTGAGATGGTTTTATCTATTGCAATAGCACAGATTTCGTTATTTATAAGTTCTTCATAGGGGGACAACTCAGAATCAGTTAAAAAATCTCTATAATCTTCACTTATTATGCCAATACTACAGTTTCTGTCCATAATACAACACTCCAAATACTATTTATCATAATATATGATAATTCCATATTTGAAATTCTTGATATTTTTTCTTTCATAAACCGCCACTATCAGCAATAACAAGTGCTTTGGGAATTGTTGAATAGTCTTAAAAGGACAATTGTATTACAATTATGATACCGGTACTACATTCACATTGATATCGTAGGTTGCTTCTCCTTCAACTTTCGGGAACATTATTATAGTATATGCCTTGCCGTTTACTGTTATTTCATAAGGTTGTTCAATTATATCTGAAGCTGCTATTAAGGAGGTTTCAATTAATTTTCCTTGTTCTTCTGTTAATTTCTTTCCTGCGACTTCTTCAATAGCTGCTATAATTACGTTAGCAGTCTCTATCGCACATGCATCAAACTTATCTCCGTAGTCAAACCCGGCATATAGATATGCCCCTTTAGATAAATTTAAATTGTTTACTATTATGGCACCGTTCGGTGTTGTTTGAGTGTTGGATGGCAGGATGTCGGACTTCAGTTTGGTGGTAGTAATCGTGATGGTCTTTGTTTTAGAATCCCAGGAATACTTAGCTCCTGCTTTTTCAATCAGATTCTTAGCAGGTAAGTAAAGTACTTTATTAAACAATTTTGGTTTTCTATCTAATTTAATTGATTTTTTATTTACTGTGATTGTCTGTGAATCAGTTTTAATTACAATTGTTATTTTACTGTATTTAGCCGTCATTGTTGTCTTCTTTTTATTCCAGGTTATTTTATAATTCAGCTTTTTTAATATTTCTTCTGCGGGAAGCAAAACTTTGTCCTTTTCTATTTTTGGTGCATTACTTAATTTTAACTCATTTCCATCAAGCATTACTTTTATTGGCGTTACTGCGGGCTTAGTCCACATTAAATTTCCGTTATAGTCAATATATGTTGTCTTAAATTTACAGTCGTCCGAATAATCAGAATATTGTATTCGAATCATTTTTTCATCATCATATTTAGCTATTATGAATATTTCTTTTAAATCTAAATACTTACTATCAGTGAAGAATAGTTTACCATTCTTGTATAACTGGATCCGAGGTGCTCCACCGGCTAAGGATTCCTTAATCATAAAGCCATCTCCGATTGTGTATTCTGTCACTTCTATTGGCCAATCATATTCATCAACTGTACTGTATTTCTTTGCGTTTGAGTATATATCTACAACCTTGCCATCCTTGTACTCTCTGTACTTATTGCTTGGATAATCTTTTGCTTCATAATCTACACTTTTACCTTTGGTGTCTATGTAGGTGGTAGTTCCTCCAAATTCGTCCATTACCTTTGCTACTCCACCTATGAAGTCGTCTGCATATCCATAGTCTGTATCTAATACCTTTTTTCCATCTATATCCACATAACTAAATACACCCTTGCTGCTAACCGGATATAACTTATTGCTCGCTTTCGTCTCTGCTAATGCCGTCTGTGTCATACATAATATAACAATGCTCATTACTACTGTAAGTAGAATTAATCTTTTTATTCTCACTTAAACTTTTCTCCTTTACTTTGATTTATTTTCTTCAAACCATACAATTCCAAATTATAGCATACATATACAGAAAACATACACTAAATTTTAGTAAATAATAGTATTTTATTACTATATATCCATTTATCTCTAATAAATCTGAAGTCTAAGTCGAGTTGGTCGTTAGGGGACAGTACATTGGTAAAATTGATTTACTCAAATGTAATATTGTGGTAAGATAGGATAGGAAGAATATTTCAGGATATTAGGCGAAGAGCCTCGGCAATGGTTTTCGGAGAGGTTAAAGGTTCAGGTGCAGCATATTTAAAGGAGAATGAGAATGCAAACATATACCATAGGAAGGTCATTTTATCCGGGAGCAGAGGTTCCACTGATGGTCTACATGAATTTGGAGAATCTAACTGACATCCCGCTTCACACTGCGTTCCGAATTGTAATCATTGAGGAAGGTACGGGTGTTATTAGGATCAATGATAAGAAGCTCATAATACATGCTCCCTACATATTCATTCTTAATGAAGAAGAGACAATCCATATGGAAGGTCTGAATGATATGAAGCTACATGTCCTCTTCTTCCAACCAAAGATTCTTAATATTAGTTATGAATTTTCATATATTAGGCAGTATTCCAGGGAGAACGTAACCGATCCTTTCGTGCAGGATCTATACCTTTTTAATCCGTTCCTGAACAGGGACGGTAACCAGGCGAACCAATATAGGCTTACCAGTAGTATACTTCGCAAATTTATCAATCTGATGGAATGTATTAAGAACGAACTCGAAGGACAGGAGAGCTGCTATTGGATCTGCAGAGGAAGGTCATATTTACTGGAGATACTCTGTTATTTATCTAGGTTTCCATTGGTAGAGGGACCGATTATGGAGGAGGTACTGGATACCGGGGCAGATATTATGGAGAAAATGCTTCTCTTCGTACATACACGATATGCGGAAAAGATCACCTTAAAGACTTTGGTGGAGCATTTTCATATTAACAGGACTACAGTCAACGAGCTTTTTAAGAAAAATACCGGCGAGAGTGTCATATCCTATATCATACAGCTGAGGATTGAGGCATCCTTACTTATGTTACGAGACACAGGACTTCCGATTAATGAGATCGCGTATCGAGTAGGCTTTGAGGACATAACAAACTTCTGCCGAATTTTCAAGAAAATGATGTGCTGCAGCCCAAGTCAATACAGAAAGAGCAACAGCTGGCTAGTGCAATTCAGTTAAATTGTAAATATTCATATTTTATATGTAAATTCACTATTCCCTATCATGGTTTTCTTCGGATACTATGATAGGGATTTATTTATGCATAGCAATATTATTTCTTGCGAAGCAGTAACAGGTTGTATATGACAAAATCGTTAGTGAAGACTTCGGTTTTTTACTTATTGAGAGGAGAGTTTTACCATATGAAACATGTAATGAAAAGATACCTACTTGCAGCTGCCATATGCCTCATTCTTATTTCGGCAGCCTCCTGCTCCAAGAAGAGCAGTGAAGAGAGCCTTTCACCGGTTGATGACAAGACGACTGAGAAAACTACAGACGGTGGAACAGAGGAAGAGGCAGAACAAGTAGAAGCAGGAAGTGAAGCTGAAAGTGAAACAGGAAGTGAAGCAGGAAGTGAAACTGAGAAGAGTGAAGCAGATACTATTGATGAAAGCAAGGAAGAAGCATCAAATCCTGAGGTAGCGGAGGATGGTTCCTGGAAATTCAAGACAGGCGTAGGTGTTGCAGCCTCCCCGATGATTAACGGAAATACAGTATACTTTGGAAGCAAAGACGGTAATTTTTATGCGTTAGATAAGAAAACGGGAAAAGAACTGTGGAAATATAATGCAGGGAATCCGATTCTGTGTCAGGCAGCAGCCTTGGATAATGCAGTATTCTTCAGCAGTAAGGAGGTTTACTATGCTGTTGATGCACAGACCGGAGCTGAGCTATGGAAATATGACCTTAAGCCTGCGGAAAACTTTTATTTAAGGAAGGATGATTGGGATTACCATGATGCTTCACCGGTAGTTGATAATGGTGTCGTATACTTCGGAAGCAGTACGGGAAGGATGCTTGGTTTTAATGCAGTGTCAGGAGAGCTGGTATGGGATTTCACGGCTCCCGGCAACAGAGGTGTACGTTCCACACCAGTGATACAGGACGGAATTATTTATTATGGTGACTGGGGTGGAGAATATAAGGCAGTAAATCTGGAAACAAAGGAAATCGTGTGGAAGAACGACTACTATGTAGCTTTTCAAAATTCAGCAGTCATTAAAGACGGCGTGATATTCATTGGTGGCAGGAATAAAACCATCTCCGCACTTGATATCAAGACCGGTGAAAGCAAGTGGGAATATAAGGACCCCAGTGACTCCTGGATTACGGGAGACCCTGTAATAGATGGCGATGTTGTATATTTTTCAACCTCCGATGCTCTGAAAGTATATGCAATGAATATCAACGACGGAACTGTAGTGGCGGAATATCCTATCTATAAAAACTCATTCTCGAAGGTGATTATCGACAACGGTCTTTTATATGTTACCTCTGGAGATGCCTATACACAACCCGGATCCGGAAGTCTTCAGGTCTACAAGCTGGGTGATACCTCAAAATGCGTATGGGAAGTAATGTTAGGCTCAGGAGGAATATTTACCAGCCCGTTATTATCAGAGGGACTCGTATATTATGGCAGTGAAGACGGATACCTGTATGCAACAGTAGTAAAATAGATCAATATGATAAACTCCAGTAAGTGGGCCAGAACCCATTTACTGGTTTTTTTATTTCAATAGTCGCTGGGGGTTATATGATAATATCTTTGAAATACCTTTGTAAAATCGTATTGATCAGTTAAGCCGCAGGCTATTGTAATGGGGGGCTAAGTACCAGAATTATCCTTGTAATAATATGTAGAATACTGTATTATTGTAATCAAATGACAATATAAATAATGTTAACTTTATGAGGTTAAAAGTCTTTATCCTCATAAAAGAATGCGAAGGATGTGAAAATATGCCGGTAAAAATCACAATATGCGATGATAGTGCGGAAGATATTGCTCTGCTGTCCGGTGCACTTTCCGGTTATGATTCATTATTTGAAATCACTTCCTTCACCAGCGGAAAAAAGCTGGTGGATGAACTGATGGATGACAGTTTTTCTGCCGACATTTTGTTTCTGGATATTTATATGCCGGAAATGGACGGTATTTTGACTGCGCAAAAAGTCCGCAGTAAAAAGAACGATATCAAAATCATCTTTCTTTCTTCCAGCAAAGATCATTACCCGCAGGCTTATGAGTTGTTTGCTTTTAATTATATTGAAAAACCCTTTTGTAAAGAACGCTTGTATGCCATATTGGATCGTGCGCTTGGGGAACTCCGAAAGGAAAGCGGATATAAAATCAGCATTCAGTATAAGGGTGCGGTACACAAGGTGGATTGCCGGGATATTCTTTACATAGAAAGCCAGAATAAACTTCTTTTGTTTCATTTTGCAGATGAGAAAACTCTGCAATGCTATGGCAGACTGGAAGAAATTTTAAACGAGATGCCTGGACAATTTTTTATCCGCTGTCATCAGAGCTTTCTCATCAATCTGTCTCATGTGACGGAGTTGAAGGAGAACTACCTCCGTACGGGGAAAGTTATGATCAGTATTTCACGAAAATACGGGAAGGATGTAAAAGACAAATATTTTGCGTACCTTTTTTCCCATATGAATGGGGAACAGCTATGAAAAGACTTCATAAAACTGAAATACTACTTATTGCAGGAATACTTTTTGCAATCATTGTTTCTCATTTACCGGTGCTGTACACCGCATTTTACCATGAGCTTACCGGTAGGCCCAAATCGGAAGCCGGTAAGATTAATTTATCGAATATCAATCGTGGCGAACGCATTATTCTTGACGGAGAATGGGAGTTTTATTGGAAGCGCCTGCTTGTCACCGAAAAAGAGGCTTCTGTTTCCCCTGACTTGTACCTGCCGGTACCTCATTGTGGGTCACGCTATCAATTGAATGGGGAATACCTGCCGACCAAGGGCTTCGCAAGCTTTCGGCTCATACTGGTCGGCTATTCCGATTCTCGTCCAGTTACTGCCTTTCTGCCTGATTTTGGGAGCGCTTACCGTGTCTACATTGATGGAAGCCTGGCATCAGAAAGTGGGATAGTGTCAAAAAATCAAGAGGATGTCTTTACGACAACTGATGCAAAGCTATATCCCGTAACACTAGCTGCAGATAAAGAACATGAAATGGTCATAGAAATAGCCACGACTCGGTTTGCCGGACTCTATATAGCACCCGTCCTTCAGAACTATGATGCTGCGATCTTACAAGACAGTAATCGGAACAATCTGAGGATGATTTTATTTGGCACGGTACTGTTCTCCTTCTTTGTTCTGGTTATATTGTATGTATTTACTCAAAGGAAATCGGGGCGCTCTATCTGGCTGCCGGTAATTGGATTTCTTGTTCTTGTGCGTATCATGCTGACAACGGAATTCTATCATTTTTGGCAGGATATACTTTTCTTCCATCTTTCCTATGAGGATATGAATCCGCTGATGTTTTTGGTTTCCTTTGCGTTCAAATATCTGCTGATTTTTTTGGTTCAGGAACTTTTGGGAATCACATTTTCTCGCAGGGAAAAGCTAGGCTTCTTGATCTATTATACCATTTTGTATCTCCTTTACCTGTTCATCCCAGGTGGGTTCTATAACAGACATCTGACCATTCTGCTTCCGGTGTGTGCTTTTGCAATAGAGGTTTATCTGTTCTTCAAGATTTACCATAATAGACACCACATGAAAAAGTATGGACTGCTGATTTACTGGGGCACTGTACTGGCAATCACCGGACTGATGATTGACTGTTATTACATCAATGGCAGTATTTATCAGAATCTGTCGTTATCGCTGCTGCTGTCGCTTTCAGCCTATCTGATGCTTCTCAGTATGGTTGCGGCGATGCAGGCGGCGGATGTAAACCGCGATTTTGCCGTGGCCTCTGCCGGTCTTTCTCAAGCCAGAGCGCAGATTTCCATGCAGACCGAGTATTATGATGCACTTAGTGAGCAGATGGGAGAAGTCCGTGCTATCCAGCATGATATCCGTCACTTTGTCGGTGTAATCAGGCGGCTTTCTGAGGAAAGACGCTACGAGGAACTGACAAAATTTTTAAGCGACTATGTGGAAAAGGCCGATCCGGCTCCACTGCCTGTGTTTTGTGAAAATATTGTGGCGAACTCTATCCTTGGTTATTATTCCCTGCGTTTCAAGAAACGGAATATCCCGTTTCACTGTACCTGCCAGATTCCGGTGCAGCTTCCCATCGGCGACAGTGATCTTTGCATCGTGCTAGGCAATGCGCTGGAAAACGCCATGGAAGCCTGCGGAAAACAAGGAGTCCATCAGACACGGTATGTGTCGGTTGAAGCAAGGAGCTTCACCGGCCAGTTTTTGATAAAGATTACAAACACCTATAATGGTATCGTAAATTGGCAGGACGACAGCTATCTCTCCACAAAGAGTGGTGCTTCCCATGGGTTAGGATTGCAAAACATCAAAAAGGTTGTGTCCGGTGCAAAAGGAATGATCAAGATCGAGCATAATACCGAAGCTTTCACACTGATGGCTGCCTTTCCTATTTCTACTGACACAAAAGTGAACTGACCTCTTTCGCATACAAACCATAGTATCCTGATCCTTTTGAACCCTGCCAATTACCTGGCAGGGATTTTTCATGTCAATTTCGGCATTAGAAGCGTCAATTTCGCCATCGGGCGTTTTGAGAAATATTTTTCTATATAATTTTGTGTGGGAGGTGACTGAGATGCTTTACCGAATCGTCCCACAGACGAACGCTCTTAAACTATATAGGGAACCGTACAGCGGGAGTAAGCTCCCATACCGGAACATAAAAGAAATGAAGAAAATTTATCCAGATAAAAATTTCTCCGTAATTGGAGAAATCGGCAATATTGCGCGGTCCCCGAACGATGGAGACCATTTGCTCATAGGGGATGGCAAGTTCATTCCCATACTGCCAAGGGGCAGTTTCAGAAAACCTTTTGAGTGGGTTGTCGGATATATTGCGGTGGACAAAAACACCTATCTCGCGGCAATCAGGAGTCTGATTCCTCCCTTTCTTCGGCGCTGAGCTAAGGCCAAAGGATGTGGAGAAAAGTATATAGAATTTTCTGTTAAAAAATAGTACCAAGGAGGTCATAAGAAATGAAAAGGAAACAAAAAAGAATTTGGAGCCTGCTGCTGTGCGCAGTGATGGTGATTGGCATGCTGCCGACAAAGGCTTTTGCGGCGGGAGGTGATTTCACCGTCACCGGCGACACCGGTTATATATACGATTCAAGCGGTGTTTTGACGTTTTTTGAGTCCGGCAGCTACACCGTCTCGATGACGATCGACGGTGCGACAACAAATACGGATAAAATCGTTGTCAGCAGCGGTGTTATAGCGAACATCACGCTAAACGGAGTGAGCATTACACTATCGAGAGCAGGCGGCTCCGCGTTCGACATGACGGGTGCGACGGTGAAGCTGTTCCTTAACGGCAACAACAGCTTCAAAAGCGGCGAGAATTTTGCCGGGCTGAGCTGCCCCTCCGGCTCGACGCTTACCATTGGCGGCTATTACGCCTCTCTCACTGCGGAAGGCGGCATCAACGGCGCGGGTATCGGCGGTGACTATGGTCGAAGTGACTGCGGCTCAGTCACGATAGATGGCTTAACGGTCACCGCCATTGGTGGGAACAACAGCGCGGGCATTGGCGGCGGCAATGGCGGCGCGGGCGGCACACTGACGGTGAAGAACGGCACCGTTACGGCTAATGGCGGCAGCTGCGGTGCGGGCATTGGCGGCGGTAATGGCGGCGCGGGTGGCACATTGACAGTGGAAAAGGGTACCGTTACGGCTAATGGCGGCAGTAGCGGCGCGGGTATCGGCGGCGGCTATGGCGGTGCGGGCGGCACATCGACTATGTTGGGCGGTTCCGTTACGGCTAAGGGCGGCAATAGCGTCAATGGCGGCGCGGGTATCGGCGGCGGTTATGACGGCGAAGGGGGCACATTGACTGTGAACGGCTCGGAAGTTATTGCCACGGGCGGCAGCTACGGCGCGGGTATCGGCGGTGGCTATGGCCACTCCACTGGTAAAGTAACAATCAATAGCGGTGTGGTTAGGGCTACAGGCGGGGACTACGGCGCGGGTATCGGTGGCCTTCAGCCGGAAGATAACGGTATTATTACTATTAATGGCGGTATGGTCTTAGCCACGGGGAATAATGGCGGCGCGGGTATCGGCGGCGGCATTAACGGACGCCTCGGCACAGTAAATATTACAGGCGGCACCGTTATAGCAACAGGTAAAAGCGTCGATGAGAATAACATTATACGCAGCGGCGCGGGAATTGGCGGAGGATCAAATGGCACCGGGGGAACGGTATGCATCACAGGCGGAACTGTCATCGCCACAGGCGGCGGAACCGCAGCTGGTATTGGGGGAGGTGCATACTATAGCGATCAAAGAAACGCCTGGAAATATAGTGAAGCTGGCACCTGCACCATCACAGGCGGGTCGGTGAGTATTAAGAATTCCGGTAAATCAAACGATGCCGTGCCTAAAAACGATGCGGGCACAAACGTCTTTCTCAACACGCTGACCGTATCCGGGCAGACTAACGCACCCGTCACGGCAGTCAGCATTGACGGCGTGAGCGGCAGTTACGGAGTCTGGGACGTATCGACTGATGGTAACGGCAAGCTATACTTTTTCCTGCCGGTTTCTGTGAATTATGAAGTCGTCAGCGCCACAATTGGCGGCGTTGCATACCGGGCCTCCTATCAACGAACGGACAACATCACGAACAATACCCGCACGTTGAGTACTGGCGACCTTGTCGTTAACTGGACGGCTATCGCTGGCGTGCCTAAACCGGTGGCAGGTGAGACGCCAGCCACAACAGTTACAGAGAACAACCAGTACACAGGAAGCATAGAATGGACTCCAGCTCACACCCAATTCGTGTGGGATACCGAATATACGGCAAAAATCACGCTGACCCCCAAAGCCGGCTACACACTGACCGGCGTTTTGGCAAATTCATTTACCGTGGCCGGCGCAAGCTCAGTGAGCAACGACGCCGATTCCGGCATCGTTACGGCGATATTCCCGCCGGTAAAGCCAGTCTCGGTGACCATCAAAACCGCGCCGACGAAGACGACCTACGCGGTAGGCGATAAACTTGACCTCAACGGTCTTGTGGTAACACTGAATATGAATGATGGTACGGAGCGGGACGTGGCCTTTGCCGATTTCGGTGAGTACAACATTACGACTAGTCCGGCACACGAGGCAGAGCTCAGGGCCAGCGATACAGTGACGATTACGGCAGACGGCAAGTCGGTGCACCAGGATATCACGATGATTTCCAGCTTTACTTATGTGGATTTGAACGAAGAGCAACAGAGCGTGATTGCCACGGTTATTAACAGCAAAAAAGAGACGCTTTCCGACAGCGTGACAAACGGCTGGTACATAGTATTAAGCGATATAACGCTTCTGTCGCCGTTAACCGTCAACGGGGATGTCAATCTGATTCTGGCGGACGGTAAAACTCTGACGGTAAGCGGCACACATGAAACTGCAGGGGTCAATGTCCCCGTCGGAAATACGCTGACCGTCTATGGCCAGTCCGGAGGTACCGGCACGCTGACCGTCACAGGTGGTAAGTACGGCGCAGGCATCGGCGGTGGCAGGGACACCGCCGGCGGCAAAGTCACGATCAATGGCGGCAAGGTCAACGCTACAGGCGGTCAAGGCGGTCCCGGCATTGGCGCTGGCATGAACAATACAGGCGATGCCGTAACAGTCACGATAAACCGCGGTACGGTCACTGCTACGGGCATCGGCGGCGGCGCCGGTATCGGCGGCGCTTATGGCGGTCCCACCGGCGGCACGGTCACGATAAACGGCGGCACAGTCACCGCCAAGGGCAGTGACTATAGTGCGGGCATCGGCGGCGGCGCCCACATCAACCTCGCAACAATTGGAGCCCACGGCGGCGTGACCACGATAAACGGCGGCACAGTCACCGCCACGGGTGGCTTATATGGCGCGGGCATCGGTGGTGGCGAGTTGGGAAACGGCGGCACGACCACAATTAGCGGCGGCACAGTCACCGCCACGGGTGGCACTAATGGCGCGGGCATCGGCGGTGGTAAGGGGGGAAATGGTGGCACGACCACCATCATCGGCGGCTCGGTCAATGCCTCAAGCATTTCAGATACCCCAACAAACGGTGCAGGCGCAGACGTCTTTCTCAACACTCTGATCATATCTGGGCAGGCCAATACGCAGGTCGCGGAAGGCAGCATCGGCGGAGTAGACTGTGCTGCTATCCCGGACGCTTTGCTTGGCGTATACGGCATCCGGAATGTATCAACCGACGGCACAGGCAAACTGTACTTCTACCTGCCGGTTTCCGCTGACAGGAATCTCGTCAGTGTCACTGTGAACGGCATAGCATATGGGGCGACCTATCAGCGTACGACGGCAAGCAATACATATACGCTGGAGCCGCCAGTGACTTTGATGAGCGTTAAGACTCAGCCGACTAAGACCACTTACACAGCAGGAGAAACCCTTGACCTTTCCGGTCTTGTAGTGACCCTGCACAAGAGCAACAGCACTACGGAGGACGTAGCCTTTGCTGATTTTGGAACAAAGGGTATAACTACTACTCCAGCGAGTGGTACGGCTCTTTCCGTCAGCAATACCTCTATTAACATCACCTACACAGCAGATAACAAGTCGGTGAGCCAGTCTATTACGGTCAATCCGGCACCTGTGGTAGATATTGATGCAAGCATCAGCCCGACAAGCATTAACTATGATCTTAACGCAACAGCTGATGTAGTCACCACCATTACCTGGAACAGTGCCAGTACAGTGACGGACGTGGTTTACGGCACAACATCTTTGACAACACCGGAGGCTTATGTTGTCTCTGGAAGTGCATTGACCATCAAGAGCAGCTACATAAATACGCTGGGTATTTCAGAAGGCGAGGTAGTGGCATTTGAAATCTCCTTTGACAAAGGAACTTCCGCTACCCTTACCGTCAACATTGTTGACCGCTATGTTCCTAACACCAATGCCAGCCTGATCGGACTAACGGTAAATGGAAGCTCAGTAAGCGGATTTGGCCCAGACACCACCGTATATAACGTAGAACTTCTCTATGGAACTGCCTCAGTATCAGTAGGAGCAACACCGGAGGACGCACATGCCGCGGTAGTCATTACGCAAGCACAGACTCTGCCCGGTGATGCAACGGTTGTGGTGACCGCAGAGGATAAGACAACCACAAAAAGCTACACCATACACTTTACTCTGGGAGCCGCACCTATCACCGACCACAGCATCACCCTTCAGACTGGCGGCAATGGTACAGTGAGCGCCAATGTCTACTCTGCATCAAAAGGCTCGGAAATCACATTAACCGCAACTCCAAATAGCGGCTACCGCCTCAAGGAGTGGCAGGTTGTGGAGGGCGGTGTGACGATAACGGATCATAAATTCACCATGCCGAACAACAATGTGACAGTGAAAGCAATATTCGAGCAAATTCCTGCAGCTGCTTATCAGGTCACTATAAATGGCAGCTATGCAGCTATAAGCGGTGCAGGTAGCTATTCTTCGGGAGATATTGTTACTGTAAATGCTGGCAGCCGCGGCAGTTACACGTTCAGTGGCTGGACCTCGGCCGATGGTATAACCTTCGCTAATGCAAACAGCGCAACAACAACCTTTACCATGCCAGTAGGTAATGTGACCGTAACCGCTTTCTGGAGTTATAACGGAGGTTCCGGAGGCAGCCCTGGCGGAGGTTTTGGAGGCGGCTCTGGTGGAGGCGATAATACCGGAAACAACGCTACGGATAACTCTGATTCTACTGAAGTGCAGCAAGAAACCAAACCGGATCAACCCACGATAGGATCAGCCTCAGTAAAAGCAAAGAAAGGAACTGGAAACTCCGCAAAAGCGGAAATTCCTGCAAAGACGATTGCAGATGCGATTGCGAAAGCACAAGCAGAGTCAACGGAACAGGAAAAAACCGAAAACGGCATCGGTGTTTCGCTGTCAGTCAGCAATCCTGCCGGAACAAAATCCCTTAAAATCGTACTGACACAGTCCGGATTGACACAGCTTTTAGAGTCGGAGGTATCACAATTCGAGATAGACAGCAGTTTAGGTACTCTGAATTTTGATTTGGAAGCCATTAAGGAAATTCAAAAACAGAGCAATGGAAATGTCACAATCAGCATTACCCCGGTAACTGATCTTAGCGGTGATGCGAAGGCTCTGATTGGAACAAGACCCGTATACAACATTTCCATCAGCTATGTAAAGAATGGAAAAACCGTTAATATAACTACGCTTGGAAGCGGCAGTGTTACTCTCTCTCTACCCTACAAGCCGGGCAAGAATGAGGCCGCGGGCTATCTGTTCGGAGTTTATGTGGACGGCAAGGGCAAAGCGACCCGTATTGAGAGCTCCACCTACGATGCGAACAGCAAAAGCCTTCTTTTGAACAGCAATCATTTTTCAGTATACGGCGTGGGTTATACAGCACCAAGAGAAAAATTTAAGGATATCTCCTCTCATTGGGCGAAAGAATCCATTGACTATGTGGTAGGCCGGGGATTATTATCCGGTACATCGTCTACCGCCTTCTCAGCGGATGCGGCCATGAGCCGTGGAATGCTGGTTACAGCACTGGGCAGGTTGGCAGGTGTGGATATAAGTGACTACAAGACCGTCAGCTTCACCGATGTGGCAGCAGATAAATATTATGCACCTTACATCGAATGGGCATATAAGAAGGGTATCGTAAGCGGTATCGACAATAGTCAGTTTGCTCCGGATCGTGCTATCACCCGTGAGGAAATCGCACGGATACTCAGCAACTATGCAAAAGCCACCGGTTATACCCTCCCCGTTATCCGCGAAGCAGCGGCATTTGTAGATGCTTCCGATATCGGAAGCATCTACAAGGAGGCAGTAACAACCATGCAGCAGGCAGGCATTCTAATGGGTGGAAACGGCAACAAGTTTAATCCGGGAGCAAGTGCCACCCGTGCCGAGGTTTCGGCAATGCTGCACCGGTACATCAAGCTGACCATTGATCCTGCCACTGCGCAGGGATGGGCTGTGAACGATGCCGGACAGCGTCTGTATTATAAGGATGGCAAAGCCTTAACCGGCTGGCAGAATATCGCAAGCGGAGAAAGTAAAAAACGCTATTACTTTACCACGGATGCCGTAATGGTATCCGGCAAATGGTTAAAGATTGATAAGAAATGGTATTACTTCAACACCGATGGCTCCCTTGCGGTTAACACTAAAGTGGACGGCTATGAGGTAGATAAAAATGGTGTGAGAATAACCTAGTTCTACAGCGGATTACGGGCGGTGAGTTGATGCTCGCCAGTGGCCTCGCATTTAATTCTTGAGTTCCCTTCTTATGGTTAATACAGTTAGATGAAATAGAGGTTTGTGCCACCTAATCAGTGCCACAAACCTCTACTTTCATCTAAGCGGATAACGGGAATCGAAGACGTACGAAAACCCGGGAAGGGCTTTATTTATTGCTTGCTAGATGGCAAGGACATAGTCGCCAGGTGACAGATGTACTAGCCTTTCTTATGTTCTACATGAATTACTTGTATCCCGTAGATATAAACTATTTCGCACATTCCTTAATTTTATATGCTTTAAGCGAAACCCGGTAGAGTGAAAACAAGCAAAAGCCTCTTTCTATGAAAACCGGAAAGATTTCACAAGAAAAAGACATTTCGGCAGTGGGAGCATACTTTTTCTAGCAGTTTTCGCTACTTATGGTACATTAATTGTTATAAAAAATATACTATACGCCTCAAAATGGGGGGCTATAGTACATTGTCTATTATAGCGGATAACGGGAATCGAAATGGGCGTCGTTTGGTAGTCATTGATAATATAAAAATAATATTACGAAAGTTTGCATCAGAATCTTACCAGCTAGTATATATGTATATCATTTACTTGTCAGTCGTGGTAAAATATGGTTAACTACTAAAATTTGCTCGTGGAACGATACGCGACTATATTTTTATTCTTCAAGCTCACCTTCCAGCGACAGTTTATAAAGCTATAAAGAATATGATGAAAACCAATTGGAATAGACATTTCTCTGAACTTAATATATAGAATTGAACTTCCAATTATTATTAAAATAACATCGCAAACAGGAGCTGAAATAGGATCGATTTTAAAGAATTATTAAATTCTGAGCAATATAATTTCCTTCAAAGGAATGAGCGATTGGGTAATAGAATTATGTTGCTTGGATTAGGTGGTAGTTATGCTTATGGAACTCATACATGGGCTTGATGATGATCAGTTTCTAATAAAATCTCCACTAGGACAACAATTGATTAATAACAGCAGCTTATTTTTTAGTGAGAAAACATAGAAGCAAAGTTGCGTTTAATAATACTGAAAAGAATTAAAACAGTGAAACATAATAAATTCCAATATTAAAAGGAGCCCGCCTGCTCATGAATAATAGTATTCTTGAATTTTCAAACATTTATATTCAATTACTGGTATTTAATTTTGTGATATATGCAATTTTGATCAATAGCTATAAGCTAAAAACTGTTAAAAAGAAATCATATCTATTGGCATTCTTCTATGCCAATATTCCATCCATAATTATAGCCTTATTAATCATAAATATTGGAAGTGGAGTACTTTCTATCAAGCCGATCAATTATCTAATTCAGATAAATACAATCCTTGAATTTATGTTAGTTGCATTCTATATACGGCAGGTAATAGATATAGTCTGGTATAAAATTTATTGGTGGTATCTTATTTCGTTTATTGTTCTTTCTATACCTAACAGATTATATATCTATTCCTTTTTAACCTATGGCGAAAGGCCGGGGTTTACAATTAATCTATTCAATTTACGGTTACTATACTATGATTTATTAATCCTTTTGATGATTTTTGCATTGGGAGTTATTCTAATCTATATCAGCAAAAGGATATCTATAAGTAATAGGTTTAGCAATGTATCGAAATGGAACTGGTACATTATATATTCCATTTGTGGCAGTATCTTAGTTTGGAGTAGCAATAGAGGTTATAAGTTAGAAGTAGAATCACGATATGACGAATTAGCAGCTTATATCATATTTACGATCGTGATTCTATCCATAGCAATTAATCATTCAAATAAAAAACTATTAATTATTGAAAATACCTTTTTAAATCAACAAAAGGATCTGCAATATGCTGAATACCAAGAACTTCAGCAACATGAAGCAGTAATCCATAAACTATATCATGATATCGGAAACCACATTAGTACCATTCAAGTATTGCTGGAAAGTGAGGAAGTGAGTGAGGCAGACGGTTATATGCAGAGGTTAATGGAGCTGCATCAAGACATAAAAAGGGATATCTATTGTACTAATAAGATAATTAATGCAGTTTTAATGCAAAAAAGCAAGCTCTGTAATGCAAATGGTATTAACTTTCAAACAGAACTACTGATACCGGAACAATTACCATATCAAGATATGGATCTTATGAGCCTTTACTCAGAGCTAATAGATATTGCAATAAAAGGCTGTTTGACGAACAATAAAGGGAATAATTATGTCAACGTAAAATCGGGGGTTGAAAGCAATTATTTGTATCTGATGGTATCATGCAATAGAATTGATAAGAATGTCCTGAACATTGTTAATAAGGAGCATCGAAAATTGCTAAATGCAGAAATGCCATATAATATCCAGCTCAATATTATTAATGAAATAGTAAGAAGACTTGGCGGCAAGAGGGAAATTGTGGAGGATAATAAAGGATATACAACGATCATAAGACTACCAATGGAGCTTAAATTATTGTAGAGAGGGTTATTAGGGTATAGTATATGACAAAAGATGTATGGATTCAGTTTATAAATATATATTTTCAGTATCTTATTTTTAGTTTTATGACATTTTACGTTTTATGTAATACTTTTTCATTGAAAATCGATAAAAGGAAGGCTTATTTCATTGCATTTATTTATGCTAATTATATGCCGATAACAGATTCTTTATCTCTAGTGCTCATTGGGGGAGGAATAGTACCTAATACCGAGTTGATATATATCCTACTAAAGATTAATATAGTCTTTGAAGTGTTAGTTTACTTATTTTTCATTCTTCGATATGTTGAAAAGGTCTGGTATCGGGCTCTTTGGTGGCCAATTACACTGATAATGGGGCTATCACTACCCAGTGTACTATACTTAAATTATTTTGTTACATTGGACCTGATAAAAGGTGCAACAGTACATCCGGCTAACAGTAAGACATTACCCTATTATGTGTTATTATTAATCTTAAGTGTTGCCTTTGGATTTCTATTTTTGCCAATAGGAAAGAGGATAGGTAGAGTTAACAAAAATAAACAAATATCAAAATGGAGTTGGTATATATTCTATGTATGCTTTGCATATTTACTTATAAACAGTGAAAAAAATTATTTTCAAAACGATACGAATTTGAAAGCGATATCTAATTATAAGAACATTTTATTATTTACAGTCGTATCTGCTATTATCCTGCTTATTTCGATTAATCAAACAGAGAAAAGAAGATTAAAAAGTGAAAATACACTCCTAATAAAGCATAAAGAGCTGCAATATTCTAACTATCTTGCTATGCAGGAGCAGGAACAGGAGATTCTTAGGTTGCACCAGGAAATTGGACATCATATAAAGTCCATACAGGAAATGATAAATAAGAGAGAACATAGAAGGGCTGAGGATTATACGAAGGAGTTGCAGCAGCAATATCAAAGCATCAGAAGGGAGTATTATTGCAATAATAAGATAATAAATGCAGTCATGTCCTCTAAAATGAGTAAATGCAAAGCTGAGGGAATTACCTCTCAAATTGACTTAAAATTACCGGATTCACTCTCGATTCGTGAGATTGATTTGATGTCTGTGTTTTCAAATCTGATAGATAACGCCATAGAGGGGTGCCTGAGGCTTCCCACTCAAAAGAAATACATTAACCTAAAAGCATCAATAGTCGGAGGATATTTGACAGTCAAAATAATTAATAGTAAGTCAAAAGAGAATATAGCATTAAAAAATAAGGATAAATTCATTACTTGGAAAAAAGATAAAAGGTATCATGGCTATGGTCTGAAAATAATACAAGAAATTGTAGAACGGTACGATGGGCAAAAGGAGCTTATTGATCAGGGAGAGGAATTCTCGGCTTTTGTGATGTTGAAAACAGATCAGCACGAATAGGCTTAGGAAAAAGTAGTTCGGATACAGTGATTTATTCCATATGTAGCATTGGAGCTGAAATAGAAAAGCTTAAAATCGATTGTATGTTGATGGTTAATCGATTTTAAGCTTTTTAGGTTTTCAGGGTAACATGAAAGAATTGTTTTGTCACATTGGCTTGAAATTATTTTGTCATATCGGCTTGATGCTCAAGAGTAAAGGCCATATTGTGAATACTGTATATCGGTTGAATTGTAATTGCTGTATTTTCACCTACCTGTTTTTTTGTGATAACAAATTCATCCTTGTAGAGGATATAATCACTTTGGGAATCGATAAATCCTTGCGCTTCTTCTTGTGTACAATCCAGTGTAATAGAGATTAATGTAGATAAGTAGCCTTCTGTTTCTTTATCCTTATTTTGTGGAACAAATTCTATGTAGTCAAAGACAGTTCCTTTAACTAAAGTAACATGAAAATCTTCCTTACTTGCATCTTTCTTATAACCAATATAATAGTCACGATCTCGATATCCACCTTCATTATAGAATAGTAGTATATCATCAAAATATGAATTTAGCGTGGTTTCATATTCCTCTAAAGCAGACTCATAATCTTCATAATTTTCATAATCACTATAATCTATTTCTCCGAAATTGTTTACATATTCTTCTAACAGATTGTTAATATAAAAGTTATCCATATATTTCTTTAGCCGTATTGTAAAGTAATCCTGGCCTTTGCTATTCTGGTAATTTATCATATCAGTAATATACTCCCTCGTATATTGATAAATTTCATAGGGAGTGAGATCCCGATTTACTTTATTCTCAGTTTCATAATCGAAATCAAGATATAAGAAATCACGTTCAATTGAGTATGCTTTGTTATTTTCATTATATGTTAATCCTGCTGTTGTATCCTTGTAGATGTCTATTCCAAAGTGTATAATTCCATCCTCGTTCTTAGATTTGGTTACATAGAAGAAATTATCTATAACCTGTGTTTTATCAAAGGGCATCTTATCGACCATCCAGCTAAGATTGTCTCCAAATATATATTCGAGAATACCTTTAGTCTCAGGTATGGGTTCTTTTACAGTACCATATGGTATCTCTAATATATCCCGTAGCTCAAGAAGCTTATCATAGTTAGCAGAATAGTACATTCCATAATTGCTATAGGCAGATAACCTGGCGCTATTTCCATATTTCTTAGGGTTAACACAATAAGAGTAACGATAGCCATACATGGGTAGAGCAGAATTGTAATACATATTATATCGAGCAAAACCACCCTGCTTATCAGTGTACAACTCCACAATATCAATAAAATCCTTACCTTCCTTTAGATAATCAACAAAGCTCATATTTCCAAATATCTCACTGTTATCAATAATTTTTGTTTTGGTTAGAGTAGACACCTGTTTTAGATTATCGATCCAATCTATGGAAGGTATGGATGCTATTTTTGTTTTTTCCCCAGGTTGATATGCTACTACTCCTGTAAATCCAATATCATCGTACCCCAAGGCATTATACCTACGAAAACTATACTCGGGGAAATCATAATCCATAGAATTTTTTATTACTGCGGAGGATTTGGAATATCCATAGCCTACTAAATACTGAAGAGTAGCAGAATGAATAACATTCACCTTACTCTTTGTATCATAATAAGCTTTGTATACAGCCGTAAGCTTCTTTCCTTTTGCCTTGGAGCTGGAATAGTATTCATAGCTTTTTGAATTCAATTTGAATATTAGATATTTTCCTGATTTCTTATCTTTAATAGTAAACTTTTTCGTCTTACTATCATAGGTATAAGTCAGCCCTAGTTTCGAACTAATATCAGGAGCTTTTACCATGATATTCTTATTGGGTGAAAGTACGGTTAAATTGTCATATAATATGTATCCTTCTCCCCATGAATCACTTTTTTTCGTATCACGGATAATTACAGCATACTTCGGAGTAGCTGCTTGTGTTAAGGCCGGTTTGATACATAAAGTCATAAGTGCAATAAAAAGAATAGCTCTTACTATTTTTTTCATAAGTACCTCCCTTTTCTATCTTATGGTGACTTTTACAATAATCGAGTCTCCACAAGTCTTTTTACTATTATAACATAGCAATACGCTTCCCGATTTCCGACTTGTAACAGAAAAATAACGTCTTGTTACATTTTGAAACCTAGGAGCGAAAATAATAACTGTAGAATCAAACATCTTCAAAACAGTCTATAAACAGTCTATAAGGTGTGTCTAGATGTAATTTCATCATCTTCGCAAACTCCGATATTTTAAATAACTACAATTACAGTATTGAGGACTCAGATTTCGCGATAAACTGTTATAACTTGATAAAAAACGGTTATAACACAAGCATCTGATATGACAGCCTTCTGGTATAATGGTTAGTAAGAAAAGAAACAGGAGAAAGTAGCTCATCCGGATTAATCGAAATAGTTAATTATAGAGTAAGGTAGTTAAAGTTATCCGCCTTCCTTATTAAGCAGGTATGCTAGATTAATCAGAGCAGTTACCAATAACAAATAAATGGGGGAGTTTTGATGAAAAAGTATATGTATATCATTGTTGTTTTGTGTTGCGTATGTTTTCTTACCGGCTGTTCTCGTGAAAAAGCACCAAATAAAGATCAACTATCAAACGATGAAGCGGTAAATAAGACAAGTAATATGGATACTACCATCAAAGATTTACTAGTGAACAAGAAAAGCAGATTAGGCAATACGCAACAGAATATGGGGTGTTGGGGTGGTACATATTTTGACGGTGAACACATTTATTATACAACCATGGATGGACTATATAAAATAGATAAGAGTGGTATTAAAAATAAAGTACTATCAACAGAAGGTAGTTGCGATTTCTTATGTAAGGCTGGTAATTTAATTGTTTTTATGGAGTATATAAATAATAAGGATTCTACTACTAATAAAATTTATTTGCGTTCATTTAATAAAACTACCGGAGAAACAACAATTTTATTAGATTTATCAGACAACTTTAATGCGTATATATTAAACGCAATTGGTACTAAGATATATTACAATGCAGTTGATGATGATATTAGTAATTTTACTTATGTTTATGATTTACTGACAGGAGAGAACCAGTTCTTCTTATCTGAGGGTGCTCTGATGAATGAAAAAGGGATTTATTTTGTTGCAGAAAATGAGGTTGATAATTTTAACACGATTATGTTTAAGTTTTTTGATAATAAATCAGATATAGAAATTGCTAAAATAGACGGGTATCCTAGGATAGAATCAGGAGAATACTTAATACTGCAGAAATATGATAATAGCTGTATATATCGGTTAAATTTAAAAACAAAGGAATATGAGACAATAATTGACAAGCCAGGTGTTACCTTTATTATGGATCATGAAGGAGATTTAATCTGGGGTAATTGTGATAGCTTATACAGATGTGATATTAATGGTAATAATACGCAGGAGCTACTTAATAGGAAGGAAATTGGATTAGATGTATTAATTCCTAATATAATAGATGGCCAAATAGTATATACTAATTTTCCGAAGACGGACTTATATTTCTTTGAGCAAAGGTCTAATGAGGAGACTTATGAGAATATGACTTATGAGAATATGACTTCAGAGGAATTGGCTGAGGAACTAATTTGGCTGAAGGATTATTCATGGAATGGTTGTTTCTCAGAGGGCTTAATTGCAGTATGCAAGGATGGCTACTGGGGTTATGTTGATGGTCATAATAACATAAAGATTGATTTTATGTTTAATGATGCTTATGCTTTTGAGCATGGTCGTGCTGTCGTATCCGGACAAGAAATGAGAGGGGTTATTGATAAAACAGGTAATTATATTATTGAACCGAAGTATAAAGATATATGGATAGTGTCTGATCAATTTATTGAGGTAGGAGAGTGGACAAATGCTTATTATCCTTCGGAAGAGTATAAATTATTGGCAGATATTAATGGCAATATGATTATACCTAATAAATGCAAAGATATCTTAATAGGTGATAACAATCTGATTACTGCCTATGAGTACGACAAAAATGACCAATATAACACGCTCTATAAGGTATATACTTATCACGGTAATTTATTTAGGGAGTATGAAGGGCAAGTGGGGAGATATTCGGAAGAATATGCATCTTATAGGGTAAAAGAAGGACCAATTGTTGGAAGTGGTGAAATCACAGGATATTACAATTATGATGGGTTGTATACCTATATAGATACAGATGGCTACCAAGTTACAGAAAACATTTATGTTGTAGCAAATGAATTTAAGAATGGTATGACTACAGTAGCGTCATTAATACCTGGTAATGATAACTGGTATGACGAAGATGTTCTATGGCAAGTTATTGATAAAGACTTTAATATAATAAGTACAATTGGTTCCGGTGGATTTAGTTGTAACAGAATCTATGATGAGTATGCCATATTAGAATACGGGGACGGATGGTCTGGGAGAACTTATAAATTAGTGAATATATATAATACATCAAAAGAATATGGGAATTTTTCATACTGTGAAAGTTATGATGATGTTAATTGTTGTATAGTACAAGATTCTGAGACAGGCTTTTATGGCTTATTTAAAGAGGGCGAATTAATTTATGACTGTATTTACAATGACATTTCTTACAACGGGGACGGAATATTCATATTAGTGAGAGGGTTGAATGAGACTACCTATGAAGCGTATTAAGGTAGTACGGGAGCTTCAATATGACGAATAAACTACTTAATATCCTTTGTGAGTCCATAGATTATGAAAGAAGGATTTTTAGCCCAAGTGATGACTAACAAAGATCATCCCCGATAGACATCAACAAAACATGGCTGGATTAGAGTTGATTTTAACCCAGCCTATTAGAGACGTAATGTCTGTAAGAGGACAAAAAAGACTTAGAATAGGTGTTGCTTATGGAGATATTCTCTTTTGTCTTCAAAATACAGTTGATTCTAGTAATTGAATAAACAAAATCCAGATTTATAATAAAGCTTTTATGGCATCTGACAAATGCACTGCTAAGCTCACTTTGGACAGCTGTCAAAGTTTTAATAGTCTTATAAATTTGTTTCTCGGTGTGCACATACAGATATCTTCCTAAGGACTCAATATAGGAGATGTCAGTATGAGGAATGAAATAGTTAACATTTTGATAGCATATCGTCAAGTAAGAGCGCTTTTGTTCTTGATATATAGTCAGGGCTTTATTTAGAGCTATGGGAAGACGGACATCGGCCTCAGTCTTTAAAACGAAATAAACATGGTTTACATCATATACTCTTGTTGCATAGTTGATATAATTACTTATGAATATGATAATGCAGGAAGGATTAATTTTATTAAGCTTCTCAACTAATTCAATACCATTATAATCACCCATATCGATGTCAGTAATTAAGATATCATAAGATGATGTAAGATTTTGAACATCTAAATTTAAATCATAGGGCGTTAATTTATGTAATATAATATCTGAAGAATCGGATACCATCTTCAAAACCATCTTATAAAGCATGTCCAGATAAATCTCGTTATCATCACAAATCCCAATATTCATTTGGTTCACCTCATCAGTTCGCCTTTTTTGGTCACTTTAATCATAATTTAATCACTTCAATGAAATAAAAATACTTATATTTACAATACCATATTATGACAGAGAGAGCAATATTAACATACATATAATGGCAAAAAGCAACAAACATAATTAACAAATGTCATAATTCAATAGATTAAAAGGCATTTCGCCAATGGGCTTATGCCTTTTTTGCTTTGTGCTCATATTGTGATTAACATGTTACAGAATTATTTGATTTTATTTAAAAAGGCTAAAATATCTGACAGCATCTTACTTGTGATTTCGTGGCTAGCTCCTTTGTATTCTTTAAAAGTTATGTTGGTAAAGCCTTTATCCGGTATTACTTTGGCAATCAATCGCTTACGCTCGGTTATTTCGTTTCCAAAGGCCTTTCGATAGTCAATTCCTTCGGCATTCCAATCCTTAGTGTCGTCCCCATAATTGCCCCAGCCGTCGCCGTAATAGGTTCCATCGTTATCGTCGATGCTACCGGAATGCCAAAACTGGGGGACTTTCTTAAAAGCAGTAACGTTAAATTTTGTACCTACTAAAGATTTTAAATCAGCTATGCCTAATGGGTAATTCAAAGTGACACCGTTATAGCTGGAGAAGGGCATGGTGGGAGATGCATTTACAACGACGCCCTTAACACCCTCTGGATGCAGTAGCGTAAAGCGTGTGGCAAAATCTGCAGAGGCTGAAAATCCGAACAGAAATACTTTATCATCCACTTTCTTATTATTGGCGGTGACTTGCGCCTTGGCATCCTTAATCACGGCCAGATATTGAAGATCCAGACGTACCAAATTACCCCGATGAAGTGCGTCGGACTGTTCCTGGGTAAGCGTCAATGTGTCACGATCCAGAGCATGAGTATAGAGCATGGAATCCTGATATGGTCTTGGGAATACGAACATTACGGTTATGTAATTACCCTTTGCACCTATATCATAGATATAGTGGGAAGCATATTTTATAGTTTCTTTCATCTGAGCAAAGGCTTCTTTATTCGTAAAAGTCAAGTGATTGTTGGAGGTATCAAACATCATAGTGCTTTTATAATCTGCAAGGTTGGAGCTCCCCTTGAAAGATATGAAATAAGGGAAATAAAAGCCTTTGGATGGATTAGCCGGGATAACATAATCACGTTGTGAGTTAAGATCAAATTTGACTTTAGTATCGGTGGAAAATGAATAAGTTACAATTTTGCCTGTTTTTAATAATAGATACAATTTGGAAGTAGAACCCATGGGAATGTCGTAAGCGTTTGTTATGGAAGCTATAGATTTCGTGATGCGTACGTTCGCATCGGAAATGCTGCCATCTGCTAGCTCGATAAAGCTAAGTTTAACATTAGTATACTTTTTATCGAGCTGTAGTGTAAAGGTGTCCCCTTTGTAATCTTGTGCCTCCAATGCATCTGATGCTGCCATAGAAGAGATGGCCTTTGTTGAAACGTTCTTTGCGAATGCATGAGTGGTAACATTGATGGAGCTATTGCTGAGGATTATGCAGAAAAGAAAAAGAATGCTCAACGTAGTTTTTTTGTTCATACTCATTTTTGTGATCTCCTATTCTAGTATTATTGAGGGGGGTATTAATTCGGCAATGGTATACCGGTTATATCAGTGATTTTATTAACTACCGTTAAATTACCTGGATATAAATCTCCACTAATATTTGTTTGCACATATGCGGTTACTTCTTCAGTTTCTGATTTCTATGGAGCTCCTCCTTTGTGTCATAATATTTTTGCTTTTTCATTTTTCATTAATTCAATAGAATTCTGTTGGTATTTATGCCCTCTGAATAATAAAGCGCCATCTAAAACTAATTTAGTTTTATTTCATCTTTAATAGTATGTGATGAATTTAGATGGTTTGGATATAGAACTGACTGCATGTTATCTTTTGTATTAAATTAACTATTTAGGTAATAAAAGGTACTATTTTTATAATATCACAGAAAACCACAAAAGAAAACGTAGTTTAATGATATACTCAAAAGATTTTTTGACTGGTTAATGTTCAGACGATTAGAATGTACATTTGGTAGTCTTAGTAGCCGGAAAATTAAACGAAATGTTGTCTATAAAAGGGCCAATTAAAATATATTTGATAATTTATGGAAAAAGTGTAAAATAATATTAAATAATTTACATGTAATTCTGATGTCTCTTATACAGAAGTGTATGTGTATAAGAACAGGACAAACGTATTACATTGTTTATTTCTACAGTGAACTATATACCAGACTTATAAGAGGTTAAAATATATGGAAGGAAAGGAGTAAGGATGATACCAATACTGACGACAAAACTAAATAAGCCGCAGTTACCGAAACTTGTAATCTCTAAAGTACCATTACTTAAGGATTGCGACTGGGCACAAGTGATTCTGGTATCCGCTCAAGCCGGATCAGGAAAATCGACGGTAGTAAGTGCCTGGCTATCAGAACAAAGAACAGCATATTGTTGGTACACTCTTGATGATTGGGACAACGATTTGATGCAGTTTTTTTCCTACCTGATAGCTGGAATAAAATCAATTGATGCGCAAGTGTCCGAAGAACTTAAACAACTCCAGGGCGCCTATCAATCTATTGGTTATGATGCATTTTTAAGAGCTCTGATCAATCAGCTCCATACGATCCAATCACCATATGTAATAATTTTTGACGATTATCATGTCATAAGAAATGATCTGATTCATCAGGTAGTTAAAACGATATTCGATCACTTTCCGCCGATGATGCAACTAGTATTAATCACTAGGGAAGATCCTCCATTTCCATTAGCAAAAATGAGATCAACAAAGAGACTGTTCGAACTCAGAATTTCGCAGCTCAGGTTCACAGAAAAAGAGGTTGAGACGTATTTCTCGCAGCAACTACATATATCATTAAAAGAAGAACAAACACAGCGGCTGATCACCCGAACTGAGGGATGGATTGCGGGGCTTCAGATGATCATGCTGTCTGTACAGGGAATAGATGATATTGACGGGTTTATCGAGGCGTTTTCAGGTAGTCAATATTATATTATGGATTATCTGTTGGAAGAGGTCCTTGAGCGTCAAACACCGGAAATTAAGGCCTTTCTTCTTAAGACATCCATATTGGAAGCCTTCACGGATGAACTTTGTGATGCAGTGATGCAACTGGAAGCTGGCAGCTCAAATATCATCATTGAAAGACTTGTGAAGACAAATTGTTTTATCATTTCCACAGAAATGTCTCATAAGTGGTTCCGGTATCATCACCTTTTTCGAGATCTTCTAAGACATCGATTAGAACAACAATCAAAGAGTGTAATGGAATCGCTCCATGTACGAGCAGGACTTTGGTTTAAAACAAATGGATTCGGACAAGAGGCCATTCATCACTTTATCAAAGCGAATGACTACGAGGAAGCAGCTGCGATCATCGAATGCAAATGGGTCGAAATGGATCTCCAGCTTCAATCGGCATCCTGGCTTGACATGACGAAGAAGCTACCGGCCACGATCATTGAAAGAAGTCCGATCCTTACCATGGGCTATGGCTGGGCACTACTTGATATGGGTGATGTGGAGGCTTGTACAGAGTGGTTCGACAAGGCTGGGAGATTGTACGATCGATGTCAAACGGAAGGATACCCGGAGAATATTATAATAAATGACAAGACACAGTTTGATCTACTGCCGGCGACGATTGCTTCTGCGTATGGGTATATTGCTGAGGCTACAGGAGATATTGAAGGTATTTTCACCAACGCACGTTATGTTCTCGAGAGGATTCCGAGTAATCAACACTTTAAACGTGGTACTGCAGAGATGATGCTAGGATTTGCTCACTGGGCTAACGGTGATTTATACGAGGCAGAATCGGTAATTCTAAATTCGTTTCATAATATTAAAAAGGCAGCAATCCCACTCATGGAGAATTCTTATTACATGGTGCTTGGGGAGCTGTATATTCAACAGGGTGCCTTAGCTAAAGCAAAAGCTATGTTGGAACAGACTATCGCACGCTTAATCAAAGAGAAACTCGTCACGATTTTACTGCCAAGTCTGTATCTTGGTTTAAGCAAAATCGCTTTCTTACAAGGAGATAATAAGCAAGCCTACACACTGCTTGAGGAGAGCAAGATACATGCTCAGAGATCCGCACTCATGGATTGGAAATATAAATATTATCTACTGCTTGCAAGAATCTACTGCAGTGAAGGATTGTATGATTTGGCACGCGATTGTATTAAGGAAAGTAAGACGCATTACTATATATACCCGATTCCTCTAGATGTAGGAATCGAGGAAGTAGAGAAGCAGATCGAAACGGAAGCGGCATGTCATCAGCCTGGTCAGATTCCAGGTGCTAAGGATGAAGCTGAGGAGACATTCAAAAAGGAACATAGGAACCAGTCCCTCATAGAGCCCCTTACAGCAAGAGAGCTTGAAGTGCTTTCCTTGATTGTGTCCGGATTAACGAACCAAGAAATTTGCGATAGGTTATTCCTGGCGCTTAGCACTGTGAAGGGCTATAACCAGAACATCTTTGGTAAATTGGAAGTCAGCCGCCGAACTCAGGCTATTGCAAAAGCGCGTGAACTTGGCTTAGTGTAGTGTGAATTAATAAAAACATAATTCACACCCCGAAGTTTGTGCCTGCGTTATCCTCGGCACAAACTAATCCTAAGGTTAGACGTGTAGGATTAATATGGAAAGAGTGCCATCCTTTATATAATACCCTACTTTAGTAGGTGCACAGACCTCTTCTATTTTCGTATGCTTATAATAAATAAACAGAGAAACGAGGAGGTTTTCTTATGAACACAGATTATATCCTGCAACAGAATAAACAGAGTACTCTAATTCACAGACCAATGTTAATCTCAAAGTTATGGGTGTTTCTATCGTTGAATTACATCTTGTGTGATCTCATAAGTAATATGGAGATGTCAGCTTTAAGGGGATTGCTAGAAGGAAATATAGCAGGAATACCAATGACACAGGAATTTTTATTATTTGCAGGACTTTCATTGGAGATTCCATTTCTAATGGTTGTACTATCCGCGGTCTTGCCTTATCGGGCGAATCGTATCATCAATATCGGGGCAGCAATTCTCATGATTATATATCAGATTGGATCTTTTTTTGTGGGATCGGACGCAACACTGCATTATATTTTCTTCTCCGTGATGGAGATCCTGGGAAATGTCGCAATAGTCATACTTGCAGCGAAATGGAAGAGGCAATAACAAATGATATATGAGATTATCATCCGTGGATATATTAGGGATACCTGGTTTGAAGAGCTGGAAGTAATGAAACAACCGAATTCCACTACCATACTCCGTGGTAAGCTCATCGATCAAGCCTCACTATATGGTATTCTTCGAAAGATTAATGATTTGGGCATTGAACTGATATCGGTCAACAGCATAGAGGAGTAGATGTAAATTGATAACAATTAAAGTTTTTGAAAGGAGAACAAAAATGCTTCCTAGTAAAAAAACAGCAAGATTAGCAGGATTCCTGTGGTTGCTTATGTTCGTATTTGGTCCCATCGCACAGATTATTCGTGACAAATTATTCATAGCAACTGACATGGAAGCCACTGCTCATAATATTAGGGCGAATGAATTTTTATTTCGTATCGGTTTTGTAAGTGATTTAATAATGATGATAATTTTCGTGTTACTGCCTTTGGTATTATACAAGTTATTAAGTGAAGTTAATAAAAACCTATCCATGATTATGGTAATTTTTGTTATGTTAGGCACATCGATTAACATGATTAATCTACTAAATGAATTTGCAGCTTTACACTTGTTAAGTGGAGCGGAACACTTAAGTGTCTTTACTGACGCTCAGTTGCAAGCGAAGGCTATGCTATCTTATGATTTGTACTTACACGGCTATGAAATCGCAAATATATTCTTTGGTTTATGGCTTATTCCGCTCGGACTTTTAGTTTATAAGTCAGAATTTCTCCCGAAAGTTCTCGGGATTCTGCTAATCATTGGTGGCAGTGGTTTGCTGATTAATGTTTTTGTGCATTTCCTATTTCCAAGTTATATGATCGTAAACATAATTCTTTTAGTACCCCAGACTTTAGCAGAGATACTGTTTACTTTGTGGATATTGATTAGAGGTATTAATGAAT